>JAYQSQ010000001.1:0-502252 GCA_038146985.1 Alphaproteobacteria bacterium
TGCTTGCCGCGGCCGGCCCCAGCCTGTGGTCGCTGAGCCTGTTGGCGGGGCACTGGCGGGCCGACTTCGCGGTCGCGCTGTGGCTGTCGATTTCGGCCAGTCTGCTGTGTTTTCTGGCGGTCTGCCTGATGAACGCCAACGCGCGCTCCCTGGCGCCGCTGTTGTTGCCGTATCTGTTCCTGCTCGGCTTGGCGGCAATGGTCTTTCAAACGCCCGACGCAAACGCGTCCGCGCCGGTGGCGCCGTCGGCTTGGGTCGTGGTCCATATCGCCAGTTCCGTCGCGACCTATGCCTTGGTCACCTTGGCGGCGGTGGCGGCGTTTTCGGTGTTTCTTTCCGAACGGGCGCTGAAGCGCAAATCGCACAGCCGTCTCACCGATCTGCTGCCCTCGGTCCTGGACGCCGAGCGCCTTCAGGTCCGGCTCCTGGTCGCGGCGTTGGTTGTTCTGCTCGCCGGGCTGTTGAGTGGCGTGGTGCTTGAGCTGCGCGATACCGGTCGTATCTTGGCCCTTGACCACAAAACGATCCTCAGTCTCGGTGCCTTCGTGGTCATTGCCGGGATTCTCGTGGCGCATATCCGATCGGGAATTCGCGGGCGCGCGGCGGCCAGGATTGTTCTGCTCGCCTATCTGCTTCTGACCCTGGCCTATCTCGGTGTCAAATTCGTGACCGATGTGTTGATCGGGGTGCCCGCGCTTTAAAAGCCTTGTGTTCCTGGCTGCCGGGTGTAAATTGCCCAAATCATAGGCATCATTTTGCGCTGATGAAATTATGGGCATTCAAATCGGTCCCGTCACGATCACCGACCCGGTGCTGCTTGCGCCGATGTCCGGCGTGAGCGACGAGCCGTTTCGCAAACTGGTCAGGCACAACGGCGTCGGCCTTGTCGTCTCCGAGATGATCGCCAGCGGCGCGATGATACGCGCGGTCCGCGAGGAGGTCCGGAAGCTCGCCTCCGACTGTGCCGAGGAATACCCGATGGCGGTTCAGCTCGCCGGCTGGGACCCGGCGGACATGGCCGAAGCGGCCCGGCTCAACGAGGATCGCGGCGCCGCGATCATCGACATCAACATGGGCTGCCCGGCCAAGAAGGTGGTGAACAAATTGGCCGGTTCCGCCCTGATGCGGGAAGAGGATCTCGCGGCTCGCATCATCGAGGCGGTGGTCGGCGCGGTCTCGATCCCGGTCACGTTGAAGATGCGGACCGGCTGGGACGACATGGACCGCAACGCCCCCCGGCTGGCCCGGATCGCGGAGGACGCGGGAGTGCGGATGCTGACCGTGCATGGACGCACCCGCTGCCAGATGTATACCGGACGGGCGGACTGGGCCTTCATCAGGGCCGTCAAGCAAGCGGTCACCATTCCGGTGATCGCCAATGGCGACATCGAAACCGTCGACGACGCGGCGGAGTGTTTGCGCCTCTCGGGCGCCGACGGCGTGATGATCGGACGGGGGACCTATGGACGGCCCTGGTTTCCGAACCAGGTGATCCGTTTCCTTGGCGACGGCACCCGGCTGCCCGACCCGCCGCTGGGCGCGCAGCGCGCGATGCTGCTCGGGCATGTCGACGCGATGCTCACCCATTACGGCGCGCGGACCGGATCTCGGATCGCCCGTAAACATATCTCCTGGTACACCAAGGGCTTGCCGGATTCCGCGAGGTTCCGCCAGATGATCCATACCGCGAACGATACCGGGCAGGTGCTGAACGCGATCGGCGCGCTGTACGATACCGCCGGGGAAAGGCTGGCCGCGTGATGAGCGGTCGCGCCTCAAACCTGTCCACCGCCAACCACGGTGCGGTTGTGCCGCACGGCGCGATCCTGAACGCTCTGCCGCACCCGGTGCTGACCATTGATGCGAAAAACGCGCTCAGCTTCCTCAATTCCGCCGCCGAGACGTTTTTCGACGGGAGCGCCTCTGTCCTGATCGGACAGCAACTCATCGGCCTGATCCCGGCGGACAGTCCGCTGTTCAGCATGATCGAGCAGGCCCGCGCCACTGGCAGCAGCTTCGCCGACTATGATTTGCCGCTCGAAAGCCCGCGCCTCGGCGCCAAGATCGTCAATGTCGAGGTCTCACCGGTCGCGGAAACCGACGGCGCGATCGCGATCACGCTGTTCGAGCGCTCCATCGCCCACCGTCTGCACCACCAATTGCAGTTCCGGGGTGCCGCCAGATCGGTTTCCGCGATGGCGGCGATGCTGGCGCATGAGGTGAAAAACCCGCTGTCGGGAATCCGCGGCGCGGCGCAGCTTCTGGAGCAGACCATCGAGACCGGCGACCGCAACCTGACCGAGTTGATCTGCAACGAGACGGACCGGATCTGTGCCCTGGTCGACCGGATGGAGGTTTTCGCGGACGAGCGGCCGATCCGCAAGGAAGCGATCAATATTCATGAGGTGCTCGACCATTGCCGGCGGGTTGCGGCGACGGGTTTCGGACGGCATGTCACTTTCATCGAACGCTATGATCCGTCCCTGCCGCCGGCGCTCGGCAACCGGGATCTGCTGATCCAGCTGTTCATCAACCTGCTCAAGAACGCCTGCGAGGCGCTGCCGAAGGCCTCCGGCGGCGAGGTCGTGCTCTCCACGTCCTACCGGCATGGCATGCGGCTCGCCGTCGGGGGCAGCGGCCAGCGCATGGACCTGCCGCTGCTGATCTCGATCCAGGATAACGGGCCGGGGATCCCGGAAGACCTGCGGGCCAATCTGTTCGAGCCCTTCGTGACGACCAAGCCGTCCGGGTCCGGTCTCGGTCTTGCCTTCGTCGCCAAGACGGTTGCCGATCACGGCGGCGTGGTGGAACTCGACTCCGAGCCCAGGCGCACGGTCTTCCGGGTCACGCTGCCAATCGCCGGCACATTGCCCGGCACGGCCGAGGCGACCAGCCAGCCGCTGCGCCGGGATGTGGCATGACCATGGAGCGGGCCACGATCCTGATCGCCGACGACGATCCCGCGATCCGGACCGTCCTGACCCAAGCGCTTACCCGGATTGGCCATGAGGTGCGGTCCACCGGAACCGCCGCGAACCTCTGGGAATGGGTTCGGGACGGGGCCGGCGATCTGGTGATCACCGACGTTGTGATGCCGGACGAGAGCGGCCTTGATCTTCTGCCCAAGATTCGCCGCGTCCGCCCGGATCTGCGAGTCATCGTGATGAGCGCCCGCAACACGCTTCTGACCGCCGTTCAGGCGAGCGAACGTGGGGCCTTCGACTATCTCTCCAAGCCCTTTGACCTTTCGAAACTCACCGAAGTCGTCCGCAAGGCGCTTTCCAGCACGCCGCCGCCGGTTCCAGCCGCCGGCGCGGATTTGGACGCGGCGGATGAGCAGATGCCGCTGATCGGCCGTTCGCCGCCGATGCAGGAGATCTACCGGGTGATGGCCCGGCTGATGGGCACGGACCTGACGGTCATGATCGCCGGCGAGTCCGGGACCGGCAAGGAGCTGATCGCCCGGGCGCTGCACGACTACGGCAAACGGCGCAACGGCCCGTTCGTTGCGATCAACATGGCGGCGATCCCCCGCGAGCTGATCGAAAGCGAATTGTTCGGGCACGAGAAGGGCGCCTTCACCGGCGCCGCCAACCGTTCCAGCGGCCGTTTCGAGCAGGCCCGGCGCGGCACGCTTTTCCTGGACGAGATCGGCGACATGCCGCCCGAAGCGCAGACACGGCTGCTGCGGGTGCTGCAGGAGGGAGAGTATACCAGCGTCGGCGGGCGCGAACCGATCCAGGCCAATGTCCGGATCATCGCCGCGACCCACCGGGATCTGCGCCAGCTTATCCGCCAGGGACTGTTCCGTGAGGACCTGTTCTACCGGCTGAACGTCGTTCCGATCCGCTTGCCGGCGCTGCGCGAGCGGCGTGAGGACATCCCGGATCTGGTGCACCACTTTCTTCAGGAAGCCTTTGCCGTCGGCCTGCCGGCGAAGACGATCGACGCGTCGGGAATGAAGGCACTCATGGCCTATTCGTGGCCGGGGAACGTGCGTGAGCTGGAGAATCTGGTCAAACGTCTGGCCGCGCTCTACTCCGAGGAGATCGTCGGCGCCGAGGCGATCGAGCAGGAGTTGAGCGAACAGACCGAAAAGACGGCGCCGGCGGAAATCGTGCGCTCGGAAAGCCTTTCCGAAGCGGTCGACCGGCACCTGCGCGACTATTTCGACGCCCACGAGGACGAATTGCCGGCGGCGGGCCTCTATGACCGGATTCTCAGAGAGGTCGAGCGTCCGCTGATTGCGCGCTCGCTTTCCGCCACCAAGGGCAACCAGCTCCGCGCGGCTGAGATGCTGGGGCTCAATCGAAATACCCTGCGCAAGAAGATCCGTGAGTTGGACATCCCTGTCGTGCGTGGCCTAAAATAGCGGCCGGGAACGCGGAAATCTCGCGGGCAAGCGGGGACGCGGACGGCGAACCGATCCGGAGATGACATGACCGACTCGGTGCTCGCGCGGACCGGGCAGGTGGAACCAGATACCGGCGCCGGCGCGGCCGAGGCGCACGCGGTCGGATCCGCCGAGGACGCGCTTAGCCAACCGACGGTTCTGGGGCTGCGCTGGACCGCCATGCGCGATTGGGCGCGCCGCGTCGGGTTTCTGAGAAAAGCCGCCTATGCCCTGACGTTTCTGGCCACCGCGTCCGGTCTCGGCACCTACATGACCTTCACCAATGCCGGGCCCGCCGGACCGGACCCGAAGGTGGTGCTGGGGCTACTGTATCTCAATCTGGCCCTGCTGCTCGGGCTCGGTGCGTTGGTGGCGCACCGGTTGGTCAATCTTTGGGTCGAGCGCCGGCAAGGCCTTGCGGGATCGCGTCTGCATGGCCGGCTTGTGCTGCTGTTCAGCGTCGTCGCGGTGACCCCGACCATCGTCGTGGTGGTGTTCTCGGTCCTGCTGTTCGATTTCGGCATCCGCTCCTGGTTCAGCGAGCGGATCGGCACCGCGGTCAGAGGCTCGCAGGCCGTCGCCGAGGCCTATCTCGAGGAGCACCGCCGCAACATCCTGGGTGACGCGCTGGCGATGGCCAAGGATCTGAACCGCGATGCGGCGATCCTGGTCTCGCGGCCGCAGCGCCTGGGCCAGGTCCTGCGGGCGCAGGCCGCGATACGGAATCTAAGCGAGGTCGTGGTGTTCGAGGAATCTGGCAGGGTGCTGGCGCGCACCGGGATCAGCCTCACCTTCGATTTCGAGCCGTTCCCCGAAGATGCCTTCCGGCGCGCCCGGGCCGGAGAGGTCGCGACGCTGACCAGCGATGTCGACCGGATCCGCGCGATCGTGCGGCTGGAAGGGTTCGTTGACGCCTATCTTTATCTCGGCCGCTATGTCGAGCCGGAGATCCTCGCCTATATCGATCGCACCAAGCAGGCGGTGGCGCAGTACCGGGAATTGGAGGGGCGCCGCCTGGACATTCAGATCACCTTCGCGCTGATTTTTGCCATGGTCTCGCTGCTGCTCCTGTTCGCGGCGATCTGGGTGGGATTGAACCTGGCGACCCGGCTGGCACGGCCGGTCAGCGACCTGATCGGAGCCGCGGAAAAGGTCAGCGCCGGCGATCTGACCGCCCGTGTTTCTGAGGGTGGCGAGATCAGCGACCTTGCCACATTGACCCGGGCCTTCAACCGCATGACCAGGCAGTTATCGGCCCAACGTGACGATCTGATTCACGCGCACCGCCAAGAAGACCGGCGCCGGCGCTTCACAGAGGCGGTGCTGGGCGGGGTTTCCGCCGGCGTAATCGGCCTTGATGCCGCCGGCCGTATCAACCTGCCGAATGAATCCGCTGCGCAGCTTCTCGGCGTTTCGCTTTCGGATCTCGCCGATCGCCGGCTCGAGGAGGCACTGCCGGAAATGGCCGACCTTCTGGCTCAGTCCAAACGCCGTCCGGCGCGGCTCGCCGAGGGGCAGATAGAGCTTTCGCGTGGGGACAGGCGGATCACCTTGTTGACCCGCGTCTCGGCGCAACTCGCCGGATCGGAGCTTGCCGGCTTCGTCGTCACCTTTGACGACATCTCCGAGTTGCAGTCGGCCCAGCGCAAGGCCGCCTGGGCCGATGTGGCGCGCCGCATCGCGCATGAGATCAAGAATCCCCTAACGCCCATCCAGCTCTCCGCCGAGCGCCTGAAACGCAAATATCTGCGCCAGATCAGTGACGAGAGCGAGACCTTTGAATCATTGACGGACACCATTGTGCGCCAGGTCGAGGATATCGGCCGCATGGTCGATGAGTTTTCCGAATTCGCCCGCATGCCGGACCCGGTGCTTCGGCCGGCCAATCTCTCGGCGCTGCTGCGCGAGCAGACCGCGCTTCAGGATACGGCGCATCCGGAAATCGACTACCAGATCACGCTTCCGCCGGAGGATGTGACGCTTACCCTCGATGCGCGCCAGATCCGTCAGGCGGTCACCAACCTGCTTCAGAACGCCGCCGATTCGATCGATGCACGCAGGGAAGACGGGGCATTGGTGCGGGGTTGGATCGGCATTGAACTGACCGCCGATCCACACCTCGTAATGATCGCGGTTTCCGACAATGGCCGCGGTTTGCCGCCAGGAGACAGGCATCGGTTGACCGAACCCTACGTGACCACGCGAGAGAAGGGAACCGGGCTCGGACTGGCCATCGTGCGTAAAATAATGGAAGATCATGAAGGCGGGATCAGCATCTCCGACCGCGATGGCGGTGGGGCGATCGCGGTCCTGGAGTTCCCCGGAACGGCAGAACGCGTGGCAGGCGACTCCGGCCCCGCTGACGGTGCGAGCGTTGGAAAGGTTCGTGGCGATGGCGAATGATATCCTGATCGTCGACGACGAGGATGATATCCGTGCCCAGATAGCCGGCATCCTGGAGGACGAAGGATACGACACCCGCCAGGCGGCGAATTCCGACGAGGCCTTGGCCAAGTTCAACGACCGTGTGCCGGGCCTGCTGATCCTGGACATCTGGCTGCAGAACAGCGCGCTTGACGGGCTGGCGATCCTGGACCGGGTCCGCGAGGCGCATGCGAACCTTCCGGTGATCATGATCAGCGGCCACGGCAACATCAAGACCGCGGTCGACGCCATCAAGCGCGGTGCCTACGACTTTATCGAGAAACCGTTCAAGGCGGATCGGCTGCTGCTTCTGGTGAAGCGAGCCATTGAGGCCGCACGGCTAAAGCGTGAGAACGAGGAGTTGCTGCGCAAGGTCGGGTCGACCAACGAGTTGATCGGCAATTCACCGAGCCTGACTCAGGTGCGTTCGGCGATCGAGAAGGTCGCGCCGACCAATAGCCGGGTGCTGATCACCGGGCCTGCGGGTGCCGGCAAGGAGGTCGTCGCCGGCATGATCCACGCCTGCTCTGGCCGGGTGAACGGCCCTATGGTGGTCTTGAATTGCGCGACTCTCAATCCGGAACGCCTCGAAACCGAGCTGTTCGGGACGGAAAACCCGTCCGAGACGCCGGGAGCGGCCAATGTCGTCGGCGTCTTCGAGCGTGCCCATAAGGGAACCTTGTTCCTCGACGAGGTTGCGGACATGCCGCTGGAAACCCAAGGCAAGATCGTCCGGGTCCTGCAGGAACAGCGGTTCCGCCGGGTCGGCGGCAAGACCGAGGTTGAGGTCGATGTGCGGGTGATTGCCTCGACCAACCGGGATCTGCAGCAAGAGATCGCGGTCGGCCGTTTCCGCGAGGATCTGTTCTACCGGCTGAACGTGGTTCCGGTCAGGGTTCCGGCGCTGCGGGACCGGCGCGAGGATATTCCCCGCCTTACCCGGTTCTTCCTGCGCCAGTCCGCCGAAGCCTCCGGCATGCCGTTGCGCGAGATCTCGGAGGACGCTCTGGCGGCGCTCCAGGCCTATGACTGGCCCGGCAATGTCCGGCAATTGCGCAATGTCATCGACTGGCTGCTGATCATGGCGCCGGGCGGCTCGCAGGATCTGGTGCGCGCCGACATGCTGCCGCCGGAAATCGTTTCGGTGGCGCCGACGACCCTGAGGCTCGACCACGGCGTCGAAATCATGGGCATGCCGTTGCGCGACGCGCGGGAGACTTTCGAGCGCGAGTACCTGCTGGCTCAGGTCAACCGCTTCGGCGGCAATATTTCCCGAACCGCGAGTTTCGTCGGCATGGA
This sequence comes from Alphaproteobacteria bacterium, assembly GCA_038146985.1. Lineage (GTDB taxonomy): Bacteria > Pseudomonadota > Alphaproteobacteria > Thalassobaculales > Thalassobaculaceae > JADHLJ01. Next base: position 8,117 of record JAYQSQ010000001.1, read on the forward strand.
ACGCTCGGCCTTGCATCGCAAGCTCAAGTCGCTGGGCGTCACACAAGGGGAGCGGCCGGTCAAGGCCGGCTGACACCGCGGCATGAAAGTCGTGATTTGCGGGGCCGGGCAGGTCGGGACCAGTATCGCGCAGCATCTGGCGAGCGAGAATAACGACGTCACGGTCATCGACCAGGACGCGAGCCTGGTGCACAAGATCAGCGAGACCCTGGATGTCCGGAGCATCCAGGGGCTGGCCTCGCTTCCCAATATCCTTCAGCAGGCCGGCGCCGAGGACGCCGAAATGCTGATCGCCGTTACCTATTCGGACGAAGTCAATATGGTGGCCTGTCAGGTCGCCCATTCCTTGTTTGATGTTCCAACCAAGATCGCCCGCATCCGCCAGCAGGAATATCTGAAGCCGATCTGGGGTGACCTCTATAGCCGCGAAAACATGCCGATCGACGTGATCATCTCGCCCGAGCGCGAGGTGGCGCGGGCGATCGGGCGCCGGCTCCAGGTCCCGGGGGCTTTTGACGTGGTGCCGATGGGCGACGGCAAGGTCCGGGTTGTCGGAGTCAGCTGCGGCGAGGACTGTCCGATCATCAACACGCCGATGCGCCAGCTGACCCAGCTGTTCCCGGACCTCAACATTGTCGTCGTCGGCATTATCCGAGACGATAAGGGCATCGTTCCGAAATCGAATGATCAGATGCTGGCCGGCGATCATGTCTATTTCGTCTGCGATGTCGCCCACCTTGCCCGGGCCATGGCGGCGTTCGGCCATGAGGAAGCCGAGGGCCGCAGCGTGATTATCGCCGGCGGCGGCAATATCGGGCTTACCCTGGCTGAGGAGATCGAGGGCGAGCATAAGGGGGTCCGGGCCAAGGTCATCGAATTCAACACCGAGCGCGCCAAGTACGTTGCCCAATCCCTGGACCACACGATGGTCCTCAACGGCGACGTGCTGGACCCTGAGATCCTTGAGGAAGCGAACGTCTCCCAGACCGAAACCTTCGTCGCGGTGTCCAACGACGACGAGGTCAACATCATCGGATCGCTGCTGGCGAAGCGGGCCGGCGTCAAGCGCACGGTGGCGCTGATCAACAAGCATTCCTATGGCCAGCTCATCACCACGCTGGGGATCGACGCGGTGGTCAACCCGCGGGTCATTACCGTCTCCTCGATCCTTCAGCATGTCCGCCGGGGCCGTATCCGCGGGATCTATTCCGTGCGCGAGGATTTCGGCGAGGTGATCGAAGCCGAGGCGTTGGAGACCTCGCCGCTGGTGGGCAAGCCGCTGCGCGAGGCGAAGCTGCCGGGCGGGGTCATCATCGGCGCGGTGCTGCGGAACGCCAAGGTGATCGTGCCGCGCGGCGACACCGTGATCCAATCCCATGACCGGGTCATTCTTTTCGCGACCTACGAAGCGGTGAAACAGGTCGAAAAACTGTTCTCCGTCCGGCTTGACTTCTTCTGAGGCCGGAATTGAAAGTCGACTCCGCCAACGCTTAATCGGAACCCAGCGCATGTCCAGAATCGCCTATGTAAACGGCCGCTACGTCCCGCATGGAGAGGCCGCGGTCCATGTCGAGGATCGCGGCTATCAGTTTTCCGACGGGGTGTACGAGGTTGTGCTGGTGCATCGCGGGCGTCTGGTCGACGAAGAACCGCATCTGGACCGCCTGGACCGCTCGCTATCGGAGTTGCGGATTGAGCAGCCGATGCCAAGGGCACCGCTGCGTCAGGTGATGCGGGAGATGATCCGCCGCAACCGGATCAGCGACGGCATTGTCTATATCCAGGCCACAAGAGGCGTCGCCCGGCGCGATCATCCCTTTCCGAAGAACACGCGTCCGGCCCTGGTGATGACCGCGCGGCGGCTTGCCATGCCCGACCGGGCCAAGGCCGAGGAGGGGGCGGCTGTTGTGACCATCCCGGATATCCGCTGGACCAGGCGGGATATCAAGTCGGTGTCTCTGCTGCCCAATGTGCTGGGCAAGCAAACGGCGCGCGAGGCCGGCGCCTACGAGGCCTGGCAGGTCGATGCCGACGGGTATGTGACCGAGGGGACCTCGACCAATGCCTGGATCGTGACGCCGGACGGCGAACTCGTCACCCGGCATCTGGGCGAGCAGATCCTGAGCGGCGTGACCCGCCTGAGCCTGATCCGGCTTGCCAGGGAGGCCGGGGTCACCTTGGTGGAACGCGCCTTCACGGTGGCGGAAGCCAAGGCCGCGAGGGAGGCTTTCGTGACCTCCGCGACCTCCTTCGTCACGCCGGTGACCCGCATCGACGACACGGTGATCGGCAATGGCCGCGCCGGCTCGGTGACCATGCAGATCTTCGATGCCTATATCGGCTACACCGCCGGTGACGGAGCCTCGCGGTGAGTCCAACCACGGGCCTGGTTCTGCCTCGCGCGGTGATCTTCGATTGGGACAGCACGCTCGCCGATAACTGGGGGGCCATCGGCCAGTCGATCAACGCCACCCTGCGCGAATACGGCCAGCCGGTCTGGAGCGAGCAGGAAGTCCGGGCGCGCACGACGCAATCGGCGCGTGACCGGTTCCCGGTGCTGTTCGGGGAGCGTTGGGAGGAGGCGCTTGCGTTCTTTTATGCCCGCTTCGAGGAATTTCATGTCAGCGAGGTGAAGCCCCTGCCGGGCTCCGATGTTTTGCTCGGGACGCTGACAGACAATGGGGTTCCGGTATGCGTGGTTTCGAACAAGACGGGCCGGTACCTGAGGGCCGAAGCGGCGTCGCTCGGCTGGAACGGGTATTTCCACAGCATCATCGGCGCCGCCGATGCCGAGCGTGATAAGCCCGCGCCGGACCCGGTGCATCTGGCTCTCAGCGGCTCGGATGTGGAGGCCGGACCGGGGGTCTGGTTCGTCGGGGACTCGGTGTCGGACCTGGAATGCGCGCACCGTGCCGGCTGCGTGCCGATCCTGATCCATGGCGGTTCGATCACCGCCGAGGAACGCGCCGCCTGGCCGCCTCAGGCCGAATTCGCGTCCCGTGATGCGCTGCGTGATGCTTTCCTGCATTGCACCATGGCTTGAGCTAACTATATTCACTGGGTGAAGGTCGCCCTTCGCGGGCGATCCCGTGTGCTCTCAACAAGGCGCCCCCAAGACGCCGTCAAAAAAAAGGCTCGGCCAATGGCGAGTGAAAAAAGCCAGAATGTGCAGGAAATCTTCCTGAACACCATTCGCAAGAACAAGACGCCGGTCACGATTTTTCTGGTCAACGGCGTCAAGCTCCAGGGCATCGTCACCTGGTTCGATAATTTCTCGCTTCTGCTGAAGCGGGACGCCCACGTGCAGCTTGTCTACAAACACGCGATCTCAACCATCATGCCGGGTCAGACGATCCAGCTTGGTGATGGAGGCGGCGACGACGCATAACCCGACGAGGCGCGGCAAAGCCGGCGCCGAACTGGATGACGAGATCCGACGCGACGGCGTCACCAGGGCCATTGTTCTGCATCCCGATGTATCCAGGAGAGCGACCGGCGAGCCTGAGGGCCGGGAAGCGGAAGATCGTTTGAGCGAGGCCCTTGGGCTCGCCCGGGCGATCGATCTTGAAATCGAACATTCCGAGGTGGTGCGGGTCAACAAGCTGCGCCCCGCAACCCTGTTCGGCAGCGGCATCGTCGAGCGCTTCGAGCAGTTCATCAGCGCGTCTGAAATAGAGGTGGCGATCATCGATCGACCTCTGTCACCGATCCAGCAGCGCAATCTGGAGCGTGCCTGGCACTGCAAGGTGATCGACCGCACCGCGCTGATCCTGGAGATTTTCGGGGCGCGGGCGCGCACCCATGAGGGCCGCCTCCAGGTCGAACTGGCGGCGCTGACCTTCCAGCGCAGCCGGCTGGTCCGGTCATGGACCCATCTGGAACGCCAGAGAGGCGGCGCCGGCTTTCTGGGCGGGCCCGGCGAAAGCCAGATCGAGCTCGACCGCCGCCAGATCGACGACAAGATCATTCAGCTCAAGCACGACCTGGACCGGGTGGTCCGCACCCGCTCGCTGCATCGCGCAGCCCGCAAGCGCACGCCGCACCCGATCGTCGCCTTCGTCGGTTACACAAATGCCGGCAAATCGACCCTGTTCAACCGTTTGACGGGATCCGATGTCTTCGCCCAGGACATGCTGTTCGCGACCCTGGATCCGACCATGCGGCGCCTGACCCTGCCGTCCGGGCGCGAGATTATTCTGTCCGATACCGTCGGTTTCATCTCCGACCTGCCGACCCATCTTGTCGCGGCTTTTCGCGCGACCCTGGAGGAGGTGCTGGAAGCCGACATCATCGTCCATGTCCGCGACATCAGCCATCCCGATACAGAGTTTCAGAAACAGGATGTCGAGGCGGTATTGGACGATCTCGGGGTGCTGGAGCGGATGCAAAACGGCCACTCGCTCGAGGCGCTCAACAAGGTCGATCTGCTGGAACCGGAAGAGAGGGACGCACTGATGCGGCGGATCGAGCCGCACCAGGTTGTCCTCTCGGCGGTGACCGGAGAGGGGTGCCCGGGGTTTGTCGAACGGGTCGAGGCGATGCTCGGCGCCGCCGACCTGACCCTGCACTACGACATCGACCCGGCGGACGGTGCGGCCATCGCCTGGCTGCACCAGCACGGCAAGGTTCTTGAGCAGATCTTCGAGGACGACCATCTGGCGGTGTCCGTCGTACTCGCCCCCGATGATGTTAATCGATTTAACGACCGCTTTAGCACGAAGAGCCGGGCGGCAGGCTAAGGTCGATGCCGATTTTTTCTGGCACTCGAATGTTGAGAGTGCTAACACACGGCCTCGCAAATTCAATCGCCATTAGACCGGGAGCGATCCATGGCCTTTCGTCCGCTGCACGACCGCGTTGTCGTCCAAGCCCTTGATGCCGATACCAAGACCGCTGGAGGGATCATCATCCCCGATACCGCCAAGGAAAAGCCGTCGCAGGGAAAGGTGGTTTCCGTCGGCGCCGGCGCGCGCGACAGCGACGGCAAGCTGGTTCCCATGAGTCTCAAGAAGGGCGACAAGGTGCTGTACGGAAAATGGTCGGGCACCGAGGTCAAGATCGACGGCAAGGACATGCTGATCATGCGCGAGTCCGACGTCATGGGCGTGCTCGACTAAATCAATCCCGGAAGCAAAAAGTAAAGAAGGAGAATTGGCATGGCGGCCAAGGACGTAAAATTCAACACAGAGGCCCGGGATCGAATCCTGAAGGGTGTCGATACCCTTGCGGATGCGGTGAAGGTGACGCTCGGCCCGAAGGGGCGCAACGTGGTGCTCGACAAGGCTTTCGGCGCCCCCAGGGTGACCAAGGACGGCGTGTCCGTCGCCAAGGAGATCGAGCTTTCCGACAAGTTCGAGAACATGGGCGCCCAGATGGTGCGCGAAGTGGCCTCCAAGACCTCGGATGAGGCGGGTGACGGCACCACCACCGCGACGGTTCTGGCCCAGGCGATCGTGCGCGGCGGCATCCGTGCCGTTGCCGCCGGCATGAACCCGATGGATCTGAAGCGTGGCATCGACAAGGCCGCCGCCGCGGTGTCCGCCGATGTGGCCAAGCAGTCCAAGAAGATCCGCACCTCGGAAGAGATCACTCAGGTCGGTACCATCTCGGCCAACGGCGACAAGGATGTCGGCGCCCTGATCGCCGAGGCCATGAACCGGGTCGGCAATGAAGGCGTGATCACGGTCGAGGAAGCCAAGTCCCTCGGCACCGAACTTGATGTCGTCGAAGGCATGCAGTTCGACCGGGGCTATCTCTCGCCGTATTTCATCACCAATGCCGAGAAGATGATCTGCGAGATCGAGAACCCCTACGTGCTGATCCACGAGGCCAAGCTCTCCAGCCTGCAGCCCATGCTGCCGATCCTGGAAGCGACGGCGCGTTCCAGCCGGCCGCTGCTGATCATCGCCGAGGATGTGGAAGGCGAGGCGCTGGCGGCGCTGGTCGTCAACAAGCTGCGCGGCGGCCTGAAGGTTTCCGCCGTCAAGGCTCCCGGTTTCGGCGACCGCCGCAAGGCGATGCTCGAGGATATCGCCATTCTGACCGGCGGGACGGTGATCTCGGAGGATCTCGGCATCCAGCTCGAGACCGTGACCCTCGACATGCTGGGGACCGCCAAGAACGTCTCGATTACCAAGGACGAAACCACCATCGTCGACGGTGCCGGCAAGAAGAAGGACATCCAGGGCCGCTGCAACCAGATCCGCGCGCAGATCGAGGAGACCACTTCCGACTACGACCGCGAAAAGCTGCAGGAGCGGCTGGCCAAGCTGGCCGGCGGCGTTGCGGTGATCCGGGTCGGCGGGGCCACCGAGGTTGAGGTGAAGGAGCGCAAGGATCGTGTCGACGACGCGATGCACGCGACCCGCGCCGCGGTTGCCGAGGGCATCGTCGCGGGGGGCGGTTCGGCGCTGCTTTATGCCGGCAAAGCCTTGGACAAGCTCCAGCCCGACAATGACGACCAGCGTGTCGGCATCGACATCGTGCGCCGGGCGATCCAGGCGCCGGCACGCCAGATCGCCGAGAATGCCGGCGCCGACGGGTCGGTTGTCGTCGGCAAGCTGCTTGAGGGCAAGAATGTCAAGCTCGGCTTCAACGCTCAGGACGGCAGCTATGTCGACATGATCAAGGCCGGAATCGTCGACCCGACGAAGGTGGTACGCACGGCGTTGCGCGATGCCGCCTCGATCGCGGGTCTGCTGATCACCACCGAGGCGATGGTTGCCGATGCCCCGTCCGAGAACGCCGGCGGTCCCGGCGGCATGCCTGATATGGGTGGCATGGGCGGAATGGGTGGCATGGGCGGAATGGGTGGCATGGGCGGAATGGGAGACATGGGCTTTTAAGCACATTCCAGCTTTGCCATCCGGGCCCGAGGTCCGGTATCAAGACGGGGTCGCGGCGATATCCGCGGCCCCGTTTCGTTTGCCGAGGTTCCGATGTTTCGAATGCCCTCCCTGGAAGACGTCGCCGAGATCATGCGGGAAACCGCCGATGCGGTGATCATGCCGCGCTACAAGGCTCTGGCGGACGGCGAGGTTAGCGAGAAGACCGGCCCAAAGGACCTCGTGACGATCGCGGACATCGAGTCCGAACACCGGATGACCCCGTTGCTCAAGGCGCTGCTGCCGGGCTCGGTCGTGATCGGTGAGGAGGCGGCTTCCGAGAACCCGGCGATCTTTGACCTTCTCAAGGGCGATGCGCCGGTCTGGATCATCGATCCGGTGGACGGGACCAGCAATTTCGCCAAGGGCGACCGCTACTTCTGCGTCATGGTCGGCCTGGTCCGTGGCGGAGAGACGTTGATGGGCGTGATCCTCGATCCCTTGGGCGCCCGATGGGTCGGCGCCGAGAAAGGTGCCGGCGCCTGGTCTCATGACTTTGCCGGTGGAGAGGCAATTAGGTTGTCGACCCTGCCGGGCTCCGCGCCGATAGAGATGCGTGGCGCCATCAATTTCCGGTTCCTGGAAAGTCCGCTCAAGGAAGATATGCGGGCGCGGGCCAATGACGGGGTCGCGCACCACTATCGCCTCGGCTGCGCGGGGCACGAATATCTGCGCATGGCCAACGGCGAGGCGCATTTCGCCATGTATATCAAGAAGATGCCATGGGATCATGTGCCCGGATGCCTGATCCACGCGGAGGCCGGCGGGCACCAGGCCTGTTTTGACGGCACGCCCTACCGGCCACATGAACTGGACCGGGGGATTCTGGCGGCTCCCGATCCCGAAAGCTGGCGCGCTCTTCACACGGTGCTTTTCGGCGGGACGGTCTAATCACTAGCTAAGCGGCGAAGGGACGGAAATAAGCGACGGTGCGCTCCAGTCCGGTTTCCAACGCGATGGTGGGACGCCAGCCGAGCAAGGCCTCCGCCTTGGAGATATCCGGACGGCGCTGCATCGGATCATCGGTCGGGCGCGGATGGAACGTCACCGTCGATGCCGAGCCGGCAAGCTCGCTTATTCTTGTGGCCAGTTCGCGCACGGTGATCTCCGCCGGGTTCCCGATGTTGATCGGTCCGGTTTCGGAATCATCCGTCTCCATCAAGCGGATCAGCCCCTCGATCAGGTCATCCACATAACAGAACGACCGGGTCTGCTCGCCGTCTCCATAGATGGTGATCGGCTCGCCCTTCAGGGCCGCGATGATGAAGTTCGACACCACGCGCCCGTCGTTCGGGTGCATGCGCGGACCGTAGGTGTTGAAGATCCGCGCCACCTTGATCGGCAGATTGTGCTGGCGGCGGTAGTCGAAGAACAGGGTCTCTGCGCAGCGTTTGCCCTCGTCATAGCAGGCGCGGGGGCCGATGGGATTGACATGGCCCCAATATTCTTCGGTCTGGGGATGGACGCTCGGGTCGCCGTAGACCTCGCTGGTCGAGGCCTGGAGGATCTTGGCGCGCAACCGCTTGGCGAGGCCCAGCATGTTGATCGCCCCATGCACGCTGGTCTTGGTGGTTTGGACCGGGTCGTACTGGTAGTGCACCGGCGAGGCGGGACAGGCAAGGTTGTAGATCTCGTCCACCTCGACATAGAGCGGCATCGTCACGTCATGGCGCATCAGCTCAAAGTTCGACCGGCCGAGCAGATGCGCGACATTGTCCTTGGACCCGGTGAAGAAGTTGTCCACACACAGCACGTCGTCGCCGCGCTCTACCAGCCGGTCGCACAGGTGCGAGCCTAGGAAACCCGCGCCCCCCGTCACCAAGATCCGTTTGCGTGTCCGCCGCATTTCACGGCTCTCCTTCCGCCGAAAGATCAACGCCAGTGTTGTAACCGCTTCGCGCCAGGAAGCCGAAGCGATTTTGGGGCTGTTAACGCGAAGGCTTGCCACGGTACCGCGAAGCGGAACCTCGCCGCCGCCGAGCACGGCATCTGCGGTTTAGAGACGAATCGCCGGTTCTCAACGATTCGTCTTGCGGACGCCCACCACAATCTGTAGGGTGCCCACATTGAAACACCATATATAGTGATCTCGCGGCCCTTTTGCCGCGTCTTGATCACCGGCCCGCAGCAAGGGAGGCTACCATGAACGACGCCGCGCCGAGTGTCTGGAACGAGGAACGGTTGAGTGATCTGAAGCGGCTTTGGGCCGAGGGCTTGTCCATCACCCAGATCGGGTTGGAGATCGGCGTGTCGCGGAACGCGGTCGTCGGCAAGGTGCATCGCATGGGGCTGCCGAAACGGCAGTCGCCGATCGTGCGCTCAGACAAACCGATTGAACCGAAGCGGCGCAAGCTGTCGCCGCTGACCTTCGCGGATTGGGACCGGACGAAGTGCTGTTGGCCGATCGGGGACCCGAGATCGCCGGATTTCCATTTCTGTGGCGAGAAGATCCGGGAAGGCCGGCCCTACTGCGCCGAGCATTGCGCCAAGGCCTATACCAATCAAAAGGACACCCAGGCGGCGTAGCGCCGCCTGTCACGCCGGCGAGACCGCGGGGGTGGTCCGTCTGGCGTTTTCGTCCGATCCGGGGTAGGTCGTGTCCAAGCCACCCGGAGCGGACCGCATGGACATTCGCGAATTCTACGAGGCCTTTCCATACCCGCCCCGGGACACGGACGCGCCGGTGGCCGTGCCGTCTCCGCCTAGCGCGTTTGCAGCCATCAATCACCATGTCTTCGCCGGGCGGTGGTCCCGTGACCGGATGTTCCGTATTCTTTCGGCGGGCTGCGGGACAGGTATCACGAGCACCGCGCTGGCCCGGCAATTGGCGGCCTATGGCGTGCCTTTTTCCATGCTCTGCATCGATATCTCCGAGGCGTCGCTCGAGGCCGCGCGGTCTCGGGCCTCCCTGGCGGGCCTGTCGGAACCCATGGATTTTCGGTGCATGCCGATCGAAGCGCTGGAGGGATGGGAGCCGGAAAGCTTCGACTATGTCGATCTGAGCGGCGTCATCAACCATGTCGAGGATCCGGCCCGCGCGCTCGCGGCCCTGTTTCGGGTCACGGCGGAACCCGGCGGGATCGGCGTCATGGCCTATGGACGGCTTGGCCGCACCGGAATCTATCCGATCCAGGACGCGCTGCGCATGCTGGGGCTGACCGACGCGCACAGCATTCCCGAGGCGCGGGCGCTGCTGCGAAACCTTCCAGAGTCGAACTGGCTGCGGCGTAATCCCATTCTCGGCGATGTGGACACCATCAGCGACGTTGAATTCGCCGACAGGTTTCTGAACCCGAGGGACCGGGCTTTCTCGGTCCGCGACCTGTGCGGTCTTTTCGAGGAAGCCGGCTTCTCGCTCCAGGCTTTCCTGCCGCCGATCGTCTACGACGCGCGGTCGGTCCTGCGCGATGCAGAGACGCGCCGCCGCGCGGAGATGCTCGGCAAGGCCGAGCAGTGGCACTTGGCCGAACAGCTTCAGGGCGCGCTGCACAAGCACAGCTTCTATGCCGTGAAGCATCGGGGTCCCAGATTGACGGCAATCGACTTTTCGGACCCGGACTATCGCGCCGTGATCCGGGACTCGAACCGCGAGGTTCTCGTTCCGGCCTTCTCGGACAAGGCGGGCGAGAGGGTCTCCATCGGCTTCGACTACGATGGGAATGAGAGAACCATGACGCTGATCTTCTCGGAGCTTGAAACGGAGGTTCTCGGCGCCTTGTGCGCGGGGGATGATTTCGGCTCGATCCGGCGCGCATTCTCGGGCAGGGGCGAAACGGCTGTTATCGCCGCGATAGAGCGGGTCTGCCGCGCCCTGAACAGTGTCGGCGCGCTTTATCTTGAGGTTGCCGCGCGCGGATCTTGATGGAAAGGCGCCGCGCGACCGGCTATCAAAGAGCGTCTGAACAGGTCCGCGTATCTTCCGCGCCAAGCGTTTCATGGAGAGCCGTCATGCGATTGCGGGATCGAACCGTCGTGGTTACCGGCGGCGCCTCGGGCATCGGCAAGGCGATCTGCGTGAAAGCGGCGGCCGAAGGCGCCAAGGTGGTGGTCGCCGACATCCGGGAAGATCCCCGCGAGGGCGGCGAGACCACCGTCGAAACGATCGGCCGGACGGGCGGAGAGGCGATCTTCATCGGCACGGACGTGACCAAATGGCCGGATGTCGACCGCCTGATCAGCGAGACGGTGACGCGGTACGGCATGCTGGACGTGATGGTCAACAACGCCGCCGCCCATGGCGGCAAGCCGCTGCTGGAAACCACGGAAGAGGAGTGGGATCAGATCATGGCGGTCGGCGCCAAGGGGATGTTCTTCGGCTGCAAGCGGGCAATCCGGCAAATGCTGAGCCAGGAGCCGCGCGAGGGCGCCGAGCCGCGGGGAAGGATCGTCAATATCTCGTCCCAGCACGGTATGATCCGGGCGCCCAACGATTTCGCCTACGGTGTGTCGAAGGCCTGCGCCGTCTATATGACCCGCCAGATCGCCGGCGACTATGCCGCGCATGGGATCGTCTGCAACGCGGTGGCGCCCGGCAAGATCCTGACCGGCAAGACCGGTCCCGCGATCGCCCCGGACGCCATCGCCTACAGCCACGCGAGAACCCCGTGGCCCCGATTGGGGCGCTCCGAGGACGTGGCCTCGGCGGTGATCTTTCTCGCCAGCGACGAGGCCTCGTACATCACCGGCGAGAACCTGATGGTCGACGGTGGCTGGATGGCGAACTAGACGGATAAACCAAGGGACGAGTGAGAGCGGTAATGGGTATCGAAGCCGAATTGGAAGCGCCGAAAGCGATCAGACTGGCGGATTACCGGGTGCCGGACCATCTGATCGATGCTCTCGATCTTTCGGTTGACCTGCACGAGGACGGCGCGGTGGTGACCGCGCGGCTGCGTGGTCGGCGTAACCCCGATGCACAAGGCTCCCGTGCGCCCCTGCACCTGGACGGTCAGGATCAGGAACTGATCGACATCGTGCTGGACGGCCGGACGCTCGGGCCCGGCGACTATATGCTTGGGATCGAGTCCCTTGAGATCCTCGACATTGGCGAGAGCTTCGATCTCGTGATCCGGAGCCGCAACAAGCCGGCTGAGAATACCGCTCTGGAGGGCCTCTATCTTTCCAATGGCATGTACTGCACCCAATGCGAGGCCGAAGGGTTCCGCCGGATCACCTATTTCCCCGACCGGCCTGACGTGATGACGGTCTTTACCTCGACGATCAGCGCCGCGAAGGCCGCCTATCCGGTGCTGCTTTCGAACGGAAACCTGGTGGAAACCGGCAACCTCGACGGCGGGCGGCATTTCGCGCGATGGCACGACCCGTTCCCCAAGCCCGCCTATCTGTTCGCCATGGTGGCCGGCGACCTTGCCATGGTCGAGGACAGCTTCACCACGATGTCGGGCCGGAAGGTGACGCTGCGGATCTTTGTCGAACATGGCGACGAGAACCGGTGCGGACACGCGATGGATTCCCTAAAGCGGTCCATGGCCTGGGACGAGGAGCGATTCGGTCTCGAATACGATCTCGATCTCTTCATGATCGTCGCGGTCAGCCACTTCAACATGGGGGCGATGGAGAACAAGGGTCTCAACGTCTTCAACAGCCGCTATGTCCTTGCCGATCCGGAAACCGCCACCGACGTGGATTTCCAGCGCATCGAGGCGATCGTCGCGCATGAGTATTTCCATAACTGGACCGGCAACCGCGTCACTTGCCGGGACTGGTTTCAGTTGAGCCTGAAGGAAGGTCTGACGGTGTTCCGGGATCAGGAGTTCACCGCCGATACCCATTCGCGCGGCGTCAAGCGCGTCAGCGACGCGCGTCTGGTCCGCTCGGTCCAGTTCACCGAGGACGCCGGCCCCACGGCTCATCCGGTGCGGCCCGACAGCTATATCGAAATCAACAACTTCTACACCGTGACCGTCTACGAGAAGGGGGCCGAGGTGGTGCGGTTGATCCACACCCGGATCGGCGAGGACGGGTTCCGGGCCGGCATGGATCTCTATTTCCAGCGCCATGACGGTCAGGCGGTGACGTGCGAGGATTTTGTCGCGGCGATGCAGGATGCGTCGGGCGTTGACCTGTCCGACATGAAGCTGTGGTACGAGCAGGCCGGCACGCCGGAACTGTCGGTTCAGGTTCTGCACGACGCCGCTAACCGCCGCGCCACCCTCAAGGTGAGCCAGCACGTTCCCGATACGCCGAAACAGTCGAACAAGAAGCCGATGCCGATCCCCTTGGGGGTGGGACTGCTCGACCGCACCGGGGCCGAACTGCCGCTGCGGCTCGAGGGCGAGACCGCGAACGAGGCGCCGACGGACCGGATTCTGACCGTCACCGAGGCGGAGCAGGCCTTCGTGTTCGAAAACATCGCCGAGCCGCCGGTGCCGTCCCTGCTGCGGAACTTCTCGGCGCCGGTCAAGCTGACGGCGGATCTGCCGCCCGAGGATCTCGCCATTCTGATGGCCCATGACCGCGATCCCTTCGCGCGCTGGGATGCCGGACAACGGTATGCCAGCGGCCTGATGCTCGGCCTTGTCGCCGACCGGGCGGCGGGTCGCGCCTTCAGACTGCCGGCGGCCTTCATTGAGGCGATCGAAGCGACGCTTACCGATGAGAACCTGGAGCCGGCCTTCCGTGCCGAGGCGCTTCGCCTGCCGAGCCAGGGAGAACTGGCCCAGGCCATGGAGATCGCCGATGTCGACGGGATCTTCGCGGCCGGTGAGTTCGCCTATGAAACGCTTGGTGAGGCGCTCTATGACCGGTTTCTGGCGATCTACCGGCGGGCGATGGCCGTTCAGGGTCGCGAGGACCTGTCGACGGCGGCGATGGGCAACCGGGCGCTCGGAAACACCGCATTGGTCTATCTCGCGGCCAGCGGACGCGAGGAGGGGCGCCGGCTCGCCAAGCAGCAGGTGGAGTCCGGCGCTTCCATGACCCTGGTCATGGGCGGCCTGAACGCGCTGAACGGCATCGGCTGTCCGGAACGCGAGGCCGCGATGGCAATCTTTCACGACCGCTGGCAGCATCGGCCGATGGAACTGGACAAGTGGTTCTCGCTGACCGCGATGTCGAGCCTGCCCGATGCGCTGGAGAAGGTGCGGGCGCTGCTCCTGCATCCGGGATACGACATGCGCAATCCGAACCGGGTGCGGGCGGTGGTCGGGGCCTTTGCCTCAGGTAACCAGGTGCGTTTTCATGCCGCCGACGGCGCCGGATACCGTTTCCTTGCCGATCGGGTGTTGGAACTGGAAACCGTCAATCCGCAAGTCGCGGCGCGTTTGCTCCAGCCGCTCACCCGGTGGCGGCGCTATGACGAAGGGCGTCGGGAGCTGATGGTCCAGCAGCTCACAAGGGTTGTCGAAACGCCGGGATTGTCCAAGGATGTCTATGAAATCGCGAGCAAGGGGCTCGCGGGCTAGCTACCGGAAAACAACGTCATGACCGACCGTGTCATCGTCATCAATCCGAACAGCACCGAGGCGGTCACCGAAGCGATGGACCGAGCCCTCGACCCGCTGCGCCTTGAAGGCGGTCCCGAAATCGAAAGCGTTACCAACCCCGACGGCCCGCCGGGTATCGAGAACCAGCAGCATGTGGACCAGGTCTCGGCCCATATCTGCCGGATCATCCAGGCGCGCGACAACGATGCGGGCGCCTTCGTGATCGCCTGTTTTTCCGACCCGGGCATGTACGCGGCCCGGGAGGTGACCGGCAAGCCGGTCTTCGGCATCGCCGAGAGCGGCATTCTGTCCGCTTTGTCGCTGGGCAGCCGGTTCGGCGTCATCGCCATCCTGGATCGATCGATCCCCCGCCATATCCGCTACATCCGTTCCCTGGGCCTTGAATCCCGGCTGGCCGGCGACATGGCCGTCGGCCTCGGCGTGACCGAGCTGGCCGATGAGGACCGGACCTATGAACGGATGGTGCGCGTCGGGAAAAGCCTGCGCGACGACAAGGGCGCCGATGTCCTGGTCCTGGGATGCGCCGGCATGGCCCGGTACCGGGCCCCGCTGGAAGGAGATCTCGGCATTTCGGTTGTCGACCCGGCTCAGGCGGCGGTCTCGATGGCGATTTCGGCGATCCGTCTCGGCCAGACCAACAGCGTCAGGCGCGCGGTCTCGTAAACGCGGAGCGCGCCGGCATGTCCGCGATCCAGCAGAGTTACAGCTACCCCAAATACCCGTATCTCCGCCCCGCCGCCCTGGATCAAGGGGGCGTGGAGCTGTTGCCGCTGGTGATCGTCGGCGGCGGCGTCGTCGGCCTGGCCGCGGCGGCTGAGTTTGCGCGCCTCGGTATCGGAACGGTGCTGCTGGACGACGACGACACGGTCTCGCGGGGCAGCCGGTCGATCTGCGTGTCCAAGCGAACCCTGGAGATCTTCGATCGCTGCGGCGTCGCGGACAGGATGCTGGAAAAGGGTGTCGTCTGGCAGCGGGGCCGGGTCTATCGCGGCGAGCGCGAGATCTACAATTTCGATCTCCTGCCGGAGCAGGGGCACAAGATGCCCGCCTTCATCAATCTCCAGCAGTACCACGCCGAGGAATATCTGGTTGACCGGATCAATGAACTTGGCATGACCGACCTCAGATGGCGGAACAAGGTGACCGGGATTGAAATTGATTCCGTGGGCCGCGCGCTGCTGAACGTCGAGACACCTGAAGGCAATTATCGGATCCTCGCCGATCATGTCATTGCCGCGGATGGCGTACGCAGCACGATCCGACGCGCCCTGGGGCTGAAATTCGGAGGACGGACCTTCGAGGAACGGTTCCTGATCACAGATATCCGGATGACGGCGGATTTTCCGATGGAGCGCCGGTTTTGGTTCGAACCTTCGTTTCATTCGGGCCAATCCGCGCTTCTGCATCGCCAGCCCGACAACATCTTCCGCGTCGACCTGCAACTCGGCCCTGACGCCGACCCGGTCGAGGAGGCCAAGCCGGAACGGGTGATACCCAGAATCCGGCGCATGGTCGGCGAGGATATGGACTTCACCCTCGAATGGATCAGCGTCTACACCTTCACCTGCCGGCGGATCGACCGGTTCCGCCACGGGCCGGTCTTTTTCGTCGGCGACGCTGCCCATGTGGTCAGCCCCTTCGGCGCGCGCGGCGGCAATGGCGGGATACAGGACGTGGACAATCTCGTCTGGAAGCTCGCCCTGGTGCTGCGCGGTGAGGCGCCGGCAGCGCTTCTGGACAGCTACGATGCCGAAAGGGTGCCGGCGGCGGACGAGAATATCCTGAACTCCTCGCGCAGCACCGATTTCATGACCCCGAAGAACCAGGTCAGCGCCGATTTCCGCCAGGCCGTTCTGTCGCTTTCGGAGCGGGTGCCCTTCGCCCGCGCGCTGGTGAATTCCGGAAGGCTGTCGCTGCCGCACAGTTATATCGCGACACCGCTCAGCACTCCCGATACCGACGACTTTGAAGGCAGGGGCCCCACGCCCGGCGCGCCGGCGCTGGATGCGCCGCTCGGCAACGGCGATTGGCTGCTGAACCACCTTGGTGGGCGTTTCGCCGCGCTGTGTTTCACCGGCGGTGCCGACGATGGTCCAGGCGAGACCTGGCCTGCGGATTTCGCGGCGTTTCGACCGGACCTGAAGGTGGTCCGCGTCGCGCGGGGAAGAGGGGGTGGGCCGATGGAAGCCGGGACCTTGGCCGATCCCGACGGCATCGCCTTCACCCGTTGGGGCGCAAAACCTGGGACGGTCTATCTGGTTCGTCCCGATCAGCATATCGCCGCCCGGTGGCGAAAGCCGCCGCCGGCAGAGACGCTGAAAGCGGCGCTGGCGCGGGCCACCGGGGCCGGAGCACCGTCATGACCGGCAAACTCGCCACCGATCTGCGCATCGCCAAGCCGGACGATTTCTACGAGGCGCTGATCGAGGCCCACCAGGGGCTCTCCAATGACGAAAGCCGCCAGCTCAACGCGCGCCTGATCCTGATCCTGGCCAACCACATCGGCGATATGGAGGTCTTGCGGGAAGCCTTGAAACTGGCACGCGGCGAGGATGGTTGAGGGGGCGGCTTTCCGCGCTACCCGAAGGCCTTGAAGGTGATGATGGTGAAGGTGTCCTTCACGCCGGGCAGGCGCTGAATCTTCTCGGTAACGAAATGGCCGATATCCTCGCCGTCGGCGAGATAGCATTTCATCATCAGATCATATTGGCCCGAGGTTGAATAAACCTCGGAAACGGACTCGACGTCCTGGGCCGCGGCATCGGCGACCCGATAGGCTTCTCCGAGGTCGCATTTCACCTGAACGAATATTGTTTGCATGGATTTTCCGCCTCCGCGCCGCTCGCCTTGCCGGCAGTATAGCCGATAGACTCCGGCGCCGGATATCCCGGCGGCGTATCGAATACTCAGGCGACGTTAGAGCGTGCCGGCCGCATCATGAAGACCGGAACGTGGTCGCCCATTCCTTTGGTGGGCGCATTGGCCGGCACCGGCGGCGGCACTTTCTCGCCGGGGTAGGTCTGTTCGCGGCGGGAACGCCGGCCGGAACCGTCGGCGGCATCCGCCTCGGATTGCTGGCGGCGGCCGCGTGGCCGATCGTCGGAAGGCTCGATCATGGGTTGCGGTTGTTCCGCCGGATCGCCATGCGCGGGAGCCTCTTTACGGGCGCCGCGCCCGCTACCCGGGTTGCGCGTGCGCCGGGAAGCCGGGCGGGACCGCCTTTCCGTCATGGGCTCGTCGTCGGTGTCGGCTTCGCCGGTCAGGCCGTCGATCTGGACGACCTGGATCTCTTTATTGATCAGTTTGCTGATCGCCTGCACGTATTTGGAATCCTCGCGAGTCGCGATGGTGAAGGACCGGCCGCCACGTCCGGCCCGACCGGTCCGTCCAATGCGATGGACATAGTCTTCGGCATTGGTCGGCACGTCGAAGTTGAACACGTGGCTGAGGCCAGCGATGTCGAGGCCGCGCGCGGCCACGTCGCTGCAGACCAGAAGTCGGGCTTCACCGGCCTTGAACTTCGCCAGGGTCTCGGTCCGCGCGGGCTGCGACATGTCGCCGTGCAGCACCACCGCGTCATAGCCGTGCCGGACGAGGGAGCGATGCACCACCCCGCAATCGCGCTTGCGGTTGCAGAAGATGAGAGCGTTGGTCACCTCTTCGCTTTCGATCAACGCGCGCAACACCTGGCGTTTGTCCCGAACCTGGGTGTGCACGATATGCTGCACGACCGTGTCCGCGGTGCTGGCCGGCGGCGCTACCGAAATTTCCTTCGGGTTCATCAGGAAGGCGTCCGCCAGCTTGCGGATGCCCTTGTCCATGGTCGCCGAGAAGAACAGCGTCTGGCGGATCTTCGGCAGTTTTGAGACGATCTTTTCGACATCGGGGATAAAGCCCATGTCGAGCATCCGGTCGGCTTCGTCGATGACCAGGATCTTCACGTCGTTGAGCAGGACCTTGCCGCGCTCGAAATGATCCAGCAGGCGCCCCGGCGTCGCGATCAGCACGTCGACGCCCCGGTCAAGCTTCTGGGTCTGCTCGGCAAAGGCGACACCGCCGATCAAGAGGGCCATGGTCAGGCTGTTGTTCTTGCCGTAGGTGACGAAATTGTCGGCCACCTGGGCGGCAAGTTCGCGGGTCGGGCACAGGATCAAAGAGCGCGGCATGCGCGCCTTGGCCCGTCCCGAGGCCAGGATATCGATCATCGGCAGGGTGAAGCCGGCGGTCTTGCCGGTGCCGGTCTGCGCTACGCCCAGAACATCGCGGCCCATCAGGACCACGGGAATGGCTTGCTCTTGGATCGGTGTCGGTTTTTCGTACCCGGCGTCGGCAACAGCGCCGACGACATGCTCACTCAGGCCAAGGTCGGAAAATGTCAAAGTTCGTACAAGCCCCTTGGGCGGCAACGGTTGTCGCGGTTCGATTGAAGTCCGCGTTATCTGATATTGGATGGCTCAAGTCAACGCACATGCCCGTCAAATCTCCGGGAAACCCCGAGACTGTGGCAATTTTGCCGTGAAAGTGGCGATATTGCCGCAGAAAGCGTTGGAGCCATGACCAAACCGACCTTGGTGCTTCTTCCCGGATTGCTATGCGACGCGGCATTGTGGCGCCACCAGAGCGAGGCTCTGGAGGGTGATGCGCATATCGTGATTCCGGATCTGAGCGCCCACGACGATGTTTCCCGGCTGGCCCGGGCGGTCCTGGCGGATCTGCCGGCGCGCTTCTGTCTGGCGGGCCTGTCCATGGGAGGCTATGTGGCCCTCGAAATCATGCGCCAGGCGCCGGACCGGGTGGAGCGCCTGGCTCTGCTCGATACCTCCGCCCACGCCGACACCGAGCGACAGGCGCGGCGCCGCCGGGGACTGATCGCGCTATCGGGACGCGGCACGTTCAAGGGCGTGACGCCGCGTCTGCTGCCGCAACTGGTGCATCCCTCCCGCCTGGAGGATAGGGCGTTGACGGACACCATTACCGCGATGGCCTCCCGGATCGGACGCGACGGTTTCATCAATCAGCAGCGCGTCATTGCAAGCCGCCAGGACAGCCGCCCCATGCTACCGACGATCACCTGTCCGACCTTGGTGCTGTGCGGCCGCGACGACCAGATGACGCCGCCGGACCTGTCTCGAGAGATTGCCAGCGCTGTGCCCAACGCGGAGTTGGTCCTGATCGACGCGTGCGGCCATCTGCCACCGCTTGAACAGCCGGAGCGGACGACGGATTTGCTCGCAAAATGGTTCGTAAAATAGATTAAGAAAGAATCACAAGATATTGTGATAGATAAAAAAGAGGCCGCCTTTCGGCGGCCCCTCCGTGATCTTTGGAAACTGGTTACTTGCGCTTTTTCAGCGGAACGAACGGGCGCTGGTCGGGGCCCGTGTAGAGCTGACGCGGGCGGCCGATCTTCTGGGTCGGATCCTCGATCATCTCCTTCCACTGGGCGATCCAGCCGACGGTGCGCGCCACCGCGAAGAGCACGGTGAACATGTCGGACGGGAAGCCCATCGCCTTCAGGATGATGCCGGAATAGAAGTCGACATTCGGATAGAGATTGCGCTCGATGAAGTACTCGTCCTCGCGGGCGAGCTTCTCGAACTCCATCGCCAGGTCCAGCAGCGGATCGTCGATCCCGAGATCGTCCAGCACTTCGTGGCAGCTCTGCATCATCACCTTGGCGCGCGGGTCGTAGTTCTTGTAGACCCGGTGGCCGAAGCCCATGAGGCGGAACGGATCGTCCTTGTCCTTGGCCTTCTTCACATACTCGCCGATCCGGTCCTTGTGACCGACCTCGTTGAGCATGTTGAGAACCGCTTCGTTGGCGCCGCCATGGGCGGGACCCCAGAGCGAGGCGATGCCGGCCGCGATGCAGGCGAACGGGTTGGCGCCCGAGGAACCGGCAAGCCGTACCGTCGAGGTCGAGGCGTTCTGCTCATGGTCGGCATGCAGGATCAGCAGCCGGTCCATGGCCCGGGCGAGCACCGGATTCATCACGTATTTCTCGGCCGGGACCGCGAACAGCATGTAGAGAAAGTTCTCGGCGAAGGTGAGCTCGTTCTGCGGATAGTTGAACGGCTGTCCGAGCGAATACTTGTAGGCCATGGCCGCGATCGTCGGCATCTTGGCGATCAGCCGGTGGGCCGAGACCATGCGGGCATGCGGATCGTTGATGTCGGTCGAGTCGTGGTAGAACGCCGACAGCGCGCCGACGACGCCGCACATGATCGCCATCGGATGGGCGTCGCGCCGGAAGCCGCGATAGAAGTTGATCAGCTGCTCATGAACCATGGTGTGGCGGGTGATGCCCTGAACGAACTTTTCGTTCTCTTCAGGCGACGGCAGCTCACCGTTCAGCAGCAGATAGGCCACTTCCAGGAAATTGCTCTGCTCCGCCAGTTCCTCGATCTTGTAGCCCCGGTGCATCAGGACGCCTTCGTCACCGTCGATATAGGTGAGGGCGGACTCGCAGGAACCGGTCGAGGTGTAGCCGGGGTCATAGGTGAAATGGCCGGTTTCGGCGTAGAGGCGGCGGACATCAATGACGCTTGGCCCAACCGACCCGTCGAGCACCGGCAAGGAATACTTCTCGCCCGTCGCCTCGTTGATCAGCGAGAAAGTCGCCGAATTGCTTTTGCTCATGCTCGAAATCCTCTGTCTACGCCCGAGAAGCAGGGCCTGTCACGATAGACCGGACGGTTGATCCCGCCCGTTCAATGCAGTGTATCGGGTCCCTCGGGTTTCAGCAAATATCCTTGATGCGCGCCAGGGCTTCCTCGCGTCCGAGAATCGCCATCACCTCGAAGATGCCGGGCGACGCGTTGGAGCCGGTCAGCGCCGCGCGAAGCGGCTGAGCGACGGCGCCGAGCTTGACCTGGCTTTTCTCCGCGAGGCCGCGCACCGCGGCATCCAGAGCTTCCTCGGTCCATTCCGTCACCGTCTGCAGGTTCTCTGCCAGACTTTGCATCAGGCCGCGCGCCTCCGGTGTCAGCAGGGCCGCCGCCTTGTCGTTCATCGCAAGCGGGCGCGCCGCCGCGTAGAAAGCGGCACCGTCCGCCAGATCGACGAGGGTCTTGGCCCGGGCCTTGACCCCTGGCAGGCCCTTCCGGACCCGCTCGCGCGCCGCGCCATCCAGGACCAGTCCGGGCCGCGTCTCCAACCGCGCCATTACCAGATCCGCGATATCCGCATCCGGGGTTTCGCGAAGGTAATGGCCATTGAGATTATCCAGCTTCGCCATGTCGAACCGAGACGGCGCGCGCCCCACGCCGTCGAGATCAAACCATTCGATGGCTTGCGCGCGCGGGATGATCTCATCGTCGCCGTGCCCCCAGCCCAGCCGCAGCAGATAGTTGCACAGGGCCTCGGCCAGATAGCCCATTTCCTGATAGGCCTCGACCCCCAGCGCACCATGCCGTTTGGACAGCTTCGCGCCGTCCTGGCCGTGGATCAGGGGAATATGCGCGAAGGCGGGCACCGGGCGGTCCATCGCCTTGAATAGCTGCGCCTGACGGAAGGCATTATTCAGGTGATCGTCGCCACGAATGACGTGGGTGATCCCCATATCGCAATCGTCGACGACCACCGCGTGCATATAGGTCGGGGTGCCGTCGGCGCGCAGCAGGATGAAATCGTCGATCTGGCTGTTCTGAACCGTGACCCGGCCCTGCACCAGATCGTCGATCACGGTTTCGCCCTCCAGCGGGGTCTTCAGGCGCACGACGGGAGCAACGCCGGCCGGGGCCTCGCCCGGATCGCGGTCGCGCCAGCGTCCGTCATAGAGTGCGGTCCGGCCCTGCGCACGGGCCTCGGCGCGCATCGCCTCAAGTTCCTCGGGCGAGCAATAGCAAAGGTAGGCGCGGCCCCGGGTAACCAGCTCGCGCGCCACCGCCGCGTGGCGTTCCATGCCGGCGTGCTGAAATACCGGCGGCTCATCCCCCGACAGGTCAAGCCAGGCAAGCCCGTCCAGGATCGCGTCCACCGCCTCCTGGGTTGAGCGTGCCCGGTCGGTATCCTCGATCCGCAACAGGTACTTGCCGCCGTGGTGCCGGGCGAAGAGATAATTGAACAGCGCCGTTCTGGCGCCGCCGATATGCAGAAAACCGGTCGGCGAGGGCGCAAAGCGCGTTACGACTGTCATATTGGTGATTTTATTCCATGTAAGGTTGTATAAGATCGCTTCCATTGGAGGCGTGATGATCCGGCACGCGGCTTTTAGCATACCGCTCGAAGGATGGCGACAAAACGGGCGATGGCGCCGGTTCCGGAGCCGCCTATCCGGCTGGATAAGCCGTCAATTCCGCGCTGAACGGGACCGCTGGGTGCTATGGACACCGGTCGGCTTCGGCGCCGGCATCGGGATCTATTTCGGGCTGCCGGAGGAGCCTGCGACCGTCATGGGACTGGCCGGTGCCGGCCTGTTGTTCGGCGGATTTCTGGCCTGCCGGGCGAGGGGCGGTATCGGTCTAGCCTGGCTGATGCCGCTGATTGTCGTGCTGGGATTTGCGGCGGCCGAACTTCGCACAACCCTGATACCGCCTCATCTGTTGGCGCAACCGATGTCCGGGCTTGTCACCGGGACCGTCATGTCGATAGAGGACCGGCCGGCGCGTCCCCGCCTGCTTCTGGAGAGCGCTCGAATCCGCTCGGCCGCGGGCGAGACCGTCCTTGAGCGAGCGAGGGTGAGTTTCCGGTCCGGCGCCGCGATGCCTGGCATAGGCCAGGTGATCGAAATCCCGGCGGCCTTGCGCCCTCCGCCACCGCCCTCGGCTCCCGGAGCCTACGACTTCAGGCGTGCGGCGTTCTTCGACCTCGTCTCCGCGGTCGGTTACGCAACCGGGCCGTATCGCGTCATTTCAACCGGTGAGGCTGGATCCCGGTCCTGGAGCGATCGGGCCCGCCACTGGCTCGCTGGGTATCGGCTGGACCTTTCCCGCCGGATCATCGAGACGCTGCCCGGACCGCCGGGCGCGCTTGCTTCCGCCTTGCTTACCGGCGAGCGCGGCGCCTTGCCGGAAGACGTCCTGCAAGCAATGCGTGATTCCGGACTGGCCCATCTGCTGGCGATTTCCGGGCTGCACATGGGGCTGGTCGCCGGTGTCGTGTTCCTGGGTTTGAGAAGCCTGCTGTCCTTGTCCCGGCGGCTGGCCCTGAGACGCCCGATCAAGAAATGGGCGGCACTCGGGGCGCTCGCGTTCGCGTTGGCCTATCTGCTGCTATCGGGCGCGTCGGTGCCCACCCAGCGGGCGTTCATGATGACCGGACTGGTTCTGATCGCGGTTTTGTTGGACCGAGAGGCGATTTCGATGCGTCTCGTCGCCTGGGCGGCGATGCTGGTGCTTGTGCTGCGGCCCGAGGCTCTCCTGACGGCGAGTTTCCAGCTTTCTTTCGCGGCGGTCTCGGCCCTGGTTGCGACCTATGAGACGGTCGCGACGCGGCGCCGCCGGTCCGCCGGGCCAATGCACGGTTGGAGCGGCCGGGCCGCGCTCTATCTCGGGGCGCTTCTTTTGACCTCCATCGTCGCCAATATCGCGACCCTGCCTTTCAGTGCCTATCATTTCAACCGGATCGCCACGCACGGGCTCGCGTCCAATATGCTGGCGGTACCGCTCACCGGGTTCTGGATCATGCCCTGGGGCGTGCTGTCCCTGGCCTTGGCGCCCTTTGGGCTTGAGAAACTGGCGCTGACGCCCATGGGGTGGGGCCTCGATCTTCTCATCGTCATTGCCCGGGAGGTGTCGAGCTGGCCATGGGCGGTGGTTCCCGTTGCGGCCTGGCCAGCGATTTGTTTGCCGATGATTGCACTTGCAGGCGCCTGGCTTTGTCTTTGGCGTGGGGCATGGCGGTTTGCGGGGCTGTGCGGACTGGTCGCCGCCGGACTGGTGGCGGCCGCGTCGCCGGGCCGCGACGGCGGCAGCCCGGGTGACCGCAGACGGCCGGCCTCGAAGACGCTGGGGGAAGATCAAGGATCACGTTCGGATTGCCGCCGGTGATGTACTGGCACCTGCGCAATGACACTGCAACGCGCCCTAGGGCTCGTGCCCGACACCTGATACCGAATTGCCCCGCAATAGCATCCGCCCTCAACAGCCATGGTCGCGTCCTTCAATAAAACCGGTTCCCGTGCTTCGTTTCGTCAAGCGGCCGGAAGCTCCCGAGATCGAAGCGTCGTGACCCGGCGCAGCTCGCGCCGGTGCTTGAATCGTCGAACCGCGTTGCCCGGTGCATGGTACAGCGGTTGTCCCAGATCACTAGATCTCCGCCGTCCTGCCACCGATGGTGATAGACGAATTGCGGCTGACCGTGTGCTGCATCAGCTCCCACAGCAGCAGGCGCCGTCCGGCAGGCCCATCTCCATGACGCGGCGGCGGGAGGCGAGATACAAGCGACTTGCGGCCCGCGCGCGCGGGCAGGGTGCGCACCAGCGACATAGGGCGCCCTTCAGCTTTTCCAGCTCGGCGGAAAACTCGAAGCCCAAGGTCTGGCGCTAAATGAGCAATCGTATGGCGGGCAGGTAAGGCCCTCTCCAACTGGGCCTTCATTCATCATCCAGCGTCATAGGCGGCGCGCTGATCGGCGAATTGCGTGTCGGCGCTGGCCTGTGGATCACCCGGGCGTGCATCGAATAGCGTCCGGCTGGATCCTGGAAGCGAGGCATCCGTGTGCCACAGGCGGTTGCCGAGGCTGTAGGAGCCGCTTTCTGTCGTCCGCGCTCAGGATCCCGCCATCGTCCCTGATATTCCGAGATGTTCCGATCGCCTCGGTCTCGCGACGTGTCTCGCTGAGCGCCGCGGCCCCGGTCTTGCACATGCAGGGTGCCGTCGAGTGCGCCGGGCGAAGGCCATCTGTTCGGCATCGGTGAAGCCCTGATCGCGGAAACACGAGCACGGCGTATTTACATGCCGCCGCGGATTGCGGCAGTCGGCTCATCCATCGCCCGCGCAGGGAAACCGGGCTGACTTCGGCGGCGAACAGCGGATGCAGAGGAATAAAGCTCAAGCGACATGGCCGGGCCTTGATGGAGGCGCGATACGGGGGTGCACATGCGCTTTCGTCCGTGGTTACGTCGCCTGGGCGAGGCATCTTGTCGACAGGGAACCGCCGGCGGCCCAACGTGCATCCGCCAGCGTGCATCCGCCAGCGCGAATCTGATGGCGGAATTCCGGCGGGCGCGGGCTGGGCGGGAAGGCTTGCCGGTTCCGGAGGATCGCATGTCCAGACTGGCCTCGGCACGCCGGCCACCGACCGCTTCTACACGAGGAAAGCCCTGATGAAAGTTTTGCGCGTCAACGACTACGACATGACCTATCTCGAGCTCGGCTCCGGCAGGCCGCTGGTCTGCATTCACGGTTCGCTGAACGATTTCCGGGCCTGGATGGGGGTGTTGAAACCCTGTCGAGCGGGAACCGGCCGATCGTGCCGAGCCTGCGCCACTATTTCCCGAGAACTGGGACGGCAAAGGGCGGTGCCTTCAAGATGTCCCAGCATGTGGATGACGTCATTGCGTTCATCGATGCCCTGGGCATCGCGCCGGTTGACCTTGATCGGCCATTCCCGAGGCGGGCATCTGGCCTGTCTGGCGCTGAAGCGGCCGGACCTGATCCGGCAAGCTGGTGCTCGCCGAGCCGGGCGGCACGCTGGACGACAGTTCGCTCCTGGAGACGACGCAGGCGTCCGACCTGGCCCCGGCCGTGGCTCACGCGCGCATGTCAGTCAGGCGGCGGAGAAGATCGAGGCCGGCGATCTCGACGGCGGTCTGAAGGCCTTCATCGACGGCATCAACGGCCCGGGAGCCTGGGATGCGCTGCCGGCGATCGAACGCCAGATGCGCCAGACAATGCCTATACGCTTTTGGCGCAGGTGAACGAGGGCCGTCAGCCTTTCGCCAAGGCCGAGGCCAAGCGCTGTCGCTACCCACTCCTGTTTGTCGGCGGGGACGACACGCCGGGCATGTTGCCGGTGGTTCTGAGGGCGTTGGCGGCGCATGTGCCGGGCGCCCGGACCGTCATCATCCCGAATGCGGGGCACAGCATGTTCCGCCAACAGCCGGCCGCGTTTTCGAAGGCGGTGCTGGGTTTCTTGAATGAATAGCGGCGTCGGTACCGCCGCCGGAAAGCCGGGGCGGCCGGGTTTGCCGGTGATCCGGGAAGAGGGGGACAGAGATGGCGGAACTTGACGGGAAGGTCGTCAGGTCGCTGCCGGCGGCGCCAGTGGCATCGGCGAGGCGACTGTGCGTTCGTTCATCGAGGAGGGCGCGCGGGTGGTCATCGCCGACATGCAGCGCGAGCGCGGCGAGGCGCTGGCGCGGGACCTCGGCGCGGGCGCGGGTTTCGCGGCCGGCGAGGTGCGCCGGGAATATCAGGTGAAGGCGGCGGTCGCCATGGCGGTCGATACCTGGGGACGGCCTGACTGCATGTTCAACAATGCCGGCTTCGGCGGCGCGCTCGGCCCGATAGAGGAGATCACCGCCGACGAGTTCGACATGACTTTCGACGTGCTGGTCAAGGGCGTCTATCTGGGATGAAGCACGCGATCCCACCGGCGCGAACGGGGGTGGCGGTTCGATCATCATCACTGGCCTGATCGCCGGCGCGGTCGCTGCCGGGCGCGGCCCGATCGTTCATTCCGCCGCTGGTTGCCGCGGTCATCCATCTGACTAAGGTGACGGCGACAAGCGGGATGAGGACTCGATCCGGTGAACTGTATTTGCCCCGGTTACCCGCGACGCCGCTTTCCGCCAACACGGTGGGGCGGCCCGATGCCCTGATCGAGGACCGCATCGCCGACTATGCTGGCTCCAGCCGATCCTGAGGGGCGGGCCGGCCAGAGGATATCGCGCAGATGGCGCTGTTCTCGCGGGCGACCGTCTGAGCTTCGTGACGTCAGGCCATCGTCGTGGATGGTGCCGGCGCCAGCGGCGTCATGTGGGCGAACCAGTCCCCGGCGTATAAGACCCACCGTCTGATCAAGGTCTACAACCCTGACCGGGAATAGGCCGGGCTGCGCGTCTCGGGATCTCGGCTGTTGGAATGCTATATTGCTGGGGCAGCGGGATTGTCTTGATTTGCCGAAGTCTCGGCGTCAGCGATTTGCGCCAGGCGAAGCTGGCGCGGGCGTTGGCTCCAGATCGCGCGAACGCGATCATCGACGGCAGGGCGAGGTGGCGACGCCGGTCAGGCCTGACCGATGGCGCAGCCGAGCGCGAGCACGCTGCCGACGCCCATCGCCGCCCTGCCGAGACCGGCGCGGGCCATGTCGATCGGCCGCGCGAAGCCTTCCAGTGGGCCAGGGTGCCGGCGAAGGCCGCTCGCAGAACGCGCCGCCCAGGACGCCTGCGAACAACGCGATGCCGAAATTGGCGTCGATACCGCTGGAGATCAGCACATACATCAGAGCGTCGGCGCTGGGCTGCGGGAACTCGCAGGGACTCCACCGCGACCGGCTCGAACGCCTCGGCGCTGACCCAACTGGTCAGGATGAAGCCGCCGGCTTTGATGGAGGCGACGGCGCTTCCGATCAGAGCCGGTCCGAACCGGCCTCCGGCGAGAGGCGCCAGGTGGCAGGCAGGCCCACCGCCAGGCCGCGAGGGCGATCCCGATGGCAAGGGCCGCTGGCGATTCCGGTACAGCTCTCAAGCAGGCGCCCAGCGTCGGTGTCTGTCTCGGGCGGCAGCCGCGGTGCCGGAGAAGGATGCCCGGACCAGGCTCAACAGACCCTGATGCTGGTATACAGCTGACCACCGTGGTGACCAGCAAGGTGAAGAGGGAGCGCAGGTTGCCGCGCGCCGCGAGTATCCGAAAGACGGTCAGACGCAGCCGCTTGAGAAAAGCCATGCCGAGCCCGGAAGAGCAGGCCGCCGACGACCAGGCCTCCAAGCGAAATCCGGCGCAGATAGTCTGGGAGAGATCGATCCATTCCAGCCACACCCTGTAATTCACCAGGGCGACGGCGCTTAATGTCGCGGCCAGCCATTGCGCCAGCTTCGTGCCGTGGCGAGGATGAAAAGCGCTTTCCTGAACCGCCGCCCGGAAGCAGAAGCCCGAATACTGCGCCAGCACGCCGAAGGCGAGACCTAACACATCAGCCCCGCGACAAGCAGGATCTGGGTTGGCTCCAACGCTTCCAGGGCTTCGAGCATGATCAGCTCCATTGCCTTTGTTCCGACACCGACTAATGTCGGCGCGACGTTCTATAGAACGAACGTGTTCTATATAATGAACAGATATCCACTATGACCGAACCGTGTCAAGTGTGCCCGGCCGGGCGGACGAGGATCTGAATGCGTGACGGTACATCCAATGCGGGTCCGCAGGTCGGCAAGACCCATTCAGCGCTACGCAGGCCTATAACCTGTCGCTCATGATCTGGCGGAGCAGTCGGGCGTCCAAATCGATCATCTCAGAGATCGAACGCAACGAGGCCAATCCGACACCTCGACCATCTGGCGATTGAGCCAGGCGTTGATACGACGGTCGAGGACAGCCTGAAGCCCGATCACGACCAGAATCATGGAAGGTCTGGCGAGAACACCACGCCGGTGATCAAGAGCGAGGACGGCTCTGCACCCTGCGGATCCACGGTCCCATCGACACGGTATCCTGGCCGCAATGGTACGCGCTGGAAGCCGAGCCGGGGGCGTGCGAGTCCAGTCCGCATCCGCCGGGCACGTTGAGCACCTCACGATCACCCAGGGGACCCTGAAGATCACCGTCCACGGCGAGAAACGCTCGTCGGCGGGCGAGACCGTACGGCATCGCGTGCGACCTGCCGTACCGCATCGAATGCCCGGGCACGTCGCCGGCCGTGGCCTGATGGCGCTGAAACGCAAGCCGCGCCTCACCGAATGACGCCTGCATCCTGACGCCTGCCCCGAGACGGGCGGCCGTTCGAATTGTCCAGACCCGTTCGCACGCCTGGACCGCTGTTACCGCTTGGCAGCGCACGCGCTTTCTCTCAAGATGACGGAGAAGAAACACGAAGGATCGCGATGGTAAACCGTTTGGGCTTTTGGTGGTGATGTTGGTGCTCGCGGTTCTGCAACCGGGCGCGTTATTCGCCAGCCAGACATCCTGACCAGTATCCGGCGTCGCCGCTCTATTCCAAACCGGTGGAGGTCATGCCTGAACGTCTTCCGCGATCGGCGCGACGCACCGCCGTCATACGAGAATGGCGGCCACAAAATAATAATCTCAGCTTCATTCTCACTGGCGACGGCGTGGTGGTCGGTCAATGGCGGTGCCTCCTGGCAACTGGCCGAGGCGCTGCACGCGGAAATCAAGAAGACAACGGATCAGCAGGTGCGCCTCGTCATCAACGAGAACGGGCAGGGGCCATGCCATGCTCGGCAACAGCTACTGGCGCTCGAAGGGCGCGTGAAGATCGTGGGCCCAGGAACATGCCGCCAAGGATTCGAGGCGCCATCAGTCACCGGGAAGCAGCGCTGGGTCCAAAAGGAGAAAGCCGAGAAGACGAGCGTGGTCCTGCCGGACGAGACTTTCGCGGACTGATACGATGTCGGCTTCGGCGACTTTCCGATCCAGGCTGGAACTCGGTCGTGGCGCATTCTCGCTGGGAGACGTCGTGGTCTGGCTACGAAACAGAGTCTCTGGTGATCGGGCGATATGGCCTTCCATGAGCGGCTGCTGCCGATCTTCGAGGATACCAACACCAAGGCCTGGCTGGAGTTGGGAGAACGGGTCTGAAAAACTCAACGCGACATACGTCATTCCGGGCCACGGACAAATTCGACCAACATGGCGCAGGTCCGGCGCTATACCCATGACTACCTTGGACCATCTGCGGGCCCATCGCCGAGCACATCAAGAAAGGCGAAGGCCTGGACACCGCCTATTACGTCGCATCAGTCACTCCTTCGCTACATCTCGACACCTTCGACGAGCTTCGGCGACCAGGAACGCCGGCCGGGTCTTCGAGCAGATGGAATTAACAGAGCGTGATCGTAGGAAGGTAGTGCTTGATCGCGTGTCGGTTTTCTTCAGATGAGAAAAAGTAATCTGACCTGCCTTGAAAGTGGTCCAGGCTATGAGCGAATCAGGCTTATTCAAACCCTCATTGAAGGAGGAAAGAATGAGCCGCAGACGCAAGCCCGAACAGATCATCAATTTGCTGCGTGAAGCCGAGGTGGCGTTGTCTCAGGGAGAGACGATCGGCCAGGTCTGCCGGCGCCTTGGCGTGTCCGAGCAGAGCTACTACCGATGGCGCAAGGAATACGGTGGGCTCCGAACGGATCAGGCCAAGCGGCTGAAGGATCTTGAGAAGGAGAACGCCCGGCTGCGCCATGTGGTCTCGGATCTGACCTTGGACAAGCAGATCTTGAAAGAGGCGATAAGGGGAAACTACTGAGCCCCGCTCGCCGCCGCGCTTGTGTCGATCATGTCTGCTCAGTGCTGTGTGTCTCGGAACGCCGGGCTTGCCGGGTTCTTGGTCAGCATCGATCGACACAGCGCAAGATCCCCAGGGCCGGGCGGATGACCGATCTCTTCACCAGACACGACCACCGGGATCACATCAGACTCCGGACAATGGTCCCGGAGTTCGTCGCCATCGCCGTTCGTCAATGGCTCGCCAAGGTTGGCGTGAAGACCCTGTACATCGAGCCAGGATCGCCGTGGGAGAACGGTTACAATGAGAGCTTCAATGGCAAGCTACGCGACGAGCTCCTCAACACGGAGATCTTCAACACCCACTGTCCATTGAGATTGGCCTCCGCTTGGCACACTCTCCGATGTCTCGGGCTCAATATCGGCGTGGCTGGTTTTGACTGCAAATTCGTCAATAATGCCATCCTCGCTGTGGGGCCACGACGCCAAGTCGGCTCCACACCGCGCGGCGGCCTCGGCTCGGATGGAAAGCCGTCGCTGGTGCCGCATAACTGCGCGCATCGCTCTTTGGTGCGTCGAGGCGCATCGGTCAGATGGTGTGACAGTGTTTCTCGCGGTGCCCCTGATCGCCGAGGATCTGGAAATGTCGGCACGAAACTCCATTCACCTGGGAGCGAATTAGAGGCCGGCCTACTGATTGAGAGCAAGGTCGAAGTCCGGCCCTCTCACTGGGCTGGGGCTCCGGTCAAAGCGGGATGGTCAATCCAAAAAGGAGGGGGAAACCCGGCGGAAAGGGCAGTAGGATGTGATCTCTGTCTGGTCACGAGGCGATTGTAGAGTTTTGGGAAAATTGAAAGATTTTTTGAAAAATACATCGGTCAATACAAACTGACCGTCACCATTCGTGAAGCGTATCGATTTTTTTTTCCACCACCATTTTCATGGCCGAGTTGCACATGTTGTCGCACGCGGTCATTTCGGCGTTTTCGCGCGTATGCCCGATCCCGAACCGATTCTGGCCGCGTACAGTATGGCTCTTTATCTGCACGCCACTACGGGAAGCCCAGTAGGGCCTGCCAGTTTGTTGCGATTTCTATGTTAAGACCAGAGCTTCCGCGATCCGATTGTTTTTCAGCATCCAAACATTTGCCTTTGGTCGGTTGGTTCTGGGGCGCTCATCGCGGTTGACGCCGTTCGGCATCGTCTTCTTGGCATGGTGTTCGGCGCTAGCGAGGCAGTGGCGGCGGAAGCACAAAAATGCATGATTGTTTCCACGTTAATCGTCCCTTGTGTCTTCGATCGATCGCTTATCGCACTGTTGATGCCAGCGCCGCACGACCTCGTTACGCTTGAACATTGATCCGTTTGATCGGCCTGTTTGGGATTTTGGCGGCCCTACAAGATAGAGCGAGTGGCAAGTTGGTTGGCATGGCGGCATTAACGGCCTGTATAGCCATTGAAAGCGTCTACGCGGCAATTGTTGCCCGGAAATACTATTTGACTTGCCCGTGAGCGGCGAGCCGCCACCGACTATAGAGGAAATGTGGCGTTTCGATGGCCGGTGATGCTGATGCAGGCAGCGGAGTGGCGTGGCATTCACGACGAGTTTTTCTGGGACGCATGTCGCGACCCGAACTCGCGCTCGCCGCCTTCGGCGTATTGGACGCCATGATGCGGTGCTGCTCGGGCCGCTGCGGAACCACCAGGCGGTCCAGACATTGACGCGGACCCGCGCCGATGCGCCTGTGATCGGGAAATCTCGCCGTTCACATCTCGCGGTCTTGTTCGGCCTGGCAATGTGTGTGTTTCAAATTGACATAGTGCGTCTTTACGCGTTGGAGAACGTGATGGGGCTGCCGTTCGATGGCGGATCATTGTTCCCGCCTTTCGCGCCGACTCCCGGTGTTGGCTTTGTGCATGACGGCTGCCGCCTTCGCGCGAGGACAGTTGTTCGCCAGTCGACGAACCGGCGCGATCGCGTTCGCCTCCCACGGTTCGAATACTGGCGGTCGCTGTGCTCGGTGTGATCGCGCTTTCGTTGTCCGCGAATGGCGCCGTGGTTGAGTGAGGCAATTAATCGCGGCATTCGCGTGACCGAAGCTGCGATCCTGGGAGGTAGGGTTTTGTACGCCGAGAGGCGCCAAGGAGGATTGTTCCGTTAGTGGTGAATATTGCGAGTGGGCCTTATCAGATCCTTGCGCCGGATGTTCGGGCCCAGGCGGCGGCGAAGACCGAAGCTGTCGATCGCTGTATTGCTGCTCGAACGGGGGCGTATGCGGCGCTCCGTGACGTACCCGGCTCCATAGTGCCTCCTTCCATTCAGATGAAAAGATTGCACCGTCAATCCCTGGGACCAAACACCTAAAAAGAGCCGCAGTGCAGAACATGGCTTTGTCACACGAACTTGGTCGGAGTGCGTGCGTTTGGGTAGCATCGCTGGATGAACCAGATCTCCTATGCCCGCTTTCAGTTCCCGCCGACGGTCATCGAGCATGCCGTTTGGCTGTATCTTCGGTTTAATCTCAGCCCCGCGACGTTGAAGATCTGCTGGCGGAGCGCGGGTTCGATGTGAGCTACGAAACCATCCGGAAGGTGGGTCGCTCGGTTTGGTGCTGCCTATGCCAAAGGCCTTCGATGCCGGCGGCCCTGAGCGGATGACCGATGGCATTTAGATGAGATGTTTGTTTCGATCGGTGGTCGCCGCATGTATCTGTGGCGCGCCGTGGATGCAGAAGGCGAAGTTCTTGATATCCTCGTTCAGCCACGACGACAAGCGCGCTGCGATTAAATTGATGCGTCGGTCTTAAGAAGCAGGGCGTTTCTCCGGCATCAATCACCACCGATAAGCTGGGATCGTATCGCGCCGCTTTGCGAGACCTCGACTTCAAGGTCGGCATGTCACCGGCGGTCGCTCGAACAATCGGGCGGAGAATTCACATCAGCCTGTTCGACGACGAGAACGATGTTGGATCGGCTTCAAAGATCCTGGCCCAACGCAGAGATTTCTCCGCCACACGCCGCCGTCTATAATGCCTTCAACCTCCAACGCCATTTGATCTCTCGACGCCATATGAAGATCCATCGCGCTGCGGCACTGGCTCAATGGAAGGTCGTTGCCGGCGTCGCATGATCCTAACATGGGCTCTTGCCGCATGACGCTCATCGCCTGAAGATGTGACAGAGCCCACGGTCAAACCTGGGCGACTGATGTTCGACAACTCCTCGCAGGTGCTCCTGGAACAAGGGCGAAGGCCCGATCGTGCCCCCATGGCTATCTCAAACCGGTAATGATCTCCATTGAGCCTGATCCGCGGGTTGCCCCCATCGAACATCATACGGCTATGACACAGCCGAACATGAGCAACCTTCACCGTCGTCGTCACGCCGGCGACGACCACAAGGTGCCGGTCAGTACGGCTCCAATCGAACTGATAGGCTTCCCCGGCGCGAAGGGCAGAGGCACGGTAGGCCGAACCACTGGTCCTTCACGTCGAATTCCCATGCCGAGGCGTAGCGGCGCACCGCGTCATAACCGCCTTCGTAGCCGAGCCCCCGGAGTTCTTCATATATCCGCGTCCAACTCAGCCGCTCACGCGCCGGCCGCGCCGCATTCACTGCCAGCAGCTCGTCCAACTCATCCTGCAGGGGCCAATGTGCGGGCGCGGCTGGACCCGGCGCTCATACCGAAGGCCGTCGCGCGGTTTGAGCGCACGATCTTGCGCACCGTGTTCCGCGAGACATGAAGATCACGGGAGATCTCCTTCAGCGACCGGCCGCGAACAAAAAACTCCCGGCGAACCCGCGCGATCGTATCCACGCCCTTCATCCCCCCCACCACCCATCCAAAAAAGACGGGCAGTCTCAGTGACACATAATCAGGGGGTCAAAATTGAACGCCGATACCAATCCGCCTAAATGAAGGGTCCCTTCTCGAACTGGCCAGTTCACATTTTTGGGCGTATTGCGCCGGAAATGCGTCACTCAATGCGGTCTATCTGGGTGACGGTAACCAAAAGGCGAGGGCGGTAACCTTCCGAAACATTTGACATTTTACTAGCGAAACAGTCACCGAACGCCGCGCAGAGACTGACGGAGGTTAAGCGAATGAATTGGCTGGGGAACCTGATCTGAACCAGGATCGACGGAGTCAGAGTCCGTTGTTCTGCCGTTAAACTATTCCCCAGCAGGCGCGCTCTAAATCGTTTAAAATCATGGAGATACGAATTTTGAGCGCGATGCGGGGGAAATTAACAGCCTTGGCTGGCCATAGCAAGGCCGGGGATGTCGCGGCGCTCTGCCGCGGCGCAAGGACCGGCGTTCGATATTGAGCAATGGAACTCCCGCCGGTTAGCCGGTACAGTGGCGAGGAAATGGCGTCCATGGGGCGCGTTGAATTTGATGAGACAATGTCCACCGGCCGAGAGCAGTCGTCGCGCCGGTTTCGCCGACGCAATTGCCAGCAAACCGGGCAGATGTCCGGCGGTCGTGCCGTGGTTGATGAGGCGATACCGGGACATGAAACCCGCCCGCCCGGCGCGCGTGGGCAAGACGTGCTGGCCGCGCTGGATCTCTCGAACCAACAATTGCAGGTTGCTGATCGCGCATCCGACCCGCGACGCGTTCCGGGTGGTCGACGCCTTTCGCGGATCGTCCGGTTGGGGCAGGGGATCACGTTCACCGGTGCCCTGTCCGACGAGGCGATGGACCGGACGGTCGATGCGCTGAAGATCTGCGCCGACAAGATGCGCCGCCGCGACGTAACGCTGTCCCGCGTTGTCGCCACCGCCTCGCCGGCGGGCCGGAACGGCGCGGCGTTCATTGACCGCGTAAAGGTTGAAACCGGCCTGAGCCCGAAGTCATCTCGAACCGCGAGGAAGCGGAGCTGGCGCTTGCCGGATGCCTGCCGCTGTTCGATCCGGCGGTTCCGATGCCATCGTCTTCGATATCGGGCAGCACCGAGCTCGCCTGACCCGGCGCGGCCCGGACGGCAGCAGGCTTTCCTCGACGTGATGTCCATGCCCATCGGCGTCGTCACCCTGACCGAGAAGTACGGCGGCGACCACTTCATGACCGGACCTATCGGGCGATGATCGAGGAATGTCTCGCCCATCTCGATGCCTCTGATGAGGCGCACGGATTAGTGATCGGCGAGCGCCGGGTGCAGATGCTCGGAACCTGGGCACCGTGACGACGCCTCGCCGGATTGCGACTGAATCTGAAGCGCGTTATGTCCGCGACCGCGTGGGGCACGTCACTGACCTTCGCCGATGCGCCGGCTTGCGGGCGATCTGGCGGGCATGGGATTCGGGGATCGGGCGGCCTTTCCCGCATCGGCCAGGAACGCGCCGATCTGGTTGTTGCCGGCTGCGCGATACTGGAGGCGATCTGCGAGAAATGGCCGGTCGGTCGGTTTCGTCGCCGACCGCGGAGTGCGCGAGGGAATCCTGTTCGGTCTTCTCGGCGAGCCATTGGCTAGCAAGGTGTGACGATGGGCTTTTCCTTATGAGCGACCGAGATCGGCGGCGGCAACCGTGCGCGCGGCGGCGCGCGCGCCGAATTTGGTGCGCCTCAAGACCGCGAAGGGCCGCACCGTCTCCTCCCAGCGCTGGCTGCAGCGCCACTTTCTGAACGATCCCTATGTGCAGAGGCTCAGCGGCTCGGTTTCCCGGTCGCGCTCGGCCTTCAAGCTCGAGCAGCTGGATGAGAAATTCGGCTTCATCACGCCGGCCAGCGCGTGGTCGATCTTCGGCGCCTGCGCCGGGCGGCTGGACCCAGGTCGTCGCCTCCAGGGTTCTCGGGAACGCGGGCGGGGAACGGGCCGGGTGGTCGGGCTTGATATTCTGGAGATGGAGGCGATCGCCGGCGCGGAAATCCTGCAGGCGATTTCATGAGACGAGCGCGGTCGAACGCTGACATGCCGCGCTGGCGGCCCGGCCGATCTGGTGAGTTGACATGGCGCCGCCGCCGCGACCGGCCACGCGCCGACGGATCATCTGCGGACCGCGGCCCTGTGCGAGGCGGCCTATGACTTCGCCGCCCAGGTCCTGGCGCCCGGCGGAGTTTCGTCGCCAAGGTCTTCAAGGGCGGCAGCGAGGGCGAGTTGCTGCAACGCATGAAACGCGATTTCAAGACGGTGCGGCACGCCAAACCTCCGGCGAGCCGTCCTGAGTCGCCCGGGTGAAACCTGCGTCGTTTCGCGGTTGGGGCACGGCGGCACGCGCCTGAATCCCACACGGGGGGCCCCATGGCGACGATCCGGCCGAGGTGAAAAAATCCCGCTATGGCCAGAGCGCACGGCGGTGTATGATCCGGCGCCACCGTCGCCAACGGAGGCACCCCATGGCAGATACGTGAAGCCCTGACCTTCGACGACGTGCCCTAGAGCCGGCGCGATCATCGGTATTGCCGGCATCCGTCGATACTCGATTCATCTGACCAAGCAGATCGAAGCTTGGTATTCCCGTCCTCTCGGCCGCGATGGACATTTGGTCACCGAAAGCCGGCCTGGCCATCGCCATGGCGCAGCTCGGCGGCGATGGGCGTGGTCCACAAGAACATGGATGTCGAGCGTCAGCCGAGCAGGTCCGCGGTCAAGAAGTTCGAAGCCGGATGGTGGTCAATCCGCTGACCATTCACCGGGACGTCGCTCGTCAGCGCTGAACCTGATGGAGCGTTACAAGATCTTCCGGCATCCCGGTGGTCCGGCGACAGCGGCAAGCTGGTCGGCATCCTGACCAAACCGGGATGTCCGCTTCGCCACCGACAACCGCCCAGCCGGTGAGTGAGGTCGATGAGCGCATTGTCCGACCGGGTCATCACCGTGACCGAGGATGACCTCCGGCGACGAGGCGAAGCGCTGCCGCACCGCCACCGTATCGAGCGCCTACTGGTCGTCGACGACGCCTTCAAGTGCGTCGGCCTGATCACCGTCAAGGACATCGAGAAGGAACAGCACCACCCGAACGCCGCCAAGGACGACAAGGGGCGGCTCCGGCGTCGCGGCCGCGACCGGGATCGCGACGCCGAGGGCTTGGTCGGGCCGAGGCCTGTTGATGCCGGCGTCAATCCTGCATCGTGTGGTCGACACCGCGCACGGTCATTCGTCCGAGAACGTGCTCGCGGCCGTCGAAACCATCCGCAAGCTCAGAACTACGCCCAGGTCATCGCCGGCAACATGGCGACTGGCGACGGGGGCGCGGCGCTGCTCGACGCCGGGCGGATGCGTCAAGGTCGGCGGCATCGGGCCGGGTCGACCTGCACGACCTGCATGGTGGCCGGCGTCGGCGTGCTGCAGCTGTCGGCCGTGGTGGACGTCGCCGAGGTCTGCAACAAAGCCGGCGTGCCCTGATCTCCGACTGGGCGGCATCAAATATCGCGACGTCGCCAAGGCGATATGCATGGCGCCGAATGCGCGATGATCGGCTCGCTCTTCGCCGGCACGGACGAGAGAGCCCGGGCGAGGTCATCTCTACCAGGGCCGGTCCTATAAGGCCTATCGCGGCATGGGCTCGCTCGGCGCGATGGCGCGAGGCTCGGCGGACCGCTATTTCCAGGAAGAGGTGTCGGACAATCTGAAGCTGGTGCCCGAGGGCATCGAGGGCCGGGTCCCCTACAAGGGACTGATCGCGCCAATCGGTCCACCAGCTGGTCGGCGGGCCGAGGGCGGGATGGGATATACCGGGTAACGCGACGACACCGATATGCAGACGAACAGCACAGTTCCGCCGGATCACCAATTCCGGGGCTTAGGGGAAAGCCACGTCCACGACGTCGATCACCCGAGAGGCGCCGAATTACAGCCCAACCCTGTGATTCCTGCGGCCCGATCGCCGCGGCGATCGAGGTTCTCGAGGCCGCTGAGCGGGATGGTTTCGCAGCGGATCGATTCCCCGCCGATTTCTACTGACGGCGGCGCTATGCTGGCTCCAAGGATCGCGCGGCGATCAGCGCGCGGGCTCCATGGCGCGGTGCGCGCCGCCGGATCCGGCTTGACTGGTGGCTGGCGCGCATTGGAAAGCCGACGCCGCCTCGACGCGCGCGTTCTCGCCGATATTTTGCTCGCCGACGGGCTATCTCCGATGACGGCGGCGTTGTTTGACGGCTCGGCGCATGGACCGGCGGGCTTAAGCGAAGCGGAGAAGGCTGTCCTCGCCTGTCTTGCGGGGCAACCCTTGAGCATCCTGACGCCCTGCAATGGGTTCGGCCTGAATGTCCGGAGTGGATCGCCGCCGCGCTCCTGCCGGCCTTGGGGGAGAAGTGCGAGCGCTGTCTTGCGGCGCTTGCCGAGGAGGCGTCCTTCGATCTACGGGTCAATCCGATCATAACCTCGACCGCGAGTTCTGTGCGGGTGGCGCTGGCCAAGGCCGGGTTGAGACCGAACCCACGCCGTATTCGCCCTATGGCCTGCAAGGCGGCGTCCGCCGGCGGATCGACGGCATGAAACCCTTCAAGAACGGTGTACCGAGGTCCAGGACGAGGCGCGCAGCTTGCCTCGCTGCTGGTCGGCGCCGAGCCGGGCATGCAGGTCGCTGATTTCTGCGCGGGTGCCGGCGGCAAGACGCTGCTGATGGCGGCGGCGATGCGGAACAAGGGCTGGGTCCTGGCCATGGATGTCGGCGCGACCGGCTGACTTCACTGCGCTGCGCCCCGGGTCGCCAGGGCGGGGATTGCACAATGTCGAGCGGCGGTGCTGAAAAGCGAGGAGGACTGGTTTCTGAAGCGTTGACCCGCCGGTTCGACCGGGTGCTCGTGGATGCGCTCCTGCACCGGGGTGGAACTGGCGGCGCACGCCGAGGTTATTGCGCTATGGTGAAGCCGATCTTGCCGAAATGACCGCGCTTCAGGACTGGATTCTGCCAGCGCGGCCCGTCTTACCAAACCCGGCGGCCGTCTGATCTATGTCACCTGCCCCTTTTGCCGCAGGAGAACGAGGACCGGGTCACCGCCTCGCTGGCGCGCTTTCGCGACGACTACGAGATTGTTCCGATCTCGTCGGTATGGTCCGAAACGGTCACCGCGGCCGGTGGCCCGGAATGCCAGGAATCCGGAGATT
The DNA here is from genome assembly GCA_038146985.1 of Alphaproteobacteria bacterium. Taxonomy (GTDB): domain Bacteria; phylum Pseudomonadota; class Alphaproteobacteria; order Thalassobaculales; family Thalassobaculaceae; genus JADHLJ01. Next base: position 47,856 of record JAYQSQ010000001.1, read on the forward strand.
TTCTGCGCTTGACGCCGGATGAACACGGAACCGGGACGGCTTCTTCGTCGCGGTTCTGGGAGCGCCGGTACGACCAGTCCGAGGATGCGTGACGGCGCGGCCCATTGAGCCGCCTTAGGCCTCGCTCGAAAATCCGGTTGGGAAAGCCATGACAGCCGCGCTTTAGCCCGGTATCATGGTCATGTGAAATTCAACGGTGGAGCCGATCGTCTGGTTTCGTTCACGGTGGATATCAGACTTCAGCGGTCACGGCGGATGCCGTGGGGATCTCGAAAGTCCAGGTGGATGCCTGGCGGGATGCCTATGTCGGGTTGCTGCCGGATCAGGCGCTGATCGACATGAACGCGACCAAGGCCGCGCCCCGCTGGATGCGGATCATTGTCCAGATGGGGGACCCTCGGCAGTTCTGCGTCGCGAGCTTCGAGGGCAAGATCGTCGGCTTCTGTCATGGTGGCGCCCAGCGCCGGGCACTCGATCTGATGCGCCGCCGCCGGGCCCGGGGTCGCGGAGATCTACACGCTACGTGGACCTAGCCTAAGGCTGCGGCATCGGTTCGGCTCCTGATGATGCGGGTTTCGGCACCTGAGGGATGCGGGCTATACTCGCTTACCCTGTCGATGCTGAGCTGGCAATCGGATCGCCCGTGGCGCTTCTGCATTACGAATATCTCGGCGGCGAGTTGGGGGAGGAACTTCTATGGTGATGGGAATTTCCGACCAGCGAGGCTGTACCGCTGGGACGATATCACCGCTGTTGGAGCGGCTCGACGGCGGTCATGGGCTGACCGGGCCCTGTTAGCGCTTACCCGAACACGCGACGTGGCGGATCGCGCTGCCCCCGTCGTCGGTGATATTGGCAAGCCGAGCGGCGTGACCGAGACCGCGTCACTGGCGCAGGGCGGCGATATCCTCGTCGGGCTTGGGGTTGTCGTTTTCCCTGTGCATGCAGATCCAGTAATAGTCCTGCTTGCCGCAGGTCGGCGCGCTTCTCCACTTGTCGGGCATGATGACGTTGCGGAATGGCCCTGCTGGGTGATCTCGACTGTGGCGACGGAAGCCGGGATCGGTGGCGGAACTGGCATGTCAGGAGCGGGAAGCGAGCGGTTGGCGGGGAAGGTCGCGCTGATTACCGGCGCGGCGTCCGGCATCGGCCTTGCGACCAGTGAGATGTTCGTCTCCCAGGGTGCCTCTGTCGTCATGACCGACATCAACGCTGCCGCAGGAGAGACTGCCGCGGCGCGGCTTCGCGGGAACGGCGGCATGGTGGATTTCGTTGCCCTCGACGTGACCTCGGAAGCGAGCTGGATGGCCGCGATGGAGGCGACGCGCCGGCGCCATGGCCGGCTCGACATTCTGGTGAACAACGCCGGCGTCGGCACCGCCGGCTCGATCGAAGAGGCGACCTTGGAGGAATGGCGGCGCACCCATGCGGTGAATGCCGAGGGACCGTTCCTCGGCTGCAAGCACGGCATCGCCTTGATGAAGGAGAGCGGCGAGGGCGGCTCGATCGTCAATGTGTCCAGCGTCGCCGGTATCATCGGCGCGCCGCAGCTTGCGGCCTATTGCGCGTCCAAGGGGTCGGTGCGGCTGCTGACCAAATCGGTGGCCCTGCATTGCGCGCGCAAGGGATACGGCATCCGCTGCAACTCGGTGCACCCGTCCTATACCGACACGCCGATGGTGGACGGCATGGTCGAGGCGCACCATTCGCCGGAACGCTACCGGGCGGCGCTGGAAGGGGCATCGCCCAGCGGCCGTCTCGGCCATCCCGACGACATCGCCGGGGCCATTCTCTATCTCGCCAGCGACGATTCCAAATTCACCACCGGCGCTGAACTTGTCGTCGACGGCGGCTTGACCGCGACCTAACCCGATATTGGACAACGGAGTCTCAAGACCATGTTTGATCTGACCGGCAAGGTGGCGGTTGTCACCGGTTCAACCAAGGGCATCGGCAAGTCGATCGCCGAGAACATGGCCGCACTCGGTGCCAAGGTGGTGATTTCCAGCCGCAAGGCCGAGGCCTGCGAGGAGGTCGCCCAGTCGATCCGCGACAAAGGCCAGGAAGCGGCCGCGATCCCCTGCCATATCGGCAGCAAGGAGGCGCTGACAGCCCTGGTGGATGAAACCCACAAGGTCTACGGCAAGATCGATATTCTCGTTTGCAACGCCGCGACCAACCCGGTCTACGGACCGATGCGCGAGGCCGACGACCGCGCCTACGAGAAGATCATGGACACCAATGTCAAAAGCGTCTTCTGGCTCGCCAACATGGTCTGCCCGGAAATGGCCGAACGCAAGGACGGGGTGGTGATCGTCATCTCCAGCATCGGCGGCTTCAAGGGCAGCAAGAATCTCGGTCTCTATGCGCTTTCCAAGGCCGCCGAGCAGCAACTGGTCCGCAACCTCGCGGTCGAGTGGGGACCGCATAACGTGCGGGTGAATGCCATCGCGCCGGGCCTGATCCGCACCGATTTTGCCCGCGAGCTGTGGGAGGACCCGAAGAAGACCGCTGCCGCCGAGCGCATCACGCCGTTGAACCGGCTCGGCGATCCCGACGATATCGGGATGATGGCGGCCGCGATGGCAACCCGCGCCGGCAATTTTCTGACCGGGCAAACGATTACCATCGACGGCGGGCGGATGATCACCGATCCGTCTTAGAGCGAAAAGCGAACCTTGCAAGCCCCAAAGGGCCTTTGTCCTTGACAGCCGGCCGATTGACCCGAGAGATTTCCACCATGTCTCATGCCTTGCAGAGCACCATAGCGGCGCCGTTCGATGCGAAGTTCCTCGATGGTCTCACGGACCCGGTGCTGCTCGTCGATCCACGGCACGTGGTGGTCAGCGCCAACCGCGCCGCCCGCCACTTTCTCGGCGAGCGTCTGGTCGGGGCAACGCTAGACTCTCTCGTTCATAACACGGAGATCGTCGAGACCGTTGATGCGTCGCTTGGCGGGGCGCCGGGAACGACCCGCGAGATCTTTCTCCCCTATCCCATCGCTCGGACCTTCGATCTCAATATCTGGCGGCTGCCGGACCTGAAGTCTCCCGGACCGGCCTGGGCGATGATGATTTTTCATGACGTGACCGCCTCCAAGAAGGCGGCGCAGATGCGGGCCGATTTCGTCGCGAATGTCAGCCATGAACTGCGTTCGCCGCTGTCCTCACTCCTGGGTTTCATTGAAACCCTGCGCGGGCCGGCCCGTGACGACCCGGAAGCGACCGAGCGGTTCCTTGAGATCATGGAGGCCGAAGCCCAGCGCATGACGCGTCTGATCAACGATCTCCTGGCGCTCTCGAAGCTGGAGACAGAGGAGCACATCCCGCCGGAGGATGAAGTCGCGCTCTCCCCGGTGCTTGCCCATGTCGGCAACATCCTGTCGGTGCGGGCGAGCGCGCGCTCGATGGATATAGAGATCGAGCACCCGGAGACGTTGCCGCCGGTTCTCGGGAACCCGGACGAACTCACTCAGGTGTTCCAGAACCTGGTCTCAAATGCCATCGCCTATGGCCGGGCCAAGACCCCGATCCGAGTCGTCGCCTCCCGCCTCGAGAATCTGGCGGACGGTGTGGCGACCGGAGTGAAAGTGAGTGTCATCAATGAAGGCGACGGGATCCCGGAAGAGGAAATCGCGCGGATCACGGAACGGTTCTACCGGGTCGACAAGGGCCGCTCGCGAACCATGGGCGGAACCGGTTTAGGACTTGCAATCGTTAAACATATCGTCGCCCGGCACCGGGGCCATCTGGAAATAAAGAGCACACCGGGAAAGCTGACGACTTTCACGGTTAGCCTGCCGAGCACGGGGGGTGACGGTAAAACACCGATTGTTACTTAATCGTAACAATACAGTAACGATACGGACTCCCGAAGTTTCTAGGTTCCGGCTGTGAACGAACACCAGCGTTCGGACCCCAGCATGGAGCTGAAGAAACAAATGATCAGGAAATCCCTCCTCGCGGCCACCGCCTTGATCGCCATGACCGGCATGGCGGAAGCCCGCGACCAGATCCGCATCGTCGGTTCATCCACCGTTTATCCGTTTTCCACGGCCGTCGCCGAAACCTTCGGTCGGACCACGTCCTTCCGGGCCCCGATCGTCGAGAGCACCGGCTCCGGCGGCGGCCTGAAGCTGTTCTGCGCCGGGGCCGGCGATGAGCATCCCGACATCACCAACGCCTCGCGCCGTATCAAGAAGTCGGAAGTCGAAAACTGCGCCAAGAACGGCATCAAGGAGATCCTTGAAGTCAAGGTCGGTTACGACGGCATCGTGATCGCCAATTCCAGGGCCTCGGAAAAACTCACCTTGACGCGCCAGCAGATTTTCCTGGCCCTTGCCAAGGATGTTCCCGCGGGCGAAGGCAAGACTCAGCCCAATCCGTACAAGACCTGGAAGGATGTCGATGCCTCTTTGCCGAACGTGAAGATCGAGGTGCTGGGCCCGCCGCCGACCTCCGGCACCCGCGACGCCTTTACCGAACTGGCGCTCGAGGAAGGCTGCAAGTCCATCGGTTGGATCAAGGCCATGGAAAAGAGCGATAAGAAAGCCTTCACGGCGATCTGCCACACGGTCCGCGAAGACGGGGCCTATATCGAGGCCGGCGAGAACGACAATCTGATCGTCTCCAAACTTGAAGCCAATCCGAAAGCGTTTGGCGTCTTCGGCTACAGCTTCCTCGATCAGAATTCCGACAAGCTGCAGGGCAGCGTCGTCGAGGGCCATTCGCCGACCTTCGAGGAAATCGCTTCCGGCGCTTATCCGGTGTCCCGGCCGCTGTACTTCTATGTGAAGAAGTCGCAGATCGGCAAGGTTCCCGGTCTTCAGGAATACACCAACGAGTTCGCCAGCGATAAGGCGTCCGGTCCCGACGGCTATCTCGCCGACAAGGGCCTGATCCCGCTGGGTGACGCGGAACGCGCGGATCGCGCCAATGCGGTGAAGACCCTTGCCAACCTCGTCATGTGATCTCCCAAGCTCGGGCGGGACGGGCGCCGGTGGAATGACTTCCGCCGGCGCCCGCCGTGCGCGCCGGGTGCTTGTCGAGCGGCTGATCATGATCCTTCTGATCGCCGCTTCCTCGGTGGCGATCCTGACCACGATCGGCATTGTTCTCTCGCTTATCTTTGAATCGATCCAGTTCTTTAGACAAATCCCGATCACCGACTTCGTCTTCGGCCTGCATTGGTCGCCGCAAACCGCGATCCGGGCGGATCAGGTTGGCGCGAGCGGTGCCTTCGGCGCCATACCCCTGCTCGTCGGAACGCTCCTTATCAGCGCGATCGCGCTCTGTGTTTCGGGGCCTGTAGGCCTGATGGCGGCGATCTATCTCGGCGAGTACGCTTCCCATCGGTTTCGCTCGATCGTCAAACCGGTGCTGGAGGCGCTGGCGGGTATACCGACTGTCGTCTACGGCTTTTTCGCGGCGATCGTGGTCGCGCCGATGCTTCGCAACAGCGGCGAGGCGATCGGCCTCGATGTTTCCTCCGAAAGCGCGCTGGCGGCAGGGCTGGTGATGGGGATCATGACTATTCCTTTCGTATCGTCGATCTCCGACGACGCGATCACGGCGGTTCCCGCGTCACTGAAGGAAGCCGCCCTTGGTCTCGGCTCGACCCGGTCCGAGGCGATCCGCAACGTCATTCTCCCGGCCGCGCTGCCGGGCATTGCCGGGGGCCTTCTCCTGGCGGCCTCGCGGGTGATCGGCGAGACCATGATTGTGGTGATGGCCGCCGGACTGGCGGCGAAACTGACGCTCAATCCGCTCGACGCGGTCACCACCGTGACGGTTCAGATCGTTACCTTGCTGACGGGCGACCAGGAGTTCGACAGCGCCAAGACGCTTGCCGCCTTCGCGCTCGGGTTGCTGCTGTTCGTCGTCACCTTGGCATTGAACGTCACCGCGCTGCGCATCGTCAAAGCCTACCGAGAGCAATATGACTGATATTACCGAAACTCAAATCCGCATGGCCCGGCGGCTCGCCCGCCGGCACGGCGCTGAAAAGCGGTTCAAGCTGCTTGCTCTCCTGGCGGCGTGGATCGGTCTCGTCTTCCTGGGTGTGCTGCTTTTCACGGTCATCAAGTCCGGCCATACGGCGCTCCTGCAAACCGAGGTTCTGCTGAAAGTCACGCTGCAGGGGTCGGACCTTGGCCAGCCCGTAAGCGGAGACCGCTCCGAGGCTGTCGCCGGTGCGAACTACAATGCCGTCATCAAACGGGCCTTGCGGGAAACCTTTCCCGAGGTGAAGGGCCGGTCGCAATTGCGCGAACTGTATGGACTCGTCAGTGTCGCCGCCGCCTACGAGGTGCGCGAGGCGATGATGGAACACGCGGATCCGGTCGGCAATACCGTGGCGATTTGGGTCACGGCGTCGGACGACGTCGATCTCATCATCAAAGGCACGGTGCCGAGAACAGCGCCGGAGGAACAACGGCACCTGAGCGACCGGCAGATGAACTGGATCGAAAGCCTCGAAAAGGCCGACGGCATCAAGGCAAAATTCAACACCAACTTCTTCACGTCGGGCGACTCGCGGGAACCGGAGCTTGCCGGCATCCTGGGCGGGGCCATGGGCTCGCTTTACGCGATCCTGGTATGCTTGGCGATATCCTTCCCGTTGGGCGTGGCCTCGGCGGTATATCTCGAATGCTTCGCTCCCAAGAACAAGGTGACGGAGTTCATCGAGGTCAACATCAACAACCTCGCGGCGGTGCCTTCCATCGTCTTCGGCCTGCTCGGGCTGGCGATTTTCCTGAACGTGTTCATGCTGCCGCGCTCGGCGCCGTTGGTGGGTGGAATGGTGCTCTCGCTTCTGACCCTGCCGACCATCATCATTGCCGGTAGGGCGGCGATTAAAGCGGTCCCGCCGTCGGTGAGGGAGGCCGCGCTGGCGCTGGGTGCGAGCCCGATCCAGGCGGTGTTCCACCATGTGCTGCCCCTGGCGATGCCGGGCATCCTGACGGGCACGATTATTGGTACCGCCGGTGCTCTCGGCGAGACCGCACCGCTGCTGATGATCGGCATGGTCGCCTTCATCGTCGACGTTCCGACCTCGGTCGTCGACCCGGCGACCGTGCTGCCGGTGCAGATCTTCCTCTGGTCCGACATCCCGGAAAAGGCCTTCGTCGAACGGACCTCGGCGGCTATCCTCGTGCTGCTGTCCTTCGTCTGCCTGTTGAACCTCGTCGCGGTGTATCTTCGCCGCAAATTTGAAATTCGCTGGTAGTGGAAAAAGCAATGACGCAAGACCCCGTTGATCACATGGTGTCGGATTCGACCGACTTGAGGCATTCCGCCAAAATCGGCGCTCGGGAGGCGGGAGGGCCGCACCGGCAAGGTCTTGTGAGTGACGCGCCGGCGAAAATGTCGAGCCGGGACCTCAAGGTCTATTACGGCGACAAGCAGGCGCTTTACGATGTGTCCCTGGATATTCCGGTTAACCAGGTGACGGCGTTCATCGGACCGTCGGGCTGCGGAAAGTCGACCTACCTGCGGTGTCTCAATCGGATGAACGACAATATCGACGTCTGCCGGGTTGCCGGATCGGTCATGTTGGATGGGCACGACATCTATGACGACGACCAGGACGTGGTTCAGTTGCGCTCCCGGATCGGCATGGTGTTTCAGAAGCCCAATCCGTTTCCCAAGTCGATCTACGACAATGTCGCCTACGGCCCGCGGATCCACGGCATGGCCAAGGATCGGGACGAGTTGAACGGCATCGTCCTCGGCAGTCTGGAGCGCGCCGGCCTGCTGGAGGAGGTTCGGGATCGCTTGGATGCCCCGGGCACCGGCCTTTCCGGCGGTCAGCAGCAGCGCCTCTGCATTGCCCGCGCGATTGCCGTGCGCCCCGAGGTGATCCTGATGGATGAGCCGTGTTCGGCGCTGGATCCGATCGCGACGGAACGCATCGAAGAGTTGATCATGGAGCTGAAGGCGAATTACACGATCATCATCGTGACGCATTCGATGCAGCAGGCCCGTCGGGTTTCCGACAAGACCGCCTTCTTCCATCTGGGACGTCTGGTCGAGCACGGCTTGACCAAGGCGGTGTTTGAAGATCCGCAGGATGATCGGACCAAGGACTACGTCACGGGACGGATCGGTTAAGGTAGGGATAGGCATGGCACCGCTAATTCTCATCGTCGAGGATGAGGCACCGCTCGCGGAAATGCTTCGTTACAATCTGGAGAAATCCGGTTACCGCACCCAGGTTGCCCATAGTGGCGAGGAGGCGCTGCAACGGGTTTCGATCGAGCCTCCCGATCTGGCCGTGGTCGATTGGATGCTGCCGGAACGATCTGGCATCGAGGTGTGCCGATCCCTGCGGGCCGGCGCCGATACCAAGCGGCTGCCGATCATCATGCTCACCGCGCGCGGCGAGGAAAGCGACCGGGTGCTGGGGCTGGACGCGGGCGCCGACGACTATGTGGTCAAGCCCTATTCACCGAAGGAAATGGTGGCCAGGATCAACGCGCTGTTGCGGCGCAGCGATATCCGGGGCTCGGCGACGATCAAGGAATACGCCGGGGTGGTGATGGATCTCGAATCCCACCGCGTCACCCGCGACGGCCACTATGTGCATCTCAGCCCGAAATGTTTCCGGCTGCTTGAAACCCTGATCGACCGGCCGGGCATCGTTTTCTCGCGCGACAAGCTCCTGGGCCGGGTCTGGGGCGGCGATGTCTTTGTCGAGCCGCGCACCGTCGACGTGCATATCAGGCGGCTGCGCGAGGCTTTGGACGTGGTCGACGGCGGCAAGAACCTGATCCGCACGGTACGCGGCGCCGGCTACGCCCTGGACGAGCGCCACTGACCGTCACGCATGGGGCGTCGCCTTTGGGCGGTCTGCCCCGGCGGCTCTATTGCGCCAGGGAACCTCTGATCACCTGTCCCGACAAGGCCCCGGTCGGCTCACCGTTTTTCAGGGTGACCTCGCCGTTGACGATGGTCGCGGCGATCCCCTCGGCCTTCTGCACCAGGCGCCGGGCGCCGCCGGGGAGGTCGTGCTCCACCGTCGGCAGGCAGGGTTTCACTTCGTCCGGGTCGAAGACCACGATATCAGCGTTCATGCCGGTCCGGATCAGCCCCCGGTCATGCATTTCCCAGGCCGAGGCATTATCGAACGACAGCTTGCGCACGGCTTCCTCAAGCGTGAAAGCCTCGCGCTCGCGTACCCAGTAGCTCAGCATGTGGGTCTGCAGGGACGAGCCCATTTCCTGGCACACATGGGCGCCTGAATCCGAGAAGGTCGCCAAGGTGCGCGGGTTCTTCAGCATGCCCAGCACGTCGTCCGGCCGCTCGTTCACCAGCGGCATCACGAAGGCCAGATCCTCGTTCTCGATGATCAGATCCATCATCACTTCGACCGGACCGGTGTTCCGCGTCCTGGCGAGATCGGCGATGCTCGGATCGTCCCATTTGACGTCGAACATCGGGAAGATGTTGGCATAGTCCGGCTTGCGCGGGTCGGTGGTGGCCGCTCCGCCGCCTTGGAAATCGGTTCCCTTGGGCTTCATTCCGGCTTCCTCGGCGACCAGTCGGGTCCGCAGAGCCGGGTCCTTGAAGCGCCGCTTCTGCTCGTCGAGCGGCAGGGCCCGAACTTCCTTCCAGGTCGGCAGCACATCGAAGGGAAGGTATGACTTCGCCGAGAAGATGGCGTTGATCGAGCGGGTCGTGCCCTGGCCGTAAACCCGTCCCCCGGCGGCGGCGACCTCTTCCATCCATTCATACTGGTAGGTCCAGGGATTGGGCCGGTCGCCCTGGCTGGTGGACAGCGCGCCGAACATCACCGGTCGGCCCGAGCCGAGCGCGATCTTGCGCAATTCGGCCATGAAGGCGCGCTGGGCGGCCCCGCCGGACACATCAGGGCCGATCTGGAAGATGCCGGCGTTAAGCTCCGCCATGGCGCCGGTCAGAACCTCGATCTCGTGCCAGTTGGCGATCCGGCTGGCGACCGGGCCGCCATCCGGACGGATATGCGTACTGGCCCGCGAGGTCGACAATCCCATGGCGCCGGCCTTCATCGCCTCGCGTACGGCATGCGCCATGGCGGCAAGGTCGTCCTCGCTCGCTTCCTGGTCCAGCGCCCGCTCGCCCATCGTGTACATGCGCAGGGCCGAGTGACCGATATAGGACGCGTAATTGATCCCCTTGGGCAGCGCGGCGACAGTGTCGAGATATTCGGGGAATGTCTCCCAGTTCCATTTGATGCCGGCGACCATCGCCTCGGTCGGGATATCCTCGACGGCTTCCAGGCAGCGCGCGAACCATTCGCGGGCATCCGGCTTGCACGGCGCCAGCGCGAAGCCGCAATTGCCCATGACGACACTCGTGACCCCGTGCCAGCAGGAACAGCTGCCGAGCGGGTCCCAGGCTACCTGGGCGTCCATATGGGTGTGTCCGTCGATGAAGCCGGGGGCGACGATCATGCCCTCGGCGTCGACGGTCTTGTCGGCCGGAGCCCGGATGCGGCCGATTTCCGTGATCTTGCCGACCTTGACCCCAACATCGGCGCGAAAGCGCGGCCGGCCGGACCCGTCGACGACAGTACCGTTCCTGATCAGCAGGTCGAGAGCCATGATACCCCTCCGGAAATTCGAACGATCCTCGGGAAATGCTAGGCCCCCGGGGTTTACGCGGCAATCAGCGGGCGGATGAATGCCGATGGCCCGGTCTCGTTGGGCAAAGTCAGCCGTTCCACCTCACCGGACCCCGGAACGGGCGCATGTCTGGATAGCCGCTGACGGCCCAGGCGCCGTCGACCAGAAGGCTGCTGCCGTTGACGTAGCTGGCATCCGTGCTGGCAAGGAACAGGGCCGGCGCGGCGATTTCCTCGGGCTGGGCGGCGCGGCCCTGGGGGATGCGCGAGACGAAGGCGGCCAGCGCGTCGGGATTCTCGAAATGCCGGCGGGTAAGCGGCGTCTCCACCAGGCCCGGCAACACCGCGTTCACCCGGATGCCGAAATCCGCGAATTCCAGGGCGGCGTTCTTGGTCAGCATCTCTACGCCGGCCTTGGCGGTGGCGTAGGCGGCGCCGGCATGCATCGGCACATGGGCGTTCAGCGAGGCGATATTGACGATGGCGCCGGCCTTGCCGGCGGCCATGTGCCGCGCCTGGTGCTTGATGCACAGGAATACCGACCGCAGGCACAGATCGATGGTGAAGTCCCAGTCCTCCGCCGCGAGATCGAGGAGATACCCGGCCCGGTTGCCGCCGGCGACGTTGAAGGCGAGATCGAGACCGCCGAACTGGTCGCTTGCCGCCTGGGCCATCAGCGCGACATCGGCCTCGACGGTCACATCGCCGACCCGTCCGAGAAAGCGGTCCCGGAGGTCGTCTCCAAGCGCCTCCAGTCCCTCGGCATTGAGATCCGCGCCGAGCACCGATGCGCCCTCGGCGTGCAGCCGCCGGGCGATGGCCAGGCCGATCCCCGACGCGGCGCCGGTGACCATGGCGACCTTTCCCTCGAAACGATTGGCGGTCGTGCTCATGGGGCTCTCCGGTGCGAAATGTCGCCGTTTGGATCGGCGGGATCGGCATTGTTGTCCAAAACCGCGGCGGGGGCTACGGTCGCTTCGGTTGTCAGCGCCGCGGCATGTGAAGGGCACCGCCATGAGTGAAGACCGGTCCAGGGACGCCATCGTTATCGGAGCCGGCATTGTCGGCATCTGCTCGGCGCTGTCGCTGCGTGAAAGAGGGTTCGAGGTCACGGTTCTGGACCGGGTGGGGCCGGCAGAAGCGACCAGCCACGGCAATGCGGGCGTGATATCGCCTTGGTCCTGCGTGCCGCAATCGATGCCCGGTCTTTGGAAGAGCGTGCCGAAATGGCTGCTTGATCCCGAAGGGCCGCTGACCGTGCGCTGGGGCTATTTCCCGCGCATGGTGCCATGGCTCGGCCGGTTTCTTTCCGCCGGCGCGCTTGAGCGCTTGCCGGCCATCGCGGATGCCATGCTGGCCGTCAACCGGCCAAGCCTGGAGATGTTCCAGCAGCATCTGGCCGGTACCGGCGAGGAGGCGCTGGTGCGGGAATGCTATTACCTGCACGTATCGCGAAGTGCCTCGGGCGCCAATCCCAACGACGTTTCCTGGGGTTTGCGGCGCGAGCGCAACGTTCCGTTCGACGTGTTGAGCGGGGACGAGGTCCGCGAGATCGAGCCGGCGCTGTCGCGGGACATCAAGGCGGCGATCAGGATTCGTCAGCAGGGGCGCACGGTGAATCCGGGCCGCCTCGGCAAGGTTCTGGCCGCCAAGGCCGAGGCGATGGGCGTCGGTTTCCCGCTCGCCGAGGTAGAGGGCATCACACCGCTGCCGGGCGGCGGCTACCGGGTGGAGACCAAGAGCGGGCCGCGCGAGGCCGGGACCGTTGTGCTGGCCGCCGGCGTCTGGTCCGCGAAACTGCTGGAGCCGCTCGGGGTCAAGGTGTCGCTGGAGGCGGAGCGCGGCTACCACCTGATCTTCAAGGATCCGGGGGTCTCGCTCACCAACTCGATCATGGATGCCGACAACAAGTTCGTCACCAGCTCGATGGAGATGGGCATCCGCAGCGCGGGCACCGCCGAGTTCGCCGGCATCGACGCCGCGCCGAACTACCAGCGGGCCAAGGTCTTCGCCAAGCACACCAAGTCGCTGCTGCCGGACCTGAATATCGAGCCGACCGAGGAATGGATGGGCCGCCGGCCGTCGCCGCCGGACTCGGTGCCCTATATCGGCGAGGTGCCGGGCTATCCCCGGCTCTATCACGGCTTCGGACATGGCCATCTGGGGCTGACCGGCGCGCCGATGACCGGCCGGATGATCGCCGCGATGGCGTCCGGCGAGCCGCTGAATATCGACATGAAGCCCTATCGTATCGACCGCTTCGGCGGTTAGCGTGGCGGAAACAGGATCAAGGCAGGGGAGGCGCTTTCGCATGACCTACGAAACCATTGAGGTCAACCCGATCAGCCCGGTCATCGGCGCCGAGATCGCCGGTGTCGACCTGTCCAAGCCGCTTGGCAACCAGACATTCCGCGAGATCCACGATGCGCTGATGGAACATCAGGTCATCTTCTTTCACGATCAGGAGATGTCGCTGGATGAGCACAAGGCCTTCGGCCGGATGTTCGGCGAGCTGCACATTCATCCCTCGGCGCCGAAACCGGAGGGGCATCCGGAGATCCTGGTGATCCATGCCGACGAGAATTCCAAGGTTGTGGCCGGAATGAAATGGCACTCGGACGTCTCCTGCGACGTCGAGCCGCCGATGGGCAGCATCCTGCACATGCACCAGCTTCCCCCGGTCGGCGGCGACACCATGTTCGCCAGCATGTACGCCGCCTATGACGCGCTTTCGGAGCCGATCAAGGCCTTCATCGACGGCAAGCAGGCCTGGCACGAATCCATCGGCGTTCATCTGCACCGCTTCGGCCACAAGGGTGCGTCGCTCCGTGATGGCGACAACGCCTATCCCGAGGCCTTGCACCCGATCGTGCGCACTCATCCGGTGACCGGACGCAAGGCGCTGTTCGTGAACGAGAATTTCACCACGCGGATCGAGGGGCTGAGGAAGAACGAAAGCGATGCGATCCTGAAGATGCTGTACGACCACATCGCCACGCCGGAATTCCACTGCCGGTTCCGCTGGCGCGAGAAGTCCGTCGCCTTCTGGGACAACCGCAGCGCCCAGCACCGTACCGTCTGGGACTACTATCCACAGGTCCGCCACGGCTACCGGGTGACGATCTGTGGGGACCGGCCGTTTTGAGTATCAAGATCTCGTATCCCTGGCTTTCGCCAGGGATCCGGCGATGTTGATCAGTGACCTTCCTTCCTATGGTCGATTAACGCGGGACTAAGGGATGATCACCTACACCCGTGACCTCACCGTTGCCTGGGGCGAGTCCGATCCGTTCGGACTGGTCTACTATCCGATGATGTTCACCTGGTTCAACGAGGCCGAACACGATCTGCTGCGGGAACTCGGCTTTGCGACCAACCGGCTGATCAAGGAGAGCCGGACGGCCTTCGTCATGGGCGAGATCAGCTTCCGGTTTCAGGGCCCGGCCTCCTACGGCGACCGGGTGCGCACCACGATCCATCTGGCGAGGCTCGGCACCGCCAGCCTGCATTGGGACTGCAAGGCGGTGCATCTGGACGGCGGCGCGCCGATCACCGAGGGACGCGCGGTTCGCATTCACTCGCAATTCCAGGAAGACGGGTCCCTCAAAGCCATTCCCGTTCCCGAGGAAATTCGGCAGGCGCTCAGCCGGGCGAGCGTCGACAAGGTCTAGGCGCTCTTGAGGAACTCCGCCGTCTCGGCGACGGCTTCGGCGAGGCCGCAGCGTTTGACCGGGGTGCCGTCGGGGAAGGCGCCGAGCAAACGGGTCGGCATCATCGGGTCGAGCAGGGTGAAGACGCCCCGGTCTCCCGCCCGGCGGATCAGGCGCCCGAAGGCCTGCTTCAACTTCAGCCGGGTCAGCATGTCCGTGTAGGCTGCCCCGCCAAAGGCCGCGCGCCGGGCCCGGTACAGGATGTCGGGCCGGGGCCAGGGCACCCGGTCGAAGGCGATCAGACGCAGCGAGCGACCCGGCACGTCGACCCCGTCGCGCACCGCGTCGGTGCCCAGGAGACAGGCATCCTCCTCGGCCCGGAAGATATCGATCAAGGTCGCGAGATCGAGCCCGTCCACATGCTGGGCATAGAGCGCGAGCCCGGCCTCGTCGATCGGCCCGGCGATCCGGCCATGTACGCCGCGCAGCCGCTGGATCGCGGTGAACAGCCCGAGCGCGCCGCCGCCGGAGGCCAGGAACAGCTCGCGATAGGCGGCGGCGACCTGATCCAGGTCGTCCTTGCGCACATCGCCGATGATGAACACCCGTGTCTGGGTGGCATAGTCGAAGGGCGAGGCGACGGCGGCCCGGATCGCCGGGGCAGGCAGGTGCAAGGCGCCCGTGCGCTGTTCCGCCGCCAGCCAGTCGGCTTCCGCCTCGCCCGAGGCGTCCCGCAAGGTGGCCGAGGTGATCACCACGCCATGGGCCGGGCGGATCACGGTTTCATGCAGCGGGATGGTCGGATCGAGCCAGTGCCGCCGCATGCCGATATCGGCGTCTCGGCCGTCCATGCGGTCGATCTCGAACCAGTCGACGAACGCTTCAGGTGTCGCCTGGTCGAGGGAGCCGAGCATGGACCGCCAGGCGCCGATCATCACCTCGCCGCGCCGGGTGAGGGAGCGCATCACCGCTTCGGTCCGCATCCGGGTCGAGGTGTCCAGGTCCTTGGCCTCGTCCTCCAGAGTCGCGGCAAGTTGCTTGCGCAAGGCGTCCATCGGTTTCATCAGCCGGGCCAGCGCCGCGTCAAGGGCGGCGGCGGCCTCCAGCAGGCCGTCGACCGGCGGCTTGGCGTCGGTTTCCAGCGAGTAGGGGCTGTCCGCCTGCTCGCTGCGGGCATAGATCTGCTGGCGCACGCGGGCGAGGAACTCCTCCGCTGGACCGTTCGCCTGATCGTCGCCGAGCCGGTTCAGCCAGCCGTCATGGGGCAGGGCGCGGGCGGCGGAGAGGATTTCGTTCAGCGTATCCAGGGCCTCGGGATCTTCTGCGATCAGATCCTCGACCCGGCGTTTCAGGCCCCGGGCGCGCCCGGACCGGCGTCCCTCGGCCCCGGTAAGCCAGCGCCTGAGCTCCGCCGTCTCGGCGCCGCTCAGATGGGCCGAGAAGGCGCCGTCGGCGGCGTCGAAGATATGGTGCCCCTCATCGAAGACATAGCGGGTCGGCAGATGCGTGTCGTCGACCCCGCCCAGCGCCGCCTGGATCATCACCAGGGCGTGGTTGGCGATCACGATCTCGGCCCGCCGGGCCATCCGCACGGACTTCTCGATGTAGCATTTGTGATAATGCGCGCAGGCCGAATAGATGCACTCGCCCCGCCGGTCGGCAAGGCCCAGGGTGCGGCCCCGGCCTAGAAGGTCGGACAGCCACGCCGGAAAATCGCCCCCCATCATATCGCCGTCCCGCGTCGCCGCCGCCCAGCGCGCCATCAGGCCGATCGCGGTGCCGTATTGCGGCGCCATCGCCAGGGTGCGCGTCGCCTCCTCCAGGTTGAGCAGGCAGAGATAGTTCTCGCGCCCCTTGCGGATGACGACCTTGCGGGACTTGCGCACCGGTTCCGGATGCAGCCGGTCGAGCTCGCCGTCGATCTGGTGCTGCAGGTTGCGGGTATAGGTGGAGAACCAGACCGCGCCGCCGTTCTTTTCGGCCCAAACGCTCGCCGGCGCCACGTAACCGAGGGTCTTGCCGACGCCGGTCCCTGCCTCGGCGAGCACCACGTGCGGCTCGTCCTGCCGTTCGCGCGGGTGAAACGCGCCGGCGACTGCCGAGGCGTAGTCGGCCTGGCTCGGCCGGGCCTCGGCGCCGCTGCCCAGCAGTTGCGCCAAGCGGGCGCGGGCTTCCTCGGTGCCGACCGGCTGGTTCCCGGCAGGCGGCTCCGGCGCATGTTCGGACCATTCCGCCAGCCTGCGCCAGACGTCGAGGCCATGGACCCGTACCGGCCCCGGATTGGGCGCCGTGTCGAGGCCGAGCGCTTCGAGGATCAGCGGCGCCCAGGGCCAGCCGCAATCGTTCATCACCCGGGCAATGGGCTCGGCGGTCCGGTCCTCGCGGTTGTCGGCGATCTCGTCGAGCAGAAGCCCGGCGATTTTCGGCAGGATCAGAGCTTCATCGACATGCGTTTCGGGAAGCGGCAGATCGAAGGCGCGAGCCAGGCCCCTTGGGGTCGGCAGACAGAACTTTGCCGGTCGGGCGAAGGCGAAAAGCTCCAGCACGTCATAGGCGGGAAACCGGTCGCAGTTGAGGCGCCGCGTGGCCGCGCGGGCGTGGCAGACCAGCGGCGGTGCCTGACGCGCGCGCAGCACCGCCTCGTCCCGCGTCAGCTCCTCCACTTCCCCGTCGCTGGAGAGCCAGACGCATCGCTTCGGCGCCGGCCACAGCACCGGCGGCGGCCAGAGGGCGTGCGCATTCGGTTCAGCCTGGTTCATGGTGCCGTTTATCAAGTCCGCGCCCGCTTTGCCAGGATGGCCGAGGCGATCAACCCTGCCCGGGACCAAAAACATGACGGTTCAGCCGGCGGACGGCTTGGCCAAGGCGGCGCTCCGGACCACGCCCAGGGCGCCCCGGTTCCGAAGACCCGTCGGAAATTGCTGGAATTCCGCGCGCGCGGACGTTACATAAGCCCCGCAACCGCCAATTTGGCCAAGCAAGCCGTGCGGGGATTCCGATGACCGAAGTACTGCTCGCCATTCACCTCATGATCGCGCTCGCGATGGTGCTGGTCATTCTGCTTCAGCGCAGCGAGGGTGGCGGGCTGGGAATCGGCGGCGGTGGCGGCGGCATGGGCGGGTTTCTCTCTGCCCGGGGGACGGCGAATCTGTTGACCCGGACCACCGCGATTCTGGCCGCCTGCTTCTTCGTGACCAGCCTGAGTCTGGCGATTATCGCCGATTCGGGGCGTCGCGGCTCCATCGCCGACGAGATCAAGATCGAAAGCGCGCCGCAGGTTCCGGCGGCCCCGGCGGCGCCTGTCTCTCAATAAGTAAAATCAAATACTTAGCCTGTAACGATTTCTGGCCCAAGAGGGCGGAATCGGGCGAATCATCGCGCCGATTAGCGGTGTCCCGATCGGTCTTTTTCGGATATAAAACTCGTCCATGTCTCGCTTTATCTTCATCACCGGAGGCGTGGTTTCCTCACTCGGCAAGGGCCTGGCCTCGGCGGCGCTCGGCGCGCTTTTGCAGGCCCGTGGATACAAGGTCAGGCTGCGCAAGCTTGATCCCTATCTGAATGTCGATCCCGGAACCATGAGCCCGTTTCAGCACGGTGAGGTCTACGTGACCGACGACGGCGCGGAGACCGATCTGGATCTCGGTCACTACGAGCGCTTCACGGGCGTGCCCGCCCGGCGCACCGACAGCGTCAGCACCGGTCAGATCTACATGGACGTGCTGACCAAGGAACGGCGCGGCGACTATCTCGGCGCGACGATCCAGGTGATCCCCCATGTCACCGACGCGATCAAGGCCTTCATCCAGAACGATATCGGTGACGAGGATTTCGTGCTCTGCGAGATCGGCGGCACGGTCGGCGATATCGAAAGCCTGCCGTTCCTTGAGGCGATCCGGCAGCTCGGCAACGAATTGGGGCGTGAACGCACCCTGTTCGTGCATCTGACCCTGATCCCCTATATCAAATCCGCCGGCGAGCTGAAGACCAAGCCGACCCAGCACTCCGTCAAGGAGCTGCAAAGCGTCGGTATTCAGCCCGACATCCTGCTGTGCCGGTCGGAGATGGACATTCCGGCCGAACAGCGGCGTAAGATCGGCCTGTTCTGCAACATCCGCCCCGAGGCGGTGATCGCCGCGCTGGACGTGCCGTCGATCTATGATGTGCCACTGAGCTATCACGCCGAAGGCTTCGATGATGAGGTCTGCCGGCATTTCGGGCTGCTCGACGGCGGGCCGGAATTGGACCTGTCCGTTTGGCGGGCGATCTCGCAGACCGTTGCCCAGCCGGAAGGCTCGGTGAAGATCGCGATCGTCGGCAAGTACACCAGCCTGCTCGATTCCTACAAATCGCTCGCCGAGGCGCTGACCCATGGCGGCATCGCCAATACGGTCAAGGTCGAGCTGGACTGGATCGACTCCGAAATCTTTGAAAGCGAGGATACCGTGCACCACCTGGAAGGCGTGCACGGCATTCTGGTCCCCGGCGGCTTCGGCGAGCGGGGTGCTGAAGGCAAGATCGCCGCCGTCACCTTCGCGCGCGAACGCCAGGTTCCGTATTTCGGGATCTGCTTTGGCATGCAGATGGCAGTGATCGAGGCGGCGCGGAACCTCGGCGGCATCGCCGGCGCTGGCTCAACGGAGTTCGGTCCCTGCGCGGAGCCGGTGGTCGGGCTGTTGACCGAATGGATGCGCGGCAATGTGCGCGAGGAACGGCGGGCCGATACGGATCTCGGCGGCACCATGCGGCTCGGCGCCTATGACTGCGATCTCATGGAAGGCTCGCGGGTGCGCGAAATCTATGGCGCGGCGCAGATCAGCGAGCGTCACCGCCACCGCTATGAGGTCAACAACACCTATCAGTCGCGGCTCGAGGCGGCGGGATTGCGCTTCTCGGGATTGTCGCCCGACAAGAGCCTGCCGGAGATCGTCGAGCTGCCCTCGCACCCGTGGTTTGTCGGCGTGCAGTTTCACCCGGAGCTGAAGTCCAAGCCCTTCGATCCGCACCCGCTGTTCACCAGCTTCATCGCCGCCGCCGTCGATCAGTCGAGGCTGGTCTGATGGCCGGCGCGCCGCATCGGGTGCGGGTTGGCGCGCTTGAGATCGCCAATGATCTGCCGTTCGTTCTGCTTGCGGGGCCGTGCCAGCTTGAAAGCCGGGAGCATGCGATTGAGATGGCCGATGCCATGACCGGCATCTGCCGCGAACTTGGCATCGGGCTGATTTACAAAACCTCCTTCGACAAGGCGAACCGCAGCAGCCTCTCCGGTAAGCGCGGCATCGGCATGGAAAAGGGACTGCCGATCATGGCGGAATTGCGCGAGCGGTTCGGCTGTCCGGTGGTGACCGACGTGCACGAGCCCTGGCAATGCGCGCCGACCGCCGAAGCGGTGGATGTGCTGCAGATCCCCGCCTATCTCTGCCGACAGACGGATCTGGTGGTGGCGGCGGGCGAGACCGGCAAGGCGGTGAACGTCAAGAAGGGACAGTTCCTGGCGCCCTGGGACATGAAGAATGTCGCGGCCAAACTCGAGGCGACGGGCAACCGCAACATTCTGCTGACAGAGCGCGGGGTGAGCTTCGGCTACAACACCCTGGTCTCGGACATGCGGGCCCTGCCGGAGATGGCCAAGACCGGCTATCCGGTGGTTTTCGACGCCACCCATTCGGTGCAGCAACCCGGCGGCCTAGGCGGCTCCAGCGGTGGTGACCGGCGGATGGTCCCGGTTCTCGCCCGCGCCGCGATCGCGGTCGGTGTCGCCGCGGTTTTCCTGGAAACCCACGAGGATCCGGACAACGCACCGAGCGACGGGCCGAACATGGTCCACCTGAAAGACATGCCGGCCCTGCTGAAGACCTTGAAGGCGTTCGACGGACTGGCGAAGGCCGAGCCGGTCTGAGGAGGACACCGTTCCGGAAGATTGGGAAGATTGGGGGAAGGTGGGGAAGATTGGGGACAGTCACCTAATTCTTCGAAGCGAATTAGGTGACTGTCCCCAATCTTCCTAATACGGCTCCCCGTTCTTGCGGGTGAAGGTGAAGCCGGACCCGGTGAAGGTGCCCGCGAGGTCCACATCCGGATAGGTGACCGCATCGCCCGCCGTCCGGTCGCCGACCTCGAGATAGACCACATCCGTATCGGTGTTGTTGGCGAGCATGTGGCCATTGCCTTCACCGGCCGGGAAGCCGGCGCACTGGCCGGGTCCGATCGGGGTCTCTCCCGCGTCGGTAACCAGGGTCGCGGTGCCGGTGAGAATGTAGACGAATTCGTCCTGCCGGCTGTGACAATGGCGCAGCGCCGAGCCGGCACCCGGTTTGAGAGTGACCAGATTGACCCCGAAATTGGAAAGCCCCGCGTGATCGCCGATCCGGCGTTTGTACCGCTCGGCGCAGATCGGCTTGAACGCGTCGGGATAGGAGGCGCCGGCCCTCGCCACCACGTCCAGGGGATCGAAGACGGTCGAGGGTTTGATATCGGTCATGGCGCAGCCCTTCAATTGCCGGGATGCGATGATGGCAGCCGAACCGGAGCTGTCAATGTCGGCGGTTCGGCGTTGCCGAATCCGATTTCCGGGGGTATTCCTCCCGCAGCTTTCAATCCGCCGGTCCGGAGCCGCAAATGAGCGCCATCATCGATATCCTCGCCCGTGAAATCCTGGACAGCCGGGGCAATCCCACGGTCGAGGTCGATGTCCAGCTCGATAGCGGGGCGATGGGCCGGGCGGCGGTGCCGTCGGGGGCATCCACCGGCGCCTATGAGGCGCTTGAGCTCCGGGACGGCGACAAGACGCGCTATGGCGGCAAGGGCGTCACCAAGGCGGTGGAAGCCATCAACGGCGAAATCTTCGACGCGCTTTCCGGACGCGAGGCGAGCGAGCAGATCGCCATCGACGCGGCGATGCTCGACCTCGACGGGACGGACAACAAGGCGCGGCTCGGCGCCAATGCGTCCCTGGGGGTGAGCCTTGCCGTCGCCAAGGCGGCAGCGGCGGATCTGGCCGTGCCGCTCTACCGCTATATCGGCGGTGCCTTCGCCCACGTGCTGCCCACGCCGATGATGAACATCATCAATGGCGGTGCGCATGCGGACAATCCGATCGATTTTCAGGAATTCATGATCATGCCGGTCTCCGCCGCGAGCATGGCGGATGCGGTGCGCACCGGTTCCGAGGTGTTCCACGCGCTCCGGGCGGCGCTGAAAGATGCGGGGCACAATACCAATGTCGGCGACGAGGGCGGGTTCGCGCCTGATCTGTCGAATGCCGACGAAGCGCTGGGTTTCGTGATGAAGGCGATCGAGGCGGCCGGCTACCGGCCCGGCGAGGATGTGGCGATCGCCCTCGATCCGGCGTCGACCGAGTTCTTCAAGGATGGGAAATATGTCCTCGCGGGGGAGGGGCGGACCCTGGATTCCGCCGGCATGATCAAGCTCTATGCCGATCTCTGCGCGCGATATCCGATCGTGTCGATCGAGGACGCGTTGGCCGAGGACGATTGGGAAGGGTTCACCGCGCTCACCGCCGAGATCGGCGACAAGGTACAGATCGTCGGCGATGACCTGTTCGTCACCAATCCGGCGCGGTTGCGTCAGGGGATCGCCAAGGGTGCGGCGAACTCGGTGCTGGTCAAGGTGAATCAGATCGGCACCCTGACCGAGACCCTGGAATGTATTTCGACGGCGCATCGGGCGGGGTATTCGACGGTCATCTCGCACCGTTCCGGCGAGACCGAGGACGCGACCATTGCCGACCTGGCGGTGGCGGTGAACGCCGGGCAGATCAAGACCGGCTCGCTCTCGCGCTCGGACCGGACCGCGAAGTACAACCAGTTGATCCGGATCGAACAGGAACTCGGCCCGGCGGCGGCCTATGCGGGACGGAGCACGCTGCGCGCCTAGGCTGACGAGTTTCGTCCAAATCCGCGCCAGAAAGGTGAGTCCCATCTGCAACACTCCCTGGGATAGGTGCGTTTCCGGGCTCAAGTTCGTGTTTCGTTCATGTTGACCCTCCGAATCGGCGGTGATTCAATCCCGCGAATCGGAGATCCGCATGGCCGCCATCGACATCAAGCGCCGAGTCAAGCGCATGGCCGGCCCGACGCTGGGCTGCCTTCTGGCCGCGTATTTCGTGTATCACTCCCTGCAGGGTGATCACGGCATTCTGGCGTGGCGGCAGCTTGACCTCCTGATCACCGAGGCCGAAGGCTCGCTCGCCTCGCTGGAGAGCCAGCGGGACGCCTTGGAACGCAGGGTGCGGATGCTGCGTCCCGACAGTCTCGATCCGGATCTGGTCGAGGAGCAGGGCCGCCGGATGCTCAACTTCTCCCATCCCGACGACGTGATACTTCTTCCGAACAGTAAATAGCCGATATCGGTGATGTTCGTCAGGTGATTGGAAAAACGCCGGGCCGGGCTCTGCGATACGGCAGGGTCTCCAGCAAGGCGGGACCCCAGTCCGGTGTGTCTACGATGATGATCGCGGCCGCCTCGCGTTCCCAGACAGCGCGGAAGTGGGTCTTCGAGCGTAGCACCACGATATCGAAATCCCGGTGAGACATCCCGAACTGTTCGAATGGGTCAAGATTGATCGCCGACAGGTTCGCGGAGATCAGCCAGATGACGATGCCGCCGACCCTTATCACCGCGGTGGCGCCAAGCTCTACGGGACGGCCGCGTCCCATTTCGCCGCCCATCGTGAATCGTTTCTCGCCCGCCCATTCGACCGTCCCGGTCAGCGTCAGTGGACCGCCGGCCTTTTCGGAACTGTGGCTGCCGATGGTCAAGGTGACGGTGGCGCCGGTCCCGGCGGCGACCGCTGCGGCGGCGGCGTTCGGGTCCCAGATATAGGGGACGGCCGCCTTGAGGTGCGGCTCCCGCAAAAGGGCGCGCAGGGTATAGGTGGAATCGTTCATCCGGTCGGCATGTTCCAGGATCACCACTGGCCTGTCGGCGCTCGCGGCTACGGTCTTGGCACGCGCCAGCCCGGCCTCCACGGTCAGGACGCTGTCGCGCGGGTAAAGCGCATTGCGTTGGGCCCAGATCCGCTCCGCCATGTGCGCGGCGGCTTTCTCTGCGGTTGCGGGGCTGCCGTCGCTTGTCGCCAGGATCGAGATGCCGATCTGCGCGACGTCGGCATAGGCGAAACCCATGACGATCGAGCAGTCCAGCAGGTCCGGATTCTCTGCCTCCAGCCGTCGCGCCTCCGCCATCAGGCCGCTTAGCGGCGCGACACGGGTAGCGGTGAAGATTGACGGCAGGGTCACCGGCACCTTGCGCAGCACCGTGAAAGGCGCCTGCTCGCCGCGCAGTTTGCCGGCTAGGATCTTTGTCACCCGGCGCGCGGTCTCGCCCATGTCCACATGCGGGCTCTCGTGATAGGCGCTCATGACATCGGCAAACTCCGTCAAGGCGGGATCGAGATTGCCGTGCAGGTCGAAGGCCACCCCGATAGGCAGCGTGCCGCCGATGCGGTGGCGCAATGCGTTCAGAAAATCCAGGTCGGTCCGCCCACCCACCGTCACCAGGGCGCCATGCAGTCCGAGAAGCAGCCCATCAATCTGGTTGCGAACCGCCAGAACGCCCTTGGCGATTTCGGCGAGAAAGGCATCGAAGGCTTCCTCGCTTGCCGCGGCTGCCGCGCCGGCTTCGGAATAGACAAGCGGCACGGCCTCGATCCCGAGTTCGGCGCAGGCATCCAGGAATCCGCCGGGCACGGTATTGGTCCCCGCGAAGGAGCCGGTAAGATCGCTGCCGCGCTTGACCAGCCGTTCGAACTCCCCAAGGCTTGTCGGTTCCGGCAAAAACGTCACGGACTCGAGATTGAAGCCGGCGATGGCGAAGCGCATGGGCTGTCTCCTGATGTACGGTTGCGCAGTATCGCATCCCGCAGATGCTTGCGGCAGTCCCGGTGGCCTGATCGCTGTTGCCAATCGCTTTCCGGCTCGCGACACTGGCGTGGTGAGCCGGCGCCGCCAGAACGGAGAGAGTGATGATCCCCAACGACTATCCGAGCCTCAATTTCGATCTCGGCGAGACGGCGGACATGCTGCGCGATACCGTGCGCTCCTTCGCCTCCGACGAAGTGGCGCCGCGGGCGAACGATATCGAGAAGGCGAACGATTTCCCGGCCGATCTCTGGCGCAAGATGGGCGATCTCGGGGTCCTGGGCATCACCGTCGAGGAGGAATACGGCGGGGCCGGCATGGGCTATCTCGAGCATGTGGTCGCGGTCGAGGAGATGAGCCGCGCCTCGGCGGCGGTCGGTCTCAGCTATGGCGCGCATTCCAATCTCTGCGTCAATCAGATCCGCCTCAACGGCACCGAGGAGCAGAAGCGCAAGTATCTGCCGAAACTGATCTCCGGCGAGCATGTGGGATCGCTCGCCATGAGCGAGCCGAGCGCCGGCTCCGATGTGGTGGGGATGAAGACCCGGGCGGTGAAAAAGGGCGACCGCTATATCCTCAATGGCACCAAGATGTGGATCACCAACGGCCCGAACGCCGATACCCTCGTGGTCTATGCCAAGACCGATCCCGATGCGCACCAGCGCGGCATCTCAGCCTTCATCATCGAGAAGGGCATGAAGGGATTTTCCACCTCGCCCAAGCTCGACAAGATGGGGATGCGCGGTTCCAACACCTGCGAGTTGGTGTTTGAGGATTGCGAGGTGCCGGAGGAGAACATCATCGGCGGCCTCAACCGGGGCGTGAACGTGCTGATGAGCGGGCTCGACTATGAACGCGCGGTGCTGTCCGCCGGGCCGCTCGGCATCATGCAAGCCTGCATGGACGTGGTGGTCCCCTATGTCCACGAGCGCAAACAGTTCGGCCAGGCGATCGGCGAGTTTCAGCTCATGCAGGGCAAGCTGGCGGACATGTACGTGACCATGAACGCCTCGAAATCCTACGTCTATGCCGTCGCCAAAGCCTGCGACCGGGGCGAGGTCACCCGTAAGGACGCCGCCGGCGCGATCCTCTACGCCGCCGAGAAGGCAACCTGGATGGCGCTCGAGGCGATCCAGTGCCTGGGCGGCAACGGCTATATCAACGACTACCCCACCGGCCGCCTGCTGCGCGACGCCAAGCTCTACGAGATCGGCGCGGGCACGTCCGAGATCCGCCGCATGCTGATCGGGCGAGAGCTGTTCAAGGAAACCGCGTGATCCGAGCCGTTTTCTTAGGCATCGTCGCCTGTCTGATCGCGTCGGCGGTGAATGCCGAGCCCGTCGCCTATGCCCGCTTCATCGTCGACGGCGAGATCAAGATAGGCGAGGTTCGCAACGACCGGGTGCTGGAGATCGAAGGCGATCTCTTCGGCGAGCACAGGCTGAACCAGCACTTCCACTATCTCACGGACATCCGCCTGCTGGCCCCGGTCGAGCCGCGCAAGGTCTTTGCCGTGGGGCTCAACTACCGCAGCCATGCGGGCATGTCGGGGGCAGGAAAGCCCGAGATCTTCTACAAGTCGCCGACGTCGGTTACCGGTCCGGAGGCGGCGATCCCTTATCCCGCCGATGCCCGCAGCCTGCATTACGAGGGCGAGATGGTGGTGGTGATCGGCAAAGCCGGGCGATTCATTCCGCGTGAACGGGCGCTCGAGCATGTTTTTGGGGTGACCGCGGGGAACGATGTTTCCGAGCGCGGCTGGCAGGGGGCGGACCTGCAATGGTGGCGGGCCAAGGGCGCGGACGGGTTCGGGCCGATCGGGCCGTATCTGGTGCGGGGACTGGATCCGGACAAGCTGATGCTGGAGACCCGCCTTAACGGCGAGACCGTTCAGCGCGAGGAAACCAGCGGCCTGATCCATGATACCGCCGCCATCATCAGCCATATCAGCCAGCACGTGACCCTGTCTCCCGGCGACGTGATCTTCACCGGCACCCCCGGGAGCACGAGGGCCATGAAGCCGGGCGACGTGGTCGAGGTCGAACTGCAGGGTGTCGGCGTGCTGCGCAACACGGTCAAGCGGGAGCGGCCATGAGCGAACTTGAGGGTCTTCGAACCGGAACCGACGGCATCACCCGTTGCGGCTGGTGCGGCGAGCTTGAGGACTACCAGCACTACCACGACACCGAATGGGGCCGCCCCACCGCCGATGACCGGACTTTGTTCCAGAAGATCTGCCTTGAGGGGTTTCAGTCAGGCTTGAGCTGGCTCACCATCCTGCGCAAGCGCCCGAGTTTCCAGGCCGGTTTCGACAATTTCGAGTTCGACCGTATCGCGGAGTACGGCGACGGCGATGTCGAACGTCTGTTGGCGGATGCGGGCATTGTCCGTCATCGCGGCAAGATCGTCAGCACCATCAACAACGCCCGCCGCGCCGTCGCCTTGCGCGAGGAAGCCGGATCGCTCGCCGCGTTCTTCTGGAGCTTTGAGCCCGACCCGGCAATGCGTCCGGCGGTCATGACCCATGCGGCGGCGCGGCAGTTAAGCCAAACACCGGAGTCGACCGCGCTGTCCAAGGCGTTGAAGAAACGCGGCTGGAGTTTCGTCGGCCCGACCACCTGCTATGCCTTCATGCAGGCGATGGGGATGGTCAACGACCATCTCGAAGGCTGCGCTATGCGGCCGGAGATTGAGGCGCTGAGAAAAGGGTTTGATCGTCCGCGAGCCAAGGGAAGCTGAAACAGCTCTGGTGTTTCGGCAACACCTTGATATCACGAGCCTAAGAGGAATATCGCGTATCCAACGATCAACACCAGTATCGCCAACATCAAGCCGCCGATTCCCATGACCGAGGTGATTGGGAACGATTTGACCCTTGTGATCGGCAACGTGGCTCTGAAGAACGTCAGCAGTATGCCACCGGCAACAAATATCCAAATCCAAACCGAGGTGAAGTACGTCGTCAAAAACGAAATCGTCGTCATTTGCGTCGACGGTGCCGCTATCTCGAAAAACAGGTTCTCCAGTGATAGGTCGAAATCTACGATCTCTAGCTGAGCAACGAGCACCGTATCAAATATGTCGGCAAATTTTTCTATGAGAAAAGAAAACCGTACAGTTTTGATAATCATAATGTAAACAAAAAAAGAATGAAGAAATAAAATAGCCAATTAGAAATACCAATAAAGTGAAAACGCAATCTAATAATAGCAAAAATAATGTCCCTATTAATTTAGTCGATTTTGAATAAATTCCATCTTCCTGAAGAAGGCTTATTCTTGAAATAATCCACCTGGTTTCCAAAATTGAAAAATAGTCAAATGCTATATTTATAAAAAATACTGCAAATAGAGATACGGTGGCGCCGGCGCTCTCCATGGTTACGGCTTCAACTAGGAATTCAATGTATGCATCCCAATCATAAGTAGCTCTGATCAAAAATATGATGGCAAAAAGGAGAATGGAAACCATGGAGCACTTCAGAAAAGATATCCTTCTTGTATCTCCTTTATTGAACAAACGATCAAAAATTGTCAGAAAGATGCTGAACCAGTTTTCGCTGATATGAACGACTTGATCTATTCTTTTACGGATCGGTGCCTTGCCGGTTTCGTTGATCCAGGAATCAAGACCAGTTCCCAGCGCGATCGCTCCCATGAAAATGGAGGAAGCAATGACGAGAGGGTCGAAAATTCCCATGATCTCACCATTATGCAATTAGTGTGTATCTGCCCCGCTTTTTTATAGTAATTTTCACGGAACTTGGCAATGCCGTTTGATCTTGCTGCGGGACGTCGACAGTAAAATCCCTTTGTGGGATAATTTACCGGTACATGCGTCGATCCCTAGACTTGAGGTTAAGATGATCGGAACCCGAATTTCTTCCGGATCGCCGTTCGAGGAGATGGCGGGGTATTCCCGCGCCGTCGTCGACGGTGACAGGGTCTATGTCTCGGGAACCACCGGGTACGACCCGAAGATCGGCGGTTTCCCGCCGACAGTGGAAGAGCAGGCGGTTCAGGCTTTCGCGGTGATATCCGCAGCTCTCGCCGAGGCGGGCACGACGCTGGAGAACATGCTGCGAATTCGGGTCTACGTGGCCAGCCGGGACGAGTTCGAGCGGATCAAGCCGATCATCAAGGCCCATTGCGAGGCGGCGCGCCCCGCCAACACGACCATCATCTGCGCATTGGCGAGCGAGGAGATGCGCGTCGAATTCGAGGTAACCGCTAGAGTTGGCTAGACCCCCGGTCCGGGAACCGTCGCCGCCAAGGTGAAGTCGCCGGCCGGTATGAAGGCCGGCGGAGGCGCGTCGGCGGCGCCGCTCAACTTGAATCCTTCATAACCGTTTTCCCGCACGTTCTTGCAGATCAGGCGATAGCGCGTCATGCCGCCGGAATAGGGCATGAAGACCCTGGGCTTGCCCGGCACGTTCGCGCCCCAGTACCAGGTTCCGCGCGCGAAGGGCATCAGGGTCGCGTGCGCCGCCTCGTTGACGTGAACCCGCCACTTCTCCATCGATTCCTCGGTGGTCTCGATGGTGGCGACACCCTTGTCCCGCATGTCGAAGAGGCAGTCGGTAATCCACTCCACATGCTGTTCGATCGCCACCGGCATGTTGCACAGCACCGACGGGCTACCGGGGCCGGTGATGGTGAACATGTTGGGGAAGCCGGCGACCTGCAGGCCGAGATAGGTGCGCGGTCCGCCGTCCCAGACATCGCGCAGGGATATGCCGTCGCGGCCCTGGATATCGATGTTCAGGAGCGGGCCGGTCATCGCATCGAAGCCGGTCGCCAGCACGATGATGTCGACCTCGTATTCCTCGCCGTTCTCCAGCAGCACACCCTTCGGCGTGATCGCCTTGATCGGGTTGTTCTTCACATCCACCAACTCGACATTGTCGCGGTTGAAGGTCTCGAAATAGCCGGTATCGATAGGCGGCCGCTTGGTCGAATAGGGATGGTCGATATCGGTCAGCAGAGCCGCCGTCTTGGGATCCTTCACGATCGAGCGGATCTTGGCCTTGATGAACTCCGACGCGGTGTCGTTGGCCTTCTTGTCGAACACGATGTCCTGGAAGCTGGCCCGGAACCTGAGGCCGCCGATCTCGTAGTAATCCTCGTAGATTTTCGCGCGTTCCTCATCGCTGACGTCGAAGACCCGGCGATCGGAGATCCGGAACGGGTGGCCGTTCGGCGTCGAGTGGATGATCTTGCGGATTTCCTCGTGGTTCTCGCGGACGTATTTCTTGAACTCGTCGTCGAGCGGGTGGTTGTTCGCGGGAACGCTGTAATTCGCGGTGCGCTGAAAAATGAAGTGATGCTTGGCCTGGGCCGCGATCACCGGCGCCGCTTGGATGCCGGTGGAGCCGGTGCCGATCTGGGCGACCCGCTTGCCGGTGAAATCCACGCCCTCATGGGGCCAGGTGCCGGTGTGGTACCACTTGCCCCCGAAGCTCTCCAGGCCCGGGAATTTCGGCGTGTTGGTTGCCGAAAGACAACCGACCGCGGTGATCAGATACGTGACCCGGAAACGCTCGCCGCCCTCGGTCTCGACGGTCCATTTGTTCGCGGCCTCGTCATAGCGCGCGGCGGTCACCCTTGTGCCGAACTGGATATCCTTCTTCAGGTCGAACTTGTCGGCGACATAGTTCAGATACTTCACGATCTCCCAATGTTCGGGATAGCGCTCCGACCATTCCCACTCCTCCAGCAGCTCCTTGGAGAAATAGTAGGAATAGGAATGGCTTTCGGAATCGCAGCGCGCGCCGGGATAGCGGTTCCAGTACCAGGTGCCGCCCACACCGTCGCCGGCCTCGACGACCCGCGCCTGCATGCCGAGCCGGTCCCGAAGGCACAGCAGCTGATAGAGCCCGGAAAACCCGGCGCCGATGACCAGCGCGTCCAGCTCGGTGACGGCGCCTTTGGAGGGTGAGTGTCCGCTCGTGAGTCCTTCAGGCATGGCGAAACGATGCTCCCGGTTTCTGGATCAACGCGATGAATTTGGCGCCTTTTTGCCAGAAACCGGGCGCGGTGTCACACCCGAACGCCCCTCGCGCATGACATGAACACGGTTGAAATAACCGGGGGCCTAGCAAATAGCTTTAAAGCAGTTTTCTTCGTCGCCGCGCAGACGGGGACCTCTATACATCCATCGAACCTTGGTGTTTTTCGATCAAGCACTGAGAGGTGCCCGCCTGCGCGGGGACGACGGTGAATCTAGGCTCGGCGCTCCGACCCGAAGGGGTATTGCGATTTGTGAGGTCTAAAGCAAAGCTCGAACCTCACCCCTCGACGATCAGCTTCGCCAGCGCAGCGGGTTCGCTCAGCATCGGGTAGTGGCCGGTCACCAGTTCGTGCCAGCGGGCGCCGAGGGTGTCGGCGGCGCGGCGCTGGTGGGATTGCGGCGGGTTGACGCTGTCGGTGCAGTAGATCACGGCAGCGTCCCATTTCTGCCCCCAGAAACTCTTCAACTCCACCGGGTCGCGCATGCAGGCGATCGGGTGGAGCGTATAGCGATCGATGGCCCAGGAGCGCACCGGCTCCTCCAGGTCCTTGAACAGGCGGCCGACCACGTCCGAGCGCGGCGGGCCGGAGGCGAGATGGGTGTTGATCGCGGTCTTGCGGTCGACGAAATCGGCGATCCGCTCGCCGTCCTGGAGCGCCAGCGCATCGGCGAAGACCACGCGCCCGATCCGCTCTCGCGCCATCTCGGCGGCCTTGGCCATGACCATCCCGCCGGAACTGGTGCCGACCATGATCGCCTCGTTGATGTCTTCATAGAACAGGAGGTTGGCAATCTCGTCGGCATGGGTCTCGGTGGTGATGCCGGGCCGCAGCTGGTGGCGGCGCTCGGCGCAGCCCTCGAGCGTGGGCGTATAGACCATGTGGCCGGCCTCGCGCAGGATCTTGGCGGTGGGCTGCCAGATCCAGCCGCCCTGATAGGCGCCGTGTATCAGTACGATGGTGGCCATGGTTCTATTTCCTCCCGATGACGCTGACATTCGCCAGCTGTTCGTAAATCTTGATCACGGCGCTTGAGTCTTCCTTGTTGAGGCCCGCGGTCCGCGCCATTTGGTAGATCTGCTGACTGACATTGGCCATGAAGGTGGGCACGCCGATATCCTTGGCATAGGCGGTGATCAGTTCCTGATCCTTGTAGACGATGTCCATGGTGCCGCCGGGGGTGAAGTCGCCGGACATGATGCGCGGCACGCGGAAATCCACCGCCGCGCTGTCGCCGGAACTGACCTTCAGAACGTCGTACATGGTCTGCAGCCCGATGCCGGACTTGGCGCCGATGGTCAGCCCCTCCAGCAGCACGATCGTATTGGTGATGCCGAGCATGTTGTTGATGAGCTTCATCACCAGACCCTGGCCCTGCTCGCCGATGTGAAAGGCGTGCTCGCCCACGGCATCGAAGATGTCGCGGCATTTCGCGAAGGTCTCGGCCTCGCCGCCGACGATGACCGACAGCGTCCCCGCCACGGCCTTCGGTGTGCCGCCGCTGATCGGCGCGTCGAGCATCTGCACGCCCTTGGCGTTCAGCTCCTTGGCGATGGATTTGGCGACCAGCGGATCGATGGTCGACATGCAGAGCACGATATTGCCGGCTTCGACCCCGTGAATGATGCCGTCCGCCCCAAGGATGACGTCCTGGGCCTGCGCCGTGGTTTCGACCAGGCAGATCACCCGCTCACAGCCCTCGGCCGCGCCCTTGCTGGAGGTGGCCTTCTCGGCGCCGGCGGCGACCAGCGCGTCGACCTTGGCCGAGTCGATGTCATGCACCACCAGCGGGATGCCGGCCTTCAGCATGTTCAGCGCCATCGGCCCGCCCATGGCGCCGAGCCCGATGAAACCCGTCTTGTTGCTCATGTCACCCCCACGGCATTTTTCTCGATTGATCCCCCATGTGGCCGGCGTTCCGCTTCACCGGGGTTTCGTTGGCGGCTAGTCTATCCGGGAACGCGGCCGCCGGGAGAGACCCCGGTGAAATATCCGATAGTGGCTAACGACCGCGGCCAGGGTTCCCGACCGTACGGAGACAGTCATGCGCAAACCGATCGAATTCTACAGCGAGGGCGTGAAGCTCGACGGCGATCTGTTCCTGCCTGATGATCTGAAACCCGGCGAGAAACGCGCCGGCGTGGTGCTCTGTCATGGCTATACCGGGGTCAAGGACCTCTATCTCCCCGACAATGCCGCCGTGCTGAACGAGGCGGGCTATGTGGTGCTGACCTTCGACTACAAGGGCTGGGGCAAGAGCGAGGGCCAGCGCAGCCGTCTGGCGCCGTTCTCGCGCATGGCCGACGTTCTCTCTGCCGTGACTTTTCTCGGCATCCAGGAGGCGGTCGACAAGGACCAGATCGGCATCTACGGCACCAGCTACGGCTGCGCGACCGTGGTCTTTGCCGCGGCGATTGATCCGCGGGTGAAATGCACCGTCGGGGTGATCGGCATGGGCCATGGCGGGCGCTGGATGCGCAGCGTGCGCCGGCCCGACGAATGGGTGGACCTGCTGGAGCGTTCCGAGAAGGACCGCGAGAAGCGGGTGGTAAGCGGCCAATCGGAAATGGTGGCTCGCGAGGAGATCCTGCTGCCGGACCGCCAATCGGCGGCGCTGGCGGCGGCGGCGCGGGCGGGCAACCCGAACGCGGTCGGCAAGATCCCGCTCGAATTCATCGATGAGACCCTGCAGTTCCACCCCGAATGGGTGGTCGACAAGATTTCGCCGCGCCCGCTGCTGCTGATCGCCGCCGGCGACGACCGCCTGGTACCGCCGGAGGATTGCAAGTCGCTCTATGACAAGGCGCTGGAGCCGAAAAAGCTGGTGACCGTGCCGGGCTTCGGACACTACGAAATTTATGTCAAACCGGCCTTCGATGTGGTCATGGACGAGACCGTGGCATGGTTCAACCAGTACATGCCGGCCCGGCCGGCGGCGTGAGGGGGCAGATCCGCGCTTTTGAGCCGACTGCCGTCGTTGCCTCCCCCCTCTTTCGTCGCGCCAGCGAAAGCTGGTGCTAAGCCGGCTCTACCTTCAAGCCGTTCCGACAAAAGCGCCAGCTTTCGCTGGCGCGACGGGGGATGACGGGTCCTCGATACGGAAGGGCTTCGGCGCGTCGCGAATTAGCGCGGTGGTAAGTTTGGGTTTCCGTTCTTCTAAGTGGATTTGCCGGTCTCGTCCTGGCTCTCTCCCCAGACCCACAAGACCAGCAGGACGAACAGGCCCTCGGCGGAGATGATCGCGAGCGCGGCGGGCACCCCGAAGGATTCCGCCATCCAGCCGACATTGAAGAAACCGATCGGGCCGCTGCCGATGCACAGCGTGAGAACGCCGAGCACCCGGCTGCGGAACTCCGGCGGAGCGGCGAGATAGGTGAGGGTTCCCTGCATCGCGGCGAAACAGGCGCTTGCGATCCCGGTCACCACGAGCGCGAAGGATATCGAAAAGAAGGAATGATGCGGGCCGCCCGCGACATAGGTCAGCAGCCCGAGATAGCCGATCGCCGACAGGTTCAAAAGCGTGCCGCCGAGATAGATCCGGAAGAAGAAATCCGGCCTGGCGAACATGGCGACCATCATGGCGCCGATGAAGGCGCCCAGACCCTCCATGCTGGAAATCACGCCGACATAAAAAGGCGTTAGGCCGAGATACTCGCGCCCGATGATCGGGATCATCGAGGTGAAGGGAAATCCCCAGAGATTGAAGACGATGGTGATGATGAGAATGCGCCGGAGCGGTCGGTCGCCGATGACGAAGCGAATGCCGCCGACAAGATCGCGCAGAAAGGACGGTGCGGCGGCCGGCGTGATCCTTTCCGGCAATTGAGCGATCAGCATCAGGATCAGGCAGAGGCCGTAGACAATGCCACTGAGGGTGAAGACGCCGAACATGCCGACGGTCTGCAAAACGACACCGCCGAGCAGCGGTCCCGCCATGCGGGTGGCGTTGCCAGTCGCTGAATCGAGGCTCATCGCCGCCGAGACATTACTGCCGGAGAGATCGCCGAGGAGGCGGCGGCGGATCGGCATGTCGGTGGCCCAGAAGAGACCGCTCAGGATCGAGGCGGTGGCGATCAGCGGATAGGTCAGTTCGCCCAGATGAGCGAAAAAGGCCATGATGGCCTGCAGCGCGATGATCAGGGCAATCGACACCGCCAGCAGAATCTTGCGGTTGAGCTGGTCCGCGATGACCCCGACGGCGGGACCCAGCAATGTGAGCGGCAGCATCCACAGGATCGGGATCGTCGAGACCAGAAGCGGCGACCCGGTGATCTCGAAGGTGAAGACGCCGAGGGCCAGCAACTGGAACCAGCGGACGACGCCTGTCAGGCCGCCGATCAGCCAGATGCACAGGAAGTTTCCGTCGCGAACCAGCGCGCGGATCGGAGAGGGCGCCGTATCGGCTTCGGCTGCGCTGCTCACCAGTTCCCGTCCGGGTTTGGTCCCCGACGCGCGGGGGAGGTTTGTTGATCGGTTTCGGCTTTGCTGATAGCGTCGCCGGGTTCGAGTGCCGATTGTATTCCATATAAGCTGCGCGGAACCAAGACTGGCGGATTGCAAAACACGCCGGCGGGTCCGAAGCGACATGGCGCCCGGACCGGGATAGTGGAAACGCCTTTTGGTTTTGAGACGCTGACGTGGCCCTGAAGCAGACATTGAAGGTCGTGATAAGCGGCGGGCTGATCGGCGCGGTGCTTCTGGCCGGCTACGAGACCCTCTATTGGTTCACCCACGTCTACGAGGATGACGCGCGGATACGGACCGAACTGGCCAATCTGTCCGCCCAGGTGAACGGTCAGATCAAACAGGTGCTGGTCGAGGAGGGCGGCCGTGTCACCGCCGGCCAGGAAGTGGTTCTGCTGGAGGACGACGATATCCGCCTCGGCCTGGAGGCGCTTAGAACCGATCTTGCGCTGAAGCAAAGCGAGGAAGGCCGGCTGCTTTCGGAAAAACAGGCCTTCGAGATCGAGCTCGAATCGAAGCTTCGGACCCAGGCGGAAAAGGTCCGGGCGGTCGAAAAGGAATACACGGCCATCCAGGATCGTCTCGCCCTGTCCGAGAAGAATCTGGCTCGTGTGGTGTTCCTGCTCCAGAAAAGCCTGACCTCGGAGGAGAAGTTCAACGCCGAGAAAGACAAGGTGCTGATTCTGCAGGGCGAGGCATCGGTCGCTGAGGCCAATATCGAGGTGGCGCGGCGGGAATACGACCAGCTCAAGTCGACGGCGCGGCAGATCGATGTGTTCCTGGAAAAGATCAAGATCTCCAAGGTCGAGCAGGCCCGCATCCGGGACGACATCCGCCTGCAGGAGGTCGAACTCAAGAAGCGCCGCATCCACTCGCCCGTGGACGGCGTCGTGGGGCGCATTCACCGCTATGCCGGCGAATATGTCGAGGACGGCGTCACCATCGTCATGCTCCACGATCCGGCGCATTTCTGGGTCGAGGCCTATGTCGACGAGAGCCAGATGCGCCATGTCCGGCTCGGTCAGGAAGTGGTGATCGAGTTCGAGATCTATCCGTTCCGCGAGTTCCTGGGCGAGGTGATCCGGATCGGCAACATCACCACCGCGGAAATGGGGGTGACGACCCTGAGTTCCAACAACCGCTTCGGCGGCGGGGTGGAGCGGGTACCGGTCCGGATCTCGGTCAACGAGCCACCGCCGAACCTGACCCCCGGCATGCGAGCCAAGGTCAATATCCGGATCTACGATAACATCAAGCTTTGGTAGCGGCTGGGCGAAGGGCCTTAAAGGCTCGTGAAGCCCTTTCCCGTCGTGCCGGCAAAGCCGGTGCTTTAAGCAAACGGTGTTTGAGCCTCTGTTTTCCCAGGGGCGACGACAACCGCAAGGGCGGCGGGGATGTGAATCCTAGAGCGGTCGAAAGATTTTTCCGGATACCAATGCGCGTCCGTGGGGACGGGAAAGCTAATATTGAGCTCACGTCGCTTCTCGACGAGCTTTTTCATCATGCCGCGTCAGCGCCGCCTCGACGAGCCCGACGAGTTCTTTCACATCAACCGGATTATCACTGACATCCAGGAAGCTTCGCCGTTTCTCAGTCACCCGGGTGCAATAGACATGCTCGCATCCTGTGACCCGGCAGATCGCACGCCCGCACTGGTCGCTGGCGGGATGGTCGTACTCGATCAGCGTTGTCCCGTGGCGGGCGGCAAGGAAATGCAGGATTGCCGAGCCGAAGGCGCTGATCACCACATCAGCATTCGCGATAGCCTGGGCGATCTCCTCGATCGGCACTTGCGTCGGCATGATGTAACGAAGATCGAATTTCGAGAGCGCCTGGACCGCCTCGTCTTCGTTGGTGGTGTAGCGCCCGCCCGCATCCTTGCGGGAGATGTAGACGACGCGCCTGGGGCCGCCCGTCGGCGGTTTCGCGATCCTGGGATTGGCCCGTATCCGAGCGGTGTAGGCGAGCAGGGTGGTGGGCTCGAACAGGAAACCGTAATTCACCTGGAATTTCTTCGGGCCGAAGGTGCTGTTCCGAATGAAGGATTTGGACGGGATGAAGGCGTCCTTCACCCGGCAGGCCGTGGTTCTCGGCACCCCGATCCAACGGCTCTCATCAATCCCAGCGAAGGCGAGGTTCGATTTCTCGCGCGCCGACAGATCGTCGGGGACCAGAACCGGCAGCCTGTCGCCGAGGATGTCGTCGCACTGCGTGATACCCATCAGGATGTGCAGGATCTGATTGCTGAAGGCGCCGCCCCAGGGCGAAACGCAGAGCACCGGTCCGTCTATGGCCAGGCCGTTGTCGGTAAAGGTCAGGGGCCGGCGACCGTCTTCTCCCAGCGGGCCGGGATCGCCGAAGCCGGTAACCGCCGGCTCGGTCCGCGCGCGGACCATGTCGGTATCAATGACCGTGTGGGTGGCCTGGTCGAGCGCGAACCGGTCGATCGGCCGGAAATAGATGTCCGGAGCGTGGACCATGAAACGGTTCAACTGGAACCGGTAGGTCTCGGCCTCATGGCGAATTTCGAATTTCGATACCGAATGGCGGAACACGGTCGCCCGCAACCGGTCCGAATGGGCGATCTCGACGCCAGCCCTTACGGTGATTTCCGACATGCCCGGCGCTCCCGTTACTCGGTCACGCCGGTCGCGCGGGCCGGGGGCTGCGCGCCACTTTCCACGGCCAGCACCTTGAGTTTCTCCGCCGCCGTCCGGCTGCCGCTCTCGATCGCGCGGCGGTACCACGCCGCCGCCAGCCGCCGGTCAGGAACGATCCAGGCGCCGCTGGCATAAAGGTCGCCGACCATCTCCATCGCGCCGGGATAGCCGCCATAGGAAGCGCGCAGGGCCCAGAACGCCGAGCGGTCCATGTCGCGCGGCATGGCGGTGCCGTCGCGCAGCAGCCCGGCGATCACGGTCTGGGCGAAGGGCACTTCGCGGCGTGCCTCGGCCCAGAGATAGTCAAGGGACGCCCCGGCCTTGCCCGAGGCGACCTGGAGCAAGGCCGCCTGAAGGCGCGGCAGATCGATATCCTTCGGTACCGAGCGGCCCGAGGGGCGCCAGGCCGGATCGTCCGCGTCGGCGATGACGTATTGCGGATAGCCGACACCGTCGCGGAAGCCGTGATGCAGCGCGATCTCGACCAGCCGGCCGCAGACATCGATGGTCCAGAGCTCCTCGGTGTACTCGCTCCAGACCGATCCGTCGCTTTGCACCTCGCGGCGCATCGGCTGGGCGGCGGTATCGACGATGCGCTGGTCGCTGCAGCGCGACATCCCGGCATATTCAAGCGCGATCTCCTGAATGTCGGCGCGCATTTCCCGCGCCAGCTCGCTGCCGGCCGTCGTCGTGCCGGGCGTGCTGATCCGCATGTTGGGCGGCGCCTCGGAGCGGGCACCGAACACCGCGTTGTAGGTCCGCTTTTCGCCGCAGCGCTCGACCTCGTAGCGCTGGCGCCAGATGCCCTGGGCCGGGTGCTCGGCGCCCTCGGGCATCGCCAGCGGCGGGTCCGGCTGGTGCAGAACCGCGAGCGGGGTGACGGTATAGGCGCGTGGACAGTCACGCCCGAGATAGGCGTCGCTGGTGATCGCGGCCTCGACCAGCCGGCGTGCATAGGCGGGGCCGGCGGCATAGTCCGCGAACCGCACCTCGTCCGGCGACGGCGGCGTGGCCTCGACCGCTTCCGGCGCGTCCGATTGCGGAGAGACGCGCGGCCGGCCCTGCTCGTCGATTCCGGTATTGTCGATCTTCAAGGTTGAGATCGTGGCGCTCACGCGGTCCTGAAGGGTCTCCCCCTCGCTGCATCCCGCGAGCACAAGCAGGGTGAGCAGCGCCGCACCGAACCGGGGTCCTTCAATCATCTAAGCGTACCGTCAGCCTTTTTCACTCTTCCCATCGTGCCCCGGCGTGGACCCGCTGTCGACAGGGCGGCGCGTCTGTCGAGCGCGTTGCGCGGCGTTTGCCGAGGGTGTAGGGAAATCCACCTCAATTCGTCGGCGACGGGGATCTTCCATGCAAGCCACTCTCACCATTTCCGGCAAGACCAGGGTCTATGGCTGCATGGCCGACCCCATCGGGCACGTGCGGGCACCCTCGGTTTTCAACCCGTTGTTCGAAAAGCACGGCGTCGATGCCGTTATGGTACCGCTGCACATCCCGCCCGCCGGGCTCGACGCCGTGATCGCGGGCTTGCGCGCGATGCCGAATTTCATGGGGCTCTCGGTCACCCTGCCGCACAAGCTGCCGATCATGGCCCATTGCGACGAGATCGGCCGTCAGGGCCGGCTGGTCGGCGCGGTGAATTTCGCGGCCTTTGACGAAAACCGCCGGCTGATCGGTGACAATTGCGACGGCACCGGCTTCGTCAACGGCATGCTGGCGGCAGGCTTTCCGGTAAAAGGCAAGGAAGTGCTGATGCTCGGCTCCGGCGGGGCGGCCCGGGCGATCGGTTTCTCTCTCGCCGACAGCGGCGTTGCCCGGCTTGCGATCACCAACCGGACCAGGGCCAAGGCCGAGGAATTGGCGGCGGCCATATCCGCGGCCTATCCCAAGGTTCCCGTTGAGGTCGCCGATCCCAAACCCCAGGGATTCGACATCGTCGTCAACACCACCTCGCTCGGCCTGAAGGAGAGCGACGCGCTGCCTGTCGATCCGGATCTGCTCGACCCGGCCCAACTCATGGCGGAGATCATCATGAACCCCGTCGACACGCCGATCCTGAGGGCGGCAAAGGCCAAGGGCTGCCGCATCCATTATGGGCGGCCCATGTTCGACCACCAGGTTTCGATCATCGCCAAACTATTCGGCTATGATTTCCCGGTCCCGGTGAGCGGGTCCTAGGCGATCCAGGAGCCGCACCGGCAGCCATCTTGACCACCTCTCCCCCCTCGCAGGGTTCGGCGCCGGCCATGGCCGGGATCGCCTGGCACGTGGCGGGCATGGTGCTGTTCGCCTCGATGGATGCGGTATCCAAGCATCTGGTGACCGATCTGCCGGTGGTCGAGATCCTCTGGGTGCGTTTCGGCTTTTTCTTCGCCTTCGGTCTTGTTCTCGCCCTTCGGCTGGAAGGGTGGTCGGCTCTGAAGGCTCATGCGCCGTTCCTGCAGATTGCCCGCGGGCTGGCGCTGGTGACCGAGATCGGACTTTTCACCTATGCCTTCCGTTACCTGAAGCTGGTGGATGCGCATGTCATGGCCGCGATGACGCCGCTCATGGTCATGGCCTTGGCGGTCCCGATGCTGAAGGAAAAGGTCGGAATCCGCCGCTGGGCCGCGGTCAGCGTCGGGTTCCTGGGCGTGCTGGTCATCCTGCGCCCGGGATTTGACGTGATCGCGCCGGTCCAGCTTGTCCCGCTGGCCGGCGCCGCATGTTTCGCGCTCTATCTGGTGATGACGCGACTGGCCGCGCGGCGCGATTCAATGGCCACCTCGACCCTCTATACCGGCATGGTGGGATTTGCCGTCCTCAGCCTGATCGCGCCGCTGGAATGGCAGGCCCCGACGGGACAGCAATGGGGCTTTCTGCTGCTCGCCAGCCTGCTGGGCGTCGCCGCGCATGTGAGCGTGATCAAGGCCCTGTCTCTGTCCGAGGCAAGCGCGCTGCAGCCCTTCAACTACACGATGCTGGTCTGGGCGGCGCTGATCGGGTTCCTGGTGTTCGGGGATGTGCCGGACCTGTTCACGGTACTCGGAGCCGGGATCATCGTGCTGAGCGGGCTTTACGCTTGGCACCGGGAGCGCCGGCGCGCCGCCATGTGACCGGGTGCGGTAAATTGACATTTGCCTGGCGGGCGGGGTGACGGGCCGGCAGCGCCATCGTATAGTTGCACAGCATTACTGAACCGCTCGACACAATGGAGATGACCTGTGAAAGCATTCGCCCTCGCCTCAACCGCATTGTTCGCCTCCTCGGTTCAGGCGCTCGCGCATTCCGGGCACGTTCCCGTCGCGGGCAGCACCCATGCCGTCGAGCACGCCCTGGGCGATCTTTTGGCCGTCATGGCCGCCGTGGCGGTGATCGGCGCCGGCGTGCTGATTGCCGCCCGGATCCGCCGCCGCCGGTAGCGGCCGGCGATATCGCGGACATGGGAGGCGCCGGACTAGGCCCCGGCGCGGTTTTGGGGGTATCGTTCCGGTCAACGACCGTCGAACAGGAAGGGTGCACCCCATGGCCAGCGTTGAAGCCAATGAACACGACAGCCAATCCCTGACGCCGACCCGGGATCTCGGTGCCATGGTCGCGGCCCTGAAGGCCGAGGACATCCCGGAGAGCGCGCGGCGTTGGGCCAAGCACTGCATTCTCGACTGGATCGCCGTCACCGTGGGCGGCGCCCATGAGCCGCTGACGGGAAAGCTGCTCGAAGTGGCCGTGGCCGAAGGCGGGTCGGGCCCGGCGCGGGTGATCGGCCATCCCGAGAAGGTCGTCGGCTCCCAGGCAGCACTGATCAACGGCGCCGCATCCCATGCGCTCGACTATGATGATGTGAACGAACGGATGCTGGGCCATCCGACGGTACCGCTGGTTCCGGCGCTGATGGCGCTGGCGGATGAGTCGAAGATGAGCGGGATGGACATGATCACCGCCTTCGTCGCCGGCTATGAGGTGGAAGCACGGCTCAGCGACATGACCGGGGTTCCGCATATCGACAACGGCTGGCATTCGACGGGAACCATCGGCACCTTCGGCTCGGCGGCCGCCGCGGCCAACGCGATGGGTCTGGACGCGGATCAGGCGACCGCCGCGCTCGGCATCGCGGCGACCCAAGCGGCGGGCCTGCGCATCATGTTCGGTACTGAGTGCAAGCCGTTCCATGCCGGCAAGGCGGCCGCCAACGGGCTGCTGGCGGCTCGGCTCGCCGGCAAGGGCTTTACCAGCCGTGAGAACGCGATCGAGGGCGAGAACGGTTTTGCCGCGACCCAGGCCGAAGGGTTCACGCCGCTGCCGGTCTATCCCAAGTCCAACGGCCGGTTCGCGGTCGAGGAAAACCTCTTCAAGTATCACGCGGCCTGCTATCTGACCCACGCCGGCATCGACGCGCTGCGCAAGCTGCGCGACGAAGCCGGGATCAAGCCCGAGGACGTGGTGGCGGTGCGCGAGCATGTGCCGGAGACCCACTTCACCGTCTGCAATATTCCGGAGCCGAAAACCGGTCTCGAGATCAAGTTCTCCATGCGCCACACGGCCGCCATGGTGCTCTCGGGTATCGATACCGGCGCCATGGGCAGTTATACCGACGAGGCGGCGAACCGGAACGATCTGGTCGATCTGCGCCGGAAAGTGGAGATCGTCGCCAAGCCGCTCGAAAGCCGCATGCAGGCGGAAGTGGTCGTCGACCTCGCCGACGGCCGCAGCCTTGTCGGCAAGTCAGATGCCGGCGTGCCGTCCTCGGATATCGACCTGCAGGAACGCCGGTTGTCGGAGAAGTTCATGGCTCTCGTGGTGCCGGTCCTGGGCGAGGAGCGGGCGAAGCAGGCGCTTGACGCCTGCCTCAACCTCGACCAACTCGACGACGCGGCCCGGATCTTCGATGCCGTTACAGGGTAGGGACAGCCGCGCCTGATTTCGACCCTCGCTCCGGCGCGATGCTGGGCCCTGCCTTACGCCAGGGCGACGGGGCCGGTTCGGCTGCGGTCAGGCAATCTTTCGCCCTTTAGCCAAGGCCCCAGCCTTGCCGTCGCCCTGGCGCAAGGCAGGGCCGTGCTCCGCTGCTTCCGGCGGGCTTAGCGCCATGGATCAACAAATTTCGACGTCGCTTTCTCGATGCCGGACCCTGGTTTGCGCCAGGGCGCGGGAGGCGCGTTAACATGATGAATAAGCGTGATTATTCGTTGACTTTATCAGCGGTTCCTTGGCACTTTCGGAGTGGCCAGCGGCCATATGCTGAGCGTATCCCGCATTTATGATCACCTGATATATTTCAAAACACATCCGTGATGTCCTGATATATTTCATTCGTAGTATTGTGATCGCTCAGGGGATGAAACGAGGTGGGATAAATGACCAACGGCTTAGTAAAATCAGCCGCCCGCGTTATGGCGATCTTTGAATGTTTTGAAGACGTTAAGCGACCGCTGACGATATCTGAACTGGTGCGTCTCATGGGCGTGCCGCAATCCAGCATGTCGGCTCTGATGAAG
Source organism: Alphaproteobacteria bacterium (assembly GCA_038146985.1). Lineage (GTDB taxonomy): Bacteria > Pseudomonadota > Alphaproteobacteria > Thalassobaculales > Thalassobaculaceae > JADHLJ01. The sequence continues at coordinate 90,598 of JAYQSQ010000001.1, forward strand.
AGCCTGCTGGCCCAGGGGTTCGTCGACTACGACACGCGGGCGCGGACCTATACGCCCAGTGTCCGGGTCGGTCTGCTGGGAAGCTGGCTGATGGGCGGTGCCCACAACCAGGACAACCTGCTCGGGATGATGCAGGACCTCAATGCCGCGACCGGCGATACGGCGGTTCTGGGCGTTCTGAACGGCGTCGAAACCCAGTATATTCACGTGGTTAACTCGTACCAGCGGCTGCGCTTCCATCTGCGGCCGGGCATGATGCGGCCGATGTTCCGCACGGCGATCGGATTGGTGCTCGCCAGCTTGCGGGACGATGCCGAAATCGGACGGATGGTGCGGCGCGTCAATACCGAAGCCGAACGTCCGGAGGACAAGATCCAGGAAGCCGACGTCATGGCGCGGATCAAGGAAGTGCGTGAGAAGGGCTACCTGATCACCTCGAACCTGGCGACGCCGGGCGCGGGTGTGGTGGCCACGCTGGTGCGCAACGGCCCGTCGTCGCGGCCGCTCGCCATCGGTATCGCGGCGCCGAATCCTCGGTTGATTTCCGGCCGGGACTTCTTGGTCGAAAGCCTGATGTCGGCGGTCGACCGTTACGCCAACGGACGGTCTGTCCGCGCCGCCTGACGGGTTTGCGGGCGGGTCGGTTCCGCGCCGATTTGAAGCAGGCAAAGTTTCTGGAGACAGACGCGCGCGCTGTTATAGTGCGCGCGTCTTCGTTTTCGGGAGTGAGTGTTGATGAACGTGTCCGCTACCGGTCTTTTCGCCGCGGTGATCTCGCTAGGTCTGCTGACGTCACCGGCTGTGGCCGGGGATGCCGAGAAAGGCAAGAAGGTCTTCAACAAGTGTAAGGCCTGTCACGTTGTGGATCAGCCGAAGAACAAGCTCGGCCCGCATCTCATCGGCATCGTCGGCCGGACATCGGGGAGCGTGGAAGGCTTCAAGTATTCCAAGGCCCTGGAATCGGCCAATCTGGTTTGGGATGAGGCGACCCTGGACAAGTTCCTCGCCAAACCGAAAGCCGTCGTGAAGGGAACCAAGATGTCTTTCGCTGGACTGAAGAAAGAGTCCGAACGCGCGGATGTCATTGCCTACTTGAAGTCCATTCCGGCGCGGTAAGAGCGCGACATTAGTCGACCAGCCGCATCCGGATCGGTCCCTCGGCGCGGCTCTCCAGCATCTGATCGAGATAAGGGTCGTGCGCCTTCGCGGCGGCGTCGCTGTCGCCTTGCCAGTGGATGGTTCCGTCATACAGCATCGCGATCCGGTCGAACCGGGTCCGCGCCGCCGTCATGTTTCCGGTGATGGCAAGCACGGTTGCCCCGGTCCCCGAGACGCTGGCTTCGATCAGGTCAAGGACGGCGTTGGTCAGGATCGGGTCGAGGCCGGCCGTGGGATCGTCGAGAATCAGCAGATCAGGGTCGCCGGCCATGGCTCTCGCGACGCCGACCCGCTTCTGCATGCCCCCGGATAGCTCGACCGGGTACAAAAGCGCCATCTCCTCCGTAAGACCGACGTCCCGAAGCCGCGCGATCGCCCGGTCCCGTGCCGCGCGACGGGCCATGCCGTGGCTGTTGATCAGCGGAAAAGCGACGTTTTCCCAGACCGTCATGCTGTCGAACAGGGCGTTCTGCTGGAACAGGACGCCGATCCGCCTTGTATCGACGCTGGTTGACCCGCCGATCCGGATGTCACCGGCCTCATGCTCCAGCAGGCCGAGGATACAGCGGATCAGCACGGTCTTTCCCGACGCGGATGGCCCGATGAGGACCGTCGAACGGCCCGCTGGAACCTCGAGCGACACATCCTTGAGCACCGCCTTGTCGCCGAAGGACTTGGCCAGCGACGTGATGGAAATATCAAGCGACATCGGACGCGGATAACCTCTCTGCGGACTGAACGGATTATCCGCCCCAACAACTCAAGGTCAATCTTAGTTGCCGCCTCAGGCCTCCCGGTCTTTTCCCCGCATCCCCGGCGCAGGCCGGGGCCGACGCCTGAGGCGGTGGGTGGCGACGGGTGGTCGAGCAATTCCACCGATCTTTGACAGCGCTCAGCTATCCGTCACGCGGATCAGCCTCAGGCGTCGGCCCCGACCTTCGTCGGGGATACGGATTATGTTTTTTACATCAATCGAACCGAGCGAGGGTTCGGGACAGGTCGCCCTTATCGACCGTATGCGGTTTTTTGCACCTCTTTCCCCCGTATCCCCGGCGCAGGCCGGGGCCGACGCCTGAGGCGGTGGGCGGCGACGGGTGGTCGAGCAATTCCACCGATCTTTGACAGCGCTCAGCTATCCGTCACGCGGATCAGCCTCGGGGCCGACGCCTGAGGCGTGGGTGGCGACAGGTGGTCGAGCAATTCCACCGATCTTTGATAATGCTCCGCTACCCGTCACGGTGACGAGCCTCAGGCGTCGGCCCCGACTTTCGTCGGGGATACGGTTTATGTTTTTTAGCATCAATCAAACTGAGCGAGGGTTCGCGCCAGGTCGTCCCAGTCCGGGTTCGTTGTCTCAATGAGCCTGATCTTCCAGGCACGTCGCCATTCCTTGAGCCGTCGTTCCCGGAGCGCTGCATCTTCGATGGTTGAGTGCGGTTCGAGGTAGACCAGCCTGCGAATTCGATATTCTCGCGTGTGACGAACCATCCCGGCCCGATGTTCCTCCAACCGGCGGCGGATATCGGTGGTCATTCCGATGTAGAGGCTTCCGTTCCGCTTGCTGGCGAGAATGTAGACAAATGCTTCCATGCCTGGGTTATGGACGGCCGTGTGCGGTTTTTTTACATCTCTTTCCAAGTATCCCCGGCGCAGGCCGGGGCCGATGCCTGAGGCGGTGGGTGGCGACGGCTGGCCGAGCAATTCCACCGATCTTCGACAGTGCTCCGCTATCCGTCACGGTGAGGAGCCACAGGCGTCGGCCCCGACCTTCGTCGGGGATACGGTTTATGTTTTTTAACATCAATCAAACCGAGCGAGGGTTTGGGACAGGTCGTCCCAAACGGCCGTGTGCGGTTTTTTGCACCTCTTTCCCCGTATCCCCGGCGCAGGCCGGGCCGACGCCTGAGGCGGTGGGTGGCGACGGGTGGCCGAGCAATTTCACCGATCTTTGACAGTACTCCGCTATCCGTCACGCGGATCAGCCTCAGGCGTCGGCCCCGACCTTCGTCGGGGATGCGTGTTGAATGTCACGGTTGGCGGCAGATCTTGGAAGGGGAAGGTAACGCAACAGCCCATCGATAAACGCCGCGCGCGGCTGTTCCGGTGGCGCGTAGTCATGCTAGGCAGAAAGGGCAACAAATTTCGGCCCAGGAGTTTCTCCCATGCTTGGTGATCCGCCCGTCTCGAAATACATGACCTGCGCCGGCCGCGAGATCCATTATCTCGAATGGGGAGCTGCGGACCTGCCGCCGGTGGTCGCCTGGCACGGGCTGGCCCGGGTCGGGCGGGACTTCGACGCCCTGGCGCGGGAACTGGCGCCCCACTATCACGTGATCGCCCCAGACACGATCGGCCGTGGCCTCAGCCAATGGGTCGAAGATGGGGCCGAGCGGGGCGACGCCGAATACTGCTTTGACGTCTATGAGAAAATCGCCCTCGACCTCTGCGACCAGCTCGGCATGGAGAGCCTGCGCTGGGTCGGCACCTCCATGGGCGGCAGTTTCGGCATGTGGCTTGCCGGCGGCGCCATGCGCGACCGGATCAGCCATCTCGTCATTAACGATATCGGCCCGGAACTGCCCCAGGCGGCGATCGACCGCATCGTCACCTATCTCGGGAACCCGCCGGATTTCGCGACCGTCGGCGAGCTGGAACATTACCTGCGTACGGTCTATGCACCCTTCGGCTATATCCCGGGCGACGCGTGGCGGGCCATGGCCGAGGCGTCGTTCCGCCGGCTGCCGAACGGGCGGGTGACCTCACACTATGATCCCCGGATCGCGCGGCAATTCGTTGCCCATCCCGGCGACTGGCGGCTCTGGGATCGCTATGATGCGATCATCGCCAAGACCTTCCTGCTGCGCGGCGAGTATTCCGACCTGCTGAGCGCCGAAATGGCCGAGGAGATGAGCCGGCGCGGCCCTAAGGCCCGTATCCTGCGATGCGCCGGCTGCGGGCATGCCCCGGCGCTCAACGTCCCGGTTCAGAACGAGGCGATCGCCGCTTTCCTGGCGAGTTGACGGGAAGCGTCAACGAGGCGTCAAACTTCCTTGGTCGCGCCGTGCGGCATCGGCGCGATTGAAATTGAATAATTTCATGCTCTGGTTGATGACTGATTCATGATTTGGTGATATCAATATAGGGGCGGCATTTATCTCGGAAATCGACCATGAAAAGACTGGTGATTTGTTGTGACGGGACCTGGAACACCCTGGACCAGACCGATGATGGTATTCCGGCGCCAACGAATGTGGCGAAAATTTACGCGGCGCTTTTGGACGAAGCGCCGGGCATTCAAGATCAGGACACGGTCCATCAGCATAAGTACTATCATCCCGGCGTCGGCACGGCCCCCAATCTTGTAGACAAGGCGATAGGCGGGGGAGCGGGCCTTGGCCTCAATCAGAATATCATGTCGGGATACAGAAACCTCTGCGACAACTATGAGAGCGGCGACGAGATCTTCCTCTTCGGCTTTAGCAGAGGTGCCTATACGGCCCGCAGCCTGGCGGGTTTGGTGGGACGCTGCGGGCTCTTGGATACAGCGGGATTGGACGACGCGGAGGTGTGGCCGCGGATCGAGAAGCTGTTCTCGCAGGGATACCGGAAACGATTGGACAGGTCCGCGTGGAGCGAGCAGGGGTGGATGTTCCACAGAACGCCCGAGGGTAGTCAGACGATCCCAGTGCGTTTCGTTGGTGTCTGGGATACCGTCGGCGCCTTGGGAATTCCGGACAACCTCGCGGTGCTTAATCTTTTGGACGCGAGGAAGGACTATACGTTTTACGACACCAGCCTTGGCGGTCACATCCAGACTGCGCGCCATGCTTTGGCTCTGGATGAGAAACGAGCCACCTTCCAGCCGACCCTGTGGACCGAGGAGGACGGCCGGGACATGAAACAGATCTGGTTTCCCGGAGTCCATAGCGACGTCGGCGGTGGTTACGCGGAAACCGGTTTATCCGATGGGGCATTGGAATGGATGATTGGAGAGGCGGAAACCTGCGGCCTTGGGTTCAAGGATAAGATCAAGGCTCCGATCAGACCGGACCATCAGGGAATTTTGCATAATTCCTTGACCAGTGTTTTCAAGCTCCTTCCGACCCAGCCCCGCGCGACGCCGGCCTTGGATGACACCGTTGCGCTTCATAAGTCGTCATCCGACCGGTACACCGATCCTCCGATCACCCAGGCGCCTTATCGGCCTACGCAGAGGCTGGCGGCTGGAGTTCCCGTGACGCGGAACATCTTCGCCATCGAGCCCTGGAACGATACCGGTCTGTGGCTCGAGGCCGGGATTCGCTATGAGCTGTCTGCGACCGGGGAATGGAAGGACAAGTCCATCCCGTGCGGACCAGGGGGAACCAATGACGGTAAGTTCCACGCTGGCGAGGTCGTGCATTTGCTAGGAAGCGCGCTCGGCAAGATGGAGGAATTCTTCAAGAGCGCCACCGGAAACGAGAACGCGAACTTCCTGATGACCCGCCGGCACGAAGATATGCCGTGGTTCTGCCTTGTGGGAGCGATCGCCAATTCGGTCGGGGCGCGGGAAAACGTGAACTCCAGCCATCAGACCTTCATGATCGGCGAAGGCTGCTCGATAACGCCGACAAGGTCCGGGTATCTATTCGCGTATGCGAACGATGCTTGGCGGTTCTATGATAACAACCGAGGGCGGGTTCAGCTCACCGTGAGCCGGCAATAGGGCTGATGCGAGCGGGCGCCGGCGGTTTGCGGCGGGGCATGGAGGGAAAGGACGGGTGGCTGCGGTGGCGGACACACGGGGAGATGTCGACCCGATCACGTTGACGGTGATCTGGAACACCATGCTTTCCATCGCCGAGGAACTCGGCACGACCCTGCGCCACACGGCGTTTTCCGAAGGTGTGCGCGAGGGCGATGATTTCTCGACGGCCTTGTTTGATTCCAATGCCCTAATGATCGCCCAGGGCAATTTCAGCCCCGGCCATCTCGGCGCCATGCCGACCTGTGTGAAGCGGGCGCTGGAATATATTCCACCGGCGAGCCTCAGGCCCGGGGACTCGATCCTGCTGAACGATTCCTTCATCGGCTCGGGCCATTTTCCCGATACCTTCCAGATCATGCCGGTCTTCCTGGAGGAGGCGCTGATCGGCTATGTCGCCTGTTCCGCCCATCAGGTCGACATGGGCGGCGCGGCGCCGGGCTCGCAGAAGGTACATGGGGTGACCGAAGCCTTCCAGGAGGGGCTCAGGATCCTGCCGGTCCGGTTCGTGCGCGGCGGTGTGATCGACGAGGATATTCTTCGCCTGGTGCTCGGCAATGTGCGGATGCCCGAGAAGGTCCGGGGCGACCTTCTGGCCCAGCATACGGCCAATCTGACCGCGGCGGAGCGGCTTCGGGCGCTGTTCCGCGATCAGGGCCGGGAAACCGTGGAGCGCGCCTATGTGGCGATCCTTGACCGGTCCGAGGCGGCGATGCGCGAGGCCTTGGCCAAGGTGCCGGCGGGGACCTACAGCTTCGAGGACCGGATGGATGACTATGGTCCCGGGACCGAGCCGGTGATCATGGCCGTCGACATCACCTTCGACGGCAAGGGGGCGGTGGAACTGGATTTCTCGCGCTCCTCGGATCAGGTGCCCGCCGCGATCAATTCCTACATCAACTATACCCGCGCCTATGCGCTGTTCGCGATCAAGGTTTTCTGCGACGCGCGCCAGCCCCAGACCGAGGGGGCGATGCGCCCAATCACCATCACCGCGCGCGAGGGATGCTTCTTCAATCCCAGGTTTCCCGCGCCTTCCGGCGGCCGGGCGATCCTGCAGATCCGGATCTTCGATACCATCAACGGGGCCATGGCCAAGGCCCTGCCGGAGCGGGCGATGGGCGCTTTCTCGCACTGGTCGAACCCGAATATCGGCGGCATCGACGATCGCACCGGCAAGCCTTTCGTGATGTACGATCTCGGCCTCGCCGGTTACGGGGGTAGGCACGGCGAGGATGGGCCGGAGGCGATGACCCCGGTGATGAACTGCACGAATATCCCGGTCGAGGTGCACGAGACCCATAACCCGGTGCGGATCCGCCGGATGGAACTTCTCGCCGATACCGGCGGCGCCGGCAAATGGCGGGGCGGCTGCGGCATGCTGAAGGAAATCGAGCTTCTGGCCGAGAGCGCGACCCTCTCGCATCTGGGGGACCGGCACACGGTCCAGCCTTACGGCGTTTTCGGCGGAAAACCGGGAACTTTGGCCGAAAGTTCCCTCTATCGCGGCAATGAGAAGATCCAGCTTCACTCCAAGGATGTGAAGGCGCTGCGCAAGGGTGACGTGCTGAGCTTCACCCTCTCCGGCGCCGGTGGCTACGGCCCTCCGGAGGAGCGGGAGAAGGCGGCGATCGAGCGGGATCTGGCGGACGGCTATGTCACCGCCGAGGCGGCGGCCCGGGACTACGGCTATCGCCCCTAAAAATGCATTATAATGCATTAAATAAAAGACAGTGTGCATTTTATAGCATTTTTTCTTGACCCCGGCGTCGCCGTCCCTATGCTGCGCCCCCATCCGAACGGCGAGAATTCGGATCTTGGAGGACAGCGTTCATGCAGATCGATTTCCAGACCGATCCGTCCCGCTATCGCCACTGGCGGATCGAGGTTGACGGGCCCCGCGCCGACCTGATCATGGATGTCGACGAGACCGGCGGGCTGTTCGAGGGGTATGAGCTGAAACTCAACTCCTATGACCTCGGAGTCGATATCGAATTGCATGACGCAATCCAGCGGCTGCGCTTCGAGCATCCCGAGGTCCGGGCCGTGGTCTTGCGCTCGGGCAAGGAGCGGGTGTTCTGCGCCGGCGCGAATATCCGCATGCTGGCCGGCGCCGCCCATGCCCATAAGGTGAATTTCTGCAAGTTCACCAACGAGACCCGCAACGCGATGGAGGATGCCTCGGCCCATTCCCGTCAGCGCTATATCGCGGCGGTGAGCGGGGCCTGCGCCGGCGGCGGCTACGAGCTGGCGCTGGCGAGCGATCACATCATCCTGGTGGATGACGGGGCAAGCTCGGTCTCGCTGCCCGAGGTGGCGCTGCTGGCGGTGCTGCCGGGAACCGGGGGCGTCACAAGGGTGACCGATAAGCGCAAGGTGCGCCGGGACCGCGCCGATATCTTCTGCTCGACCGAGGAAGGCGCGCGGGGCCGCCGTGCCCTTGACTGGCGCCTGGTGGATGAGGTGGTGCCGCCCTCGAAATTCACCGATGTTGTTTCTAAACGTGTTGAAGAAACGACCGGAAGTAATTGGAAAAAAGAGGAAAAGGGAGTTTCTCTAAACCCCCTCGATAGGACGATCGAGGCCGACCGGCTTTCCTATTCGACCCTATCGGTCGGGATCGATCGGGATGCCCGCCTCGCCACCGTCACCATTCGAGGTCCCGAGACCGAGCCTCCCACCGGTACCGATGCCCTGCTGGCCGGCGGTGATCAGTTCTGGCCGCTCCGCATGGCGCGGGAACTGGATGACGCGCTGCTGCATCTCAGATTCAACGAGCTTGAGGTCGCGGTGATCGCCTTCGAATCCGAGGGCGACCCGGCGGTGGTCCTGGCCTATGACGCTTTCCTCGAAGCGAACGCCGCCCACTGGCTGGTTCGCGAGACGGCGCTCCTCTGGACCCGGGTGATGAAGCGGGTCGACCTCACGTCGCGCTCGCTCACGGCGCTGATCACGCCGGGAAGCTGTTTCGCGGGCTTCCTCGCCGAACTCGCCTTCGCGGCCGACCGCACCTATATGGCCGATGGCGCCTTCGAGGGCGACAACCGGCCCGAGGCAACCCTGACTCTGAGCGCCGCCAATTTCGGGCGCCATCCGATGTCCAACGGTCTCTCGCGCCTCGCCACCCGGTTCCTTGGCGAGCCCGACTCGCTCGCAGGTCTTGAAGGGCAGATCGGCGAGGCGCTGGAAGCCTCCGATGCCGACGATCTCGGTCTGGTGACGGCGGCGCTGGACGATATCGATTGGGAGGAGGAGGTGCGCCTGTTCCTGGAGGAGCGGGCAAGTTTCTCGCCCGACGCCTTGACCGGCCTCGAGGCCAACACCCGCTTCGCCGGGCCGGAGACCATGGAGACCAAGATCTTCGGCCGCCTGACCGCCTGGCAGAACTGGATCTTCCAGCGCCCCAACGCGGTCGGGGAGACCGGCGCCCTAGGCCGCTACGGCACCGGCCTCGGCGCCGACTTCGACAAGCGGCGGGTGTGAGGCGATGGCCATCCTTTTCCCGTCATCGCAGCCCCATTCCCGTCGCCCCAGCAAAAGCTGGGGCTCGTCCTTCGGAGACGAGCCCCAGCTTCCGCTCGTGAAAAATCTCCTCAGCGGCGGGTGTAGGGAAGGTGAGTGACACTTCGTGTCTCCTGACATTAACCATGCGACTCACCCTGAGGAGGGTGCTTAGCACCCGTCTCGAAGGGTCTTGTCTACGAGGATAGTAGGACGATGACCATACCCAAACCCGTCATCCCGCCGCAGGGCGGGATGACAATATAGAGATGAGCTGGGAGCAGAAACCATGACCGACTCGATGGCCGTCAATTACGATACCTCGATCCCCAATAATGTCGGCCTGTCAGAGGACCGGCGGGTGCTCAAAGCGCTGGAGCGGTGGCATCCGGGCTATCTCGATTGGTGGAAGACCATGGGGCCAGAGGGCTTCCAGGAATCGCTGGTCTATCTGCGCACCGCCGTCGGGGTCGATCCGACCGGCTGGGCCACCTTCGGCTATGTGAAGATGCCGGAATACCGCTGGGGTGTGCTGCTGGCGCCCCAGGTGGAGGGACGCACCATCGGCTTCGGCGCCCATAAGGGAGAGCCGGTCTGGCAGGAGGTTCCCGGCGAGTATCGCGCCGCGCTCCGCCGGCTCTGCGTGATCCAGGGCGATACCGAACCCGCCTCGGTCGAGCAGCAGCGTCATCTCGGCAAGACCGCGCCGTCGCTCTATGACCTGCGCAACCTGCTTCAGGTCAATGTGGAGGAGGCACGGCATCTCTGGGCCATGGTCTATCTTCTGCAGAAATATTTCGGCAAGGACGGGCGCGAGGAGGCCGAGGACTTGCTGATGCGCCGCTCCGGCGATGCCGACAAGCCGCGCATGCTGGGCGCATTCAACGAGGCGACGCCGGACTGGCTGAGCTTCTTCATGTTCACCTTCTTCACCGACCGTGACGGCAAGATGCAGCTCGAGAGCCTGGCGCAGTCCGGGTTCGATCCGCTGTCGCGCACCACGCGCTTCATGCTGACCGAGGAGGCACACCACATGTTCGTCGGTGCCACCGGCGTCGGCCGGGTGGTCAAGCGTACCTGCGAAGCGATGGCGGAGGCCGGAATCGACGATCCCTATGATATCGCTGCGGTCCGGGCGCTGGGTGTCATCGACCTGCCGACCATCCAGAAGAAGGCCAACCTGCACTACTCGCTGTCGCTGGACCTGTTCGGCTCGGAAATTTCCACCAACGCCGCCACCGCCTTCACCAACGGTCTGAAGGGCCGGTACCGCGAGGACAAGCTGGAGGATGACCACCAGTTGCTGAACGACACCTATCCGGTGCTGAAGCTCATCGACGGCAAGCCCGGCCTGGTGGACGAGCCGGCGCTGACCGCGCTCAACATGCGCCTGCGCGACGACTACACCGGCGATACCACCGCCGGCATCAAGCGCTGGAACCGGGAGATCGGCCGCTACGGCATCGATTTCGAGATCAAGTTGCCGAGCGTCGCCTTCAACCGGGCGATTGGTGTCTTCGCGCCGGTCGAGGCGACGCCGGAAGGCGAGATCATCCCGGCCGAGGTCTTCGAGGCTCGCCGCCACGAATGGCTGCCCTCCAAGGCGGACGGCGACTTCATCGCCTCGCTGATGCACCAGGAGACCGAGCCTGGCCACTATGCCGGCTGGATCGCCCCGCCCCGCGCCGGCATCAACAACCAGCCCGGCGACTTCGAATATGTGCGGTTGCAGTAGGGGGAGTTTCCATGGCCGGCATGACCCTTCGAGACGGGCGCGAACGCGCCCTCCTCAGGGTGAGTCGAAATGACTGAGTATGTTGCTCACCCTGAGGAGCGGGCCTTGGACCGCGTCAGGAAGGGGCTTGTATCCCCTACCTCGTCGCCCAGCGAAAGTTGGGGCTGAACCGCCGCTTGCCTCAAGCCCCAGCTTTCGCTGGGGCGACGGGGTAGGGGGAGTCCATGACCCCAAGCGATACCGACGAGGACTATCTGCGGCGTCTTGGCGCGCGAGTGCGGGCCGCGCGCAAGGCGCGGGGGATGTCGCGCCAGGATCTGTCTTATGAGTCAGGGGTCTCGACGCGGTATCTGGCACAGCTGGAAACCGGGTCCGGCAATGCCTCGATCATCGTGCTGCGCCAGGTCGCGGCGGCGGTCGGGGTCGCGGTCGAGGACCTTGCCGCCGATAGCGAGCCCGACGCAATAGGGCTGATCGCCTCGGTGCGCGGCGCCACGGCGGTGGAGCGGATGCATCTTGCCGATACGCTCGCCGAATTGCGGCGTAAGAGCGGCATCGGGGATCCGCGCGCCATGCGCGTCGCCCTGATCGGTCTCAGGGGGGCCGGCAAGAGCACTCTCGGCCGCGCGGTGGCTGAACGCATGGGCGTTCCCTTCGTCGAGCTCAATCACGCGATCGAGGCGGAATCCGGCCTTTCGATTCCCGAGGTGTTCTCGCTCTACGGCGATGCCGGCTACCGGCGGCTGGAGAAAAGCTGCATCGAGCGGGTGATGGCCGAGCACGAGGCGATGATCTTGGCGGTTGGCGGCGGCATCGTCGGCGAGGCCGCTAACTATGATCTTCTGCTGGGCGGCTTTCACACCGTCTGGCTTCGAGCCAGTCCGGAAGAACACATGGCCCGTGTCCGCGCCCAGGGCGACGAGCGCCCGATGGCCGGCAATCCCCAGGCGATGGACGAGCTGCGCCGGATTCTCGAAGCCCGCGACCGGCTCTATGCCCGGGCCGACGCGCGGCTGTCGACCAGCGGCAAGACGGTGGCCGAAAGCACGGCCTCGCTGGCGGTGGTGATCGAGGCGGTCCTCGGCAAGGTCCGCCTTGCGGGGTGAGCGGCGGTCGTTTCCCTTACCGGTATCCCCGACGCAGGTCGGGGCCGACGCCTGAGGCTGTTCAGCGTGACGATTGGCGGAGCACGCCTAGCGATCCGAGGAATTGCTCCGCCATCCGTCGCTTGCCGCCGCTCCAGGCGTCGGCCCCGGCCTTCGCCGGGGATACGCGTTTGGGTGGCGTTCGGGCGCGGCAAGCGGGCACCGCTCTCTATCCCAAGCCATGGCATGTGCCGGATGGACGAGGTTTGGCTGTTGAACAACCCCATGACGCCGCCTCGCAACGTGATATGCTTTGGAGCATGTCCCCGAGGTGGTGGAGGAGGACGGAGATGCGCGTGATCCTGGCACTGGCGGCCCTGGTTCTGGTCATGACCGGCGCAAATGATCCGGCGGCGGCGGCAGGCAAGCAGCGGACCGACATCAATATGGTCGTCGCTTTTGACCGTTCGGAATCCATCGACACCGAGGAACGCCAGGCACAGATCGACAGTTTGGCCGCCGCGCTCCTGGATCGGCGTTTCCTGGACTCGGTCAACGCCGGCTATCACGGCAAGCTCGGGCTTTCGGTCATGGCCTGGTCGAGTCTTGCCCAGGTCGAGGTCATTCTGCCCTGGATCGAGATCGGCTCGCGCGGGGATGCCGAGGAGGCGATCCGTCGCATCCGCTGGCACCAGTCAAAGGACCCGGATGTCCGGCACGGCAAGCAGACCGACATCGCGCTCGCTATCGCAAGTGGCGTGGATCTTCTCGACCGGGCGCCGTTCTTCGGCTCCAAGCAAGTCATCAATATTATCTCGGACGGCGTCGACAATATCGGCCGGCTGCCGATGGTTGACCGGGACATGGCGCTGGATCGGGGCATCACCATCAACGGTCTGGTTCAGGCCCAAGGCTCGGCCGTCGGGATCATCAAGGATTACTTTCGCCGTCAGGTCATCGGCGGGCCGTCCTCCTTCGTTCAGGCGGCGGAAAGGGGCGAGGCGTTCACCAACGCGATGCTGCGCAAAATGATGCTTGAGGTGGCGGCGCTGAACAGCCTGGTGCGCGCCGACGGAACCTAGTTTCAACGGTTTTGCGCGATGCTGGTCGTGCCGAGGCAGGACGCCGCCGGCTCCTCCATGTCATCGGCGCAGGCCTCCCGGTCTTTCGGCGCCGCGAGCGCGGTCGTCCAGCCATTTTCCGCCGAGCCGAGCCTGAGGCGGTAGACATGCATCGTTTCCAGCACCCGCTGGACGTAGTTGCGGGTCTCGGCAAAGGGAATGCGTTCGATCCAGTCGATCAGGTCCACGTCCTGGGTTCGTGGATCGCCCCGATCCTTCAGCCATTGCTTCACCCGGTGCGGGCCGGCGTTGTACGCGGCTAGCGCCAGGACATAGTCGCCGCCGAACTCCTCGAGGCGTGCCTGCAGATAACCGGTGCCCAGCCGCATGTTGTATTCCGGATCGATGGTCAGACGATGCTGGCCATAGGGGAGGTTCAGATCCCGCGCCATGTTTCGCGCGGTCGCCGGCATCAGCTGCATCAGGCCCAGGGCGCCGACCCGGCTCCGGGCGGCGTCGTCGAAGCCGCTTTCTTGGCGGATCAAGGCCAGGGTCAGGGCCGGTTCCGGCGCGCCGTGGCGCGGCACCTCGATCAGCGGGTAACCGGCATCGGTCAGGATATGGCCGGACCGGGCGGCGCGGCGGGCCGCATAGACGCCCATGTCGAGATAGCCGAGGGACTTGGCGGTGGTGGCGACCAGAAGCGACTCATCGCGGCTCTCCGCGGCCCGGGCAGCTTCGCGGAAGAACAGCCGCGCCGATTTTTCCTCGCCGATGTCGGAGAGCGCGGCCGCGATGTCGACGAGTTCCCTGAGACTGCTTGCCGCCACAACCGCCGCGGCGGGCGTCGGCGGCGAGGGAAGCCTCTGGATCGTCGAGGGGATCTTCAGCGCCGCAAGCTGGCCGTAGAACGTGGTCTGGTGGGAGGCCGCCTCCGCGTACCAGCGTTTCGCGGCGGTTTCCGCGCCCGATGCCTCCAGCGCCCGGCCGGCCCAATAAGCGGCCCTGGCGCGGCTGATCGGGGTTTCGACCTGCTCGTGCAGATCGGCGAAATACCGGGCCGCTTCCGCCGGCTTGTTTTGATAGCGCAGCGCGATCCAGCCGGCATGCCATTGCGCCTCGGCGAAGCTGGCGCCCTTGCGCTGAACATGGCTGGCGGCGAGCAGATAGGCGTCCTCATGCCGGCCGCTGTCCAGGGCATAGCGGATCTGCCGGGCCCGCTCGTTCCACCAGAGCGAGCGGAATTCGGGCTCCTCCGGTGTCTCCCAAAGCAGTTCCAGGGCCTCGTCCTTCAGGCCCTTGCGGTGCCGCCACCGCAGGCGTTCATAGATCAGGCCCGAGTCCGAAAGCAGCTCCTTGGGGACCCGCGCGACGGCGGCATCGACGCCGGCGGACTGGGTGCGCAACTGGATGCGGGCCTGGGCCAGGCGGGCCTGCTCGGGTGTCACCAGGCGCATCATGGCGCGTGCCGGCGTCGTCGCGCCGAGCCAGAGGAAACGGTCCATGCGCCGCCAATGGTCCTCGGCGCCGAGATGGGCGCCGTACTGCGAGAGGAAACGCTGCTGCTCGCTGTGAGTGAAGCGGGCGCGCGTCCAGGCCTCGCGTACCACCTTGGCCGCCGCCGAGGAATCCCCAGTGCCGTTCAGCGCCTCGGCCCATTTCAGATAACCGGCGCCGCTGATCGGCGGGTTCTTCGCGAACCAGGCGAGGCGTCGGGCGGTCGGAACATCGTCGTTCATCAGCAATTCGGCCCGGCGCACCAGGTTGCCGCGCCGGGGCCAGTCCGGGCGCTTGTCCAGGAAACTCATGATCTCGTCGAAGCCGGCCGGTGATCCGGCCGCCTCGAGACGCATCCAGGTAAGGACGGTTTCGAGGGCCGGGTTGCGCGGTACGCGGGGCCGTTTCGCCAGTTCCGTCCAGGCGCCCCTGGCGGCGAGAGCGAGGGCCGGTCCGTACGCTTTCGCGAATTTCGACGGGATCGCCCAGGCGGGCCGCTGCGTCGGTTTGGGCACCGGGAGGGGCGGACCGGAGACCGGCCGTGGCTCGGGCAGCGGCGCCGCCGCGTGCGCGGCGGGCAGGCCGAGGGTCAATGAGGAGATCAGCGCGGTCCAGACAACGGCGCGCAGCCGGAGGCTCGGACCAGGGGCACGCCTTGCCGCGGCACAATGTGTCAACAACGGCTCCCAGAGGGATTTCGACGATCCAACTTCCTTAGTTTATAGGCAGTTACGCGCGAAAACAAGCCAAGGCCTTGCCGCTCGGGCGGGTGGGGCGTATTGTCTGCCGATTGATCCGAGCGATCCGAGGTCTGGAAGGTGACTCATGACGTATAATATCGGAAACCCGCTGTTCAAGGGCTCTCTCGTGGCACTGATCACGCCTTTCAAGGACGACAGGATCGACGAGGAGGCGTTCCGCAAGCTCGTGAACTGGCAGATCGAGGAGGGGACGGACGGGCTGATCCCGGTGGGCACGACCGGTGAATCGCCGACCCTCAGCCATGACGAGCACAAGCGGGTCGTGGAGCTTTGCGTCGAGGAGGCTAACGGCCGGGTCCCGGTGATAGCCGGCGCCGGCTCCAATTCCACCGCCGAGGCCATCGACTTCACCCGGCACGCCAAGGAAGCCGGGGCGGACGCGGTCCTGCATGTCACGCCCTATTACAACAAGCCGACCCAGGAGGGCATGTACCGGCATTTCACCGCGATCGCCGAGGCGGTGGACATCCCGATCATCATCTACAACATCCCGCCGCGCAGCGTGATCGACATGTCCATCGACACCATGAAGCGCCTGGCCGAGCATCCCAACGTGGTCGGCGTCAAGGACGCGACCGCTGATCTGGTGCGCCCGATCAAGACCCGCCTCGCGATCGGCCCGGATTTCTGCCAGCTCTCGGGCGAGGACGCGACGATCATGCCGTATCTCTCCCAGGGCGGTCACGGCTGCATTTCGGTCACCTGCAATGTCGCGCCGGGGCCGCTGTCGCAGCTTCACAAGGCCTGGCAGGCCGGCGACGTGGCGACCGCCATGTCGATCAACGACCGGCTGCTGCCGCTGCATGACGCCCTGTTCTGCGAGACCAGCCCCGGGCCGGTGAAATACGCCGCCAGCCTGCTCGGCATCTGCGCGCCGGATGCCCGCCTGCCGATCTGCGAGATCGCGGACAGCAGCAAGCAGCGGGTCGAGAGCGCCATGCGGCACGCGGGTCTGCTCAACTAAGTCAACGCGGCGGTAATCGCCGAAAGGCTGGGGGCTGCCATGGCGGCCGGTACCGACACGCGCCCGATCGCGCAAAACCGGCGGGCGCGGCACGATTATTTCATCGATGAAACCGTCGAGGCCGGGATCGTTCTCGTCGGCACCGAGGTCAAGAGCCTGCGTGAGGGTAAGGCCAGTATCGGCGAGTCCTATGCCGGTGAATCCGCCGGCTCCCTGGCGCTGTTCAACGCTCATATCCCGGAATACGCTGCGGCCAACCGCTTCAACCATGAGCCGCGCCGCACCCGCCAGCTCCTGGTTCACAAGAAGGAGCGGGACCGGCTGCTGGGCCTTGTCCGCCGCGAGGGCTGCACCATCGTGCCGCTGCAGATCTACTTCAATCCCCGGGGCATCGCCAAGGTCCAGCTCGGCGTCGCCCGCGGCAAGCGCAAGACCGACAAGCGCGAAGACGTCAAGCGCCGGGACTGGCAGCGCGAGAAGGCTCGGCTGATGCGAGAGAAGGGGTAATTTTATTTATTTGCAAATAGTTAAACGATTTTTCTAATGTTCTACGTAAACTGAAGGCGCGACCCGCCGTCAGGCGTGGTCCAGATAGTTTCGGATATCCCGGAAGACATCTTCGAACATCGCCTCGGTCAGGCGTCCGGTATTCGTGTTGTAGCGCGAGCAGTGATAGGAATTGGCTAGGGCCGGGCGGCCTGGGATCTGGTGCATCGCCTGGTGCGCGAACCTGAAGGCGTTCCGCTTGAGGCCCAGCACGCTCAATACAGCGCCATGGGCGAGGCCGCCGAGGGCCAGCATGACCTTCAGGTTCCGCATCGCCTCGATCTCGGCCAGCAGAAACGGCGCGCAGGCCTTGACCTCGGCGCCGACCGGCTTGTTCTCAGGCGGTACGCAGCGCACGGCGTTGGTGATCCGGCAATCGGTCAGCGCGAGCCCGTCGTCCGGGCGCGAGTCGTACCGGCCTCGGCTGAAACCGAACCGGTCCAGGGTCTGATACAGCAGGTCCCCCGCCCAGTCGCCGGTGAAGGGCCGCGCGGTCCGGTTGGCGCCGCGCAATCCGGGCGCCAGGCCGACGATCAGCAGGCGCCCGCCAAGGTCGCCGAACGAGGCCACCGGCGCGTTGTGCCAATCGGGAAATTTCGCACGGTTATCGGCGCGGAAATCGGCCAGACGCGGGCACAGCGGACAATCGGGTTCCGGCTGTCGCGGATCAGGCATGAGCGTTACGGGACGGACCAGGCGTCAGTAGTTTCCGCGCCGGGTGGTGACTTCCGCCTCGTCGTCGTACTCCTCGTCGTCGTATTCCTCGTCGTCCTCGAAATCGCTGTCACCGCGGTCGGTATAGCCACCCTGGGCCGGGCGCGGCGGGCGGTCGCCGTGCGAGCGGGCGATCTGCTCCGACAGTTGCTGCAATTCGAGGAACACGTCGGCCTGGCGCCGCAACTCGTCGGCGACCATCGGCGGGTGCGATCGCACGGTGGAGACCACGGTGACGCGCACGCCCTTGCGCTGCACCGCTTCCACGAGCTTGCGGAAATCGCCGTCGCCGGAGAACAGCACGATATGGTCGAGCCGGTCCGCCATCTCGAGCATGTCGATGGCCAGCTCGATATCCATGTTGCCCTTGATCTTCCGGCGCCCCGACGCGTCGGTGTATTCCTTGGTCGGCTTGGTGACCATGGTGTAGCCGTTATAGTCGAGCCAGTCGACCAGGGGGCGAATCGGCGAGTATTCCTGATCCTCGATCAGCGCCGTGTAATAGAACGCGCGGACCAGATGGCCGTTCTTCGCGAACACCTCCAGCAGGCGCTTGTAGTCGATGTCGAAACCCAAGGACCGAGCCGCGGCATAAAGATTCGCACCGTCAATGAAAAGCGCGATGCGCTCCTGCGGATAAAAATGCATTAAGATTTTCCCTCCTCCCGCTCTCACGGGAAATCAATGTCGCTGATGTGGCGTCAAATGTTTGCTTCGCAAGGGGCGGCACTAAACTAATGCGCCACGCCACCAAACGAGAGCAGATCGACTATACACGGTTCACCGGGGATTGTCCCTAGTATTTGGTTCACTTTTCGCTGGTTGGGTTCTTCGGGAGTCTTGCGGTGATCATTATCGGAATTGGCGCGAACCTCCCCGCGCCGGGTCAGATGGACGCCCGATCGACCTGCCTTGCGGCGCTGGCTGAACTCCGTGGGCGTGGCATCGTCATCGGCGCGGTCTCTCCCTGGTACGAAAGCGAACCGGTGCCCAGGTCGGACCAGCCCTGGTACGTGAACGCGGTGGTAGAAGTGCGGGATTCCCGACCTCCGCAGGCGTTGATGGCGGTTCTGCACGAGGTCGAGGCGGTTTTCGGCCGCGTCCGGGGCGTACCGAACGCCGCGCGGACCTTGGACCTGGATCTACTCGACCACGACGGACGCGTCGCCACCGGCGATGCCTGGCCGGTTCTGCCGCACCCTCGGCTGCAGGAAAGGGCCTTCGTGCTGCTGCCGCTACGCGACATCGCCCCGGACTGGGTGCATCCGGTTCTGAACAAGGGAATCGATGCGCTGATCCGCGACCTGCCTGAGGGCCAGGGGATAAGGCGCCTGCCGGGCCGGCCCGGGTCCTGAGCGCTTCGGGCGATACCCCAGGGCGCCGGTTAGAACGGGATTTCGTCGTCCAGATCGTCGGGGCCGCCGGCCGGGCCCGGCGCAGGGCCGCCGCGGCCACCTCCGCCGCCACCTCCATAGGAACCGTCGCCGCCCTGATCGTAATCGTCGTAACCGCCGCCTGGACCCCCGCCCGGCCCGCCGTCGCCACGGCCGCCGAGCATGGTAAGCTCGCCGCGATAGCGCTGTAGCACCACCTCGGTGGTATAGCGCTCCTGGCCCTGCTGGTCGGTCCATTTCCGGGTTTGAAGCTGGCCTTCGACGTAGACCGAGGATCCCTTGCGCAGATACTGCTCGGCGACCTTCGCCAGATTCTCGTTGAAGATCACCACCCGGTGCCACTCGGTACGCTCGCGGCGTTCTCCGGAATTGCGGTCGCGCCAGCTTTCCGAGGTGGCGATGGAAAGCTGCACGATCTTGCCGCCGTCCTGCATGGTGCGTATCTCGGGATCGCGCCCGAGATTGCCAACCAGAATGACCTTGTTAACGCTACCAGCCATGACGTCCGTCCAATTTTAGATGTAGACTCGGGCGCACTGTCACATATCCGTGCCGCTGAAACCAGCCGGAAGCGACCGGTTTTTAGCCCGCCGGGGCGGCAATTATGACGTGCATTCCCGGCGCCGTTCCGGCGCGTTTTCGCCAATCCCTTGAATCAAAGGGGAGAAGTCGTCTTGTCCACAACTTACCCCCAGAAGAAGTGTTCCGCCGCGCGTTCTGGCAGTGGTCTTTGCGCCCAAGGGGGCCATATATTGTCGGCTTCAACCTACTCCCGAGCACGGGCGAAAGCGGCATGAACGGTCACGGCGAGAGACACTCCATCCAGGTGCGCGGCGCCCGGGAACACAATCTGCGCGATGTCGATGTCGACCTGCCGCGCGACCGGCTGATCGTCATCACCGGGCTCAGCGGCTCCGGCAAGTCATCTCTCGCCTTCGATACGATCTATGCCGAGGGGCAGCGCCGCTATGTGGAGAGCCTGTCGGCCTATGCCCGCCAGTTCCTGGAGCTGATGCAGAAGCCGGATGTGGACCTGATCGAAGGGCTTTCCCCGGCGATCTCCATCGAGCAGAAGACCACCTCGCGCAACCCGCGCTCCACCGTCGGCACGGTGACCGAGATCTACGACTACCTGCGGTTGCTGTATGCCCGGGTCGGCATCCCCTATTCGCCGGCCACCGGCCTGCCGATCGAGAGCCAGACCGTCAGCCAGATGGTCGACGCGATCCTGGCTTTGCCCGAAGGCACGCGGCTGTATCTGATGGCGCCGATCGCCCGCGGCAAGAAGGGCGAGTTCAAGCGGGAACTGGCGGATCTGCGCAAGCGCGGCTTCCAGCGTGTCAAGGTCGACGGCGAGATGCTGGAGATCGATGAGGTTCCGGCCCTCGACAAGAAATACAAGCACGACATCGAGGTGGTGGTTGACCGGCTCGTGGTGCGTGAGGGGCTGCAGACCCGGCTGGCGGATTCCATCGAAACCGCGCTGGAGCTATCCGACGGCCTGCTGTTCGCCGAGGACGCGGGAAGCGGCGAGCGGCATACCTTTCTCGGCCAAGTTTGCCTGTCCGGTTTCCGGCTTCACCATCGATGAGATCGAACCCCGGCTTTTCTCGTTCAACAATCCGTTCGGCGCCTGTCCGGCCTGTGACGGTCTCGGCACCAAGATGTATTTCGACGCCGAGCTGGTGGTGCCCGACCGCACCCGCAGCCTGAAGGGCGGCGCGATCGCGCCCTGGGCCAACTCCTCGTCGAAATACTACGTGCAGACCCTGGAAAGCCTGGCGGCGCATTTCAAGGCGCGGATGGACACCCCGTTCCAGGATCTGTCCGAAAAGATGCAGAAAGCGATCCTGCACGGCACCGGGTCCGAACCGGTGGTGATGACCTATGACGACGGATTGAGGCGCTACCAGACGACCAAGCCGTTCGAGGGGCTGATCCCGAACATGGAACGCCGCTTCAAGGAGACCGATTCCGCCTGGGCGCGCGAGGAGCTTTCGAAATACCAGGCGGTGGCCCCCTGCGAGGCCTGCGAAGGCCAGCGGCTGAAGCCCGCCGCGCTGGCGGTGAAGATCGCCGGCCTGACGATCTCCCAGGTCACCGACATGTCGATCTCCGAGGCGGTGGCGTGGTTCGAGGCCCTGGATGGCAAACTGACCGAAAAGCAGGCCGAGATCGCCTACCGGATCCTCAAGGAGATCAAGGAGCGGCTGGGTTTTCTGAACAATGTCGGCCTGGACTACCTCACCCTGTCGCGCAACTCCGGCACCCTGTCCGGCGGCGAGAGCCAGCGCATCCGGCTCGCCTCCCAGATCGGCTCCGGCCTGACCGGCGTGCTCTATGTCCTGGACGAACCGTCGATCGGCCTGCACCAGCGGGATAACGACCGGCTGCTGGAGACCCTGAAGCGGCTGCGCGACCTGGGGAACACGGTGATCGTGGTCGAGCATGACGAGGACGCGATCCGCCAGGCGGACTATGTGGTCGACATGGGACCCGGCGCCGGCGTGCATGGCGGCAATGTGGTGGCGGCCGGCACCCCCGAGGAGGTAATGCGGGCGCCGGAAAGCCTGACCGGCCAGTATCTCACCGGGTTCCGGCAGATCCCGCTGCCGCCGCGCCGGCGCAAGGGCAAGCGCGGCAAGAAGCTGACCCTGCGCGGCGCCCGGGCGAACAACCTGCAGGCCATCGACGTGTCGCTGCCGCTCGGCACCTTTACCTGCGTCACCGGGGTCTCCGGCGGCGGCAAATCCTCGCTGATCATCGAGACCCTGTGGAAGGCGGTGGCCCGGCGGCTGCACGGCGCGCGCGAGATTCCGGGCGCCCATGACGGGATCGAGGGGATCGAGCATCTCGACAAGGTCGTCGATATCGACCAGTCCCCGATCGGGCGCACCCCGCGCTCCAATCCCGCGACCTATACCGGCGCCTTCACGCCGATCCGCGACTGGTTCGCCGGCCTGCCCGAGGCCAAGGCGAGGGGATACGCGCCCGGCCGCTTCTCGTTCAACGTCAAGGGCGGCCGCTGCGAGGCCTGCCAGGGCGACGGCGTGATCAAGATCGAGATGCACTTCCTGCCCGACGTCTATGTCCAGTGCGACGTGTGCAAGGGCCAGCGCTATAACCGCGAGACCCTGGAGGTCGGCTATCGCGGCAAGTCGATCGCCCAGGTCCTGGACATGACGGTCGACGAGGGCGCGGAGTTCTTCAAGGCGGTGCCGTCGATCCGCGACAAGCTGGTGACGCTGCAGCAGGTCGGGCTCGGCTATATCAAGATCGGGCAGCCGGCCACCACCTTGTCCGGCGGCGAGGCGCAGCGGGTGAAGCTGGCCAAGGAGTTGTCGCGCCGGGCCACGGGCAAGACCCTCTACATCCTGGATGAACCCACGACCGGTCTGCATTTCGACGATGTGCGCAAGCTGCTCGACGTGCTGCATGCCCTGGTCGAGCACGGCAACACGGTCGTGGTGATCGAGCACAATCTGGAAGTGATCAAGACCGCCGACTGGATCATCGATCTCGGTCCGCTGGGCGGCGCCGGGGGCGGGCGCGTGGTCGCCGAGGGCACGCCGGAGGATGTCAGCGAGGTTCAGGCGAGCTTCACCGGGCAATACCTGATCCCCTATCTCGCCCGCCAGAGCCAGCGCCGCTCGGCTTAGCGCAGGACGGGCTTTGGCACGGCGCGCGCCCTCGGGCCTTTCCGGTCTCGCGGCGATGTTGGACCGGGCACTGGCCCTGCACCGGGCGGGCTCGCATGCGGCGGCGCTGAAGCTCTACGGCGAGGCGGCGCGGGCCATGCCGGCCAATCACCGGCTCTGGATGGCGGAGGCGTCGGCGGCGCTGGATGCCGGCGATCTTGAGAGAGGGCGGCGTGGCCTGGCCCGGGCTCTCATCCTGTTCCCGGGGGAGGGCGACGGGTGGGTCAATGCGTCGGGTATCGCCTTGCGGAGCGGGCGCAAACCGGATGCCGAAGCCGCCGCCCGCCGGGCGCTTGTCCTGGTTCCGGCGCATCCGGTCGCGTGGAACAATCTCACCAGATCCCTTGCCGGCACCGGCCGGGTGGATGCGCTCGACCGGGTATCGAGGCACGCCCTGACCTTACAGCCCGGTGAGCCCATCGCCCTGATGGCGCGGGTGCTGTGGGCGTCGGAGGCCGGCCGGCCCGCCGAGGCCGGCGGCGGCGCCATGCGCGGGCTTTGCGTCTTGCCGGGGGACCCGACGTTTCTCTCGAATCTCGGGGCCGCCAGGGCGGCTCTGGATGATCGTGAAGCGGCCCGTCTGGCCTACAGGCGGGCGCTCTGCGCCGGCCCGGCGCATGCTCCCGCCTGGTACAATCTCGGCAATCTTCTGGAGCACGAGGCCTTGGCCGAAGCCTCGATCCGGGCCCATGACCGGGCGGTGCTGCTGGCGCCGGCGAATGCGGATTATCAGTTCAACCATGCCCTGGTGCTGCTGCGGGCCGGGCGGTTCGATGCCGGGTTCGCGGGCCTCGAGCATCGCTGGCAATCGGCAGCCCAGACCACGGCGTGGCGCGCGCCGGGCCGGACCTTGTGGGACGGACGCCCGCTGAACGGCGAGACGGTGCTGGCCTGGGCCGAACAGGGGCTCGGCGACACGCTGCATTTCAGCCGATATCTGCAGTTCATCCGCGAGCGGGGCGGGGTGCCGCATGCCGAGGTTCAACCGGAACTGGCGGCCCTCCTGCGGCACGCGCCGGCCATCGCGAAGATCTATGCCCGAGGCCTTGAGGACGCCGGCCCGGCTGAATTCCACATCCCGATGATGTCGCTCGCCCGCCTGGCGCGAAGCACGCCCGAGCGGGTTCCGCCGCCGCTCTCATTCCGGGATCTGCCGGACCCCCGGATCACCGGCAAGGCCCGCGGTGTCCTGGATGTGGGGCTGGTCTGGGCCGGCAATCCGAAGCACCGGCGGGACGCGGAACGCTCGATCCCGCTGGCCCTGCTGGCGCCGCTCGCCGGACGCGGCGATATCCGCCTGCACGTGGTACAGCACGGCGAGGCCCGCCGGCAGATCGATACCTGCGGCTTCGGCGAGCACTTGATCCGGCATCCGGAAACCGCCGATTTCCTGGAGGCCGCCGCCCTGGTTCGGGGGCTGGACCTGCTGATCACCGTGGATACCGCCCAGGCCCATCTGGCCGGCACGCTGGGGGTGGAGACCTGGCTGCTGCTACCCCAGGTTCCGGACTGGCGGTGGCTGACCGGGCGGGAGGACTGCATCTGGTACCCGAGCGTCCGGCTGTTCCGCCAGGACGCGTCCCGTGCCTGGCCGCCGGTCATCGACCGCGTGGCCGGCGCGCTGGCCCGCCGAACCGGACGATAACGCCCGCCGTCAGGTGATCGAGAAGACCGCGCCGAACTGGCTCATGGCGGGCGCGACGGCGGCCCCCTGGACATAGTCGAAACCGGCCTTGCGGGCGAGGCTCGCGGCGTCGAAATTGGCCGCGTCGGTGTAGAAGCCCCGCGACCGGCCGACCCGGTTCCGCTTGACGAATCCGCTCAGCGCCTGGCCGTCCTGTTCCGTCGGCGCGGTGAGGGACGCGCCGTTCGCCGCCATGCCGACCAGGGAAACCCCGCCGAGCTTGTCGCCGCGATCGAAGCCGACATGGAAACGCCCGACGAAACCGGCCACGAAGGGCGCGACATAGGCCAGCACCCGGTGCAGCTTGGATTGCGGTACGTCGTCGGGGATGCCGTCGATCATCAGCAGCAGGCGCTTGGAGGAAACCTGAGGCAGTTCCCGGCACTGATCGATATAGGCCTCGCGGAACCGCTTCACGTCCAGGGTTTCGAGATGCACCGGCACGATCAGGAAGGCGCGCCGCTTGCGCTCCAACGCCTCGACCAGCACCGGCACCGCCGCCCCCAGCGCGAAGGTATCGAGCGCCGCCTCCAGGGCGCCGGACTCGCTTTCCAGGTCCGGCATCTGGCCGTCGGGCACCACGACATTCGCCTGGTACATCGAGACCAGACGCTTGCGGATATTGGCGACCGGCCAGAAGGTCAGCCGCATCTCCTCCTTGGCCTCCTCGAAGGCCCGGCATTCCTCGGCCTCTTTTTCGGCCCGCGCCTCCTCGACCGATTGGGCAAGCTCGTTGACCGACGCCAGCTTCTCCGGCTCGGCCGCCGGCACCTCGAGAACGATGGCCTTCGTGCTCAGGGCCTCGGTGCCGTCGTTGAAGCCGTACAGGCGCTGGTTCACCTCTTCCGAGATGCGCTTGGCCCGGCGCTCGGCCATCGCCTTGTCGGATTTCGCGAACAGCACGATGAACTGCTCGTCATTGGCCAGGACATAGACGTCTTCGCGCGAGATGTGCTTCTTGATCACCATCTCGGTCAGCAGGTGTATCCGCGCCTTCACCTGCGGCCATTTCTCGCCGAAGCTGTCGCGCACATGCTCGAAGCCGAGTAGCTGGAGATTTCCGGCCAAGAGGGCCCGCGCCGCATTCTCGTTCGACTTGCAGAACGCGAGCATGCGTTTCATGAACAACGCGGGGTTGCCCGCGTCCAGCTTCTGATCCGAATAGCTGTCCAGGTAGTTGACCTTCTTGCGCGGCGCCAGCGCACCCTTTCCGGGTATGGTATCTTCTTCCGGACCGCCCGCCATTTTTGTCCCGTTATGCTGCGCCGCGCCGCGTCGGATTGTGGACGCCAATCGTTGAAGGTCACGCGTACCAGGAGTATGCACTGTCCGGCAACCCGTTTGGAGCGTTTAGCGCATGTCCGACATCGCCCCGGTTCACGTCATCGGCGGCGGCCTCGCCGGTTCGGAAGCCGCGTGGCAGGCCGCGCGCGCCGGCGTGCCGGTGATCCTGCACGAGATGCGGCCGGTCCGGATGACCGAGGCGCACCAGACCGAGGGGCTGGCCGAACTGGTCTGTTCCAACTCGTTCCGCTCGGACGATCACGAGAACAACGCGGTCGGCGTCCTGCACGAGGAGATGCGGCGCTGCGGCTCGCTGATCATGGCCTCGGCGGACGGCGCGAAGGTCCCGGCGGGCTCGGCCCTGGCCGTCGACCGGCACGCCTTTTCCGGCGCCGTGCAGAGGGCGATCGAGGCGGAACCGCTGATCACCCTGGACCGGGGCGAGGTCGCCGGCCTGCCGCCGGCGGACTGGACCAGCGTCATCGTGGCTACCGGCCCGCTGACCTCGCCGGCCCTGGCCGAGGCGATCCGGGAACTGACCGGCGAGGACGCGCTGGCCTTCTTCGACGCGCTGGCGCCGATCGTCCACAAGGACAGCATCGATTTCTCCATCGCCTGGTTCCAGTCGCGTTACGACAAGGGGGACGGTGCCGACTACATCAACTGCCCCCTGGACGAAGCCGGCTACGGGGCCTTCATCGAGGCTTTGCTGGCGGCCGAGACGACGGAGTTCCGCGACTGGGAAAAGGATACGCCGTATTTCGACGGCTGCATGCCGATCGAGGTGATGGCGGCGCGCGGCCCCGAGACCCTCAGGTTCGGTCCGATGAAGCCGGTCGGGCTGACCGACCCCCGGACCGGCACGCGCCCGCACGCCGTCGTTCAGCTGCGCCAGGACAATGCGCTGGCGACGCTCTACAACATCGTCGGATTCCAGACTAAGATGCGGCACGGCGCCCAGACCCAGGTGCTGCGGATGATCCCCGGCCTGCAGAATGCAGAATTCGCCCGGCTCGGCGGCCTGCACCGCAACACCTTCATCAACGCGCCGCTGCTGCTGGACGACCGCCTGCGCCTGAAGGCGGAACCCAGGCTGCGCTTTGCCGGACAGATCACCGGCGTCGAAGGCTATCTGGAGAGCGCGGCGATCGGGTTGCTGGCAGGCCGCATGGCGGCGGCGGAGAGACAGGGCGGGGAGGCCGAGACCCCGCCCGTCACCACCGCGCTCGGAGCCCTGCTGTCGCACATCACCGGCGGTGCCGATACCCGCAGTTTCCAGCCGATGAACATCAATTTCGGCCTGTTCCCGCCGCTGGAGCCGCACCTCACCGCCAACGGCAAGCGCCGTCGCCTGAAGGGCCGGGACCGCAAGCAGGCGATGGCGGCACGGGCCCTGGCGGACGTTCTTCCCTGGGCCGAAAAGGGCGTCGGCGCGACGGTTTGAGCGGACCGCCGGCCCGCGATTTCGCGATCCGGGACGGGGGCGTCGGTGAAACCCGGACTCATATTCTCAACCACGTTGGAAGCGTTTGAAAAATAAGCCTTTTATTCCCGCCCATATTGTCTCGCGCCATTGTTCGCAAATGCGAAATATGTTACCTTTTGAAGGCGAATCGCGAGAGGCGCCGGGCCGTTCCGGCTTGGCGCGTCCCGGGCTCCGCAGACGCTAGACCCTGTGCAACTCGACCGGCTGTATCGTGACCGATTCGGACCAGCATCTCCCTGACATCGCGCCCGTTTCCATCGAAGATGAAATGAAGCGCTCCTATCTCGATTACGCCATGAGCGTGATCGTCTCCCGAGCGCTGCCGGATGTGCGCGACGGGCTCAAGCCAGTGCACCGCCGTATTCTCTACGCGATGAAAGACGGCGGCTACGACTGGACCCGGCCGTACCGCAAATCGGCGCGCATCGTCGGCGACGTGATGGGCCAATACCATCCGCATGGCGACAGCGCGATCTACGACACCATGGTCCGCATGGCGCAGGATTTCTCCATGCGCCTGCCGCTGATCGACGGCCAAGGCAATTTCGGCTCCATGGACGGCGATCCGCCGGCGGCCCACCGTTACACCGAGGCCCGGCTGGCCAAATCCGCCGAGGGGCTGCTGCGGGACATCGACAAGGACACCGTCGATTTCGTCCCGAACTACGATGAAAGCACTACCGAGCCCTCGGTGCTGCCGGCGGAGTTTCCGAACCTGCTGGTCAACGGCGCAGGCGGCATCGCGGTCGGCATGGCGACCAACATCCCGCCGCACAATCTGGGCGAGGTGGTGGATGCCTGCCTTGCCTATATCGACAATCCCGGGATCACCATCGACGAACTGATGGAGTTCGTGCCGGGGCCGGATTTCCCGACCGGCGGCACCATCCTCGGCCGCGCCGGCATCCGCGAGGCCTATCACACCGGGCGCGGCTCCATCGTGATGCGGGCCAAGGCGGAGATCCAGGAGATCCGCAAGGACCGCTTCGCCATCATCGTCTCCGAGATCCCCTACCAGGTGAACAAGGCCCGGATGATGGAGCGGATCGGCGAGATCGTCCGCGAGAAGACCGTCGACGGCATCGCCGACTTGAGGGATGAGAGCGACCGTGACGGCGTGCGCGTGGTGATCGAGCTGAAGCGCGACGCGGTGCCGGAAGTGGTGCTGAACCAGCTCTACCGCTTCACCGCGATGCAGACCTCCTTCGGCGTCAACATGCTGGCGCTGAACCAGGGTCGCCCGGAGCAGCTCAACCTGCGCGACATCATCGGCGCCTTCGTCGCCTTCCGCGAGCAGGTGATCACCCGGCGCACCGCCTATCTGCTGCGCCGGGCGCGGGAGCGAGCCCATGTTCTGGCCGGCTTGCTGGTGGCGCTGAACAATATCGACGAGATGATTGCCCTGATCCGGGCCGCCGCCGATGCGGCAGAGGCGCGGCGCGAGATGACGGCGCGCGACTGGCCGGCCGCCGAAGTCGCCGATTTCATCGCCATCATCGACGATCCGGGCCACGTGGTGGTCGACGGGCGCTACCGTCTGTCAGATGCCCAGGCGCGGGCGATCCTGGAGCTACGGCTGCAGCGCCTGACCGGCATGGAACGCTCCAAGCTGGTCGAGGAGACCCAGGAACTGGCCGAAAAGATCGGCGATTATCTGGAGATCCTGCAGTCCCGCGTCCGGCTTCTCGGCGTGATGCGCGAGGAACTCGTCGCCGCCAAGGAGACCTTCTCGGACCCGCGCCGCACCGTGCTCGAGGAGAACGAGTTCGAGCATGACATCGAGGACCTGATCCAGCGCGAGGACATGGTCGTCACCGTCAGCCTCAACGGCTACATCAAGCGGGTGCCGCTGTCGGCCTACCGGGCCCAGCGGCGCGGCGGCAAGGGACGTGCCGGCATGGCGACCCGTGAGGAAGACGTGGTCAACCGGCTGTTCGTGGCCAATACCCACACTCCGATCCTGTTCTTCACCTCGCGCGGCATGGTCTACCAGATGAAGGTCTACCGCCTGCCGCTGGCGACCCCGCAGGCGCGCGGCAAGGCGATGGTCAATCTGCTGCCGCTGGAAGAGGGGGAGTGGATTCAGACGGTCATGCCGATGCCGGCGGACGAGGAGGCCTGGGGCGATCTGCATGTGATGTTCGCGACCTCGGCCGGTACCGTGCGGCGCAACGCGCTCTCCGACTTCACCGAGATCCGCCGCAACGGCAAGATCGCCATGAAGCTGGACGACGGCGACCAGCTGATCAGCGTGCAGCCCTGCACCGAGGACAGCGACGTTCTGCTCGCCACCCGCAAGGGCAAGGCGATCCGTTTCCAGACCTCGGACGTGCGCGTGTTCCAGAGCCGCGGCTCCATGGGCGTGCGCGGCATCAAGCTCGCCAAGGACGACGTGGTGGTCTCGATGTCGATCCTGCGCCACGTCGACTACCAGGACGTGCCCGGCAGCGATCTGCAGGAGCGTGACGTGTATCTGCGGCAGACCGCGCATCTGCGGCGCCTGGCCGGAGACAGCGACGGCAACGGCAACGGCAACGGTGGGGCGGAGGCGCATGAACCGCCTGAAGTCCTGCTGAGCGAAGAGCGTCTCGCGATGCTGGGCGCCGAGGAGGAGTTCATCCTGACCGTGACCTCCACCGGGATCGGCAAGCGGACCTCGGCCCACGAATACCGGATCACCAATCGCGGCGGGCAGGGGATCTGGAACATGGACATGACCGACAAGGTCGGCGATGTCGTGTCCGCCTTCCCGGTCAACCATTCCGATCAGATCATGCTGGTCACCGATGCCGGACAGCTGATCCGCTGTGCGGTCGACGAGATCGGCATCAAGGGACGGCGCACCCAGGGGGTCTGGGTGTTCCGGGTCAATGACGACGAGGAAGTCGTCTCGGTCAGCCTGATCGGCGAAGACTCCGGCAATGACGAAGACGGAGAGGATGGCGACGGTGACGGCGATGCGCCGCATCCGGATGGCGGAAACCCGGGAGCTGATGACGCCGAGCCTGAGTCTTGATCTCTTGCCCGTTACGAAATAGCAATATCACCGGAATATTCGGAGGCTGACATGCGTATCGGTGTCTATCCCGGCACGTTCGACCCGATCACGAACGGCCATATCGACATCATCCGGCGGGCCAGCAAGATGATGGACCGGTTGATCGTCGGCGCCGCCCGCAACCCCGGCAAGGGGCCGATGTTCAGTCTGGACGAGCGGACCGAGATGGTGCGCGACGAACTCGAAGCGATCCATGACGACAACCGGCGTACCGGCCATGAATGCGAGATCGTGGTCACGTCCTTCGGCAATCTGCTGATGCACTTCGCCGAGGAGAACAACGCGCGGTTCATCATTCGCGGCCTGCGCGCGGTGTCCGACTTCGACTATGAGTTCCAGATGGTCGGCATGAACGCGCGGTTGAACCCGGAAGTCGAGACGATTTTCCTGATGGCTTCCGAGCGGCACCAGTTCATCGCCTCCCGTCTGGTTAAGGAGATCGCCATCCTTGGTGGCGACATCAAGCAATTCGTTCCCGCCCGGGTCGAAAAGCGGGTCCGCGCGGCGATCGCCAAGAACGGCGATTGAGCGCGCCCATCATCGGCCGGCCGTATCTGTTTTCGTCCAAGGCCCGAGCCCCAGGTGAGTATGACGGGGGCGTTCCGGGCACGCGCTGAAACGCAAACTGCCACGGATGCCGACGATGAGCGTTCGGCCCGAGATTCCGGTAATGCTCCCGCGGCTCCCTTCCGCGCGGGAACTCGCGCCGTATCTCGAAGAGATCGACGCGACCCGCCGATACGCGAATTTCGGCGGCATCGTCCGGCGGTTTGAGGACGCGCTTGAAGCTCATTTCGAAGCCTTGGCGGGTACGGTTGTCTCGACCTGCAACGCGACCCTCGGGCTGGCGGTGGCGCTCGCGGAAGCCGCGCTGCCCGGGCGCCGCCTCTGTGTTCTGCCGGCCTGGACTTTTGCCGCCACGGCGCGGGCGGCGGAGGCGGCCGGATTTGAGGTTGTCCTCGCCGATATCGATCCTGAAACCTGGATGCTGAGCCCGGCTGCGGTGGACGAGATCCTGGATCGCCGTCCCGGAGAAATCGGGGTCGTGATGCCGGTATCCGCCTTCGGCGCGCCGGTGGATACCGCCGCGTGGGGGGCCTGGCGGGACCGGCGGGGCGTGCCGGTGGTTCTGGACTCGGCCGCCGGTTTCGACACGGCCAAAGCGTCTTCGCTGCCGACGGTGGTCAGCCTGCATGCGACCAAGGTTTTCGGCGTGGGCGAGGGTGGCTGTGTCATCGCCCCCGATGCCGATTTCGCCGAGCGGCTGCGCAGACGCACGAATTTCGGGCTGCCGGCGGCGGGACCGGTCTCGGGCTTTGCCGTCAACGCCAAGCTCAGCGAATATGCCGCCGCCGTTGGCCTGGCGGCACTGGCGCGCTGGTCCGAACGCCGCCGGAAAATGATGGAAGTGGCCCGGCGATACGCGGGTGATGCCCGATTGACCGAGACCGGCCGCTTCCAGAGCGGTTTCGGGGTGTCATGGGTCGGCTCCACCGCGAACATCGCGCTGCACAGACTCGACGCCGAGACCGCCGCGCGGCATCTCGCCGCTCAGGGCATCGAGACCCGGCGTTGGTGGAAGAAAGGTGTTCTGGACAGGGAGGATCGTGCCACTGGCGATTTCGCGAATGCACGGACCCTGAATGCGCGCGTTCTCGGCCTGCCGTTCTTCCATGATCTTGACCAAGGGGATCAGCACCGGGTGGCCGGGCTGTTGTCCGGGCTGTCCTAGGACGCTGCGCGCGGTTCCGGTTATGGACGGCCGGAAAATGGAGTATGGTCCGGCGTGCGGCAAAGAAACCCGCCGCCTCGCGCAATCCGAGCCATGGAACCTTTTCGATGAACAAAGTCGCGTCCGACGGGAGCAGTCTCGGAAAAATTAAGTTCGGCAATGGCGTCGACTATTTCCGCAACTACGAGGCCAGGCGGGCCGGCGCCATGTCGTCGGTGGCGGAGACGGAATTGGAACGCGCCTTCCAGGTACTCTCGGAGGCGGTGGAAAGCAGGCGGTCGGCTTTCGTATGCGGCAATGGCGGCTCGACGGCGGTCTCCAATCACATGATCTGCGACTTCAACAAGGGGATTCGCACCGGCACGGGCCTGCGCCCCAGGTTTCACAGTCTCAGCACCAGCATCGAGACCATCATGGCGATCGCGAACGATATCTCCTTCGAGGAGGTGTTCTCCTTTCAATTGGAGTCGCTCGCGGACAAGGGCGATGTTCTCGTCACGATCAGTTCGTCCGGAAACTCTCCCAACATCCTGCGCGCCATGGATGCCGCGAAGACCATCGGGATGACCACCATCGCGCTCACCGGATTTGACGGTGGCGGCGCGGCGAAGCGCGCCGATATCAACCTGCATGTCAGTGCCGACAATTACGGGATCGTCGAGGACTGTCATCAGTCGCTAATGCATATCCTCGCCCAGTTTCTGCGTCAGAGCGCGATGAGCGAGGAGGCCATCCGGGCCGCGAAGTTCTGAGGTGACGCGGCCGGCCGGGACGATGACCACAAACCGGCTTGTTTACGCCACGTCCTGGTGGCGCCCGCCGCCCGCCAGGTAATCCGCATAGGCAAGCGCCAGCCCGTCTTCCAGGCCGGTCGTCGCCTTCCACCCGATCGCCGCCAGGGCGGAAACGTCGAGCAGCTTTCTCGGCATGCCGTCGGGTTTGGAGGTGTCGAAGACGATTTCGCCGCGATAGCCGACGACCGCCATCACGGCCCTGGCAAACGCGGCAATGCTCACTTCCTGCTGGGTTCCGACATTGAGGAAGGGCTCATCCGAATAGTGTTCGAGCGCGAAGGCGCAGGCGTCGGCAAGGTCGTCCACGTAGAGGAACTCTCTCAGCGGGGTGCCTGTGCCCCAGACCGTCACCGTCGGATCGCCGCGCAACTTGGCTTCGTGGAAACGCCGGATCAGCGCGGCGGGGACATGGCTGTCGGTGGGGTGATAGTTGTCGCCCGGGCCGTACAGATTGGTCGGCATCAGCGAGATGAAGTCGGCGCCGTACTGACGGCGAAACGCTTGGCAGAGCTTTATTCCGGCGATCTTGGCGACCGCGTACCACTCGTTGGTCGGCTCCAGCGGGCCGGTCAGAAAGGCGCTTTCGGGGATCGGCTGCGGCGCCTCTCTCGGGTAGATGCACGAGGAGCCCAGGAACAGCAGCTTGCGGACATTGACGGTATGCGCGCCGCGAATGACGTTGTTCTGGATCTGCAGGTTGTTCAGCAGGAAATCCACCGGCTGGGACCGATTGGCCTCGATGCCGCCGACCTTGCCGGCCGCGACCACGACGGCTTCCGGGCGATGCGCGTCCAGCCAGCCGTCGACCTGGTCCTGGCGGGTCAGGTCCACGCGGTCGCGCTCCACCGTCAGAACCTCCGACCCCGCCGTGCGGAGCCGCCTTGCGATCGCGGAACCCACCATTCCCCTGTGACCGGCGACCCAGATTCGCCGTCCCTGCAGGGAGAAGCGCGTGTCCGTCATGTCAATCACCCCGTCCGAAGCCGGCCGCGTGGTTCCGGGCCGCGGTCAGATCCGCCTCGACCATCTCCGCGACCAGATCGTCGAAACCGGTGAGGTGCCGCCAGCCCAGGGTCTCGCGCGCCTTGGACGCGTCCCCCAGCAGAAAATCCACCTCCGTCGGGCGGAAATAGCGTTTGTCGATCTCCACGAGGGTTCGTCCGGTCGCGGTGTCGATGCCGCGTTCCTCGACGCCCTGGCCGCGCCATTCGATGCCGATGCCGACACAGGCGAAGGCTTTCTCGGCGAACTCGCGGACCGAGTGGGCCTCCCCGGTCGCGAGCACGTAATCGCCGGGCGTTTCCTGCTGGAGCATCAGCCACATGCCCTGGACATAGTCGCGGGCATGGCCCCAATCCCGCTTCGCGTCGAGATTGCCGAGATAGAACTTGTCGAGCCGCCCGAGCTTTATCGCCGCGACCGCGCGGGTGATCTTCCGTGTTACGAAGGTCTCGCCGCGCCGCGGGCTCTCGTGATTGAACAGAATGCCGTTCGAGGCGTGCATCCCGTAGGCTTCGCGATAGTTCACCGTCACCCAATGGGCGTAGAGCTTCGCCGCGGCATAGGGCGAGCGGGGATAGAACGGCGTGGTCTCGGATGACGGCTCGGACCGCACGCCGCCGAACATCTCCGAGGTCGAGGCCTGGTAGAAGCGGACCTGCTCGACCCTGCCGAGGGTCCGGATGGCCTCCAGAAGGCGCAGGGTGCCGATCCCATCCGCCATGGCCGTGTATTCGGCGGTCTCGAAACTGACCTGGACGTGACTTTGGGCGGCGAGATTGTAGATCTCGTCCGGCTGGACCGACTGGATGATCCGGGTGAGGTTGGAGGAATCCGTCAGATCGCCGAAATGCAGAAAGAAGTTCACGTCGGGTTCATGCGGGTCCTGATAGAGGTGATCGACCCGCTCGGTGTTGAAGGTCGACGACCGGCGCTTGATCCCGTGAACCTCGTACCCCTTGCTCAGCAACAACTCGGACAGATAGGCGCCGTCTTGGCCCGTGACACCGGTGATTAGCGCGACCTTTTTCACGAACTCACTCTTTTCCGTTTGCGGGATCGGAACTCACCCCTGCGACGGGTGCGGCGGCGCTGCCTGGCCGATGTATTAGCTTGCGCTCGATCGGTTCGTCCAGTCTTTTGGCGGGGCCGCCGCACGGTCCCCGGAGGCTATTCGATCACGTAGATCGGGCTGCTCCAGGCCTGGAATCCGTCCTCGGTGGTGACGCATACCCAGAGCGGGTTGTCGGCGCCGGGCTTCAGATCCACCGGGACCGAGACCGACATCTCGCGGCTCTCCAGCACCTCCGGCAGTCGGAAGGCACGGATCTGGCGGCGCAGCGCGCCGGCGTCGAAGATCGTGTCCTCAAGGACGATATCCGCCAGCGGCATGGCCGCGTTCACCAGATTGCTTTCGATCTCCAGGCGCGCGTTTGCGGTCTCGTCCAGCCAGACATCGAAGCCGCCGAAATTGCCGGTAGTGATGGCATCGAAGGCGATGGTGTCCGCGCCGGTCTGCTCCAGCTTGCGCTCGTGGTTCCAGGCATTGACCTTGGACATGGCCTTGATCCTGGCGCCGGCAAAGCGCGCGGTGCCGATCCAGTTGGTCTCGCGGCCCCGGCCCCGGTATTCGGCGCCGCTCCAAAGCACGCGGATCCGCGCGCCGAGATCGCCGCCGGTATGCCCGCGCAGGGTCTGGAGAACCTCTTTTCCGTTGCGGATCTCGATCCGCTCGATCGGGCTGGCCGAGTGGGCCTGGACCTTGAGCGTGACCGCCTTGTCGCTGGTGCGGGCGATATCGCCCATCATGACTTCACTGACCCGCGTCGAGCTGGTCTCGAACAGGGCCGGGTCCTGGTCGAACAGATCCGCCCCGCCGGCGAATGCGGCATGGACCTCGAGATGCAGGCGGTTTCCGGTAGTGCCGAAATGGTGGCGGCGGCGCAGCGCGTCGAAGATCCCGTCGCGGGTGAGTTCCCTGGCGTAAAAGCAGGTCAGCCCGCCATAGGCGCCGAACTGCGACGCACCTGGATAGCTGGCGCCGGGTCTGCCCTTGTGCCCGTCACTGTTACAGACCACGCCGACCCGGTGGCCGAGATCGAAGCAATCCTCGATCAGCCACTCGAACGTGCCCCATGCGGAGTGCAGCTCCATCGAGCGCTCCAGCCGTCCGTCATGGGCAAAGCCGATATCGGCATAGCGGCCGCCGACATGGGCGAAGATCACCACATCCTCGTCCGCCAGTGCCTCGAACAGCCTGGCGGCATTCGGCGCGTCGGTGTGAATGTCTGAGCGGTCCGGCAGCAGCGCGTGACTGGAGCGGCGGATCTGACGGCCCTCGTTGCGGAAGAAAACGTTGCGGTCGCCGCCCACCGCCGTGTTTCCGGACCACTCATAGCCGGGGAAGGTGACGAACCGGTGGTCCTGGTGAAACTCGGCGGTCAGCTCGTTGACATAGGCCCAGAAGGCGTTGTTGACCTGAAAATCGTTGGCCTGGTGGCTCGACGCGTCGAGGAAGGACATGTTGCGCGCGAAGTTGAAATAGTCGCGGCTGGCGCCGATCCCGATGGACTCGCCGCTCTGGCCATGCAGGTCCGCCCAATAGCCGCCGGTCTCGCCGTCGCGAATGATCAGCGGGTTGGTCTTGGCGAGAGTCTTGCCGCTGTCGTCCTCGACCGTGATTTGCAGCGTGCCCGGCGCCGCGACCTTGAGACCCTCGAATGTCATGGCGCGGCTGCCTTCGAGATAATCCACATGCTCCGGCAGATTCTCGACCGGCAGGCTCGCGCGCAGGCGCAGCTTTGCCGAAGCCTGGTCGGTGGGGTTGCCCCAGGCGTCTTCCGCCTTGATGCCGAGCTGGAAGCTCTCGTGCGGCCGCCGCAATGTCGGCAGTACCGCGCGCCAGACGGCGGGCGGGCCGGGAATGACCGAGATCGACGGGCTGCTCTGGATCGGCACGTAATGGCCGGTGGCGCAGACATCGGCCAGCACCTTGAACTCGAACCCGGCCTCGCAGAATGTCTGCACGAAGGTGCCGGGGGAGCCTACGGAGGTATCGCCGAAGACCACCGTGATGGTGTCGCCCTCGCGCAGGCAGCCGCGCGTGACCATGACGGTCAGCGCCTTGTTGCGGGGCCGCTGGCCGCCGCGCGGGGCATAGGTCACGCTCAGGCCGGCGCCGTTGCTGGCACGCGCGGTGACGTAATTCGGCGCCTTCGGGTCCGTTGTCTGAAAGCGTCCCCAATCACCGACCGAGCGGATCACCACCCGAAGCGAGCCGGTATCGTCCATGCCGTGCCGCCCGACCGTGTAGGTGAGGCGGAAGGTCTGGGCGCTCCTCGCCTCGAAGCCGCCCTTGGGCTCGATATCGGCGCGGCCGTAGAGGATCGGGTCTTCCGAGGGCAGGGCATTGGTGAAGACCTCGCCGACAAGCTCGCTGGCGACGGTCTTGGGCTCGTTGGGGATCGGTCCGGCAACGGTTGGCGCGGTCATGGGTTATCTCCCGAAGGTGGGGCCGAGCGCTCCATGCGCAGCCATTTGAGCAGGCCGTCGATCTGGGCGAGGCGGTTGTCGCGCAAGGCCTCGGCCTGCTCCGTCAGGTGGAATTGGTTGGCCAGCGCCTCGACCCCGATGAAGTCCTCGGGCAGGAGCATGGACAGCTCCGCGATCGCGGCGTCATGATCGCGCTCGCCCAGCCATTTGGCCAGAATTCGCTCGTGATTGACCGAGGCCATGCCGGTGATGAAGCGCTTGGCGCTGGCCGAGGGCGGGAAGACGTCCGAGTATCCGACCGGATAGACCGGCGGGTAGGAAGCCAGAATCTCGGCATAATTCTGCAAGAATAGAAGATAGGCGAGGTTGTGTTGCTTCGCGCCGGCCAGCAGCGGCCCGGCATCGGACGGCAGAGCCGCGACAATTCGATGGGTCAGATCGAAATAGCCGAAGACGAAGGCGACAAAGGCCAGCTTCAGCAGCAGCGCCGCCTCGTTCGGTTTGCCGGTCAGGGTTTCGGGGCGCCGCAGGAACAGCGCCTCGCCACCCAGGGGATAGCCTTTGCCGCGCAGGCCAATGGGCGTGCGGCCGGATGTATCGCTGGCGCCGCTGGTGGGGAAAATCTCCAGCGAGGCAAGCTCGAACCCCCGTTCCGCGAGCCAGGCGGCAATGTCTCCGAACAGCGGCTGGCCCTGGTAGAGCGGGACGAACTCGACCTCGGTCATGACCGCCACCACGTGCTCGTCGATACAGGCCGCGCCGCCCTGCAGGATCTCAAGCTCGCTTCCCTGGGTGTCGAGGGAGAGGAAGTTGGGCGGCGGCACGGCGCCGGCCTCGCGGGCGATGACCTGATCCAATGTGACCGTGTCCAATGTCAGGGTCTCGACCAGGCTTCGCCCGCCCGGGTCGTCGTCCCAGCCGAACTGGGCATCGAAGGCGTAGGTGCCGGCATGCCCCGGCAGCAGGGGATAAAGCGAGCTCAAGTACCGGTTGCTGTAGAGATGGAAGGCACGGGGCCCGGCCTCACCGCTCAGGCAATCGCCGAGGATGATGGTCTTGGACGGCAGCGGGTCGGTCGCCGCCCGGATGCCGGCCAGGCTGGATGTGTCGGCCTCGTACAGCACGTTCACCACGTCGCGCTCGAAAAAGGGCAGGATCGGGTAGCACCGCGTGCCCGCCCGGCCGCCGATATGATGAACACTCAAGTTCAGCGTGTCTGTTCCGCTCAAGGTACCGGCCGTTGGAAGGTGATTGAAAATGCCAGACAAGACCCTTCGAGACGCCGCTTCGCGGCTCCTCAGGGTGAGTGGATGATATCGTTTATAGTCAGATCGTTGCTCATCCTGAGGAGCCGCGAAGCGGCGTCTCGAAGGATGCTCACTAACACCCGATTTTACAACCGCCCGCTAGCGATCGCCGGACGGTTTGGCGAGCGAGCGCAGGATTTCGTCCGTGTGCTGGCCGAGCCGGGCGGGAGGCTCGCTCGGACCGATCGCCGCGCCGTTCGCCTTGAAGCCGAGGGTCGGCATGTGCAACGGCGCGGTGGCGCCCGGGACAGCGAGGGTGCGGGTCAGCTCCCGCGCCTTGATCTGAGGTTCCGCCAATACTTCCTCCAGCGCCCGGACCCGGGCGGCGGGAACGAAGGCGGCGTCGAGAACCCGCTCCCAATGATCGGCGCTTTCGGTGGCGATCCGCTCGGCGATCAGGCGCCGCAGTTCGGGCACGTTTTTTTTGCGTTCAATCGGGTCGTCGAAACGCGAATCCTCCAGCAGCGGCGCCAGGTCGATCGCGCGGCAGAGGTCGCGGAACTGGCGCTCGTTATTGGCAGCGATCATCAGCAGGCCGTCCGTGGTCTCGAACGCGCCGGAGGAGGGACTGCGGCTCCAGGCCTCGTTGCCCGAGGCCTGGAAGGTCGCGCCGGTATTCAGATGGTCCGTCACCAGCGAGGCCATCAGCAGCAGGGAGGTGTCGAGCATCGCCACATCCAGCCGGACGCTTTCCTTCGTCCGCCGCGCCTCCAGCACGCCCGAGACGATCGCAAAGGCGGCGTTCATGCCGGTCGCGTAATCGACATAGGGCGCGCCGACCTTGTTCGGTTCGGTCTCCGGCGTTCCGGTGGTGCGCATGATCCCGCACATGCCCTGGACCACATGATCATAGGCCGGCCGGTGGCCGATCGGGCCGTCCTGACCATAGGCGGAGATCGAGCAATAAACGATACCGGGCCGCGCCTCCCGGATCGCCTCATAGGACAGCCCCAGCCGCGCCGCCGTACCGGGCCGGAAATTCTCGACGAACACATCGGCGGTCTTCACCAGCGCCAACAGCGCGTCCAGGCCATCCTTGGTCTTGAGATCCAGGGTGACCGATTTCTTGTTCGCGTTTTGAGTTAAGAAACTAGTGCCAAGTTTCTGATTTTCCAATCCTTCTGGCGCGCCGCCTTCCCGTGTCCAATCGCCCCGTTCCGGCGGCTCGACCTTGATGATTTCGGCGCCCAGTAGAGCTAGCTGGTAGGTGGCGTAAGGGCCGGCGAGGACCTGGGTCAAGTCGATCACCCGGACACCGTCGAGAGGCTTGAACATGGCCCTAGCCGACGTTCAGCGCTTCGCCGCCATCGACGGGCAGGGCGGCGCCGGTGATGAAGTTGGCCTCGTCGGAGGCAAGAAACAGCGCCGCGTGGGCAACGTCCCAGCCGGTTCCCATGCGATCCCGTAGCGGCACCCGGGCGTTGCGGCCGGAGACGATCTCGTCGCGGGTCTTGCCGAGCGCGCGGACCCGTGTATCCACCGCCATGGGCGTGTCCATCAGCCCGGGCAGGATGACGTTGGCCCTGACGCCGAAGGGGGCGTTCTGGATGGCGATCTGCTCGGTCATCGCGATCACCGCCTGCTTGGTGGTCTTGTAGCCGATCAGCGGATAGGCGTTCCAGGCGGCGATCGAGGAGATGCTGACGATCGAGCCGGATTTCTGTTCCCGCATCACCGGTATGACGTGCTTGCAGGTCAAGACCATGCCCTTGAGGTTGATGGCGACGACGCGGTCGAAGGCCTCGCCGGTGATCTCGGTGATCTGCGCGTCGCCGCCGGCGATGGAGACGCCGACATTGTTATGCAGCACGTCGATCCGGCCCCAGAGATCGAGGCAGCGTTTGACCATCGCCTCGATCGAGGGCTCGTCTGTGATGTCCACCTGCGCGGCTTCCGCCGTCCCGCCTTCCTTGCGGATGATCGCGACGGTTTCCTCGGCGGAGTCCAGCCGGTTGTCGCCGACCAGCACCTTCGCGCCCTCGCGGGCGAACAGCATCGCCGTCGCCCGGCCGTTGCCCATGGTCTCGCCTGGGCTCTGGCCGCCGCCGACGACGATCGCGATCTTGTTTTCGAGGCGCATGGCTCAGTCTTCCTTCACGAATTTCGGTGGGTGGGCGGCGATGACGTCCAGGTTCAACTCGGCGCCCCAGCCGGGGCCGGGCGGGGCCTGGACACAGCCGTTCCTGATGTCCGGCTTCCAGGTGATGATCTCATCCTTCCACGGCACATCGTCGATATCGATCTCCATGACCCGGAAATTCGGCAGCGCGGTGCAGAAATGCGCGCTCATCAGGCTCGAAAGATGGCCGTAGAAATTGTGCGGCGCGCAGTTGACCTCATAGGCCTCGGCCATGGCGGCGATCTTCATGCCGAGCCAGGCACCGTTCCAGGGAATGTCGATGATCGCGACATCCATCGCCGCCTTCTCGAAAAAGGGCCGGAACTCGCGCACCCCGAACAGCGACTCGCAGGACGCGATCGGCGTTGCCACCCGTTCACGGATGCCGGCCAGCGCGACCGGGTCGTACAGATCGATCTCGATCCAGGTGAGGCCGAGATCATCGAGCCCGGTGGTGATCTGGCGGAACCCCTCGGGCTTGAAGTTGAAGTTGAGATCGAGGCGGATACCGACATCCGGCCCGGCGCCCTCGGCCATGGCGGTAAGCTGGTCGCGCAGGCCGCCGACCAGACGGCCTGGCAGGTTGAGATCCGGCCAGCCGGGCCCGCGCGCGAAGCCGGGCTGATGGCGGATGATCGCGCCGGCATCGTCGAAGGTGATCATATTGGTCTTGAAACCCAGGAAACCGCCGTCGCGCACCCGCTTGCCCAGCTTCACCAGATCGTCGGGAGAGCGGATCGGCTCCTGACCACAGAGTTCGGCGATGGCCGGGTCGAGAAGATAGGAGCCGCAATGGCTCCAATAGACCGGAATTTCGCTGCGGATCGCGCCGCCCAGCAGGTCGTAGACCGGCACCTTCAGCGCCTTGCCCTTGATGTCGAGAAGCGCGTTTTCGATGGTGGCGATGGCTTGCTGGTTGACACCACCGGGCGCCTGGCGGGTAACCGCGTAGAGGAACTGATGCACCCGTTCGTGGGCGAGGGCATCCATGCCCTTGATCCGGTCCACTAGACGCCGGATCACCGCCGACAGGCCGGGGCTGCCGTAGCATTCGTTGTATTCGGCGATGCCGCTGATCCCCTCGTCGGTGGTCAGCGTCAGGAAGCTGAAATCCCGCCAGCCGGCATTGCAATGCCGGATCTCGCAGCCGCTGATCTTCATGTGAATCTCCCTGATCGCTTATCGTCCCTTGAAGACCGGCGCCCGCTTTTCCGCGAAGGCAGCCTCGGCTTCCTTGTGGTCGGCGCTGAACCAGAGCTCGGCGAAACCGTCGCGCTGCAACTGTCGGACCGCCTGCGGGGTTTCGGTGCCTGTCGCCTTGATGACTTTCTTGGTGAAACGAAGCGCCATCGGCGCCGCCGCGCGCAACAGGTCCGCATGGGCAAGGGCATCGGTCAGCGCCTCGCCCGGCGCGGCGAGTTGGTCGACGATGCCGAGCGACAAGGCTTCCGATGCCGGGACCCGCACGCCGGTGGTCATCAGCCGCGAGGCGACCCTGGGCCCGCAATCGCGGACCAGCCGGTCGATGCCGTTCCAGGCCGGGATGATGCCGAGGCGCGATTGGGGCCAGCCGATCTCAGCGCTCTCGTCGGCGATCCGGTGATCGCAGCACAACAGGATCTCCGCCCCGCCGCCCAGCGCATAGCCGTTGACCGCCGCAATGACGGGCATCGGCAGTGCCTCCAGCAGGTCCATCGCGCGCCGGGTGCGCTCAAAATGCGCATTGAGTTCGTCCGGCGTCTCGATGGTCCGGTACTCCTTCACATCGCCGCCGGTGCAGAAGAACTTGTCGCCGGCGCCGGTGATGACGACGGCGTGCAGGGACGTGTCCCGCGCCAGCGTGTCCAGCGCCTCCAGAAGCTCGGTCGTCAGGCCGCTGCTGATGGAATTGCCGAAATTCTGCCGGTCGATGGTGAGGATCTCGACCCCGTCCTGTCTGTCCCGTCTAAGCATCGGTGATTTCCTCGCGTTCCACGAAATGCATCAGCACACCGCCGAGCGCCGCCGGATGCACGAAGCCGATCAGCGCCCGGCGCGAGCCCGGGCGGCCCCTGGTATCGATCAGCCGCCGTCCCTTGCCGCCGAGATCCGAGAGAACCCGGTCGATATCCGGTGTCTTCAGCGCCAGATGGTGCAAGCCGGC
Source organism: Alphaproteobacteria bacterium (assembly GCA_038146985.1). Lineage (GTDB taxonomy): Bacteria > Pseudomonadota > Alphaproteobacteria > Thalassobaculales > Thalassobaculaceae > JADHLJ01. Next base: position 133,554 of record JAYQSQ010000001.1, read on the forward strand.
GCCGTATCGCGCCACATAGCCGGCGATCGCGCCCTGATCCTGCTTGGTGGTGCCGGCGGCGCCGTGTTGCATCTCGACTCCGTGATTGGGATCGAAATTCTGCAGAAATTCCAGCTCACAGTCCCCGGCGGTGAGGAACGAGACCCTGAGGCCCCCGACCGGCTCCGGCGGGCGGTTCCGATAGATCACGCCGTATTTGTCCGAGGTGAAGCTTTCGACGGCGATACGGACCTCCATATCCGTCTGCCGGCTCTCCACGGGCAGGCCGATGCGGGCGGCGAAGACCGCCTCGGCGGCCCGGTTGTCGGCGCTGGCGATGCCGAGGTGATCGATCCGTTCGACCTTATCGTTGGCCGGGCCGGACAGCCCCAGCGGCGAGGTGAAGCGGATGGCGACGCCTTCTGTCGCGGTGCGCGGGATGACCGCCTGCTCGCCTCCCGCCAGGCCGGCGCCGAGGCTCACACCGCCAGTGAACCCGCAACTCTCGGCAACGGCGCGGGGATCACTTGCGGCAAAGGCGATGTGGTCGACGCCGGCGCGGTCGTTGGTCAGGAACGGATCGCCGGCCTCGAACAGCACAAGCGCCGTGGCGCCAACGCCGTAGGCGGGCAGGGAGCCGCTCGGACCTTCGACCGGCAGGCGCGCCAAGCCGAGATCCTGTCCCAGAACCTCAGCCGCCGCGTCCCGGTCGCGCACCGCCAGGGCCACGTAGGCCAAATCGATTGGGCTCATCATCCTCCCCCTGATCCCACGGGCGTTTCCTCCCGCGGGTGATTGTATAGACTATGGCGCCGGATGTGAGGGGCGAGACCAACATGGAGGCGATGATGCCGGACACGGCCGGTGCGGCGCACCTCCCGGTTCTGAATCCCCGGCGCAGGCCGGGGCCGACGCCTGAAGCGCCGGCAGGCGACCGATGGTCGAGCACTTTCACGGATCTCCCTTGGTGATCCACGATCCGTCACGATGACCCGCTTCAGGCGTCGGCCCCGACCTTCGTCGGGGATATGGCTGGAAAACAAACAAACGAACCGTGCGGCCTGCGCGGGGACGACGAAACACGGTGAACATTTATCATAGCCCGCCATGACCATCGCGCCTGAACTCATCGCCTATGTTCTTGTCGTGTACCTTCTTGCCGGCATGGTGAAGGGGGTGGTCGGGCTCGGCCTGCCGACGATTTCGCTCGCCCTGATCGCGGCGGTGTTCGGGTTGAAGGAGGCGATGGTGCTACTGCTGGTGCCGTCCTTCGTCACCAATTTCTGGCAGGGCGTCACCGGCGGGCAGCTGCTGGTGATCCTGCGGCGGATCTGGGTGATGCTGGCGGTGATGTGCGGGACCACCTGGTTTGCGACCGGCATCATGATGCGCAGCGACGCCAAGCTGCTGTCGGCTTGCCTTGGCGGGATCCTGATCGTCTATGCCGCGATCAGCCTCGCGACGCCCCAGATCGCGCCGCCGGGCAGGCGCGAGAGCTGGATGGGGCCGCTGGTCGGGTTTCTGACGGGGATTTCCACCGGCTTTACCGGAACCTTCGTGGTGCCCGGCGTGCTCTATCTCCAGGCGCTGGGCCTCGGCAAGGACGGGCTGGTTCAGGCGATGGGGATCTGCTTCACCTCGGCGACCCTGGCGCTCGGTCTCTCCTTGAACGGGCGCGGCTTCATGCCCACCGATCTCGGCCTGCTCTCGGCGGCGGCGGTCGCCCCGGCGATTGCCGGCATGGTGCTCGGCCGGCGGATCCGGGACCGGCTGCCCGAGGCCGGATTCCGCAAGATCTTCTTCATCGCGCTGCTGATCCTCGGCGCGTGGATTCTCTTCCGCTCGGTCTTTCTGTAGCGGAGCCCGAGCAAAAGGCCGCCGTGCCGAAGGACCGCATCTGGCTCAACGCACGCTCACGCGGGCCAGTTATGCGCCGCCGCCGCGCGCCATCCCGGCCGTTCCGACAGGCGTTCCACATAGGCCTGAAACACCTCGGGCAGGGATTGGTGGTATTTGATCGCCCAGTCGAGGGTGCTCATCATCAGGATATCGGCGCCGCTGAAACTTTCCCCCAAGAGGAACGGCCTGCCGTCGTCGACCAGCCTGGCGGCGGCGGTGATCATGCGGGCGAAATACTCTTCCGCGGCCTTGTTGGCGACCGGAGCCTCGCCGTAAATCCGCGTCAGTGACTGGTGCCGGCGCAGCACGTAGAGGCTGGTCGCGTCCAGCTCCATGGAGACGAAGGACATCCATTCGTGGTACCGCGCCCGGCCTGCCCGGTCGTCCGGCACCAGCACCACCGCCCCGCCGCGGTAGGTCTCACCGAGATAGGTGACGATGGCCGGGCTCTCGGCGAGGGTCACCGGCCCGTCGCGCAGCACCGGGATCTTGCCGCGCGGGTTCAGCGCCACGAATTCCGGCGTCTCGACATCCGGCGTGCGGGTGCGCACCACCTCGGTGCGATAGGCGAGGCCGAGTTCGATCAGCGCCCAGTGGACCCGGATCGTGCGCGAGGTCCCGATGCCCCAGACGACGCGGTCTTCGCCGGTCAATGAAACACCCGGCCGGCGTCGATCACCACGGTCTGACCGGTCATGGTGTCGGTCCGGCACATGGTGACCACCATATCGGCGCAATCGTCCTTGTCGGCGGCCTTCTTCAGGAGCGCCCCGGCGGCGGCGCGCTCGATCTGCTCGTTCCTGAGATTTGCCGTCGCGCGTGTGCCTTCCAGCAGGCCCGGCGCCACGCAATTGACCAGAGTCTCCGGCGCCAGCGCCACCGCCATGCATTTCGTCAGATGATTGAGCCCGGCCTTGGAGACCGCGTAGGCGATGGACGAGCCCGTGGGAGACAGTCCGGCTACCGAGGAGATGTTGACGATCCGTCCCTGGCCCTGGGCCTTCATCACCGGCGCCACCGCCTTGGTCAGCCGCATCGGCCCGGTCAGGTTCACCGCCAGGATCTTGTCCCATTCCTCGATCGTGAGGTTGTCCAGTTCCTGGAACGGGATCGCCTTGTTATAGGCGGCATCGTTCACCAGGATGTCCAGCCGCCCGAACCGCGCCGTCACCTGGGCGATCAGCGCCTCGACGGCCGCCTGATCAGTGATGTCGCAGGCGAAGGCCGCCGCCTCCACCCCATGCTCCGAAGCCAACGTCTCCGCCACGCCTTCGGCCTGGTCCCGGCTCCGGGCATACATCACCGCGATGTTCACGCCTTCACGCGCCAGGGCATGACAGATCCGCTGCCCGAGCCCGCCGTTTCCTCCGGTCACCAGCGCGACCGCGCCTTTCAGTTTCATGGGGAATGTCCTCTGTTACGCCGGTTCGGCGATAAAGACCGGGATCTTGCGGTCGGTCTTGGCCTGGTACTCGATATAGGGCGGATAGGCCTTGGCGGCGGCGTCCCAAAGGCGCTGGCGCTCGGGATCGTCATGAACCTCGCGGACCTTCATCTTCATGACCTCGGTCCTGTCGCGTATCTCCACATCCGGGTGGGCGCGCAGGTTGTAGACCCAGACCGGGTTCTTCGGCCGCCCGCCATAGGAGCCGACCAGCACGTAGCTGTTGCCCACCTTCACGGTCATCACCGGGATCTTGCGGACCGCGCCGGTCTTGCCGCCCTTATGGGTGATGATGATACAGGGAAGGCCGGTATCGCGGAGCGTCGTGCCCTTGGTGCCGCCGCTGCTCTCGTAAAGCTCGACCTGTTCGCGCACCCAGTCGAGGGCTGGGGGAATGTACTCGGCCATGGTTGCCTCCCTTTCGGTGTTCATGTGCCCGTGTCCCGGGTTCCTGGCCGGAGGATGTCACGGCAAGCAGCGAAAAAGCATCCCCCTTGGCGAAGAATCCGTGATTTGATGCCGCACCCGACCGACGGAAGGATGGCCGCCATGAAACCGGTGATCGGCATCACCACCTACGGGCGCTTCGAGCACGACATGAACACCGCCCATTACGCGGAATTCTACGTGCTGCCGGCGGATTACGCGCTCTCGGTGCGGCGCGCCGGCGGAGTGCCACTCTACCTGCCGCCGGGCGAGGATCTGTTCCCGGGCGTGCTGGACCGGCTCGACGGGATCATCTTTTCCGGCGGAGCGGATATCCATCCCGAGCATTACGGCGGGGACGCGGCGCATCCGGCGCTCACCAAGCTCGACCGGGAGCGCGATGCGGCCGAGCTTGGCGGTATCCGGGCGGCGATCGATCGGGCGGACATGCCGATCCTCTGCATCTGCCGGGGCTTTCAGCTGCTTAACGTGGCGCTGGGCGGCTCCCTGGTCGAGCATGTGCCGGATCTCGGCAACGGCGATATCCATCGCAGCGAGGGCGACAACTGGACCCTGCACGAGGCCGAGATCGTCGAGCGCGAAAGCCGGATCGCAAGGGTCCTCGGGCCCGAGAACGCGCTCGGCACCTCGGGCCACCATCAGGCCCTGCGCCGGGTGGCGGAACCGCTGGCCGTCACCGCCCGGGCGCCGGACGGCCTGGTCGAGGCGGTGGAGCACCGCGCGCATCCCTGGTGCCTCGGCGTGCAATGGCACCCCGAAGTCACCGCTGGAACCGACCCGGTCCAGCAGCGCCTGTTCGACGCCCTGGTGCGCGAGGCGGGAGAAAGAGGCGGCTGGCGCCTTTAGCGGGCGGTTAAGACGCCAAACGAAATCCTTCGAGACGCCGCTTTGCGGCTCCTCAGGATGAGCTCCACACGGGGTCCAATAGAAAGCACCTCTCGCACCCTGAGGAGCGGGCTCTCGGCCGCGTCTCGAAGGGTCTTGATGGGCATTGCAATCAGCCCGCCAGTGATGCCCCACATGCCGGTGGATGCGGCTCCGCCTCTGCTTGCGAGACCGAGGCGAAAGACGCAGGTCCTCGGTTCCGGTCAGGGCGGCGGGAGTCAGGGACCGGGAACGGCGGTCCTATACCAGGGCGGGCGCGTCGAAGCTGTCCAGAACCTGTCCCGGCCCCTTGGGCAGGTCCGCATATCCGCCGTCTCCGAAGACCTTGGTGCCGTTGACCCAGACCCCGTGGATCCCCGTCGGCGTGCGCACCGTGCGCAGACCGCCGCCGGGCAGGTCGTTGACCCGGGTCGGGCCGGACATGCCGACGGTGTCGGGATCGAACATCAAGAGGTCCGCATGGGCGCCGACGGCGATGCGTCCCCGGTCCTTGATCCCGTACAGCGCCGCCGGATGGCTGGTAAGCCGCCGGATGCCTTCGACCAGATCGAAGGCCTTCTGCTCGCGCACCCAGTGGCCGAGGAAATAGGTCGCGAATCCGGCGTCGCACATGAAGATCAGATGGGCGCCGGCGTCCGAGAGGGACACGACACCGGATTTGTGTCGGAGGATCCCGGCCACGCCGTCGTCGGCGGCGTTCAGGAACCGGCCGACGATGGTGGTCTCCAGCTTCTCGTCCAGGGCGAGATCGCAATAGGCGTCGACCGGATCGCTTCCGGAATCCGCCGCGATCTGGGCGACGGTCTTGCCGGACAGGGCCATGTTCCGCGCCTCGGCGGGCAGGGTGATCTCCACCTTGTTCCAGTCGCCGTAGAAGATCCCGCCGGGCTTTGGCGCCGCGAGATTGGCGCGGAACTTCGCGCGGAAGGACGGGTCCGCATAGGCCTTGGCCAAGACCTCGGGCGGCGCCGCCTTGATGTCGGCAAAGGCGTCATGGCTATAGAACGGATAGGGATTGGCGGGGGTGAAATCCATCGAGAAGGGCTGGCAGGTGACCTGGGCATAGACCCCGTGCCCCCTTGTCCGGGCGGCGGCGCAGGCATCCAGGATCTCATGCGCCCGGCCCGGCAGCGCCTCGTTGTACATGGTCAGCGCCGTGGTCATGAAAACCGAGCCGCCGCTCGCCTCGGCGATGCTTTCCATCACCTCCACCGTGCCGCGCGCGCCGGAGGCGATCTGAAAGACGCCGTGGCCACGCCCCTTCATCAGGCCGGCCAGCGCACGCACCTCGTCATCGCTGGCGATGGTGGACGGCATCGGCACGCCCTGCCAGCCCATGTGGTTGGGTGAGAAGGACGAGGCGAAACCGATGGCGCCGGCGTCCAGCGCTTCCTTGACCGCGCTTTTCATCGCCGCCATCTCGGCATCCGTCGGCTCAGCCCGTTCGGAGGCTTCCTTGCCCATCACCGCCGTGCGGGTCACCGAGTGACCGGCCAGCACCGCCGTGTTGGGATAGACACCCTTGGCGCGCAGAAAGTCCATGTATTCCGGAAAGGTCTTGAAATCCCAGTTGATGCCGGTGACCAGCGCGTTCAGATCCATCCCCTCGACGACCGAGAGGTTCGAGGCCACCGTCTCGCGCAGATGCGGCGGGCAGGGGGCGATGCCGAAGCCGCAATTGCCCATCACCACCGTCGTCACCCCCAGCGAGGGCGACGGCGAGGCGGTCGAGTCCCAGGTCATCTGGGCGTCGTAATGGGTGTGGGTATCGATCACGCCGGGCGCCAGCACCCGCCCGTCGGCTTCCACGGTCTCGGCAGCGCTTTCGGTAATATCACCGATCTCGGCGATCCGTCCGCCGCGCACCCCGACCGAGACCCGCTGTTCGGGATTGCCCAGCCCGTCGATCACCCGGGCACCCTTGATCACCAAATCATGCATCGTCCTGCCTCTCGTCCGATCACGGTGGGATTTTGGGCAATGGTAACCGGATCAGCGCGCGCGCAGAAGCCGCGCGACGGCCTTATCAGCCAGCGGATCGCGCGTCCGAGGGACGGCGGGAAGAAGCGTTGGGTGCCGGAAAGGGCCGAACAGGCGGGCGTCAGGCCACCATGTTCTTGGAGATATAGCGGCCGTCTTCGGGGCCGGAGAACATCGCCCCGATCTGCGGATGGCCGACCGGTCCGTTGTCACTGTCCTCGACCAGATTCTGCTCGGAGACATAGGCGACGTAATAGCTTTCCGGGTTCTCGGCGAACAGATGATAGAATGGCTGATCACGGCGGGGACGCTTTTCCGCCGGGATCGACTGATACCATTCCTCGGTATTGCCGAATTCCGGGTCGACGTCGAAAACCACGCCCCGGAAATCATAGATCCGGTGGCGCACGATCGCACCCAGGGCGAACTTGGATTCAACGATTTTCATAGTCGAGTCGTTGGATTGCCGTTTCATCATGGTCGAAATATTGGCCTAAACCATCGCCGCGTCCAGAGGAAAGCTGCAATTTTTTTCAACAACCGGATACCTTGGGCGCTAAACCGAAACACCGCCGGCACCGGCGCGGCGCATCCGGAGGACGAAAATGCTGGACGAAGCTCTGCTCTCGATCAACCAGGTCACCACCCGCGAACAATGGTCGCTGCGCGAGGCGGTCGAGGGCTATGCCCGCCAGGGGGTGCACGGCATCGCGGTCTGGCGCGACAAGATGGCCGAAGGCGGCGGAGTCGGCGAAGCGGTGCGCCTGCTCGAGGACAATGCCATGCAGGTTTCCGGCCTCTGTATCGGCGGCCTGCTCAGCACCTCCGACGCGGCGGAGTTCCAGGCAAGGCTGGACGACAACCGCCGGGCGATCGAGGAGGCGGCGGCGATCAAGTCCCGGGCCATCGTCTTCGTCGCCGGCGGATTGCCGGAGGGCTCGAAGGATCTCGACCGCGCCTACGGACAGGTTCTGAAGGGCCTCTCCATCCTGCTGCCCGAGGCCAAGGCCGCCGGTGTCACCCTGGCTCTGGAGCCGCTGCACCCGATGATCGCCGCCAGCCGGTCGGTGCTGACCAGTTTGAAGCAGGCGAACGACTGGTGCGACCAGCTCGGCGACGGCCCCGAACTCGGGATCGCCGTCGATACCTACCATCTCTGGTGGGACCCGGAGCTGGAAAAGGAGATCGCCCGCGCCGGCAAACGGATCGCGGCGTTTCACATCAATGACTGGCTGATGGATACCTGCGACCTTCGCCTCGACCGGGGCATGATGGGCGACGGGGTCATCGATATCCCGAAGATCCGCCGCTGGGTCGAGGCGGCGGGCTTCACCGGGCACCGGGAGGTCGAAATCTTCTCCGAGCGCAACTGGTGGTGCAAATCCGGCGACGAGGTGGTCCGGGTCATCAAGGAGCGCTACCAGACGGCGGTGTAGCGGGCAGCGCACGCTTTTCACCCCAACCATCCTCTCCCGTCGCCCTGGCGCACGGCAGGGCCTCCGAACGACGCAGATGTCGTGATCCGCGCCAGGTCCGCATACGCGACGACGGGGAAAGTTTTGGCGTGATGTCGGGTGATCCGCGCCCTGGCGCAGGCGGCGAACGACGGAGATGCCGTGATCCGCGCCGGGGACGATTCGCGGGGACGACGGGGGCGAGGGCGCTTTGGTGGATTCGGTCCACCCTGTTGCACCCCTTGTTTGCCGTCGCCCTGGCGCAAGGCAGGGCCGAGCCTTGATGGCAGAGGCTTGGCTGGATTTGGGCGACGGAAAATGCGGACAGCTCCGCGCAAGGCCCTGCCGTGCGCCAGGGCGACGGGACACAACCACCCCCGGCGAATAGGTTTGAGCGACCCGGCCCGCTCTTGCTATGTCTGTCGTGGTGACCCGCCGACCCGTACCGGAACAGGAATAGCTCATGGCCATCTATCGTCTCGGCAGCAAGACGCCGACCATTCATCCGAGCGTCTATATCGCCGAGACCGCCGCCGTGATCGGCGATGTGACCATCGGCGCCGGTTCCAGCGTCTGGTCGAGCGCGGTGATCCGGGCCGACAATGACAGCATCACCATCGGCGAGAACACCAATATCCAGGACGGCGCCGTGCTGCATGCCGATCCGGGCGAACCGCTCAGGATCGGCTCGAACTGCACCATCGGGCATCAGGCGATGCTGCATGGCTGCACCATCGAGGACGGGGCGCTGGTCGGCATCCAGGCGGTGGTGCTGAACGGTGCGGTGATCGGGGCGAACGCATTGCTCGGCGCCGGCGGGCTGGTGACCGAGCGCAAGATCTTCGAGGGCGGCAAGCTGATCGTCGGTGCGCCGGCCCGGGTGCTGCGCGACGTTTCGGACGAGGTCCTGGCGATCATGAAGCGGGACAATGCCGATTATGTGCGGCGCGCCAAGATGTTCCGTGAGGATCTGGAACGCATCGGCTGAGCGGGGAGAGTGGAGAGATGGACGAGAGCAGAACACCGATCCTGGTCGGCTGCGGGCAGGTGACGCAGCGCGAGCCGGACCCTCTTGCGGCGCTGTCGCCGATGGATCTGACGGCGGCGGCGGTGCGCAAGGCGGCCGAAGACGCGGGCGCGGGACAGGCGCTGCTCGGCGCGTTGGATACCATCGTGCTGCTGCGCGCGTTCTCGGACACCAGCTGGCGTTTCGTCTGTCCGTTCGGCAAATACGCCAACCCGCCGAAGTCTCTTGCCAACCGGCTCGGCGCCGACAAAGCCAAGCGTCTGGTCTACACCCATCCCGGCGGGAACATGCCGCAATGGTCGATCAACCGGATGTTCGAGATGATCACCCGGGGCGAGCTTGAGGCTGCCGTGGTCTGCGGCGGCGAGGCGCTCTCGACCCAGAAGGCGGCCCAGCGCGCCGGCCTTACCCTCGATTGGAGCGAGGACCCGGGCGGCTCCTTCGAGGAATGGGGTGTCGAGACAAGAGGCTGGAACGACATGGAGGACCGGCACCGCATGGCCGGCGCCATCTTCGCCTATCCGATGATCGAGAACGCCATCCGGGGCAGTTTGGGCCGCAGCATCGCCGAGCACACCATGGCGATGGGCCGGCTGTTCGCCGGGTTCGCGGCGGTCGCGGCGCGCAACCCGCTGGCCGACCGGCGCGACGGCTACACCGCCGAGCAGATCGGCGAGGTCAGCGCGTCCAACCCCTATATCGGCTTTCCCTATACCAAGCTGATGAATTCCAACGCCTTCATCGACCAGTCGGCCGCCGTGATCCTGACCTCGGTCGCCAAGGCCAAGGAACTCGGCATCCCGAAGGACCGCTGGATCTATCTGCATGGCTGCGCCGATGCCTATGACCACTGGTATCTGTCGGACCGGATCAATTTCCACTCCTCGCCGGCGATGCGGCTGGTGGCGCGCGAGACCTTCGAGATGGCGGACTGCACCCTCGACGATATCGATGCGCTGGATCTCTACAGCTGTTTTCCCTCGGCGGTGCAGATCGCCTGCAAGGAGATGAACATTCCGCTGGACGACAAGCGCGGCCTGACGGTGACCGGCGGGCTGCCCTATTTCGGCGGGCCGGGGAACAACTACGTCACCCACTCCATCGCCGAGATGATGAACACGGTGCGCGCCAAGCCGGGCTCAAAGGGCTTTGTCTCGGGCAACGGCAACTACATCACCAAACAGTCGGGCGGAATTTACTCGACTGAACCGCCGGCCAAGCCCTTCGCGCCCAAGGACCCGAAGATCTATCAGGCCGAGATCGACGCCGACAAAGGCCCGGCGGTGACCGAGCATGCCAACGGCGCCGGCACCATCGAGACCTACACGGTCATGCATGACCGCAAGGGCCCGTCCTTCGGCATCCTGTTCGGCCGCCTCGCCGACGGCAGCCGCTTCATCGCCAACACCCTGGACGATCTTGACCTGCTGGCCGAGATGTCGCGCGAGGATTACCTCGGCGCGTCCGGCACCGTGCGCAGCGCCGACGGAGTCAATATCTTCACGCCGGACTGAGCCGGGCGACCGGACGGTCGTCGATGGGGGCGTGGAAGATCGCCGCCAGCACGCCGAGACCGGCGGCGATCCACCACACGGCCTCGTAGCTGCCGGTCGCATCGAACACGATGCCGCCGACCCAGGCGCCGGCGAAGTTGCCCATCTGGTGGCTGAGGAAGACGATGCCGAACAGGGTCGCCATGTAGCGCGGGCCGAAGACCTGGGCGACGATACCGCTGGTCAGCGGCACGGTGCCGAGCCAGATCAGGCCGATCGTGCCGCAGAACACCAGGATCGAGGTCTGGCTCAGCGGTGTCAGCATGAAGATGGAGATGGCGAGGGTGCGCAGGAGATAGATCCCGGTCAGCAGCACCTTCTTGCGGAACCGCCCGCCGAGATAGCCGGCGAACCAGGCCCCCACCATGTTGAAACCGGCGATGGTGACCAGCGCGGTCGAGGCGAAACCGGCATCGAACCCCTGATCCACGATGAAGGCCGGCAGGTGCGTCGCGACGAACTGGACCTGGAAGCCACAGACGAAGAAGCCGATGGTCAGCAGGATATAGCCCGAATGCCCCCGCGCCTCGGTCAGCGCCTGGCGGAGATTCTGGGCGGGACCGCGCTGCCCGCCCTGTGCCGCGACCGACCGGTCCGCGGCCCGGCCCATCCAGTAGGCAACGGGCAGGCCGACCACGAAGCAGAGAGCCAGCGCGATCAGCGCGTTGCTCCAACCCTGGTTCTCGATCAGGAACTGGGTCACCGGGATGATCGCCAGCTGCCCCGCCGTCGCGCCCACCGCGACGAGGCCCAGCCAGGTGGAACGCTTCTCCTCCGGCGCGACCTTGCCGACGGCGCCAAGCAGCACCGGCATACCGCAGGCGCTCACCCCCATGCCGACCAGCACGCCGCCGCCGAGGATCATCGCCTCGGGCACGCTGGAGAAGGCCATCAGAACCAGCCCCGCACCATACAGGGCGCATCCCAGGGCGATGGTCCGTCCGACGCCCCACTTGTCAGACACCGCGCCGGCGAACGGCGCCATGAACCCGTTGAGAACCGCCTGGACGGCGAAGACGAGGGAGAGCGTCTCGCGGTCCCAGCCGAGTTCCAGCGTGACCGGCCGCATGAGCAGCCCGAAGCTCTGGCGCACCCCGAAGGCAAGGCCGACGATCAACAGGGCGCCGAGCAGCACCATCATGGCGGAGCGGTTGGCGGCGGGCATGGCGATACTCCCAAAGACGGTCCGGTCCGAGACCGGACATCTCGCCAGAATGACGTGAAGCGGCCCGAGAACTGGGAAAAGTCTTGGGGAAACACGGAGTGATGCGTTTCCGGGGCAGGGGCCGACCCAGGCGGACTGTAGCTCAACTCGAATCGCCTGTGCACCCCGCGCGGCGAGCCGTCGGTATCGCCGTGACTCGGTGCCGGGCAGACCGCCGGTCCGGCTTGTCTATTGCTCCGCCCACGGGCCTCGGATCATGATGGGCCGATGGTGCAATGGTTGGCGGTTGGGCGGTCGGGCAAATGAAGATCAAGAGCATAGAGACGTTCTCGGACCCGCATTTCGGTTTCACCCGGGTGACCGCCGAGGACGGCAGCCAGGGGTGGGGCCAGGTCTCGACCTATAATGCGGACATCTCATCACTGGTGCTGCACCGCCAGGTGGCTCCCCACGCCCTGGGGCACGACATCCACCAGATGGACGCGCTGATCGATATTATTCCCGAGCGCGAGCACAAGTTCCCGGGTTCCTATCTCCGCCGGGCGATCGGTGGTCTCGATACCGCCGTCTGGGATCTGCACGGCAAGCTCCAGGGCAAGAGCGTCTGTGCGTTGCTGGGCGGCACGCCTCGGCCCTTGCGGGTTTACGGCTCCAGCATGCGCCGCGACATCAACGGAGCGGACGAGGCGGCGCGGCTGTCCCGGCTCCGCGACGAGAAAGGCTTCACCGCCTTCAAGATCCGGGTCGGACGCGAATACGGCCATGACGTGGACCAATGGCCCGGCCGCACCGAGGAGGTGGTGACCACCGTCCGCAAGACGCTGGGTGATGACGTGGCGCTGATGGCCGACGCCAATAGCTGCTTCACGCCGCCGCGCGCGATCGAGGTCGGACATCTGTTGCAGGATCACGGCTTCAAGCATTTCGAGGAGCCGTGCCCCTATTGGGAGCTGGAATGGACCAAGCAGGTCACCGACGCGCTGGACATGGATGTGAGCGGCGGCGAGCAGGATTGCGACCTCGCCACCTGGCGGCGGATGGCGGCGATGGGCGTGGTCAATATCATGCAGCCGGACATCTGCTATCTCGGCGGCATCACCCGCACTCTGCGGGTCGCCGAGCTTGCCAAGCGCCATGGCCTCGCCTGCACGCCGCATTCGGCCAATCTTTCGTTGGTGACGGTCTTCACCCTGCATGTGATGGGGGCGATCGAGGCGGCGGGGCCCTATGTCGAGTTCTCGATCGAGGACTACTACCCCTGGCCGGACGATATCTACGCCCCGGCCCTGACGGTCCGGGACGGTAAGGTCGCCATCCCCGACGGGCCCGGCTGGGGGATCGAGCCGAACCCGGAATGGCTCGCCAAATCGACCTACCAGATCAGCGAGGCGGCGTAGCCCATGGCCGGCGATATCCGCACCGACGATTTCAAGGCCGCGCCCTACTGGTGGGACCGCACGCCTCGACCGGATCTGGGCGTACCGGAGCTGCCGTCCGTGGCCGACGTGGCAATCGTCGGCTCGGGCTATACCGGGCTTTGCGCCGCGATCCAGATCGCGCGCGGCGGTCGCTCGGTGGTGGTGCTGGATGCCGAAGCGGCGGGCTGGGGCTGCAGTTCGCGCAACGGCGGCCAGATCAGCACCAGCATCAAGCCGGATTACGAGGAACTCGCCCGCCGGCATGGCACCGAGACGGCGTTCAACATCATCAAGGAAGGCCACAATTCCCTCGCCTTCATGAAGGACTTCGTGGCGGCTGAAGAAATCGAGTGCGATTTCATCGTGCCGGGCCGCTTTCACGCCGCCCACAATGCCCGCGAGTACGACGAGCTCGCCCGCGCCATCGAGACCGCACCGAAGGGCCTGGAGGTGCCGGCCCATATGGTGCCGCGCGCGGACCAGCGCGCCGAGCTTGGCACCGATGTCTATCACGGCGGCGTGGTGATGGAGGCGCATGCCTCCCTGGATCCGGGCCGCTACCACCAGGGCTTGTTGGACCGGGCCCTGGTGGCGGGTGCGGTGGTCGTGCCGCATTGCCGGGTGACCGGCCTCGACAAGATCTCCGGCGCCTTTGAATTGCAGACCGAAAAGGGGATGCTGAAGGCGAGGGACGTTGTCGTTGCGACCAACGGCTACACCAGCGCGCTGACCCCCTGGCTGCGCCGCCGGGTGATTCCGATCGGCAGCTATATCATCGCCACCGAGCCGCTGGCGCCCGAGGTGATGGACCGGCTGTTTCCGAGCCAGAAGGTGGTGAGCGACACCCGCAAGGTCGTCTACTACTACCGCCCGTCGCCGGACCGCTCGCGCGTCCTGTTCGGCGGCCGGGTGACCAGCGGCGAGACCAGCCCGCTGCACAGCGGCGGCCTGCTGCGCGCCGACATGATCGGGATCTTTCCCGAACTGAAGGATGTGAAGATCAGCCATTCCTGGATGGGCTTCGTCGCCTATACCTTCGACCACCTCTCGCATATCGGCAAACACGAGGGCGTGCATTACGCCATGGGGTATTGCGGCTCCGGTGTCGGCATGGCGAGTTATCTCGGCACCCGGATCGGCCAGCAGGTCTTGGGATTGGAAGAGGGCCGCACCGCGCTCGACGGCCTCGCCTTCCAGACCCGCCCGCTTTACACGGGCAAGCCCTGGTTCCTGCCGATGACGGTCGCCTATTACCGCTGGCGGGACGGCGCGGCGGCATAACAAGTGCCACTTGTCCCTTGATGAAACCACCCCCTCGCGCTAGGTGAAGGGCCCGCGCCATTCCGGCGGCGGGAATCAGGGACAAAACCGATGACCAGGCCCCGTTTCTACATCACCACGCCGATCTACTATGTGAACGACGTGCCGCATATCGGGCACGCCTACACGACCCTGGCGTGCGATGCGATGGCGCGCTTCAAGCGGCTGGACGGCTTTGAGGTCATGTTCCTGACCGGCACCGACGAGCACGGCCAGAAGGTCGAAACCGCGGCGGCGAACGCCGGCATGGCGCCGCTCGACTTCACGACCAAGGTCTCGCAGAACTTCCGCGACTTGTTGCCGGCGCTGAACGTCGCCAATGACGACTTCATCCGCACGACCGAGCCGCGTCACATCAAATCCGTGCAGGAGATCTGGCGGCGCCTCATCGCCCGGGGCCATATCTATCTCGGCAAATACGCCGGCTGGTACTCGGTGCGCGACGAAGCCTATTTCGCCGAGAGCGAGTTGGTCGACGGCATGGCGCCGACCGGCGCGCCGGTGGAGTGGGTCGAGGAGCCCAGCTATTTCTTCGATCTCTCCAAGTGGCAGGAGCCGCTGCTGAAGTTCTATGACGAGAACCCGGACTTCATCGCCCCGAACAGCCGGCGCAATGAGGTGATCAGTTTCGTCTCCGGGGGGCTTCGGGATCTCTCGGTCTCGCGCACTAGTTTCAAATGGGGCGTGCCGGTGCCGGACGATGACGACCACATCATGTATGTCTGGCTGGACGCGTTGACCAACTACATCACCGCGACCGGTTTTCCGGACCAGGAATGCGAGACCTACAAGAAATTCTGGCCCGCTGATGTGCACATGGTCGGCAAGGACATTTTGCGGTTTCACGCGGTCTATTGGCCGGCCTTCTTGATGGCCGCAGACCTGCCACCGCCGCGACGGGTTTTCGCCCATGGCTGGTGGACCAACGAGGGGCAGAAGATCTCCAAGTCGCTGGGGAACGTCATCGACCCGCTGGAACTGGTTGAGACCTTCGGGCTCGATCAGGTGCGCTACTTCCTGTTGCGCGAGGTGCCGTTCGGCAATGACGGTGATTTCTCGCGTGCCGCCATGATCGGGCGGATGAACAACGATCTTGCCAATGATTTCGGCAATCTGTCGCAACGGGTGCTGGGTTTCATCGCCAAGAACGCGGGCGCCGAGGTACCCGGGCCGGCGGCCTTCAGCGACGCCGACAAGGCGATCCTCGATGCGGCGGACGCGCTGCTGGCAAAGACCCGCGAGGCCTACGACAACCAGGCTTTCAACCGGGCTCTCGAAGGGATCTGGGAGGTGGTGAGCGCCGCCAACCGCTATATCGACGAGCAGGCACCGTGGAGCCTGCGCAAGACCGACCCGGAACGCATGGCCACCGTGCTCTACACCCTGCTGGAGGTGATCCGGCATCTGGCGATCCTGATGCAGCCGGTGGTGCCGGGATCGGCGAACCGGATGCTGGATCAGCTGGGCGTGCCGGCGGACGCGCGCGCATTTGCTCATCTCGGCGCCGATCATCGCCTGGCTCCGGGAACGGCACTGCCCAAGCCGGCTCCGGTGTTCCCGCGCCATGTCGAGGCGGAGTAGAGCGGGAACGGAGCCCGGGCCGATGCGGATCGTCGATTCCCACTGCCATCTGGATTTCGAGAGCTTCTCGGAGGATATCGACGCGGTGATCGAGCGGGCCCGCGCGGCGGGGATCTGCCGGATCGTCACGATCTGCAACAAAGTCAGCGAGTTCGACCGGGTGTTGCCGATCGCCGAGCGGTTCGAGGAGGTGTTCTGCTCGGTCGGCGTGCATCCCCACGAGGCGGGGCGCGAGGGCGACGTGGCGCTCGAGCGGCTGATCGAGCTGTCGCGCCATCCCAAGGTCGTCGGGATCGGCGAGTGCGGCCTCGACTACTACTACGACAACTCGCCCGTCGAGGCGCAGAAGGCAAGCTTCCGCACCCATATCGCCGCCGCCCGCGAGACCGGGCTGCCGCTGATCGTTCACAGCCGGGACGCGGATTCCGACATGGCCGACATGCTGGAGGAGGGCGCGCGGGACGGCACCTATTCGGGCGTTCTGCATTGCTTTACCGCCGGCCCCGAACTGGCGGCGCGGGCGGTGGCGATCGGGTTCTACGTCTCGCTTGCCGGGATCATCACCTTCAAGAGCGCCGAGAGCCTGCGCGAGACTGTGCGGGAGATCCCCATGGACCGGCTGCTGGTGGAAACCGATGCGCCTTTCCTCGCCCCGGTGCCGATGCGCGGCAAGCGTAACGAGCCCGCCTTCACACGGCATACCAACCGGGTGCTCGCCGACCTCAGGGAAGTCGGGGAAGTGGAGATGGCCGAGACGACCACCGAAAATTTTCTGCGTCTTTTCACCAAGGTGCCGCCGCCGGGCCCGGCCGTCGGAAGCGCTATCTGATGCGCGTCACGGTCCTCGGCTGCGGCTCCTCGGTCGGCGTCCCGGTGCTCGGCAACCGGTGGGGGCGCTGCGATCCGGATAATCCAAGAAACCGCCGGCGCCGCTGTTCGATCCTCGTCGAGAATGACGGTTTCGTGCTGCTGGTGGATGCCTCGCCGGACCTGCGGGAGCAATTGCTGGACGCGCGGGTCGAGCGGATCGACGCGGTGCTGTTCACCCATGGACATGCGGATCATACCCACGGCGTGGACGACCTGCGGCCGCTATACTGGGATAGTGACGGGCCGATCAATATCTACGGCGACCGCGGAACCTTGCGGGAACTGTCGGTCCGGTTCAACTACATGTTCAACCAGGTGCCTGAGAGCCCGCCGCATTTCCGCCCGCCGCTGCTAGCCAATGAAATCACGCTCGAGGCGTTTGATCTGGGCGGCATGCATATTCAGCCCCTCCTCCAGGATCACGGCGTCAGCGGCGAAAGCCTCGGCTTCATCTTCGACGGGCGTTTCGCCTATTCCACCGATGTCGCCTTCATGAGTGACGCCGAGCTTGACCGGCTGGCCGGCATCGAGTCCTGGATTGTCGATTGCCTGCGCGAGGGGGAGTCCAAGGCGCATTCCCATCTCGCCCGCACCCTGGAATGGATCGAGCGGGTGAGACCGGAGCGCGCCTATCTCACCCATATGACCACCGATCTCGATTATGCCGAGACGCTGGCCAAGCTGCCGGCGGGCGTCGAGCCGGCCTATGACGGCCTGGTGCTGGAAGTCGAAGGTTAACGCGCCTTCCGCCCTCCATGCTCTTGAGTTTCCCGGCGAAGCGTCGTCTCATGGCGGCGTTGAGCCGGGAGAACAGAGATGAACGCCAGCACCCAAGCATTCGACTACGCGGCGGCGCGCCGGGACTTCAAGCTGGAGATCCCCGGAAACTTCAACTTCGCCTTCGACGTGGTCGCCAAACGGGCGCGCGAGGCGGACAAGACCGCGCTGATCGCCATCGACAAGACCGGCCAGAACGTCGTCCGGCATTCCTATTCCGACCTGGACCGGGACTCGAGCCGTTTCGCCAACGTGCTGCTGGGGCTTGGCGCGGCCAAGGGCGACTTCGCCTTCGTCATGATCCCGCGCCTGCCGGCCTGGTACCATGTGCTGCTGGGTTGCATGAAGACCGGCGTGGTGGCGATGCCGGGCACCAACCTGCTGACCGCGAAGGACATTGAATACCGGGTCAACCGATCCAAGGCGAAGCTGCTGATCGTCACGTCCGAGCATGTGGAGAAGGTCGAGGCGGTGAAAGCCAAGTGCCCGACCCTAGAGCATCTGATCGTCGTCGACGGCAAGGCACCCGGGGGCTGGACATCGATGGAGGAAGCCTGCGCGACGGCCTCGGACTCGCTCGACCGCGCCTCGGTTCCGGCCACGAAGTCCAGCGATCCGATGCTGATCTACTTCACCTCCGGCACCACCTCGATGCCGAAGATGGTGGAGCGCGATTTTGCCTATGGCCTTGCCCATACGATCACCCAGAAATACTGGATGACCCTCAACGAGACCGACATCCACTGGACCCTGACCGATACCGGCTGGGCCAAGGCGGCGTGGGGCCTGGTGTTCCCGCCGCTGCTGGCGGGCGCGGCAGTCATGCTGTTCGACGGCGAGGGCTTCAACGCCCACCAGCACCTCAAGATCATCGAGGATCACAAGGTCACCACCTTCTGCGCGCCGCCCACCGTCTACCGGCTGTTCGCGCAGATGGATGTCTCGGGCTACGACCTTTCCTCGCTGCGCCATTGCCTCGGCGCCGGAGAGCCGCTCAATCCCGAGGCGATGCGTTCCTGGAAGGCGGCGACCGGCTGCGACATCTATGACGGCTATGGCCAGACCGAGACGGTCAATCTGGTGGCCAACTTTCCGGGCATGGAGATCCGCGCTGGGTCCATGGGCCGCCCGGTGCCGGGTCTTGATGTCTGCGTGGTGGACGAGGACGGCAAGGAGGTGGCCGACGATGTGGTCGGCGACATCGCCGTCAGGATCACGGACCCGTATCCGCTCGGCCTGTTTCCCGGCTATTTCCAGGACACCGAAGGCACGGCGCGGTCCTTCCGCAACGGCTGGTACTATACCGGCGACACCGCGACCCGCGATGCCGACGGCTATATCTGGTTCGTCGGGCGCTCCGACGACATCATCTCATCCGCCGGCTACCGGATCAGCCCGTTCGAGGTGGAAAGCGCCCTGATCGAGCATCCAGCGGTCCAGGAATCAGCCGTGGTCGGCAAGCCCGACGAGATCCGCGGCGAGATCGTCAAGGCCTATGTCATTCTTGCGCCCGGCCATCAGGCCTCGGACGCCCTGACGGTCGAGATCCAGGATTTCGTGAAGAACATCACCGCGCCCTACAAGTACCCCCGCGAGATCGAGTACCGCGAGGCCTTGCCGAAAACCATTTCCGGTAAGATCCGCCGCGTGGAACTGCGCGCCGAGGCGAAGGGGTGAGGTGGGGCTGACGCCGGATTCCTGGAAACGGTTGCCCGAAACGACAATCGGCGGCCCGGGGGCCGCCGATTGCTCGGGGACTGGACGTGGGGTTAGGCCACCCGGCGCGGCGACATGAACCACGAACTCACGTGGTTGCTGTTGACCGGCATGACGACCTTGCGGGTCTTGGCGGTCGGACGGGTTTCGGCCGATGCCACCGCGTCTTGCACGGAAGCCGGGCTGTCGACACGCCCGCCGCGAATTTCCTTGGCCAGCGTCTCGACGTCATGCCGGCTGAGGCCGATATCGGCGAGCTGGGCGTCGGTCAGCCGGAGCAGGGCGGCGCGGGTCTGCTGGGCCGTGTACCAGTTCTTGACGGCCTTGGCGAAAGCCGAGAACCCACGGGCGATGAAGCCCGGTTTGGATTCGGCCACATAGGCGTCGATGTCGGAACGCTCGAGGCCGATGTCCCGCAGCAGCCGGCTGTCGAGATCGGCAAGCGCCCGGCGGGTCGCCCGCTTGCGGTACCATTCGGTAACGGTTTCGAAAGCGGCCTTGCAGCCTGCAACGGTCTTCTCGGCGAGATAGCGGTTCCGGGCGGCGCGGCTCTCCGCGACCATCCGCATGACCTTCACGTCGCTCGGGAAATCGACGGAGGTCATCTGGGTGTTCGCGGGAGTGGCGGGGGCTCCGGAGAAAGCGAAGCTCTCGGTATCGATGGAAGTGATGGTTTTCATGTCTGACCCCTCCTCAGGGTCTTTCGTGGTGTTGCCCGCCCCGGTTCTGGGGTGGATTTCTTGAAAAAGCGGTGTCGGTGTCTTGATTGATCGGAAAATGGACCTTTGATTTCGTTTTAGTAGCGGCGCTATTGCACGCCAGCGATGCGCTGAACGCATGGCAGACGGCTGACTCCCGCGAAAACCGGGGCCTTGCTGGTCAGCCGGGCTAAGGGAAGGTGGTTCCGGGGCTCGGCGTCGCTTGCTCCATGCATGGGCGCGCGAGGCAGCCCTGCGCCGGATGCATGGCTGGAGAAGCCGTCATCGGTCTTGTCCAGGCGCGAGTGACCGGCCTATCGTCGCGAGGCTCGGAATCTCGGCGTTCCGGAAGTCTTGAAGGAGGGTACCGTGAACCATGCGTCGCCCAGCGAGGGCCGGAGCGCGGAGATGGCGGAACGGTTGGCGAAGATCGGCGTCGCGATCGACGGGGCCGCCTTGCTTGACCTGATCGACGGGGTCAATGCCTCGCCGCTGGATCCGGATGACGAGAGCTGGATGGTGCTCGTCGCCGAAACCCTGGCGCCGGACGTCAAACAGGATCTGCGTGGCCTGCGCGATGCGCGCCGGACCGAAATACAGACGCTGACCGGCGCTCCCGCAACCGACGCGGCCGGCCGTCTGGAACGGCTGCGCGCTGTCCTGGCGGACCGGGGAGTCGACGGCCTGATCCTGCCCCGGGCGGACGAGCATCAGGGCGAATACCTCCCGCCGCGTGCCGAGCGGCTCGCCTGGTTGACCGGTTTCACGGGCTCGGCCGGCGTGGTGGTGGTGCTGAAGGACGAAGCGGCGGTGTTCACCGACGGCCGCTATACGCTGGCGGTCAGGGAGCAGGTCGACCCGTCGCTTTACGAAACCCGGCACGTCATTTCCGATCCCCCGGCGAAATGGATCGAGGACTCTTTGCCCAAGGGCGGCCGGTTAGGCTTCGACCCATGGCTGCATACCCTGGAGGGGGTCGAGCGGCTCCGCAAATCCGTTGAGAAGGCCGGCGGAAGCCTGGTCGCCCTGGAGACGAACCCGATTGACGAGATCTGGGCGGATCAGCCGCCGGCGCCGGTCACGCCCGTGGTCCCGCACCGAACCGAGTTCGCCGGCCGGTCCATCGCCGACAAGCGGATCGCCATCGCCGAGGCGATCGCCAAGGACGGCCATGACGCGGTGGTGTTGTCCTCGCCGGAATCCATTGCCTGGCTTCTGAACATTCGCGGCGGAGACGTGCCGAGGACACCGCTGCCGCTGTCCTTCGCGATCCTGAACCGCGAGGCGGCGGTGGATCTCTATATCGACGAGCGCAAGATGACCCGAGAGACGCTGGAGCATTTGGGGAACGCGGTGACCGTGCGCCCGCGCGAGGCCCTGGGTCCGGCGATCGACGTGCTGATTTCCGACGGGGTCGCGCTGCGAGTCGATCCGTCCTCCAGCCCGTCCTGGATCGCCCGTCGGATCGAGGCCGCGGGCGGCATCGTTGCCCGGGGCGAAGATCCCGTCGTGCTGCCCCGGGCGCTGAAGAACCGGATCGAGCTTGCCGGCACCCGCGCCGCGCATATCCGCGACGGCGTAGCGATGGTCCGCTTCCTGCACTGGCTGGCTCAGGAGGCGCCGGGCGGCGGGGTCGACGAGATGAGGGCGGCCGACCGGCTGCGGGCATTCCGGGCCGAAGGCCGGCTGTTCAAGGATCTCAGTTTCGACACGATCTCCGGCGCCGGCCCCAACGGCGCCATCGTGCACTACCGGGTAACGCCCGAAAGCAACCGGACGATCCGGCCCGGCGACCTCTATCTCGTGGATTCCGGCGCCCAGTATCTCGATGGGACGACCGATATCACCCGCACCATCGGCATCGGCGATACCTCGGCCGAGGCACGGGACCGGTTCACCCGTGTGTTGAAAGGCCACATCGCGATTGCCACCGCGCGCTTTCCGGTGGGCGCGACCGGGGCGCAGCTCGATCCTCTGGCCCGGTCGCCGCTATGGCGCGCCGGCCTGGATTTCGATCACGGCACGGGTCATGGCGTCGGTTCCTATCTCGGGGTGCACGAGGGGCCGCAACGGATTTCCAAGGCGGCCGGCCCGGTCGCCCTCAAGCCGGGCATGATCATCTCCAACGAGCCGGGATACTACAAGGAGGGTGCCTACGGCATCCGGCTGGAGAATCTGGTGGTCGTCCAGGAGGAGAAAATCGATGGCGGCGACCGTGACATGCTCGGTTTCGAGACCATCACGCTCGCACCCTTCGACCGCTCGATGATCGTGGCTAAACTGCTCGATGCGGACGAGACCGCCTGGCTTGACGGTTATCACCGCTGGGTGCGAGATACGCTGACGCCGCTGCTTGAGCCGGAGGTTGCCGCCTGGCTGGCCGAGGCGACCGCCGAAATCGGCTGATCGACGGCCCGCGCCGCCCCCGCAATCCAGGAGAGACAGATGGACTACAAGACGCTGCTTTACGAGGTCGATGACGGGCTGGCCAAGATCACCTTCAACCGCCCCGAAGCCGGTCACACCATCAACCGGGAGTTCGCGCACGAATTCATGGCCGTCTGCATCCAGGCGACGACCGATCCGGCGGTGCGCTGCATCCTCATCGGCGCGACCGGCAAGGCCTATGGGTTCGGCGGGGATCTGAAGTTCTTCGCCTCGGAAGCCGATACCATCGAGGCCACCCTGACCGAACTGACGGCGGTGCTGCACCAGGGAATCCAGCGCCTGCACCACGGCAAGGCGCCGGTCATCATCGCGGTGAACGGCATGGCCGCCGGCGGCGGCTTCAGCATGGCGCTGTTCGCCGATATCGTGATCGCCGGAAAGTCCGCGAAATTCGTCTCCGCCTATACCAATGCCGGTCTCTCGCCGGACGGCAGTTCGTCCTACTATCTGCCCCGGGTCGTCGGCCTGCGCCGCGCCCAGGAACTGATGCTGACCAACCGGATGCTGAGCGCCGAGGAAGCCCTCGACTGGGGCCTGATCACCATGGTCGTCGACGACGACGCGTTGGCCGGCGAGGCCGAGAAGCTGGGCCGCAAGCTCGCCGCCGGGCCGACGAATGCCTATGGCGCGGTCAAGCGGCTGCTCTCGCAGACCTTCGAGCAGTCGCTGGAGGTGCAGCTGGACATCGAGTCCCGCTTCATCGCCGCGAATGGCGCGAGCGAGGACGGGCGCGAGGGGCTGGACGCCTTCCTGCACAAGCGCAGGCCGACCTTCAAGGGGAGGTAGGCCGGTGAGCGACATCTCGGCGGCGGAGCCGGAGAAACGCTTCGTCGAGGTCAAGGGCAAGCGGATGGCCTATGTCGAGCTCGGCAAGGGCGATCCGATCGTCTTTTTGCACGGCAACCCGACCTCGTCCTATCTCTGGCGCAACGTCATGCCGCATATGGAGGGCCAGGGCCGGTGTCTAGCGCCGGACCTGATCGGCATGGGCGACAGCGACAAGCTGGAGAATTCCGGACCCGATCGTTACCGCTTCATCGAGCATCGCGAGTATCTCGACGCCTGCCTTCAGGCCCTGGGGGTCGGCGGCAACGTGACCCTGGTCGTGCATGACTGGGGATCGGCGCTGGGTTTCGACTGGGCGCGGCGCCATCCCGACCGCATCAAGGCCATCGCTTATATGGAGGCGGTGGTCCGGCCGATGGCATGGGACGAGTTCAACCAGCAGGCCCGCCCGGTCTTCGAGGGGTTCCGTTCGGCCAATGGCGAGACGATGGTGCTGGAGAAGAACATTTTCGTCGAACGGGTTCTGCCGGGCTCCGTCCTGCGCGGGCTCACCGATGCCGAGATGGCGGTCTATCGCCGGCCCTTCGCCGAACCGGGGGAGGGCAGGCGTCCGACCCTGACCTGGCCGCGCCAGATTCCGCTGGGCGGCGAGCCCGAGGACGTGGTCGCCATCGCCGATGACTACGCGGCTTTTCTCGTGGGCTCGGATATTCCGAAGCTGTTCATCAATGCCGAGCCCGGGGCGATCCTGATCGGGGCCCAGCGCGCGTTTTGCCGGTCATGGCCGAACCAGCGCGAGGTGACGGTCCGGGGTGCGCATTTCATCCAGGAGGACAGCCCGCACGAGATCGGCGCCGCCATCTCGGAATGGCTGGCGGATCTTGGCTGACGCATCGCGGTCAGGCGATTTAGGCCCCAATGCGATAGGACGGTGAGCCGGTGTCCGCGCAATTCCCGCATCTGTTCTCGCCGTTCCGGATCAGGTCGCTGGAGATCCGCAACCGAATCTTCTCGACCGGCCATGACACGGATCTCGCGCGGGGCGGCCTGCCGTCGCCGGAGTTGATCGCCTACCACCGGGCCCGGGCGCGTGGCGGCGCCGGGCTGATCATCGTCCAGGTCGTCGCCGTGCATGAGTCGGCCCGTTATACGGCGGAGGTGCTGAGCGCCGGTTCCGATGACTGCATCTCGGCCTTTGCCGAACTGTTCGACGCGATTCACGCCGAGGGCGCCGCCGCCTTCGTGCAGTTGTTTCATCCGGGCCGGGAACTGGCTTCGCGCCGCGACGGCGTGGTGAAAGCCGCCTGGGGCGTCGCGCAGACCCCGTCCGAGCGGTTCCGCGTCGTGCCCAAGGTGATGTCCGAGGCGGAGATCGCCGACATCGTCGTTGGCTACGGCGCGGCGGCCCGCCGCCTTGCCGAGGCCGGGGCGGACGGGGTCGAGATCGTCGGCAGTCACGGGTATCTGCCGGCTCAGTTCCTCTCGCCCGAGGTCAACACGCGCGGCGACCGTTACGGCGGCACGCCCGAAAACCGGCGGCGCTTCGTGGATGAGGTGATCGCCTCGGTCCGTGCCGCCGTGCCGCCCGAGACGATCCTGGGCGCCCGCTTTTCCGGCGACGAGTTCGATGTGGCGGGCCAGGACGAGGACGCGATGTTCGCGATCTGCCGGGATCTGGCGCCGTCGCTCGACTATCTGAACGTGATCGCCGGCACCTCGGCCTCATCAGGCGGGGCGGTGCATATCGTGCCGCCGATGACCATCGCTAACGGCTACATGGCGCCGTTTGCCGCCAAGCTGAAGCAGGCCTGCGGTGGTACCGCGATCCTGGTCGCGGGCCGGATCAACCAGCCCCAGGACGCCGAGCGCATCATCGCCGGCTCGGCGGCGGATATGTGCGGCATGACCCGGGCGATGATCTGCGATCCCGAGATGCCGGCCAAGGCCCGGGCCGGACAGAGCGACGATATCCGCGCCTGCATCGCCTGCAACCAGGCCTGCATCGGCCATGCCCAGCTCGGCCTGCCGATCTCCTGCATCCAGTATCCGGAATCCGGGCGCGAGCTGCGCTTCGGCACGCCGCCGAGGGCTGCGGTTCCCCGTCATATCCTGGTCGCCGGCGGCGGCCCGGCGGGGCTGAAGGCGGCGAGCGTCGCCGCGGCGGCGGGGCACCGGGTCACGCTTTTTGAGCGCGGGCCCCGGCTCGGTGGTCAGGCGCAACTGGCCCAGCAGTTGCCGCACCGCGAGGAGTTTGGCGGCATCATCGGCAATCTGACCCGAGAGGCCGAGTGGGCGGGCGCCGATATTGTCCTCGAGCAAAGCCTTGAGGAAGCCGCTTGCCGGCGCCTTGCGCCCGACGCGGTGATCCTGGCGACCGGAAGCCGGCGCTGGATGCCGCCGATCGAGGGAGGCACGGGCATCCGCATCCTGCATCACGAGGAGGTGCTTGCTGGCGCCGAAACCGGCGCACGGGTGGTGGTGCACGACTGGCGCGCCGATTGGATCGGCATCGGAATCGCGGAGAAACTGGCTGCCGCCGGCGCCCATGTGCGCCTCGCGGTCAACGGGGTTTGCGCCGGGTTCGCGATCCAGAACTATGTCCGTGACGCGGCGATCGCCCGCCTGCACCGCCTCGGGGTTGAGGTTCTGCCCTTCCTGCGGCTCTATGGCGCGGAAGAGGGGACGGTCTACATGCTGCACACCGCCGCCCAGGAGCCGGTGCTGCTAGAGGACGCCGACACCCTCGTGGTGGTGCCGCCGAACGCGCCGAACGCCGAGGCCGCCGGTTGGCTGGAGGCCGGCGGGATGCCTTATCGGGTGATCGGCGACGCGCTCGCCCCCCGCACCGCCGAGGAGGCGGTCTACGAGGGTCTGGCCGTAACCCGGGAGCTTTTGGAGGCGTTGGAGAACCGATGAAGCCGACCGTTACGATCGCCCCCGCTGATCCACGCTCACCCGGCGTGCTGGCGTTGATCGCCGAACTGGATGCGCTGATGCACGCGCTCTATCCGATCGAAAGCGCGCATCTGACCGACCCGGCGACCCTCGCGGACCCTGCCAACCGTTTCTTCGGGGCCTTCGCCGACGGAGAGCTGCTTGGCTGCGGCGGTTTTCTTGTGACCGGCGAGGGTTATGGCGAGATCAAGCGCATCTTCGTCAGTCCCCGCGCCCGCGGCCTCGGACTTGCCCGCGCGCTCATGACCCATCTGGAACGCGAAGCCCGGTTGCTGGGCCTGGCGAGCCTGAAGCTCGAGACCGGCATCCACCAGCCCGAGGCCCTCGCGCTGTTCGAACGTTGCGGCTTCTCGTTGTGCGGACGCTTCGGCGACTATCCAGAAGGTGATCCGAACAGCGTTTTTTATGAGAAGAGGCTGGAGAACGGGAGCCTGGAAACACTCGCGGCTAATTCACGTATTGCCACATGCCGAGCTTTTCCCGCCGCGCCGCGCTCTCGGCGTCCTGGTAGATGATGCCGGATTTCGACGGCACCGCCCAGCCGTTGCGGACCAGATTCTGAGCCAGATCGAATCCGCCGGCGAAACAGCGGGCGTGGTAGGAGTTCGACTTCAAGCACTGCACGACGCGGTCCTGAACCAGATTGACCAGGTGGCTGCGCGCCGCCGCGCCGCAAAGCCAGGGCAGCGAGCCTTTCAGGCATTTCTGCCGGGCGCCGGGGGTGATCACACCGTCCAGCTTCACCACCTTGTCGCCGATCTGTAGCGTTCCGGCGTCGATCACCGTGGCCTCGCCCTTGATGATGTCGTCATCCTTGGTCTGGGCATGCGACACCGGCGCGGGCCCGGCAAGACACAGCAGGAACGCGGCACTCAGCAGGATGAGGAGCCGATCGCGGAACATGCGGATATTATAGCAAAATTTTCCGGAACCGGCCTCAGGTTTCCTTGCGGATCTCGACCTCGGGGTTCTTGGCGTTATCCAGTTCCAGTTTCTCGCGCCGCTTGAACTCCTCCCAGGTCGGCATGTAGTCGATCTGGCTGAGGTTGCGGGCCAGCACCCGTAGCATCGCCTTGACCAGCGGATCGGTGTTCTCGAGCTTGGCGCGGAACTCCTGGCGCATGATGATGATGCAGGTGGTGTCGACGATGGCGGTCGCGGTGAAGGCCCGCCGTTTCTCCTCAAGCAGGGCCATCTCGCCGAACACCTGCTTCTCGCGGACCGTGCTGTGCGGAATGATGCCGTTCGGCGTGCGGGCGCTCAGCAGGACCGCGCCGATCTGGACGAAGAATGCGTGATCGCTCGGATCGCCCTCGACGAATACCTGCTGGCCCGCGGGAAAGAACTGGCGGTTGACGACCTTGACCGATGCCTTGCTCACGCCGTGAGACGCCACGCGCCGCTCCAATCGTCTTCGGGTGGGTCCATCTCGATCATATCGAGGCGCTGCAACAGGATCGCGGTGGCGGCGTCCTCGGGCCGCTCCTCGGCGCAGATTTCGAAGATGGCGCGGGCACGATCGAAATCACGCGCCAGATAGGCGCTCAAGGCCTGGTTGTAAGTATCCGCGAAGGCGATGTCGGCCTCGGGCACCTCGCCGGCCCGGCCCAGCACCTCGTACAGGACGACCGGATCGTCGCGTCCCGGCAGCAGCACGTTGTCCAGATGCCGGGTGACGATGCTCTCGGCGAGCCTGGTCCGGGTCGCGCCGGTGATGAGAATCGCGGCGTCGTAATCACCGGACACCGACAGCATCGCCTCGGCGAGCGCCACATTGTCGCCCATGATGGTGAAAGACCGGATCTGCTCGGACCCCATATTGCCGACGATACTGGCCTCGCTGGCGATCGCGATCCGGGGGCGGTGGGTCCCGGACGCAGCCTCGGGCCGCCAGAGGGCCTGGTCCAGCGCGGCGAGGCATGCCAGTTCCGCCTGGCCCTCCTCGGCCGTGAAAGGCGAGCCGAAGAACGCCAGCACCCGGTCGCCGGCCATCTTGTCGACCACCCCGTTGCGGTCGGCGATCTGCTGCGCCATGGCGGTGTAGAACTGGTTGATCCGCTCGACGATCTCTTCCGGCGGCCGGTTCTCGGCAAACTCGGCGAACCCGTCATAGCGGGCCAGCGAGACGGTCATCGTCCGCCGGCTGGAATCGAGCAGGCTGGTCTCGCCGATCAGATCCTGGACGATCCGGGGGTCGATATACTTGCCGAAGGTCTCCTTGATCCGCTCCTTCGTGCGCAGGCCCTCGACCATGGTGTTGAAGGTGCGTCCGAGCCCCGCCATCTCGTCCGAGCCGTGCGGTTCGACGGCCACATCCAGCGCGCCGGTTTCGATGCGCCGCGCGGCCGCGACCAGGTCGCGGATCGGCCGCGTGATGAGCCCGCTGATGACCACCGTGCCGACGATCCCGGCCCCCAGCGCCAGCAGAGCCGCGATGAGCACCATTTGTTGGATCCGGGCCTCGTGTTCCTCGGCGCGGGCGGCGGCGTCGTTGACGCTCTGGCGCATCGTGTCGCTGAGGGCATCCAGGGCGTCGCGGAACCCGCCGACCTCCTGGGTGAAGTCATCGAACGCCCGGTCGGCCTCTTTGCTCTCGCTGGCGCCCAGGGCATTGGCCAGGGCCCGCGCGCTGGCGGTAAACGCGCCCGCCTGCTTGACCAGGGCGGCCGAGGGCGCGGCCAGGAGCGAGGCGATTTCCGGGTGTTCGACACCGGGGCCGTGATCGGAGACATTGCCGATCAGCCCGTCGACCGCCTCGGCTTCCGCGTTCAGCAGCGCGATGAGCTGGTTGGTCTCTCCCTGCACCGTGCCTGTGTCGCGCGGTCCGGCCCGCAAACTGGCGCGAAGCGCGGCATAGAGCGCCGCCTCGCGCTCTATCTCCTGGCGCACCAGTTGTTCGATCATGGTGTCCAGCGGAAGAACGTCGCGGTGCAGGCTTTTCAGTTCGCCGTGAATGCGCGAGAGGCCGTCCAGCGCGATGCCGCCGACCACCGCCAGCAGCGCCAGCAGGGCGAAGGCCAGGACCGATATCTTTGCGCGTATGGTCATGCGGATGCTCGTTTCCCGTGGCGTCGCGATGACAATCTGTCGAGAGTAGCGTGGATGGCGTCTCGGCGTCACCCTTTGCGCAGGCTAGACCGACGCGGCGATGAAATCCGCCGTGATTCCCGCCTCGCGCATCAGCGCCGCCGCGTCATGGCCGCGGGTGAAGCCGGTTTCCACCAGCAGCGACTTGATGCCGGCCGCGTGGGCGCCGAGGATATCGGTGTGCGGGGTGTCGCCGACCGCGAGGACCCGTTCCCGCGGCACGTGTTCGAGCCCGCTGAGCGCAAGATCGTAAATGTCCGGGAACGGCTTGCCGAGAAACACCGGCTCGATCCCGGTCGCGTCGGCCAGCCGGTGGGCCGACCAGCCCGGCTCGACCGACAGGGCATCGGGATAGGGCGCGGTGAGGTCGGGGTTGCAGACGATCACTGGCCGGGGCTCGCGGCGCAACGCCTCGGTAAGCCGGGCCTGGTCCTGCTCATCCCAGTGTCCGGCGTCGAGCAGGACCGCGCCGCCGACCGCGTCGATCCGGTCGATCCCACCTTTGGTCAGCGGAATCATCGGCGCGGTCAGCGCCGGTTCGGGCAGGGGGTCCAGGCCGATGACGCCCCAGGGGCGTCGCACCGCGTGGGCGCCGAGCACGGTGCCGAGCAGCCGGTATCCCGGCACGATCTCCTCGGCGTCGAACGCGTACCCTCTGCCGCGATGGCCCGCGCGCATGGATTCGATGCTCTTGGCGCCGTCATTGGTCAGGATCCGCACCGGCTTGCCCGCCGACCGAATCCGCGAAAGCGCCGGGGCGCCTTGCGGGATCGCCGGGCCGCCGAGGCTCAAGACCCCGAAATTATCCAGGATCACGGCATCGAAATCGTCCAGGATTTCCGCGAGGCCGGAAACCCGGACCGCCTCGCGCGGCGGCGGCTTGGCGGGCATGCGGTGCTCCCAGCGCCGGTATCCGGCCCAGGCGTCGCTGAAGGACAGGGTTGCGATCATGATTCGTCCGAAATTCGGCCAAGGCCCGGGTCTACCGCCGGCGCGCCGCCGCGTCCATTGCCAATCCCGGAATCGCATGGCAAAACTTTCGCTGAACCGAAGCCCATCAAGGCGCATACCGAGAGCACGCCATGTTCGCCAAACGACCGCGCGAAGTGTCGAGACCGTCGGGTTTGAGCCGGGCGGAATGGATCGGCCTGGCGTTTTTCATCGCCGCGGGGCTGATCGCCCTGCCGTTCGTGCATGACGCGGTTCTCATCCAGCGAATCTGGTTGACCATCTGTTCGGCGGTTGGGATATCCGGTTAGCCTTGATCACCTTGATCTGGATCATGTACCGGTCCGGACGGCGATGATCTTTATCGTGCATCGAGGTCGAGTAACAGGAACGCCGGCATGCCACGCCGGCCGGGAGAACCGGTATGCCTTTTGATGAAGCGGCCGCCGCCGCGCATGCCCGTGACGCGGTGCTTGCGACGCCCTTGGCGACCGAGCCCTTCGCCCATCTTCAGATCGCCAACCTGTATCCTGACGACGTCTACGACCAGATCATGGACATGTGGCCGAGCCTCGAGCTGTTCCGCAAATCCAATTCCCAAACCCGGTACGAGTTCAATTTTCACACCGGACACAAGGATCTGCCCCTCGAGGATCGCGAGTTCTGGCGCAAGGTCACGCGGGTGACCAATATCGCCAATCTGACGATCCAGCAGCGGCTGTCGACGCGGTTTGGCGAGAAGTTTGCGCCCTATATCGGTCGGGATTGGGCGAAGATCGTCGGCGGCAATGTCGATTGCCTGCCCACCCAGCTGCAACTGGCGACCTATACCGGGGAGTTCGGGTTGGCGCCGCATGTGGATGCGTTGCGGCTTCTGACCAATGCCTTCGTGTACTTTTCCGACCGGGACGCCGATGTCGTCGAGCCGGAGCTCGGGACCGTGCTGTACAAGTCACGGGGACTCGCGATCCCGACGAACTGGCCGCTTGAGCGCGAGGCGACGGCGCCGTTCCTCGACCGGGCCGTGGTTTCGGCATACCGGCGGAACCATTGCCTGGCCTATGTGAACTCGCCGATCTCGTTTCACGGGGTCGACATTCGCGATATCGGCCCCAGGCACCGCCGGCTGCTGATGTTCGGATCGGTCATCTATGTGCGGGAGTTCGAGCGCATGATGGGCGCGGAAATGGCGGAAATGGTTCTGAACGCGACAAGACCGGTCCCGGTCAACGGGGTGACCAGGCCGGTCGAGCCCGCCTGACGGGCCAAGCGTCAATCCCGCAATTCGATCCAGACCGGCGTGTGATCCGAGGCCTTCGCCTTGCCGCGCGGGCCGGTGTCGATACCCGAGGCCACCAGCCGGTCCGCCGCTTGCGGCGAGAGCAGCAGATGGTCGATCCGTACCCCGTGATCCTTGTGCCAGGCGCCGCCCTGGTAATCCCAGAAACTGTACTTGTGCGGCGCCGAGTTGTAGATGCGATAGGCATCGGCATAGCCGAGGTTGAGGATCTCGCGAAACCTGCGGCGTGATTCGGGCTGGCAGAGCGCGTCCTCGGCCCAGGCGCCGGGATCGTGCACGTCCTCGTCCTGGGGCACGACATTGTAGTCGCCGGCCAGCACGACCGGCTGTTCCAGGGCCAGGAGGTCCTGGGCGCGGGCCTTCAGGCGTTCCATCCAGGCGAGCTTGTACTCGAACTTCTCGGTGCCGATCGGGTTTCCGTTGGGAAGATAGATCGACGCGAAACGGGTCGTGCCGATGGTGGCCTCGATATAGCGGGCCTGCTCGTCTCCCTCATCGCCGGGCAGGCGCGAGGCAATGTCCGTCATCGGCCGCTTCGAGAGGATCGCCACGCCGTTATAGGATTTCTGCCCGTGGACAGCGATGTTGTAGCCGAGATCCTCTATCTCCATGGCCGGAAAGCTCTCGTCCTGGCTCTTGGTCTCCTGCAGCATCACCACGTCCGGCTGAAACGCCGTGAGCCATTCCAGAACATTCGGCAGACGGGCCTTGATCGAATTGACGTTCCAGGTCGCGGCTTTCATTCGGGCCTCGTCTTCCGTGAGGGTCTATGTGCACTGCGGTCCGAATACCACGAATCGCATCCCCGACGAAGGTCGGGGCCGACGCCTGAAGCGGTGGCTGCGTCGCAATAGTGGATCAATTCGACGGATCTTGTATCACGGTGCAAGCGAAATCACTTGCGCTGGTGTTTTGTTTTGGCGCCACCCTGACGAAGATTGGCCGTCGCCGCCTTTATCCAACGCCAAAACCCACCGTCATGTGGTGTAGCGTTCATGATTCTGGACCGGTCACGCTGAACCGCTTCAGGCGTCGGCCCCGGCCTGCGCCGGGGATACGGAGAGGGGGGAAGTAGCTTTTTCGGTTCTCTAAACGCTCTCACCCACCGCAACGGACCGAATCCAGCCCTCGCCTAAAGCGAGAAGGACGTGCCGCAGCCGCAGGAGGAGGAGGCGTTGGGATTCTCGACCTGGAAATACGAGCCGATAAGCTCCTCGACATAGTCGAGCCTGCCGCCGTTCACCAGTTCGAGCGAGACTTCGTCGACCACCACCTCGACGCCGTTCCGCGCGAACACCAGGTCGTCGTCGTTCTTGGTGGCATCGAAGCTGAACTTGTACTGGAAGCCGGAACAGCCGCCGCCCTCGACCGCGACGCGCATGAACTTGGCCTCGGCCATCTCCTCGTCCTTGAGCAGGACGGCGATCCGGCGGGCGGCGCTTTCGGTCAGGTCAAAGGCCTGGGTATCGGTCGTCGCAACGCCGTCGGGCATCGCTTGCCTCCAGTCAGCTTGGTTACCGGCAATCTAACACGGAACATGTGGTTCCGGCAGCCCCCGGAATCAACCGGACCATCAACCGGGACGCCGCACCGTCGACGGCAGGCTTAGCCGTTGCGCCGGGGACGCGCGGGGTTTAGGGTCCGCCGCGCCCCGGAACCGAGGATTGGCGATCATGCCCGCCGATCAGTTTATATATGCCGGCCCCGTGCTGGCGCCCTATGCCAGCAGGCCGGATGACAGCCGCGGCCGGCTCCACCGCGAGCCGGATGCCGTCGAACGTCTGCCGCATCAGCGCGACCGGGACCGGATCCTGCATTCCGGCGCCTTCCGCAAGCTGAAATACAAGACCCAGGTCTTCGTCTATCACGAGGGCGACTATTACCGTACACGCCTGACCCACAGCCTGGAGGTCGCGCAAATCGCCCGCTCGGTCAGCCGGTCGCTGGGTCTTAACGAGGATCTCGCCGAGGCGCTGGCACTGGCCCACGACTTCGGACACACGCCGTTCGGCCACGCGGGCGAGGACGGTCTCGACGCGGCGATGCAGCCCTATGGCGGCTTCGATCACAACGACCAGAGCCTGCGCATCGTGACCCGCCTGGAGCAGCGCTACGCGGATTTCGACGGGCTCAACCTCACATGGGAGACCCTGGAAGGCATCGCCAAGCATAACGGGCCGGTGCATGGCGAGCCGACGGAGACGGTAAAGACGCTTAATGCCCGGGTCGATCTCGGCCTCGCGACCTATGCCGGGGCCGAGGCCCAGGTCGCCGCCATCGCCGACGATATCGCCTATGACGCCCATGACATCGACGACGGGCTGCGGGCGGGGATCCTCTCCTTCGAGGATCTGAGAGACATCCCCCTGGTCGGCCCGGTGATCGCGGAGATCGAAGGACGTCACGGCGCCTTGGAGGAGGGCCGGATGGTCCACGAGGTGGTGCGCCGGCTGATCAATGTGATGGTGACGGACCTGCTGGCGGAAACCCGGGCCCGTCTTGCGGCGCGGCGGCCCGGGAGCGCCGACGACGTCCGCCAGGCGGGCGAACCGCTGGTCGGGTTCGGCGAGACCGTGCGGGAAGACGATTCCGCGTTGAAATCGTTTCTGTTCAGCCGCATGTACCGGCACTACAAACTCAACCGCATGGCCAGCAAGGCGCGCCGGGTGGTCACCGATTTGTTCGAGCTGTTCATGGCCGAGCCGAACTGTTTGCCGACGCAGTGGCAGGTTCCGGAGCTTCTCGCCGATGACCGGCAGCGCGCGCGCCTGGTCGCCGACTATATCGCGGGCATGACCGACCGTTATGCGATGCTGGAGCATAAACGACTTTTCGACATGGATGAGAAAACATAAATGAACGTTTTCAGAGAATTCGAGAAAGTTATTGAGAAATCGCTTGAGGAAATGCCGGTGGTGGCCGGCGCCGTCGAGATCGCTTCGCTGCGGTTGGCGGTGGAGCCGCCGCGCGACCCGTCGCACGGGGATGTCGCCACCAATACGGCCATGGTGCTGGCCAAGCGCGTCGGCCTGAAGCCTCGGGAACTGGCGGAGGATCTTTGCGCCCGTCTCGCCGGGCACGAGGCGGTGACCTCGGCGGAAGTCGCGGGGCCCGGTTTCATCAATCTGCGCATCGCCGACGGGTATTGGCGAGAGCGCCTGCGCGACGTGCTGCGCGAGGGCGTGGATTACGGCGCCTCGTCGATGGGCCAGGGCAAAAGGGTCAATGTGGAGTACGTGTCGGCCAATCCCACGGGGCCGCTGCACGCGGCGCATGCCCGCGGCGCGGTGATCGGCGATGCGCTGGCGATGCTGCTCGCCAAGGCCGGCTTCGATGTGTGCCGCGAGTACTATATCAACGACGCCGGCGCCCAGGTCGACACCCTGGCCCGTTCCTCCCATCTCAGATACCGCGAGGCGCTGGGCGAGGCGATCGGGGAGATCCCCGATGGCCACTATCCGGGCGAGTACCTGAAGGACGTGGGCGAGGCGCTGGCGGCCCGCGATGGCGACATTTGGCTCGGCAAGGACGAGGCCGAATGGCTGGCGCCGGTGCGCGCGTTTGCGATCGACGCGATGGTTGAGGGTATCAAGCAGGATCTCCAGCGGCTCGGGGTCGAGATGCATGTCTATTCCTCCGAGCGGGCCCTGGTGGAAAGCGGCGGTGTCGACGCGGTGATGCGGGGACTGGATGAGAAGGGGCTGCTCTATACCGGGGTGCTCGAACCGCCGAAGGGCAAGACGCCGGACGACTGGGAGCCGAGGCCGCAGCGTCTGTTCAAGGCGACGCAGTTCGGCGACGATGTCGACCGGCCGATCCAGAAATCCGATGGAAGCTGGACCTATTTCGCTTCGGACGTGGCTTATCATCTGGACAAGTTCCGCCGCGGCTTCGCGGACATGATCGATGTCTGGGGCGCCGACCACGGCGGCTACGTCAAGCGCATGCAGTCGGCGGTCCGGGCCGTGACCGGCGATCAGGGCGCGCTGGACGTCAAGATCTGCCAGATCGTGCACATGATGCAGGACGGCAAGCCGGTCCGCATGTCCAAGCGCGCGGGCACCTTCGTGACCCTGGCGGATGTCATCGATTCGGTCGGAAAAGACGTGATTCGCTTCATCATGCTGACCCGGCGCAACGATCAGCCCTTGGAGTTCGATCTCGCCAAGGTGACGGAACAGAGCCGGGATAATCCGGTCTTCTATGTGCAATATGCCCATGCACGCTGCCATTCCGTGCTCCGGCACGCCGCCGAGCTGTTCGCCGGCAAGGATCTGTCGGATGCCGGATTGGCGGGCGCCGATCTGGATTGCTTGACCGATTCCAGTGAGCTTGGTCTGATCAAACAATTGGCCGGTTGGCCCCGCATGGTCGAAAGCGCGGCGGAAGCGCATGAACCGCACCGCGTCGCCTTCTTCCTGTCGGAGGTCGCGGCCGGGTTCCACGGGTTGTGGAACAAGGGCAAGGACGACGCGGCATTGCGCTTCATCGTCGAGGACGACGAGAAAGTGACCCTGGCGCGTCTGGCGCTGGTCAGAGGCGTTGCGACGGTCATCGCATCCGGCCTCGGCGTCATGGGAGTTGAGCCGTTGGAGGAACTCAGATCATGAGCGAGTCAA
This sequence comes from Alphaproteobacteria bacterium, assembly GCA_038146985.1. GTDB lineage: Bacteria > Pseudomonadota > Alphaproteobacteria > Thalassobaculales > Thalassobaculaceae > JADHLJ01. The sequence continues at coordinate 169,910 of JAYQSQ010000001.1, forward strand.
TGGAGCGGCCGCCGCGCCCTCCGTTGCTTGACGAAAATGACAGGCCCGGGCCGCCGCCGATCATGTCGGCGGAACCGAGGCGCTCGTCCAAGGGCCTGACCGTATTCATCGCGGCTTTCGCGCTGGTCGCTTTCGGTGGCATCGTCTGGTACGCCTACGATCAGGGCCGCCGGACCGGCAGCGAGGAAACCGCGCCGCTGATCCGCGCTGATACCGCGCCGGTGCGGGTGCGCCCGGAAAAGCCCGGTGGGCTCGACGTGCCGCACCAGGACAAGCTGATCTTCGAGAAACTGGCCGAAGGCGGTTCCGACGCGGAACGCTCGGTCGAGCGCCTCTTGCCGCGTCCGGAAGAGCCGGCGCCGCCTCCGCCGCCGCCCGCCGGGACCCAGCAACAGGCCCAGCCCCAGACCGTCATCCCGGCACCGGCACCGGCGGCTCCTCCAACCCCGCCCGCCGAGCAGCAGACGGCGGCGATCCCGCCGGCAAAGGCTCCCGAGGCGGCACCGCCGCCCCCGACGCCCAGCGCTCCCGGGGCGCCGCGTTCCTTGCTGCCGCCGCCGGCGGCCGAGCCCAAGGCGATACCGCCGGCGCCCAAGCCGGCTGCCAGCCCGCCGCCGCCGGCGCTCGGCCGGCGCCACAGACCGCGCCCGCGCCGGCGGCCGCCTCGGTCGCACCGGTCAGCGGCGGGAAATTCAGGGTTCAGATCGCCGCCTTCAAGGACGAAGCGGCAGCCCGAACCGCCTGGCAACGGGCGCAAAGGACCCATGCGGCGGAGCTTGGGAGCCTCTCCTTGACCATCGAGCGGATCGAGGTGGCGGGCAAGGGCGTCTTTCACCGGGTTCAAGGCGGTCCATTGGACGAGGCGGCGGCGCGGCAAGTCTGCCGGGCGCTCGAATCCCGCAAGCAGGCCTGTATCGTGGTCCGTCGGTGAAGCTGGAGCGATCTGGATGAAGGCCTGCATCCTGGGCTGCGCCTCGGCCAGCCTCGGCGACGAAGAGCGTCGGTTTTTTCGAGAGAGTGATCCCTTCGGTTTCATCCTTTTCGCCCGCAACTGCGCCGATCGCGATCACCTGCGGCGCCTGGTCGGCGAGCTGCGGGAGGCGGTCGGACGCGAGGCCCCAATCCTCATCGACCAGGAGGGCGGCCGGGTGCAGCGGATGAAACCGCCATGCTGGCGCAACGCGCCCGCCCCCGGACGGTTCGGCGAGATCCACCGCCGGGACCCCAACGCCGCTCTCGAGCTTGCCCGAATGAATGCGCGTCTGATCGCCGAGGATCTCAACGAGGTCGGCATCGACGTGAATTGCGCGCCTCTGCTGGATCTCCGCGAGCCGGATGGGCATGAGGTGATCGGCGACCGGGCCTTCTCTTCGGAGACTTCGGTCGTCGTGGATCTGGCAAAGGCCTGGATCGAGGGGCTGCGCGCGGGCGGGGTCATCCCGGTCGTCAAGCATCTTCCGGGGCACGGCCGCTCCCGCGTCGACAGCCATGATGCGCTGCCGGTCGTCGAGGCGTCGCTGACGGAGCTCGAGGAGCGGGATTTCGTCCCTTTCCGCGCCCTTCGCGACGCGCTGGCGGGGATGACCGGGCATCTGCTTTTCAAGGCCATTGATCCGGACGAGCCCTCGACCTTGTCGGCCCGGCTCATCAATGAGGTGATCCGCGAAAGCATCGGTTTCGACGGTCTTTTGATGTCGGACGATGTCTCCATGTCGGCGCTGAAAGGCTCGATCGGCGAGCGTGCGGAAAGGGCGATCGCCGCCGGCTGCGACATCGCCCTGCATTGCAACGGCGAGATGCGGGAGATGCGTGACCTGATGGCCCGGATTCCGGATCTCGCGGGACCGGCGCGGCGCCGTGCGGACGCAATGGCCGACGCGGCCTCCGAGGCGCGCGCCGGGCGCCGGCCGATTGACCGGGAAGCGCTCCTCGATAGCTTCGAGACGCGTTTCGCCAGCGCCTAGCGAGGGGCCCTTGGACTCGAGCATCGGTTTTCTGCAGAACCTGTTCTTCCAGGCGTCGGTTTGGGCGATCCCGGTGCTGTTGGCGATCACCCTGCACGAGGCGGCGCATGCCTATGTCGCGTGGATCTGCGGCGACCCGACGGCACGGTCGCTCGGACGGGTAACCTTGAACCCGATCGCCCATATCGACCGGTTCGGCACCATCGTGCTGCCGATTCTGTGCCTGATTTCGCCGCTGGGTCTCGTGTTCGGTTACGCCAAGCCGGTGCCGGTGGATTTTCGCCGGCTGCGCAATCCCCGGCGCGACATGATGCTGGTGGCGGCGGCCGGGCCGGCGGCGAATGTCTTGCTTCTGGTCCTGTCGGCGATCCTGCTGCATCTCGCTTCCGTCGCGCCCGATTGGCTGGGCGACTGGCTGGCGGCGAACCTCTACCGGTCGGTCCTGCTGAACGCCATCCTCGCGGTCTTCAATCTGATCCCGGTTCCGCCGCTGGACGGCGGAAGGATCGTGACCGGCCTGCTGCCGTACTCCCTGGCGGTCCGCTATGCGAAGCTGGAGCGATTCGGTATTCTGGCGGTCATCGGCGTGCTTTTCCTGCTGCCGGCTCTGGCGTCGGCGCTCAATTACGATCTGGGAATCATGAAGAACATCCTCGCGATACCGATCTACGGTCTCATGGATCTGGTGATGAGCATGGTCGGGCCGCGCTAACGCCATGTCGGATACCGTCGAGACCGGGGATACTTTCGAAAGTCCCGAACCGGAGTACCGCCGCCCGAGGGAGCCCGAGCAGCTTTCCCTGTTTCTCAGCCTGGACGGCTATGAGGGGCCGATCGACGTGCTGCTGGCGCTCGGACGCGAGCAGAAGGTCGACCTGACCCAGATCTCGATCCTGCAGCTCGCCGACCAGTATCTCGCCTTCATCCGCCAGGCGCAGAGCCTCAACCTTGAGATCGCCGCGGACTATCTGGTGATGGCGGCCTGGCTCGCCTACTTGAAGTCCCGTCTGCTGCTGCCGGCGAGCGAGGAGGACGGCGAAGGGCTGACATCGGAGGAACTGGCCGAGGTCCTGCGGTTCCAGCTCCAGCGTCTGGAGGCCATGCGCGAGGCCGGGGACCGGTTGATGGCGCTGCCCCGGCTCGGGGTCGATACCTTTACCCGGGGCATGCCGGAATCGATCGCTGACCGCGCGCATCCGGTCTACGACGTAACGCTGTTTGAGCTTCTGAAAGCCTATGCCGACCATAAACTGCGGACCGAGAACACCGCGCTGCGCATCGTTTCCACCCGTCTCTACGCGGTCGAGGAGGCGGTGAAGCGGTTGCGCTCGATGCTTGGCCAGATGCCGGACTGGCGGACCCTGGTCAGTTTCCTGCCGGTCAATCTGCGCGGCACCTTGCTGATCCGGTCCGCCGTCGCCTCGACCTTCGTCGCCAGCCTGGAACTGGTGAAGGAAGGCCAGATCGAACTTCGCCAGGACGACCCTTATGGCCCGATCTTTCTGCGAAACCGGGAGCGTCCGCGATGAGCGATGAGTTCGAGGACGGCTTCGAACTGGAGGCCCAGGAGGCGGAGACGATTGATCGGCCGCCGATGGATCTCAATGCCCAGCTGCGTGTCGTCGAAGCGTTGCTGTTTGCCAGTTCGGTCCCGGTCGACGAGGCCGCCTTGCGCAACCGTCTGCCCGTCGAGGCGCCGCTGGAGGAGCTTCTCGCCCGGCTGACGGAGCATTACGAGGGACGCGGGGTCAACCTGATGCGGGTGGGCCGGGGCTGGGCGTTCCGGACCGCCCCGGATCTCGCCGGGATTCTGCGCCTCAATGTCACGGTGAAGCGCAAGCTCTCCCGCGCCGCGGTCGAGACCATGTCGATCATCGCCTATCACCAGCCGGTGACCCGCGCCGAGGTCGAGGAGATCCGGGGCGTCGCGCTCAGCCGAGGGACACTGGATACGCTGTTGGAGGCCGGCTGGATTCAGCCGAGAGGCCGGCGCAAGGTGCCGGGCCGGCCGCTGCAATGGGGCACGACGGACGCCTTTCTCGATCATTTCGGTCTCCAGGACCTGGCGGCGCTGCCCGGATTGGATGATCTCAAGGCCGCCGGCCTTCTGGACCGCCGCCCGGGTCTGACATCGATCGCCATGGGGGATTCCGACGAGACGGAAGACGATGACGGCGATGACGAAGGCGAGGATCAGGACAATCTGTTCCCGCTCGATCCGGAAGAGGGGGACGGCGATGAAGAGACCGACACCTGACCGGTCCCGCCGGGCACCCTGTTGCCGTGCCGTGCGCCGCGCTGTATCAACCCGGCGGCAATTGCAAACCGCTCCCGGGATAGGAAGACCGTGGCACCCGCGTTAGAGCTCAAGGGCGTGACCCACCGCTTCGGCTCGCTGAAGGCGCTGTCGGATCTCGCCCTTTCCGTCGAGCCGGGGCAGGTGGTCTGCCTGCTCGGCCCGTCCGGTTGCGGGAAATCGACCGCGCTGCGCATTGCCGCGGGGCTGGAAGCCTTGCAGGAAGGCGAGGTCAGCATCGCCGGAAACGTGGTGGCGGACCGTGACCATCAGATGGCGCCGGAAAGCCGCAATATCGGCCTGGTGTTTCAGGACTATGCGCTGTTTCCCCATCTCTCGGTGCTCGACAACGTGCTGTTCGGCCTCGGTCGCTTGCCCCGCGGCGAACGCCGGGGCCGGGCGCTTGAGATGCTGGAACGGGTGCATATGCGCTCCTACGCGGAGGCGTTCCCGCATGTGCTCTCGGGCGGGCAGCAGCAGCGGGTCGCGCTCGCCCGCGCCTTGGCGCCGGGACCACGCGTGATGCTGCTCGACGAGCCGTATTCCGGGCTCGATGCCCGGCTGCGCGATCAGGTCCGCGACGAGGTCCTGCATCTGCTGAAGGTCACCGGCTGCGCCACCTTGATGGTCACCCACGATTCCGAGGAAGCGATGTTCATGGCCGACCGGATCGTGGTGATGCGGGACGGCCGGGTGGTCCAGGCCGGGACGCCCGCCGAGCTCTATTGCAGCCCGTGCAATGCCTTCGTTGCCGGTTTCTTCAGCGAGCTTAATCACATCGACGGGGTGATCCGTGACGGCATGGCGGTGACGGAGGTCGGCTCGATCGCCGCCGCCGGCTATCGCGAAGGTGAGCGCGTGGCGGTCGTCATCCGCCCGGAAGCCCTGAAACTGGGGCCGCCCAAGGGCGCCCGCGAACGCCGGTTCGCGACCGTCGTGGAGGCGCGGCTGCTGGGCCGCACCAGCCTGGTGCATCTCTCGTTTCCCTGGCCGGTTCCCGACGATGGCCACCGTCTGCACCTTCATGCCCGGGTGCCGGGCGTCATGCTGCCGGACCCGGGACAGGTCGTTTCGGTCGACCTGGATCTGTCGCAGACTTTCGTTTTTCCCGACACCGAGACCGCCGGATAGCACCGGGCCGGTCGGGCATGGTCATTGCGAGGCCTCGCCGATTCGTGCATAAACACCGGAAATCGCCGCGGAAGGGCGGCCCGGAAATCTGGACAATGGAGCGGATCCCATGGGAGCCTTCAGCATCTGGCATTGGTTGATCGTCCTCGCCGTCGTGCTTTTGCTGTTCGGCGGGCGCGGCAAGATATCCGCCTTGATGGGCGATATCGGCAAGGGCCTGAACAGCTTCAAAAAAGGCATGAAGGACTCTGACAACGCCGAGGCGGAATCCGAGGAAGCCAAGGCCTTGCGCTCGGAAACGGCGTCCAGCGACGCGGCGAAACGCGACCAGGCCGCCAAGAGCTGATATCCGGGCCGGCGCCCGGTAGCAATCGCCGGTTTCGGTCTATTGGCGCCGCGCCCCGGAGGGCAGAGCGGCCGCCTTCGGAGCACGGGACGTTCGAATGTTTGACCTCGGTTGGCAGGAATTCTTCCTGATCGCGACCATCGCCGTCATCGTCGTCGGCCCGAAGGATCTTCCCAACGTTATCCGCACGGTGGTCGGCTGGATCCGCAAGGTGCGCGCCATGGCCCGGGATTTTCAGGGCTCGATCGAGGAAGTGGCCCGCGAGGCGGAACTGGACGAGATCCGCCGGGAAGCGGCGAAGCTGAACAGTCAGGATCTCAAGCAATCGATCCTCGACACGGTGGACCCGGACGGCAATGTCGCGGAGTCCCTCAAGGCGGCGAAGGCGGAGATCGAGGCGGATACGGCGCCGATCGAGAACTCCATGCTGAACCAGGATCCCGTCGAGGATCCGAGCGGCGCCATGGATCCGTTCAAGGACTGGGATCCGGGGTCGGTCTCGACGCCCGCCAGTTCCGTCATTCCTCCCGCCGCAGAGGCCAAGTCGGCGGCCCAACCCGCCGCTGCGAAGGCCGAAACCGAGGCTAAGCCCGAAATAAACGCTCAAAAGCCCCGAAAGACCGCTTCGAAGCCCAGGACCGCTGCCAAAGCCGAGACGGCCTCGAAGCCCAAACCCGCGACGGCCCGCAAACGTGTGGCGGCGAAACCGCGCAAACCGCGCGCCGCCGCGAAACCCGAAGCACCGGCCGGTCCCTCCGCGGACAAGCCGGCCTCGGAGGCCTAGAGCATGCCGTCCGACGGTCTTGACGACGGCAAGATGCCGCTGCTGGAGCACCTGGTCGAACTGCGCCAGCGGCTACTCTATTCCTTCATCGGCATGATCGTCGCATTTATCCTGTGCTACTCGGTTGCCGGGCATATCTACAACTTCCTGGTTCAGCCGCTGGCCGACGTGACCGAGGGGCAGGCCGGCCGGCGAATGATCTTCACCGCCCTGCACGAAGCGTTCTTCACCCAGATCAAGGTCGCGTTCTTCGCCGCCATGTGCATCTCCTTCCCGATCCTGGCGGCCCAGATCTGGGGTTTCGTCTCGCCCGGGCTGTACAAGAACGAAAAGCAGGTTTTCCTGCCATTCCTGATCGCGACGCCGGTGCTGTTCGCGGTCGGCGCGGCGATGGTCTACTACCTGGTGATCCCGCTGGCCTGGCGCTTCTTCATCAGTTTCGAGACGCCCGGCGGCGAGGGCACCTTGCCGATGCAGCTAGAGCCCAAGGTCGATCAGTATCTCTCGCTGGTGATGCGGCTGATCTTCGCCTTCGGCGTCTGTTTCGAACTGCCGGTGCTGATCGTTCTCCTGGCCAAGATGGGCATCGTCTCGGTCGCCGGTCTGAGGGCCAAGCGCAAATACGCGATCCTGATCGCCTTCGTCGTGGCCGCGATCCTCACCCCGCCGGACGTGATCAGCCAGATCATGCTCGCGGTGCCGGTGATCCTGCTTTACGAGGTTTCGATCCTCTGCGCCGTGGTCATCGAGAAACGCCGCGAGGACCCGCCGGACGAAGAGCCCGGGGAGGCGTGATCCGGCCCTCCAACCGCCGGAAACGTGCGAGACTGGGCCGGTTGGAGACCCGGAGAGGGCCATGGACTCGACCGATTTGGCCATTGTCGCACTGCTGCAGCGGGATGGGCGGATGCCGCTTGTCCGGATCGGCGCGGCGGTCGGGCTTTCGACGTCCGCCGTCAACGACCGGCTGAAGGCGCTGCGCCGGCGCGGCGTGATTTCCGGGACGACCGTGATCGTCGACCCGGGCAAGGTCGGGCTCGGCGTGCTCGCCTTCATCTCGGTGCTGATCGATTGGAGCGCCCATAACGAGGCGTTCAGCGCCGCGGTCCGGGAGATGCCGGAGGTGCTGGAATGCCACCACGTGACCGGTGACTGGTCCTATCTGCTGAAGGTCCGGACCCGCGACAATGACAGCCTGGAGGATCTGATCTCCAACCGGATCAAGGCGCTGCCCGGCGTCACCCGCAGCGAAACCATCTTCGCGGTAGCGACCGACAAGGAGACGACGCGGCTGCCGATCGGGTAGGCGCGGCGGCGCTCGCCCTACGCCGCGCGCACCGTCCCGGCCCGCGCGACCTTCGCCAGCGCCTGTTCCAGATCCTCGATCAGATCATCCTCGTCCTCGAGGCCGGCGGAGATCCGGGCGAAACCGTCGGTGATGCCGAGTTTCGCGCGGTCCTCCTCGGGCATGGCCCGGTGTGTGGTGGTCGCCGGATGGGTGATCAGGCTCTTGGCGTCGCCGAGATTGTTGGAGATGTCGACGATGCGCAGATTGTCGAGCACGGTGAAGGCCGCCGCCTTGCCGCCGGCAACCTCGAAAGAGACGACGGTGCCGAAATCGCGCATCTGGGTCTTGGCGAGGGCATGCTGGGGGTGGCTCTCCAGGCCGGGATAGAGCACCCGGGTGATCGCCGGATGAGCTTCCAGATAGCGGGCGATGCGCATCGCGGTGCGGCACTGCCGCTCGACCCGCAGGTCGAGGGTTTCCAGGCCTTTCAGCAAGGTCCAGGCATTATAGGGGCTGAGTGCCGGGCCGGTATGGCGCACATAGGGCAGCAGGACGTCGTCATGGAAGGCCTGGCTGCACAGGATCGCGCCGCCGAGGCAGCGGCCCTGGCCGTCGATGTGCTTGGTGCCGGAATAGACCGAAACGTCGGCGCCGAGCCGGATCGGCTGCTGCAGCAGCGGGGTGGAGAAGACATTGTCCACCACCACCCGGGCGCCGGCGTCATGGGCCAGCTTGATCACCGCCGGAAGATCGATGATCTCGAGTGTCGGGTTTGACGGGGTTTCAAGGAAGATGCACGCCGCCCCGCTCTTCAGCGCATCGCGCCATTGGTCGAGATCGGTGCCGTCGACCAGCGTGGTCTGGACCCCGAATTTGGGCAGGATGTTGGTGACGATCTGGTGGCAGGAGCCGAACAGCGCCCGGCTCGCCACCAGCCGGTCGCCGGCCTTGAGCTGGCTGGCGAGAGCGGCATGCACGGCGGCCATGCCGCTGGCGGTGGCGAAACACGCCTCGGCGCCTTCCAGGGCCTTCAGGCGGTCCTCGAACATCGCGACCGTGGGATTGCCGTAGCGCGAATAGACGAAACCGTCTTCCTCGCCCTTGAATCGGGCCTCGGCGGACCCCGCGCTTTCATAGACGAAACCCGAGGTCAGATAGAGGGCCTCGCAGGTCTCGCCGAAAGCCGAGCGGGTCAGCCCGCCGCGCACCAGTTGCGTGGCCGGGCGCCACTTGGCCGTGTAATCGTCAGTCATTGTGAACGCTTCCTCCGTTACCCTTGGGCCCAGGGCAGGCCGCTGGCGCGCCAGCCGGATACCGTGTTGCGGTGCCCGGCGGCGTCCTTGGGACCCTCAAAGCCGTCAGAGATGTTGAAACAATGTTGATAGCCGCGCTCGGTAAGCGCGATCGCCGCGTGCTTGGAGCGTTGTCCGGACCGGCATAGCAGCAGGATCACCTGATCGGGCGTGACGCCGGCTCCGCCGACCTCGTCCACGAAAGCCTCGTTGCGGGCCATTCCCGGGAAGGTCTGCCACGAGATCAGCACCGGCTCGCGGCCGAGACCCGAGAGATCGGGACGGCCGACGAATTCCCATTCCGGAGCCGAGCGCACGTCGACCAGCACCGCGCGCGGGTTGTCGCGCAGAATATCCAGCGCCTGCCGGCTGTCGACATCGCCGGCATAGGGTCCCTCTGTCATGGATGCGCGCTCCCTCAATAGGCCCAGGACGCCGCGCAGCAGCCCTGCGGGTCGCTGCCGGATGCCGCCGGCGCCGCGGTTTCCGAGACCTTGGCCGTGTCCGGGGTAGTAGGGCTTTGGTGGAAGGACGCCCAGGGATTGACGCTGGCCCAGCCTGTGGCGGGCGCGAGGGTACGGGTCGGTTGGCGGTTGAACGGAATCATGACATCTGTCTCCCAAGCCGTTCGTTACGGGCCCACGGGAGACTTCCCGTGGCGCTTTAGCGGTTGGTGACGCGGGCGCAAGCTGCCCTTCAAATCGCCGCGGGTCCGTCGGGGTGGACCATGCCCTGGTCGGCCTTCGCGGTCCTTAGGGGACTAAAAAAGCCGTCGCGGCGAGCCGGACAGCGTGTCCCTCTTTAGCCGCATTTTTAAAGCGCCCGCAAGCTGATGATCAAATCGGCGCTGGTCGAAGAAAAACCCAAGAGGCGGCCGGTGTCAAGCGGGTCGGCGAAACTTTTTCGAGGCCTCGGCCCCGGCCGGACGCCGCCGGATCACAGCTTGTCGCCGGCGATGACCGCGAGGCGCCAGTATTTCACATAGCAATCGACATTCTCGAAACCGTCCGCGGTCATCCAGTCGAGATGCTGTGCCAGGGTCGCGGTGCGGTCCCGGGCGGTCGAAAAGAACGTGTGTTCCAGATCGCTCTCGCTGGCACCCTGCTGGCGGGCCATGTCCCGCCATTGCTCCACGTAGAGGTCTTCCAGCGCGTCGGTCGCACCGCGCAGCTGGGTGATGCTGATCAGCCTGCCGCCTCGGCGGAGCGCCGCGTAGGTCGCCGACAGCAGGGTCCGTTTGGATTTGTTCTCCAGGTTGTTGGCCTCGAGTTCCTGAATGATGAGGTCATAGGGGCCTTCCAGATTGGTCCTGACATATTCGCCCAACTCGAAGGTGATTCGCGACGGATGGTCGGCGAGCCGTTCCTGGGTCGCGGCCTGGTTGATTTGATTGTCGTGAATGATGTGAACCTCGGCCTCGAGGCGCTGTTCCAGCACCCGCTCGATCAGCATGCCGGTGCCCGGGCCGATATCCAGGATGCGGCACGACTCGTCGTCCTGGGCTTCCGGAAGCAGACGCAGGATGGCTTCCTGCAGGTCGTTCAGATGCGGGACGAGACGTTGCCGGGTCTCCGACAACCGCTTGAAGTTTTGGCCCTGATCGTCGTCCGCGAAACTCATGGCTCACCTCTTCGCCGACAGTCCAGCATCAAGTCGATCCCGATGCAAGGCGATCGGGCGGTGCGGGTCCGCGTTCCACGGGCGGTGATATGCCGGTGAGGCGCCGAGACGAATTCGAGGCCGATGTCGCTCTTGGAGCGGAAAACGTCAATATTGCGCTTTTCAGATGCGGTTTGCGCGCGGTACCTTGGCACAGTGGCGTCATGGTCTTGAATGGACCCGATGCCGGGATTGACGTCGAACGCACGGGAGAGATTCAGTGCAACACCAGAATATCCAACAGGTCCAGGCCGCGCGTTCCGAATCCGTTATCGCCGCCGTCCTCGGGCTGCTGGTCGGAACCTTTCTGATCATCGGTGTCGGGTTTGCGCATCCCGAGGCGATCCACAACGCCGCGCACGACACCCGCCACACAACCGCCTTTCCCTGTCATTGACCTGAAACCAGGAGGGGGAAGGTGATAAGACGGCTTTTCCTTTCGGCCATCGCGGCGGGCGTTCTGGCCGGCCTCATCATTTCGGCGATCCATCAGGTCACCACGGTGCCGATCATTCTGCATGCCGAGACCTTTGAGGATACAGCGAAACAGGCGAACCGGGCCGTAACGCCGGCGCTCACACCGGCAGGATTCCGCTTCCTCGGCACCTCGGGGGGCGCGGCATCAAGGGCCATCCCAGTGCATGGCGGGCAGGAAGAGGCGGCCGGCGGTGCCTGGGCGCCCGAGGATGGGATCGAGCGCACCGTCTTCACCGCCATGACCACGGTCCTTGCCGGCGTCGGATTCGCCTTGCTGCTGGTCGCGGGCATGACTTTGCGGGGCGAGCGGGTCGATTTCAGGCGCGGTGTCCTGTGGGGCGCCGCTGGTTTCGTCGCCTTCACCCTTGCGCCGACGCTCGGACTGCCGCCGGAGATTCCGGGCGCGGCGGCGGCGGACCTCGTCGCGCGCCAGGTCTGGTGGATCGCGGCGGCCGCGACCGCGTGCGGCGGGCTTTGGCTGCTGGTGTTCATCGACGGCGCGGTTTGGAAGGCGGTGGGTGTCGCGCTGTTGGCGGCGCCGCATCTGATCGGCGCGCCGCACCCTCTGGAGATCAGTGCCGGCGGCGCTCCCGCCGAACTGGCGGCTCAGTTCGCTGCGGCGTCGATCGCGACATCGGCGGTATTCTGGGTGCTGCTGGGCGGCTTTGCCGGGTTTTTCTTCGGCCGCTCCGAACCCTCAGCCTAGATCAACGCATCCATAGACCCTGGACAGGCGTTCGCCCGCCCCCGACAATCGAGGCGAGGAGACGGTTACATGTCCAAGAAAATAGCGGTTATCGGTGCCGGTCTGATCGGCCGGTCGTGGGCCATGGTGTTCGGGCGCGCGGGCCACAAGGTGGCGTTGTACGATGCCTTTCCCGAGGCCATGGACGCGTCCGAGCGATTGCTCGACGCCAGTCTCAAGGATCTGGAAGCCAACGGTCTGATCGGCTCGGCGCGCGAGGTTCGCGCCAATATCTCCCGCGCCGATACGCTCGAGCAGGCCTTGGACGGCGCCGAATGGGTGCAGGAGAACGCGCTCGAACAGGTCGACGTGAAGCGTGATCTGTTCGCGCGGATGGACGCCCTGGCGGGTCCCGGAACGATCATCGCCAGTTCAACCTCGGCGATCCCTTGCCATGAGATCACCGACGGCATCAAGGGCGCGCACCGCATGCTGGTCGCGCATCCCGCGAACCCGCCCTATCTGTTGCCGATCGTGGAGCTGTCGGGGGCCGACGCGACCAGCGCCGAGACGGTGCAACGGTCGCGCGATTTCCTTGAGGCGGTGGGCATGGCGGTGATCACCATCAACAAGCAGGTGAAAGGTTTCGTGCTCAACCGCCTGCAGGTGGCGTTGCTGACGGAGGCGTTCAAGCTGATCGAGGACGGTGTCGTCTCCGGCGCCGATCTCGACAAGACCCTGAAGCACGGGCTCGGCCTGCGCTGGTCGTTCATGGGGCCGATGGAGACCATCGATCTGAACGCGCCCGGCGGCATCCGCGACTATCTGGAGCGCTTCGGCCCGTCCTTCGAGGAAATCTCGATTGAACAGTCCAAGACCAGGCCCTGGACCTCGGAGCGCTATGCCCGTCTCGAACAGGATCGGCGGACGGTGATGGCGGCGGACCAGCTGCCGGCGCGGACCGCCTGGCGCGACCGCCGGCTGATGGCGCTGATGCGGCACAAGAAGCAGGCCGCCGAAGAGATCGGCGACTGAGCCTTCCGCCAGCGGACGGCGCGCCGGCCATACGCGGCAAATGGCGTCAGATCTTGTTTACCGGATGCAGTGGTGCGTCTCCCTTCAGCACCCGGACCATATCGGCCCCGGCGGTGCCGGCGATGGTGCGCAGGCACTCGCGGGTTGAGCCTGCCATGTGCGGGGTGATGATCAGGTTCGGCGCGTCGTAGATCGGGCTTGCCGGGTCCGGCGGCTCCCCCTCCAGCACATCCAGCGCCGCGCCGCCCAGCCGGCCCTCCTTGAGCGCCGCCGAGAGCGCCGCCTCGTCGATCAGGCTGCCGCGCGCGCAATTCACGATCATCGCGCCGGGCTTCATCTTGGCGATGGCCGCCGCGTTGATTATGTGCCGGGTCGCGGGAATGGCGGGGGCGTGCAGCGAGAGCATGTCGGCGCTGGCCAGCACGCCATCGAGGCTCATCGGCTCGGCGCCGCGCCGGTTGATCTCCTCGTCTGACAATGCCGGATCATGGGCGATCACCCCCATGCCGAAGGCGCCGGCGATCCGCGCCACGCGCTGGCCGATCTGGCCGAGGCCGATCAGACCCAGCACCCGGCCCTTGAGCTCGCCGCCGGTATGGCGCGCGCTGTCCCAGGCCTTCTCCGCCTTGGCCTTGTGCGCCGCGTCCGGAATGCGCCGCAGCAGCGAGAGCATCAGCCCGAACGTGATTTCCGTCACCGCGTCGGCATTGGCGCCCGGCGTGTTGGTGACCAGCACCCCGCGCGCGGTACAGGCGGCGACATCCACCGGATCGACGCCGGCGCCATGCACCGCGACGACCTTCAGGTCCGGCAGCCGGTCGAGCAGGGAGGCGGTGATATAGCCGGAACGCAGCAGGATTGCGCCCGCGCCTTTGAACTGCCCGGCCCAGTGCGTTTCCTCTTCCGCCGAGAGGGGCTTGTAGGGCAGGGCGACCCCGCGCACCTCGAAATCCTGCCCGGCGGCTTCCCGCACCGGTTCCTCGAGGATTGGAAGTTCGGCGGTCGCGGCCAGTGCGATCCAGGTTCGACTGAATACACGCATGCTGTGAGCCTTTTTCTGACGGTCTGGTTGGATTGATATTATGCTTTCACAATAAAAACTCTGATTCCTGTCAATTAAAAAATATATTTCGTGCTATAGTGATAATTCTAGTCGTAATTATCTGAATCGTGTTTCGCGTCATCATTCCAAAACATATCCATATACAGGCAAAGCAGTTGTATGTCTGTTGTGCTTGGTCTATGTTTTTTATTGCCCAATTGAAATAAGCAAGATGATAGATCTCTTTTTTTTCTGTAACTAAGTTTTCCACTTATATCCCCCATAAACATCTCCATTGCGCCGAGCGAAAACCGCAATAGTGCATAATCGGAATGGGATTTGTCCAAATTGAACCGTGAAACGAACAGGGGGTCCTTGTTGGTCGCGGCTGCATATACCGTAATCGCCGCCTTTTTGGGGCTGTTGATTTTGTTTCCATTAGGGAAAGTTTTTTTTCTTGAATTCTTCTACGAGGGTCCAGTAACGTTCGTTGAATAGAAGGAATTTTTTGCATCAATGGTGTAATAGAATTGGCAGCGCCATACTTTTTTTCTATTGTTAATGAAACTTTATTTGCTACCATCAACCCTAAGCGTGTCAGGTTGTTTAAACGCCTAGTGAATTGCTTTTCATCCGGTTCCATAAAAACATTATGGTCAAAATCATGATGGATTAAAAGTGGAATAATCCCGGTCAATTTCGTCTTGTAGCTTGGCCTCAATGGCGTCCAACCGCTGAGAATGCAGTTCTTCGTCTGAGGAAGGGGCATTGTTGCTCATTCGCGGCTGATAAACCAACCACATCGGTGGGATCGCAGATAAATCTTGATATGATTTTCGAATCTTTTGTCCCAAGGTGCTCTCCGCCAAAGCAGACGTCTCTCACAGGTAAGTGTTCGAAATCATTTTAAGAAACTCAGTTATCCACAGGTGGATAAGGGAGGTAGCACCAAATCTTGTCAAGGAAATAATCCACGATTCTTGTGGATAACCTTGTGGATAAGCGTCTTGGGTTGTTGTTAAGTGTGTGGGAATAAGTAGAAAACTGCACTTTGCTTAAGATTTATACATGTCATATAATCCATTGAAAATAAACTAAAAAATATCAGCATTTGATTTGAGGGAAGGTGTTCTCGGCCGGTGCGGTTAAAAAAATGTTCCAGTGGTCCTGCTGTGTCGGTTCGTCAAGCCACGAGGACGATTCTGATGATGATGGGAACGGGAATCGGATTGAAAATGAACTGAATTCCGGACGTCGGGTTGTTACCCGAGATCCATAGTCAGCAACAAGCAGAATCGATCGAAGCGATTTGAAAAGATCAGTGGTCATTTGACGGATCAACGCGTCGGGAATTGGAATGCCCGGATCGCTCGCCTAAAGTGTCGGGAGCGAAACCGGACCCTGGAAAACCGAGCCATGCCGACTTCACCCATGCCGCCCGCGGGTCTGACCGCGCTGATCCGCGACGCGCTGGCGGCGGGCGGGTTTTCCGACGCCAATGCCGGCATCGTCTCCCAGCATCTGGTCGACGCGGAAATGAAGGGCGTATCGAGCCACGGGGTGAACCGGCTGGGCCTCTATCTCGGTGAGGCGAAGCGCGATGTGATCGACCCCAAGGCCGATCCGGTGATCACCGAGCCGAGAGGCGGCATGCTGCATGTGGACGGAGCGCGCGGGATCGGCATCGTCGCCATGAAGCGGGCCACCGACGCGGGCATCGCCGCCGCCGAGGCGCGCGGCATGGCCACTGTCGGCATCGTGAAATGCGGTCATACGGGACGCATGGGCGCCTATGGCGAGCAGGCGGCCGAGGCCGGCTTCATGGCGATCAGTCTCGGCGGCGGTGGCCGGCGGCTCTGGGGCAATGTGGTGCCCTTCGGCGGCAAGGACCCGATGATGAGCACCAACCCCTACACGTTGGCCCTGCCGGGAGGGCCGGGGGACCCGGTGGTCTGCGATTTCGCCATCTCCACCTGGCCGGCGGGCAAGGTCGCGGTGGCGCGGGCCAACGGCCAGACCTTGCCGCCGGACGTGGTGGTCGACAAGAACGGACAGCCCTCGCGTGATCCCGAAGCCTTCTATGACGGAGGCGCGCTGCTGCCGGCGGCGGGCGCCAAGGGCAGCGGCATGGGGATCATCGCCGAGCTTATGGGCGACGCCATGCTGGGCGAGGCGGTGGAGTATAACTGGCTGATGGTGCTGATCCGCGCCGACGCCTTTCGCCCGATGGCGGATTACGCAAAAGCCGCCGAAGGATTCATGGCCGAGGTGCGAGGCTCCACCCCGGCGCCGGGCTTCGAGAAGGTGATCATGCCGGGAGAACGAGAGACCAGCCAGGCGCGGGCGGCGGCGGAAGCCGGCATCGTGGTCGGCGATGGTGTCTGGAACGGCATCGTCGAGGCGGCGCGCTCGGTCGGGATCGAGCCTGGAGACTATGTCTGAACGGGAATGTGGAGGAACTCATGAACATGGCCTTGCCGACCCCGATTCACGCCGCGCCGATCACCGAGCCGGGTGCCTGGACGCCTGACGATCTGAAGGGCGATACCGGCTGGGACGTCAGTTTGAGCAGAACCGAGGCCGGGGATTTGGTCGCCGCGCTCAGGCATGCCCGGGCCGAGGGGATCGAGCTTGCCCGGGTCACCAGGGAAAACTTCCCACTTCCCAATTGTGCGGGCGTGATTGCCCAAATCAGCAAGGAACTGCGATCCGGGCGCGGTTTCGCCCTGCTGCACGGATTCCCGGTCGAGGGCCAGGAACGCGACGATATCGCGCTGATGTATTGGGGCTTTTGCGCGCATCTCGGTCTCGGCGTGACCCAGAACAGCGATGGCGGCCTGATCCATTATGTGACCGAGGGGCGGCTGCGGCCCAACCAGGGGACGCGGGGCGTCGGCGATCCCGGCAGGGTCTCCTTGCATGTGGACTTGGCCGATGTCACGACCCTGCTTTGCATTCGTCAGGCCAAGGACTCCCCGCATAGCCAGCTTGCGAGCTCCCTGGCGGTTCACAACGCCTTTCTCGCCCGCGCACCGGAGCATCTGGAGCGGCTCTACCGGGGTTTTGCCTGGGACCGCCAGAACGAGCATGGGGCGAGCGAAACCCCGACCACCGGCTATCGCGTGCCGGTGTTCAGCCAGCGGGACGGCGTCGTGTCCTGCCGCTACAACAGGAACTGGATCACCAAGGCCGCGATGCGGGGCGAGGGGTTCACGCCGGAAGAGACCGACCTGCTGGATCTTCTGGATGAACTTGCCCAGGAGCATCGCTTCGAATTCCCGTTCGAGGCGGGCGACGTTCAGTTCGTCAACAACTACACGGTTCTGCACGGCCGGGCGCCGCACAAGCCGGCGGCGAGCGAGGACGACACGCGGCTGCTCATGCGGATCTGGTTCAACATGGACGGCATCCGGCCCTTTGCCGACGAGCCGATCATCCGGCACGGCATCATCAGCCACGGCAAGCTCGGCTGGCCGGCGCGGGACCTGCTGGCGGGGCTAGACGGCAAGGTGCACGCCCGCCGGCCGGTGGATCAGGCGCCGCTCGGCCATGGCTGATCAGGCCGCGCCGCCCTCGCAGGCCAGGATCACCAGATCCGCCGCCGCCGGACTGCAGACGATCGGGGTGTCATGCATAATCGCGAGCCGGGTCAGCGCGATCAGATCCACATCGTTGGAGTAATGCGCCTGCGGATCGGCGAAGAAGATCACCGCGTCGAGTTCTCCCGTTGCCACCATGGAGCCGAGCTGCTGGTCGCCGCCTCTGGTGCCGCGTTGGAGGCGCTGGATCGAGAGGCTCGGATGCGCCTCGCGGAGCATGGCGCCGGTGCCGCCGGTGCAGACCAGGCGCTGGCGTTCCAATACCCGGACATGCCGGCCGACCCAGGCCGCAAGCTGTGATTTGCGGGCATTGTGGGCGACCAGCGCGATCCGCCTTGGTGCCGTCGAGACTTGTCCCGCCCGTGTCGTCATGGCGAGGATGGAACGGACCTGGGCGGTCAGGCCCTTGCCTTCGGCCGGGAACCCGCCGGACAGCGCGGCCGTTCCAACCGTGAAGCCCACGGCGCCGGCGGTGGCGGCGGCACGCACCCGCTCCTCGCGGTCGATGCTGCCGGCGATCACGACCGGCTTTACCGACGCCCGGCATACCGCGCGCATCAGGGCCTGCACATCTCCCCGGAACCGGTAGGCAAGCAGATCGAGCCCGTGAACGCCTTCCAGCGCGGCAAGCGCGCGGGCGCTTTCGGCGATCTCCTCGATCGTGCCTTCCAGGACGCTCGGGTGGCCGGTGATGGTGCCGGGGAACGGGAAATAACGGATCGGATTGGCGCCAATGATCTTGACCACCTCCGCCGCCCGGACACCGCCGAGCAGGCAGTCGACATCGAGACGCACCGCCGCCTCCGCCGAGGCGAGCTCGCTGTCGGCATCCAGGCTGACGACTTCAAGGTAGGAGCGCCCGCCCGCGGCCCGGATCTCGTCGGCCAGCACCCGCAGATCCTGGATCGGCAGCCCGACATCCTTGAAGCCGATATGCCGTGCCCCGCCGGCCAGCACCTCCGTCAGCCGCTCGCGGGCATCCGGAATGGTGCTGTCATTGGCGGTCAGCATGAAGATGAAGTTGAAACTGATGGTGAATTCTCCTGCGTGATTCGATCAGATTACCACGGAAAGGGGAGTGCGTTTGCTACGAATTTCCATCTCTTCCGTCGCCCCGCACTCGATGCGGGGCCGTAGCCCGAGGCTCCGAAGAGCGACGTTTGGCAGAGGGTTAAAGATGGAAATTGCGACGGCAGTTGCGATTGATCAAAGTGGTCCAGCATCCGTCGCGTTGACGAGCTCCAGGCGTCGGTCCCGGATCAAGTCCGGGACGACCGGGCGGAGGAACCCTCTTTTTTTCGCCAGATCTTGGTGCAATCCAATGTCCGTTCATCCCAGGACCGGTAAGTTTCGGCAAATACTCTCGCCGATGATGCAACCGGCGGCGATTTGTGCCACATACGGGGCCAAGCCGCGCCGGGCGCGGGTTTTGTCAATTCGCCATGATCTTGGGAGAAGAGAATGGGCAAGGTTTACCAGGATGCCGCGGGCGCGCTCGACGGGCTCCTGTTCGATGGCATGAGCATCGCCGCCGGGGGCTTCGGCCTTTGCGGCATTCCGGAAAATCTGATCCAGGCGATCAAGGACGCGGGCGTGAAGAACCTGACCATCGCCTCGAACAATGCCGGTGTCGGCGATTTCGGGCTCGGCCTGCTGCTGCAGGACAAGCAGGTCAAGAAGATGATCTCGTCCTATGTGGGCGAGAACGACCTGTTCATGCAGCAGTATCTGGCGGGCGAATTGGAAATCGAGTTCAACCCGCAGGGCACCCTGGCCGAGCGGCTGCGCGCCGGCGGGGCTGGGATTCCCGGTTTCTATACCGCCACCGGCGTCGGCACCACGATCGCCGAGGGCAAGGAGACCAAGGTTTTCGACGGCAAGACCTATGTGCTGGAGCGCGGCCTGAAGATGGATCTCGCCATCGTCAAGGCCTGGAAAGGCGATGCCCAGGGCAACCTCACCTACCGGAAGACGGCGATGAACTTCAATCCGGAATGCGCCACCGCCGGCAAGGTGACCGTGGCCGAGGTCGAGGAACTGGTGCCCGTCGGCGCCCTCGACAAGATGGCGATCCACACGCCCGGGGTCTATGTCCAGCGGATCTTCCAGGGCAGTCACGAAAAACGGATCGAACAGCGCACCACGCGCGCGGCGTAAGGGGAGAGCAAGACATGCCTTGGGACCGCAACCAAATGGCCGAACGGGCCGCCGCCGAACTCGAGGACGGGTTCTACGTCAATCTCGGCATCGGCATTCCGACCTTGGTGTCGAACTATGTGCCGGCGGATTACGACATCACCCTACAATCGGAGAACGGCATGCTCGGCATGGGGCCGTTTCCGAGGGAGGACGAGGTCGACCCGGACCTGATCAATGCCGGCAAGCAGACCGTGACGGAGCTTGACCGCACCAGCTATTTCTCGTCCTCCCAGAGTTTCGCGATGATCCGGGGCGGGCATATCAACCTGTCGATCCTCGGCGCCATGGAGGTGTCCGAGACCGGCGATCTCGCGAACTGGATGATCCCCGGCCGCCTGGTCAAGGGCATGGGCGGCGCTATGGATCTGGTCGCCGGCGTGCAGCGGATCGTGGTGATCATGGACCATGCCAACAAGGCGGGTGAATCCAAGCTCTTGAAGAAATGCTCCCTGCCGCTGACGGGCCAGGCGGTGGTCGACCGGATCATCACCAATCTCGGCGTCTTCGATGTGGTCGAGGGCGGCTTGAAGGTGGTGGAACTGGCGCCCGACGTCACCATGGACGAGGTGCGCGAGAAGACCGAGGCGACCCTGGTGAACTGAGGCCATGGCCGTCTCGCCCCTCGACTCGGTGGTCTTTGCCGGGGTGTTCGGCGATCCGGAGATCGGGCCGCTGTTTTCGGATGCCGCCGAGATTCGGGGAATGATCGATTTCGAGCGGGCCCTCGCCCGGGCCGAGGCGGCCTGCGGGGTGATCCCCAGAGAGGCCGGGGCGGCCCTGGATGCCGCCATGGCAGGACTGGTCATCCCACCCGAAGAATTGGCCGAGGCGACCACGGCCGCTGCCGTGCCGGTGCCGGGACTGGTCGCGGCCCTGCGCAAGCGGCTCGATCCGGACGCGGCGCAATGGCTGCACTGGGGCGCGACGACCCAGGACATCATGGATGGCGGATTGCTGCTGCGCCTGCGGGAGAGTACCCGGGTCATCGACGCGCGGCTCGTCCGCCTGATCGACACGCTCCTGGCGGCGGCGGAGCGCGAGGCGGCGACCGCCATGGCCGGGCGCACCCGAAGCCAGGTCGCCACCCCGATCAGCTTCGGCCTCAGGATCGCGCAATGGGCCCAGCCGCTGATCGATCTCGCCGGCATGCTGGACGAACTGCAGCCGCGCCTGTTCCGGGTTCAATTCGGCGGCGCATCGGGGGCGAACACGGCGGTGGCGCCGCACGGCCCGGCGATCATCCGGGCGCTGGCAAGGGAATTGGACATGGCGCCCGCCGCGCCCTGGCATACCAGCCGGGTGGCGCTGATCGCGGCGATGGACTGGCATGCGCAACTCGCCGGCGCACTCGGCAAGATCGCCGGTGACCTGATGTTGATGGGGCGCTCGGAGATCCGCGAGGCGCGGGCCGGCAAGGGTGGCGGCTCCTCGACCATGCCGCAGAAGAGCAATCCGGTGACGGCGGAAGCACTGGCGACCCTGGCACGCTACGCCTCCGGGCTCGTCGCGCCCGCGCATTTCACCGCCGGCCACCTGGAGGAGCGGGACGGCGTTGCCTGGCCGCTGGAATGGCTGGTCCTGCCGCAGATCGTGGTCGCCGCCGCCGCCGCCCTGCGCCACGCCCAGAATCTGGCGGAGAGCATCGAGGCGGATGCGGAACAGATGCGCCGGGGCCTCGATCTAGGCGGCGGCGCGGCGATGGCCGAGGCCGCCAGCTTCGCGCTCGCTGCCCACATGCCGCGCGCCGACGCCCAGGCCCTGATGAAGCGGGTGGCCCAGGAGGCGGCAAGGACCGGCGAAAGCCTCGAGACCGTGCTGCGCCGCGAGAGCGACGCGCCGATCGACTGGGCCGATGCCCTGGACCCGGTCCGCGCCGCCGGGCCGAGCCGCGACTATATCGCGATGATCGCCGAGCGGTGGCGCGAGGTCAGACCGTCTCCTCGGTGAACCGGACGGCCCGGCGGCCTTCCTCGAAACGGTCCATGGATTGCTCCCAGGCACCGGCCTTCCAGTGGTAGGACGCGCGGCCGGAACCCGGTTCATACCGGGCGGTATAGAGCGTGCCGAACCAACGGCTGAAATCGGCGTGGTGCAGCGGCGGGTCCATGAAGGCTTGAAAAGCCTTGTCGGGCGGATCGTTCCGCAATCTAGCGAGGCAGGCCTTGCGGGTAGCCGATTGGCTTGAGTCGCCGCCGGTGGGCGGAGGGATTTCCTGATGGTTGGTGACCATCGGCTCGTAAGACACGCCGGTGGGCCCGTCGGGACGCAGATAGACCACCGCCGACGCGCCCGAGCGGTCCTGAAGGATGATGTTCTGTACCCCGGCGCTGGGCAGCCGCTGAAGCGCCGTCACGGCTTGCCCGACGGTGGCGCAGGTCTCCAGAACATAGCGCACCAGCATCGGAACGGCGAAGCCGAGCCCGTGGGCGAACCGTCCGCCGAAGGTGAGGGCCGCCGCCAGCCCGTCCTCGTTGATGCCGTCGTTGCAGCCTCCCGCGCCCTCGCACATGGCGAGCACCCGTTTGCCGGTCCACTTTGTCCGGCAGATCAGAGCGTCGAAGAAGGCTTCGGTGAAATCATAGCTCCGCAGCAGTGTCGCCGGAGGGCCGGGTAGGGCAAGAACGCTGCACCCGCTGAACAGCGGCGGGCCGCCCCAATAGCTGACATGTTGGGCGACCGCCGGGTCGCCGTCGAACAGCGCGACCCGGCGGTCGTGGCTCTCCAGCAGTTCGGGCATATGCGTGGCGATGGCCTCGCGGCACCCGGTGGCGGAGGGCCGGCTGGGACTTGACGCGGAGCCGAGCCAGGCCGCCCACTTCTCCCGGCTCGCCTCGAAATGGGACCGCCACTTCTCCCCGGGCTGCTCCTCATCGAACGCGGTGAAGGTG
The DNA here is from genome assembly GCA_038146985.1 of Alphaproteobacteria bacterium. GTDB lineage: Bacteria > Pseudomonadota > Alphaproteobacteria > Thalassobaculales > Thalassobaculaceae > JADHLJ01. The sequence continues at coordinate 192,595 of JAYQSQ010000001.1, forward strand.
ACCTCGAACTCCCGGCGCATCGTCTCAATCCTTGAGTGGAATGCAGAGGACGGTTTCCAGTTCCGCTTCCGGTGTCACGCGCGCGTCGTTCAGATAGCGCTCGATGCAGGGACCGTCCGCGACCTCCTCGCCGCTTTCGGGCAGCCAGAGACAGAACAGGCGCTGGAACGCGTCGGTGAATCCCGCATAGGAGCCGTGGTGGAGATAGGTGGCGTAGCGGCCTCCCGGCAGTATGTCACAGCGGATGCCGTCGGCGATGTCGGTGACCGGTTCCGTCACGGTAACGCAGGCATCGTATCGCAGCTCCTCGCGCGGCACCTGTTCCGGATCGTCGTGAGAGAGGCCCAGAAACTTGGAGGCTTGTGTCACCAGCCCTCTTGATGCCGCCCAGTCCTGCAGGCGCCAATGCGCCTTGTCCGCATGCTCGTACGGGCCTACCTGGCGCAGAAGCAGCGCGGGCTCGCGAGGGAAGGTCTCGATGACGACGTCCATGCCGTGCTCTCCCGGAAGGTGGATGAAGCGGACGGCGCCGGTCTCCGGCCGATAGGCGATGCGGATATTGCTCGGACGCATGGCGGGCGGCGAGAACGCCCTGCGATAGGCCGATGGCGCGATGGTGAAGGCTTGGCGGAACGCCCGGCTAAAGCCTTCAACGGATTCATACCCGGCCTCAAAGGCGATCTCGGTGATCGCGGCGGAACTTGACCGCAGACGCCACGTGGCGCGGTTGAGCCGAAGGCGGCGGATGACCTCGGCAAGGGTTTCGCCGGTCATGGCGTGGAAGATGCGGTGAAAATGAAACCGCGACACGCCCGCGACCGCCGCCAGGTCCTCCAGCCGCAGGGGCTCGTCCAGGCGCCCGGCGATTTCGCCGAGCACGCGCTCGATCCGCTTCGCATAGCTCTCTTCGGTGCGCTGTCTCATAAGGACAACTTGCCAGAACCGGGCACCACTTGCTTGACCGGGATTGCGGAATTTGGATGCGAGCGTTGGGCAGGAGCTGGTAGGGCGGTAGACAGGACCCTTCGAGACGCCGTCCAAGGACGCCTCCTCAGGGTGAGTACGGGGTTGATAAGCAGTGCCTCACCCTGAGGAGGCGTCCTTGGACGGCGTCTCGAAGGGTCCTGTCTGCCGTTGACCAACGGCGCGCCATCCATGGATCAGCGACCAGGCCTCGACATCGAAGGCAAACCAGTTTCCGCCGCCATCGCCTGGCTGGTCGAACGAGCGAGAAATTGGCGCGCTCGCCAGGTTTGCCAACAGCAGCGCGCCGACCGCGCCATGGGAGATGATCAGGATCGTGCCGGTGGTGCCATTTAACGCTGCGATGCGGCGGACCGCGGCAATGATGCGAGCTTGTTCATCCCTGGCGGGCGTCCAGCCCCGAGTGCTTTCGTCGGGATACTGGAAGAATCGATCAGCAGTGCGCTCAAACTCTTCTCGCGGCAAATAACCTGTGCTTGACCGGTCGTTCTCACTGAGATCCGCGTGGCGCCGGTAAGGTAGATTGAGGTGAAGCGCCGCCATGTCGGCGGCATCGGTCGCCTTGCGCTCCCGGCTGGCGTGGATCTCCGTTACGCCATCGAAGCAAGGCCCGGTGAGCGCACGCGCCAAGCGTTCCCTGCCGCGCTTCGCAAGCGGCCAGTCGGTGATCGGAACCGACGGGTCGATCACGACATCCGGATGGGTCAGGAAATGGACCCGCCGCATGCCGTCGGAACGCCGTCTATTTGGCGCCCTTGGGCACGATCAGCGCATCGACCGCGACCGCGCCCTTATCCTTCACGATGAACGGATTGACATCGATGCTGGAGATACGGTCGGCATTGGCCGCCGCAAAAACCGACAGCTTGACCAGCGCGTCGGCGAGGGCGTCGATATCCGCCGGCGCCATGCCGCGCGCGCCGTGCAGCATCTTGATGCCCTTGATCTCGTTGATCATCCGGCGCGCCTCGTCGATACCGAAGGGTGCCAGCCGGAAGGTGACGTCGCCCAGCACCTCGACGAAGACGCCGCCGAGGCCGAACATCACCGCCGGGCCGAAGACCGGGTCGTTGACCACGCCAAGCACGGTCTCGACCCCGCCGCTGACCATTTCGGAGACGATCACGCCTTCCAGGGTCGCCTTGGGATGATGCTTCTTCGCCGCTGCCATGATGGCGTCGAACGCGGCGGCGACATCTTCGGCGCCGTTGACCCCGAGCTTGACTCCGCCGATCTCGGTCTTGTGCAGGATCTCCGGCGAGACGATCTTCATCGCCACCGGGCCGCCGATGGATTTCCACGCCGCAACGGCTCCATCCGCACTTTTGGCGAGGTGCGTCCCGGCCATCGGAACACCCGCCGAAGCCAGAATCGCCCGCGCCTCGGCCTCGCCGACGGTTCCTTCCGGCGCGCGCTTGGCGGAGGCCGGCAGTGCCGGTGGCGCCTTGCCGAGACCACGCTCGAAGGCGGTGCCGAAGTGAATGAGGGCGGCCGCCGCGCGCACCGCCCGGGCCGGGTCCTCGAGGATCGTATAGCCCTCCGCCTCGTAGTTCCGGACGATCTCCTCCGGGGCGACGATCGACAGCACCATGGGCGCGTTGGCGTATTTGGCCCGGATATCGCGCAACGTCTCGATCAGCTGTTCGGAGACATGCTTGTAGCCGGCGACCACGGTGAAGAAGGCGACGACGGCGTCGTAGCCGCCTTCATCCATCATGCTTTCCATGAATTTCTTGATCAGGGAGAGATCGTTCAGGGCCTGGGCCGTCATGTCGACCGGGTTGCGCACACCGGCGAAGGGGATCAGTTCCTTCAGGTACTTCTGCTGATCCTCGGGCATCGGCGCAACATTAAGACCGCAGGCCTCCGCCGTGTCGGCCATCTGTACGCCGGCGCCGCCGGAGATGGTCATCAGACCGATCTTGTCGCCCTTCGGCATGGCGCCGGCCTGGCAGGCGAGCGCGATGTCCAGCAACTCCTCGATGGAGTCGACCCGGAACACGCCGTACTGGCGGAACAGGGCGTCATAGACCGCGTCCGAGCCGGCGAGCGAGGCGGTGTGCGAGGCCGCCGCCTCGGCGCCGGCGCCGCTGCGGCCGACCTTCTGGAAGATCACCGGTTTCTTGTTCTTGTAGGCCAGTTCCAGCGCCTCGCGCAGGCCCGGACCGTTACGCACGCCCTCGGCATAGACCGCGATGACCTTCACCTCGTCGGATTGCGCGTAATAGGCGATGCATTCCGACAGCTCGACATCGGACTCATTACCCGTGGTCACCCAATAGGTGCAGCGGATGCCCCGCTTGGCGGCGATGGTGTAGAGATGGCTGCCGAAAGCGCCGCTCTGGCTGGCGATGGCGATGGGACCCGGCTGGACCGGGTACTGATCGACACTGGTCGTGAAGGTCGCGAGCCATCCGGTCTTGGCGTTGAAGGCGCCGAGACAGTTCGGACCCAGAAGCCGGATGCCGGTGCGGTTTGAAATCTCGGTCAATTGGCGCTGCCACTCCGCGCCCTGTTCGTCCTGCTCGGCGAAGCCGGAGCTGAAAATCACCGCCGCGCCGACGCCCTTGGTTGCGCAATCCTCGATGGTCTGCACAACGACGTTGGCGGGGACCGCCACGATCACCGCGTCGACCGGGCCGGGAACGTCCAGGATCGATTTGTAGGCCTTCGCGCCCTGAACCGTGTCGCGGCTCGCATTCACCGGATAGACCGGCCCTTTGAAGGAGCCGTTGAGGAGATAGTGCAGTGGCCGCCCGCCGATCCGCGTCGGACTGTCGGAGGCGCCGATGACCGCGACGGATTTCGGGTCCAGCAGCTTGGAAAGCGGGCGGCGGGTAACGGTGGATTGGGCGTTCATGAGAACTCGCTCGGATCAGATGTGTCGGGAAGGGTCAGACGGTGGCGATGGGCGAGGGCGGAGAGCCCACCGCACCAGGCAGCCGCAGGGGCGGGGCGGTCAGCAGGAACCGGTGCCGCCCGTGGGCGTGCAGCCAGTCGCGCAAGGCCGTCAGATAGAACATCTCGCCGATATGGATGCCGAGCTTGAAGATGCAGAGTTCGTGCAGCGGCAGCATCGGGATCGGGTTGTTGCCGGCGGGCAGCGGCACGCCGGTATCCTCGATCCCGTAATTGTCGGCGATCATCACCGCGACGCCGGTATCGCGGATCCAGTCATGCAGCTTCGGATCCCGGCCGTCGAGGCAGGCATAGGTGTTGTGCAGGTCGTGTTCGTTCGGTTTCTTGGCCATGTCGAGGAGGCCCTGGGCGAAGCCGGTATGGAAGCAGACCATATCGCCTTCCTCGACCGTGATGCCGTCCTCTTTCATGATCCGGGCGAGTTCGTCATAGCCGACCTGGACCCGGTTCCTGCCGTGACGTTTCTCAAGGTCGATCAGCACGCCCCGGCCCTGCGGGCAGGCCTCAGCCATGTTCTCGATCCCGAGCGGGCCGCCGTTGGAGCCTTCGAAACGGGTATATTCGTCCGCCTCGGCGTTTTCTGTCGGGCCGACGACATGTTCGCCGCCTCGCCAGCCGTTGTAGTAGACCACCTCGGGCTTGCCGTCGCCGTCGGCGTCGAACCAGCCGCCGACATGGCAGAGGCTGTCCCATTGGGTGGAGTACTGCAGGCAGATCAGCGCGCTGTCGTCGCAGACCACATCGGTCAGCCGCGGGTCGTTGATGTGCAGCGGCAAGTTGAAATTGGCGAGGCCGCCTCGCTGGGTCGTGAAGAGGCGGGGCGGAAAGCGCCGGGGATTCAGCAGGCGTCCGCCCGGATAGTCGAGCGGCAGGGAAAGGCAGAACCGCTCGCCGGTCTTCACCTCCTGGACGGCGCGGACCACGCGCTCGGGGGTCAGCAGATTGATCCGGCCGCGCCGGTCATCCGCTCCGAACTCGCCCCAATTCGACCCCTCCGGCCGGTTGACCCATCGTTGCGCCATGGCATGTCTCTCCCTGGATCTGGTCGACGGCGTTCGGGGCAGGCGTCGTGATGGCCGGTGACCCGTCATTCACGATCCGTCGGTTTGATGGCCGGATTGTCCGGTCTCGCCGGAGCCGTGACAAGGCGCTATTGTCCGCTTTCCCGCCGCGACACACCCGGTCGGGTCAGATATCCAGCTTGGGATGAGGGATTTGTCCGAAAACGAGACTGGTGCCAGCCGCCCCGCGTTGGGCATTGCCGTGATGGTGGCGGGTATGGTCGTGCTCGCGAGCACCGATGCCGTCTCCAAGCACCTCACCCTCAGCTTCGCGGTGGTCCAGATCCTCTGGGTCCGATTCGTGGTGTTCGGCGCGGTCGGCACGTTTTTGGCGCTGCGCAAAAGCGGTCTGCGCGGCCTGCGGACCAAGCGCCCGGTGGCCCAGGTGGCGCGGGCCGTGATCCTCAACCTGGCGAATTTCATCTTCGTCTATTCGCTGAGTCAGATGCCCATGGCGGACGCGCATTCGATCATGGCGATCGCGCCGCTGCTGATCGTGGCGGCCTCGGTCCCGTTTCTCGGCGAGACGGTCGGCGTGCGGCGCTGGCTCGCGGTCGCGGCGGCGTTCGTCGGCATGCTGATCATCCTGCGCCCCGGAACCGGGGTGTTCGACCCGGTCTCGCTGGTGCCGCTTGCCGGGGCGTGCTGCTACACCGGCTATACGATCCTTACCAAGGTGATCAGCCGGGACGACGCTCATGAGACGACGTTGTTCTATACAGGGATTATCGGGCTCTTCCTGATGAGCGTGCTGGCGCCTATCGATTGGCGGCCGCCGAGCGGTATCGACTGGTTCTGGCTGTGGGTCGCCGGGATCGGCGGGACCATGGCCCATGTCTTCATCATCATCTCGCTGCATCTGGCGCCGGCCAGCACCTTGCAGCCCTTCAACTACACCATGCTGGTCTGGGCGACGGTGCTGGGCTTCCTGGTGTTCGGCGATCTGCCGGATCTGTGGACCGTCGCCGGCGCCCTGGTGATCGTCGCGAGTGGGCTCTACTCCTGGCACCGCGAACGTCTGGCCCGGTAGCGGAGCGCGCGAAACGGACGCGGTGGGGAAGGGGTCAATAGCCCAGCGCGCAGCCGTCCTTGCGGGGGTCCGAGCCGCCGGTGAGGGTACCGTTTTCGCGGTCGATCCAGACGCATTGGCTGCCGCCCAGCGGCGCGATGGGATTGACCTTCTCCAGGCGATGGCCGCGCCGCTCCAGCTCGGCATAGGTCGCGGCCTCGAAATGATCCTCGACCTGCAGCACCCCGGCGGTGGCGAAGCTGCGTGGTGCGTCCATGGCTTCCTGGATGTCGAGCCCCCGGTCCAGGACGTTGCTGAGGAAATGGGAATGGCCGACGGACTGATACTGCCCGCCCATGACGCCGAACGGCGCCACCGCCTTGCCGTCACGCATCACCATGCCCGGAATGATCGTGTGCATGGGACGCTTGCCCCCCTCGATCCGGTTGACATGGCCGGGGTCCAGCCGGAAGGACGATCCCCGGTTCTGCAGCATCACGCCCGAGTTCGGTGCCATGATCCCCGAGCCGAAACCGGCGAACAGGGAATTGATGAAGGAGATCGCGTTGCCGTCCCGATCGACGCAGCAGAGATAGGTGGTGTCGCTGTGGGTCGGGAAGTCGGAATTGTGAAAGTTGCCGGCGGCCTTCGGATCGATCATCGCGTCCATCGCCTTGGCATGTGCGTCGGACAGCAGCCAGTCGACCGGGATGTCGGCGAAACCCGGATCGGTGATGTGCCGGTCGCGCTGGTGGTAGGCGACCTTTGCCGCCTCGGCGAGCAGATGCACCCGGTCGGCTTCCGACAAACCGGAAACCTCGTGCCGCGAGAGGATGTTCATGATCATCAGCGCGCAGATCCCCTGGCCGTTCGGCGGGCATTCGAAGACCTGGTGACCGCGAAAGGTCGTCTCGATCGGCTCCACGTAGTCGGCCTCGGCGGCGGCGAAGTCCTCCAGCGTGTGCAAGCCGCCCATGGCCCGCAGGCGCCCTACGATATCCTCGGCGACCTCGCCCAGATAGAAGGCGTCGCGGCCCTCGCGGCCGATGCGCCGCAGGGTCTTGGCGAGGCGGGGCTGCTTGAAAATGCTGCCGATTGCCGGAGCCTTGCCGCCGACGGTCATCTGCTCGGCTGAGATCGGATCGGCCAGGAGCTTGGGCAGGGACGCGGCCCAGTCGGTGCCCACCCGGTGCGCGATGGGGAACCCGTTCTCGGCATAGTGGATCGCCGGCGCCAGAAGCTCGTCCATGCTCTTGCTGCCGTGATCGGCGTTCAGCTTGGTCCAGGCCGCGACCGAGCCGGGAATGGTCACCGCATGCGGGCTCTGGACCACGATCTCGTCGATGCCGCAATCCCGCAGCGCGTCGACGCTGGCGGCGCGCGGGGCCCGGCCGGAGCCGTTGAGCGCGACCGGCTTGGCCGCGCCCTTCGGCGCGTACAACACGAAACAGTCGCCGCCGATACCGGTCATGGCCGGCTCGACTACGCAGAGGGTTGCGCAAGCGGCGATCGCCGCATCCACCGCGTTGCCGTTGGATTTCAGGACCTCGACTCCGACCTGGCTGGCCAGGGGATGGCTGGTCGCGATCATGGCCTCTGGGGCGATGACGGGAGAGCGGCCGGGCCGCTGGAGATTGCGCATGGGGGAACTCCGGTGAAAGCGAAGCGGTAGGTTTATTGCCAACACGGCGCCTCGGCAAGCGCCGCGAGGAGTGATGCGTCATCGTTGTAAAAGCGGCGGGCTCATCCCGGTACGGACGGGCCCGCCGGAAGGGCTAGAGTGCGGTCGTACCAGACGGAATCACTTCGGGGTTCCGTCTGGTACGTGAATCGCACTCTCATTCAATAGTTTAGAGCATCTTCACATCTCTTGCCGTGATCACGATGTGATCGCGTTAAGAGACGATCTGCTCTAATGGGCTGGTTGCATCCGCTTGAGCACGAAGGCCAGGAGCAGCGCTCCGACCGTGAGCGCGCCGCCCAACAGGAAGGTCTCGGTGTTGCTCAACCCGACCGCCTTGTTCCCTGGCATGGCGAAGGCGAGCGCGCCGATGAGCATGGCCGCCCGGATCGGCCATTGCAGTGGGCCGGTCCTGGTGATGTCGCCGATGCCGTAGAGATAGCCCTGCAGGCTCATCGCCAGCACCACGACGCCCAGCACCGCGCAACCGAAGATCACCACGATATGGCCAGGGTCACCCTGCATGATCAGGCCCGGGTCGAGGACGAAGAAGAACGGCACGAAATAGATGATCGTGCCAAGCCTCATGGCCTCGAATCCGGTGCGCATCGGGTTTGCTTGGGCAAGGCTCGCCGCCGCGAAGGCACCGAGCGCCACCGGCGGGGTGATGAACGAGAGCATCCCCCAGTAGAGCATGAACATGTGAACGCCCATCGGCGACAAGCCGCTGTCGGTCAATGCCGGTGCCAGCGTGAGCGCCAGGATCAGATAGGCAACTGTGACGGTGACCCCGATTCCCATGATGAAGCTGGCCAGCGCGCCGAGCAGCAACAGCAGCATCACGTTGTTGCCGGCCAACTGAAGCAGCTCGAAGGCCAGCGTGCCGATCTTGCCCGAATACGACAGGGAGCCGACGATCAGGCCGATACCCACCAGGATCGCGGCGAGCTCAGCGAACAACCGCCCGACCGCGACCAGGAAGTCGACGAAGCGGTTCCAGTCCCAGCGCTGGTTCTTTTGGAACTGGTTGATCGTGATCAGCAGGGCCGTCGCGTAGAACGGCGCCTGCGCCTCGCGTTGCAGGAAAAGCAGAAGATAGATGAGCAGTAGAAAGACGGCGATGTAGTACCAACCGTCCTTCAATGTCTGCGCGAGCGACGGCAGTTCCTCGCGCGGCAGGCCTTCCAGCTTGCGCCGGGCGGCATAGCCGTCGATCTGCATGAACAGGGCGAAGAAGTAGAGGAAGGACGGAATGATCGCCGCGATCACGATTTCCCGGTAGGCGACCTCAAGGTTGATCGCCATGATGAAGGCGGTGGCGCCCATGATCGGCGGCATCAGGACCCCGCCGGTGGACGCGCAGGCCTCGACCCCGCCCGCGACATGGGGCTGAAACCCGGTGCGTTTCATAGCCGGAATCGACATGGCGCCGGTGGTCAACACGTTGGTGATCACGCTGCCGCTCATCGAACCCATCAGGCCCGAGGCGAAAATCGCGACCTTCGCCGGGCCGCCCCGCACATTGCCGAGCAGGGCGAAGGCGAGATTCAGGAAGAACTTGCCGCCGCCGGTGTATTGGAGCCCGACACCGAACAGCAGGAAGCCGATAACCAGTTCGGCGAAGGCCCGGGTCGGAATGCCGATCAGGGCTTCCGTCGACAAGCCGTAATAGGCGGCCGTGTCCATCAGGCTTTCGCTGGTGCCCTCCAGGGGCCCCGGCATGCTGCCGGCGAACAGCGGATAGATCGCGAAAATCACGATCACGACCGTGACGATCAGGCCGCCGGTGCGCCGGGTGGCCTCGATCGCGATGATGGCGAAGACAAGGGCCAGCCATTGCATATGCTCCGGCGCGGAGAATTCCCAGCCTCCGTCCACGATCTCGACGGCGTAGATAACGAAAGTCCAGCAGATCCCGGCCGTAACCAGAAAAAGCAGCGTGTCGTACCAGGTCATCCCGCCGCGATCTGATTTGCCGCTGAGCGGGAACACAATAAACGTCACCGGCAGCAACAGGGCGACGATGAAATAGTAGTACTGGTTTTCGATCGGCACGAAGCCGGTGTATCGGCCAAGCGCGAATACCTGATAGGACGAGCCGGCGATCGACAGCACCGACGCCGTGATCATCAACCATTTCCAGAACGGGTTGAGCCGGCGAAACCGATGTTCGGTGTTCGCCGGCTCGCTCTGGAGCGTCACATTGCTCATATGGGCACGTTAAGAATACGGGCCGGGATTAGTCGAAGACCGGAGGAAAGCCGGCTTTGACCAGCGCGGCCTTGCGGGCCTTGCCCCATGCCTCCTGCAAAGCTTCCTTCTCCATGCCGTCCTTGCCGGGAAGTGCATCCCACGCCGCCTTGATGACCCTCTGGCGCTCGACCAGCTTGTCCTGATTGGCCTGGGCCTCGGCCGTCCACTTGCCGATTTCCTTCCAATACTTGATGGCGCCGTCATGGTACGGCATCGCCCAAGACATGTTCTGCGCGTCGAGGTTCCAGCCGTTGGCACCCGAGGCCGCGTCCTTGTAATCGTCGAAGTGATCGACCATTGCCTTGACGATCGCATAAACCTCTTCCGTGCCCTTGGACGCATTCGCGACCAGCAGCGGATACGGGTAGTTGGCGAGTTGCTGCGGGCTCTCCTTGCTGAGTTCGGAGCCCAGCGTGGCGTTGACCTTGTTGTAGACCGGGGCGACGTTCATCACCCGGTCCCAGCCGGCCTTGTCGTCATGGGGCATCGGCGGCCAGTAGAGACCGCGGGGCGAGGCGGAAAGCTTCTTCGGCGCCGGCGAGACCGTGCTTGACATCGCCGCGTCGGCCTGGCCGTTGATGATCGCATCGAAGGACGCGCCGAAACCGGAGACCGTGACCTTCTCGACATCGTTCCAGGTCAGGCCGGCAAAGGCCATATGCGCCGACGCGTTCCAGTTCAGCGCCGGGCCGCCTTGCACGAAGGCCACCCGCTTGCCTTTAAGATCGGCCATGGTCTTGATGTTCGCGTCCTTGGCCGTGGCGAGCGAAATGCCGAAACTGCCGAGATTGGTCATCAGCAGACGGATCGGCTGCGGACCCCAATCCTTGTCGGCGAAGATGAACACGCCTTCCTGGCCGAAATAGGCGGCGATGCCGCAGGCGCAATAGTCCGCCTTGTCGTCGCGCAGCGGCGCCATGCGGGAAATGTCGTTCTTGCCGGGGATCACCCGCATGTTGGTGTCGTAGTGCTTCTTCAGCATGTTGCCGATGGCGACGGCCTGGGCGTAGCCGGTGGACACCGTGTCGTAGGCGGTCCAGGTGGTCTTCTTGGGAACCTCGGCCTGTGCGGCACCGGCGAGGAGCAGGGCCGCGCTGGCGACCAGAAGGGCTTTTGTCGATTTCATGCAATCCTCCCAATTGCTTTAATTTCGTCCGGTAGTCCCGGAACGCGTTCAATTGCAAGGAGAGTGCATGAACCACCCAACTCTTGCAAGCGCGCAACCGGCCGCCGTGCCGATGACCCGGCGCGGCCCGGCAACGCATGACACTGGCGTTCCCCGCGCCTAGCACGTATCCCTTTAACCGACGCGGCTTCGAGCCCGCTTCGGAAACGATAGGAAAGTGGAGAGTAGGGATGATCACGGCGGATCTAACGGGCAAGAAGGTACTGGTGACCGGAGCCTCGTCCGGGATCGGCAGGGCGGCGGCGACGCTGTTCGCGCGATGCGGGGCGACCGTCGCGGTCAATCACCTGGCCGACGACACGCGCGGTCCCGCGGTCGTCGATGCGCTGAACGGCGAGGGATGCCAGGCGGTATCCGCGCCGGGCGATGTCTCGGATCCGAAAAGCGCGGACGACATGGTCGCCGGTGCCATCGACCGCCTGGGCGGCCTCGACATTCTGTTGAACAACGCCGGGACCGCGGCGACGGTAGAGCCGATCCCGTTCGATGACCTGGACGCGATGACCGAGGAACGCTGGCTGTCGATCATGCACACCAACGTGATCGGCCCGTTCCGCTGTTCGCGGGCCGCCGCGCCGGCGCTACGCAAGACCAAGGGCGTGATCGTCAACACCGGCCTCGATCGCCGGCCTCAGCAGCAATGGCAGTTCGATCGCCTATGCCAATTCCAAGGCCGCCGTCATCAGCCAGACGCGCTGCTTGGCCCGCGCGCTGGCGCCGGACATCCGGGTGAACGCGGTCGCGCCCGGCCTCACCCGCACCGCCTGGACCGACCCGTGGTCCGACGAGCGCAAGCAGACCGCGATGGCGAATTCGTTGCTCCCCCGCCTGGTGGAGCCCGAGGATATCGCCGGCGCCATGCTGTTCCTGGCGGTGAGCGGCGCGATAACCGCGCAGACCATCGTTGTCGATTGCGGCCGGCTGGCCTAACCGTTTTCAACAGATTCCCTCGCGGAAAGGACGATCAGGATGAAAGCGTATGAAATCGAGGGCGAGGGCGGGATCGACGCGCTGGCCCTGAATGAGCGGGCCGACCCGAAGCCCGGTCCCGGCGAGGTTCTGGTCCGGGTCCGCGCCTCCTCGATCAACTATCGCGACCTGATGACGGTGATGGACCCGGGGCCGCGCGGCATCCCTTATCCGCGCATCCCGAATTCAGACGGCGCGGGCGAGGTGCTGGAAGTCGGCGCCGGGGTCAGCCGCTTCAAGGGCGGCGACAAGGTCTGCGGCACGTTCTTTCAAGGCTGGATCGACGGTCCGATCACGGCGGCGGACATGGGCCGCGCCCTTGGCGGTACCGCCGAGGGCATGCTCGCGGAACTGCGGGTGCTGCGCGAGGACGGCCTCGTCGCCATGCCCGACGGTCTGAGCTACGAGGAGGCGTCGACCTTGCCCTGCGCCGCGTTGACCGCTTGGCACAGCCTCGTCGAGGTCGGCGGGGTGAAGCCGGGCTCGACCGTCCTGCTGCTCGGCACCGGAGGGGTGTCGATCGCGGCCCTGCAGCTCTGCCGAATGCTGGGCGCGCGGGCGATCATCACCTCCTCCAGCGAGGAGAAACTGAAACGCGCCCGGGATCTCGGCGCCTGGGAGACGGTGAACTACCGGAGCAACGCGGAGTGGCAGAACGCGGTATTGGATCTCACCGGCGGACAGGGCGTGGATCACACGGTCGAGGTGGGCGGCGCGGGCACCCTGGAGAAATCGGTTGCGGCGACCAAGGTCGGCGGCTCCATCGGACTGATCGGCGTGCTGACCGGCGGTCAAATGAATCCGGCGCTGGTGATGCGGAAATCGATCCGCCTACAAGGTATCTATGTCGGCAGCCGGCGCATGTTCGAGGATATGAACCGGGCGATCGGGCATCACGCGATGCGGCCGGCAATCGATGCTGTGCATGAGTTCGGAGATGCCCGGGCCGCGTTTCATGCCATGCGGGCGGCCGGGCATTTCGGCAAGCTGGTCGTGCGGATCTGAAGGCAGGGGAAGAGGCTGCGGAAACGTCACGTTGCGGCCACGTTTTCGCCCTCTTTCATTTTGAAGATAAGATACAATATAGCGTGTTTGGGGGCGGCCTGGGCCGGTGCGTCTCCGGATCCGAGTGGAGAGTAGCAAATGGCACAGTCACCCTCGACAATGCCGGTGATCAGCGCCGAGGGAAATCTGACCCGGTATCTTCAGGATATCCGCAAGTTTCCCATGCTTACGGCGGACGAGGAATACATGCTCGCCCGTCGCTGGCGGGAGCACGAGGATTCCGAGGCCGCGCACAAGCTGGTGACGAGCCATCTTCGGCTGGTCGCCAAGATCGCGATGGGATATCGCGGCTACGGCCTGCCGGTCGCGGAACTGATCTCCGAGGGCAATGTCGGGATGATGCAGGCGGTCAAGCGCTTCGACCCGGAGCGGGGATTCCGGCTGGCGACCTATGCCATGTGGTGGATTCGCGCCTCGATCCAGGAATACATCCTGCATTCCTGGTCGCTTGTGAAGATCGGAACCACCGCGGCGCAGAAGAAACTGTTCTTCAATCTCCGCAAGCTCAAGGGGCAGATGAAGGCCATCGAGGAGGGCGATTTGTCTCCCGAACGCGTGGCCCTGATCGCCGAGAAGCTGGATGTGCCCGAGCAGGACGTCATCAACATGAACCGGCGCCTGTCCAGCCCGGACCATTCCCTGAACGCGCCGCTGAAGATCGACGGCGAGGGCGAATGGCAGGACTGGCTGGTGGACGAGAGCCAGAACCAGGAACAGGTCTTCGCCGATGACGAGGAACTGCAGAAGCGCCGCCGGCTGCTGGGCAAGGGGATGGAGGTCCTGAACGAGCGGGAACGCCATATCCTGACCGAGCGCCGTTTGCGCGACGATCCGATGACCCTGGAGGACCTCAGCCAGGAATTCGGGATCAGCCGGGAACGTGTCCGTCAGATCGAGGTTCGGGCATTCGAGAAGCTGCAGAAATCGATCAAGAACACGGCCATTCAGGAAAAGCTGTATCAGGAATCCTGATCCGAAGCGGTGTCATTGCCGAGGTTCGGCGTCGTCTTTTTCGGCTTCGCTTCCGGACACCCCAGGGCCCCATTCCTCGACCAGTTCGGTTTGCCGATCCCGCAGACGATCGATCCGCTGTTCGATGCGTGCCGCCATGAACATGGCGACGATGTTCGGCGCGACGAAATAGATCGCCCAGCCGATGCCCGCCGATCCGAGCATCATCAGCCATCCGATCGGATCCCCCAGGATCTTGAATGCCATGTCGAAGGAATGATCCTCGGTCCACAGCGTCGCGAGGAACGGGATGACGCCGACGAAATTCATGCTGCCGACACAGAGCGTCGTGTATTTCTCGCGCCTGCGGTCGACCAGGACGGCGGCGAAGGTCGGCAGCATGCCGACGCACAGGATCAGGACCGTCGGCAGGGTGAAGACGAGCAGTCCCGCGACGACCAGCAGAATGATCGCCTTGGTTGACGCAGCGCTCGCCGATCTCGCCGCCATCGTTCTCAGTCGCCCGCCATCGAACTGCCCGTGCAAGTGGTCATGGTTCTAACAGGATTCGCCAGCGCCGGTCCAAAGATCATATCATGTAGAATATGATAGCCGTCGTGGCGCCGATGCTGCCCAGGACGCCCGAAATCACCGCCGCGACCTGTTCGCCGAGTTCGCTCGCCAGACTTTCCTTGTTCTCCAGGCTCAGGGTCATCTGCGCCATCTGCGCCGAGCACTGGGCGTGCTCCTGCTGGGCGCGCAGATAGCCCTGTTCGTCCCGCTGGACCGCTTTGGCATCGTCGAAGATCTTCAGAAGTTCGTGCAGAAATCCGGTTTCCGCGGCGCGGGACACGGCGTTCTCGATCTGATGACGCATTTTAAGGTTGTGGAAGGAATTGACCGCGGGTTTGGTCAGCGTTTGAAACCAGGCGCACAACCCCGGCGCCGCGCCGTTGCGGTAGACCGATTGAACACGCGCGAGAATTCTCAAGACCTTCAACGCATCTCCGGCCGGGCGCTCGTCCAGGGAGGAGAGCGGGCGCAGGATGCGATCATCGATCTCCTCGGACCGGGCGGCCAGGAAAGCGGCGACATGCCGGTCCATCGGAATCGGTGGCAGCTCGTGACCTTGGGCCACCGCCTCCAGCGCCGGGACCAGCTCCTCCGGCCGAGTGATATACAGGTGGCTGATCATGCTGCTCATGCAGTGAGAATAGGGATTGAGCTCGTACAAGCAGCGCTCGATCCCGAATCCGGGTCCGGCTTGGTTGAGCAGGGCGGGCAGTTTCTCCAATGTTGAATAGACCTGGAGAATCTCGCTTCTCGTTCTAGATTGCAGCGCCATCCACTGTGGCAGGAACCGGCCGTTCACAAAGGCCGAGACGGTCTCGCGGGTATTCTCATTGGTGAAACCCATTGCCAAGGTCGGCCCGATCCCGTCGATATGGGTGGAAAAACCCTTGTGCCGTAGCGGCGCATGCGGATCGAGTGCCATGCACATTCGGGTGACGAGACGGGCGTCGTCGGCTTTCGGAGAGGCCTGAATCGCTTGCGGGGTCCCAACCACGCGGTTGATGTTCTCGACCACGTTCTCGTCGTTCAGGCTGCGGCGGACCCAATTGTCGAAGTCATGGCTGCGGACGACGTCGCCGCCGGTGGCCCAGTTCCTGGCCAGCCCGTTCGCCGCGGAACGGACGTTCTCGTGTTCCATGCCGCCGATGGTCAGGGGGCGCGCCGCCTTCGGAGGAAGTTTTACCTGCTTTGGCGTCAGGCGGCGCCCGCCGAGCCACAGCTGAACGTCCCGAACCGACCAGCGCTCTCGCGTGTCGTCCGCCAGCAGACCGCGCAGCAGTTCCATCATGTTCATTTGGATGCGATGCGAGCCGACGATATTGGTGTAGGAGCCGAAGTTGATCCGATCGAAAACGAACTGGTGCGGGTCCATGATGTTGGGGACCGGGTTGCGGCCGATCAGCAGGCAAAGCAGGGTTACGCCGAGCGCGAAACAATCATCGGCGATGCTGCCCTCGCCGCGGCCGGTCGTGTCGGCCATTGCGCATTCCAGGGATTCGAAATGAAGCGGCTGGTTGTAGCCCGGCGGCGCGCTGACGCACTCGCCGAACATCATCAGGCTCTCGCTGGTGTCGCTGTAGAACAGGTTGGTCGGCCGGATGTTCCGGTGGGTGATGCCCCGCGCCGACAGTTCCCGCAGGGTATTCACGGCCGGGGTCAGGAATCCTTTGATCAGCTGATCGTCGCTGAGCGGTTGAATGACCGAGGACAGTTTCTCGAAGACCCGGGTCCCGGCGGGCATCTCAAAAATGAGAACCGGTTGCCGCTGATTGGCCGCCGCCCAGTTGACCACGCCGGAATCGATGAATTTCACCAAGCCGATCCCCGGAAACCCGCGCAAGGCTTCCATGGTTTCGGCGCGCATCGGAATCTTGGGGTCGCAGATCAGCGCGAAGAGATCGCCGAATTCGGCAGTGCGCGCGACGCATTTGAAGGCTTTTGCCGTCGGCGAGTCGAACTGCGGCAGCGCCATCGAGTCGTCGATTTCGAACCGGTCCTTCAAAACCACCTTGGCCATTGCCATGCCTCCCGGCCGGATTACGCATTGGATTATAGCGCAATTTCGCCAAACGGGGGATGCCGTTCCGACCGGATAGGACCTCCGTGGCTCTGGTCGGGGCGACCGCGCGGCGTCAATCGAGGAAGGGGTTCTTCACCAGGATCGTGTCTTCCCGCTCCGGGCTGGTGGAAAGCATCGCGACCGGCGCGTCGATCAGCTCCTCGATCAACCGGATGTACTTGACCGCGTTGCCGGGCAGATCCGCCCAGGAACGGGCGCCCCGGGTGCTCTCGGTCCAGCCCTCGATGGTCCGGTAGACCGGCCGCACCGAGGCCTGGGCCTTGGTGCCGCTCGGGAAATAGTCGATGCGCTGGCCGTCCAGCTCGTACCCGTCGCAGACCTTCAATTCCGCGAATCCGTCGAGCACGTCGAGCTTGGTGAGCGCGATGCCGGTGATCCCGGCGGTCTTGATCGCCTGGCGGACCATGACCGCGTCGAACCAGCCGCAGCGCCGCTTGCGGCCGGTCACGGTGCCGAACTCGTGCCCGCGCTCGCCCAGAAGCTGGCCGGTCTCGTCGGTTAGCTCGCTCGGGAAGGGGCCGCTGCCGACCCGCGTCGTATAGGCCTTGGTGATGCCGAGGACGTAACCGACGGTCGTGGGGCCGGTTCCCGATCCGGTTGCCGCCTGGCCGGCGACGGTGTTGGACGAGGTGACATAGGGATAGGTCCCGTGGTCCACATCCAGCATGATTCCCTGGGCGCCTTCGAAAAGAATGCGCTTGTCCCGGCGCCGCAGATCCTCGAGATGCCGCCAGACCGGCGCGGCGAAGGACAGCAGGCGCGGCGCGATTTCCATCAGCGTGTCAAAGGCTTCCTGCACCACCACCTCGGGCTCGCCCGCCGCCTTGAGGTAAATGTTGTGATGGGCGAACAACTCGTCCAGCTTGCGCCGCAACTCGTCCGGCTCGCGGAGGTCCGATACCCGGATCGCCCGCCGCGCGACCTTGTCCTCATAGGCCGGACCGATGCCGCGCCCGGTCGTGCCGATCTTGCGCTCGCCGCGCAGAGCCTCGCGCGCCTTGTCGATTTTCCGGTGCACCGCAAGGATCAGCGAGGCGTTCTCCGCCAGCAGCAGCGTGTCCGGTGAAACCGCGACGCCGAGGTCGCGGATGGTGTCGATTTCCTTGAGCAGGGCCCAGGGATCGACGACGACACCGGCACCGATGACCGATAGTTTTTCCGGCCGCACCACGCCGGAAGGCAGCAGGCTGAGCTTGTAGGTCGTGTTGCCGATCACCAGGGTGTGGCCGGCATTGTGACCGCCCTGGAAACGCACCACGACATCGGCCTGCTCCGACAGCCAATCGACGATCTTGCCCTTGCCTTCATCACCCCATTGGGAGCCGACGACAGCCACGTTCCGCATGTTTCTTAGTCCCCGTCAGGGTTGCTTGGAGGTTTCGGCAGCGGGCAGAGGCGCCGGCTCGCCATTGCGCAGGATATGGGTACAGCCTAGCCGCAGGGCGTCGCTGTCCGGGTCGGCCGCGGGATCAAGGCCGCCGACGGTGATCCAGCCCTGGTCCCGGAACGCCGCCGCGGTAGCGCGCGGGGTCCCGATCGGCAGGAACAGCCGGTCCCGTCTCACCGGATCGGCGACCGCGCGCATCACCGTTTCCATATAAAGGGTCAGGCCGCAGGAACCCTCGCTGTCCAGGCCGTCCACCAGATAGCGCCCGCCGCGTCCGAGTTCGCCGCGCACGCCGCGCGAAAAAAGGCTGAAGCCGAGACCTGTGTAGTACTCGAACCCCCGGTTCTCGACGGGATCGATCGTCACTTCGATGGCCGTTTCCTCGGCCGCGATCCGCGCCGCGACGGCGTTGAGGCGCTCGACGATCGCGCGCACCGGATCTGGCAGGACGAGATCGTCGAGACGCCGCGCGCCGTCCGCATGATGACCGGCGGCGGCCATCAATTGGGTGAGGATGCCGGCGGCCTCGCCGCCATGCGCCTCCAAGCCGGCCGCATCCTTGCGGTCGATGGCGGCCCTGAGCCGGCCCGCGCCCTCAGCGGCGATGCCGAAGGACGCCAACAGCTCGGGAACCAGGCGCGGTGCCGTGATATCCACCGACACGCGGGGAGCGCCGACCGCGCGCAGGCCATCCAGCGCGAGCAAGATCACCTCGGCGTCGGCATCGATGGTGTCGGCGCCGACCAGTTCGGCGCCGACCTGAACGAGCTCTCGTTCCGGATTGAGCCCGCCCGGCGTGACCCGCAGCACCTCGCCGGAATAGCAGAGACGCAGCGGGCGGGCGACATGGCCGAGCCGGGTCGCCGCGATCCGGGCGACCTGGACCGTCACATCCGCGCGTACGCCCATCATCCGCCGGGAAATCGGGTCCATCAGCCGAAACGTGCTCTCCGTCATCGCCGCGCCGGGCCCGGAGAACAGCGAATCCTCGAACTCGATCAGCGGTGGCTTGACGCGCTCATAGCCCTGAGTCTCGAAACACCGGATCAGCGTTTCGACCGTGGCCGCCTCGTGCGCGGCGTCCGGCGGCAGGACATCGCGCAGGCCCGCGGGGAGCAACGCGCGGCGCGTCAACTCGTTATCGGTTTTGGGCGGGGACACGAGGGCTCCGTCGGTTCTCATCCGTGCGGGAGTGCGGCTTTTCGTAATGGATTTTGACTAAGCCCGCAACCGCCGCGATCACTTATTTTCACGGAGGTTTCCATAGCGGCGCTCGACGAGCGCGATCATCGCCGCCCGGCGGTTGTACTGGTGCACCACCAGCGGGTGCCGGTGATCCGCCAGCCGGATGCCGTCGTCATCGACCACGATGGAGTGCTCCGCCATGTGCTGTACGGTCGCGACCGGCCAGCCGTTCTCCAGGGCGATCATGCCGGCCACCGTGCCGTGATGCAGCAGGACATTGTGGATCGCCGTGTCCAGGCCGTAGATGCCGGGCACGGGTAGGCTTGCCGCCATAAGACAGAACTGGGTCAGGTAATGGGCGAGGGCGTCGCGGTACCCAAAGATCGTTCCGATGCAGGATATCCGCCGGTCGGAAAGCCGATCCAGCATGGCGTTGCCGAAATGCGTGCGCAGCCAGTCGCTGTTCCAGGGGCAGGTTCCGAGCGTCATCGATGCGTCTTCCAGCACGCAGGCGAGCGGCGCGTCGCATGAAAACCCGAAAGGGTCGCCCTGAAAGATCACGTCGGAAACATCGGTCAGCAGCAGACGGGTCTGCCCATCGACGGATGCGATCAGATCCCGGTAAAGCGCGAACCGGCGGAGCACCGGATGCGCGGTGCCGGGCGTTGCCAGGCTCCAATCGATACGCTGAGCGTCCAGAAACGCTGCGGTCTCGTCATCCCGGTCGACGATCAAATGGACCGGCCCGTCGTAATGCGCGCGCAGGGACAAGACAAAGGGCAGTAGCGCCGCGGCCGGATATCCCGTGGCGAGGCCAATCACCATCCTCTTTTCCGCCGCCGGCGCGGCGGTTGCCTGAACCGGCTCCAAGGGACCGGGCAAGCGCAAAAGTTCCAACGACGGTTCCGGGCGCAGGAGACGGTATGCCACCTCCCGGATGCCGGGATTTCGGGGATCGTCCGCCAGCGCCCGGGATGCATGCACCAGACCTTCCTCTGTCCGTCCGGCCAGATACAGCGCTTTGCCCAGAGAGGCCTTGAAGGCCGGAGTCTCGGGATTCAATTCGACCGCCCGGCGCAACAGCCGTTCCGCCTCGTCGTCGCGTCCCCGGTCCATCTCCAGGAGGCCCAGGAGATGCAGCGCGTCGCCGTTGTCGGGCGCCTGGGCGAGGATCTGGCCGTAGATCGCCGCTGCCCGGTCCCTCTGTCCCCCACGATGGGCCTCGACGGCGAGCCGCAAGGCCTGCTCGAGTGTCAGCGTTGTCGATCCGTCATCGGTCATGCCCGCCGGTTAGAACCGTAGATCAATGATGTCAATCGGCTTGGCCGATCCGGAACGTCCGGGCTAGGCTCGCGACGCATGGAAACCGGGCGAGGAACATGGGCATGACGAATTGCGTACACGACCACGCGCGCTGGGGCGCCGGGGACCAGATCGGTGCCGCCGGGCATCTGCTGAACCAGAAAACCACGCTCGCCGCGCTGTCCAAGGTGCGCGAGGGACGGATCATCGACCTCTCCCACGTGATCGAGATGGGGGCGCCCTACATCAATCCGGTGCAGACGCCCTATCTGATCCACTCCTCGGTCACCGCCAAGAACAACAGCAAGACCCGCGCCGCGCTGGGGGCCACGAACGAGGTCGGCTCCAATCTGGAGCGGATCGAGATGACAACCCATGTCGGGACGCATATCGACGCGCTCGGGCATTTCTCGAAGGGCGAGTACCTCTACGGCGAGCACAGCCTGGAGGAGAGTGTCGGCGATTGGGGCCTGCTGAATTGCGGGGTCGAGCATATCCCGCCGATCGTCACCAGGGGTGTCTGCCTCGATGTGTCGGGTCTCGACGGCGGCGCGCATCTGGCGGCGGGCCGTCCGGTCGGCCTCGATGACATCAAGCGCGCCTTCGATGCCGCCGGCACCGCGCCGCAGAGCGGCGACGTGATCTGCGTCAATACCGGCTGGGGCCGGTACTTTATGAAGGACAATGCCAAGTACCTCTCCGGCGAGCCCGGCCTCGATGCCGAGGCGGCTCGTTGGCTGACCTCCCAGGACGTGGTGGCGATCGGCGCCGACAACATGGCGGTCGAGGTTCTGCCGGGCACCCGGCATCCGGAGATCATGATGCCGGTGCATCAGCACTGTCTCGCCGAGGCCGGGGTGCACCTGATCGAGAACATGCTCATGGACGAGGTGATCGCGGCGGGGATCACCGAGTTCTGTCTGGTGATGCTCCCGGTCAAGCTCAAGGGCGCCACCGGCTGCCCGGTACGCCCGGTGGCGATGGTCTAACGGCTGAAATCCTCACGCCGCGCGTAAAAGTCCCGTTGGCGCGCGGCGGCGCGGGGTGCTATCACCCGGCCCATGATTCGGATCAGGGACATGACCTATCGGGTCGCGGGGCGGATGCTGTTCGACGGCGCCAGCGCCACCGTGCCGGCCGGCCACAAGGTCGGGCTCGTCGGGCGCAACGGGTCCGGCAAGTCGACGCTGCTGCGCCTGCTGGCCGGTACCGCGCAGGTGGATAGCGGCGAGATCGCGATCGATGGCATCGCCGGGGTCGCGAACGCCATCGGCACGGTCGAGCAGGAGGCGCCGAGCGGCGACGAGACTCCGATTGGCTTCACCCTTGCCGCCGACAAGGAGCGGGCGGATCTGCTGGCGCGGGCGGAGGTTGAAACCGACCCGTTGAAGATCGCCGAAATCCAGAACCGGCTTGCCGATATCGGCGCGCATACCGCGCCGTCCCGGGCCGCCTCCATCCTGGCGGGCCTCGGCTTCGACGACGAGGCACAGAACCAACCGCTTTCGAACTTCTCCGGTGGCTGGCGGATGCGGGTGGCGATCGCGGCCCTGCTGTTCGCCGAGCCGGAACTACTGCTGCTGGACGAGCCGACCAACCATCTGGATCTGGAAGCGGCGATGTGGCTCGAGTCGCATCTGCGGACCTATCCGAAGACCCTGGTGGTGGTCAGCCATGACCGCGACCTGTTGAATCGGGCGGTGACCGGCATTCTGCATCTCGAGAACCTGAAGCTGACCTACTATACCGGCGGCTATGACCGGTTCGAGCGGGTGCGCGCCGAGCGGCTCGCGCTGCAGGAGGCGATGGCCCGCAAGCAGGCGGCCCAGCGCAAGCACATGCAGGCCTTCGTCGACCGTTTCCGCTACAAGGCCAGCAAGGCGCGTCAGGCCCAGAGCCGGCTGAAGGCGCTGGAGCGCATGGAGGTGATCGCGACGGGCGCGGCGGAACCGACGACGGTGTTCCGCTTCCCCGAACCCGAGATCCTGCCACCGCCGCTGGTGACCTTCGACAGAGCCTCGGTCGGTTACGAGCCGGGAAAGCCGGTGCTGAGCGAGGTCAGTCTGCGCCTCGACGCGGATGACCGGATCGGGTTTCTCGGCCAGAACGGCAACGGCAAGTCGACGCTTGCCAAGCTGATCGCCGGACGGCTGGACCGGATGTCCGGTGATGGGCACCGCACCGCCAAGCTCAAGGTCGGGTTTTTCGCCCAGCATCAGGTCGACGACCTGGATCTGGAGGAGACCGCGACCGATCATCTGGCGCGCCTGATGCCGGACGCGCCGAAAGACCGGGTTCGCGCCCGGCTTGGCGGTGTCGGCCTGGTGCAGGACAAGCAGACCACCAAGGTGAAGCATCTCTCCGGCGGCGAGAAGGCCCGGCTGACCATCGCGCTGATCACCCATGACAGCCCGCATGTGCTAATCCTGGACGAGCCGACGAACCATCTCGACATCGATGCCCGCGACGCGCTGGTCCAGGCGCTGAACGATTACAACGGCGCGGTGATCCTGATCAGTCATGACCGGCGCCTGCTGGAACTGACCGTCGACCGCCTGTGGCTGGTCGCCGACGGGACGGTGAAGCCTTTCGATGGCGACCTCGCCGAGTACGCGAGCTGGCTGCGCGAGCGGGCGAAGGCGGCCTCGGGCAAGGCGGCGAAATCGGAGATGGGCGAAGCGGGCGAGGCCAACAGCCGCGTCGGCCGCAAGGAAGCCCGCAAGGCCGCCGCCGACCGCCGCAAGGAAAACGCCGACATCCGCAAGGCGGCGCGGGAGGCCGAAAAACTGCTCGAGAAACTGACCGAGCGCCGCAACAGGCTGGTCGCGACCTTGGGCGATCCCGCGACCTATGAGAAGTCGACCCGCGAGGTCCAGGAGCTGATCATGAAGAAGGAAGCCGTCGACCGCGAGATCGTGGCGGCGGAAACCGCCTGGCTCGAAGCCAGCGAGGCGCTCGAGGCGGCGGAGTAGACCCGGCGATCCTCGCTCCCGGATAAAGACGAAGTCCTTCCACCTCTTCCTCCGTCGCCCTGGCGTAAGGCAGGGCCATGCAGCGGTGTTGGCAACCGGTTTTTGTTGGTTGCCATGGGAAAGGTTTACCAGGCGGATTCACTGGAGCTCGGCCCTGCCTTACGCCAGGGCGACGGTCAGTATAGGGCCCTTTTCTTGCGTCGCCCCTGCGCAAGCAGGGGCTAAACCGCCGTCTGCCGCAAGCCGCAGCTTTCGCTGGGGCGACGGGAAGAGGTGCGGGTTGGCCGCAGGCCCCGACGCCGATCCTGACCTGCATGGGGAATGCGCGACAAAACCCCATGCCGCCAGTTAGCAGGAGAGTGGAGGGATCGGGTCTCGCGGCCCGGGCCGGCGCGCGCTATCGTGGCGGCCTGCCGGCATCCGCCGATCCATCATGCCAACCAACGGAGCCCCCCATGACCAAGTCCATTTCCGCCGCCGAGCTCAAGGCCAGGATCGATGGCAGCGACGAGTTGGCGCTGATCGATGTGCGCGAGGAGGGGGTGTTCGGTGCCCGCCACATCCTGCTCTGCGCCAACATTCCGCTGAGCCAGCTTGAACTGAGGGCGCCGGATCTGGTGCCACGCAAGTCGACGCCGGTGGTGTTCTGCGACGCGGGCGGCGGGTTGGCGGAGCGCGCGGCGAAACGTCTGGGGGTCTGCGGCTATACCGACATCGCGGTGCTGAAGGACGGCATGGACGGCTGGGCCGCCGCCGGGCTGGAGCTGTTCAGCGGCCTCAACGTGCCCAGCAAGGCCTTCGGCGAGTTCGTCGAGCATGCCTATGGCACGCCGTCCGTCTCGCCGGAGGAGTTGAAGGCGATGATGGATGGCGGCGAGAACATGATCGTTCTCGATTCCCGACCGATGGGCGAGTTCAAGGTGATGAATATCCCGACCGGCATCGACATGCCCGGCGCCGAGCTGGTGCACCGGGTGCAGGAGGCGGTGCCGGACCCGAACACCACGGTCGTCGTCAATTGCGCCGGGCGTACCCGCAGCATCATCGGCGCCCAGTCGCTGATCAATGCCGGGGTGCCGAACAAGGTGGTGGCGCTGCGCAACGGCACCATGGGCTGGCACCTCGCGGGTTTCGAGTTGGAGCACGGCCTGGAGCGCCGGCCGCCCGAGGTCTCCAGCGCGGGCCACAAGGTCGCGCTGGCCCGGGCCGAGGCTGCCGCCAAACGGTTCGGGGTCAAGCGCATCGATGCCGCGTCCCTGGACAAATGGCGGGGCGAGCAGGCGAGCCGGACCTTGAGCATTCTCGACGTGCGGACGATCGAGGAGTTCGAGGCCGGCCATATCGCCGATTCCCGTCACGCCCCCGGGGGGCAGTTGGTCCAGGCGACGGACGTCTATGTGGCGACCCAGAACGCCCGGGTGGTGCTGGTCGACGATATGATGGTCCGCGCCCTGATGACCGCGAGCTGGCTGGAGCAACTGGCCTGGTGCGAGGTCTATGTGCTGGAGTCGGGTCTTTCCGGCCAGCCGATCCTGCAGGGCAGGCGCGCGGCGCCCGGCTTCGGCCTGGAGGCGGCTGTCGCGGCGCTTAGTCCAGCCGAGACGAAGGCCGCGATGGCGGCGGGGGCGACGCTTGTCGATCTGCAACGCAGCCTCGGTTACCGAGAGAAGCATGCCGAGGGCGCGCATTTCGCGATCCGGGCGCGGCTCGCCGAGGATCTGAAGGCGGCGGGGACGAAAGGCCGGGTCATCGTGACCTGTCCGGACGGCAAGCTCGCCCGTCTGGCGGCGGCGGATCTGACGGCGGCGGGCATAGACGCGGCGATCCTCGACGGCGGCACGCCGGCCTGGGAGGGTGCGGGGCTGGCGATGGAAGCCGGGATGAGCCGGCTGCTCTCACCGACCGACGACGTGTATCTGAGGGCCTATGACCGCGAGGACCCGGCGGAGGTCGAAAAGGCGATGAACGACTATCTCACCTGGGAGATCGCCCTGGTGGAGCAGATCGCCAAGCCCGGCGGGATCACCTTCAAGGTGTTTGCCTGACCGGATCGCCCGGTTCCGCCTACCGCCGTCTGTCGAGATGGCCGAATTTCGTTCTTGCGTTGCTCATGGACCGGCCCTAGGTTCCGCGCCATGAGCAACCGGACCTTCATCACCGTTTCGCGACGCCGCGCCTGCTAACAGGCGGTCGGCGGCTCATACCCTTTTTCCAAATTCAAAGACGTCGCGACCGTCGCCGAGAGGCGGGGGAGCGGTGTGTCGCGCGGCCTTGTCCTCGGCCATCAATCCACGAGGACAAGATCATGACCATGACCGCGAGTATCGATTATTCCGACAATCAAAAACCCGCCTGTGCCGGCGCCGAAGCCCTGATCTGGATCACCCAGAGGCCCGAAGTTGTGTTCACGCGCGGCGAGGGAAGTTGGCTCTGGGACAGCCGGGGCAAACCCTATCTCGATTTCATCCAGGGCTGGGCGGTGAACTGTCTCGGGCATTGCCCGCCGGTCGTCGCCGATGCCCTCGCCCGCCAGGCGGCAACGCTTTTGAACTGCAGCCCGGCCTATTTCAGTGACCGGTTGATAAGCTTTGCCGAGACGCTGACGGGCGCCGCCGGCCTGGAGCGGGTGTTCTTCGCCAATAGCGGCGGCGAGGCCAATGAGGGGGCGATCAAGCTCGCGCGCAAATGGGGCCAGGTGAACAAATCCGGCGCTTACGAGATCATCACCACCATCGGCGGTTTTCACGGCCGCACGCTCGCGACAATGTCGGCATCAGGCAAGCCGGGCTGGGACGCGATGTTCGCGCCCAAGGTGCCGGGCTTTCCCAAGGTGCCGCTGAACGATCTCGCGGCGGCCGAGGCGGCGATCACGGAAAACACCGTGGCGATCATGCTGGAGCCGATCCAGGGCGAGTCCGGGGTCTGGCCGGCGGAAGAAGCGTATCTGAAAGGCCTGCGCAAGCTCTGCGATGACAGGGGGCTGCTGCTGATCCTGGACGAGATCCAGACCGGCATGGGCCGGACCGGCACGCTGTTCTGTTTCGAGCAGGCGGGGGTGATGCCGGACATCATGACCCTGGGCAAGGGCATCGGCGCCGGCGTGCCGCTGGCCGCCGTGCTGGCCCGCGAGGCGGTCTGCTGTTTCGCGGCCGGCGAGCAGGGCGGCACCTATAACGGCAACGCCCTGATGGCGGCGGTCGGCGAGGCGGTGCTGGCGGAGGTTTCGGCACCGCCCTTCCTTGCCCATGTGAACGCCGCGTCGTCGCGGTTGTGGAACGGGCTTGGTGTTCTGTCCGGGAAATTCGGCCTCGGCAAGCCGCGGGGCAAGGGGCTGTTGCTGGCCCTCGACCTGGGCGCGGGCCGCGACGCGGGCGCCGTCGTGGCGGCTGCTCTCGAACGCGGCCTGCTTCTCAACGCGCCCCGGCCGGACAGCTTGCGCTTCATGCCGGCGCTGAACGTGTCGGTCGCGGAAATCGATGAGATGCTCGGGATCCTGGAGACGGTTCTCGAAGCGGCCTAAACCCGAGCACAGACCTTTCGGAAAGAGGCCCTCGCCGGCGCGAGGGCGACGGTATGGGTGGGCGGCACTCGCCCAAAATCGTCGTCCCCGCGTCGGCGGGGACCTCTCGCCCCAAAACCTATGGCGGGTCTACAATCCCTCACTCCGCCGCCTTCTTCTCGAAGCTTTCCCAGTTGTAGAGCGGGGCTTCCTTGGCGGCGAAACGGCGGATGGCTTCCTTGTGGAAATCGGTGTCGCGGGCGATCGACTGGGCCATCGCCTCCATCTCCAGCATGGTGCGGTGGTCGAGATTGTAGGACTGATTCATGACGTTCTTGGCGAGCCCGATCGCCTTGGTCGGGGCGTGTACGAACCGGCCGGCGAAGGCGCGGGCCTCCGCCATGGCCGTGTCCTGGCCGACGATATCGAGGATCAGGCCCATCTCCTTGGCCTCCTCGGCATAGACCCGGCGGCCGGAATAGACCAGTTCCTTGGCCCGCTGCAATCCGACGAGGCGGGGCAGGATGAACATGCCGCCCCAGTCCGGCACCAGGCCGATCTTCACGAAGGCCTGCATCAGGAAGGCGCGCGGTGTCGCCAGCACGAAGTCGGCGGCGAGCGCGATATTGGCGCCGGCGCCGGCGGCCGGGCCGTCGACCAGCGCCACCACCGGAACCTCCAGATTCATCAGATCGTACATGTTGGTATGACTGTCGCGCAGAGCCTGGCGCGCTTTCGTCGCCGAGCCGAGGCGCGAGCCCATGGATTTCACGTCCCCGCCGGCGCAGAACGCCCCGCCGGCCCCGGTCAGAATGACGGCCATGATGTCATCGCCGGCTCGCTCCCGGATCTCCGCCATCGCGTTGTTGAGGTCGACCCGCATCTGTGGCGAAAGCGCGTTACGCGCCTCGGGGCGGTTCAAGGTGATTGTCGCGATGCCGTCGGCGACGTCGAAGAGGATATGGCTATAGGTCATCGTGAAGCGCTCCCTGAATTGCGGCGCGGTGGCTGAGCTTAACCGGATAGTAATGGGCCAAAGAGGCGCGGTCACCGCTAAACAAGGCGCCGACTTTTGACAGCCGCTCGACTTGTTGACTATTCCAGGAGAACGGGTCTTGGGTCATGGCCGCGATGGCTTCCGGGCGGCGGCGCCGGATTGTTGAAACGAACTGATTTCTGAGCCATTTTCGAAAGTGGGGGACTCTCCCCCGCCGCGATCTCGTCTGCGCCGAGAAAGCGTGTTTCCCGGGAGCTTGAGGATGAGCAGCGGCGTCTCGATCAGAAGCGATTTGCCCCGATCGCTCTGGCGCTCGGGCGACATCGACGGCGCGCACGCCCAACTGCGCCGACAGTTCGACAAACTCCGCGGTTCCGACAGCCCGCCCGCGATCACGGGCGACGTCTTTGCCGTCGAATTCGCCCAGATGCTGTTGCATCGCGGGAAGTTCGACGAGGCGGACCGGTTTCTCGGCGGGGTGGCCAATCCTGCAAAGGATCTCGAGACCCATTTCTATGTACTGAGACGGGTCGCCCAATTCTGCCGTTCGTATTCGCCGCAATTGGCGGGCGAGGAGGCGCGGGACACGATCTTCGCGGTGCTGCCGATCTGGGGCGACCATTATCTCGACGTCTGGGAACACTCGGGCCTGAAGTCATTCACTGCTTCCGAATCCGCCTGCCTTTTCGAAGGCCGGCGCGTTGAGTTCCTGGTCTTCACCACGTCGAAAGACCGGGCGCGGCTCCTTGCGATGCCGGCGATGCAGGACTTGGTCCGGCGTGCATCGGTTCGGTTCTTCAACCTTGATCCGATCCTGGACGCGGACCGGCGCCGGAACATGGACGCACTGAATTTCGCGCAATGGGCAACCCTCACCCTGGCCAAGCAGCATGACGCCGGAATGCTGCTGCTGTTCGCGGACACGATATATGCCAAGGGCAGTCTGGCTGCTCTCGATCGGGCGATCCGGGCCCGCAGCCACGACGTGCTGTACACGATTGACCTGCAGCTGGACCACCGCGCCTGGACGGAATTGTCCGGCGTCGACGGCTCCGGGAAAGACCTGGAAGACGTGGCGCCAGAGGACCTGATCGATCTGTTTTTTACCTGGCCTTCGGTGCGAGAGCGCACCTGGCGGCTCGACCCCGCGTCCGGCAAGGCGCCGGCCCGGCCGTTCCGTCTGAGCCGGGTCGAGGACGGCGCCGCCGAACTCCGAAGCTTTCTGCCCCAGCCCTTCTATATCTCGGCGGATCTGACGCGCGATTTTTTCGCGCAGCTTCCCATGGGACTGGACTTCGTCACGGTGGAATTCGCGTGGGCCGCACTGGGCGGCGCGGCGCGCATGCGGGTGCTCAACGATCCCGGCGAGTTCCTGTGCGCGACGATCGACACGCCAAAGGCAGAGAGCGGCGGGGACGATCCATGGTCGGCATCGCTCTCCAGTTCCGACGTCGTAGCCGGAACGCTCGGCGATCTGGCGCGGCGTAGCCTTCTGGGCCACGCGCGGCAATGGGCGTTTTCCGAGGCTCTGCGGCTGGGAAAACCGGTCACCGACACATGCCTCGCCGAGATCGGGGATCGCGCCGGGCAGTACAGAACCCGGCGGTGCGAGGCGCATACCGAATACTTGCTGTTCGTAAGGGAAGTCGTGCTGCCGGCGTTCGACGGCAGAGGGCCCGCCGTGGTGCCTAACCGCCTTGAGGCGACCCTTTCCATCAGGTCGGAAGCCCTCGAGACAGGCCCGCGCCGTCTGCCCTATCCGTCGGCGCTTAACGACGACGCGGGGTGGAAGGCGTGCCTTAACGAAAGCTGGCACGAGCGCGATGTCGACCACGCCGAGAAGATCGCCAAGATCCTGATGATCAAGACACCGCAAAGCGCGGAATTCATCATCGCGCTGTTGCATATTCGCGGATACAAGGGCGAGATTGATCTCTGGCCGAGTCCCCGGCTTGCGGTCATGCTGGCGCCCCGTGACGGTCGGGCGGTCCTGTACAAGCGCTGGTTCACGGCCTTGCGGCTTTTCGACGAGGGCGATGTCGACGGCGCGATCCCGTTGATGCGGACCATCGGTGGGGCGCTTCGGACGGAAACACCCTTCGCCTTCGGTCTCAATCTGCGGACCAGCGAGGAAACCCTGGCGCTGCTGCGGGGCGGGGAGCCGCCCTCCGGGACATTTTGGCATCCCGTCGAGCCGATTTCCGGCGACGGCCGGCGCTTCACGATCCTGCTGGCGGGCAATCAGGACTACATGGATCGGTTCTGCGTGGACTTCCTGCGATCCGCCGCCGAGAAATCCCCCCGGGCCAGCATTCATCTCCATTACTGCGATCCCGCGATCACGCCCCGGCGCCAGCTCGATGACGCGCGCGAGGCCTTTCCGGAACTCCGGATCTCGGCGAGTTGGAGTGTCCGGCGCGATTTGCCGCGGCCGACCTATTTTGCCTGCGCGCGTTTCCTTGTCGCGCCACACCTGCTGCGCCTGACTGAGGCGCCGATCCTGATCGCCGATCTGGATGCGACCCTGCGCCGTGACCCCGCCGAGTTCATGGAGGTGCTGGAGGGCGCGGATCTCGGTTTGGCGGTCTCCGAGAACGGCAAGCACTGGAACACCGTGAAGGCCGGCCTGCTCTGGGCGGCGCCGACGCGGTCGGGCATGCGGTTCATGTCGGGTCTGGCGCATTACCTGGAAGCTGTCCTAACGTCGAAGGACTGTATCTGGACTCTGGATCAGACGGCGCTGTGGGCGGCCCGGCGGCATATGGCCGAGACCTGTCCCGACACGGTTGTCCTCAATCTTTACGATGTCAGAATGCCGGATGGGCGGGACCTGGATCTCGTCGAGGAGATGACGGTTCAGATCAGCGCCTCGCGGGTGCGGGCGATCGCCCGGGCCAGAGCCAAGTCCGGCGCGAATTGATCATGGCCGCCGTCGGGGAACGGGGCATTGGAGTTCGATCGGCATGTGGAAAACGCCGTTTGACATTGAGCGAATGTAAAAGCGACTAGTCGGTATGGGAGGAAGATCATCATGAAACGACTACAGGGTAAGGTCGCGCTGGTTACCGGCGGGGCATTTGGGATGGGGGCGGCGACCGCGAAGCTGTTTGCCGCCGAGGGCGCCAAGGTGGCGATCTGCGATCTGCTGGAGGACGAGGGGCCGAAAAGGGTCGCCGAGATCGAGGCCGACGGCGGCACTGCGATGTATATCAAGCTCGACGTGACGGACGAGCCGAGCTGGGAAGCAGCCGTCAAGGCGGTGGTCGGTGCCTATGGCGGTCTTCACATCCTGGTCAACAATGCCGGGATTTCCGGCAGCGGCTATCAGGACCAGGGGGACGTTAAGGCCTGGGAGGACCTGATGCGGGTCAACGCGACCGGCCCGTTCCTCGGCACCAAGCATTCCGCGCCGGCGATCATCGAGTCAGGCGGCGGGGCGATAGTGAACATCTCCTCGATTTCGGGCATGGTCGGCCAGGGCTACATCCATCCCGGCTACAACGCGTCCAAGGGCGCGGTGCGGATCATGACCAAGCAGTCGGCGGTGCGCTTCGCCAAGCAAGGCATCCGGGTCAACAGCGTGCATCCCGGCATCATGCCGGCGATGCGGACCTCCGGTGTGACCGCCGACCCGGTCCACCGGCAGAAGATCCTGGATGCCTATGTGCCGATGAAGCGCGCCGGCGAGGCGATCGAGGTGGCGAAGGCGGTTCTGTTCCTCGCATCCGACGATGCCTCCTACATCACCGGCGCGGAACTGCCGGTGGATGGCGGATACATGGCGATATAGCGCCGACGTCGGGCGGCCCAATCAGCAGGGTGATTTGATCACGATCCGTTCAATTCAAGCTTCTATTGGATGAAAACGGGAAATTTCGCGTGATTGCGTTGACTCCGAGGCGATTATACCCGGATCATGTCGTCGCTCGAGCCAGACCGCGAGCCAATCGTGGTCCAGGGACGGGTGCCAA
Source organism: Alphaproteobacteria bacterium (assembly GCA_038146985.1). Taxonomy (GTDB): domain Bacteria; phylum Pseudomonadota; class Alphaproteobacteria; order Thalassobaculales; family Thalassobaculaceae; genus JADHLJ01. Next base: position 224,639 of record JAYQSQ010000001.1, read on the forward strand.
GAAGGACACAGGGAGAGAACAATGAAATCGAAATTGCTCACGATTGGGCTCGCCGGCCTGCTCGGCCTCGGCGCGGTCGGAACCGCGCAAGGCCAGCAAAAGCTCGACATGGCGACCCCGTGGGGCGGCGGCGTTATGCTTGATTACGCCGCGCGCGGTGCCGCCAAATACATGGAAACGACCTCGAACAACACGTTTAAGATCGAGGTCTACCCGAGCGGTACGCTCGGCAAGGCGTTGAAGGTCACCGATACCGTTTCCAAGGGTGTCGCCCATACCAGCCATAACTGGCCGGGCTACGACTGGGGTGTCGACAAGACCGCCATTCTGTTCGGCGGCTTCGCCGGCACGATGGAATGGGACAAGATGATGCACTGGGTCTTCAAGGGTGGAGGCCAGGAAATGATGATGGAATGGCGGCTGGAGAAGTTTGGCGTCGCCTCCGTCCCCTGCGGTTCCGCGCCGCGCGAGCTGTTCCTGCACAGCCACAAGGCCGTGCGCAGCCTGGAAGACTACAAGGGCATGAAGGTCCGCACCGCCGGCGCCTGGGCCGAGATCGCCCAGAAGCTCGGCGCTTCGACCGTCATCCTGGCCGGTGCCGAGGTTTATCCGGCGCTCGAGCGTAAGGTTGTCGACGGCATCGAGTGGGGCACACCAACTCACAATATCGCCGCCGGTTTCGAGAAGGTCGCCAAGTACATCATCGTGCCGGGTGTCCATCAGCCCATCGCGATGCATGAGTGCGAATTCACGAAAAGCGTCTGGGACGGTTTCAGCGACCTGCAGAAAACGCAGCTCAAGCTGGCCGGTCAGTTGATCACCTGGGATCTGTATCTGGATCTCGGCCATTCCGACGCGCCGAACTGGCAAACTTATGCCAGCAACAAGAACAACGAGGTCATTGATCTTCCGAAGGAGTTCATTGACGCCGCCAAGAAGGCGACCGACGAGTGGGTTGCCGAGCAGGATCAGTCGAACGAGTGGTTCGTCAAGGTCTGGAAGGCTCAGCAGGACTACGCCAACGTTTGGTCCCAGGCGCATCGCTATCGCTAAGCGATCACGCTTGAGTTGAGTTCTTGCCGCGCGCCGGCCCTGGAAACGGGGCCGGCGCGTTGGATTCCGTTGATGGTCTTCCCGGAGGTGTTTCCATGGGTGAAGTGAGCAAGGGCCGCATTCTGCGCGACCGCATGGCCGGCGGAGGCATGGCCCGGGTGATGTCGGCGCATAACCCGCTGTCGGCCAAGCTGGTCGAGGAGGCGGGTTTCGACGGCATTTGGGCAAGTGGTTTCGAGCTGTCCGCGTCCCAGGCGCTGCCCGATGTTTCCCTCGTCACCATGACCCAGCATCTGGAGTCGACCCGGGCGATGGCCGAGCGGGTATCGATCCCCGTCGTCGCGGATATCGACACCGGCTTTGGCAACGCCATCAATGTGCTGTTCGCCGTCGAGCAGTATGAAAGGGCGGGTGCCGCCGCTGTGGTGATCGAGGACAAGAGCTTTCCCAAGGTCACCAGCCTCATCGAAGGCGGGCGCCAGGAGTTGCTCAGGATCGAGGAGTTCCAGGGCAAGATCGAGGCGGCGGTATCGGTCCGCCGCGATCCCGATTTCCTGATCATCGCCCGCACCGAGGCGCTGATCGCCGGGCTGGGCGAGACCGAGGCGCTGGCCCGGGCCGCCGCCTATGAGGAAGCCGGCGCCGATATGATCCTTATCCACTCGAAACAGAAGACCCCCGACGAGGTCGAGAGTTTCGTGCGCAACTGGAACGGCAAGGCGCGGATCACCATCGTGCCGACCGCCTATCCGGAAATGACCGTGGCGCGGGCCCGCGCAAGCGGCAAGATCGGCATGTTCATCTACGGTAACCACACGATCCGCGCGGCGGTCACCGCGATGCGCGACATTCTGGCCCGGATCGCCGCCGATGGAGGTATCCACGGCGTGGAAGCCGACATCGTGTCGGTTCAGGACATCTTCGACCTGCAGGACATGGCCGGCGTGAAACGCAACGAGACGCGGTTCCTGCGCTGATCGCAGTCAGGATTTCGGGGTCGATCAACGGGCCGCCAGGGCGACGGCGACAAGCCCCTTCGAGACGCGGCCCAAAGGCCGCCCCTCAGGGTGAGACCCCAATTTTCAACACTCAAACTCACCCTGAGGAGTACGCCTTGGCGTGCATCTCGAAGGGTCTATTCTGTCGATATCCGCCGGCTCAAACCTCCGCGCCGTAGATCGCGCGTGCGGTCTCCGGGCTGACCAGGCCGTTGCGGACGTCGTCCGCGACCTTGGCGCGGTCACGGGCCTTGGGGTCGCCGAGACCGCCGCCGCCGGGCATTTCGATGGTGATGCGGGTTCCCTTGGGGATCGCCTGGCGGCCCTTGCCCTTCATTTCCGTGCCGTCGGAGAGATAGAGCCTGCCGCGCATGCCGTCGGCGCCGCCGTTGCGGCCGCGCGGCGGGTGGATCACCCGGTCGAACATGGTATTGATCGCAAACGGCGCGCCCTCGGCATGGGAAACCTCCATGACCTGGCCGACGCCGCCGCGATGGGTGCCGGCGCCGCCGCTGTCGGTCCGGTACTCCTTTTTCCAGAAGATCAGCGGCGCGATGGTCTCGTTGATCTCGATCGGCGTGTTGCGCACGCCCGACGGGAAGGCGGTGGCGTTCAGGCCGTCCTTGGACGGCCGGGCGCCGGTGCCGCCGGAATGGAAGGTGTTCATCGCAAAGGGCGTGGCGGTGCCGTAATCCTCGTCGGTCAGCCCGTGCCCGCCCATCAGAACCGGGTTCCACAGGCAGGACGTGCCTTCCGCCGGCACCCGGTCGGGAATGATCTGGTTGAGGCAGCCCAGCACCACGTCCGGCAGCATCTGTCCGATCACATGGCGCGCGGTCACCGCCGCCGGGCGCGGGGCGTTGAGGATGCAGCCGACCGGCGCGCTGATCCGCACCGGCTCAAGCGAGCCGGCGTTGTTCGGCACCCGCGAGCCGATGACGCAGCGCACGCCGAAGCTCGCATAGGCCTCGGTATAGGTCACCGGCACGTTGATCCCGTATCCCGAGGCCGGCGAGGTGCCCGAGAAATCGAGATCGATGCCGCTGTCCGATATGGTCATCTCGCAGACCAGATCGACCGGCTTCTCGTAGCCGTCGATCCGCATAGCGTTCTTGTATTTGCCGTGGGGCAGGGCTCGCACCTCGGCCAGCATGCCGGCGCGCGAAGAGTCGATGATGTGGCGGCCGAGTTCATCGAGGTTCTGAAGATTGAACTCGCGCATCATCGCCACCAGGCGCTCACCACCGACATCGTTGCACGAGGCCAGCGAGTAGAGATCGCCCTCGACCTCGACCGGGTTGCGGACATTGGCGCGCACGATGGCGAGAACCGCCTCGGAGAATTCACCGCGCTTGGCCAGCGGCATGATCGGGATGCACAGGCCTTCCTCGTAGACCTGGCGGCCGTCCGGACCGAAGCCGCGCCCGCCGACATCGACCACATGACTGGTGCAGGCGAAGAGCCCGACGACGCGGCCATCGAGAAAGGTCGGCGTGACCACGGTGAAGTCGTTGAGGTGACCCGTGCCCTTCCAGGGGTCATTGGTGATGTAGACGTCGCCTTCCTCCATCACCTCCAGCGGATAGACCTCCAGGAAGAAGCCCACCGAGGCGGCCATGGCGTTCACATGGCCGGGCGTTCCGGTGACCGCCTGGGCGAGCATCCGGCCCTGGGGATCGAACACCCCGGCGGAGATGTCGCCGGCCTCGCGGGCCGAGGTCGAGAACGCGGTGCGGACAAGGACCTGGGCCTGTTCCTCGACCACCGAGAGCAGCCGGTTCCACTGGATCTGCATGCGGATCTGGTCGATGGCGCTGGCGTTTCGCATGGCTGTATCTCCCAAGTCAGGACGCGCGGCTGAGCACGAGGTGGCCGAGGTCGTTCACGCCGGCGGAAAAGCCCCGTGGAACGATGGTCGTGGTTTGATCCTCGGTCAGGGCGGCGGGCCCGGCGATCACGGCGCCGAGGCCGATATCGGCGCGGCGATAGACCGCGGCTTCGACGAATTCGGAGGAAACCGGATCGAAGATCGAGCGGGTGCCGGCCCTTGCCGGCGTGGCGGTTCCCGACGCGGATACGCCGCCGAGGGCCGAGGGCTTGGGGGCGGTGACCGAGAGGGTCCAACTTAGGATCTCGGGCTGCTGGCCCGGCACGGACCGGCCATAGAGCCTGCGGTACTCGGCCTCGAAAGCCTGATGCAGGGTTGCCGCGTCATCTTTGGTCAGCGCGCGGACCGGCAGCGGCACGACGATCTCATGTCCCTGGCCGTGATAGCGCATATAGGCGAGGCGAACCTCCACAAGGCCTTCGGGACCGGCCCCGGCGATCACGATCTCGCGTGCCTCCGCCGACATCTCGTCGATCAGGGCATTGGCGACGCCGGCATCGAAGGCGGCAAGGTTCATGTAGCGGCTGCGGACCACCTCGTAGGAGATCGGTGCCCTGAGAAAGCCGATGGCCGAGCCGACACCGGCGCCGGCCGGGATGATCACGCTGTCGATGTCGAGCTTTTCGGCAAGGCGCGCGGCATGCAGGGGGGCGGCGCCGCCAAAGGCGATCATCGCGCGGGCCGAAATCTCCTTGCCCCACTCGATGGCATGAACCCGTGCGGCATTGGCCATGTTCTCGCCGACGATCTCCGAGACTCCGAAGGCCGCAAGCGGTCCGGCAAGGCCCAGCGGTTCGCCGATCACCCGGTCCAGCGCCGCGCCGGCCTTCCCGGGCGCCATGGTGACCGAACCGCCGGCAAAACCCACCGGATCGATCCGGCCGAGCACCACATCGGCATCGGTGACCGTCGGCTCGGAGCCGCCCTGGTCATAGCAGGCCGGTCCCGGCATGGCGCCGGCGCTGTGCGGGCCGACGGTGATCCGGCGCATGGCGTCGACCGCCGCGATCGAGCCGCCGCCGGCGCCGATCTCGACCATCTCGATCGCCGGAATGCGCACCGGCAGGCCGCTGCCCTTCAGGTTACGGTAGACCCGGGCGACCTCGAAGGTCCGGGTCATCTGCGGCGCGTGATTGTCGATCAGGCAGATCTTCGCGGTCGTGCCGCCCATGTCGAAGGAAACGACACTGGAAAGGCCGCATTCCCGGGCGATCTCGGTCGCTAGGATGGCGCCGCCGGCGGGACCCGACTCGACCAGCCGGATCGGGAAGCGGATCGCGGTCTCAAGCGTGGTCAGGCCGCCCCCGGAGGTCATCAGCAGGAACGGGCAGGTGAAGCCCCGGGCGCGCAGATCGCTGTCGAGCTGCTTCAGGTAGCGCGACATTTTCGGCTGCACATAGGCATTGGCGCAAGCGGTGGACTGGCGCTCGTACTCCCGGATTTCCGGGCAGACTTCGCTGGACAGCGTGATCGACAGGTCCGGGCGCGCCTTGGCGAGAATCTCGCCGACCCGGCGCTCGTGGTCCGGATTGGCGTAGGAATGAATGAGGCCGACCGCGACCGCCTCGATGCCATACTCCTCCAATTGCGGGATCAGAGCCTCGACCGAGGCCTCATTGAGCGGGATAAGCGCTTCGCCCCGGACGTTCAGGCGCTCGGTGACCGGCCATCTGAGATAACGCGGCACCAGCGGGTCGGGGCGGTCGATATTGATATCGTACTGCTCGAACCGGTTCTCCAGCGCCATCTCGACGGAATCGCGCAGACCCTCGGTGGTGATCAGCGCGGTCTTGGCGCCCTTGCGCTCGATCAGGGCGTTGGTGGCGAGCGTCGTGCCGTGGATCAGCAGGCCGATATCCTTCGGCGCGATCCCGGCCTCGGCGACCGCCTTCTCGACCCCCGAGATCACGCCCCGCTCCGGCGCGTCCGGCGTGGTCAGCACCTTGGCGGTGAACTGCCGGTCCCCGACTTCCAGCGCGACATCGGTGAAGGTCCCGCCGACATCGACGGCGAGGCGGGCGGAAGAAGACTGCTTGGACATGGGCTTGAACGGCTCCGGAACGGCGGCAGGCGGGGAAAAGTCTCGAGACCCCGGACTCATAGTCTCCCGTGGGATGAAGCGTCAATGGCGGGGCGGCCGATGGCGGTCCTTGCGTTTATTCGGACCGGAGTCTCCGTAAAGGCCGGGCCGTGACTTGCTGGAGCCGAGCACAGCGCCCCGGCGCTTTTCGCTGCGCACATGACTTGGCGCCTTCGCACTGGATTTTGCGCCACGATAGGATTTAGAAATCCCTGGACGATCATGCCGTGCCAAGGGCCGGCGATTGATTTCTGGATTGGATGGATGGATGTCGGGTGACTTGTCGGAGCGGCGCAAGAAGCTGCTCTACCGCAGCGCTTACACCGGAACCAAGGAGACCGATCTTCTGCTCGGAGCCTTCGCGCGCCGGCATCTGGCGAGCCTCTCGGAAACCCAGCTCGATACCTACGAGACCTTGCTGAAGATCGAGGACCCTCGGCTCTACAAGTGGATCACCGGGATGGAGGAAGCGCCGGCGGAATACCAGACCGATGTTCTAGAATTAATACGTGACTTTAAATATATGGAATAACTAGTTGATAATAGATAATTCAATCGTGCGGCCGGTTGGGGATTATCGGGTTGCCTCCACGCCCGAGGGATGGGACGCGCGGGTTCTGGGCGACCTCGCGGCCGCCCATGGCCGGCTGATCCATGTCTGCCGGGACGATTCCCGGCTCGACGTGCTGGAGCGTTGCCTCGCTTTCTTCGCGCCGGAATTGACGGTCGTCACGCTGCCGGCGTGGGATTGCCTGCCCTATGACCGGGTCTCGCCGAACGGCGAGATCACCAGCCGGCGGCTCGAGGCTCTCGCGCGGCTGAGCGAGTTGAAAGCGTCGGAAAAAGTCCTGCTGCTGACCACGGTGAACGCGGTGCTGCAAAGGCTGCCGCCGCGCCGCTTCTTCGAGGGAAGCTCGCTGACCCTCACCGTCGGGGGACAGCACCCGAGCGACGCGTTGCTCGGGTTTCTCGAGGGCAACGGCTATGTGCGCACCGGGACGGTACGCGAGGCCGGTGAATACGCGGTTCGCGGCGGCATTATCGATGTGTTCCCTTCCGGCGGCGCCGACCCGCTTCGGCTCGACTTTTTCGGCGACGACCTGGACGGGATCAGAACCTTCGATCCGGTCAGCCAGCGCACCGTGGACAAGATCGCTTCGGCGCGGCTTCGGCCGGTCGCGGAACTGTTGCTGGACGAGACCGGGGTACAGCGGTTCCGGTCCGGATACCGGGCGAATTTCGGCGCCGATGTCATGCACGATCCGCTCTACGCCTCGGTCAGCGAGGGGCGGCGGTACACCGGAATGGAACATTGGCTGCCGCTGTTCCATGAAGCTTTGGAAACGATGTTCGACCATCTGCCCGACGCGGCGATCAGTTTCGATCATCAGGCCGACGGCGTTGCGGCGACGCGCTTCGAGCTCATCTCGGAGTACTACGAGGCCCGGCGCAGCCTGCACGAGCGCGGTACCGAGGATGGCGGATCTGTCTATCGCCCGCTGCCCCCGCATCTGCTGTACCTCGGCGAGGAGGAGTGGCAGTCCCTGTCCTCTTCCCGCCCCGCTTTTCGGTTCCATCCCTTCGATATTCCCGATGCGGGAGAGGCCGGCGCGTTTCAGAAACTGAACGGCGGGGCGGAGCCGGGTGTCGGTTTCGCCGAGGCCCGGGCGCGGGAGGATGTGAATCTCTACGACGCTGTCCACGAGGCCGTGGATGCGGCGCGGTCGACGGGAACCCGGGTGATCCTCTCCGGTTACACGAACGGGTCGCGCGACCGGCTGGCCGGTCTGGTGCGCGAACACGGGGTTGAGCCGGTTGAGAGTGTCGAGGTCTGGAGCGAGGTGGAGGCCTTGCCGCCGCAGGCCGTGGCGGCGGTCACATTGCCGATCGAGCGCGGCTTCAGGGCGGACGGGGTGCTGCTGATTGCCGAGCCGGACATTCTGGGAGAGCGTCTCGCGCGTCCCATGGGACGGCGCCGGCGCCGTGGCGAGGAGTTCCTGCAGGAGGTTTCGGCCCTCAACGAAGGCGATTACGTGGTCCATGCGGAGCATGGGATCGGCCAGTACCAGGCCCTGGAGACCCTGGAGATCGGTGGCGCGCCGCATGACTGCCTGCGGCTCATCTATGCCGGCGGCGACAAGCTGTTCCTGCCGGTCGAGAATATCGACATGCTCTCGCGCTACGGCTCGGAGGACACCAACGCGGTGCTCGACAAGCTGGGCGGCGCCGCCTGGCAGGCCCGCAAGGCCCGGGTCAAGAAGCGGCTGCGCGACATGGCGGACCAGCTCATCCGCATCGCCGCCGAGCGCGAGATCCGGACCACCGAAAGCCTGACCCCGCCGCCCGGCGCCTATGACGAGTTCTGCGCCAAGTTCCCCTACAACGAGACCGATGACCAGCTTCGCGCCATTGACGAGGTGCTGGTCGATATCGCGCGGGGAAGGCCGATGGACCGGTTGATCTGCGGCGATGTCGGCTTCGGCAAGACCGAGGTGGCGCTGCGGGCGGCGATGGTGACCGCGATGCAGGGCTTCCAGGTCGCCGTGGTGGCGCCGACGACGCTGCTGTGCCGCCAGCATTTCCAGGTCTTCACCGAGCGCTTTGCCGGACTACCCGTCAAAGTGCGGCAGCTTTCGCGGCTGGTCGCCACCGCCGAGGCCAACGAGGTGAAGCGGGACCTCAAATCCGGCGACTGCAACATCGTCATCGGCACCCACGCGGTCCTCTCCAAATCCGTCGAGTTCGACAATCTCGGCATGCTCATCGTGGACGAGGAGCAGCATTTCGGCGTCGCCCAGAAAGAGCGGTTGAAGGAGTTGCGCTCCGAGATCCATGTGCTGACCCTGACCGCGACACCGATCCCGAGAACCCTGCAACTGGCGCTTTCTGGTGTTCGGGATCTCTCGCTGATCGCGACGCCGCCGGTCGACCGGCTGTCGATCCGCACCTTCGTGATGCCCTATGACGGGATGGTGATCCGAGAGGCGATCCAGCGCGAGCGCAACCGGGGCGGCCAGACCTTCTATGTCTGTCCCCGGATCGACGATCTGGCGCGGGTGCATGACCGGATCAGCAAGCTGGTTCCCGACGCCCGGATCGGCACGGCGCACGGACGCATGGCGGCAAGCGAACTGGAAGATGTGATGACCCGGTTCTGCGACGGTGCCTTCGATGTGCTGCTCAGCACCAATATCGTCGAGTCCGGTCTCGACATCCCCAATGCCAACACCATCATCCTGCACCGTGCCGATATGTTCGGCCTCGCCCAGCTCTATCAGCTTCGCGGCCGGGTCGGGCGCTCAAAGACCCGGGCCTATGCGTACCTGACCACGCATCCGACCAAGGTGCTGAACCCGACGGCGAAAAGGCGGCTCGAAGTGATGCAGACCCTGGACAGTCTCGGCGCCGGGTTCAGTCTCGCCAGCCACGACATGGATATCCGGGGCGCCGGCAACCTGCTCGGCGAGGAGCAATCCGGCCAGGTCAAGGAAGTCGGGATCGAGCTCTACCAGCACATGCTGCAGGAGGCGGTGCGCGTTGCCCGCGAGGACGGCCTCGCCGCCGAGGAAATCGAGGAGCAGTGGACTCCGCAGATTGCGCTCGGCACGCCGGTGCTGATCCCCGAGAGCTATGTGCCGGATCTGACCGTGCGTCTCGGCATCTATCGCCGGGTTGCGCAACTGGCCGATCCAACCGAGATCGAGGCCTTCGGCGCCGAGTTGACCGACCGTTTCGGCACGGTCCCGCCGGAGGTCGATAATCTCTTGAAGGTGATCGCCATCAAGCAGCTCTGCAAGGCCGCCAATGTGGACAAGGTCGATGCCGGGCCGAAGGGCGCGGTGGTCTCGTTCCGCAACGATGATTTCAAGAACCCGTCCGGGCTCGTCGACTTCCTCGGCCGCCAGAAGGGAACGGCACAACTCCGCACCGACCACAAACTGGTCTACCGGCGGGCCTGGACCAAGCCCGAGGACCGGGTGAGGGGGCTCTCCCGCCTGATGGCAGACCTGGCGGCGATCGCGGCCTAGCCGCTTCGGTCTAACTTCCGACCGCCACGTCCAACCAGAGGGCACCGGTCGCCGTTGCCACGTCTCCGGCACGCAGGACTACCGTCGTGGTGGCGGATTCGATGATCGCCGGGCCGGAAATGCTCTGTCCCGGCGCCAGGGTCTCGAGATCGAAAACTTGAGCCTCGGTCCAGCCGCCGAGATAGATGCGGCGAGACCCGGTGGGCGCCGCGTCGGGCCGGGCCGGAACCGTCGGCTCGGCCGGCAGGCTCGGCAGCTTGCCGATGGCGGCGAGACGGGCGTTGACCAGGACTGCGTCCTGATCCGGCAGGCTATAGGTGAAAAGCTCCTCGTGCCGGGCGTGGAAACGGTTCGCGATTTCGTCCATGAGGTCGTCGCGCCCGAAATCCACCCCGTCCAGCGGCACGTCGATCTCGTAGATCTGCTCGCCATATCGCATATCGGCGGACCGCTGAATCGCGACCGCCCCGTCGAAGGCGTCGGCGAGCCGGGCACGGCCCTCCTGCTCCATTTCGGCGTAGATCTTGCGGATCTCCTCGGGCGCGAGGCTGCCGGTGTCGCCCACATGGGTGCGGCTGACCTCGTAACGCAAATCGGTCGCCAGCATGCCCCAGGCCGACAGCACGGCGGCGGTGCGCGGCACGACGACCCGGCGGACCTCAAGCTGGCGGGCGATGTCGGTTATGTGGATGCCCGCCGCGCCGCCGAAGGAGAGCAGGGCGAAGCGGCGCGGGTCGACGCCTCGGCGCACCGAAACCAGCCGGATGCCCTCGGCCATCTGGGTGTTGATCACCCGGTGCACGCCCTCGGCCGCCTCGGCCCGCGAGACGGAGAGTTCGCCCGCCAGCCGGTCGAGAGCCGCTTCCGCCGCCGCACGGTCAAGGGTTGCCCGGCCACCGAGAAAATTGGCCGGGTCGAGAAAGCCGAGCACCACGCTGGCGTCGGTGACCGCTACCTCGGTGCCGCCGTTGCCGTAGCAGGCGGGTCCCGGCATGGCGCCGGCGCTTTCCGGTCCGACCTTGAGAATGCCGCCCGCATCGACACGGGCGATGGAACCGCCGCCGGAGGCGATGCTGGTGATGTCGAGGGATTGGAGTGCTATCCGCTGTCCGGCGATGCCCCGGGTCGAGGACAGCGCCGCCTCGCCGTCGACGATCATCGAGATATCGGTGCTGGTCCCGCCCATGTCGAAGGGCACCAGATCCTTGGCGCCGATCAGGGCCGAACCATGCCGCGATCCGGCGACACCGCCGGCCGGCCCGGAAAGTACCGTGGCGGCGGCGAGCCGCACCGCCTCCTCGATCGGCGCCACCCCGCCATGGGAAAGAATGATCAGCACGGGGCCGGCATATCCCGCGTCCTTCAGGCGCTGGCCGAGATTGCCGAGATACCTGCCGACCACCGGGCGCACATAGGCGTTCACGACCGTGGTCGAGACCCGTTCATACTCCTTGATCTCGGGGAAAACCTCGCTGGAAAGCGAGATCGACACGCCCGGCATGCGCTCTTCCAGCCGGGCCCGGGTCGCCTGTTCATGGACCGGGTTCTTGTAGCTATGCAGATAGCAGACGGCGACCGAGGTGACACCGGCGGCCGTCAGGGTGTCGATCGCGGCGTCGAGGGAGGCCATGTCCAGCGGAGCGTGCGCGGTGCCGTCGGGACGCATCCGCTCGGCGACGCCGAGGCGCAGATGGCGCGGCACCAGCGCGTCGGGCGCCGCGAGCCGCATGTTGTAACGCTCGTCCTTCAATCCCTCGCGCATCTCCAACACGTCGCGGTGGCCCTTGGTGGTCAGCAGTCCGACCTTGGCTCCCTTGCGTTCGAGAAGCGCGTTAGTGGCCACCGTGGTGCCGTGCACGATGCGCTCGGTTTGTTCCAGTAGGGCCGAAACCTCCAGCTCCATTTCCTCGGCAAGCCGCGCGACCGCGTCCATAACGCCGATCGACGGGTCCTGGGGCGTGCTCGCGGCTTTCGTGAAGGTAACCGCGCCATCCTCGGCGACCGCCACGATATCCGTGAAGGTGCCGCCGACATCGATGCCGATCCTGTGCGTCATAGTCTTCTCTTCGTTTTTCCGACTGGGCCGTTGGCGAATGCAGGCATTATCGCGGAATTGGTATCAACCAGAACTACTCCCTGATCTCTCCGCCGCAAGGAACTTCCCGTTACGAGGGTGGCTAAGACGGAATTGGCCCAACACCCGCCTGCTTCGATCATTATCGGCCTGCCTCTTCGATTGTTCGACCTATGTCGGACAAGGCGTGCCAGGAATCGTGCTCGCAGATCCATCTGACAAGATCCTCGTAGCCCTTGAGAACCATCAAAGCTGCCCATGTGCGGGGTGCGCGCTCAATAATCGCGCGCCCCTTGTCACGGGTCCAATCCGCTATGAAATAGGCGTCACCCGTCATCCCGATCCCTCGAGATGAGCGACGGTTGTTCGGTAGGGCCGAGCCATTGCCCATTCCGTTAAAGCGGCGAAAACAGATATCGGCCATAAGGTACCCGCGATCGAACAACAGGGCAGAAATGTCGTGCAAGAGACCCTGCCCGTCCCTCAATCGGGTCCTGTTGACTTCCGACTGAACGAAGAATGGTTGGCTGTTCCCCAACCCTTTCAGAACTTCAAAGTCCGCGCCTTCGGTGTCGATCTTCACGTCGTCGAAGCGAATTCCCCGAGCTTCTTCCTCACTTCCGATAGTCGTCGTCCTCAAGGTCTCGGTATATTGCGGTTCGAGTTTTTCCATCGATCCCAACCAATACCGCATGGCTCGGGCGTTCGGTTTAAATACGCTTGAGTTGGAAGCGGCTCTCAACACCTGAAGTTGAAGCTCGTCATCTGCTTTTGACCAAAATGCCCGCTCGATGATCTCGTAACCGCATTGGCGTAGTTTTTCGGCTTCTACACTATCCGGTTCACAGAGTGTAATCGTGAAAAACTCGGCAAAGAGGCCAATCTCTGGACGCGGACCACCTCGCGACCCGATGTCGAGGTGATTCACCTGGGTTTTTTCCAGCAATGCGCGTGCGATTGCCGACCGGTTCTCCACGTCTGACATTCTCTGCGTTTCGATCTCAATCCGGTCGAGGAACGTCGCAAACGAGCGGAATGGGAAGCGCTTTGCCAGTTCTTGCGCGATGCCTTTAGGGGATAGCGGCAAGCCATGATTCCTTTCGCGTCTCTCGCATGTCGTATCAAAGAGATGTTGCAACCGGGCGGCTGGTGATTCCGTTGAGTTCGTCCAGCGCGCGGGCATCGGCGGACCTTTTTGCCGGGTCGCCCCAACCGCCTCCACCGGCGGACTGGATGACGAAAGTGTCGCCCGGGGCGACCGGAATCAGGATCTCCTTCGTTTGAAGTTCCCGCGTCTCGCCGTCGGCGCGGCGTAGGACATAGTGGTGCGGCTTGCTGTCCTCACCGCCGACCATGCCGCGTGAGCCGTGCCGGTTGCCGTCTCCCGCTGTGTTCACCACCGAGGGCGTTTCGGTTTCCATCACCAGTTCGAGCTCCACTCCGTTGCCGCCCCGGTACTGGCCGTCACCGGCGGAGTCGGGCCTGAACTCATGCTTGTCGAAGCGCAGGGGAAAGCGTGCCTCGGCCAGTTCGACGCTGCCGAATTTGAGGCCGCCGCCGGAATGCCACTCCCCGGCATTGTGCCAGCCGTCGCCGCCGGACGAGCCGCCGCCACCGGGCCGGGCATGGAACAGGTGCCAGATGAAACCGCGTCCGTTCTTCGGGTTCTCGCCCTGGATCGCGATGCGGAAGCGCCGGCCCCAGCCGCCCATCGCGCGCTCGGGACAGGCCTCGGACAGGGCGACGATGATCGCCTCGCAGATCTCGTTCGAGCAGTGGCTGGTGCACATGGTGACGGGCGCGCCGTCCTCGGACCAGACGATGGTGCCGCGCTTGGCCTTGACGGTGATGGGACGGAGCGAGCCGTGGTTCTTCGGCGTCTCGGAATCGATGAGATAGGCGATCGCCATCGCCACCGCCGAGCGCATGTTGGCATAGGAGCTGTTGAGGAAGCCCTTGGACTGCGGGTCGGACTCCGTGAGATCGATCTCGAGGTCGCTGCCTTTCTTGGTGACCGTGGCCCGGACCGTCACGTCGACCTTGCCGTGGCCGTCATCGTCCAGCACCGCCTCGCCCTTGTAGACGCCGTCCGGCCAGGTCGCGATCACCGCGCGGGCCTGGCTTTCGGCGGCATCCAGGATGCTTTCGATCGAGGCCATCACCACGTCGGCGCCGAACTCCTCGATCAGCGCCTTGACCCGGCGCTCGCCGCCCTTGACCGAACCGATCTGTGCCGCCAGATCGCCCTTGAAGTCGCGCGGGTGGCGGGTGTTGGTGGCGATCATGTCCAGGAGATCCTGGCGCACCACGCCCTGGTCATAGAGCTTCAGCGGCGGGATGCGCAGCCCCTCCTGGAAGATCGTCGTCGCCGTCGGGTTGTAGGCCCCGTGGGTGGCCCCGCCGATATCGCTGTGATGCGCCCGGTTGATGGTCCAGAAGGCGAGTTTCTCGCCGGCGAAGACCGGCACGAAGGCGGTCACGTCGGGCAGATGGCTGCCTCCGAAATAGGGATCGTTCAGCAGGTAGACATCGCCCGGCTTCACGGTACCGCCAAAGTAGGCGCTCACCGACTCCGCCGCATAGGAGAGCGCGCCGACATGGATCGGAATGTGCTCGGCCTGGGCCACCAGACGGCACTGCGCGTCGCAGATCCCGGTGGAGAAGTCGCGGCTGGAGTTCAGGATCTGCGAGTAGGAGGTACGCAGCATCGCCTCGCCCATCTCGGCGACGATGGCGGTCAGGCGGTGCTGGACCACCGAAACGGTGATCGGGTCGACAATCGTGGACACGGCAGGTCTCCGGGAAGGCGGCGTACATCGTGGTTGGGATCTTGACCGCTGGGAAGTGGATTGCCAATCACATGCTCGGCGGGGGCGATGCCCAGCGTCGGTAAATACCTAGTATTGCGCGCGGTGAACTTTCGCTATGAGGTCCCTGCTTCGACCGCGAAGGGGAAGCCGAACGTCAAAGGCAGAGGCCCGGGAATCGCAAAATGGCAGGACCGCGATCCGCAATCGTCGTGGATGATATGAGAACCATCCGCGACATGATCGATACCTATCTCAAAAGGCAGGGATTTTCCGTTACCCAATGCTCCACCGCCGGAGATTTCTACAAGTCGCTGCATGGCGCCGCACCGGACGTCATTCTGCTTGATGTCGAAATGCCGGACGAAAACGGGTACCAGATCTGCGACTGGCTGCGGAACGCGCTCGGCTACAGCGACATTCCCGTACTTTTCGTGACGGCGGGCACGTCGAAAAGCCATATGGAGAAGGCGAAAGCGGTCGGCGGCGACTATTTCGTCAAGAAACCCTTCGATGAGGCCAGCCTGATCAAGGGGGTCGAACGCGCGATCCAGATCCGCGCGGCAAAGAAGAAGGATCCAAGCTCCGCGACCCGGGACATCCGCAAGACCGCCATCGTCGTCGATGACATGAAATCGATGCGTGATCTGACCGAAAGCATGCTGCGGGGATCGGGCTATGCGGTCATGAAATGCGAGTCCGCCGAGCAGGTGTACCGGATGCTGAAGAACGTCACGCCCAGCGTGATCCTTCTCGACGTCAACATGCCCGGCGAGGACGGCTATGAGATCTGTGCTCGGATCCGCCAGGAAATGCCGCATGTGGATTGCCCGATCGTCTTCGTCACGAGCAACAAGTCAAAGCGGGATATCGAACTGGCGAAAGCCTCCGGCGGCGACTATTTTGTCGTCAAGCCGTTCGATGAAACGTCCCTGATGAACGGCGTCCGCAGGGCCTATCAGAACAGAAGAGCCGCCCGGTACGCTTAACGCGGCCTTGGTGTGAGTTCGCGGACCTGTCACATGTCGCGCTCGATGGTGGCGGAGCCTAGAGACTTGCCGTCGGCCATTTCTAGCGGGGGAAACCAGACCATGAAGGCCGCCGTCCTACGCGCGTTCGAAATGCCGCTCGTCATCGAGGACGTTACCCTGGCACCGCCGGAGGCCGGCGAGGTGACGGTCGCGGTTGCGGCCTGCGCGATCTGTCATTCCGACATCCACTATGCGGACGGCGCCTGGGGCGGCACGCCGCCATTGATCCTCGGGCATGAAGCGAGCGGGATTGTGGAGGCGGTCGGCCCCGGGGTCCGGGACGTCGCACCGGGCGACCGGGTGATCGTCTCGCTGATCCGGCATTGCGGGCATTGCTTTCACTGCGCGCGCGGTGAGCCGACCCAGTGCGAGACCCGGTTCCCGCTGGACACGCCAGGCCGCCTCAAGGACTCCTCCGGCGTGCCGATCGGGCAGGGGATCCGCACCGCCGCCTTCGCGGAACGCACGGTCGTGCATGAGAGCCAATGTGTGTTGATGCCGGCGGATCTGGGCTTCGAGCAGGCGGCGCTTCTGGCCTGCGGCGTGATCACCGGTTTGGGCGCGGTCACCAATACGGCCAAGGTTCCGGTCGGCTCGAGCGTGGTGGTGGTCGGTACCGGCGGCGTCGGGCTGAACGCGGTTCAGGGTGCGCGGCTGTCCGGCGCGCATCCGATCATCGCAATTGATCTTTCCGATGAAAAACTCGAAGCCGCCCGCCGCTTCGGCGCGACCCACGCGATCAATCCGGCGAACAGCGATGTCACCGATCAGGTCAGGGCTCTGACCGGCGGACGGGGCGCGGACGCGGTCCTGGTCACGGTCGGCAGCACGCCGGCGATGGTTCAGGCGATGGCACTGCCTCGGCGGGGCGGGACAGTGGTTCTGGTCGGCATGCCCGCCACCGGCGCGAAACTGCCGCTGGAGGTCGGTGACATCGCCGATTACGCCCAGACCGTTATCGGCAGCAAGATGGGAGCGGCCCGGCCGAAGACGGATATTCCGAAGCTGATCGAGCTGTACAAGGACGGCCGGCTTCTGCTGGACGAGCTGATTACCAGCCGCTATCCGCTGGAGCGGATCAACGAGGCTTTCGCGTCGGTCAAACGGGGCGAGGCGCTGCGCAACGTCATCGTCTTCTAAACGCTCCGCCCTCCGCTACCCGGGGCAAAGGCGGTCGCGGTGCCGATCATCGAGTCCCGGCTGACCAGGGCGGCGAGTTCCGCCTCGCTCATGCCGTCGGTGCCCTCGGGCCGGCGCGGGATCACCAGATAGCGGCAATCGGCGGTGGAATCGACCACCCGCACCTCGGTCGTCTCCGGCAGATCGGTGCCGAATTCCTTGAGCACAGCCCTCGGTTCGCGCACCGCGCGGGAACGATACTCCCGCGACTTGTACCAGAGCGGCGGCATGCCCAGGATCGGACGCGGATAGCACGAGCAGAGCGTGCAGACGACCATGTGATGCAGGTCCTCGGTGTTCTCCAGCGCCACCAGCTTCAAGGCCTCGACCTCGAAACCCATCTCGGCGACGGCGGCGTTGCCGTCCTCCAACAGGCGGGCGCGGTAGGCCGGATCGGTCCAGGCCCGGGCGACGATCCGGGCCCCGCCTTCCGGCGATTTCCGCTCCCAGGCTTCGATCTGATCCTGAATTTCACGCGCGGTGACGATATCCTTCTCGATCAGCAACTCGCGCAGCGCGATCTCCAGAAACTCCCACTCCTCGCTTGGCTCGCGGATGTCCGGCTGAAAGACCGTGTGATCGTGGCCGTGCGGATGTCCGTGATCATGGTGCCCATGCGTGCTCATAGCGGCTCCAGCCAAGTCTCGTAGATATCGGCGGTGACGGTATCGCCCGGCGCGTAGGCGCCGTCGCCGTTCCAGGTCTCGTCCATGGTGAACAGCACCTGGTAGAGGTGCAGAAGCGGCAGGCCCGACAGTCCGTAGGCAAGCCGCTCGGGATTGGGAAACGTTCCAAAATGCCGGATCACCTGGCCGGCGCGCCCACGCAGGAACATCGGCGTGCGCACATGACCGGGCGGCAGGCCCCGGGCGACCTTGACCCGCGCGCCGATCGCGAAGGGACCGGTCATGGCCCGGCCTTGCTATGGCGGGCGCGCACCTCGGCGAGCTTGGCCTCGATCTCGGCTTCGCTCAGCACCCCTTTTTCGATGAGCAGGCCGCGCATCGCCCGCACCCAGCGCTCATAGTAGGAAGCTTCGGCATAGGTCTTCGGCTCCAGGCTTTCGATGGTCCGGCGGTTCTCGTCGGTCACCCAGAACGACCGTGGCTTGGCGCGCAACAGCATCATCATCGCGTCGATCCGCCTTTCGGTCAGGGTCGGTTCGTGCTCATCCGTGTCGATCGGTCCGCCGGGCAGGCCGCCGAGATCGCTGATCGCCCGTTCGCTCATGGTTTCATCTTTCTCGGTTTCCGGGCAGTTTAGACAACAAACCCTGGCGACTAGAAGCCTTTCCGACATGCGCGGGCGCCGGGCCTCGCGTATCCTCCGACAAGCCCTTGAGGCCGTTTACGACCCGCTGCAATGACCGACCGATCCTCAGAGCCTGCATTCGATCCGGAGACCGCGCCCGTCGGTCTGCGGCACTGGCTCATTCTGGCGACGGTTCAGATCACCACGCTGACCTTCGGGATGACCATCACCGGGACAAATGTGGTGCTGCCGCAGCTCAAGGGCGCGATGTCGGCGACGCCGGACCAGATCGCCTGGGTCGTGACCTTCAACCTGGTGGCGACCGCCATCGCCACGCCTCTGACCGGCTGGTTCGCCGGCAATTTCGGCTGGCGCTATCTGCTGTTCGGCAGCTTGACCGGCTTCACGGCGTTCACCGCGCTATGCGGTCTCGCGGAGTCGCTCGAGGCCCTGGTGCTGTTCCGCATCGGCCAGGGCGCGTTCGGGGCGCCGCTCATGCCCTTGGGACAGGGCATGATCCTGGCCACCTTCCCGCGCCGTCTGCATCCCATGGCGTTGATGGTCTGGGGGATCGGCGGGGTGATCGGGCCGGTCATGGGGCCGATCATGGGCGGCTTCGTCGCCGAGGCGCTGAACTGGCGCTGGGTGTTCTTCATGATTGTCCCGCTGGGGCTGTTCAGCATTTTCGTCGCCGCGATCTCCGTCGGCCACCAGGGGCGCGGCGACGCCAAGCGCTTCGATGCGACCGGCTTCGTCGCCTTGGCGCTGGCGATCGGCGCCACCCAGCTCATGCTCGATCGCGGCTCGCGCCTGGATTGGTTCGAATCCTGGGAGATCATCGCCGAGGCCTGCGTCGCCGTCGCCGGCTTTTACACCTTCGTCGTCCATACCTTCACGACCGAGAACCCGTTTCTTAATCCCCGGCTGTTCCTGGACCGCAATTTCGTGCTCGGGTGCCTGACCGCCTTCGCGATGGGCTGGATGAGCTACACGCCCATCGTGCTTTTCCCGCCGCTGTTGCAGGAATTGCGGGGCTATCCGGACTCGGTGGTCGGCACCCTGATCGCGGCGAGGGGGTTCGGAAACTGGCTGAGTTTCCTGATCGTCGTGCCGTTTACCCGCAAGGCGCCGCGGCTGGCACTGGCGACCGGGCTCGCCTGCCAGGCGGTGGCGGGATTGCAGATGGCGGCGCTCGACATCAACCTCACAGAAAGCGACGTGTTCTGGACCAACACGCTTCAGGGCTTCGGCTTCGGGCTTGCCTACACGCCGATGGCGACCTTGGCCTTCTGCACCCTGTCGCCGAGGCTGATGGTCGAGGGCTCGGCGGTGTTCAACTTGCTGCGGCATTACGGCAGCAGCGTCTTCATCTCCATCAGCGTCATGGTCCTGGTTCAGAGCACCGCCTGGAACTATTCCGACATGACGGCGCTGATCACCCCGTTCAACGAGCTGCTGCGCTTCCCCGAGGTGAGCGGAAGCTGGACACTCGAGAATCTGAGCGGGCTGTCCGCGCTCAGCGGCGAGATCCGCCGGCAGGCGCAGATGATCGGCTATCTCAACGCGTTTCAGCTATTCGGCATCGCGGCGGCCTTCGCCATTCCCATGAGTTTTCTGTTCGCCGATCCGCATGGCCCGGCGGCGGCGAAGCGGTGAGGGGCATTGACAGATCGGCCAAGCTCCGCCGCAATGGGCCGATGACCCCGAGGAGACCGACCGATGGATCAGCTTAATCCGGTCGACCCCGTTGCCCGCGCCCGGGCCCTGGGTCCCGATCTCGACGCGGCGGGAGACGAGATCGAGCGCACCAAGCGGATACCCCAGGCGCTGCTCGCCAAGATCCACGAGGCGCGGCTCGCCCGGATGTTCCTGCCGAAGGTTCATGGCGGCGACGAGGTCGATCCCTGCACCTATCTGCACGCGCTGGAGGCGGTATCGCGGCACGACGCCTCGGTGGGGTGGAACCTGTTCGTCGCCAACAGCTCGACCCTGATCACGCCGTTCCTGAGACCGGAAACCGCGCGGACCATCTATGCCGAGCCGCATGCCTGGATGTCCTGGGGGCCGCCGGATGCCCAGAAGGCCAAGGCGGTCGACGGCGGCTACATCGTCAACGGCACCTGGGGGTTTTCCAGCGGCTGCCGCCAGGCGAACTGGATGGGCGCCCATTGCATGGTGGAAGAGAAGGACGGGTCGGTCCGCCTCAACGCCGCCGGTCGGCCGTCGGTGACCAGTTTTCTGTTCCCGGCCGATCAGGTGACCCTGCACGACACCTGGGACACGATCGGCCTGCGCGGCACCGCGTCCGACAGCTATACCGTCGAGAATGTTTTCGTGCCGGAGGCCTTTACCGGAACCCGCGAGGAGCCGGAGAACAGGAACGTCGCCGGCCCGCTCTACTGGTTCACCCAGCAGGGCCTCTACGCGGTCGGGGTTGCCGCCGTCGCGCTGGGCACGGCGGGCGGGATGCTCTCCGCCTTCATCGAGCTTGCCAGGGACAAGACGCCCCGTGGGCTCGCGCGGCTGGCCGACCGGGATGCGACCCGGGCCCTGGTGGCGATGTCCGAGGCGCGGCTGGGCTCGGCCCGGTCCTATCTGGTGGATGTGCTGTCGGGGTACTATGCGATCGCCGAGGATACCGGCGCCATGGGGATCGAGGATCGGGCGAAGGTGCGGCTCGCCACCACCAACGCGATCATCGGCGCCATCGATGTCGCGGACCGGATCCACAAGGCCGCCGGCGTGTCGGCGATCTTCGTCGGCAAGAGCCCGTTCGAACGCCGCTGGCGCGATATCCACACGCTCAGCCAGCAGATCCAGTCGCGGGATTCCCATTTCGAGGCCGTGGGACAGATCATGCTCGGCGATTTGCCGGCCGTTTTCTATTAGACGCGAGGAGGAAGCCGTGCCCGACAAGCAGGAAATCGACTACGACGCCAAGCGCGCCGCGCTGGAGGCGAAATACCAACCATCGAACAAACCCGCCGGCTCCAGCCCGGTCGGTACCGGCGGTGTCGACCATCTGGCGTTGATCTGCTCGGATATCGAAAAGACCATCGAGTTCTACACCGATGTCGTCGGCATGCGGCTCGCCAAGATCGTGCCGAACCGGGACGAGCCGAGCTCAACCCATATCTTCCTCGACATGGGCGGCGGCAACATGCTGGCGTTCTTCGATTTCCCGAAGAAGGGCCCGGCCCGGACAGAGCGCGGCGTCGGCAGCATGCACCACGTCGCGCTGAAAGGAACACCCGAGCAATATGCCGCCGTGGTGAAGTCGGTCCGCGAGCGGGGCATCAAGCACGATATCCACGGCAGCGACACCAAGGGCGCGGTCTATTTCCGCGACCCGGACGACATCCTGCTCGAGGTCACGACGGGGTACTAAGGTCGGGCTCAGGCCCCATTCTCATGCGGCGCCAAGGCGGCGTAGACGGCGCGGTTCATCGGGGTGGCGACGCCGGTTTCGGCGCCGAGCCGGGCCACCGAGCCGTTGAGGGCCGAGGCTTCGAGTTTCTCCCCGCGTTCCAGCGCCGCCAGGATCGAGGCTTTCATCGTCTCCGGCAGCATGTCGAGAAGCGCCATCGTCCGGTCGACCTGATCCTCGGGCAGCGGCTTGCCGAGCGCCCGGGCGACGGCAACGACTTCGCCGGCAAGCTCCACCATCAGCGCCCGCGTCGCCGGGTCCGACCGGCACGCGCCCAGCGGCAGCCTGGTCAGGCAGTTGGCGCCGGCAAGCGTGCAGATCATCACGAATTTCTGCCACAGCTCGCGCTCGATATTCTCGGGCACCGGCGCGTCGATCCCGGCTTCGGCGCAGGCGGCACGGAAGGCCTGGATGCGCGGGCTCGCGCTGTTGTCCAACTCGCCGACCCGCAGGATCTGCATGGTCGCGAAATGCCGGATCATGCCGGGCGCTTCGATCAGGGCGCTGATATTGGCAACGCCGCCGATGACGTGACCGGCGCCCAGCACGCGCTGCAGCACGTCCATATGCGCGATGCCGTTGAGGAAGGGGATGACGCCGGTCTCCGGGCCCACTACCGGCTTGATCAGCTCGGCCGCGCTTTCGGTGTCATAGGCCTTGACGCAGAACAGCACGATGTCCGCGACGCCGAGATCCCCAGGCCTGTCGCTGGCCCGGGCGGGATGGATTGTGGCGCCGCCAAACTCGCTCAGCACCTTGAGGCCGTTCTCCCTGATGGCGGCGAGATGCCTGCCCCGGGCGACGAATCCCACCTCATGACCGGCCTTCGCCAGTTGCGCGCCGAAATAGCCGCCGACGCCGCCGGTGCCCATGACGATGATCTTCATATCTCTGGTTTCCCTGATAGGTGATGGACCGGGCGCGCGAGGTTACCGGCTTTAAAAGAGCCGGCGACGGCTCAGGCCGGCGCGAAGACGTCGGCCTGCGGCGCACCCGCTGGTTTCGACAAGGATGCCGGCTCGTCGCTGGAGAAGGCGGCGTCACGCTGCATCACCGGCAGGACACGGTCCGCGAAGAGCCGCATGTTCAGTTCGGCCTCCTGGCGCGTCATGCGGCCATAGGAGAAGTCGCAGACGATGTGGTCCGTCCCGGTCAGGCGCCGCAACTCTCCGAGCTGCTGGATACAGTCGTCCGGGGTCCCGACGATCTGGATGCCGACGTAGAACTCCGTCATCTTCTGCCGCGCCACCGGGTCCTTCAGCTTGGAGTAGGTCTTTGCCATCTTTCCGTAGGACTCATAGCCCTTCACGTTGGCGAGGTGACCGTCGGAAAAGTTGTAATGGGCGTCGATCGAGTCCCATTTCGCGCCCAGGAACTGCATCGCGCGCTCATGCGCCTCGCCCCGGCTCTCGGAACAGGACACGTTGGTCAGGATGATCGGCGGCGGCGGCGTGTGCCCGACGCTGGCGGCGATACCCCGGAAGGACTCGATATCGGCGGCCGCCTTGTGCCACTCGTTCTGCATGATCACCATCATGCCGAAACCGAGCTTGGCCATGATCTCAGCCGATTCCGGGCTGACCGACGAGGCATAGAACCGGCGCTCCGGATGCGACATCGGCCGGGGCCGGATCGACATCTTGGGGATCTTGTAAAACTCGCCGTCCCATTCGAACACCTCGTCGCGCAGGGCCGTGGTCACCAGCCGCGCGGCTTCGGCGAAGCGCGGGCGGGCCTCTTCCATCGGAACCCGGAAACCGGCGTATTCGGCACTGGCGGCGCCGCGGCCGAAGCCGAACAGGCATCGCCCGCCGCAGAGGATGTCGAGATAGGCGATTTCCTCGGCGACCCGGATCGGGTCATGCCAGGGCAGGACGATGACGCAGGTGCCGAGCGTGATGCGCTTGGTCTTTGCCGCGTAGTAACTGAGAAGCTGAAGCGGATTCGGCGACATGGAATAGCCGGTGAAATGGTGCTCCAGGCCGAACAGGGAGTCGAAACCGAGCGGCTCGGCAAGATCCGCGATCGCCAGATGGTCCATCAGGACCGCCGCGTCGGAGCGCCCGGGCTCGGAGAGTACGCTGACATCCGTGCCGATTTTCATGGTCCATCTCCCGGGTGTGATTTCGCCGCGTGTTATCGCTGTCTATTGAACACGTGCCCGGTCCCCAGAATCAATGCCGGGATCAGGGCGACGGCCCCGACGGCGAGGAAGGCGTCGATATAACTTCCACGTGCTGCCACGATCGCGCTGAAGACGGCGGGACCGATGGCGACGCCCAGAAACGTGAAGGCCGAGACGCCGCCGGTCGCCCGCGCGACCAGCGGGCCCGGCATGATCCGTGCGATCTCGCCGATATAGACGCCGTTCCAGCCCGCCGCGATGATTCCGGAAATGAAGGATACCGCCCACAACAGCGTGCGTGGCCAGGTCTCGTCGAGCGCCGCCAGCGCCAGGCCGCAGCCGAAGATGGCAACGCCGATGACCGCCAGCAGCGGCCTTGCGGGCAGGAGGCTATCGCTGATCCAGCCGAGCAGGGGGCGGCCGACGATGCCGCCGAGATGCATGATCGAAAACACCGCTCCCGCCGTCACCGGGTCGAGGCCGCCCCGGTCCACCAGCACCACGACGTAGAAGGAAAACAGCGAGAGCTGCATCATCGCATAGACGAAGGAGGCAAGCGCCAGCGGCCGCAGCCTCGGCTCGGCTGCCACCAGCCGGATCGCGGCAAGAGTTTCGCCCGGGCCGATCCGCCGTTCCGGATCCCGGTCGCCGTCGTAGCGCGCGCGGATCGGTTGCAGCAGGAGCGCCATGACGACGAGCAGGCCGATCACCGCCGCGATGCCCAAGGGCCAGCCGAGGCGATCGGCGATCGCCGGCACCGTCAGGCCCAGCAGGAAGCCTCCGACCGGCACGCCGGTCTGCTTTAGCGAGAAAACCAGGCCCCGTCGCTCCCTCGGAATGGTGCGGGCCAGGAGATGGCTTGCCGCCGGGGTTGCCACGCCATAGCCCATGCCCACCGCCAGCGCGCCCAGAACAAGGCCTGGAACCCAGCCGTTCAGGGACAGGGCGAGCCCGGCGGCGCCGAGCAGCATCGCGATCTGCGTCGTTCTAACCGAGCCGAAGCGCCCGATCACCGATCCGCCGATCGAGGTCAGAATTATTGCGCCGACAAAGACGATGGCGGAATAGACCCCGATCCGACTTGGCTCGATGCCGATATCGCCGGCAATCTTGGGGGCCAGCACCGGCACCGTCATGATCGCCATGGCGATGGCGACTTGGGCCGCGACCATGGCGGTGAGAGACAGGGCGACGTCGTTCTTCACCGTCACCCTTCCCGCGCTGCGGGGACCGGGTGAGAGCAGCCCCTAGACAACAGGGCTGCGACCGCCATCGACATTGATCGCGATCCCCGACAGATAGCTCGCCCGGTCGGAGGCGAGGAAACAGGCCACATCGGCGAATTCCTCAGCCCGGCCGACCCGTCCCATCGGGATCTTGTTGGCGTCGGCCATGCCCTGCAGGAACTCCTCATAGCTCTTGGCGGTCCCGGAGGCCTTGTGCTTGACCTCGTGCTGGTTGCTGTCGATCAGGCCGACCAGAAGCGCGTTCACCAGAACATTATGCGGCGCGGCCTCTCCGGCCAGCACCTTGGTCAGCGCCATGCCGGCGGCCCGGGTCACGGCGGTCGGCGCGCCCTCGGCCGGCGGGGCCTTGGCGCCGACATTGAGGACGTTGATGATCCGGCCCCATTTGCGTTCCTTCATGGCCGGCAGGGTGAGCCGCGCGAGACGGATCGCGGCGAACAGCTTGAGGTCGATATCGTTCTGCCAAAGTTCGTCGCTAACCTCCAGGAACGGGCCACGCTGGGAGGTGCCGGCGTTGTTCACCAGGATGTCGACCGGCCCCAACTGTGCGGTGACGGTGGCGTGAAGCGCCGCGCATTCGTCGGCCCGGCTCACGTCGCAGGCCTCGGCGACGACCTTGTTGCCGGCGCCAGCCGCCTGGATCTCCCGGCGCGCGGCATCAAGCGCGTCGGCGCCCCGCGCGGTGATGGCCACCGAGGCCCCGGCTTCGGCGAAGCGAAGCGCCATCGCCTTTCCCAGTCCCTTGCTGCCCCCGGTGATCAGCGCGACTTTTCCGTCCAAGCGAACGTCCATGGGTGTCTCCAGAATAGAATGTTTCAAAGTAGATCATGAACCCGGGGAAGGAAGCGGGCTCGCGGGTCCCCGCGATCCTAGTGAAGACAACGGGATCTGAACAGATTACACTGATTAAGAATTTATTAACCAACTGTGGCGACAGTGCGTGACCGAAAATACCCCGGAGCGCGGTATGGCCGAACCCGCCTTGGACGCTGCGACAGGCACGTCGGTGCCGATCGACAGCGAAGCGATGGATTCGCTGCATATTCTGCCGCTGGCCATCATCCCGCTCGGGACGCCCGGCTAGCGGAAGTCTTCGCTGATCAAGAACGCGCGCCTGGAATCCGTGATTGAGCTGTTTCGCGACGGCGTTACCGGCAGCGGACAGATCGAACCGGGGGCGGTCACCGATTTCTATCAGGATACCCCGGAACTGCGGCAAGACATGGAGATGCTTGACGCGCTGGGAAAGCTGCAATCCTTCGACGTTTACTCGCTTCGGATCGAATTGCGGCGCCTTGAAATCGGTCTCTCGGATTTCGAATGCCTCACGCTTTCGCCCAAGAAGCAGACCGAACTCAATGCCTTCATGCGCACTTTCACGCGCCCCCTGATCGCGCGGGTCTACGGGACCGACAACGACGTGCAGGATGTCGGCGAGATCATCAAGATGCTTGCCCAGCCGGATCGCCAGGCGACGATCAAGCAGCTGCAGCGCCTTGCGGACGAGCTCAACGTCACGATCATGGAAGTGCCGAGCTTCATCGAGCAGTACGGCGATATCTTCCTGTCGCTGTCATACTATCGGAACTGTCTCGACGAGACCCGCAAGGATATCCCGGCCTTCCTGGAATGGATGCAGGAGATTCGCGGCAATCACCAGGTTCAGGGCGACCGCTCCCTCGGCAAGATGCTTGAGGACATCGAGAAGGGGTTCAACGAGATCACCACGTCGATCGCGGGACGCTTCAAGTTTTTCGAAACGATTTCCAAGGACTTCTGGTCCGATATTTCGGCCGACTCCTTTCAGGAGTTCCGCGATACCGTCACCTCGCACCATTTGAGCATCGGTGCGGTGCTCTGCGGATTGTCGGTCAAGATGATGCACTGGAAAACCCGGTTCCCGCAGGCCAGCGGCGGCCCGTCGAAACGGATCGAGTTCCTGCAATCCGAGATCTATCCCGGTTTGGAACATATCCGCCGCATTGAAAAAAGCGTCTCCGCCCCGGCCGCCGCCTAGCCACGCTCCGGCGTCACATCGACGCTCGCGCGATCACCCCGCCGTCAGTGCGCGAGATCCAGCGGTTCGATGGAAACCTTGCCGCCGAGCGAGCTCAACACATGGCTTTCCGGCACCTCCCGCCAGGTAAGATCGCCCGCGTCGAGCGGTTCGGAGAGGACCAGTGTCGCGCCGACCCCGTCGGTCATGCCGACCGAGCGGTCGACGACCGTCAATGTGCCGCCCGTCGCCCAATAGAGTGACGGCGACTGGTGGTCGCTGGAATAGCGGACCGCGACGAGCCGGGCACCGTCGGAAAAAGCGGCGGTCATGCGGAACGGCTCGTCGATGCCGCGCCGCTCCATCGTTCCGACGATCTCGCGGATGGTGGCGGAGAGGCCGCGCGCCGGATCATCGATCAGTCCGTTGCCGAGAGCCAGAAGGAAGAAGGCCTCGCTGTCGGTGGTTCCGTGCCTTTCGCCGTAAAAGTCGCTCGGGATCATCTGTTCGATTTCCCGTCGGATCGCGTGATAGCCGCCGATCCGGCCATTGTGCATGAACAGCGTGTCGTCATGACGGAACGGATGACAGTTCTCCCGGCTGGTGGAGGTTCCGGTCGAGGCGCGCACATGGGCGAAAAACAGGCGGGAATGGATCTGTTCGGAAATGCTGCGCAGGTTCGCGTCGTTCCATGCCGGGAGCGTATCGCGGAACAGCCCGGGTCTCGACTGATTGCCGTACCAGCCGAGACCGAACCCATCGCCGTTGGTCGGTACGATCGATCGGCGGGCCGAAAGCGACTGCTGGATCAGCGAATTGCTCGGCGCGAACAGCAGCCGTTCGATCAGCAGATCGGGACCGGCATAGGCAAGCCAACGGCACATGATCTAGCTCCCCTTCAGCCGAAAAGACGCCAGCGGCGTTTTCGGCGTTTTGAAAGATAACCCTGGTGATGATCCTCGGCCGGCCAGAACGTCTTGGCCGGCGAGATTTCGGTGACGATATCGTGGTGGTAGCGTCCGCTGTCCTGCTCGGCCTTCTTCGAGCGCATGGCCGCGTCGGTCTGGTCCTCGCTATGGGTGAAGATCACCGAGCGGTACTGAGTGCCGATATCCGGGCCCTGGAAATTCAATTGGGTCGGGTTGTGGCAGTCCCAAAACACCTCGAGCAGGGTCTCGTAGTCGACTTTGGTCTCGTCATAGCCGACCTGGACGACCTCGGCATGGCCGGTCATCCCGGTGCAGACCTCCTCGTAGGAGGGATTGTCGGTGACGCCGCCGCTGTAACCGACGGTAACCTCCGTGACGCCGCGGACATGCTTGAAGGCTTCCTCGACACCCCAGAAACAGCCGGCTCCGAACATTGCCTTTGCCATGGCGACCCCCATCGCGGCAAACCGATCCGTTGGATAGAGTGCGGCCGATCCCGCACTTTGTCGATAGCATCCGCAAGAGCTAAATCCGGCAGGAAGAACCGCCTGAAACGGCTACTCGCGAAGCAGCGTTTCCAGGTCGTGCCGCAGCACTTTTCCCGACACGTTTCTCGGGAAGGCATCATGGTTCAGAAAGCGGATTTCCTTGGGCTGCTTGAAACCGGCGAGATTGGCGCGGCAGAGTTTGGCAAGGCTCGCGGCATCAAGGCTGTCGTCGGAACGGGCGACGAAGGCGACGGGGACCTCGCCCCACCGGTCGTCCGGACGGCGCACCACCGCGGCCTCGGTCACCCGGGGGTCGGTCAGCAGCACGCGTTCGATCTCGGCGGGATAGATGTTCTCGCCGCCGGACTTGATCATGTATTTGACCCGGTCGACGAAGTTGAAGCCGCCATCGGCCTCGCGGACCAGCAGATCGCCATTGTGGAACCAGCCGCCGCGGAAATCATGCGCGTTGGTTTCCTCGGCCCGCCAATAGCCGCTGAACAGGGTGGGGCCGCGCACCGCAAGCTCTCCCGGCGTGCCCGGCGGTACGTCCTCGTCGTTCTCGTCGACCAGGCGAATCTCGCAATTCGGGCTCGGGTATTTCGTCAGGCGCTCCGGAACGATGCCGATCGGGACCGTTATCCCGGCGGCGGGCAGGCTGCCGGTCTCGGTGGAGCCGAAGGTATTGGCATAAGGCGCGTTCAGCAGCCGGGTGATCTCGGCCAGTTGGTGGCCGGGCACGAGATCGGCCATGACGCCGCAGAGTTTGATCCCCGCTGGCGGCCGGTTGCGGCGCTTCATCTCTTCTATGAAGCTTTCGACCATGCCGGGGATCACGACCAGCCAGCCGATTGGCTCCCGAATCGCGATATCGGCGAGCCGAGCGGCGTCATAGCCGTCCTCGATGATGACCTTGCCGCCGCCGAGCAATGTCATCAGTGCGAGATCCATGCCGCCCATGTGGAACATCGGGGTCCAGCACACGAAACTGTCGCCGGCCGCGAGACCGAAATCGGCGCGCGCGCCGGTGGCCCGGGCGACTTCGGCGCGATGGCTTATCAGCGCGCCCTTGGGAAGCCCCGTGGTGCCGCTGGTGTAGAGGATCAGCAGGCCATCCTCCGGGTCGATCTCGCATTGGACCTTGGCGCCGCCGGCGTTTTCCAGCCGGGTTTCGTAATCAGCCCCGAACTCGATGATGGTGTCCGGCGCGATGCCCAGGTGATCGAGTGTGGACCGGTGGCGGGGGGAGACGAGAACCAGCTTCGGCTCGACAAGCGAGAGGCAGTGCCGCAGCTCCGGTGGCGCGAGGCGCCAGTTCTGGCACGCGAGGATCGCGCCGATCTTTCCGGCCGCCACCGTCGCTTCAATGTATTCCGTTCGATTCTCGGACAGTATCGCGATTCTGTCTCCTCTTTCCACGCCGAGAGCCGAGAAGGCCCGGGCGAGCGCGTCGGCACGGCCGTCCAGATCGCGGAACGACAGGATCCGGTCGCGCTCCTGCAGGGCCGCGCGGTGCGGCGTCGCGCGGGCCCGGTCGCTGACCATTGAGCACACCGTGCTGTAGGAGCTTTTCTGAATCAGCGTTCTGGCGGGAGAAGGAGACATGATGGCCTCGAAAAGTTTATGCAGGCGACGTGCCGTTAAGGGAAGACCGCAGAGCCGGTCGATCCATTGTCGACAATATCATTTACAATTGCGCAAGAATTGGACTTTCACCTCCCTTTCACCCAGGGTCATCAAACCGAGCCGATCCGGATGGGCAGTGGTCCGGCGCCTTGCTTGCGATCCGTCGATTGCCGAATCTCCGTTCGCAAGGCGCCAGAAAAAAAAGGCCCAAATGCTGATTTTTCTTCACTTTTTTGAAGCTTTGCGACTAAATCCGTACCGAGAGCGATTGATCAGGGCATCATGGTGATGTATTTAGACTGATCTTTTTCCAGGAAAATGCGTCCGGGGATACCGGCCGAAGCGCTAATGGGGACTTTCAATGGCATCAATCACCGGAACGACTTCTTCCGACAATCTCACCGGCACGGGTAACTCCGACGACATCACGGGTCTCACCGGGGCGGATACGATCAGCGCGCTTGGCGGTGCTGATCTGGTTTACGGCAACCAGGGTTCGGACAACATTCTGGCGGCCGGCGGTGACGACACGGTGTTCGGCGGCCAGGACACGGACACGGTTGACGGCAGCGACGGCAACGACGTGATCTACGGCAACCTCGGCAACGATCTGTTGTCGGGCGGCGGCGACAGCGACTCGATCTTCGGCGGCCAGGGCAACGACAACATCGCCGCGGGCAGCGGCACCGATGTGGTCTACGGCAACTTAGGCAACGACTCGATCAACGGCGGCGACGGCGCGGACACGCTGTTCGGCGGCCAGGACAACGACGCGCTGACCGGCGGAGCCGGCTCGGACGTGCTGTACGGCAACCTGGGCAACGACACGATCATCGGCAGCGGTGACTCGGACGCGCTGTATGGCGGCCAGGGCAACGACGTGCTGAGCGGCGGCGACGGCACGGACCTTGTGTTCGGCAACCTGGGCAACGACACGCTGTTCGGCAGCGGCGGTGCGGACACGCTGTATGGCGGTGACGGCAACGACCAGCTGAACGGTGGCTCGGAAGCGGACCTGATCTACGGCAACGCGAATGCGGACACGATTTCGGGTGATGTCGGCAACGACACGATCCAGGGCGGGGCCGGCAACGACCTTGCCTATGGCGGGGCCGGCAACGACGTTCTGGTTGGCGGCACGGGTGCGGACACGCTGTATGGCGGCACCGGCAACGACCAGCTGACGGGAGGTACGGACAACGACCTTCTGGTTGGCGGCATCACGGGCGCGTTTGGCGGCGTCGACACGCTGTATGGCGGCGACGGCGCGGACACGCTGATCGCGGGTTCGACCCAGGGCGACATTCTGTACGGCGATACGGGCAATGACAGCCTGGTCGGCGGCACGGGCGATGACACGCTGTTCGGCGGTTCGGGCAACGACGTGATCGACGGCACGCTGGCGGGTGCGGATCTGCTGTACGGCGAGGACGGCAACGACGTGATCCGGGCGGGCTCGGACAGTGACACGCTGTTCGGTGGCTCGGGCAACGATGTGCTGTATGCGGCGCTGGTCGGCGGCACGGACAATGGCGGCGAGCTGTTGTACGGCGGCGACGGCAACGACACGCTGTATGCGGGCGCGGCGATCTCGGGTTTGGCGGACACGCTGTACGGCGGGGACGGAGCCGACAAGTTCGTGGTGAGCACGACGGTGTCGGTTGCGACGATCACCGGCGGGACGATCACGGGCGCGGACATCTTCAGCTTCTCGTCGGGATCGGACAAGATCACGCTTGTGGGCTTCGGCTTCACGAGCTCGGGCAGCCCGGCTCTGGTGACGTCGTCGGGCGGTTCGTTCGGGGCGACGGGGACGATCGTGCTCTCGGCGAACACGGCGAACAACCTTGTCGAGGTGTATCTGAACGGCGCGTCGGATGACCGCTACGCGAAGATCACGGTGAACGGCGTGACGACGCTGAACCTGACGGACTTCGAGTTCTCCTGATCCCGGCCAAGACGGCCAAGCGGGTGGCGCTCCCTCGGGGGCGCCACTTCGCGTTTGGGGGGCTGGGTTTGAAGCGGGAGCGCGAAACACCGGGGCGCCGATACCGGCGGGTACCTAATTCCTAACCGTTCTTCATTGCGTTGCGCCGAATCGTGTAAAGCGAACTGCCGATGATCAGGGCGGCACCGGCCCAGGTCCAAACGGTAGGCACTTCGGCGAAAACCAAGAAGCCAATACCCGCGGCGTAGATCAGGCGGACATATTCCAAGGGCTGGGCCGCGGAGGCTTCGGCTTCCTTGTAGCCGCGGATCGTGCAGTACTGCACCATGGACATCAGCAGGGCCACACCGACGATAAACCCCATTTCGGTCCAGGTCGGCGGTACCCACAGCCACCACGCCGGTATGGCATAGGCGATTGTCAGCGTGCCGGCGTGATAGGCCATGATGGTGCTTGGCCGTTCTGTCGTGGACAGGCTTTTCGTCATGATCAGATTGCAGGCGACCAGGCCAGCCGAGAAAAGCGCCAGAAGGGCATACTCGTTGACCCCTTCGGGACTGGGACGGACGATCACGAGCACGCCGAGGAAGCCGATGATGGTGGCGCTCCAGCGTCGGATCCCGACCACTTCCTTGAGCACGAGGATGGCCAGGAGCGTCGCGAACATGGCGCGCGAGAAGCTGATCGCCGTCGCCTCGGCCAGCGGGAGATGGACGATCGCGGTGAAGCCTGAGGTCATCGCGACGATCGAGACGGCGCAGCGCGAGAGATGCAGCTTCAGCCGTTTCGTCCTAAAGGCGCCCGGGAATTCCTTCACAAGAACCGGGCCGAGCAGGATGAAGACGAACATCTGCCGGAAGAACAGGATCTCCAATACCGGCAGGCGTTGCCCGACGAACTTGATGCCGGTCACCATCACGGTCGCGAAGAGTCCGCCCGCCAACAGCCAAAGTGACCCGCGGGCATTGCCGGACAGGCCGTCCCATGCTGCGATGAGCCGTTGACGCCTTGTATCAGTCACAGGGCGGCCTCATTGGTTTCGTCTCGCATCGCCGTTTGGCCGAAAGGTCGGGGAATGGTAAGGGACGGCAAATCTTACATGGATTGGGAAGACAGGGATGAGAAATATCGATGGCATGGTGGCCTGGGTGACCGGCGCGGGCACCGGCATCGGCGAGGGCGCGGCGTTGGCGCTGGCGCGCGAAGGGGTGAAGGTGGTGCTGACCGGGCGCCGGGCGGCTCCGCTAGAGACAGTCGCGGCCAAGATCAAAGCGGCCGGCGGTCACGCAGAGATCGCTCAGGGAGACGCGCTGGACCGCGTGGGCATGCGCGCCTTGGCGGCCGACATTCACGCCCGGCACGGACGACTCGACCTGCTGTTCAACAATCACGGCATCAACGTCACCGACCGGGCCTGGGCGGGCGGCAACCTCGAAGGCTGGGACGAGGTTATCGATGTCAATGTGAAAGGCGTCTACAACTGTGCCGACGCGGCGCTGCGCGTCATGCGCACCCAGAGCGAGGGCACGATCATAACCACGTCCTCCAAGGCCGGCGTCAACTATTCGCCGCGCGCCGGGGTCGCCTATGGCGCGTCTAAGCACGCGGTCATGGCGCTCAATCAGCTCATCAACATGGAGGAGGGCAATAACGGCATCCGCGCCTGCGTGCTGTGCCCGGGAGAGGTCGAAACCCCGATCCTCGATTTTCGTCCGATTCCGGTTCCCCACGAAGAGCGCGCCAGACTGATCCAGTCCGAGGACATGGGCGACATCGTTGTGTTCATCATGAAACTGCCGGGCCGGGTCACCCTCAACGAGATGGTGATCAGCCCGACCTATACGCGCAAACTGCAGCCGGGCGAGGCCTGATGCGGGCGCTGATTCCCGAAGCCGAGGCCGATCCAGCGGCCTGGCTTGCCGATATCGCTGGCCGGTCGGAAAGGCGCGAGACCCTTTGCGCCGACGGCGTGATGGTCTGGCATATCTGGGGACCGGAGGATGGCGAGCCGCTGGTGCTTCTGCATGGCGGGCACGGCTCCTGGAACCATTGGTGCCGCAACGTGGAGGCTTTGGCGGAGGCCGGTTTTCGCGTCATCGTCGCGGATCTGCCCGGCCTCGGCGACAGCTCGGACCCGGGTCCCCCCTATACCGCCGACGGTCTGGCCGAGATCGTGCACTATGGAATCCGAACGCTGGTTGGCCCGGACAGGCCGGTGCATATCGCCGGGTTCTCCTTCGGCTCGGTAATCGGCGCCGTGGTCGCGGAAATGCTCGGCCCGTCGCTCGGCAGCTTCAATATCGTCGGCGCTGCCGGATTCGGTCCCCGCGAGCGCGGTCCCGACCAGATGATCAGGATCCATCCGGACATGGAGGAGGCGGAACTACGGGCCGCCGCGGCCAACAACATGGGCTGGCTGATGCTCGCCGAGCCGGAGAATGTCGGGGAACTGGCAATCCACATTCAGCGTACCAACTCGCTGCGCGCGCGCACCCTGTCGCGGCCGATTTCGATGACCATGCGGCTCATGGAGGCGCTGCCGAATATCCTTGCGCCGGTAAACGCGATCTGGGGCGATAAGGATCGTACCACCACCGGGACCCTGGGCATGCGAATCGAGATGCTGCAGGATGAAAGGCCGGAATCCCGGGTCGAGGTTGTCGAGGGCGCGGGGCACTGGACCCAGTTCGAAGCCGCCGATCGCTACAACGCGTTACTGGTCGAGACGATTCGCGGCTAGCGGGGTCTCGAATTTCCGCAAATTCTGCTCGGCTAGTTTCCGACGACCGTACGCCC
Organism: Alphaproteobacteria bacterium; assembly: GCA_038146985.1. Classification (GTDB taxonomy): domain Bacteria; phylum Pseudomonadota; class Alphaproteobacteria; order Thalassobaculales; family Thalassobaculaceae; genus JADHLJ01. The sequence continues at coordinate 259,610 of JAYQSQ010000001.1, forward strand.
GGTCTCGGTAAGCTTGCAGATCAGCCAGTCGGGCTTCAGCGGATTGCTGAACCAAGGCTCGGCCCACCCCTTATCAAGGCATGCCTTGACGACACGGGGGCTGACGCTCTGGCCGTTTCTGTCGAACAGCGGCAGCTTGCCGCCCGGTTGACCGAGGCCCCGGCGCAGCCAGGCCCGTTGTGCCTTCGATGGTCCTCGCCGGACAACGCCGGCGCGCGGGACGCGGGGTGGACCGGAATCATCATTCGACGGGATTGGCAGACTGGGGCGGAGCATGCATCAGATCCTAACCTCTTGCACGCCTCTGTCAAACCATGGAGTTCACGGCGTCAGACAAGTCTGTTCCCTCGCGCGGCGCGCGCGTAAGATAGAGGCACCCGCCCGATATCCGTTCCCGTGATGATGGCCCGACACAATGACCGATCGTAACAGCCGGCTCACGCTAGCCTATTCCAGCGGTGGGCACGCGTTTTCGCACTTCTTCATGCTGATCTATCCGACCGTCGTGCTGGCCTTGGAAAGCGAGTTTGCCGCTCCGTATCACCAGCTGATCGCGCTGATGCTGGTGGGGAACATCCTCTTCGGAGCGGCGGCGCTTCCGGCCGGCTATCTCGGCGACAAGTGGAGCGCGTCGCGCATGATGGTTCTGTTCTTCATCGGCACCGGTATCGGCGCGATCCTGACGGGGATGGCCGCGACATTGTTCCAGATCGCGGCGGGTCTTGCCCTGGTGGGCTTGTTCGGCTCGATCTACCACCCCGTGGGAATCGCCTGGGTGGTGCGCAAGGTCGCCAACCGGGGCAAGGCGCTGGGGCTGAACGGGGTGTTCGGCAGCATCGGAGTCGGCCTGGCGCCGCTCCTTGCTGGCGGATTGACGGATCTCTGGTCCTGGCGTGTCACCTTTATCCTTCCCGGCCTGATCAGCGTCGGGGTCGGGATTTCGCTCTGGCTGCTGATCGCCACGGGCCGGATGGTGGATGACAAGATCCAGATGAGCTCGGCGCCGCGCGAGGCGAGCAAGGGCGATATGAAACGTGGCGCGCTGATGCTGCTGATCACGGTTTCCTGCACGGGCCTGATTTATCAGGCGACCTCGTTCGCTTTGCCGAAGATGTTCGAGACCCGGCTGTCGGATTTCCTGGGCGAAGGGCTACTCGGTGTCGGCGTCCTGGTGTCTGCGGTCTATTTCGCATCCGGCGGTGCGCAACTGGTGGGGGGATGGCTGGCGGACCGGTTCGAGCTGAAGCGGGTTTATCTCACCTGCTGGGTCCTGCAGGCACCGTTGCTGCTGATCGCGGCCGGGCTCGACACCGCGCTGCTGCTGCCGGTGGCGGCGGCGATGGTGGTCTCAAATACGATCGGCTCGCCGACGGAGAACAGTCTGTTCGCGCGATACTCGCCGCCGAGATGGCGCTCGACGGCGTTCGGCGTGAAATTCGTGCTCACTCTCGGCGTGGCCGCGGCGGCGGTACCGCTGATCGCCTGGGTCCATAAGGAAACCGGCGGCTTTGTCATGCTGTTTGTCATATTGGCCGGGATCGCCGTCATGGCGGCGGTGGCAGCCTGGATGTTGCCGGGTCGGGGCGATGGCGGCTCGGAGCCGGTCCCGGTGGAAAACCCGCAGCCCGCGGAGTAATCGGCGGATCAGCCGGTCCGCGCGGCGTATCGGACGGCTTCCTGGGCGGCGCGGAACAGGGCCTTCGCCTTGTTGACCGATTCCTGGTATTCGGCCTCGGGATCACTGTCGGCGACAACGCCGCCGCCGGCCTGGACATACATGGTTCCGTCCTTGACCAGCGCGGTGCGCAGCGCGATGCAGGTGTCCATGGTGCCGTTGGCGCTGAAATAGCCGACGGCACCGGCATAGACGCCCCGGCGCGAATGCTCAAGTTCGTCGATGATCTCCATCGCCCGCACTTTCGGTGCACCCGATACCGTGCCGGCGGGAAAACCGGCGGCAAGGGCGTCCAGCGCGTCGAGCCCGTCCTGAATGTCACCCTCGACATGCGAGGCGATGTGCATGACGTGGGAGTAGTACTCGATGACGAATTGCTCAACCACGTCGACACTGCCGATTTTCGCTACCCGGCCGACATCGTTGCGTCCGAGATCCAGCAGCATGAGATGCTCGGCCCGCTCTTTGGGATCACTTAGCAGTTCCTCGGCAAGGGCCCGATCCTCGTCTGCATTGGCGCCGCGCCGCCGCGTGCCGGCCAGCGGGCGCAGGGTCACCCGGCCGCCGCGTAGCGTGACCAGGATCTCGGGGCTGGAGCCGACGATGGAGAAGTCGCCGAAATCGAAGAAGAAGAGATAGGGGGACGGGTTGAGCCGCCGCAGCGAGCGGTAGAGCGCCATCGGCGGCAGGGTGAAGGGCACCGAAAACCGTTGCGAGGGCACGATCTGGAAGGCATCGCCGGCCTGGATATAGTCCTTGGCCTTGTTGACCATCGCGTGGAACTGCTCCCGCGTGGTGTTCGAGGACGGTTCCGGCATCTCAAGCTCGCCGGACCCGCTTTCGCGCCGATACGGCAGGCTGCGCTGAAAATCCGCCACGGCATCGGCGAGACGGGTGCGGGCTGCGGCATAGGCCGCCTCGGCGGTCATGCCGTCATCGGGCCAGACCGGGGTGACGATGGTGACGATATCCTCAAGCCGGTCGAAGATGCAGATCAGGGTCGGCCTCAAGAAAAGACCGTCCGGTACCTGGAGATGGTCCGGATTTTCGTCCGGGATATCCTCGGTCAAGCGAACGGAATCGTATCCCATGTAACCGAACAGGCCGGAGGCCATTGGCGGCAGTTCCGGAGGCAGATCGATTCGGGATTCCCCGACCAGCGCGCGAAGCGCGTCCATCGGCGCCTCGGGGCAGGGCTCGAAGGCGTCCAGATCCGTGCGGGCCTGACGGTTGATTTCCGCCTGATGCTTCTTGAACCGCCAGATCAGGTCGGGACGCATGCCGATGATGGAGAAACGCCCGCGCACGGAGCCGCCTTCGACTGATTCCAGCAGGAAGGCGTTGGCCCGGCCATCGGCCAGCTTGAGCATCGCTGAAACCGGCGTCTCCAGATCGGCGACAAGGGTCGTCCAAACCACTTGCGGACGGTTCTCCCGGTGGATTGCGGCGAAGGCGTCGGCGCCGGGCAAAACGTTCATTGGGACTCCGCCATCAGCGTGTCGATGTACCCGCGATCAATGCTGACCCCGTGCCGCCCGCGCAGGCCGCTCAGATAGGTGTCCTCGTAATCCTGGCGGGCCGATGTGTTCAGCTCGCGTGTCAACCGGTCCAGCACTCCCTTTTGCTTGGCCTTGTCCGCCGGAATGATTTCGACCAGTTCCGCGACGGCGGTGCCGGTGGCCGACTCGGCGACCCCAACATCACCTTTCACCAGATCGAAGACGACGGGCGCGAGATCCGGCGGGTACAGTCCGGCATCGTAGCCGTCGCCCGAACGGTCGAACGGGCCGACCGAAACGGCATTGTAGCCCAGCGTCTCGGCGGCCGCGGACAGACCCGTGCCCGCCTTCGAGCCCTCGGCGATGCGCCCGGCGATTTCGGCGGCAAGCGATGTGCGCCGATCCGCCCGCCAGCTCATGATCGCGGCTTCGCGAACCTCCGAAAGCTCGCGTTGCCGCGTCGGCGTGACCTTGTCGACCTGGAGCAGGAAGTATCCGTTGTCCTCTGACTCCACCAGATCGCTTTGCGTGTCCTTGGCGGTCTCGAACAGCGTGGCAAGGAAGCGCCGGCCCGGCGGAAGGCCCGCGACCGGCTGCCCGTCCAGGCCGCGGCCCGCCGCATCCACGGCGTCGACCGTGCGGACGGGCACGTCGATCGCCCGTGCCGCCTCGGCGATGGTCGACCCGCCGGCGAGGGCGTCCTGGAAGGTGTTGGAGAGCTCGAACAGGGCATCGAGCGCTTTCTCGCGCGCGATTTCCAGACGGATCGCCTCCTTCACCTCGTCGAAAGCGCGGACCGATTCCTCGGTCGCTGATTTGACCAGGAAGACTTTCCAGCCGAACGCCGTTTCGACAGCGCCGCTGACGGTTCCCGCCTCGGCCCCGAAGGCCGCCTTGCGCTCGTTCTCGTCGACGAGTTCGAAAGCCGAGATCTCGCCAAGCTCGATCGTGCCGTCGGTTCCGGCCGCTTCGGCGAGGATCTTCGCCTTGCCGTCGATATCCAGCGGACCGACCAGCTTGCCGATCGCGGCCGTCGCGGCGGCCTCGTCGGTGAAGATGTATTGGACCAGGTGGCGCGTCGCCGGGGTGACGAACTCGGCCTGGCGGGCGTCGTACGCCGTTCGCATCTCCTCCTCTGGAATGAGGATTTCCTTGGCCAATTCGTCGGGACTGAGGGCCACATAGGTCGCGCCCCGGTACTCGGGCGCCATGTAGGCCGCTTTATTTTCCTCGTAATGCGCCGTGATCTCCCCGTCGCTGGGCTCCGGGATATCCTTGATCGAGTCAACCGATACCCATACGACATTCGCTGTACGGGTTTCCGCCCGGTACTTGAACAGCGTGTCGGCAAGGGTGTTCGGCAGCGTCGCTTCGCCGGCGACGGCCATGTTGATTTGATCGCGCTTGATGTCGCTTTGCAGCGTGCGGAAGAATTCGGCCTCGCTCAGCCCCGCATTGACGAGCGTCTGACGAAACACGTCTGGGTTGAACTGGCCGAGCTGATCCCGGAACGCGGGCGCCGATGCGACCCATTGTTTCAGCGCTTCCTCTCCGACCGCCATGTTGAGATCGCGGCTTTCGGCTTCGTAAAGTCCGCTCTCGGTAAGGGACTGAATGACCGAATCCAGGATTTGCGGACGGAGCGCCTCGTCATATTGCGGCGGCAGACGCATGGCCCGCCGGGTGCGGTCGAACTGTTCCAGAACCTCGGCGGAGTTGTAGGTGACCTCGCCGACCTCGATCGCCGCGCGGCCGCTTGGGCTACCGAGGAAGATGTCGCCGATGCCCCAGATCGCGAAACTGAGAATCAAGACGCAGAAAAGGATCTTGATGAAAATCGAGGTGACCTTGGAACGAATGAATTGCAGCATGGCCGAATTCGGCTCCCTAATAGGGGTTCGACGGCGCCCGCCGCCCTAGGCCGGCACGCCACGAAGCGCGGCATACTACGGTCGAGCCCCCCTTCGGGCAACTCGGTTTTTCCCAATTTTCCCTGCAATCGCTTGAAATTGTGGCTCCGGAAACGCCGAGCCGGCTTGGAGACGCAAGAGGCGCGTGGTAGAGGAGCCGAGGTCAAAGGCCGACCGGACAGACTTTACAGTGAGGAGCAGGCGATGGCTGTGCGATCCCTCATCGCGGGCAACTGGAAGATGAACATGCTGAAAGCCGAGGGCGAGGCGCTCGCCACGGCCCTTGCGGATCACATGAAAGCCAGCCGTGGCTTCGACATGGTGGTCTGTCCGCCGGCGCAACTCCTGGGACCGGTGTCGGCCTGTCTCGCGGGCTCCCGGGTCGGGCTCGGCGGCCAAGACTGCCATGCGAAGGTTTCCGGCGCCCATACCGGCGACATTTCGGCCGCGATGCTGGCGGATATCGGATGCGGGTGCGTCATCGTCGGCCATTCCGAGCGGCGGGCCGATCATGGCGAGACAGATGCGGTGGTGCGGGCCAAGGCCGAGGCGGCCCATGCGGCGGGGCTGACCGCGATCATCTGCGTCGGTGAAACCGAGGCTGAGCGCGACGCAGGCAAGGCGACGGCGGTCGTCGAAGCACAATTGCGGGGCTCTCTTCCTGGCGGGTCGAGCGCGTCGAACACGGTCGTCGCCTACGAGCCGGTCTGGGCCATCGGTACCGGCAAGACCGCGACCACCGACGATATCGCTGAAATCCACGGTCACGCCCGGGGCGTCTTGCAACAGATCGCGGCCGGCGGCGCGGAGATGCGGATCCTCTACGGCGGCTCGGTGAAGCCGGGCAACGCCAAGGAAATTCTCGCGGTCCCCAATGTCGGCGGCGCGCTGGTCGGCGGCGCGAGCCTGGTGGCGGCGGATTTCATCGCCATCGCCGAGGCGGCGCCGGTCTGACCGGGCCGGTTCAGCCGCCGACGCGATCGAAGGCGCCGGGACTGTATGAGCCCTTCGGCATCCCGGCGGCCAGTATCGCCGCCAGAAATCCCAATCCCCCGACCATCAGGATCGGCAGATCGTAAGACCCGAAGGTATCGAAGGCGTGCCCGGCGAGCCACGGGCCGAACGCACCGCCGACCGCGATGCTGGACATGAAACAGCCGAGCAGGCTGCCGATCCGCTGAATGCCGTAATACTCCGCGAGGATCGGTGCGATCATTGCGACATAGCCGCCGTAGCCGACGCCGAACAGAACGGCGAAGACGGTAAGCCACGTCGTGTCGTCCCCGGCGAAGCGCCAGATCATGAAACCCGCCGCCATGGCGAGATACATCGCCACCATGGAATTGCGGCGGCCGATCCGGTCCGAGGCGGCGGTCAGGACCACTCGGCCGAACAGGCTGCTGGCGCCGATGATCGCGATCAGGAACACGCCGGTGCCCTCTCCGAGGCCCTGGTCGCTGGAATACGCCACCAGATGGACGAAGGGCACGAAGATGCCGGCGCAGCAGAACATGGAGGACAGCCAAAGCATGATGAAACCTCGGCTTTTAAGTGCTCTTGCGAGGTCGAAGGCGCGCGCTGCCGTCCCGCCGGCCGCTCCGCCGCTGGATGCCGGTTCTTGCGGATCGCCCATGAAACAAGCTGCGAGACAACCTGCGGCGAGGGTGAAAACACCGAAGGCCCGCATGGTGTCGCGCCAGTCCCAGAGATCGATCAGAAGCGCGGTCGTCGGCGGAAGCACGAGAATGCTGATGCCGACGCCGGTCGTGGCAAGGCCCGAGGCGAGACCGCGATTGCGGGTGAACCAGCGTTGCAGGCCGGCATTCGCCGGAGCGAAAACGCAGCCGATGCCCAAGGAGACGCCGATACCGAAGCCGATATAAACCTGCCAAAGGGCATCGGCGCCGCTTGCGTAGATCAGACCGAGGCCGAGTCCCGTCATGCCCAGCAGGCAGATCGGACGGGTGCCGAACCGGTCGGCGGCGGGGCCGCTGAGAATCCCCATGGTGGAATAGGTGCCGCCGATCACCGAGAAGACCAGGGAGGTGTCGGCCCGATCGGCCCCGAAGGCAGTGGACAGCGGCGTGAAGAACACCCCGAAACTGTAGGCCGCGCCGTAGCCGATGAACATCAGGACGAAGGCCGCGCCGGCGACGATCCACGCCCAGGTGCCGTCGACGCGACGGGCTCCGGTCTTCAGGAACGCCGTCACCGCCGTTCAGTCATTCGGAGATTTCGCCGGGACGGCTGTAGACGTCTTTTTCGGTGAGTTTGCAGTCGCGGAAGGTATAGCGCTCGACGCCGACCCGGGCAAAGCGAGTGCCGGTGGCCGCTTCCGTGCCGGTCATCCGATAGGTCATGAACGTGGCATCCGGCGCATGATTGAACACGACGTCCTCAAACCGCACGTTCTCGAACCGGCCCCGCCGCTCGGCGAAAAACGCCTGGATCTTCGCCCGACTGTTCAAAATCCGGACCTGGTCACCCTCCTGGACCGTCCAGGTGAAGTCGTCGGTGACGACCTGATACATCAGGTCCAGGTCCTGCTTGAAGAAGGCGCGCCCAAAGGTCTTGAAGATCGCGTCGCGCTCGTCCGGACTGGGGGTCATTCGGGCCTCCCGGGGAAGTCGGATGGTCTCGGGCAAGCCTATCGGGGATCTGGTCGGGCGGCAATCCGCGCAAGCGCTAACCGCCCGTTCGCAAGACCCGGCCCGCCGGGAACACCAGACAGGCGGTGGTTCCGCTGGCGCCATCGCTGTCGAGGGTGAGATAGCCGCCATGGCTTTGGATCAGCGAGCGGACGATGGACAGGCCGAGACCCGCTCCCTGTGCCGCGTGATAGGCGCCGGCATCGCCCCGGTGAAAGGGCTCCAGCACATTGCTCAACTCTTCCTTGGGAATGCCCCGCCCGTTGTCTTCAATGGCGATCACCAGGTCGCCGTTTTCCCTGATCCAGGTCGATATCCGCACGGCCCCGCCGGGCTGCGTAAACTTGATGGCGTTGTCGATCAGATTGAGCAGCATCTGACGAAGCCGGCGGGCATCCGCCAAGACCTTGACGTCCGGAACGATCTCGCCCAGGCGAACGGTGACCGAGGCACGTTGGCTGATGTTCGACACCAGGGTGATGACCCATTCGATATGTTGGGTTAAATCCGTCTCCTCTTCCGTCAGATCAAGCTGGTCGGCATCGATCCGGGACAAATCCAGGAGCCCGTCGATCAGCCCCAGCAAGTGCCGGCTCGAGGTGTGAATATCGCCCGCATAGTCGGAATAGGCCGTCGGCTCGCACTTCCCAAGCACCCCGTCGCGGATCACCTCGGAAAAGCCGAGGATCGAGTTCAAGGGGGTGCGAAGCTCGTGGCTCATATGGGCGACAAATTCGGACTTGGCTCTGCTAGCGGCCTCCACCTTGGCGCTGGCCTCGCGGAGGCTCGCCGTCAGCGCGAGCAGTTCGACCCGTTGCTTCTCGGCGCCGACATACTGGTGCCAGACCATGAGTACGACGATCAGGCTCAACACCGTCAAACCAATGATCAGCCAGGCAACCTTTTCCGCGACCAGGATATTCGATTGCCGGATACGGTCCCTGAGCTCGGCCGCCAGTTGGACCGTCATCGAGGCCAGCCGATCGATATCCGGGCGAAGCACGCTCAGGCCGGCGGTCAGGCCGGCCAACGCGTCCATCTCTCCCTTGGCGAGGCGCTCGATCGCCGGAACGCAGATATTGATCTCCCGCAGCAGGCGGTCGTTGAGCGCCAGGAAGTCCGGATCGCCGAACTGATCGTTCGGTGGCCGCGTGGGATGCGCGCTGATCCGCTCGTGAACGATGTCGAATGCCAGTACGACCTTGTCGATGGACGCGCCGGGCAGATCGTTCTCGAAGCCGACGAGGGCGGACATCAGGCGCTCGTAATGGATCTGGATCTGGACGCCCGACAGGCCGCCCCGGTCATAGGTGGATTCGCTCAGCCGGTCCTTGGTATTGTCGATCAGGAAGTAAATGCTGAGCGACAGCGAAACAAAGACCAGCACCAGAAGCGCGAAAGCAACGCGCGGTCCGGCGGAGCGATGCCCGGACGCTATTTTACGGTCAGGGTTTTGAGCTGCCATATGGACCTGGCGCTGTACTTTTCGGTGTTGAGTTCCGGGTGCCGACTGATCGGATAGATGATCCAGATTGGACCCTTGTTCCGGACTTTCATAGTCTCGCCGTTCCAGGTCATCGCCAGAAAAACCCCAAATCGGCGGGCATCCTTGACCGGAAGATCGATACTGTATCCGTCAAGCGCGGTTGCCGTCAGAGTACTGCCGCTGGCTTCCACCGCGTCGAGAAGGGCGCTCAGGGGTACACCCTCGAAACGCTGTGCGCCCGTGGTGAAGTGGGTTTCGGTGACGAGGGTCTGCGGACCAAGGGCGAACAGTCCGTCGCGGCTGAAACGCGCCCCTCCTGGGAACTTGCCGGCGTTGATCTTGCCGAAAACCGTCAGAATGGGAGGCGACGTTTCGGCACTCGCGCCCGCCCAGGAAATCATTGCCGCCAGCAGAAGGAAGGCCGCGAATCCCGCGAGGCGGACGGCCGCGGGGAAACCCGTTTGCTCGAGCCTTGCAGCGCGCATGATGCTTTTCTCCCGCCGCCGATTATCTTCGCCGGCCTCGGCACTGGCAACCTTTCGAGGCGGCAACCTTTTTCCGACCTTGTGGCATACGGTGCGCGTGGGTTGTGAGGAGGGGCATTCGTTCCCTGTCCGGCGGCGGCGGGAAAGTTTTTGTTGGAATAAAAATTGTTTGTGCACAAATGATATTTGCTCGATTCCGCCCTTGGCAGCGGCGCCCGCCACCCTTATGTACATCGCGATCCCTTCAAACTGGATTCATCATGAGCGACAGTCATCATTCGACCGATGCCCTCATCATCGGCGCCGGACCGGTCGGGCTTTTTGCGGTCTTCGAGCTTGGCCTGCTCGATATCAAGGCTCACCTGATCGATATTCTGGACTATCCAGGCGGCCAGTGCGCGGAGCTTTATCCGGAAAAACCGATCTACGACATCCCGGCGATCCCGGTCTGCACGGGCCAGGAACTCACCGACAAGCTGATGGCGCAGATCGAGCCCTTCGGTCCGACCTTTCACCTGGGGCAGATGGCGGAATCCCTGGTCAAGACCGATGAGGGCAAGTGGCGCGTGACCACCGACACGGGAACGGTGATCGAGGCGACGGTGGTCATCATCGCGGCCGGCGGCGGCAGCTTCGTGCCGAAAAAGCCACCGCTCCAGGGTCTGGAGCAATACGAGGGAAGCTCAATCTTCTATTCGGTACGGAAGATGGAGCAGTTCCGAGGCAAGAAGGTGCTGATCGCCGGAGGCGGGGATTCCGCGCTCGACTGGACGGTGAACCTGCATCCGCTGGCGGCGACGATGGCTCTGGTGCATCGCCGGGACGATTTCCGCGCCGCGCCGGATACCGTGAACAAGATGCGGGCTCTGGTGGATGCGGGAAAGATGGATCTTCATATCGCCCAGCTGAAGGAACTGAAAGGCGAGGGCGGCCAGTTGCAGGCAGTGTCGGTCAAGGGGCCGGACGGCGACTACGATATCGAGTGCGATACCCTTCTGGCGTTTTTCGGTCTCACCATGAAGCTGGGGCCGGTCGCGGATTTCGGCATCAATCTCGACAAAAACCTGATCCCTGTCGATACCGAGAAGTTCGAAACCAATGTTCCGGGCATCTTCGCGATCGGCGACATCAATTCGTATCCGGGAAAACTGAAGCTGATTCTTTCCGGATTCCACGAAGCGGCCTTGATGTCGCAACAGGCTTTCCGGTACGTGTATCCGGAGCGGCGCCTGCGCTTTCAGTACACGACGTCCAGTTCCGATCTGCAGGAAAAATTGGGGGTATCATGAAGATCTTCGTCACCGACCGGGACGGCAAGGAACACGAGATCGCCGGCATCGACGGTTGGCAGATCATGGAACTGATCCGCGACGAGGGTCTGCCGATCAAGGCCGAATGCGGCGGCTCCTGCGCCTGCGCGACCTGTCATGTCTACGTTGATCCTGACTGGGTGGACCGGCTCGAACCCAAAGGCGAGGAGGAGATCGACATGCTCGACCTCGCCTTCGACGTCGAAGCGAATTCACGCCTGTCGTGTCAGTTGACCATGCGCCCGGAACTGGATGGTCTGAAGGTGACCCTGGCGCCGGAATGAGCGCCGGCGTGCCTCAGTGCAACAGGAACCGCGCGTTGGCGTGTTTGATTTCGGTGCGGCTGTTGAGCTGTCCGCCGGCGACCGTGACGGAATGAAGCCGGGCTTCGATATTGTCCTCCCAGTAGTCCAGGAACTTGCGCAGACGCGGGTAATCCGGAGCGACGTCCATATGCTGCCAGATGAAGCTTTGCAGGAGCGAGGGGTGATCCGGCAGGTGATAAAGAATTTCGGCGGTGGTCAGACGGTGGTTCAGAAGAATGCCTGGCGATGCGCGCACGAGCGTCTCCCTTGGACTGGATGATCGACTCAATACCGAAATTTTGCTGTTCAATTTTTCCAGGCTCAAGAAGAAATTACGATAAATCAATATTTTAGCAGCCGCCAGGCGTGAGTGCTGCCAAATGTCGACGGGTTCGGGATGCGGCGCCGACACCTTTGCGGCCTTGGGTTCGGACGGGATCGGTTGAGCGGCCTAAAAGATTTTTCAGATGTCATTCTTGACAGGCTGGAAGCCAGTCATTAGATAGCCAGCACTCACCGGGGGCGAGTGCTAACAACCCAGTGTTGCCGGCGTGCTCCAGGGGGAACTCATTGAAGCTTCAGAGCTAGATAAACCGGAGGAATGGCATGGGTTTCAGGCCTTTGCACGACAGAGTGCTGGTTCGCCGCCTGGATGGCGAGGCGAAAACCGCGGGCGGGATCATCATCCCCGATACCGCCAAGGAAAAGCCGATGGAAGGCGAAGTTATCTCGGTCGGCCCGGGCGGCCGCGACGATAACGGCAAGATCACGCCGCTGGATGTGAAAGCCGGCGACATGGTGCTGTTCGGCAAGTGGTCCGGCACCGAGGTGAAGATCGACGGCGAGGATCTCCTGATCATGAAGGAGTCCGACATCATGGGCGTCATCGAAACCACCGCGAAGAAGAAAAAAGCCGCCTGATTCGGGCGTCGCATTAGAGGAGAATCAGTCACATGGCTGCCAAGGAAGTTAAATTCGGCGCGGACGCGCGCCAGCGGATGCTGAAGGGTGTCGACATTCTCGCCGACGCCGTGAAGGCGACCCTCGGCCCCAAGGGCCGCAACGTGGTGCTGGACAAGTCGTTCGGCGCGCCGCGGATCACCAAGGACGGCGTGACCGTCGCCAAGGAGATCGAGCTCAACGACAAGTTCGAGAACATGGGCGCCCAGATGGTGCGCGAAGTGGCCTCGAAGGCGAACGACAACGCCGGTGACGGCACCACCACCGCGACGGTTCTGGCCCAGGCCATCGTCAAGGAAGGCGCCAAGTCGGTTGCCGCCGGCATGAACCCGATGGATCTGAAGCGCGGCATCGATATGGCTGTCGAAGCGGTGGTCCGTGAGCTCGGCAAGAAGTCGAAGAAGCTCTCCGGCTCCTCCGAGGTCGCTCAGGTCGGCACCATCTCCGCCAACGGCGAGTCCGAGATCGGCCAGATGATCGCCAAGGCGATGGAGAAGGTCGGGAATGAGGGCGTGATCACGGTCGAGGAAGCCAAGTCGCTCGCGACCGAGCTCGACGTCGTAGAAGGCATGCAGTTCGACCGCGGCTATCTCTCGCCGTATTTCGTCACCAACTCCGAGAAGATGGTGTGCGAGCTTGAGAGCCCCTACATCCTGCTGCACGAGAAGAAGCTGTCCAACCTGCAGGCGATGCTTCCGGTTCTCGAAGCCGTCGTGCAGAGCAGCCGTCCGCTGCTGATCATCGCCGAGGACGTGGAAGGCGAGGCGCTGGCCACCCTGGTGGTCAACAAGCTGCGCGGCGGCCTGAAGGTCGCGGCGGTGAAGGCCCCGGGCTTTGGCGACCGGCGCAAGGCGATGCTCGAGGATATCGCCATCCTGACCGGCGGTACCGTGATCTCCGAGGACCTCGGCATTCAGCTCGAGAACGTGACGCTCGACATGCTGGGCACCTCCAAGCGGGTGAGCATCACCAAGGAAGAGACCACGATCGTCGACGGTGCCGGCAAGAAGAAGGACATCGAGGCCCGCTGCAACCAGATCCGGGTGCAGGCCGAGGACACGACGTCCGACTACGACCGCGAGAAGCTGCAGGAGCGGCTGGCCAAGCTGGCCGGCGGCGTTGCGGTGATCCGCGTCGGCGGGGCCACCGAGGTCGAGGTGAAGGAGCGCAAGGATCGTGTCGATGACGCGATGCACGCGACCCGCGCCGCGGTCGAGGAAGGCATCATTCCGGGTGGCGGTGCCGCTCTGATCTATGCCGGTCGTGCGCTCGACAAGCTGAAGGGCGCCAATGACGACCAGAACGTGGGTATCGGCATCGTGCGCCGCGCGATCCAGACCCCGGCCCGCCAGATCGCCCAGAACGCGGGCGAGGACGGCTCGGTCATCGTCGGCAAGCTGATGGAGTCCAAGGACACCAACTGGGGCTTCGATGCCCAGAAGGGTGAGTTCACGGACCTGGTGAAGGCTGGCATCATCGACCCGACCAAGGTGGTTCGCATCGCCCTGCAGAATGCCGCGTCCGTTGCGGGTCTGCTGGTGACGACCGAAGCCATGGTCGCCGAGAAGCCGGAGCCGAAGGCCCCCGCCATGGGCGGCGGCGCCCCCGACATGGGCGGCATGGGCTTCTAAGCCAAACCAACATCGTTGGTAAAAGGGAAACCCCCGGAGCGATGCTCCGGGGTTTTTCGTTCAATGATCGCCGTATCCCCGGCGAAGGCCGGGTTCTGCGCCTGAGGCCGTTTTGCAATGCGAAAGGCTCAAGCCGTAGCTCCGTTAAACCGTCGCCCAGGCGCAAGGCAGGGCCCAGCAACGCAACGGTCAGCATGAAAAACCCCGACGCAGAACTGTGTATGGCGAGCGGAAACGTCAAGGCCCGGCCCTGCCTTGCGCCAGGGCGACGGCAAGATCTGACGACCTTCGCGGATCGGGAGATTCGATGCTTTATGAGGTTGGATTGACCGACCGGCGGAAAATCCAGATCCCGAAAGTCATGTGGCGGCAATCAATCCCAACTCAACCAGATGCGGCGCCAGTGCGGCCTCGTCGGTGAAGTGGTGCACGTGAAATCCCATCGAGGCCGCCGTATCGATATTCGCTCGGGTGTCGTCAACAAAGAGTGTGCGGCCCGGGGTCAGCTTGAAACGGTTGATCAGCACCTGGAAGATCGCCGGGTCCGGTTTGACCAGGCCTTCCTCGCCGGACACCACCACGCCGTCGAACTCGCGGAGGAAATCGTAGCGGGTGCGCGCCAGGGCGAAGGTCTCGCGGCCATAGTTGGTGAGGCCGTGAACTGGAATGCCCGTACGCCTGAGTGCCCGCATGCAGGCGATGCTGGTCTCGATCGGCGCATGAGCCGCTTCCAGATGGCGGCCGTAATAGGCCTCGATCTCCGCTTTCCATTCCGTGTGCTTGCGGATCAGGGCGGCGTTGCCGTCGGCGATCGACCGGCCGAGATCCTGCTGCACGTTCCAGGCCAGGTCGCAGATGTTATTGACGAACCACTCCACCTTGGCCTCGTCGGGGCTGCCGTCGCGGGTCAGGAATATCTTGCGGTAGATCTCGCGCGGATCCCAGCGGATGAGGACATTGCCGACATCCAGAACAACGGCGTCGATCTCGGAGCGTGGCGCCGGCACGTCGTCAGGCGGCCGAGTCTGGATCGATGGCCAGAAGCAGGGCGCTGTGATCCAGATCCGCCATGCCGTTATTGACCATGTGATCCCAGAGCTTGAGATTGGCCTGCAATCCCGGCAGCTCAAGCCCGACGGACTCCGCAAGCTGTATCGCCTCGGCGACATCCTTGCGCTGGATCGAGCATTTGGCGCGCGGCGCGTAGTCGCGGCTGACCATGCGCTCGCCGTGCAGTTCCAGGATGCGGCTATGGGCAAAGCCGCCGAACAGGGCCTCGCGGATCTTGGCCGGTTCGACCCCGGCATGACGGGCGAGGGCAAAGGCCTCGGCCACCGCGCCGATGGTCAGGCCGACGATCATCTGGTTGGCGGATTTCGCGATCTGCCCCGCCCCGATGGCGCCGACATGGGTGATGCGCTTGCCCATGGCCTGGAACAAGGGAAGGGCCCGGAAGAAGGCCGCGTCGGACCCGCCGGCCATAATGGTAAGCTCGCCCGCCTCGGCCGCGACGGTGCCGCCGGAGACCGGCGCGTCCAGCCATTCACCGCCGGCGGCCCGCAGCCGGTCCGCGAAGCCTCGGGTGCGCAGCACCGACGTGGTGCCCATATCGATCAGCAACCCGTCCTGCGGCAGGCCGCGTGCGGCGCCGCTCTCGGCGTTGAAGACGACTTCCTCGACCGCGTTCGCATCCGTCACCATGACGATGGTTGCCGTCGTGCCTTGGGCGGCCTCCGCAGGGGTCGCGCACACCGTCACGCTGTCATTCCCGCTCGCCAGCGCGGATGCCTTTTCCGCGCTGCGGTTCCATACCCGCAGCGCGGCGCCATGGGTCCGCAACTGCTTGGCCATGGGCGCACCCATAAGGCCCAGTCCGACGATGCCGATCGTCCTGCCGGACAGGTCCACCGACGCGTCGCTCATCGCCTAGGCGTCCGCGTGGCGCGCGTAACGGGCGGCCGAGCCGCGTTCGATGGCGGCGGCGGTCAGACGGTCGACCTCAAGCTCGTGCCGCAGCATTTCCAGGAAACGGAGCTCCTCCTGGGTGGCGACCCCGTCGACCGCGATCACGTCGCAGGCCAGCGCGTAGGCGGTAGCGCAGAGCCGTTTCGGAAGCGACTGATGAATGATATCGACCGCCGCGTCGAGGCCGTCCGATTCGGTCAGCAGATCCATGCAGGCGCCGGCGATCTCGGAGAAATTTCCCCGCTCGAAATCGTTAAAGATGGGCAGGCCCAACACCATGTCCCTGATGGCTTCGAGTTCCGATTCCGCCACTTCGCCATCGGCGGCGGCGGCGAGGACAACGGAATAGACGAGGGCGGCGTGGTAGCTGATCACTTTATTCCTCCGCAAGCGTTGGCGCGCTGGTGCTCAGGCAATGGGGACATGAAGCCTGGGGGCGCCGATGTCAACAGTGGACCATGGCGTGGTACCGGTCGAACCCCGGTGGCCCGCCGGCCGGCTGCACGTCGTGAAATGAAAACGGAGGCCCGAGGCCTCCGTTTCCGTTGCTATGGTCGTGTCGGTCAGAGATTGAGCTGATAGCTCGCCGGGACCCAGTGATAGGCGCCGGCCCGATTGTCGACGAACCCGACGGACGGGAAGGGCATGTGATAGCCCGTGCATGGGATCTTGTCGGCGGCAGCCATGCCGAGGATGGATTTACGGGTATTCGCCGCCGCTTCCTTGTCCATGTCGAAGCGCACATGCCATTCCGGGCGCTGCAGCGAGGCGACATAGTGGTTGGTGGCATCGCCCCAGAGCAGCAGACGCCGGCCCTCGCTCTCGAAGTGATAGGCCATGTGGCCCGGCGTATGTCCGAAGGCGCCGACCGCGGTGATTCCGGAGGTCACCGCCCCGTTCGGTTTCAGGAAGGTCATCTTGTCGGCGAAGGGAACCACATTGGCCTGCACGAGTTTGCCGACCCGTTCGGTCGGGCCCTCGGCCTTTTCCTTCGGCGACCAGAAATTGTACTCGGTCTCGCCGGTCACATAGCGGGCATTGGGGAAGGTCGGCTTGCCGTCCTCGGTCATGCCGCCGATATGGTCGGGGTGGAAGTGGGTGAGGACCACCACGTCGATCTGGTCCGGACTGTAGCCGGCCTTTCCGAGTGTCGCCGCCGTGCGCCCGGCATTGGGCCGGCGCCCGGCGCCGTTGCCGGTGTCGAACAGCACCAGTTCGGTGCCGGTATTGACGATCACCGGTGCGAAGCTGATCTCGAAATCCGCCGGGGGAAGAAAATTCTCCTAGGCCAAGGCCTGGACATCGGCTTCTGGAACGTTCTGGCCGAAGATCGGGTGCGGGCCCTTCAACTGGATCGCGCCGTCCCAGATCGTCGTGATCTCGAATCCGCCGAGCTTGAAGCGATAATGGGTCGGGTGGTCCGAGCCCAGCATGGGGGCCGCGGCCTGGGCCGGCGTCGTGAGAGTATTGACCAGCAGTGGCGCCATCGCGGCGCCGGCGCCGGCAAGCAGGGCTTGGCGGCGAGATAGGCCTTTTTCGTCGGTGGGCATCGATCGGGTCTCCCGAAAGAGATCAGGGGCGAATGATATGCATTTTCAACGGATCTTGTCATGTCACTTTATGGAGATGAGAGCAGGGGAACGGGAAATTCGCGTCCCGGGAATTCAGTAGGGATTTTCTCCCCGTGGCACCCGCTTCCGCCGCGCCAGACCGGTCTCCATTGAATCCTTCACGAAAGCCAGAGCCCTTGCCGTCGGCTGAACATCGTGACGGCTGGCCGATCGTTTCTGGCCGAGCTGTGCAGATGCTCCACCGTCACCTCCGCCTAAAGCGATGGCGGCATAGGTCCTAGCTTTCGCCAGGGTTTCGGTTGGAACATGGAGACGGACAGTTACGGGTGTTGATCAAAAATGGTGTCGCGCCACCTATCTCCGGCGCTGGCGATAACTAGGGCGACGGGCGCCGGTTTTCGTCGTGTTTGCGCGTCGTTTCGTCTAGGCTCGGGCCCGTATTGCAAGAGGGGCCAGCACGATCGATGGAAGCGGTTTTGACTGTTTGTGCGCCGGTCTTCGTGATCGTTCTGGCGGGATATCTCTGCGGCCGAATGGGGGTTTTCGGAGAACTCGCCGCCGAGGCGCTCAACGGCTTCGTCTATTGGCTGGCCTTTCCGGCGCTGATCTTTCTCTCGCTGTCCCAGGTCCCGCTGGATCGGGCGCTCGACTGGCCCCTGCATGCCGCCTACACGGGCGGTGTTTTTGGTACCTTCGCCCTGGCGATCTGCGTCGGCGCGCTCGTCTTCGGGCACCGGCCGGCGGTTCTGGTGATCCAGGGCCTGGCCGCGGCCTTCGCAAACACCGCCTATATGGGCGTGCCGCTGCTGAACGCGGCCTTCGGTGACGAGGGTGCGTTGCCGGCGGTTCTATTCACCGTCTTCAATGCCTCGATCCTGCTCGGCCTCGGCGTGCTCCTGATCGAGCTGGATATCCGTTCCGAGGCGCCGCTCACCAAGGCGATCGGCGGCGCCGCGCGGGCCGTGGCGAGGAACCCTCTGGTGCTCGCGGGCGTCGGGGGGCTCATCGTTGCGGCAAGCGGCGGGAGTCTGCCGCCCGTGGTCGCGAGTATCTGCGAATCCCTCGGTGCGGCCGCGGCGCCGGCGGCACTGGTCGCGATGGGCGTGTTCCTGGTCGGCAAGAAACCTTCGGTCGACGTGACCCAGGTAAGCTGGCTGGTCTTCCTCAAGATGTTGATACACCCGGCCCTGACCTTCTGGCTTGCTGCCTCGGTCATCATGATGGACGACCAGCGCGCCGCCGCGACGACGATCTCGGCGGGGCTTCCGGCCGGCACCCTGGTTTTCGTGCTGGCGGTGCGGTACCGGCTGCTCGCCGACCAGGTAAGCGCGGTGATCCTGATTTCCACCATGCTCTCGGCTCTGACAATGCCGGCGCTGATCGTCGCCTTCGGTGTCGGCTAACCAGGAGGGCGGCGTATTGCCTCCCTGCGTCAGGCATGGGACGCTCGGCGCCTTGCATCGCACCAGCCGCTCGAGGACGCCATGACCGATCTTCCCGCCGACCCGCTTGAAAATGGAGGCATCGCCGGATACGCTCAGGACCTGCGCGCCGGAAGAATCACCGCGGCGGCGGTGACGCGTGCCTATCTCGACCGGATCGAGGCGCTCAACCCCAAGCTGGACGCGTATCAATACGTCGCGGCGGAGCAGGCGATGGCCGCCGCCGCGGCGATCGACCAGCTTCTGGCGGCGGGAACCGATCTCGGCCCGCTCATGGGCGTTCCGGTCGGCATCAAGGACATCTATGCGGTCGAGGGCATGCCGACCACCAACGGCTCGCTCTATGACGCCTCGCACATCACCGGGCCGGAAGGCCGCTTCGTGCATCAGTTGAAGCAGTCGGGCTGCATCATTCTCGGCAAGACCAAGACGGTTGAATACGCGCTCGGCGCCACCGGCGTGAACGAGGCGCGGGGCACGCCGTGGAACCCGTGGGATCTGGAGACCCACCGGATGCCCGGCGGTTCCTCCAGCGGCTCCGGCGTGGCGACGGCGGCGGGGCTTTGCGCCTTTGCCATGGGCTCGGATACGGGCGGCTCGGTGCGTATTCCCGCCTGCTTCAACGGTATCTTCGGGCATAAGACCACCATCGGCCTGCTGCCGACGGACGGCGTGTTCCCCTTGTCGCCGACCCTGGATACGGTCGGGCCGCTGACCCGCAGCGCCGCCGACGCGGCGATCATCCACGCCATCGTCACCGGCGAGGATATCCCGAGCGCGGCGCCGCTTGCCGGGTTGCGACTGGGCCGCCCGACCACGTTCTTTTTCGAGGATGTCGAGCCCGAGGTGCTCGCCTGTGTCGAGGCGGCGCTGGCCTCGCTTGCCGAGGCGGGGGTCGAGATCGTCGATGTCGACATTCCCGACGCGCGCGAGCGGGAATGGCTGTTCCCGGCAATCTGCCCGCCTGAATTCCTGGCGGCGATCGGCGAGAACGGCTTCCGTCAGGCGGAACCGAATATGGACCCGACGACGGCGGCCCGCGCCGCCAAGGGCTTCGATGTGACCGGGGTTCAGCATGCGGCGGCGGTGATCCGCCACCATCAGCTTGCCGCGCTGGCGGATGACGCCATGGACGGGCTTGACGCCTGGGTCGGGCCGACTTGCCCGTTCCTGCCGATGCCCATTGCCGAGTTGAGGGACGAGGAAGCGGCGGCGCGCTCCTTCCTCGCCTCGCGCAACACCCAGCCGTCGAACATATTCCGGCAATGCGCGATCACCACCCCGGTGCACCAGTTCGGCTCTCCCCTGCCGGTCGGCCTCCAGATCATGTGCCGCAACGGCGACGATGCCCACGCACTCGCCATCGGAATGGCCATCGAGGCCCATTTCGGCCCCTCCGCGCGGCCGGATCTGTCGGCCTAATGGGGTGACAGGACCCTTCGAGACGGCGCTGACGCACCTCCTCAGGGTGAGTGATGCGATATAGTGACTCACCCTGAGGAGGGCCGCGCGGCCCGTCTCGAAGGGTCTTGTATATCTGAGATACAAAACGCTCAGGCCGTCACGATCAACGACGTGGCGTACATGAGTGCCAGCCCCAATGTCCCGCCGGCCAGTAGGCCGCCAACGGGCTTGGTGGCTGTTTCGGTGAAATAACGCCGCCGGATCAACAGGGCGATCTCGATCAGGACTTGCAGGATCGCGCCAGCGCCGACGGCCATCGCCAGGGCGCCCCAGTGCGGGCTTACTGCCTGAACGCCGAGCCAGAGCCCGAGCACGGCGGGAAGGCCGGCAAGCGCCGCCAGCCCGCCAAGCAGCGGCAGGCCCGGCCGCTCTCCGGTCAGGGGGGCCACGATACCGATGCCCTCGGTGATGTTATGCAGGGTGAAGCCGATCACCAGGAACGAGCCCAGCGCCACCGCGCCGCCGGCGAGCGCGCCGCCGATCGCCAGACCCTCGCCGAGATTGTGCAAACCGATGCCGAGCGCGATGGTCCAGGCCAGCATCACCGGGCTGAAGCCGTTGTCCAGGCGACGTCCGATCAGGAACAGCGCGGCCGCCGTGAGCAGGGTGACGACCCAGACCATCTCGCCCATGGAGAAGCTCTCCGCCGCGTCCTCGGCGAATTCCAGACCCTCGCTCAGCGTGTCGATGAATAGGAAACCGAGTAGTCCCATGGTCAACGCGAGGACAAAGCCCATGGTTCCCGGGCCGGCCTGGCGCATCGCCGGGAAGAACAGCATGCCGAGGACGATCGGCACCACGCCGACGAACAGCCCGACCAGGCCATGGAACATCCAGTCCCCGCCGAGCCCGCCTGATGTGGGGACCACGACATCGATGCTGTATTCGAATGGCGTTCCGGTACCGGTCAGAAAGGTGACGTGGTGCGCCTCGCCATGGACCCAGGGATAGGGAATCTTGATCCAGACCGTCGCCAGCCGCGCAACCGGACCCGGCGGCGACTGATCGAACCGCCAAAAGGCACCGTCGACCTGGACCTGGGCGATCGAGACCGGTTCCGCGCCCTCGGAGCGGACGAGGAAACGGAAACCGTCTTCGTCGATGGCGACACGCTCCACCATCAGCGCCTCGGCGGGCGGAACACTGCCCCGGAACCCGCCGAGCGGGTCGAGTTTCAGAAAGCCTGCCGCGACCACGACGATCAGCAGGAAGGGTCCAAAGATCCGAAGCATCCGAGCCATCACGCGCGTACCTCGAAATGGCTCATCCAGCCGAGTTCGATGAATTCGGCCTGATGGGCATGGAACATGTAGAGGCCCGGCTCAAACCCCTCGAAGGACATCTCGAGGATCCCGCGCTGGGCCTGGCACTGCATCACCGTGTCGATGATCCGCGAGGTCGGCTCCAGGGTCGTGCCGTGATCAAAGTAGTTGAAGAAATTCCCGTGGATATGGAACGAGTTGATCGGGTCGAATTCGGTGGTGTTCACGAGGTAAATCCGGATCGGCCGGTCGCGTTCCACCACGATCGGTTTCTTGGCATAGGCATGGGCGATCGTGTTGACCGCGTAGACCTCGTTCTCCTCGTCGAAATTGGTGTCGAACCCGTTCATCACCATGACCATCTCTTGCCAGCGGGCGTTTTCCGGGGTGCCCAGCAGGCGAGAGCGGGCAACGTCGCTCGCCTCGGGATGGCGCGACGGATCGGGGTCGACGATGAAGGCGCCGTAAAGGCCCTTGTGCATATGCCGTTTCAGCGGGATCGAATGGCAGTGATAGAGGTGGCAGCCGAAAGGCCGGGCCTCGAACTCGTAGGTGAACTCACCGCCCGGCATCACCTCGCCGGCACCGGAAACGCCGTCCATGCTGGCGCCGTGGATGCCGTGAAAATGCATGGTGTGCGGCATCGAGCCGTTGTTGCGGAAGGTGATGCGCAGCCGCTCGCCCTCGGTGGCCCTCAGGGTGGGGCCGGGGACCCGGCCGTTATAGGTCCAGGCCGGGAAGAAGATCCCCGGCGCGATTTCGATCTCCTTGTCCTCGGCGGTGACCTCGAAGGATCGGACAACCCGCCCGTCCGTATCGGTGCTGGTGGTCCCGCGCTCCCAGTCCGTCAGCAGCGCATGGGGATCGAAACCGTTACGCGCGTTGTCGACCTCGCCAACGGTCATCATCGCGCCCATGGCGTGCTTGTCATGGGCATTGGTTTGGGCCGACGCCGGAGCCGATGCCGAGGCTAGACCCATCAGCGAGCCGAAAAGCCCGGAGCCCAGGATGTTCCTGCGACTGAAGCGCGGTAAATTCATGTGCCGGCGAGCCAAGTTTCGCAGCTAAGTTAGTATCGACTAAATATGGTAGCTATCCTGAATATTTGTCAATGCTTCCTGAGGATTCAGAGGCGAAATCACAGGGCGAAACACCCGAGTGCTTGACAATCGTGCGGCTCGACGCCTGGCAGCGGCGGGCGTGTTCGTGTCCGGGGAAAATCCTGGTGGTCGATGTCGATATCGTCGATATTGTTGACGGTTGGTTGAGCGGAAAGCGCGTCGGGCTTGATTTCATCACTATGCCGTCGTCCCCGCGCAGGCGGGGACCTCTTCGGGTCTGGTCGAATGGCTCACGGTTTGCCGAGGTTTTTCGGTTCCCGCCTGCGCGGGGACGACGAGAAAATTTGCCCTCGCGCGGATCCGACGAATTTCCGGAACACCAATACCGAAGCAAGTGAAGCACGCGCGAAAGAGGGCATCATGGCGGATCAGGCGGGCACATATGACTACATCATCGTCGGCGCCGGATCGGCGGGCTGCACGCTGGCCAACCGGCTGACCGAGGACCCTGCGGTCAAGGTTCTGCTGTTGGAGGCCGGCGGCAAGGACAGCAACATGTGGATCCACATTCCCGTCGGCTACATCAAGACCCTCGACATGCCGGGGCTAAACTGGCGGTTTGAGACCGAGCCGGAGGAGGGCACCAACAACCGGCCGATCCCGATCCCGCGCGGCCGGGTGCTGGGCGGGTCGAGCTCGATCAACGGGATGGTCTATGTGCGCGGCCAGCCGCTGGATTACGACACCTGGTCGCAGCTCGGTAACCGGGGCTGGTCCTATGACTCGGTGCTGCCCTATTTCAAGAAGTCGGAAAATTACGAAAGCTCGGACGATCCGACGCGCGGCAAGGGCGGCCCGCTCAACACGGCGGAGGGCTCGGAAAAGGCGGAACTGCTGGACGCGATCATGGATGCCGCCGAGGAGCGCGGCTATCCCAAGAACCCGGACTACAATAACGGCAACCAGGAAGGCTTCGGCTATTTCCAGGTGACGCAGAAGAAGGGACGGCGCTGGTCCACCGCCAAGGCCTATCTGGAGCCGGCGATGACGCGGGCGAACCTGCGCGTCGAGATCAACGCCCAGACCACCGGACTGATCCTGGACGGCAAACGGGCGGTCGGCATCTCCTACCGTCAGGGAGGCACCATCAAACAGGCGCGCGCCGGCCGCGAGGTCATCCTTTGCGCCGGCGCCGTTCAGTCGCCGCAGATCCTGGAGCTTTCCGGCATCGGCGATCCGGAAATCCTCGGCGCCCACGGTATTGACGTGGTCCACGCGCTGCCCGGTGTCGGCGCGAACTATCAGGACCACTACATCGTGCGCCAAACCTGGAAGGTGAAGAAACCGATCACGCTCAACGAGCAGACGCGGGGCCTCACCATCGTCAAAGAGGTGCTGAAATACGCGCTGACCGGAAGCGGGATCATGACCTTTCCCGGCGGCATCCTCTCCGGCTATGTGAAGACCCGGCCCGAGGTTGCGGGGCCGGACATTCAATACACCATCGTCCACGCCAGCTTTAAGGACGTGAAGAAGCGGATCTTCGACCGCCATCCCGGAATGACCATCGCGCCGTGCCAGTTGCGGCCCGACAGCCGGGGCACCATCCACATCAAGTCGGCCGACCCGTTCGCGGCGCCGGCGATCAAGGGCAATTTCCTTTCGGAAGAGAACGACCGCCGCACCATCGTCGACGGTATGAAGATCGCCCGCCACATCGCGGCCGCGCCGGCGCTGGAGCCCTATGCGGGCGACGAGATCCTGCCGGGCCGGGACGTGAACACCGATGACGAGTGGCTGGCTTTCGCGCGGGAATACGGCAATACCGTCTACCATCCGGTCGGAACCTGCAAGATGGGCGGCGACGCGGCGGCGGTTGTCGATGACCGTCTCAGGGTGCACGGCATTCAGGGGTTGCGGGTGATCGACGCCTCGATCATGCCGACCCTGGTCAGCGGCAACACCAACGCTCCGACCATCATGATCGCCGAAAAAGCGGCCGACATGCTGAAGGAGGACGCAAAGGCGGGGTGAGGGGTGATCTTCGGCGGGGCGTGGCCGCTCTACCCGGCACTCCATGCCGTATCCCCGACGCAGGTCGGGGCCCACGTCTGAAGCGGCGGCAGGTGACGGTTATCGGATCATTATCATCGGCTTTTCGTCGTGCCCGGCCACCCGTTACGTTGAAAATCCTCAGGCGTCGGCCCCGACCTGCGTCGGGGATTCGCAAGGTGGTGGCGGGCCGGTAAGGCAGGCTATCGGTGGGAACCCGACCACAATCCACCAAGCCCATCCACGTCGCTCCAGCAAAAGCTGGAGCTTTTGGCAAACGGCGTTAAGCCCCTGTTTTCACAGGGGCGACGGTCCTTTTCAATCCGGAACGATGATCGGCTCCAACTGCGGCTTTCCAAGGACCAGGTCCGAGCCTTTTTCGCCGATCATCATGGCGGCGGCGTTGAGGTTGGCGGAGAGCATGGTCGGCATGATCGACGCATCGATCACCCGCAGCCCCTGCATGCCGCGCACGCGAAGCTGGTCGTCGACCACGGCGGTCGGGTCGTTCTCGGGGCCCATGCGGCAGGTGCCCATGGGATGGAAGGTCGTTGTGCCCCGCTCGCGCGCGACCTGCATCAACTCGTCGTCGCTCTGGATCTTGTCGCCGGGATATTGCTCATAGTCGAAATACGGGGCCAGCGGCTCGGTGCGCATCAGACGGCGGGCGAGCTTCATGCCGGCGAGCAGGACCCGCCGGTCCTCTTCCTCGGCGAGGTAGTTCGGCTGGATCAGCGGCTTCTCGAACGGGTCCGCCGAGGTCGCCCGGAGCCACCCCTTGCTTTCCGGGCGCTGTTGCCAGGAGGCGATGGTGAAACCCGGCTCGTCGTCGAGCTTGGACTGTACGCCCTCCTTGTAGCTGGCCGGCGTGAAGGTCAGCTGGAGGTCGTGGTTCCGTACCGCCTCGTTGGAATGCCAGAACGCATAGACCAGGGTCGGAGTCAGGTTGACGATGCTGTCGCCGCCGGTGAAATACTTGATCACCTCTCCCCAGAGCCGGACGCCCTGGGCGCGCTCGTTGATGGTGGCGATATTCTTGACCCGGGCGGTGAAGCGCGGCGCGTAATGATCGCGAAGATTCTCTCCGACGCCAGGCAGGGAATGCTTCACATCGATGCCGAGGCCTTTCAGCAGGCCTTCCGGCCCGATGCCGGAGATCTGCAGGAGCTGCGGCGAGTTGATGGTTCCGCCGCAGAGGATCACCTCCTTGTTGGCCCGCACCTCGGTCGGGAAGCCGTGCCGTCCGCCATGGGCATAGGCGATGCCGACCGCGCGCTTGCCGTCCAGCAGGATCCGGGTGGCGTGCGCATCGGTCCGGATGGTGAGGTTGGCGCGCGATTTGGCAGGCTTGAGGAAGGCGCGTGCGGTGCTGACCCGGCGCCGGTTATGAGTGGTGCGCTGGATATAGGAGACACCCTCCTGGATGGCGCCGTTGTAATCCTTGTTGAGGGGTATCCCGAGGGTCTGGGCGCCGGCGATGAAGGCATCGCAGAGCGGATGGCTCCAGTTCAGGTCATTGACGATCATGTTGCCGTCGCGGCCCCGGAACGTATCGTCGGCCTCGCCGATCCGCTTCTCGCAGCGCTTGAAATAGGGCAGCACGTCGGCATATCCCCAGCCCCGATTGCCCATCTGGGACCAGCCGTCATAGTCCATGCGCTGGCCCCGGTTATAGACATGGCCGTTGATCGAGCTTGAGCCGCCGAGCGTCTTGCCGCGCGGCACGTCGATGACACGGCCGTTGGTCCAGGGGCCCGGTTCGTACTCGTACAGCCAATTGATCTTTGGGTTGACCAGGGTCTTCATGAAGCCTGCGGGAATATGGATGAAGGGGTCCCAGTCCGGGGGGCCGGCTTCCAGCAGGCAGACGCTGTGCTTGCCGTCGGCGGTGAGCCGGTTGGCGACGATGCAGCCGGCGGAGCCGGCGCCGACGATGATGTAGTCGAATGTGTCGGCCAAGGTGGTGCCCTCTATCCCTGATTTCGCGCGGCGTGTGTTTCAAGTCCGCTTTATATCAGTTTGAAAAAACCGATACCAAGCGCGTTCACCGAGGCTGTCCCGTGGCTGTCGCCTTGCTCCAGGCCCGAGGCCCCGCTATAACCCGCCCGCCGCGTGGCTGATCGTGATCGTCCGCGCCGTCTTCTTCATCCGGAACACATGAACAGAGTCGAGAACCCATGGCCATCCAGCGCACCTTCTCCATCATCAAACCCGACGCCACCGCCGCCAACAAGACTGGCGCCATCAACGCGCTGATCGAGGCCGCCGGCCTTAGGATCATCGCCCAGCGGCGCATCCGCATGACCCGCGAGCAGGCTGAGCGCTTTTACGCGGTTCACGCCGCGCGTCCGTTCTATGGCGAGTTAGTCGACTTCATGATCTCCGGGCCGGTCGTGGTCCAGGTCCTGGAGGGCGAGAACGCCATCGCCAAGTATCGCGAAGTGATGGGCGCGACCAACCCGGCCGAGGCCGCCGAGGGCACCATTCGCAAGCTCTACGCGAAGAGCGTGGGAGAGAACTCCGTCCACGGCTCCGATGCTCCGGAGACCGCCGCCGAGGAGATTCCGCAGTTCTTCAGCCAGGCGGATATCGCGGGCTGAGCAATCTCCGTCTAACGGTAGGCTAGACCCTTCGAGACGGGTACCTAGGCGCCCTCCTCGGAGGGTCTTGTCAAAGGGAGGGAATTCGTCCGCAAACGCCGCCAATCATCCAGAGCGACGGGACGCCGGTTCCTATCTATGAATCTTTGGATTTCGTCATCCGCCGCCCGCAAGCGGCGGCGAGCCGGCGTTCAGACGACCAGCCAGGCCATCAGCAGCAGAGTGATCACGATCAGCACGATCGAGACCTTGAACAGGGTGCAGACCCCTTCATAGGTGTCCTGATGGAAGCGATATTCCGCGTCGTTCTTCGAATGCTCGACCGCCATGTTCCTAATCCCCCGGTTCGTCCGGCTTTGGTCTTCAAGAGGCTGTATAATTCACCCTCTGTGGTTCCGCCAAGCCTCAAATCGTCACTATGGGCTGGGATTGATCAGATTTCCGTTTTCCGGCGGGGCCTGTCCGTCGATGATCGCGCGCCCGCTCTCGACCCGAACCCGGCCCTCGGCGAGGAGGCGCAGCGCGAGCGGGTAGATCCGATGTTCCTGCTCGAGCACGCGCGCGGCGAGCGTCTCGGCGGTGTCGCCGGCCAGAACCGGTACCGCCGCCTGGGCCAGAATCGGCCCCGCGTCCAGATCGGGAATCACCAGATGGGCGGTGCACCCAGCGATGCGTGCGCTTGCGTCGAGAGCCCGCTGGTGCGTGTTCAGGCCGGTGAAGGCCGGCAGCAGGCTCGGATGGATGTTCAGCATCCGGTCGCGCCAGCCGTTGACGAAATCGGCGGTGAGGATGCGCATGAAGCCGGCGGTGCACAGGATCTCGCATCCCGCGGCACGCAGCGCGCGGTCCAGCGCCGCGTCGAAGGGCGCCCGGCCGTCGAAATCCTGATGCCGGATCACTTCGGTGGCGATCCCTGCGCGTTCCGCGCGCTCCAGCGCCTTGACGCCTGGGCGGTTGGAAATCACCAGCACGATCTCGGCCGGAAAGTCCGGTGCGGCGCTGGCATCAATCAGCGCCTGCAGATTGGTGCCGCCGCCGGAGACCAGCACGCCTGTTCTGACGCGAGGCTTCACCGTGACCAGCCCGGCAGGTTTTCCAGGAACACCGACGGCGCGTCGGCACCGCGGGGTTCCAGGGCGCCGATGCGGTAAACGGTTTCACCGGCGCTGGTCAGGACATCGACGATTTTCGTTGCTTTCTCCGGCGCCGCGATGAGCAGCATGCCGATGCCGCAATTGAAGGTCCGGGCGAGTTCGACGGGCGCGATTCCGCCGGCCTCGGCCAGCCAGCGGAAGACCGGAGGCAGGTCCCAGGCGGCGGTGTCGATCCGAGCGGCAAGATCGGAAGCGAAGGACCGGGGCGGGTTTTCGATCAGGCCGCCGCCGGTGATATGAGCAAACCCGCGCACCCCGCCGCTCGCCAATGCCGCCCGGCAGGCCGCCACATAGATCCTGGTCGGCGTCAAGATCGCCTCGCCGAGAGAGCGGCCGTCCTCGAATGGGCAGGGCGAGGCATAGTCCAGACCCGCACCCTCGACGACGCGCCGGACCAGGGAAAGACCGTTGGAGTGAACCCCCGACGACGCGATGCCGAGCAGGACGTCGCCGGCGCGCGCCTGGGTGCCGTCGAGAAGGGCGTCGCGCTCCACCGCACCGACTGCGAAACCGGCGAGATCGTAATCGCCCTCGCCATACATGCCGGGCATCTCGGCCGTCTCGCCGCCGACCAGGGCGCATCCGGCTTGGCGGCAGCCCTCGGCAATCCCCGCGACGACGGCGCGCGCAGTTTCCACCGACAGCTTGCCGGTCGCGTAGTAGTCGAGGAAGAACAGCGGTTCGGCGCCCTGGACCACGAGGTCGTTGACGCACATGGCGACGAGATCGATGCCGACCGTATCGTGAATGCCGGTTTCGATGGCGACCCTCAGCTTGGTGCCGACCCCATCGGTGGCCGAAATCAGCAGCGGATCGGCATACCCGGCGGCTTTCAGGTCGAAAACGCCACCGAAGCCGCCGATGGTGCCGTCGGCGCCCGGCCGGGCGGTCGATCGGGTCAGCGGTTTGATGGCATCGACGAGGCGTTCGCCCGCGTCGATGTCCACGCCCGCGTCCCGATAGGTCAGCGGGCGGTTGCTTCCGGGCTGGCTGATGGTTTCCTCCGCGGTGATCCGCTATAAAAGCCGCTTCGGCGAACCCTGGTCCGGGCCGAGCGTCGGCGCGGCCATGAAATCGCCGAATTCGTGCTTTATGGCGTGATGGCGTTGTAATGGGCAAGACGGTTTTGGAGTTTGCAGGCCGATGAGGACGATCCGCCCAGGAAATCGGTGTGTGCTTACCGCTTTGTTCGTGCTCGCGAGCTTGGCGTTCGCGAGTAACCCGGTCCGGGCGCTGGCGCCGGACGAGGTTTTCGTGGTCACGCCGGTTCCCGTGGACGTGACCGCCGAATCGGCTTTGGCGGCGCGCGAGCAGGCGCTGAAGATCGGGCAGGAACTGGCCTGGAAGCGGTTGATCGACCGTCTGACTTTGCCGGGCGAGGCGGGCGGCCTGATGCAGTATGGCGCGGAGCAGTTGGTGCCGCTTATCCAGGGCTTCGAGGTCCTGCGCGAACGGACCTCGGCGGTGCGCTATCTGGCGTCGCTCTCGTACCGTTTCAATCGGGATGAGGTCAGGAAAGAGCTGACCAGGGCCGGGGTCGCGTTCGCCGAGACGCCTAGCCGTCCGGTCCTGATCATACCCGTCCTCACCAGCCAGGGCGTCGGCGTCCTGTGGGAGGATCCCAATCCCTGGCGCGAGGCCTGGCAGAATCTGCCACCGCGCGACGGTCTTTTGCCGATCGCGGTTCCCTACGGCGATCTGGCCGACATCCGCGATCTGTCGACCGTGCAGGCGCTGCGCGGTGACGAGGATCGGTTGCGGGCGGTCGCCGACCGCTATGGCGCGCGCGACGTGGTGATCGCCCGTGCCGCCAGGACCTTCGATCCGCGTGACAATCTGCCGGTGCTGGAGATCGCCATCGTGCGGCGTGGTGGCGGGCGGATGGAGGAGACGATCATCGACTCGATCAAGGGGCAGAGCCCCGATGATCTGATCGGGCTGCTGGATGCCGGCGTCACCCGCGTGGTCTCGACGTTGTCCAGTGCGTGGAAGCGGGCAAATCTGGTATTGCCGGGGCTGGAAACCCGGGTGACGGTCGTGGTGCCGATCGACGGCTTCGGCCGGTGGCTCTCGATCCGCCGCCGGCTCGAGGGGATCGGCGTGCTGCGCCGCTCCGAACTGCTGAGGCTCTCCAAGCGCGAGGCGATGATCGATCTCTGGGTGCAGGGCGGCGCCGAGCAGTTGCGGAATGCGGTGCGCCAGCGCGACCTCGACCTGCTGGAAGGGCGGGTCGACTACGTCCTCGCCGACCGGGACCAGGTGGTGCCGGAGATCTATCTCCCGGTGCCCGAGAACGCTGGATCGCTCCCTGCTGCAGGTGCGATCCCGGGGAACGGTGGAACGCTGCTGCCACCGGCCTCGAACCCGCCGGCGTCGCAATAGCCATGGTGGTCGCGGCATGACCCGGCGCGAGCGCGGAATCTTTTGGCTGGCCTTGGCGGTCATCGGGCTGGCTGGTCTGTATCTTTTGAGCGAGGTCCTGTTGCCCTTCGTCGCCGGGATGGCAATCGCCTATTTCCTCGACCCGCTGGTCGACCGGCTCGAGAAGATCGGTTGTTCACGGACTCTAGGCACCTCCATCGTTCTAGTCGGTTTTCTCGTCATCTCGATCGGGCTGTTTCTTTTGCTTGTGCCGGTCTTGAACGCTCAGGTTCTGCGGCTGGTCCAGGTCGTGCCGGCGATTTTCGAGCGGCTGGAGCCCTATCTGCGGCCGATTCTGGATCAGCTCAACGCCGGTGGGGATTCCTCGGCGATGGACAAGCTTCCGTCCATGGCCGGCGAGGCCTTGAAATGGATCGGCAGCTTCCTGGCACGGGTGGTGAGCGGCGGCGTGGCGGTGGCCAATCTGGTTTCGCTGCTGCTGATCACGCCGATCGTCGCGTTCTATCTCCTGCGGGATTGGGATCGCATGGTGGAGACCGTCGACGGCTGGCTGCCCCGCGCGCAGCGTGACACGATCCGCGAGCAATCAGCCCAGATCGACCGGACCCTGGCGGCGTTTGTGCGCGGCCAGGGAAGTGTCTGCATTGTACTTGCGATCTTCTACGCGGCGGCGCTGAGCCTCGCCGGACTACAGTTCGGCCTTGCGATCGGGATCTTTGTCGGCCTGGTATCCTTCGTGCCGTTCGTGGGCGCGATCCTGGGCGGCTTGATGAGCGTTGGCCTGGCGGCGGTGCAGTTCGATACCTGGCAGCCCATCGCGATCATCGCCGGCATCTTCGTCATCGGCCAGATCCTGGAAGGCAATGTCCTGACCCCCAAGCTGGTCGGCGGCGCGGTCGGGCTGCACCCCGTCTGGGTAATCTTCGCGCTGCTTGCCGGCGGGGCGCTGTTCGGCTTCGTCGGCGTGCTTCTGGCACTGCCGGCGGCGGCGATCATCGGCGTCCTCACCCGTTTCGGCATGGCCGAGTATCTGGCCAGCCCGCTGCATCTGCATGGCATTCCGCCGCCGGATGACGCGGTCGAGGCCAAGCAGGCGGAAACCAAAGACAAACCCGGCCCCGGTTCCGCCCCGTGAGCATGGGCGACCAATTGGTGCTGGACCTGGCGCTCCGGCCGGCGCTGGGACGAGAGGATTTCCTGGTCTCGGACAGCAATCGCGACGCGGTGGCGTGGATCGACCGCTGGCCGGATTGGCCGGTGCGGGCAACGGGCCTCAACGTCCATGGACCGGCGGCATCGGGCAAGACTCATCTGGCGGCGGTCTGGCAGGCCCGGTCCGGCGCGCGCCTGATCGGGCGGGCGATTGAAACCACGGAGGACGTCCCCAAGGTTCTAGAGGATGCCCGCGATGTGGTGGTTGACGGCCTTGGTGACGACTGGCCGGGCGAGCCGCTTCTGCATCTGCATAATCTCGTGGCGGAACGGGGCGGTGCGATGCTGGTGCTGAGCCGGCTCCCCGTGGCCCGCCTGGGGTTGCGGCCGGCGGACCTGTCCTCGCGCCTCGCGGCGATGCCGGCTGTCGCGATCGGGGCTCCGGACGACGGGCTGATCATCGGTGTGATGAGTAAGCTGTTTCGCGATCGCCAGCTGCATGTCGGGCGCGATGTTCTGGAATATTTGGCGAGCCGGATGCGCCGCTCGCTGGAAGAGGCGGCACGTCTGGTTGGTCTGCTGGACCGCACGGCGCTGGCCGAGAAACGCGGAATCACACTGCCACTGGCGCGCGCGGTTCTCGCGTCGCTGGAAACTCAAAACGAAGACGGAACACACGGAGAAAGATAATGGATCTGGGGATAGCCGGGAAAAACGCATTGGTCTGCGCGGCCAGCAAGGGGCTTGGCCGAGGGTGCGCCGAGGCGCTTGCGGAAGCGGGGGTGAACGTGACGATCTGCTCGCGGACCGAGGCGGATATCAAGGCGACGGCCGAGGCGATCGGCAAGGCGTACGGAACTACGGTCAAGTGGCTCGCCTGCGACATCACCACCGACGCGGGGCGTGCGGAGGCGCTCGCCGAGGCGGGGGACGTCGATATCCTGGTCAACAATGCCGGCGGGCCGCCTCCAGGCAGCTTCCGCGACTGGACCCGGGAGGACTGGATCAAGGCGATCGATTCGAACATGTTGACGGCGATCGAGCTGATCAAGGCGACGGTCGACGGAATGATCGCGCGCAAGTTCGGGCGTATCGTCAACATCACCTCGGCGGCGGTGAAGTCGCCGATTTCGATTCTCGGCTTGTCGAACGGCGCGCGTACCGGGTTGACCGGCTTTTGCGCGGGCATCGCGCGCGACACGGTGCGCGACGGCGTGACCATCAACGGGCTTCTGCCGGGTCCCTTCGATACCGACCGGCTGCGCGGCAACATCGCGGTGTGGGCGAAGAACGCCGGCAAGACCTATGACGAGATGTACAAGATCGCGACGGCAGAGAACCCGGCCGGCCGGTTCGGCACCTCGGAGGAGTTCGGCAAGACCTGCGCCTTCCTGTGCAGCGTCCATGCGGGCTTCATCAACGGGCAGAACATTCTCATGGACGGCGGAGCGTTCCGCAGCTCGCTATAGCGTCTCGAGCGCCGCGCGGGCGCGTTGATAGGCCTCGTCGACGGCGTCCGCGCCGCGGGCGAGGCCTTCGAGCAGCACGAAGCGAATGTCCTTGATGCCGATCGTCGCCAGAATGTCCCGCAGATAGGGCGTCAGGTGATCCGGCTGTCGCGCCCGGTCGTCGCTGAAGAAGCCGCCGGACGCGATCACGATATAGGCGGGCCGGTCCTTGAGCAGACCGATCTTGCCGTCGGGCGTGCTCCGGAAGGTTCGTCCGAACCGGACGACCTGATCGATCCAAGCCTTGAGCGCCGCCGGTACGGTGAAGTTGTGCATCGGTGTCGAGAGAACCAGAAGGTCGGTGGCCTCGAGTTCGGTGATCAGGGTCTCGGACGGCTTCAGCGCCGGGTGCTCCCGCGCCGATTCGGCGCTCTGATGCGTCATCATTGCCGCCGCGAAGCCGGCATCCACGAGATCGCTTGGCGAGTCGGCGAGGACGCGCCGTGTCACCTTGGCCGCTGGATGGGCGCGGGTGATCGCCGCCATAAGCTCGTCGGCCATCCGGCTGCTATGCGCGGCATCCGCCTTTGGGCTGCAATCGATTCGAAGGATTGCCGTCACCATGTCTGTTTCTCCGTGGCTCGCCGCGTCCGGACCTTAAGTGTGGCTTCGGTACCATGAACGAAGCCTTGGAACCATTGCCCGAAGGGAACGTCATTCGTGATGTTCCGTCTTGGTCCTGTCATCCGCTGGTGGGTTCTGGCATGCTGGAAGTTCATGGCGGCAACTGTGTCGGCGAGGTTCGGATCTGGCGATGAGCGGCACGGAAAACATCTCTCACGTGCGAAGCCCCTTCAGCCGGGGGCCGCGGTATTTCAACCGCGAGCTTTCCTGGCTCGCCTTCAATGCCCGGGTGCTCGAGGAAGCCGGCAATCCCCAGTCGCCGCTGCTGGAAAGGTTTCGGTTTCTCGCGATTTCGAGCGCCAATCTCGACGAATTCTACATGGTGCGCGTGGCCGGCTTGAAAGGCATGGTGAATGCGGGCGTGTCGACCGCGAGCCCGGACGGGCGTCTGCCGGCGCAGCAGCTGACCGAGATCTCGCGCGAGGTCGTGAAACTCGTCGCGGACCAACAGGACTGTCTGAGGAAAATACGCGCGGAACTGCGGACCGTCGGGTTTCACCTCATCGATCACACCGAACTGTCCAAGAAAGACCGGGCGTGGCTCAAGAACTTCTTCCTTGACCAGATCTTTCCGGTCCTGACGCCGCTAGCCATCGATCCCGCCCATCCCTTTCCGTTCTTTCCCAACCGATCAGCCTGTATCGCGCTTCGGCTGAGGCGGATTTCCGATCGCAACGACATGGAGGCGCTTCTGCCGCTTCCAGCGACGGTCAACCGCTTCATCCGCCTGCCGGGCGAGGAGACGCGCTTCATCGCGACGGAGCAGGTCATCCTGGAGCATATCGCGACGGTGTTCCCGAATTTCGAGGTGGTCGGGCAAGGCATCTTTCGGGTCCTGCGCGACAGTGAAATGGAGATCGACGAGGAGGCCGAGGATCTGGTCGACTCCTTCGAGTCCGCGCTGCGGCGCCGGCGGCGCGGCAATGTGATCCGGATCGGCGTCAGCACCTCGATGCCCGAGGATCTGCGGGCCTTCGTGGTTCACGAACTCGGCTGTTCCGAGGAGGATATCTTTTCGCTGGGCGAACTGGTCGGGCTTGCGGAGCTTACTCAATTGATCACGGGGGAACGGCCGGATCTGCTGTGGCCGCCGTTCAACGCGCGGTTTCCGGAGCGGATACGCGATTTCGGCGGCGATTGCCTGGCGGCGATCCGGGCCAAGGACATCATCGTCCACCATCCCTATGAGAGCTTCGACGTGGTCGTTCAGTTCCTGCGCCAGGCGGCGGCGGATACGGCGGTGGTGGCGATCAAGCAGACCCTGTACCGGACGACCCAGGATTCGCCGATCGTCAAGGCTTTGATCGAGGCGGCCGAGGCCGGCAAGTCGGTGACCGCGATGATCGAACTGAAAGCCAGGTTCGACGAGGAAACCAATATCAAGCTGGCCCGCGACCTGGAGCGTTCCGGCGTCCAGGTGGTCTACGGGTTCGTCGATTTGAAGACCCACGCGAAGATCTCGCTCGTGGTGCGCCGGGAGGGTGGACAGCTTCGCAACTACGCCCATTTCGGCACCGGGAACTATCATCCCATCACCGCCAAGATCTATTCGGACCTGTCGTTTTTCACCTGCGACGCCGAATTGTGCCGGGACGCGGCGAGGATATTCAACTATATGACCGGCTACGCGGCGCCGGCGGAGATGAAGAAGGTGGCCATTGCGCCGCTGACCTTGCGGGACCGCCTGACGGCGCTGATCCGCGCCGAAATGAAGCACGCGGAAGCGGGCCGGCCGGGTCAGATCTGGGCCAAGTTGAATGCGCTCGTGGATCCGGCGCTTATCGATCTGTTGTACGAGGCGTCGGGGGTCGGCGTCCGGATCGAGCTGGTGATCCGCGGCATCTGCTGCCTTCGTCCCGGCGCGCCCGGTATGTCCGAGAACATCCGGGTCCGCAGCATCGTCGGCCGTTTCCTTGAGCACTCGCGGATCGCCTGTTTCGGCAATGGTTCGGCGCTGCCGTCGGACGACGCCAAGGTGTTCATATCCTCGGCGGATTGGATGCCCAGGAACCTCGACCGGCGGGTCGAACATTTCGTGCCGATCGAGAACGCGACCGTGCATCAGCAGGTGCTCCACGAGATCATGGGGGCAAATTTGAAGGACCGCGCGAACTGTTGGTTTCTCGATGCCGACGGAAGATACAACCGGGTGGAGGCGAGCCCCTCGGACTTCTCGGCCCACACCTATTTCATGACCAATCCGAGCCTTTCCGGACGTGGCAGCGGCCTTCGCCGATCGGAGGGCGATCCGTTGCAGTTGGCGTCTTCGCGATGAACCTTGGCGGTACAGTGAACCAGATAAAGCCCCTGTCCCAAGTGACGCCGTTGCCGGTTCCTGAACCTGAAAGCCGGGTCGGGGTGCTCGATATCGGTTCGAACTCGGTCCGGCTTGTCGTCTTCGAAGGCGGCAAGCGCATGCCGATCCCGATCTTCAATGAAAAAGCCCTGTGCGCCCTGGGCGCCGATCTGATGAAGACCGGGCGGCTGTCGGAAACGGGCCGGATTTCCGCGCTGGTCAATATCGCGCGGTTTTCCGAGATTGCCCGTGAAATGCGGGTCGCCGACCTGCATGTAGTGGCGACGGCGGCGGTCCGCGATGCCGAGAACGGGCCGGCATTCGCCGAAGAACTGGAAAGCCGTTTTGGCCTGAAGGTACGGGTCCTCTCCGGCGACGAAGAGGCGGTGCTGTCGGCCCATGGCGTGGTCAGCGCGTTTCCCGGCGCCGACGGCATCATGGGAGATCTGGGCGGCGGCAGTCTTGAAATGGTGGATGTGAGCGCGGGCGAAACCCGGCGTTTCGCATCCCTGCCCATCGGCCCTCAGCGCCTCGGGGCGTTGACGCCCGACCAGCGGCCGGCTTTCGAGCAGCGCATCGACACCGAACTTCGAAAACTGGATTGGCTGGGCGAGATGCGTGGCCGTCCGCTCTATGTGGTGGGGGGAGCCTGGCGGAGCCTTGCCAAGGCCCATATGACGCATGCCAATTATCCCCTGCAGGTCATCCATGGCTACGAGCTCGGCGTGGATGAAGCGCTGGACTATCTGGACCGGGTTTCCGGGGCGACGGAGGTCAACGGGCAACGCATCGGCGGCGTGTCGAAACGGCGCTACGCAACGGTTGGCCTCGCCGCGCTGATCATGGCGCGGGTAATGCGGCTGGGGGCGCCCAGCCGTCTGGTCTTTTCGGCCTTTGGATTGCGCGAAGGATGCCTGTTCGATCAGTTGCCGGCGGACGAAAAGAGCGCGGACCCCTTGCTGGCGAGTTGCTCGGTGATCGCTGGCCGGACCGGCCGCTTCCCGTTGGCTCCGGATGTCGTGGAGCGGTGGATCAGGGGGTTTCTGCCGGATCTGGATGACCGGGACGGCCGCTTGATCGCCGCGGTATCAATCCTTGCCGATGTCGGCTGGTCGGAACATCCCCGGTATCGCGGAGAACAGGCGTTTCTGAAGGTGCTGCGGCTGCCGGTTGTGGGTATTGGTCACGAGGATCGGGCATTCGTCGCCCTGGCGATTTTGGCGCGCTATCAGGGCGACCACAAAGTGCCCGCGGCGGCGGCGGTATCCACGCTGGTTCCGGCGAAACGGCGCCAGGATGCCCTGAGGATCGGCCTGGCGCTGCGTCTGGGGCTGACCCTCTGCGGCGGTGTCGAAAACCTGTTGTCGCGGCTGGAGGTCCGGCCCGACCACGACTGGGTGACGATCGCCTATCCGAAATCCATGGCGGTGTTGCATGGCGAGGTGATCGGCCGGCGCATTGACGAGCTCGCCCGGGCCATCGGTATGCCCATCGTCCTGTCGCCACAATCGGGTGAGGCGGAGAACGACGGCGGTCGGGCGGTGGACCTTATAGAGAAATCAGCTTGACCTGATCGCCCGAGATCGCGAGAGCCAGCCGGCCGGCTTTCAAGGCGAGGGCGTCGTCCCCGAAAAGCTTCTTGCGCCAGCCCCGCAGCGCCGCCACGTCCGCGTCGTCGGCAATGGCGATCGCATCGAGATCCGCGGCGTTGGCGATGAGTTTCTGCGCGACCTGATGCTTTTCCGATTTCTGTTTTAGCAAGACCCGGAGCAGCTCGACGATGGCCGGATGCGGCTGCCGCGCGTCGCGGTCTTGATGAATTTGCGGACAGGCGTCGTCCGGCAGCGCCAAGGCCGTCGCCACGGCATTCAGGATTTCCGCGCCGCTTTTGCCGGTGGCGAATTGCTCGGAAATATTGCGGACCTTGGCAAGATCCCTCGGCGTGCGCGGCGAACGGGCCGCGATGTCCAGCAGGACGTCGTCGCGCATGATCCGGTTGCGCGGGATGTCCCGCCGCCGTGCCTCGATCTCGCGATAAGCGGCAAGTTCCCGCACCACGGCGAGGAACCGGCTTTTGCCGCTGCGCACCTTGAGCCGCAGCCACGCATCATGCGGATCCAGCTCATAGGTCTCCGGACTGCTCACCGTTGCGAACTCTTCCTCCAGCCATGATTCGCGACCGGTCGCCTTCAGTTGCGCGGCAAGTTTCTCGTAGACCTTGCGCAGGTGCGTGACATCGGACAGCGCGTAGCCGATCTGTTCGTCGGACAGCGGCCGGTGTGACCAGTCGGTGAAACGCGAGCTCTTGTCGACCTGCACGCCGGTCAGTTTGCGCACCAGCTTGTCGTAGCTGACGGACTCGCCGTGCCCGCAGACCATGGCGCCGATCTGAGTATCGAAAAGCGGGGCGGGAATCTTCTTCGTCAGGAGATAGAAGATCTCCATGTCCTGCCGGCAGGCGTGGAACACTTTCAACACCTTCGGGTTCGCCATCAGCTCGAGGACCGGCTCGAGCGAAATGCCGTCGGCCAGAGGGTCGATCGCCACCGCCTCGTCGGCGCCGGAAATCTGGATCAGGCACAGCTTGGGGTAATAGGTGCGTTCGCGCATGAATTCGGTATCGACGCAAACGAAGTCTTCCTTGGCCATACGGTCGCAGACCGCCGCCAAATCACTCGTGTTCGAAATAAGGGTCATGGCCCGCGTATACACTGATTCCAGCGAGGTGAAAACGCCACAGTCGGAAAGTTTTTCAATCGAAAAATCGAATCGTTACCAAGGGGTTAGGCCGCGCGGCACTGGTTCGGTACAATCCAATCTTTCTTTTGGGTTGCAAGGATCTGAGAATTGAATCAAGATTCAAGATCTAAGCTATTGATTTGGGCGGAGAATCAATATGAAACGTCTCTTCGTGCTCAGCGCGGTACCACTTGTGGTCGCGGGATGCGTTCCGGTAATCCCTCTTCCGATCTCGATCGTTACGTCGGGATTGTCGGGAATCTCGATGCTGGCGACCGGTAAAAGCACGACGGATCATGTGATTTCCGCGGCGAACCGGCAGGATTGCGCCATGCACCGGGTCGCCCTCGGCGATGAGATGTGCCGCAATTACGCGGCCGGCGAGTACCGACCGGACACCCGATACACCGGAGATTTCCCGGGCGACCGCGACACAGCTCAGCAAACCGCGCAAGCGCCGGAAATCTGGGAAAAAGAGGCCGACAAGAATATGGCCGAACTTCCCCTCGACGGACAGAAAGGGAAGGTTGACGCGCTGATGGTCTCATCACTGACCAGTCCGATGCGTGTGACCGCGACGCTCTCCATGGATATAGCCGCATTGCGGCCGTCACCGTCCGCGGTGCCCAGGAATGCCCGGGCCGGCGCCTGGAGCC
Organism: Alphaproteobacteria bacterium; assembly: GCA_038146985.1. Lineage (GTDB taxonomy): Bacteria > Pseudomonadota > Alphaproteobacteria > Thalassobaculales > Thalassobaculaceae > JADHLJ01. Next base: position 299,447 of record JAYQSQ010000001.1, read on the forward strand.
GTCCGGAAACGCCGATCGCGGTTGAGAGCGCGCCGCTTCCGCCGTTGCCGGCGGTCCGCCCGTCCACGGCGTCCGCCGTCGGGCATAGCGTGGATCTGCGTTACCTGTCGCTCGGCTCGTTCCGTGTGACCGAGCGCGCGGATGATCTCATGCGCCGCTACGCGGGATTGAGCCCCACCGTCATGACGGTCGTCGTGGGGGGAGAGACCTGGAAGCGGGTGGCCGTCGGACCGATGGTCAAAAGCGCGGCCGAGAAACTTCAGCGCGTGCATCCGCGTATCGACGGGCGCGAAACCTGGACGTTCGCCCGGTAACCCGACGCGTCTGACCGAAGCCTCCGAAAGGTTTGCCGCACCGTCACGAAGCGGCGCGCCGGCCATTCCGGGAAAGCTTGCTTTCATACATCGCTTCGTCGGCGCGGTGCAGCACCGAGGCCTCGTCGTCGCCTTCACCGTAATGCGCGAGGCCGAGGCTGGCGCCGATCGGGATCGGCGTGCCGTTCCATTGCAGGGTGCGGCCGTTAAGGGCACGGTGCAGGCCCTCCATGCGCTGGACGGCGATTTCCTTTGAGATGCCCGGCATCAGGATCGCGAATTCGTCGCCGCCGAGGCGGCCGATCGAGTCGGTTTCCCTTACGCGATGACGCAGGCATTCGGCGACGGTCTGGAGCAGGGCGTCGCCGGCGGCGTGACCATAGCTGTCGTTGACCGCCTTGAAACGGTCGAGATCGATCATGATCACCGATCCGCTCACATGGGAGCGCGCGGCGAAGACCAATGCCCGGCGCAAATTGTTCATGAATCCGCGGCGATTGAGCAAACCGGTCAGCTCATCGGTGTTTGAAAGGTTTTCCAGCTCCTGGATGCGCCGCTCCTGGCGCTCTATCCGTTTCTCGGCCTCGGTCATGGCGATCAGCGCCAAGCGCAGGGCGGTTTCGGTTTCGGTATCGGCGCCGGATTCGAGGCCCGGGATCTGGCTGTCGTCCAGTGCCAGCATGTCGGACATTCTCGAGAGCAAAGTGTCGAGTTCGGAGCGAAGCGCGAAGGCGTTCGCCTTGGGCGAGATCGGGCGCGGGGCGATTCTGGCCGTCCGTTCCATCTGATCAATCCGCCGTTGTTGAACAATCTCGCTGCTAACGGAGCAATCGCCGTGCCAGGGACGAAACGCCGATTTCCCCGGAGATCCGCGGAATTTTCTCGCGCTGTAGGTGATCTGGACGCATGGAGAGGACAAAAATGCCCGTCGCGGGAAAATATTGCCCAGGGCGGGACCGGCGGGCCATTGGAGGTTTGCGAATTTCCCGGCGCGTCCCATATTCTGTAGCCGGGAGCGGGCTGGCGCCGTCGCGCCTGCCGCGCCATCCCGCCGGCTTAACTGGAGACCGCCCTTGTTCGATCGTTTGCTCTTAGGATTGTTGGTCTTTGGATTGTCCGGCGTGGTTCCGATAGCGGAACCTGCCGAGGCCGGGCAGGCGAGAGCCGGGTTCGCGCCGCACCGGGCGCTCTACTCCATGTCACTCGGCACCTCGAAATCGGATTCGGGCATCACCGATGTCGAGGGACGCATGGCGTTCGAATGGCGCGAGGACTGCGACGGATGGGTCGTCGAACAGCGCTATGCCATCCGGTATTTCAGCGAGTCCAACGCGGTCCGGGACGTCGATACCACTTTCACCACCTGGGAAAGCAAGGACGGCAAGCGTTACCGGTTTTTCGTCACCAACAAGCCCGGGTCGGGTTCGCCGGAAAAAATCGAAGGCTTTGCGACCCATCCGGGCGGGACGGGTACCGGAATGGCGCGTTTCACCCTGCCGGAAGAAACCGATTTCGACCTTCCCAAGGCCGTGCTGTTTCCCTCGGCCCATACCTTCGCGATGATCGATCTCGCGCTCTCGGGCGGTCGTTTCTTCGTCGCGCCGATGTTCGACGGGAGCGAGGTCGAAGGGCCGACCTCGGTCAGCACGGCGGTCGGCCGCGAGAAGACCGATCCCGAGGCGGCTGACGCGTTGCTGAGGGGTAAGCAATGGCCGGTTCGCATGGCGTTTTTTCCCGGAAGAAGCCAGTCCAGCGAACCCTCCCATGAAATGTCGGCGATCATGCATGCCAATGGCATCGCCAGTAATCTGGTGCTGGATTACGGCGAATTCACGGTCAAGCTGCAACTCAAGAGCCTGGAAGCTCTGCCCAGGCCCGCCTGCTGAGGCGAGTGAGTTAGTCGGGGTTGTCGGATCCCTCGTCCTCGGGCTGAATGCGGTGCGCCGGGCTCTGCGCGCGCACGGTACGGTCGAACCCACGACCCTTTTCGATCGCCGATCGGCCGAGCCGTTCGCGAACCCGGTCCATGGCCTGCTCGGCCTTCTTGCGCCGGGAGGCATCTGGATCGGCCAAGTCAAGCGGGTCGGCCGTGCTTTCGTCGCCCAGATCGGACATGCCGACGCCTAAGAGGCGGTACCGGCGGCCATCGAGTTCCCGCTTCATCAGTGGAAAGGCGGTGCGGAAGATGGTGTCCGCGAGCTGGGTCGGATCGCCGAGGCCGGTCTGGCGGGTGAGGGACTTGAAATCGGCGGTCTTCAACTTGACTGTGACCACGCGCCCGCTGAGATGCTTACGCTTGAGATTGGCCGATACGGATTCGCACAGTTTCCAGAGGATCGGACGCAGATCCTCCTCGGAGGTAAGATCGGTGTCGAAGGTCGTCTCGTTCGAGATGCTCTTGGCCTCGGACACCGGTTCGACCCGGCGATGGTCGATACCGCGCGAAAAGCCGGCGAGACGGGACCCGATTGAGCCGTAACGGCGCACCAGCTCGCGCTCCTCCATGCTTTGCAGATCGCCGACGGTCCGCAATCCGTCATTCTGCAGCTTCTGATGCAGACTTTTCCCGACACCCCAGATGACGGTTGCCGGGAACGGCGCCAGGAATGCTTGCGCCTCCGCCCTGCCGATCACGCTGAAGCCGCGCGGCTTGTCCAGGTCGGAGGCGACCTTCGCTAGGAACTTGTTGTAGCTCAGCCCGATCGACGCGCTGATACCGATCTGTGCCTGAATGCGCAGGACGAGACGGGCCAGGGTTTCCGCCGGCGGAGATTTGTGCAGGCGCTCCGTGCCGGAAAGATCGAGAAACGCCTCGTCGATCGACAGCGGTTCCACGAGCGGGGTCGCCTCGCGCATCAGGGCGCGGACCTCCTGGCCGACGGCGGCGTATTTGCTCATGTTCGGACGGATCACGACCGCGTCCGGGCAGGCGGCCAGGGCTTTGAACATGGGCATCGCGGACCGCACGCCGTAAATCCGCGCGATGTAGCAGGCGGCCGAGACGACCCCGCGCCGGCCGCCCCCGACGATCACCGGCTTGTCGGCGATGCTGGGATCGTCGCGTTTCTCGACACTGGCATAGAACGCGTCGCAGTCGATATGGGCGATCGAAAGCTCCCGCAGTTCGACATGGCGGATGGATCTCGGCGAACCGCATTTCGGACAGGTGTCGGTCCGGGGTTGGGCCGGCCAGTGCAGGCAATCGCGGCACAGCGTGTCGGGTGGCCGGTCGCCGGGGCCTGTCGAGGATGGGACGTTCGCCGTCATGGACGAGAGGCCGGGCGGCTGGGCGGGGCGTCCTGCCAAAGCCAGGCCGCGCCCCTGACGCCGCTGGAATCCCCGTGTTGGGGCGGGACCAGGCGTGTCTCCACCGTATCCGAGAAGACATAGGGCGCCCAGATCTCCGGGACCGTCCGGTACCAGCGCGAAATATTGGAAAGCCCGCCCCCGAGCACGATCACATCCGGGTCGAGAATGTTGATGACATGAGCCAAGGCGCGCGCCAGACGGTCCTCGTAACGGGTTATGGTGCCGAGTGCTGACGGGTCCGCCTGTTCGGCGCGGGCGGCGATATCTCGCGGGTCGAGAACCGCGCCGCTCGCGGTTTCATGGGCGCGCTGCAATGCCGGTCCGGACAGAAAAGTCTCGATACAGCCGGCGCGCCCGCAATAGCAGATATCGCCCGGACGGTCGTCATCCCCGGGCCAGGGCAGCGGGTTGTGCCCCCATTCGCCGGCGATGGCATTGGCCCCGGCAAGCGGCGCACCGTCAATCGCGATCCCGGCGCCGACACCGGTGCCCAGGATCACGCCGAACACCACATGGGCGCCTTGGCCCGCGCCGTCGACCGCTTCCGATACGGCAAAGCAGTTCGCGTCGTTCTCGATCCGCACCGTCCGGTCCAAGGCCGCCTCTAGATCGGCGGAGAACGGCCGGCCGATCAGCCAGGTCGAGTTTGCGTTCTTCACCAATCCGGTCGCCCGGGACAGAGCACCCGGAATGCCGATACCGACGGAACAGACCTGCCCGGCGATCTGGTCGGCCTCGAGCACGAGCCCGCGGATCGCGTCGACCGTCCGGCCGTACACGCCGTGCGGCGCCGGAATGCGCCGACGATGAATCTCGGCCCCGCCCGGCTCCAGAAGAATGCATTCGATCTTGGAGCCTCCGAGATCGATACCGATCCTGAAATCCTTCGGCATTTCTTCTATCGATCGCAGTGAATCGGGTTCCCGCGCGGCATGGCGGCTTCGCGTCGCGCTTGGCTAAATCGTACTCGAACGCGTATCATGGGTCGAGGAAGCCTTGACCATGATGCGCGGAAAACGGAATAAGAGCCGCGGCGCCGGCCGTGGATTTCGGAGGATGACTTGCCAGCGGATCGAAGCGACGCGAAAACCATACTGATCGTCGAGGATAACGAGCTCAACATGAAGCTCTTCAACGATCTGTTGGAAGCGCATGACTACAACATCCTCCAGACGCGCGACGGCATGGACGCGCTGAAAATCGCGCGCGAGAAGAAGCCGGATCTCATTTTGATGGACATCCAGTTGCCCGAGGTGTCGGGACTGGAGGTGACGAAATGGATCAAGGAGGATGAGAATCTCCGGTCCATCCCGGTGATTGCCGTGACTGCCTTCGCCATGAAGGGAGACGAGGAGAAGATTCGCGAGGGCGGCTGTGAGGCCTATATCGCCAAGCCGATTTCGGTCAGCCATTTCTTGGAAACCGTGCAAAAATTTCTGAGCTAGGGGCTCATGCCGGGCCGCGTATTAGTCGTCGACGACGTGTTGCCGAACGTCAAGCTGCTCGAGGCGAAACTATCGGGCGAATATTTCGACGTGATATCCGCTCATGACGGGCCAGAGGCGCTGCGGGTGATCGGCGAGCAGCCGCCGGATATTGTCCTGCTCGATGTGATGATGCCCGGCATGGACGGCTTCGAGGTCTGCAGACGCATCCGGGCAAACCCTTCGACCATGCATCTCCCGGTGGTCATGGTGACCGCGTTGAGCGACCCCAGCGATCGTGTCAACGGTCTTGAAGCCGGCGCCGACGACTTTCTCACCAAGCCGGTGGATGATGTCGCGCTTTTCGCGCGGGTTCGCTCGCTGCTGCGGCTCAAGATGATGATGGACGAGTGGCTGCTGCGCGAGCAGACCTCCCAGCAACTGGCGATGATCGAGGCGCCGAAAACGCTGAACGCGATCGAGTTTCGAGGCGCCCGCATCCTGCTGGTCGAAGACAAGATGATCGATGTCGCCAATTTCCGCGAGGCCCTGCAGGGCGACGGCCATATCGTCGAGAGGGTCGCGACCATCGCCGACGGCATGACGGCGGCGGGCGCGGGGAACCACGACCTGATCGTCTGCAGCTTGAATCTCGGCGGCGGGGTCGACGTCCTGCGGATGGTCTCGCAACTGCGGGCGCTCGAGAAAACCCGGCAGATTCCGATCCTGATCATCGGCGAGAGCACGCAGATCGACCGGCTCGCCAAGGCACTGGATCTTGGCGTGAACGATTATGTGGTCAAGCCCTTCGATCGCAACGAGCTGATCGCCAGGGTGCGCACCCAAATTCGCCGGGGACGGTTTCAGAACCTGTTGCGGCAAAGCTATGAAGCGTCGATCTCCCTGGCGCTGATCGACAGCCTTACCGGCCTCTATAACCGGCGCTATCTGCTGACCTATCTCCAGGGCCTGATGAGTGGAACCGAGAACCGGGGAAAACCGCTCTGCCTGCTCCTGGTCGATGTCGATCATTTCAAGCAGGTCAACGACACCCACGGCCATGGCGTCGGCGACGAGGTTCTGCGCGCGCTGGCGGACAACATGCGCGGCAATCTGAGGAATGTCGACATGGTCGCCCGGATCGGCGGTGAGGAGTTCGTGGTCGTAATGACCGACTCTACTTTGCCGGTTGCCAAACGCGTCGCCGACAGGCTTCGGGCGAAAGTCGCCGAAGCGCCGTTCCGGATCACTGGCGACCTGTCGATCCCGGTGACCGTCAGCATCGGGATCGCGATGCGGGACGAGGCCCACGACACGATCGAGACCTTCCTGGCGCGCGCCGATGCGGCCATGTACGAAGCGAAGCACCTTGGCCGGAATCGGGCCGTTCTGTATTCGGAAAACGGTGGGCGAGGGGAAGACATTGACTGAGGGCGCTCGGCGCCGCCGTGTGTTGATCGTCGAAGACGAGCCGTTGAGCGCCGAACTCGGGCGGCTGTTGCTGGAAGATTTGGGGCTCGTCGTTGAAACGGTGGCTCGCGGCGATGATGCGGTGGCCCGCGCTCGGGGCGAGCCTTTCGATCTTGTTCTGATGGATTTTCTGCTGCCGGATTTGAATTGGCCGGAAGCGGCGGCGGCGATACGGCGCGATACGACGTCGGCGTCGCGCGAGGCACCAATCATCGCGGTGACCGCGAGCGAGAAAACCGACGATCACGAGGCCTGCCTGGCCGCCGGAATGAACTACTATCTGCTGAAGCCTCTGGGACGCGAGGCGTTGGCGATTATGCTGGTGAAGTGGCGGGTCGTCGATGCGGAACGTCTTGATCCCCCAGCGTCGCCTCCATCGTCCTTGAAAGCCGGTTTCGACCCCTCGCGTATCGCAAATCTTCGTTCGGGATTGGCCCGCGCGGACTTTTGCGCGGTGGTCGAGAAAGCGGTGACCAGCCTAGATGAACATCTACGGGCAATCGGCAAACCGAACCGACCCGATGATGAGCGTCGAATCCTGCACAGGGTTGTCTCCTTGTCCCATGATCTTGGTTTCGTTGATTTCGGCGCTTCGGCGCGCGCATTGGAGCAGCTTCTCGGTGACGGCCACGCTGTGGACCCGGCGGCCCGAAATGCCTTGATCCAGGACGGGCATGATGTGCTGAGACAGCTTCGGAACATGATTGAGGCCGAGTGACTGATGCGCATCGGTAAATACAAGATTCTGCTGCTGGAGGACGACCCGGTCCGGGCTTTGATCTTCGGGTCGGTCGTGAAGCGTGGGATCGGCAGTATGCTGACCTGTCCAGACGTCACGACCGCGCTTCGACACCTGAGGGGGCGCCCATTTGATCTATGCGTTGTGGATCTCGGCGTTTTTCTGTCGGGACAGGAATTCGACGACCGGGGCGGCATGGAGTTCATCGCCACCGCACGCGCAACAATCACGCAAACCGTTCCGATGATCGTCATGACGAGCGTCCGGGATCCCGATGCCTTGATCCCCTGTTTCGAATCCGGAGCGGATGATTACGTCGTCAAGGATGATACGATGGACGCGACCTTCGACCGTATCCGGGCTTGGTTGGAAGGCGCGCCTTATACGGCTTCCTATCTTGAGCAAAAACGGCGCAATGTGTTGCATGCGCTTCAGAAGATGAAAGCCGAACGGTAAACCATCAACTCGATCTAGCGAGCCGGTCGGAGCCTCAGTACCCCCGCTCCCAGTCGATGACGTTCTCCAGCGCCTCGCCCGCGACATAGCGTTTCAGATTCTCGACGAAGAGCGCATTGCCCATATGGGTGTTGATGTCTGCGGCGGCGGAGATATGCGGGGTGATTAGCACGCGCGGATCGTCCCACAGACGCGCGTCCGGCGGGTGGTCGAACTCGCCCACATAGACGTCCAGAACCGCGCCGCGCAGCTTGCCCGCCGCGAGGGCCCGGATCAGCGCCTCCTCGTCGATGATCTCGCCCCGCGCGATGTTGAGCAGCACCGCCCCGTCCTTCATCGCCGCGAAGGCCTCGTCGCAGATCAGCTTCTCGGTCTCCGGCGTCCATTGACAGCACACGGCGACGAAATCGCTCTCGGAGAGGAGGTCATGCAGCCCCTCGGCGGCGCGGATCTCGGTGAAGCCCTCGGTCGGCGGCGCCGCATTGCGCCTTGTGCCGACCACCCGCATGCCCGCCGCCGCGCAAAGCCGCCCGACCTCGCGCCCGATGCCGCCGGCGCCGACCACGCAGACGGTCTTGCCGGCAAGCTGCATGGGCTTGTACTCCCGCGCCCGCATGCGCTTCTCGCCGCGCTCGATCTCGGCCACGTGCAGCCCCTTGGCGAAATGCAGGATGCCGGCGAGCGTGTACTCGGCGATCGGCAGGTTGTGGGCATAGCCGCGCGAGGAGGTGACGGTGACATCCGACTTCCAGAGATCACCGCGCAACATGTTCGAGGTGCCGGCGGGCCGTTGGTGCACCCATTTGAGCCTTGGTCCCCGGGCCTTCAGATCCAGCGGAAACGGAAACCCGACGACAATGACCTCCGCCTCGGCCAGCAGCGCATCCCGCTCGTCCCGGGTTCCCTTGCCGTTCGATCCCTCGGCGACATAGCGCTGGGAGGTGAATTCCGGCCAGGTCTCGCGGATCTCCCCGTCAAACCAGTTCGGCGCCATGGTGAGGGAGATGTCGGGCGAGACGGCCCGGATCTCATCCTGGATCGATTGCGGCAGCGGGGTAAGGGAGAGGATGTTGAGGGTCAACCCTTCGCCTCCCAGGCCAGCGGGGCCACCACGTTGATGTCGGAGACCACGTCGATCACCACCGGGCGGTTTGCCTTCAGCGCCGTCTGGAAGGCGCCGGCGATGTCGCCCGGGCGTTCGACGCGGATGCCGAGCGCGCCCATGTCTTCCGCGATCTTGGCGAAGTTGGTCTCGTTCTGCACCCACATCTCGTTCGAGCGCTGGGTCGGCTTGCCGTCATAAAGGCGGATCATGCCGTTCAGCGCCTGGTTGCCGGAGTGATTGTTGTTGATCACCGTGATGGTGTTCACGCCGTTGCGCACGGCGGTTTCGACCTCGGCCATGTGATACCAGAAGCCGAGATCGCCCATGAAGCAGATCACCGGGCGGTCGGGCGCGCCGCATTTGGCGCCGATCGCCGCCGGGAAGGCCCAGCCGAGATGGCCGGCGCTGCGGATATAGCTCTGGCCCGGATGGCGCTGTTCGAACATGCCGCCCATCCACATGCCGGAATGGCCGGTATCGACGACAACGATGGCATCCTTGGGCATGGCTTCGGAAAGCTCGTGAACGATGCGGGCCGGATGGGTCGGGCTCGCGTCGGAGCGGTAGGTCTCGGCGAAATCGTCCTTATAGGACTTGCGGATCTCCTGAACTTTCTCGATCCAGGCGCCGCGGCTCGCCGGCACCGGGGTGTTGTGCTCGGCCATCCGCTCAAGGGTTGCCTTGGCGTCACCGACCACCGAGACATCGGTCGGATAGTTACGGCCCGCGACGCCGGGATCGATATCGATCTGCACCGTCGCGGTGCCCTTGGCCGGGATGGTCCAGAAATGCGTGGTCATGCCGCCGGCGCGGGTGCCGACAAAGATCACCAGGTCGGCGGCCGCGACCACCTGGTTGGCGGAGCGCCGGGAATAGGTGCCGACCACGCCGACCGACAGCGGATTGCTCTCCAGGATCGCGTCCTTGGCGTTGAGAGAGGTGGCGACCGGCACCTGCATCCGCTCGGCAAGCGCGACCAGGGCCTGGCCGGCACCCGAGGCCCGCACGCCGCCGCCGGCGACGATCACCGGCCGTTCCGCCGCGGCGATGCGTTCCACCGCCTCGCGCGCCCGCTCCGGATCGGGCTGGGGCCGGTCGGGGGGCACTTGGCCGTAGCGCGGCTCGGTCACCTCGTCCCAATCGATCTCGGCGCCCTCGATCGCCTGGCCGGTATTGCCGGCAAGTTGCAGGTGCACCGGGCCCGGGCTGCCGGAGGTCGCCATGCGGAAGGCCTGGCGCAGCATGTCGGGCAGACGGTCGGGATCGTCGATGGCGGCGTTCATCTTGGTGTAGGGGGTGAAGGCCGGCAGATCGTCGACCTCCTGATAGGCCCAGCGGTCACGATGGTCGGCCTCGCGCCCGCCGGTGAGCGCGATCACCGGCGCCTTGGCGAGATGGGCATCGCGCAGCCCGGCGCAGAGGTTGAGCGCGCCGACGATCTGGGCCATGCAGATACCGGGCCGCCCGGTGGCGCGGGCATAGCCGTCGGCCATATAGACCGCGCCGGCCTCGGAATGGGCGTGGATGCGCTTGATCCCGGTGCGCTTCTCAAGCTCCATCAGCATCCGGCGCAGCACCGCCGGCAGATAGAAGACGTGGGTGACGCCATAGGCCTTGAACATGTCGGCCATCACGGCCGCGACGGTCTGCTTCGCCATTTCGGGGGCTCTCCTGGGATCCGCAATCGCGGCAGAGTAGTCAGCCGATGCCGGCCTGTCGATGCCGGGACCGGAGTTATCCCGGAGTTATCAAAGACAGGGTTTTGCCCACGCGCCGCTTGGTGCCGGCGCGGTTCTGCGCGAAGCTGGGACGGCTGATCGTCGGCGCGCGGCGCCTTGCAAGGGGAGGGCGGATATGGAAATCGGTTTCATCGGGCTAGGGGCCATGGGGCGACCGATGGCGGTCAATCTGGCGAATGCCGGACACGATCTGGTGGTCTGCGACACCGATGCGACCAAGACCGCGATCCTGGCCCAGCGCGGCGCGACCGTCGTGGGGTCGGCCCGGGAGGTGGCGGAGGCCAGCGACTTCGTTCTCGCCTGTATGCCCAGCCTCGGCGCGGCGGAGGCGGTGGCGACCGGGGCCGACGGCGCCGTCAGCGGCAAGCGGGCCAAGGCCTTCGTCAACCTCGGGACCACCGGAAGCGCCTATTCCCGCGAGACAGCGGCGCGCATGGGCGAGGCCGGCAAGGCCTTCCTCGACGCCCCGATCTCCGGTGGCCCTCCCGGCGCCGAGGCGGGAACCCTCGGGATCATGTGCTCCGGCGACAAGGCGACCTTCGAGGCGCTGAAGCCGGCGCTGGAGGCGATCTCCGGCAAGCTGGTCTATCTCAACGACAAGCCCGGCGCGGCACAGACCATGAAGCTGGTCAACAACATCATCTCCTTCGGCAATCTGTCGGTGGCGCTGGAGGCGATGACCCTGGGAGCCAAGGCCGGACTCGACCCAGAGCAGATGCTGGCGGTGATCAACGCGTCCTCCGGCCGCAACAGCGCGACCGAGACCAAGATCCCGAACCATGTGCTGAACCGGAATTTCGACTATGGCGGCGCCATGTACATCATCGAAAAGGATCTCGAGCTCTGGCGCCGCGAGGCCGAGGCCTACCAGACGCCCATGTGGCTCGGCACCAACATCCGGACCCTGTTCATGCAATGCATCGCCGAGGTCGGCCGCGACGCGGACCTGACGGAACTGGCGAAGACATTGGAGAAGATGGCCGGGGTCGAGATCCCGAAGACGCGGTGACGGGTTGGCCGGAGGAAATGCGTGGGCCTGCGTATCGCCATTCCGCGTCGTCCCCGCGGGGGGGGACCTCAGAAAGATGCAAGAATCCAATGACAATGTAAGACAAAGGTACGAGGTCCCCGCCTGCGCGGGGACGACGACCGAGAAATTGAAACAACAAGGCCTCCCATGACCACTGAACGCATCGTCCGTCCCCGCCGCAGCTTCATCTTCTCGCCGGGCTTGCGGCCCGAGATGTTCCCGAAGGCCCTGGCCAGCGGCACCGATATCGTGTGCGTGGAACTCGAAGACGGGATCGCGCCGAAGGACAAGGACGCGGCTCGGCGTAACGCCATGGCGCTGTTCGCCGAGCCGCAGGCCGATGACGGGGTGGAGCGGATCGTGCGGATCAACTGTCTGCGCGAGGCTTTCGGGCTGGCCGACGTGCAGGCCGTGCTGGCGACCGACACGCCGCCGCCGGCGCTGATGCTGCCGAAGGTGCGCACGCCGGACGAGGTGGTCTGGCTGGACAACCTGCTGACCGAGCGCGGGCATCCGACGCGCCTGCATGTGATCATCGAGACCAACGCGGCGCTGGAAGCGGTCTATGACATCGCCAGGTCGAGCCCCCGTATCGACGCGCTGTTCTTTGGCGGGGTCGACATGGCAGCAGAGCTGCGTTGCAGGAATGCCTATGAGCCGCTGCTCTATGCCCGTTCGCGGATCGTGCATGCGGCGGCGGGGCAGGGGCTCGACGTGATCGACGTGCCCTATCTCGATCTCGATGATCCCGATGGCATGCGCCGCGAGGCGGAACTGGTCCGCGACCTTGGCTTCAGCGGCAAAGGCTCTATCCATCCGAAGCAGATCGGAATCCTGAACGAGGTGTTCACGCCCGATGAAGCTTCGATCGCCCATGCCCGTCGGATCATCCAGGCCTTCAAGGACGCGGATACCGGCCTTGTGGTAGTGGACGGCAAGCTGATCGAAAAGCCGGTGCTGCGCGACATGCACCGGATCATCGCCATTGCCGAACGGATTTCCCGGTAACGGAGCGCTTATTCGGCGGCCCAGGCCGATGCGGCGTCTTCCATGTCGAGCTGCATCACATCGTTGAACTTGTTGAAGAATGTGCAGAGCGTGATCCTGAGGGTCAGCTCGACGATCTGCGCTTCCGAGAAATGCTCGCGCAGCCGGTCGAATAGCGTGTCCCGCACCCGGTTGTGGTCCCGTGTGACCTGGGCGGCATAGTCGCGGACGAGGCGGTCGACCTCGTCCAGTCCCGGACAGTCCGGCTCCAGGATCGCCGCGACGGTCTCGCGGGGCAGGCCGTGGGCCATCAGCTTCGGGCCGTGATGTGCCACGCAATACTCGCATTTGTTGATCTCGGAGACGGTGACGATCGCGATTTCCAGATACCGCTTGTCGAGGATCGGGTTGTCCGACATCTCCAGCAGCATGCCCATGATGTGCTTGAGCGCGATCGGCCGGTGCGCGAAGACCTTGGCCTGGTTCTGGAACGGGCCGTATTCGGTCACGTAGCGCTGGTAGATCGGTTTGGCGTCGTCCGGAACTTCATCGATCTCAACGTCGCGTACCCGGGCCATCGCATCCCTCCGTTCAGGCCGCCAGGCGGCCGTAGAGTCTGTTCCGCTCGGCGATCAGATAATCGACGAGCGCCTGGGGCGCGTTCCGTCCCGCAGCCGCCTCGGCCTCAGCATTATAGTTGGTGTTGGTGTTCACGTCATACACATACGGCGTGCCGTCTGCGCCGGCCGAAAACTCGATCCCGGCCATTTCGATGCCGTTCATCGCCAGGAACCGTTCCAGCCGCGCCTTCAGGCCGGCGTCGATATCGTCGACGATGGTGAAGCTCGGCGCCGGCGGACCGCCCTCGACGGCACAGACATCGGCGGGGCACAGCTCGAAGCCCATCGAGGTGTCGATCCTGACCGCGTAGTGGAAGCGCCCGCCGATGAACTCGGCGCGGGTGATCCTGCCGTCCAGGGGACGGATATACTGCTGAAACAGGATGACCCCATCCACCGAGGGCGCGAGACCGTCTTCCAGGATCAGTTCGCGCAGGACGCTGAGATCCTCGAGCAGCCGAACCCCCAGGCCCTTGCCGCCACGGTTCGGCTTGACGATGACCGGTCCGGGCGCGAAGGCGTCGACGGCGTCCAGTGCCTGTTGGGTCCCGACGGCGGCGATGGTGCGCGGCACCGGCACGCCGCAAGCCTTGAGCCGGGCCACCTGCGCCGACTTGTTCAGCTCGAGCTGCAGCGCGCGCGAGGAGTTCACCACCCGCCTGCCATGGCCTTCCAGCCAGGACAGGACCACGCTGGTCAGTTCCGGGGAAAACCGGTTGCCACGGGTATGCGAGGACGCGCTCATCCGGTTGTAGAAGATCCCTTCCGGCGGCGGCGCCGACAGATCGACGGACTGCGCCACCAGGTTCCAGTCCTGGAACGGGATGCCGCGTTTCTCAAACGCACCGGCGAAGGGCGGAAGCCATTCCGGGTTCTCATGCAGGACGAAGATGTCGGGGTTCATGGCGTCTCTCCGATGCGCGGCGCGATATCGACAGCGCGGCGATGCTGGCACGAATCGTTCCCGTCTCCCGAGAGGATTCGGGGCATCAGTGTGATGCAAATATGGAAATTATCTCATTGAAAATGAAGGAAAAATCAGATCCGGTCGAAATTCGAACACCCTTGTTCTTTTGCTCCCTTAGCGTGCCCGATCCTTTCCGTTTCGAGGCGTGACGGGAACGATTCGGCTAGGCCAGTGTGAGCGGCGGTCGGCTGGATCCAGGACCGCGGTGTCGCGAGCAGGTGGCTGTTAACCGCCGGCAGGGGGCGGCGCGCGGTTCAAGCCGCCCGCGCCTGTGGTATTTTGCGGTGTGGATCGGGGAGGCGGATCATGGCGGACAGTTTTGATTATGTGATCGTCGGAGCGGGCTCGGCGGGCTGCATCCTGGCCAACCGGCTGAGCGCCGACGGCAAGCACAGCGTGTGCCTCCTGGAGGCCGGGCCGCCGGACTGGAACCCCTATATCCATATCCCCGCCGGTTTCATCAAGACCCTGGCGAACCCCAACGTGAACTGGATGTTCCAGGCCGAGCCAAGCCATTGGACCGCCGGCCGGGTGATCGATGTGCCGCGCGGCAAGACCCTGGGCGGTTCGAGCTCGATCAACGGCCATATCTACAACCGCGGCCAACGCATGGACTATGACAGCTGGGCCCAGCGCGGCAACCGGGGCTGGGGCTATGCGGATGTGCTGCCGTATTTCAAGCGGTGCGAGCAGCGGATCGGCGAGGGGGACGACACCTTCCGGGGGCGCGAGGGCAATCTGCAGGTGAACGACCTCAACTATTCCCACCCCCTGTGCGAGATCTTCATGGATGGCGCGGGCGAGCTCGGCATCCCGCGCAACAAGGACTACAACGGCGAGCGTCAGGAGGGCATTTCCTATGTCCAGCGCACAACCCACAACCGCCGAAGAGTCAGCACAGCACGTGCCTTTCTGAAACCGGCGCGCGGGCGGGCGAACCTGACAGTGCGCACCAATGCGTTCGCGACCCGGATCGTCCTGGACGGCAAGCGGGCGGTCGGCGTCGAGTATTCCAAGGGCGGGCGCGGCGGCCAGGCGATGGAGGTGCGAGCCAACCGGGAGGTCATCCTGTCCGGCGGCACCGTCAACTCGCCGCATCTGCTGCAGGTTTCGGGGATCGGCCCGGCGGATCTGCTGAATTCGCTCGGGATCGAGGTGCGGCATGCGCTTGCCGGCGTCGGCGAGAACCTTCGGGATCACTACGCCCCCCGCTTCAGTGCGCGGGTCCGCAATATCGAGACCATCAACGAACGCGCCAAGGGGCTTCGGCTGGCCGCCGAGGTGGTGAAGTACTTCGTCGGCGCCAAGAGCATCGTCAATCTCAACCCTTCGATGGTCTACGGCTTCTGGCACACGGATCCGGCGACCAGAAGCAACGACATCCAGTTCATCTTCACGCCGGCCAGCTACAAGCTCGGCGCCCACGGCATGCTGGCCGACTATCCCGGCTTCACGGTGGCGGCCTGGCAGCACCGGCCGGAGAGCCTCGGCTATATCCGGGCGCGTGCCGCCGATCCGTTCGACAAGCCGGTCATCCAGCCCAACTATCTTGAGGCCGAGGAGGATCGGCGGATCACCGTCGAGGCCATGAAGCTCGCGCGCAAGCTCATGCATACCGAGGCGATGAAACCCTATCTCGGCGAGGAGGAGTATCCCGGCGCCCAGGTCCAAAGCGACGACGAACTGCTGGAGGCGGCCCGCCACTGGGGCAGCAGCACATACCACGTCATGGGCACCTGCCGTATGGGACCAGACAGCGACCCGACCGCGGTCGTCGATGACCACTTGCGCGTCAAGGGGCTGGAGGGGTTGCGGGTCATCGATGCGTCGATCATGCCGACGATGCTGTCGGCGAACCTTAACGCCGGCGCGATGATGATCGGCGAGAAAGGGTCCGACCTCGTGCTCGGCAAGACACCGCTGGAGCCGATCGTCGTTCCGGAATAGAGGCGCCACTGAAATCCGCGTCTCGGATACGGTTTCACCAGCCAGTGCGACTGTTTATGATCGTGACGTGTCGCGTCATTCTTTTTTGGCTCGGCAAGGAAGTCATGGCGGCGCGGGAAGGCTGTTTTGCGAGTTTCCATACGAATCCTGTTGGCGGTTTTGATCGTCGCCGCCATCGCGTCGGCGGGGCTTGTTACAGGTCTGCCGGAGGCGCGCGCCCAGTCGCCCGGCGACGCGGCGGAGCAAAAGCTCACCGACAAGGAAATCATCGGCAGTCTGGTCGAAATCCTGAAGGACGACGCGCGGCGCGACGACCTCATCAAGCATCTGGAGACCCTTAACAAATCGGCCGGCTCGGACGGCATGCCGGACACATCCGACGATGCGCATCTCGACGAGAAGTTCGCTGCCGTCGCGGATCAGCAAACCGAGCGCCTCCTTGGCATTGCGCAGGACGTGGCGAATGCCTTCGCGGAGATCCTCGAGCTCCCGGTGTGGTTCGAAACCCAGGTCACCGACCGCAAGCGACGGGATTTTTGGCTCGAGGCGTTCACCGGCGGGCTCCTGCTGCCTGTTATTGTCGCGTTGCTGGCGCGGCTGATCGCCGGGCGCTTGCTGGGCGGGGCCACGCGCCGGCTGCGGGATAACGTGCCGGAGGATCTTCGCGGCCGCATCTTCACGGGGCTCGCGCGCGGGGTCCTTGAACTGGCGAATGTGGCGGCGGTCCTCGCCGCGGGCTATGCCGCGCTGGCCTTGCTGGACCGGTCACCGCAGTCGCGGCAGATGGCGGAATTCGTCATCCAGGCCATCGCGGGCCTGACCGCGATCGGGGTTTTCGCCCGGCTTTTGCTAGCGCCCCATGCCGAGGGCCTGCGTCCCTTGCCGCTTGCCTCGGTGACGGCGGCCTATCTCTATCTCTGGGTCAAGCGCCTGGCGTGGGTGGCGACCCTGGGCGTAGCGTTGTCGCATATCGCGGTTCCGCTAGGAGCGAGCCCGGCGGGCGCGCATGCCATCGAGATCCTTTCCGCGGTGGTTTTCGCTGGAATGGTGATCGTTCTCATCATGCAATCCCGGGATGCCGTCGCGGGCTGGATCAGGGGAACGGACGCAAGCATCACCCGGCGCCGGAGTGCCGATATCTGGCACATCCTGGCCTTGATCTATGTTCTGGTGGTCTTTGGGATATTCGTCTCCGGGGAGAAGGACGGATTCTTCTATCTCGTGAGAGCGTCCGGCGTCAGTGCGGCAGCGATCGTGGTGGCGGTCGTGATCTCGATTTTCCTCGACCGTGTCTTGATGCGGGTCTTCGCGCTGGACCCGGAACTCGACGCCCGGTTTCCGGGGCTGCGCGAGCGTAGCAATCTGTACCGTCCGGTCCTGAAGCGGGTGATCGACATCCTGCTTTCGATCGGCGTGGTAATCGCCATTCTGGTCGGCTGGGACATCGGGCTTCTCGAGGCTCTGCCGGTTGGGTGGCGCGGGGCGATCCTGAAGAGCGGCGGCACCATCCTGCTCGTCATTCTGGCCGGTGTACTGGTCTGGGAACTGGCGTCGGGCGCGATCGCCCGGGCGCTGACTCCGGTGACGGTCGACGGCGTCCAACGCGCGCCCGGCAGCCGGGCGAAGACCCTGCTGCCGCTGTTGCGCCGCGCCATCCTGATCGCCCTGGTGATCTTCGGCGGTCTGATCATTCTTGCTGAGATCGGTGTGCAGATCGCTCCGCTTCTGGCCGGCGCGGGGGTTGTCGGCCTCGCCATCGGGTTCGGTTCGCAGGCGCTGGTCCGCGACGTGATCACCGGCTTGTTCATCCTGATCGAGGACACCATCGCCGTCGGCGACTTCGTCACCGTGGGCGGTCATTCCGGCGTGGTGGAGGATCTGTCGATCCGGACCATCAAGCTGCGCGATGTCGCCGGTGTGGTGCACACGGTTCCGTTCGGCGATGTGACGTCGGTCGAGAACTACGCCAAGGATTTCGCCTTCGCGGTCCTGGATATCGGCGTCGCCTATGGCGAGGACACGGATGTGGTCTCGGCGGTTCTGGCCGAGATCGGGGAGGAGATCTGCCAGGACGAGGTCTACCGCGAACGGATCCTGGCGCCGCTTGAGATCATGGGCGTTCACGAACTGGGCGATAGCGCCGTGGTGATCCGCTCCAAGATCAAGACCAAGCCGATGATGCAGTTCAGCGTGCGCCGCGAGTTCTACCGCCGGATCAAGCATCGTTTCGATGCTCTCGGGATCGAAATTCCGTTCCCGCATCAGACGGTCTATTTTGGTGAAAAGAAAGAGGCGGATCCGGCGCTCGAGCAGTACCGGGGGACTTCCGCCGGTTCGACCGAAAGGCACGCGGACGGCTCGGGCACCGATACCGGCTCGCCATAGGGTGCGTAGGGGCGATCCGGCATAAGAATATTGGCGGGACCAAGGGGGGATTGGTTGCCATGAAACGACTTCTGCTTCCAGCGTCGGCGGAGGGCATTCCGCTGCTTCCCTACGGCACGGCCTTGTCGATCGCGACGGCCTTCGATGCCAAACTTCGCGTGCAGCTCTACCAGCCGCGTACCGACGACCACGTCGTGGACCCGATGAGTTGGGGGCTGACCAGCTATTCAAGTCCCGCGGGCGCCGTCGCCGACGACGTCGAGCGGGCCCAGATGGCCGTCGACGCGCAGTTGGAGTCCCTGGGGATGTCGTGGGGCCGGACCCGGTTCAGGGTCAAGGATCAGCCACTGACATCGTGGCGCGAACTCGGCCGGGTATCGAGGGTGTATGACCTCTCCATCGTCTCCCGCGAAGCTCTGGCGGGGAACGCGGCGACGGCGATGGAGCAGCTCTTGTTCGATAGCGGCCGGCCGATGCTGCTGTCGCCGCGCGACTGGTCGGGCGCGGTCGGCGAGTCGATCGCGATCGCCTGGAACAGAAGCAGCGAAACCGCCCGTCTGATCAGCCATGCCATGGACATTCTCCGTCAGGCGCGAGAGGTGCATGTGATCTCGATCGAGGACTGGTTCGTCGACGGTCCCGATGCCGCCGCCTTGTGCGACAACCTCGCCGCGAACGGCGTGCCGGTGCATCTGCACGCTACCGGCAAGGCAAAGCACGAGTACGGTTATCAGATCCTGCACGAGACCCATGTACTCGGCGCCGATCTGCTGCTGAAGGGGGCCTATACCCAAAGCCGCATTACCCAGGTCATGTTCGGAGGCGCAACCCGCGACATCCTGCGTGAAGCGCGTCTGCCGGTCATGCTCGCGCATTAGACAGGCTTCATCGCTGAGCTTGCCAGGCCTGCCACGAGAGGAATGATGAAACTCGTCATAGCCAGCCCAAGCCCCTATGCCCGCAAGGCGCGGGTCGCGCTGAATGAGAAGGGCATCGCGCATGAAATTATCATGGACGTTCCCTGGGCTCCGGACACGGTCGCGCCCGCCAGCAATCCGCTGGGAAAAATTCCAATTCTGCTCCTGGATGACGGCGAGGCGATTCACGACAGTTCGGTGATTGTCCAGTATCTCGAACTCGTCCATCCCGAGCCGCCGCTGCTGCCCGCTGACCCGATGGCGAGGCTCGAACACCGTAAGATCGAAGTGCTGGCCGACGGCATTTGCGATGCCATCGTGCTGATCGCGCTCGAGGGCAACCGGGAACCGGAACTGCGCAGTACCGATTGGGTTGCCCGCCAGCGGGCCAAAATTCTGGCGGGACTGGCCCGGCTGTCCTATTTGTTGGGCGACAAGGAGTGGTTTCTTGGCGGGCGGTTGGGGATCGCCGATATCGCGGCGGCCTGTGCCCTGGGCTATATCGGCGTGCGCGCCGGCACCATTGAGTGGCGCGCGGCCCATCCGAACCTGGCGGCCTTTTCCGATCGCATGGAGACGCGCCCGTCGTTCAAGATCAGTGTGCCGTATTCGCAACCGATTCCACGGTTCCGCTAAGTTCGCCCGCTTCCCGTCTTCACCTCGCTCCCACCGGTCCGAGGTGCTACCTTCCAAGCAACGAACAACCATGCCCACGGGGAGGGACGGACCATGCATAAGCTCGGAAACCTGGAAATCAGGCGTGTCGTCGAGAGCGAGGTGCCGATTTTCGAAGTGCAGTCGTTCTTCCCGAAATGCGAGATGGCCGTGGTCGAGAAGCACCGGGACTGGCTAATGCCGCGGTTCATCGACCCGGCGACGATGATGGTCACGCTCTGCATCCAGTCCTATGTGATCAAGACCGCGCATCACAACATCCTGGTCGATACCTGCGTCGGCAACCACAAGGAACGTCCGGCGCGGCCGAGCTGGCACATGCAGGACCTGCCGTATCTGAAGACCCTGGAAGACGCCGGCGTGAAGCCGGAAGAGATCGACTTCGTGCTGTGCACCCATCTGCATGTCGACCATGTCGGCTGGAACACCAAGCTGGTGGACGGCCGCTGGGTGCCGACCTTCCCGAACGCCAAATACATCTTTTCGCGCAAGGAGTATGAGGCCTGGAAGTCCCGTCACGACAACAAGGAGAACGTGCCGGTGCCCCAGGTCTTCGCCGACAGCGTGCTCCCCATCGTCGAGGCGGGACAGGCGGTGATCGTCGAGGACGACCATCAGATCGACGACGGCATGTGGATCGAACCATCGCCCGGCCATACGCCCGGCCACGTGATGCTGAACCTGAAATCGGCCGGCGAGACCGCGCTGATGACCGGTGATGTGATCCACCATCCGCTGCAGCTTGTTCGCCCGGACTGGTCCTGCCGCGCCTGCGAGAATCCGGACCTCTCCGCGAAGACCCGGACCGCCATGCTGGAGCGTGTCGCCGATACCAGCACCCTGCTGTGCCCGGCGCATTTCGCCTCGCCGACCATGGGGCATGTGATCAGCGCTCCGGGTGACGGGTTCCGCTACAGGATGCTCGGCGAATAGCGCCTCTGCCCAGGCGTTTTTCCTTGAATCTGCCATGTTTCGGCGGGACGGATCCGCAATGGAGTTGAGTCATGATTGAGGACGGCGCGGTCTTTGATTTCATCGTCAGCGGCGCCGGTTCCGCCGGCTGCGCCGTTGCCTCGCGCCTGAGTGAATCGGGGACCTACAGCGTGCTGCTGTTGGAGGCGGGGCCGCCGGATACCAATCCCTGGATCCATATCCCGATCGGCTTCGCCAAGGTCTATATCGATAAATCGGTGAACTGGAAGTTCGAGTCCGAGCCGGTTCCGGCCCTCAATAACCGCCGGCTGTACCAGCCGCGCGGTAAGGTGCTCGGCGGCAGCAGTTCGATCAACGGGACGATTTATATCCGGGGCCAACCCGGCGACTATGACGAGTGGCGCCAGCGCGGGCTGGTCGGCTGGGATTGGGACTCGGTACTGCCGTTCTTCAAGAAGGCCGAAGACAACGCGCGCGGCGCCGACGATCTGCATGGTGTCGGCGGACCGCTCCGGGTCTCGGACGTGCCGACGCCCTGGGACCTGCCGAGCGCGATGATCGCCGCCGCCGTCGAGTCCGGCATTCCCGCGACCCGGGATTTCAACGGCCCGGAGCAGGAAGGCGCCGGCTTTTACCAATTCACCGCCACCAACAAACGCCGCTGGAGCTCTGCCAGGGCCTATCTCGGCCCCGCCAAGGGGCGGCGCAACCTGCACATCGAGACCGGTGCCCATGCCCGTCGGGTCCTGATCGAGGAAGGCAGGGCGGTTGGGATCGAGTTCCAGACGCCGGCGGGCATCAAGACCGCGCGCGCCCGGCGCGAGGTTATCGTCTCCGGCGGGACCTTCGGCTCGCCTCAGTTGCTGCAGCTCTCCGGTGTCGGGCCGGGCGACCTCCTGCGCGAAATGGGGATCGAGGTGAAGGCCGAACTGGCCGGAGTCGGCGCGCATCTGCGGGATCACTTCAACACCTATCTCGCCTTCCGTTGCGCTAAGCCGGTAACCGGCAACGACCTTGCCAACAGCCTGCCGCGCCGCTTGATCGCGGGCGCCCAATATGTGCTGCTGCAGTCGGGACCGCTGACCAGCACCGGGATCTGCGCCGGAGCCTTCCTGCGCTCCGATCCGCGCCTGGAACGCCCGGATATTCAGATCAACATGTTCAACTGGGCGGCCAAGTCGCGCACGGCGACCGAGGTGATCCCGTTCCCGTTTTCCGCCTTTACGCTTAGTCCGGTGCATCTGCGCCCGGATTGCGACGGTACCGTCCGGATCAAGAGTCCGGACCCGCTCGACGCGCCGGCAATCAGCTACGACTTCCTGCGCAGCGAATACGACAAGCAGGCGATCCTGTTCGGTATGCGCAAGTGCCGTGAAATCGCCCGCCAACCGGCGCTGAAAGACTACATGGTGGAGGAGGTCCTGCCGGGCCCGGCGGTGGCGAGCGAGGACGACCTGCTGGAGGATGTCCGGGCTCGCGGTATCGCCAATTTCCACCCCATGGGCACCTGCCGCATGGGGGACGCCATCGACAGCGCCACCGATGCACGCCTCAGGGTCCACAAGGTCGCCGGGCTCAGGGTGGCGGATGCCTCGATCATGCCGTCCATCGTCGCCGGCAACACCAATGCGCCGACCATCATGATCGGCGAGAAATGCGCGGCGATGGTGCTGGAGGACGCCCGGTAAACTCGGTCAATCCGGATCGAATTCCCGGTCCTTCTTGGGGATCAGGCTGTAGGGATGATCGTATCCCGGCATCGCGGCGATGCTTTTCGACCACCTTTCGATATTCGGCCAGCGCGTGATTTCGAGGCCGCCCTCGGCCATGAAGACCATGCGTCCCCAACAGCCGAGATCGGCGATCGTGCAACGGTCCCCGACGAGCCAGTCGCGGCCCTGCAGCGCGCTGTTGACGACATCAAGGGAGCTTTCGGCAAGCGGGGTGAAGTAGTCCATAACCGCCGGATCGACCTTTCGGAAACGGTTGTAGTGGCGGACCTTGGCGACGTTTGTGATCGCGTCGGCCTCCCACGAGAGCCATTCCCGGGCGCGCCACTGATCTTGTTCGCTTGCCGCGAGGAAGCACCCGGTCTCTCGGGAGAGGTAATCGAGAATGATGTTGGACTGCACCACGATCAGCCCCCGATGCGCGAGGGCCGGAACCTGGCCGTAGCGGTTGATCGCGAGATACCAGTCTTCCTTTTGGGCGCCGTATTTCAGATTGACGGTCCGGAACGAGAACGGCAGGCCGGACAGCGCCAGGAACATCATCGGTTTGAAACTGGAACTGGAGGTAAAGCTCCCGAATAGCGTGAGACGGTCCGGGTCCAGGTTCATCGTTGACTCCAAAGTGGAGGAGAGACCCGGAGTCGGGCTATTCCGGTTTCACCAGACTGGCGCGTCGTTCGGCTTCGGCCCGTTTCAGGGCGGCGTCCGGATCCGGGTACTTGTTCACGAGTTTCGCCGAACTGTCGGTGAGATCCTTCAGGGATGCGACCGGTACCCCTCGGAACTGCGGCGTGCACACCAGCTTGAGAGCATTCATGTGAGTGTCCAGCGCGTCCTGGCTATGCAGCTCCCCCTCGGCCAGGCGGAAGATCAACTCGCACAGGCTGTCGCCGACCTTGGTCGTCAGGTCGTAACCGAAGGTTCCGCCGAGGTCGCGTACCCGGCAGGCACCGCGATAGGCCAGATCATAAGTCTCCTGGGTGAATCCGCCCTCTGTTTTGATACGCGCGACGATCTCGACCAGCGACCGCATGTCCGCGTCGACCCAATCCGGATACTTCTCCTCGACCTTCTCAACAAAGGTTTCGGCGCGTTCGACGGCCTCCTCGCGCGCCATCCCGCCCTTTCGGCCTGCCATGGCGGCAAACCGGGTCTGGACGTGAATGATCTTTACTTCCGAGGTGTTCTCGGTCTCTTTGGCGATTTCGGTGTTTTCTTGCTTTTCGTCATTCATTGATTGCACCGTTCCCGAAAATTCCCCGTTCTCTCAGCTTCCCCGCTCTATCCCCCTGGTCCTTTCTATCCAATATCGCGTCCCGCGCACACCAGCAATTCCGATGCCCCTCGAAATTGAAGGCAGAGTCGGGACGGGCTTGCGGCAAAGCCCACAGAGGATTATCGGCGATATAACCCATTTTGGTACACTTGTTTTCAAAATATCGGGCATTTTGTTTAAATTTGACGACCGGAGACCAGCGAATGCGGTTGGACGATGAAGAAAAAGCCATGCTCGCGGGCGCGTTGGGGCCGGCGCGGCAATGGGCGCTTGATCATCAATTGAAAGTCGGCCGCATGTTCGACGCCGAGGACATGGTCGCCGTCAGCCAGGCGCACATGATGGCGGACCCCGAATCCCTGGGCGAGGCGGGAGTCGCCTTCGTGGAAGGCTTCGCCGTTCTGCCCGCCGAAGAACGCCGGGTGCGGGTGCCGATGATCACCGATCCGAGGGGCGTCGACCTTACCTGCTACGATCCGATCGGCCAGACCGAGGAAATGGCGGCTCTGGAACGCCGGTTCATCGCCGCCTGCGAGGCGCTGGGGATCCTGATGACCGACACTTGCGTCAACTATCAGACCATCATGCCACCCGTATTTGGCGATCATCTCGCCTATGGCGACACTGGGGTGGTGATCTATTCCAACAGCGTCTGCGGCGCCCGCTCGAATTTCGAGGGCGGGCCCTCGGCGCTTGCCGCCGGACTGACCGGGCGCACCCCGCGTTACGGTTTGCATCTCGACCGGCACAGGCGCGCGACGTGCCGTTTCGTCGTGCGCGAACAACCAGGGGACCTGAGTGATTGGGGCGTGCTGGGCGCGGTAATCGGCCGTCTGGCCGGATCCTACTGGGAAATCCCGGTGATCGAGGGGATCGAGAGGGCGCCGACCTCGGATCAGATGAAGCATCTTGGCGCGGCGATGGCGAGCCACGGCTCGACCCCGCTTTTCCACATGATCGGCATAACCCCTGATGCATCGACCCTGTCGGCGGTGGGCGGTGAGGGCCTACCGGTGCGTGAGATCACGCCGGCGGATATGGCGGCCTTGCGTTCCGATTTCGGCGGTGCCGGCGAGAAGGTCGATGTGGTGGTCTTTGCCGCGCCGCAGCTCTCGATCGTGGAGATGCGGGATGTTGCCGCGCTTTGCGAAGGGCGCCGGCGGCACCCGGAGACGGACCTCATCGTCTGCACCTCGCCGACGGTGTATGCCGACGCACAGCGCATGGGCTTCAATGCCACGATTGAGCAGTTCGGCGGGCTGGTGCTGCGCGGAACCTGCTTCTACCAGCAATATGCCCGCGAGATCGGCGAGGCTAACGGCTGGACCCGGTTGCTGTCGAACTCGGCCAAGATCGTGAACATCCTGGGCGGCTACGGCTACAAGCCGTCGCTTGCCTCGATGGAGAAATGCATCGAGTCGGCGGTGCGGGGAAAGGTTGTCCAATGAACGGGAAATCCGCAAGCCGGGAGCTGAAATGCCATGTGGGGATCGGTGGTGTCGTCACCGGAGAGGCCCTGGTGGCAAGCGACAATTTCTCCGCCCGCTACGATCTCGACCGGATCAGGGGGGTGTTCTCGCGGCCCCAGCATGCGCTTGCCGGGCAATCCTATGACGGCAAGATCCTGGTCATGAATACCGCCAAGGGCGGCGTCGCCACGGCCTGGATGCTGTACGAGATGAAGGCGCGCGGGATCGTGCCGAAAGCCATCCTGTTCAACGCGGCGAACACCATCCTGGCCCAGGGCGCGGCCTTGGCGGACCTAGCGATGGTCGACCGCTTCGAGGATGGCGACGTGACCAAGCTGATCAAGACCGGCGAGATCGTCACGGTCTATCCGGAGGAGGGCCGGGTCGTGGTGGCCGAGGCGGAATCGCTTTGATGTGGCTGCCGACTCAATAAAGCCGGTTTCCGGAGTCCATCGCGAGTTCTGCAGAGGCGAGAGCTCAGCGTCGTTTGCCGCGAGCCCCAGCTTTCGCTGGGGCGACGGGGTGGAAACGTTTCATCTTCTTTCGTCGCTCCTGCGCAAGCAGGAGCTCAACGTCGTCTGCAATGGGCCACAACCTCACCCGATGAGATGCAAATCTACGAGATTCCGCTGTGGGTCAGTGTACCGAGGGGGGCGATAGAATAGAGCTTGGGGTCGATAGGCGCGAAGGGACGATGTGCTTGTATCTAACCCTTCGGGTCCTTCGCGCGTTTCGGGCCTTGGCCGAAGGACTCGCCGTTCCTGGCGAGGAACGCGGCTTCCTTGCGCGAGGAGGGGCGGCCCAGAACATGGTTGCGGTGCGGGAAGCGTCCGAACCGGGCGACGATATCCCGGTGTCGGGTCCAACCCTTGATGCTGCGGTCGATATAGGGCCGCCATGGGGCCGGGCCCTGGCGCTTCAACGCTTTCTGAATGGTGATGCCGGTATCCTGGGCCACCACGTCCTCGGAGTGGTGGAACGGATGATAAAGCCAGATCCGCGAGACCGGATGCAGGGTCTTGTCGAGATCGCGCCGGATGGCCGAAGAGACGATTTCGAAAGCCAGTTTGTCACCGGAATAGGCATCGGGCGTGTTGCGGTAGATGTTCCGGGTGAACTGGTCGAGCAGCAGAATCAGCGCCAGCGACCCTTCCGCCGTGTCGCCCCAATCGGAGAGGCCGCCGTCACGGGCGCGTTCGACGAAATCTCCAAAACGCGCGCGGATTTCGTCGTCCACCGCTTCGCCGCCCCTGTACCACCAGTCCCGGCGGCCGGAGGCGGCTTCCGGACTGTCGAGCGCCGGCCCGTGCCAGAACTGGATGATCTCTGAAATCGCATTGGTGGTCATGTCGGACTGCCTAGCATGGAATGGGGCGTGTAGGATGGGCGCGGTTGCGCAACCAGACCCAAGTCGGAGGGACCGATGGCCACGGCTCTGATCACCGGATGCGACTATGGTATCGGCTTCGAGTTGGCCCGCCAATACGCCGCGGACGGATGGCGGGTGCACGCCGTCTGTCTTGAGGAGGACAGCCGGCCCAAGCTGGACGCGCTAGGGGCCGGCGTCCGATTCCATCGCCTCGATGTGTCCAATGTGGCGGCGCTTCAGGCGCTGGCTAAGACCCTTCGCGGCGAGGCGATCGACCTCCTGATCAACAATGCCGCCACCTTCGCGCCGGATGGACCGGGCACACTAATGCTGCCGGATATCGATGAGTTCACCCGGGTCATGCGGATCAACGCCGTGGCGCCCGCTTATGTCGCCGGTGCCTTCGAGGATCATGTCGCGGCGAGCGAGAAACGGCTGATGGTGTTCATCGGCACAAGGTCCGGGTCGATCGGCGACAACGGCTCCGGCGGTCACTACGCCTATCGGTGCAGCAAGGCGGCACTGAACATGGTGGCGAAAAGCGTTTCCATCGACTTCGCGCCGCGCGGCATCGTTGCCGTTGTGATGCATCCGGGATCGGTGGCGACCGAGACTCGCAAGGGCAACGGCATCCCGGTTTCCGAAAGCGTCGCTGGGCTGCGTAGCGTCATCGCCGGCCTGACGCCGGAGATGACCGGCCGGTTCCTGCGCTACGACGGCGGCGAGATCGAGTGGTGAGCACGGCATCGCCGCGACCCGGCGCCGGTATCGGCGATGCGCCCAAGCGCCGGGAGGATGCCGCGTTCCTGACCGGCCGGGGCGCCTATCTGGATGACCTCGTCTTCGAAGCTGTGTGCCACGCGGTCTTCGTGCGCTCGCTCCATGCGCATGCCCGCATTGCAGGAATCGATGTCGAGGCGGCTCGGGCGGCGCCGGGGGTGTTGTCGGTGCTGACCGCAGAAGATGTCGCCGCGGCCGGGCTCAACCCCCTGATGCCGACGGTTCAGGCGAACCCGAAGACAGGCGAGCCCTTCGCCTTTCTGCCCCAGCCGCTCCTGGCTGTGGACCGCGTCCGGCATGTGGGCGAGGCGGTGGCCCTGGTGATCGCCGAGACGGTGGACCAGGCGCTCGATGCGGCGGCGTTGGTCCAGGTTGACTACGCCCCGCTTGCCGCCGTGATCACGCCGGACCAGGCCCTGGCGTCGACGGCGCCGGTACTTGCCGAGGCCGTTCCGGGCAACATTGCGGTGCGTTGGAAAACCGGAGATGTCGAAGCGGTGGACGCGGCTTTCGTCGGGGCGGCTCATGTCGTCGAGGTCGCGCTGCATAACCACCGGATCGTGACCAACCCGATCGAACCGCGCGGGCTCGTTGGTACTTGGGACGCGGGCGAGGGCCGCTATGTCCTGCATATCGCGACCCAGAACCTGCACGCGATCCGCGATGTCACCGCCGCGGCGCTGGATGTCGAGCCGGGTAGGGTGCGTTTCATCGCGCCGGATGTGGGCGGCGGCTTCGGCACCCGCAACTATCCCTATCCCGAATATCCGCTGATCGCCTGGGCGGCGCGGCGGCTGGGGCGTCCGGTTAAATGGATCGCCAGCCGAGGCGAGGACTTTCTGAGCGATCATCAGGCGCGGGACCACCACTCGGTCTCCCGTCTGGCGCTCGACGAGAATGGCCGCTTTCTGGCGCTGAAAGCGGAAAGCACGGCCAATCTTGGAGCCTATCTGATCGCCTCGATGGGCGTGGTTGAAACCGTGCTCTACGCGCATCTTGCGGGCACGGTCTACCGGATTCCGGCGATCGCGCTGGATATCAAGGCGGTCCTGACCAACACCACGCCGAACGGCGTCACCCGCGCGCCGGGCTATGCCGAGGCGAACATGGTGATCGAGCGGCTGATCGACGCCGCCGCCCGGCAATGCGGCTTCGATGCCGCCGATCTGCGCCGCCGCAACATGGTGCCGGCAAGCGCGATGCCTTTCACCAATGCGCTCGGCGAAACCGTGGACAGCGGTGCGTTTGCCGAGACCCTGAAAACGGCTCTGGCGCGGGCGGACGTCGACGATTTTCCGAAACGCCGCCGCGAAAGCGAGGCGCGGGGGCGTCTGAGGGGCCTGGGCCACGCCTATCACATCAAGGGGACCGGCGGTTCTCCGCATGAGAATGTCGAGATCCGGTTTGAGGGCGACGGCACCGTGTCCCTGTTCACCGGGACGCAGACCATCGGTCAGGGTCATCACACGACCTTTCCGCAAATCCTCGGCGAGTTGCTGGGAGTGGGCGACGCGACCGTGCGCCTGCGCGAAGGCGATACGGATCTGATCGCGACCGGTGGCGGCCATGGCAGCTCGCGGTCAACCTATATGGCGGGAACGGCGATTGTCCGCGCGGTCGAGGAGATCATTGCCAAGGCGCTGCCGATCGCCGGTGAGGCGCTTGAAGCGGCGATCGGGGACATCGTCTTCGAGCAGGGCAGCTTCACGGTGGCGGGCACGGACCGGTCGATCGGCTTGCTGGACGTCGCCGCGCGGGGGCGGGCATCGGGACGGCCGCTCGACACCTATCATGCCTGGACCCGGGAGTGGATGACCTTCCCCAACGGCGCGCATGTCGCCGAAATCGAGGTCGACCGGGAAACCGGCGCGGTGGAGCTTTTGCGTTATACGGCGGTCGACGATTACGGTGTGGTCATCAACCCGATGATTGCCCAGGGCCAGGCGCATGGCGCGATGGCCCAGGGGATCGGCCAGGCGCTTCTCGAATGCACCGCCCATGATGCCGCCGGACAGCCGCTGGCGGCGTCCTTCATGGACTATGCCATGCCGAGGGCGGACAACCTTCCGTCCTTCGACCATGCGTTCAATCCGACGCGCTGTTCCACCAACCCCCTGGGCGTGAAGGGATGCGGCGAAGCGGGCGTCGTGGCCGGGCCACCGGCGATCGCCAACGCTATCCTCGACGCCCTGGCCCCGCTCGGTGTCACCCGCTTTGCTGGACCGGCCACCCCGGAACGGGTTTGGCGGGCCATGCGTGGTGGGGGTTAAGTGCCGGTTTTCGCTTTCGTGTGTACGAAGTCGATGATCAGGCCGATGGCGCGCCGCGAATTGGCCGAGGCCGGGTCCTTGCCGATGAAGGCGTGCGGCTCGCCCGGGAATTTCTCCAGCGTGATCGCGCCTCCCGCCGCGCGGTAGGCGGCGGCGAAGCGGTCTGCCATGTCGGGGGTGAGGTTGTCGTCGTTGGTGCCTTGCAGCAGCAGAACCGGTGGACGTTCCGACGGATCGCCCCGCTCCAGGATCAGCTGCGGATTGCCCGCTGCCATATCCTCGACCGTCGGCCAATAGGCGTGGTGAGCGTTCACCAGCCGCTCGATCCCTTTGTCCTGTACCATGCGATACCGGGCAAGCGGGTCGAGCACCGACCAGCAGAGGGCGACGAACGCCACCTTGGCGTCATGGCCGCCGGCCGTCTCAGCCGGTGCAAACAGCGGGTCGTTGGGCCGCAGCGCGCTCAACATCGCCTGATGCCCGCCGCTGGATGTCCCAAGCAGGCCAACCAGATCCGGTCGGGTGTCGTATGCCGCGCCATTGGCCTTCAGCCATCGCACCGCCGCGTTGATGTCCTGGAGCGACGCCGGGTACATCGCGTCGGGCGGCATGCGGAAATCGATCGCCATCACCACAACGCCGCTTTCCGCCAGCGGCTGATGGATCGGCGTGTTGGTCAGCCGGTCGTTCAGGGTCCAGGCCCCGCCATGCACCTCGACGACGCCGGGAAACGGACCCGGGCCCTTGGGTTTGTAGAGCCGCGCCAGCAACGGCGGGCCGCCGGGCCTGGCATAGGCGAGATCCTCGATTTCCACATCGAACGAGGGGGACATGGCTTTCTTCCCTTGGCGAGGCGTCAGGCGGCGGAGGCCAGCACCATATGGGCCGCCTTCTCGCCGATCATGATGGAGGGCGCGTTGGTGTTGCCGGAAATCTGGGTCGGCATGATTGAGGCATCGGCGACCCGCAGGCCGGCGATGCCGTGGACGCGCAGTTCGTTATCGACCACCGCCATGGGATCGCTGCCCATCTTGCAGGTGCCGACCGGGTGATAGGTGGTCTCGCCATATTCCTTGATCCAGCCGAGGATCTCGTCGTCGGTGGTCAGGTTCTCGCCGGGCAGCACCTCGGTGACCAGCAGCGGTTTCATCGCCGGCGCCGTCATCACCGCCCGGGCGATCCGCACCGCCGCGATCGACACGTCGATATCCAGTTGCGTCGCTAGGAAGTTGAAGCGGATCGCCGGCGCCGCCTTCGGGTCGGCGGAAGTGATGTGGATATCGCCGGTGCTCTCCGGCCGCATCGCGTGGGCATAGCAGGTGACGCCCGACTGTTTCGAGAGCTTGTAGCCGGGCTCGTACAACAGCGGCACCCATCCCAGCAGAACGTCCGGGTCCTCCAGCCCCTCGCGGGATTTCACGAAGGCTCTCAAAGGCGCCGCCGGAATACCCAAGATGCCTTTCTTGGTGACGGCGTAGCGCAGCGCCTGCCAGACGATCCCGAGGCCGCGCATCTTGTCGTTGTAGGTGACGCCGGGGGCATTGATGTACCAGCGGGTGCGCGGCGCATAATGGTCGCGCAGGTTCTCGCCGACACCGGGCAGGGCGTGCCTCACCTCGATACCCAGGCTCTTCAGGCGGTCCGGCTGGCCTATACCGGAGAGTTCCAGCAATTGCGGCGAGTTGATCGTTCCGGCACAGACGACGACCTCGCGTCCGGCCCGCGCCTGATGGGAGACGCCGTTGACCGAGTACCGGACACCGGCGCAGCGGCTGCCTTCCAGGATCAGCCCCTCGGACAGCGCCTCGGTCTGGATGCGCAGGTTCGGTCGCGACTTGATCGGGTCGAGGAAGCTGTGCGCCGTGCTCATCCGCCGGCCGCCGGCGATGGTGGCTTGGCTGATCGAGATGCCGTGCTGGGACGCGCCGTTATAGTCGCGGTTATGGGGAATGCCGACCTCTCCCGCCGCGCGGATGATATGGTCATAGAGCGGGCCGGTCTCGTCCGGATCGGTCACCCGGAGCGGGCCGGACCGTCCCCGGTATTCGTCGTCGCCGTCACCCTCATAGGATTCGATGTTCTTGAAATGCGGCAGGACGTCGTCGTAGCTCCATCCCCGGTTGCCCATCTGCGCCCATGTGTTGTAGTCGCGTGCCTGACCCCGCACGAAGACCAGGCCGTTGATCGAGCTCGATCCGCCTAGCATCTTGCCGCGCGGAACATAGACCCGCCGGCCGTTGGTGCTCTCCTCCGGCTCGCCGGAATACATCCAGTTGACCTTGGGGTTGTAGATCAGCTTGGCGAAGCCGATGGGAATGCGAGACCAGAAATGGCTGGCCGGGCCGGCTTCCAGCAGAAGAACCCTGTTTTTAGGATCGGTCGATAACCGGTTGGCGACCACCGATCCCGCCGATCCGGCGCCGACGACGATGTAGTCGAATTCCTGAACGCTCGCATCAGCCATTCCTAACTCCGTTCGTTCTCGTCACCGGCGGTCCGTTGGTTCATCAGCCCGACAAAACTTTATTCGAGCGTGGCGGTTGCGCGCAAAGAAACAGAGACGGCCAATCGCAACCATCATCACCGTGTGGCGAGCGGTCGGGGCGAGTTTCATAAAGTTCGTGAATTGGTTGTGCGAAATTCTTGTGCTGAAGGAGCATCGACCTCGCCGAAAGGTTGGAAATGCCTTTGAATCGAAAAAAAATATGGGTGATAATTTTGGAATCGTAGATTCGTGATGAGTCCTAAAAAATGCAAAAAATCGTTGGATTTAAAAAATCATTGGTTTTTCTTGTCGTATTTTCGGTTCTAAGTGCATGCGGCCCGACCGTATTTATGTTCGCCGGTCAGACCTATCAGACGGCGGCAGAAGGTCTTTCCGCACAACGGAATTATATAGATGCGACTATCTCAAAAATAGAACCTGTTCCGACGCCTTATGCCGGACGCGCGACGATTTTTGTTCCCACAGAGTTGGACATTCGGACGCGTGCCCTCGTCAACCCGGAAAACCATGCCCCAGACGCGGTGAACTATGTCGTGACAACGACCCACAGAGCGCTCTCGGCTTTTCATGAACTTGTCACTAGGCGGAACCTTTTCGAAAGCGCCGAATTGCGGGATGTCGTTGGAAGCATTCGTCCTGAAATTCGACCCGGCGAACACGCGATCTGGGTGCAGTTGCTGAGCCCCAATCACCATGGATGGAAGTATTTCACCGCCGATATGCCTGAGCCAGCGACGATCCTTATTGACAATTCTTTGCCGGAGGGTGGGCCGAGGTTCCTGGATTGGCTGGATCGGCTTGCCCGCGAGGTCGAGCGCAACGGCGGGCAATTGGCAAGTGGCGCGGTATCCGGCGGACAAGCCGTGTCTGGGGGCGCCAGCACGCCGCTTCCGGCGTCTTCCACCGGCGCGCCGGGCACGTTTAAGCGAACCTTGAATTGATGGAAGGAAGGCGGAGATGAGGCTTTCGCTGTTCTGCCGAGTCACCCTGCTGGCCGGCTTTCTCGCGGCTTGCCAGATAACCCAAGGGCCGGACGGGTCGGTATCGTTCAACCCGGTCAGCGGCGGCAGTGGGGGCGGCGAAGGCACGCCGTCCTACTCGGTGTTTTGGGACCAGAGCGATCACCTGAAGGAACTGGTTGCCGCCAAGCAATGGGACAAGGTGGCGACGCTGTACCGCAAGGAAAGCGCACATTTCGATAAGAACAGAGACAATGCCGCCGTCGTGACCGGTCTTCGCACGGCGGCGGATGCGCTTGCCCGTTCGCGGATACCGGCGTTGGAGGGGGCCGTCAAATCGTTGGAGGCGGTGACCTGGCCCGTTCCGGTAGCTGATTGGCCGGCGGTCAAGCAGACCGTTGCCGGCGCTCAAAGCGAGTTGAAGGCTTCCGGCGACGAGCCGCTTATGAAGGAAGCCTCGATTCTCAAGCCAGCGTAGGAAAAGCTGACCGGGGCCATCGCGGCCCTTGAAAAGCGGCTGCGGGATTCGGCGCCGGATCAATTCGCGGCCTTCGACCATACCGGCTCGCAAGAGTTTTTCGCGATGTATCCGGTCGTACTCTCGGTTCCGTCGACCCTTGACGCCGCCCTGCCGGTCCTGATGCCGAAACTGAAAGGCGAAGGGCCGGAGGTGGTAGCCGCCTTTCTTAAACGGTTTGGAGACCGGATGAGTCAGGAACAGCGTCAGGACGCCTCGTCCGGTGGGTTCCAGGCCCTGCTGGAGGAGCCAGCGAGGGGAGAGCGGCCGACCCTGGATCATATCCTCGCGGCGTATACCAAGGCCAAGGAACTGGGCATCGAGCCGGCCCGGTTGGAAGAGCCGCGCATCCGGTTCGTCGAGATCACCAGCCGGACTCTCCTCAAGGAGGGCCAGATCGAGTTCGCGCCGTCCATTGACATCGACCTTCCGGTCGATGCCGGGAAAGCCGGTTTGGACGAGGCCTTGCAGGATCTCGGCTCCGACCGGCTCGATTATCTCGTGGTTTTCGATGTCGCGGTCGCCAAATCCTTCAGGCGCGTCGCGACCCAGGAAAAGGTCAAATCGCAGTATCAGTCGAGCGTCCGGTACGAGCCGAATCCGGCCCGGACCACGCGCCAGATCGCGGTTCAGTCCGCCCAGGCCAATGTGCAGCAGGTGGAGATCCAGGCGTCGACCGGCTGCATCGGCTGCGGGCTGATTCCGGCGATAATCCATGCCGGGATCATGAACGGCAAAAGAGAGGAGGCACGCCAGGCCCTGACCGCGGCGATCGCCAGCCTGGAAGCGGAGCCGGTCAATCTCGAGAAACCGGTCTGGACCGATTACGAATTCAACCGGGCGCATATCGACGCCAAGAAGGTCATGTCGATCAACTACTACGTGATGGACCTTCGCGAACGCAGCTACTTCAAATCCTTCGTCACGGTGAACGAGTCCCAGGGTTTCGTGGTGCCCTACAAGATCCACGACAAGGATCGCAATCGTGCCAGCCATATTGCGGGCGCCCAGCGCGAGAAAGACGTGGAGACTTTCGAAACCGCGCCGGTTGCCATCAAGCTGACGGAAATCCTCAACCACTACCAAGGAAATCGGGGGGAATCGAAAAAGCTTCCAAGCCCGTCGGTTCTGCGCGCGGAGATGTTGAAGGACAAGAACACCCAGCTCGCCAAGTACCGCGAGAACACATTCGATGCCCGGCCGCTCAACGACCCGCGCTTTGACAGCGTGGTCGTCGTCTACAATCCCCAAGGGGGCGTCGGCTCCGGGTTTTTCGTACGCCCCGACCTGGTTCTCACCAACTACCACGTGATCGAAAACGCCAAGTTCGTCGAGATGAAGATGTATGACGGACAGGAGACTTTCGGAAAGGTGGTGAAGACCGACGTCCGCCTGGATCTGGCGCTGGTCCGGGTGCAGCAGCGGGGCAAACCGGTGCGCTTCTACAGCCGCCGCGATGTCGATCTGGGCGTGGCTTCCGAAGTCATCGGCCACCCCAACGGCCTCAATTTCTCGATCACCCGGGGGGTGATCAGCGCGCTTCGCAAACTGCCCAGCACCTACGCGCCGGGCGGCAAGGAAATCCTGTTCGTGCAGACCGACGCGGCGATCAATCCGGGCAATTCCGGCGGACCGCTCTTCATCGAGGATGAGGTGGTGGGCTTGAACACCCAGAAGCTCGCCAAGGTGGAGGTCGAGGGGTTGGGCTTCGCGATCCACTTTTCCGAAATCAACACGTTCCTGTCGGGAGATTTCTGATGACCGGGATTCCTGTACCGCGCGCGGCCCGCCGTTGGATCGCCGCCGCCGGCGCCATGGTGCTGCTCGCGGGCTGTCAGTCGACGCAGAGCCAGCTCAATATGGTCACCGACCCGAATAGCGGCCTGCAATACGGGTCGGTGATCGAGAAGTCGGTGTTCATCGATGCCGACCAGTTCGAAAACAACGCCATTAAGGTCACGATCCGCAATACCTCCGGCGATCCGGCCTTCGATGCCCATGGCTTTCGCTCGGAACTGGAGCGGTCCTATGCCGACAAGGGGTTCAAGCCCGCGCGGGACGATTTCGGGATCAAGCTCGATCTGAACGTCGTCTATAGCGGCCATATCCGCGAGGATATGAGCGCGCAGTACGGCTTTCTCGGCGCTGCGGCCGGCGGGATTGCGGGTTATCGCTCCCCGGCGCGGGCCGGCACGGCGATCGGGGTGCTGGCCGGGGCCACGATCGGCAGCATCATCGGCGGCACCCAGACCCGCGACACCTACATCACCATTTCCGAGGTGGCGATCGGCATCGCCGAGGCGAGGGATGTCGGACAGACCAGCAAGTCCGTGACCTTCGGCTCCAGTCCGAAGCTTCAGGAGGAACGCAAATCCGGCTTCAAGCCGTTTCGCGGCGTGTTGCGGACCCGGGTCGCGGTCTATGGCGGTGGCCGCAATGTGTCGCAGGCCCAGATCGCCGCCGAGGTCAAACGCCGGCTGATCCGGATCGTCTCGGACATGATCTGACGCGAGCGGCGTGGGTGGGACGGGCTCTCTACCGTCCCGAGCCTTCGGGGCGGCGCATATAGGCATTGGGATCCCGCGCGGCGAGCACGCTGGGGTCGGAGCCGGGACGTGCCGTCGGGCGCGCGAATTGCAGGATCAGTACCTCGGCTCCCAACGCGCCGGCGCGTAGCACCGGAGGTGCTTCCCCGGCCGCGACATGGATGAGTGAGCGTCGCGGCAAATGCCGTGAATCGAGCCGTACCTCACCTTCGCAGATCAGATAGTACTGGCCGCCTGCGTCGGACGCGGGGCCCGTGGTTTCGGCGTCGGTTCCGAGGCGCAGGCCTAGCGCCATCGCGCCGTCCTCCTGGTCTGCCATGAGTTCTTCGCGGATCACGGTACCTGCGGGCGGGCGTGGGCGCGTGGTATCGAACCGCCCCGCGATGTTGCGTCCGGCCCGGCCGGGCATGTTGTGCCGGTTGCCCGGCATGGCGAAGAAGCCGCCGCTGGCGATCGGCCGCAGCGTGAAAAACGCGAACCCTTCGGTGCCACCGACGATCGGGCCATAGGGCGTGAAGGCATCGGCATACTGGAAGGTCACCGGGGCGGCCGCTTTTTTGCCCATACTGCAAAATCCGTCGACGACGACCTGGAACTGGTCGATGTCATGGAAATGCGGATCGATCCGGGCTTCGGGATAGAGCCGGTCGACCAGAAATGCCTGGGGATTGGCGTCGATGATCCCGGGGCTGCCGATGTAGTCGATCCTCCGGCCGGTCCCGCCGGCCCTTTTGACCTCGACTTCCCGCGCTTCGCTGATCGCGACTGTTCGCATATCGGTTCTCCGGCGCCGATGCGGCGGTTGACGCGGGTATTGTCGCTCGATTGATATAATTTGGACAAGCCAAGGGATTGATTGATCGGGGTTGTGCGCGGTGGCGAAAAGAACGGCGTTGATCGTGGGGGCCTTGGGTGTGGTCGGCAGGGCCATGGCCGGCTATCTGGAGGGCCGGTCCGATTGGGATGTGATTGGCCTGTCGCGCCGGGCGCCGGATTTCAAGACCGGTGTGCGTTATCTGCAGCTCGATCTAACCGATGCCGATGCCTGTCGACGGGTGCTGGGTGAGCTAACCGCCGTCACCGATGTCTTCTATTGCGCCTATGCGCCGCGGCCGACCTTCGGCGAGGAGGCCGAGGTCAATCTCATCATGCTGCGCAACCTGATGGACGCCCTGGAGCCGGTTGCAAGGGATCTTCAGCATGTCCAGCTCGTGCACGGCAGCAAATGGTACGGATGCCATCTTGGGCCCTATCCGACACCGGCCTTGGAGGATGATCCACGGGGACCGGCACCCTGCTTCTACTTCGATCAACAGGATTGGCTGGTCGACCATCAGCGCGGCCGGCCTTGGACCTGGTCGGCCTTGCGTCCGCACGGAATCTGCGGTTTCGCGGTTGGCAGTCCGATATCCCAGCTCACCATTCTCGCGGCCTACGGTTCGATCATGGCGCATCTCGGCGAACCACTTTGCTTTCCCGGCAAGCCCGGCGCCTTCAGCGCGGTCTATCAGACCACCGAGGCGAGCTTCCTCGCCGAAGCCATGGCCTGGATCGCCGCGGCGCCCCGTTGCGCCAATGAAGCCTTCAACGTCACCAACGGCGACTTCTTCCGGTGGGAGCGGCTTTGGCCGGACTTTGCCGCGTTCTTCGGGACTGAACCGGGGCCGGTCCGCACCTTGGATCTCGTTGCCCATATGGCTGATAAGGCCGCTCTCTGGGATGACATCCGCGCGCGGCACGGGCTTCAAGATTACGGGCTCTCGGATCTGGCGAACTGGGAGTTCGCCAATTGGCTCTATGGCTGCGAGTACGACATCATGTCGTCGACCACCAAGCTCCGCCAAGCGGGCTGGGACCGGGTGGTCGACAGCCGCTCGATGTATCTACGGCTCTTGGAAGAATTGCGGGAAAACCGGATCATTCCCTAACCGATGGCATTGTTGGGAGAAAAACCGATGATCACCCGAGAGGATCTGGTCCGCGACGGCGAGGCGATGCGTGAACGGCTGTTCGGCTCGGTCGAGGATGGCGCGCCGGCGGTGATGCGCACCTTGCTGACAGAGGGCGCCTATGGCGCGGTGTGGAGCCGTCCGGGCCTGGCGATCGAGGATCGGATGATCTGTGCGCTTGCCGCGCTCGCCTCGATCCGAGCTCCGGCCAGCACCCGGCGTCATGTGGCGGCGGCCCTGGATCTCGGGCTGACCCCACGGACCATCGCCGAGATTTTCATCCAGATCGGGATCTATGCTGGTTTCGCCATGTCCGAGGAGGCGGTGGCGACGGCGAACCAGGTTTTCGCCGAGCGCGGCCTTCCGGCACCGGTGGATCCGGTGCGCGACGATGCGCTGGAGGTTCTGACGGAGCGCGGTAGCGCGCTGATGAACCAGTTGCACGGCGCCCGGGCGACCGGCGGCTATGCCTCGCCGGACAACAAGGTGACCAGCCTGTTCTACCCACTGGCGATCCAGTACGGCTATGGCGAGATCTGGTTCCGGCCCGGCCTCGATCACCGCCAGCGCGCCCTGGTGGCGGTCGCCGGTTTCACCGCACTCAAGCTGGAAGGCCAGGTGGCCAAGTTCGGCCAGTCGGCCCTGAACATGGGCCTTGACCGCACCGAGATGCTGGAAGCGGTCATCCAGACCGCCCCGATCAGCGGCTTCGCCCCGGTCCTGAACGCGCTCGCCGGCTTGAGCGCCGTGCTGGACGGGTGACGGCGGCGGCGGCCTGATCATCCTTTGCCGTCGCCCTGCCTTTCGCCGGGGTGAAGGTAAACAATATTACGATGAGACGGGGACGCAGATCCCCGT
The DNA here is from genome assembly GCA_038146985.1 of Alphaproteobacteria bacterium. Lineage (GTDB taxonomy): Bacteria > Pseudomonadota > Alphaproteobacteria > Thalassobaculales > Thalassobaculaceae > JADHLJ01. The sequence goes on from JAYQSQ010000001.1 coordinate 338,693, forward strand.
TCCCTTATCGCGCGAAGGAGAAGGGGGCCGCGCGTTTCAGATGCTCCTCGATCGTCAGGCGGTGGTTCATCGGCGGATAGGCACGCTGGCTGCAATCCAGACGCTCGCAGACCCGGCAGCTCACGCCGACGGGCGTGGCCTGATCCAGGCGCTTGCCGACCAGACCGTCGGCATAGACCAGATGTTTGGCGTCGCGAATCTCGCAGCCGAGCGCGATGGCGAATTCCGGCTGCATGCGCTCGTGCCAGCCGCCGATGGCGTCAAGCGTGCGGGCGATGGTGAAGAAGGTCGACTCGTCCGGCATGCGCGCCACTTGGGTCAGGATGCTGCCGGGCGTACGGAAGGCTTCGTGGACGATCCAGCGCGGGCAGGTGCCGCCGAACCGCGCGAACTGAAAGCCGCCGCCCGACAGGCGTTTCGAGACATTGCCCGCCTGGTCGATCCGCAGAAAGAAGAAGGTGACGCCCCGCGCGCCCGGGCGCTGGAGCGTCGTCAGGCGATGGCTGACCTGCTCGAAACTGACGGCGAAGCGGCGGCGCAAAAGCTCCAGATCGTGGCGCAACTCCCGCGCGGCTTCGAGAAAGCTCTCATACGGCATCATCACCGCGCCGGCGAAATACCCGGCAAGCCCCTGGCGTAGCAGGGCCCGCGCTTCCTCAGAGGGCAGCGCCGCATCGTTGACGAGCCTGTCCAGCAGCTTTGCCTGGCCGAGATAGGCGGCCTGCACGCCGCATTGAAAGACCCGTCCGGACGGCAGCAGCGCCTCGGAGAGCAGAAGCCAGCGGCGGTGCAGATCGAAGCGGCGCAGCGACTGCCCCATGACCTTGACCGGCATCACCTGCACGGTGACCGCATGCGCGCTTGCCAGCCAGGCAGAGAGGTCCTGAAACAGGCTGTCGCGGTGCAGGTCCGCCGTCTGCCACAGGGTCTCGGCGGCGGATTCGAGCTCGGGAAAGTGGTTGGACTGGGCCTGGAAAACGTCGCGCACCGCGTCGACCGGCGAGGCGGTGAGGTCCGCCGCCGGCAGGTCGCGCCCGCCATCCGTGTGGGTCAGGTCCTGCATCCGTTCCCATAGCAGCCGGTAGGCCTGGTAGAGCGAGGCCGTGGCCTGGGCGGCGGCGGGAGCCGCGCCGACGAGTTCCAGGATCTCGCGCTGGGAGATGCCCTGGTTTTCGAACAACTGGTCGCTGAACACCTCGCTCAGCTCGGCGGCGAGCCGGGCATCCTCGTCCTCGGCGAAGGCCTTCAGGTCGATATCGAAGACCTGACCGAGCTTGAACAGAAGCGACACGGTCACCGGGCGGTGATTGTGCTCGATCAGATTCAGATAGCTGGCGGAAATGCCGATTTAATTCGCCATCTCGACCTGGCTCAGCCCCTGGCTCAAACGATAGCGCCGCACCTTGTGGCCAAGCATCGACTTGCGTGCGACCTGTTCCATGAACGGATTCTCCCGCCGGAAGATCTTGTTAAGGGAGCTATGGCACGCATGCCGGATTTTCGCAATTTCCAAATAAAATTAGCAAATTAACATTATTTACAAATTTACCTTTTTATTTTCAATAGGTTATCGACTCTCTAGGAAGGCCGCTCTATCGCTTGTCCCGTCATGTTGACCCCATACGGCGCGTCGCGCCGGCACAAGCAGGAGATGCACGAAATGACCGAGCAATGGAACAAGCAAAGGGATTACACCCCCGACGAGGTCCGGCGGCTGTCGGGTTCTGTGCGGGTGGAGCACACGCTGGCCCGCCGTGGCGCGGAGCGGCTGCGCGATCTACTGGTGAGCGAGCCTTATGTGAACACCCTCGGTGCGATGACCGGCAACCAGGCGATGCAGCAGGCCAAGGCAGGCCTGAAGGCGGTCTACCTTTCCGGCTGGCAGGTTGCCGCCGATGCCAATCTCGCGGGATCGATGTATCCCGACCAGAGCCTCTATCCGGCGAATAGCGGTCCGGATCTGGTGCGGCGGATCAACAACGCGCTCCTGCGCGCCGATCAGATCCAGCATATGGAAGGCTCTGGAGACATCGACTACCTGCTGCCGATCGTCGCCGACGGCGAGGCCGGTTTCGGCGGTGCGCTCAACGCCTTTGAGCTTACCAAGTCCTTCATCGAGGCGGGAGCCGCTGGCGTGCATTTCGAGGACCAGCTGGCCTCGGAAAAGAAGTGCGGCCATATGGGCGGCAAGGTTCTGGTACCGGTGCAGCAGCATATCGGCACCTTGAACGCCGCGCGCCTTGCCGCCGATGTCTCGGGCGTGCCGACCCTGGTCATCTGCCGGACGGATGCGGAAAGCGCCAAGCTGATCACCAGCGATGTGGACGAGCGGGACCGCCCGTTCATCACCGGCGAGCGGACGGCGGAAGGCTTCCATCGCCTGCGCGAGGAGGAGGGCATGGCGCGCTGCGTCGCCCGGGCCAAGGCCTATGCGCCGTATTCGGACCTGATCTGGATGGAGACCTCCACCCCGAACCTCGACCAGGCGCGCGAGTTCGCCGACGCCGTGCATCGGGACTACCCGGATCAGATGCTGGCCTACAATTGCTCGCCGTCGTTCAACTGGTCGGCCAACCTCGACAAGGCCGATATTGCGCGTTTCCAGAGGGAACTCGGCGCCATGGGCTACAAATTCCAGTTCATCACCCTGGCTGGTTTCCATTCGCTCAACCACTCGATGTTCCAACTCGCGAGTGGCTACCGCGAGCGCGGCATGACCGCCTATTCGGAATTGCAGGATGCCGAGTTCGCCGCCGAAGCCATGGGATACACGGCCACCAAGCATCAGCGCGAGGTCGGCACCGGCTACTTCGATGCCGTCGCCACGGCGATCAAGGGTGGCGCGTCCTCGACCACCGCGCTGACCGGCTCGACGGAAGAGGCGCAGTTCCATGGTGCCGCGTCGCTTGGGGTCGCTGCCGAGTAAGCGGTCTCACGCTGGATACAAAGAAGAAGGAAACGCTCATGGTGATCCGATATGTCTGGATCAACGGCATTCTGCATCCCGCGGGAAGCGCCGGATCCGTAACCAAGGCAAGACGCTGACAGCGAAACTGCCGACGGGAAGATCGGGGGGCGCGGGCTTCGGCCCCGTCCCTCGATTTCCATTGGGAACGGCATATCGATCTTTTTGCACGGCGCATGCGCGTGATGCTGGCAAGGCGCCGTTGATTGCATCACACTCCGGCCATGACTTTCGAACGCCGCGACATTCACAATTCCGAAGTGCCCGAGATCTGCTTGTCCTGCGAAGCTCGGCACAAGGGGGTGTGCGGGGCCCTGACGCCCCGACAGTTGGCGGAATTGGCCAAGCACACGACGCGCCGGAAGCATGCGCCCGGTGCCGTGTTGCTGCGCGAGGCGGATCCGGTCGACCACCATGCGAACATCATGAACGGCGTGGTGAAGCTCTCGAAGATCCTCGCCGATGGGCGGCAGCAGATCGTCGGGCTGCAATTTGCCCCGGATTTTCTCGGCGGCCCCCTGACCGACGAGAATGCGATGACGGTGGAGGCGGCCTCGGATGTCGAGGTCTGCGCTTTTCCGAAGTCGACGCTCGACCGCCTGATCCACGAGAATCCCAACCTTGAACATCGTTTGCTGACGCAGACGCTGAAGGAGCTGGACGAGGCGCGGGAATGGATGGTGACGCTGGGCCGCAAGACCGCCGCCGAGAAAGTCGCCAGCTTTCTGCTTCTGATCGCCTCGCACATTGATCCCGAGGTGGACGAGACCACGTCGTTCCTGCTGCCACTCAGCCGCTCCGACATTGCCGATTTTCTCGGCCTTACCACCGAGACAGTCAGCCGGCAGATGACACGCCTGCGCCGCGAGGGTGTCATCACGATCGACAACCGGCGCACGATCACCATCCCCGACCGCGAACGCTTGCTTGAGGAGGCCGGGTACTAGACCCAGGGAAGGAGCCGAGCCATGCCGAAATTTCCGAAATGCCTTTTGATCGTTACCGCCGAGATCGACCCGGAGGTCGAGGACGAGTGGAACAAATGGTATGACGAGGTGCATTTTCCCGATGTGATCAACAGCGCCGGGGTGCACGGCGGCCAGCGCTATGTGACCATGGTCGACGGCGTGACCACCGATCACGGCGAGAAGTTTCCCGCCACGGCCAAGGTCTACACGACGATCTACGAGATCGACGGGCCGGAGATCATGGAGACCAAGGAATTCAAGGAAATGCGGGGCTGGCACCAGTTTACCGGCCGGATCAGGGCGACCACCCGGGTGGTGAAGACAAGGTAGGAGCAGCACGCGGCCCGTGCCCTGACTGCCTCTTTTGATGGCCCACCGGCGTCGGCGATTCGGACGAGCTGTACGGGCACATAATCCCTTATCTCGCGGTCATCATCGGGACTTCATCGGGTTACGCTGTCTATCTCAAGCCCCAGCTTCCGCTGGGGTGACGGAATGGCTGCATCGATTTCAAGTCGTCGCCCCTGTGAAAACAGGGGCTTACCGGTGTCCGCAACACGCATGAGCCTACGATAGGTTGACGGAAACGGCGGTTCGAGGGCGGACATGCCTCATCCACCCTGGCCGATCTCCCGCAACGGGTCCGCAAGATAGACAGTCCCGTTCTCGACCTTGGTCGCATAGCGGCGCAGCGCCGGTAGGCGCCAGCCCTTGCCGCAGGTTCCGTCCGACAATCGGAAAGCCGCCTTGTGTTGCGGGCAATGCAGCCAGCCGTCGGCGATATGCCCCCTGGCGAGACGCGCGGCGGCATGGGGACAGATCCCCTGGTAGGCGGCGATGCCCCCCGCGGTATGAACCAGGATGATCGACTGGTTTGCCGCCGCGACCTCGACCGGCCGGTCCGCCGGAAGATCGGCCAGCAGGGCTATGGACCGCCACGCATGCTCTGTGTCATCCATCGGGTGACTCTCCCCGCGACTTCATCGAAAATGGCGGCCCAGGATACCGCATCCGAGACAAGAAAAGGCTACAGCGTGCCAAGCAATGACAGATCGCCGGTCAATGACCTTCTCGACATGCCGCTCAGGGTCGTCAATATCGGGCTTGAGAGTTTCGCGGACGACCTGACGGCGGAAGGCGCCGAGGTTGTGCATGTGGACTGGGCGCCCCCGGCGGGCGGGGATCCGGAACTCGCGGCCCTTCTGGCGAAGCTTGGCGCATGACTGATATCGCGGGGCGTATCGACGCGGCGAACCAGGAGGCGCTTCGCCGGATCTTCGCCGGTGATCCGGTGCTGGTCGATGTGGTGCCGGCGGCCGAGGCCATTCCGGCCCTTTGGGAAAGGATGATCCTGCACGCCGGGCCGCCGGTGGATTGGTCGCGGATGTGCGGGCCGATGCGCGGTGCCGTCGCCGGCATCGCGGTGTTCGAAGGCTGGGCCCCGGATCTGGAGGCCGCCGCCCAGATGGCCGGTGAGGGCGCCTTCGACTTCCAGCCCAATCACCATTTCGACGCCGTCGGTCCGATGACCGGCATGACCACGATCAGCCAGCCGGTGATGGTGGTCGAAAACCGGGCTTTCGGAAACCGGGCCTTCTGCACGATTAACGAGGGGCTGGGCAAGGTAATGCGGTTCGGGGGCAACGACGCCGAGGTGCTCGACCGGTTGCGCTGGCTGCGCGATGGTTTCGGACCGGCCATGGGGAAGGCGCTGCGGTCGGGCGGGGGAATACCGCTCAAGCCCCTCGTTGCGCGGGGCCTGACCATGGGCGACGAAATGCACCAGCGCAATGTCGGCTGCACCGGGCTGATGCTTCGGGCCCTGTCGCCTGCCATGGCGGCGAGCGCGGGTGATCTGAAAGAACTCTCCAGAGCGCTCGCCTTTATCGGCGGCAACGACCAGTTCTTCCTCAATATCGCCATGGCCATGGGCAAGGCGATCATGGACCCGGTGCGCGGGATCGAAGCCTCCACGGTGGTCACCGCGATGAGCCGGAACGGCACTGATTTCGGCATTCGCGTCAGCGGCACCGGCGATACCTGGTTCACCGCCCCCGTCGAGATGCCCGAGGGGCTCTATTTTCCCGGGTTCACCGAGGCGGACGCAAATCCGGACATGGGGGATTCGACCATCGTCGAGACGGTCGGCCTTGGCGGTTTCGCCATGGGGGCGGCGCCGGCGGTCGCCGGTTTCGTTGGGGCCGGCACTGCCTCGGAAGCGGCCAATTTCACCCGTGCCATGGCCGAGATCACCTTGGCCGAGAACCCCGAATGGACGATCCCGGCGCTTGATTATCGCGGCGTGCCGAGTGGCATCGACATCCGTCTTGTGGTCGAGACCGGGCTGGCGCCGACGATCAATACCGGCATCGCGCACCGCGAGCCGGGCATCGGACAGGTCGGCGCGGGGGTGGTGCGGGCGCCGCTCGCCTGTTTCCGTCAGGCGCTGAAGGCTTTCGCCGGGCAAATGGGGGTGGCATGAGCGCCGTCATTTTGAACCGGGTTCGAAAGGGCCTGTACATCGACTCCGTTGCCTTGATGCGGTTCTCACGCTCCATCGCCGGCTTGGACGGCGTGGAGGAGGCCGCCCTCATGATGGGCACTCCCGCCAATCTCGGGATTCTGAAGGATGCCGGCCTGCTCGATGGAACGGGCGAGGGGGCCAGCGGCGGTGATCTGGTGGTCGCGATCCGGGCCAGCGATGCCGCGCAAGCCGAGGCGGCGCTCGTGGAGGCGGAGCGCCTGCTCGATCAGCCTAGGGGATCGCGGGGTGAGGGTGCCGTCTGGCGTCCGCGCAGCCTGCGGGCCGCCGTGGCGCAAATGCCCGACGCGAGCCTCGCTCTCATCTCCGTGCCGGGGGACTTCGCAGTCGCCGAGGCCCGCAAGGCGATCCGGCGTGGTCTCCACGCCATGATCTTCAGCGACAATGTCCCGCTTGCCGAGGAGGTGGCCCTGAAACGCGAGGCAACGGAGCTCGGACGCCTGGTGATGGGGCCGGATTGCGGGACCGCGATCATCAACGGTGTCCCGCTGGCTTTCGCCAACCGGCTGCCGCAGGGCTCTGTCGGGATCATCGGCGCCTCGGGTACCGGTATCCAGGAAGTGTCCTGTCTCATCGCCCGCCTCGGCGGCGGTATCTCGCACGCCATCGGCGTCGGCGGCCGGGACCTCGGCGATGTGGTCGGCGGAATATCCACATTGGCGGCGCTCGATATGCTCGCCCGCGACAAGCTGACCGGCCATGTGGTGATGATTTCCAAACCCCCGTCGCCCGAGGTGACGGCACGCGTTCTTGCCCGGGCCGGAGCGATCGGCAAGCCCGTCACGGTGTGTTTCATCGGCGCCGCGCCCATGGCGATGCCGGCGAATGCCGAACAGGTCTTCACCCTGAAGGACGCGGCGCTGAAGGCGGTTGGAATCGGCGAGGAAACCACGCCCCGCAAGCCGGACATTCCGGCTATCGCGGGCCGGCGCGGCATTCGCGGCCTGTTCTCCGGCGGCACGCTCTGCGCCGAGGCCCAGGCGGTGCTGCTCGCGGGGCGGCTGCAAGTGACATCCAACGCGCCGATCCCGGGCGCGCTGGTGGTCGGCGCGGCGGAAGACGGCCATCTGCTTCTCGATCTCGGCGACGACGCCTATACCAGGGGGCGCCCGCATCCGATGATCGATCCGGAGGTTCGGGGCGGGCCGGTTCGCGAGGCGATGAAGGATCCGGCGCTCGCCGTGCTCCTGGCCGATGTGGTGATCGGCCACGGCGCCCATCCGGACCCGGCCGGCGGGCTGGCGCGGGCGGTGACCGGTGCGCGTGGGCGGCGGGCGCCGCTGGTCATCGCGTCGGTCACCGGCAGTGATGCCGATCCCCAGATCCGCTCCGCCCAGGTTTCTACGCTCGAAGAGGCGGGGATTCTCGTCGCGCCGTCCAATGCCGACGCGGCGGCCTGGGCACGGGACGCGGTCGGATCTTGATGGTCTCGGCCGCTGCCATTGACGGCACCCGGTTCGCCGGCTTCGAGCGGTTCTCGTTCGCCGGCACGACCATCGGTGCCATGGCCGCGCGAACCGTCTCCCAGGCCGGTCAGGGGCGGGTCCTGGCCGTTTTCGAGCGATGCTTTTATGTCGATCTGGGCGTCGGGCTGCTGTGCGTCGGCGCGGAAGATTTCTCCGCCGGCCCGTTGAACGTGGTCACGACCGCTCCCGCAAGCGTCAATTGGTCCGCCAGAGGCCTTCGCGCCGGCGACCGCGTGCGTGTGAGCGCCGACGGCCTGCGGGTGGGGCAGCGATTTCACATTACCTTTGCCGGCGCGGTGGAATGGCGTCCCGGTCTGTTTGACGGAGAATTGCGAGCCGAAGATCTGCGTGTCGGCCTGGCCCGGTTCCGACACGCCTGCGCGGGCATGATCCCGGCCGAAGGTCTAGGAGCGCTGATCGGTGAAGATGGGGGGCTCGCGCCGGACAGCAGGATCGTCGCGACAGCCCGCGCGGCGGTCCTGGGACTGGAGGAATGGTTCGCGCGGGTATTCACCGGACCAAAGCGTGGCGCCCTGGAGCCGCCGAGCGACGTGCAACGGCTCACCGGTCTTGGCCCTGGTCTTACGCCATCGGGCGATGATGTGATCGGCGGCATGATGATCGCGGCGCATGTCTTGGGAGAGGCGTCCGCGGCCGGTCAACTGTGGCAGTACCTACGGCCAATCACGGCGTCTTCAACCGGTCCGATCGCGCGGGCTCATCTCGCCGCCGCCGCCGAGGGGATGGGGGCGCCCGCCCTGCATCGGGCGATCGGCGCCATGATCGACGGGATGCCGAAAGATCCGCGCCGCATCCTCGCCGGGATTGACGGGGTCGGTCATACCTCCGGCTGGGACGCGATGGTGGGGGTGACCCGATGCATGGATGCATGGCTCAGCGCCAGGGAGCGGGGTGCGCGGGTCATCTGAACTTTGACATGACCTCTCCGGCGAATTCCTCCAGCCGGTCGATGGTGCCCGGCAGGTCGCTGCCGTCGCCGCCGATGAGGAAGTGCCGTAGGCCGATTTCCTGGAACCCCGCGATATCGTCGACGATGGCCTGGGGGCTGCCGGTAAAGGCCATGCGCTTGCCGTCCCGGCCTTCCTGCTCGGGCCCGATACGGCATTTGATGGCCAGGATCGCCGCGTCGATGGCGCCGGGATCGCGTCCGGCCTTCTCGGCCTCCGCGCGCACCCGCCCGAGGGCGGCGGCATAAAGCTCCGGTGTGTCCAGCGGTATCCGGGGATTGGCCGCGACAGGGTACCAGCCGTCGCCCAGCCGTCCGGCGCGGCGGAGCGCGCCTTCGACCTCGCCGCCGACCCAGATCGGCGGATGCGGGCTCTGTGCTCCCTTGGGCGCGAAAAGCAGGTTGTCGAATGCGACATGCGCGCCGCGCCTTGCCGGGACCGGTGCGGTCCACAACTCACGGAAAGCCTCGATATACTCCTCCGACGCCGCCGCACGGTCCTTGAAGGCGGGGCCGCCGAGCAGGGCGATTTCCTCGGCCATCCAGCCGATCCCGACCCCGGTCGTCAGCCGGCCCTTGGAGAGCACGTCGAGCGTGGCCAGCATCTTCGCCGCCAGCACTGGTTGACGGTGCGGCAGAACCAGGACCGAGGTCAGCAGGCGGATCCGCTTCGTCGCCGAGGCGACGAAACTGAGCGCGGTGATGGTCTCCAGAGAGACGCCGGTATCCTGGGCGAAGAACTTGCCGGTCTCGGAATAGGGATAGGCGCTGTCGACATTGGTGGCGACGATCACGTGATCGCTCATGCCGAAATGCTCATAGCCCAGAGCTTCGGCGGACCGGGCGATGGCTTTCAGGGAATCGGGCTCGCCGGCGGTACCTCGGGAGCCGAAATGCAGACCGAATTTCATGGCTGGCCTCGTCGGGCGATGGACCGGGACGGATCAGCCCTTGCCATGCGCGGCGCGGCGGCGTTCCTTCATCAGCTTATGACTCGCCTCGGTCCCGTCATGGAGCGAGCCGAACCACTTGTCGAGCGGCACGGTACCGTCGCCGCCGTAATTGCACTCGAAATACTTGTGATGCAGGTAGTGGAAGTAGCGCTGGCCGAGGGTCAGCTCATGCTTGCCGTTGAGCAGGAATTTGTCGAACCCGCAATGGCCGAGCGCCGGGGTGAGCGCCGTTGCCTGGACATGGAAGATCGCATGCAGCGGGTGCGAGAGCACGACCCAGTGCAGCAGGATGCCGCTAAAATACAGCACATGCTCCGTCGGGTGCATCGACAGGCCCGACCAGGGGCCGATATTGACGTTCTTGTGGTGCAGATGATGCGCGTGCTTATAGAGGAACGGCACGTGCAGCAGCCGGTGCACGAAATAGAAATGCGCATCCCGGATCAGGGGAATGATCAGGAACAGGAAGGCGAACCAGACCGGGTGGGTCTCCCAGTTCAGGAACGGGATGACGTCGTTGGCGAAGGCCCAGAGCGTGACCACCTCATACGCCGTCCAGACGGTGCAGCCGCTGACCGTGCTCCAGAACACGTTGTCCTTCACCTGATCGCCGAACAGGAACCGGCGGTGCTTGGTCTCGGGCCAGTTCTTGTTGTGCTTATAGGCGGTGCCCTGGGCGCGCAGGATATAGAAGCGGAAGTGCCAGCCGCCGAAGATGATGAACAGCATCGCCAGGTTGCGCCCGTAGATCCAGGCGATCCAATCGAGCTGGAAGGTCTTCATGGTCGCCATCTCGGGCGTGAGATACAGCCAGGTAACGACCGCCAGGATCATGTAGCCGAGATTGCGGGGCAGGAAATAGCCGGGATAGCCGAACAGATAGCGCACGAAGGCGATCGGCCGCGGCGGCCAGACGAAGACCGGCGGCTGGGTGATCGGCACGGCCGGGGAATAGTTTTCTCCCGGTGCGGCGGTGCTGGTTTGACGATCCGCGGTTACATCAGCCATGACGCGTGGCCTCCACTGCCGGACCCTACGGCTCTTGCCGGTCGGGATAACGAGGATTTACGGAGCATTTTACGACAGATCGCGGATCGGCGCCAATCCGCTGTGTGATCGTGGCCGCCCGGTTGCGCTATCGACCCATCGTCGCAGATCTTGCGTGTGATGCCTGCCTATGTCACAAGATACGGATTGTTCACGGCCCGCGAGAGAAAGAATGCCTCGGCTGTCGGTGGTCCTCGTTTTCGGGATGTTCCTGGCCCTGGTTCCGTTGGGGCCGGCGCGGGCGGCCCAGGACTTTACCGCCTGGCTCGACGGCGTCCGTGCCGAGGCCAAGGGGCTGGGCATCGCCGAGGCGACCCTTGACCGGGCGCTCGCCGGGCTGGCGCCAATTCCCAGGGTGATAGAGCTCGATCGCCGCCAGCCGGAATTCACTCTGACCTTCGATCAGTACATGAAACGGGTCGTCAACGATCGGCGGGTCGCCACCGGCAAACAGCGCCTGACCGAGCATCGCGAGCTTCTGGACGCGGTTGCCCGGCAGTACAAGGTTCAGCCACGATTCATCGTCGCGCTTTGGGGAATAGAGACGGATTTCGGACGGATCACCGGCGGATTTCCGGTGATCGCCTCGCTGGCGACATTGGCCCATGACGGAAGGCGCAGCGCCTTTTTCCGCAAGGAATTGATGCTGGCGCTGCAGATCATCGATCAGGGACATATCGAGGCGGGCAATATGCTCGGCTCCTGGGCGGGGGCGATGGGGCAGAACCAGTTCATGCCGTCCAGCTTTCACGCCTTCGCCGTCGATCAGGATGGCGACGGCCATAAGGATATCTGGGGCTCGCTGCCGGATATTTTCGGTTCGATCGCGAACTATCTGTCGAAATCCGGATGGCGCGACGACCAGACCTGGGGCCGGCCGGCATCGGTTCCGGCAAATTTTAATAAATCCATGACCGGCCGCAAACCGATGCGGTCACTATCCGAATGGTCGGCATTGGGAGTGCGCAAGACCGACGGAGGCGCGTTGCCGGGGCGGGACCTTGAGGCCTCATTGATTTCGCCGGAAAAGCAAAGCCTGGAGCCGGTGTTCATCGCCTATCATAACTATCATGTGATTTTGCGGTGGAATCGGTCGGACTACTTCGCCATCGCGGTGGGGACTTTGTCGGACCGGCTGCTTTAGACGCCGCGGGGCAGGGCAATGGGAAACGGATCAGAGGAGGAATGCCGGACGTGCTTCAAATGACGTCGATTTCGCAACGGCCCGGCCCCGCTGGATATGTGGTCCGCATCGCGGCGCTGGCCGCCGCCGTGCTCCTGCTCGCGGGCTGCGCGGAAACCGAGCTGATCGCAACGACGGCAAAGCAGATCCGGTCATTGTCGGATACCCCGCCCTCCAAGGGGCGGTACAAGGTCGGCGACCCGTACCAGATCAAGGGGGTCTGGTATTATCCGCGTGTCGACTATGCCTATGACGAGTCCGGCGTGGCGTCTTGGTACGGGCCCAACTTTCACGGCAATCGCACCGCGAATGGCGAGATCTTCGATCAGAACTCGGTCAGCGCGGCCCACCGTACGCTTCCGCTGCCCAGTGTCGTGCGGGTGACGAATCTCGGCAACGGCCGGGCCCTGGTGGTGCGGGTGAACGATCGCGGCCCCTTCGCCCATGGCCGGATCATCGACATGTCGAAACGGGCCGCCCAGCTGCTCGGATTCGAGCGCCAGGGAGTCGCCCGGGTGCGGGTTCAGATCCTGCCCGAGGAGAGCCGGGCGGCGGCCGAACTTGCCAGGAACGGCGGCGCGCCGCGGCCGGTTGCCGCCGCAGCCGACCCGGGCCGTAATGTACCCGTTGCCGCGCCGGTGCCTACCGTATCGGTAGAGAACCTGACGCCGGTTCCAGGCTCCAGCGTTGCCCCGCCGCCGCCGGAGAGCCAGGCGAGCGCCGCGCCGAAGCCGGCGCCGAGTGCCGTGGAACTGGCGCGCCAGAGCCGGGAGATCGTGTTGACCGACCAGCCGGTCGAGCCGACGAATCTGTTCGTTCAGGCCGCGTCTTTTTCCAAGGCCGACAACGCGGCGCGCCTGAAGTCGAAACTGTCGGATATCGGTTCGGCGGACGTCTACGACGCCCAGGTCGACGGCCGTCGATTTTACCGTGTACGGATCGGGCCTTTGCGTGACGTGGAACAGGCCGACAAAATCCTTGAGATGGTGATCGCGCGTGGATTTCCCGGGGCTCGCATCGTCGTCGAGTAATCGAGCGGCACAACGGACATATTGAGGTCATTTTCCCCGGTTATCGCTCATTGGATCATCAGCCGTCGGCCGTGCCGGCGGTGCGGCACACGACAAGCGAAAGGAAAGGCATGATTTTCGGACTTTCGTGGACGCGCAGGTTGACGGTTTTGGGGTTATGTGCCGTCACGATCGGCGCGTCGGTCATCGCCGCTGGACCAGCCTCGGCCATCGACACGACGGCGCGGGAAGCCATTCTGGTGGATTTCGATACCGGCGCCGTGCTTTTCGAGAAGAACGCTGACGAACGCATGCCGCCGGCGTCGATGAGCAAGATCATGACGGTCTATCTTGCCTTCGAGCGGTTGAAGGAGGGCCGGCTGCGCTTGGAAGATGAGATCCCGATCAGTGAGAAGGCATGGCGCAAGGGCGGCTCGAAAATGTTCGTCGAGTTGAACAGCCGGGTGAAGGTCGCGGATATCCTGAGGGGCATCATCGTTCAGAGTGGCAACGACGCGGCGATTGCACTGGCCGAGGCCTTGGGAGGAAGCGAGGAGGCTTTCGCCGATGTAATGACCGCGAAGGCGCGGCAACTCGGCATGGCGAACACGCAGTACCGGAACGCGACCGGATGGCCGGACCCGGACCACTATATGACCGCGCGGGATCTGATGACCCTCGCCGTCGCCACGGTCCGCGATTTCCCAGACTATTATCCGATCTACGCCGAGACCACCTATACCTACAACGAAATCAAACAAGGCAACCGCAATCCGCTTCTTTACAAGGGGATCGGCGCGGACGGTCTGAAGACGGGACATACCGAGGAGGCGGGCTACGGGCTCACTGCCTCGGTGAAGCGGGCCGACCGGCGTCTTGTACTGGTCGTCAACGGTTTGGACAGCGTGCGGTCGCGAACCTCGGAATCTCAGGCGTTGATCGAGTGGGGATTTCGCGAGTTCGACAACTACACTCTGCTGCGGGCCGGCCAGCCGGTCGAGAAAGTGGCGGTCTGGCTCGGCACGGCAAAGACCGTCCCGGTGGCGCTCAAGGACGACCTGACGCTGACGATGCTTCGTTCCGCCCGCAAAAAGGCCAAAGTGAGCGTGGTGGTCAACGAGCCGATCGCCGCGCCCATTCAGAAAGGCCAGCAAGTCGCCACGCTGCGCATCACGGCGCCGGACACCGAGACCATCGACCTGCCCTTGCTCGCCGCTGAAAGTGTCGAACGCCTGGGGATGTTCAAGCGGGTGATGGCGGCGGTCGGGTATCTCATCTGGGGTCCCGGTGGCTGATCCTACCTCCCGGAGCCCTGGTCGGTTTCTGACCTTCGAAGGCGGAGAAGGGGCCGGAAAGTCCACGCAAATCAGGCGCCTGGCCACGGCCTTGCAGGCCCAGGGCCTTTCCGTGGTCACGACCCGGGAACCGGGCGGGTCAGTGGAGGCGGAAAACATCCGAGCGCTTCTGGTGACGGGAGAGCCTGGACGCTGGGATGCGATATCCGAGACCTTATTGCTGTATGCGGCGCGCCGGGACCATTGGCTTCGGCTCATCGAGCCTGCTTTGGCTCGAGGTGACTGGGTGCTCTGCGACCGCTTCGCGGATTCGACCCGGGTTTACCAAGGGATCGGCAAAGGCGTCGATGCGCCACTCATTGAGGAACTGCACCGCCTGGCCTTGGGAGACGTTGAGCCCGACCTGACGCTACTGCTGGACCTGCCGGCGGAAATGGGACTTGCCCGCAGCCGGGCCCGCGAAGACGCCGCCGTTACGGGGGAAACGCGTTTCGAGCGCATGACGTTGGACTTCCACCAGTCGCTTCGCGCGGGCTTTCTGGCGCTTGCCGCGCGGCATCCGGACCGATTTGCCACGATCGATGCGACCCACGGGGTTGCCGAGGTCGCGGCTGCCGTGCTTGATGCGGTTCGCGTTAGATTTTCCCTGGATGATGCTGGGTGAGTGATCCGGACATTCCCGCGCCGCGCGCAACCTTCGATCTGCTCGGCCACGAGGCATCCGAAGCGCGGCTTCTGGAGGCCTGGAACAGTGGGCGGATGCCGCATGCGTGGCTCCTGACCGGTCCGCGCGGGATCGGCAAGGCGACCTTGGCCTACCGTCTCGCGCGTTTCGTGCTGAACGGCGGCGACGCATCGGTGGACGAGGGCCCTGGTCTGTTCGGTGACGCCCTTGCTCCGCCGGCGCCGCAAAGGCTCGGGCTCGACCCGGAACTGGCGGTATCCCGCCAGGTGGCGAGCGGTGGGCATCCCGGCCTTCTGGTGATCGAGCGGTCCCTCAACGACAGGAACACGCTGAGGCGCGATATTGTCGTCGAGGATGTCGCCGCCTTGACCGGGTTCCTGCGGCTGACATCCTCGGAGGGCGGCTGGCGGGTCGTCGTGGTCGACAGCGTCGACGAAATGAACCGCAACGCGGCCAATGCGATGCTGAAGCTGCTGGAAGAACCGCCGAAACGCGCTTTGCTGATCCTGGTCAGCCACGCGCCGGGTGGGCTGTTGCCGACCATCCGGTCGCGCTGCCGCAGGCTGCATCTTTCACCGCTCGCCGAAATCCATGTCCGAGACCTCCTCCAGAAATTCCGCCCGGAACTCGACCCGGCGCTCATGACCATGGCGACGCGCCTTGCCGAGGGGAGTATCGGGCGGGCGCTTGAGATCGCCGCCGATGACGGCCCGTCGGTGCTTGGCGATGCGGTCCGGGTCCTGGACGGTGCCCCGCCGGTCAATCGCAAGCGCCTTCTGGACGCTGCGGACAGGTGGCTTCGGCGCGGCAAGGGCGAAGAGGGCGACCCCCTCGCCGGCCGCATGCAACTGATCCTGTGGTGGCTTGGCCAGGGAATAAGGCGGCGGGCATCGGGCCGCAACGAAGGCGCCGAGACGGTGCCGGGCGAGGAGAGGGTGTTCGCGGCACTGGCCGGCCGGTTCGGTCTCGACGGCTGCTGCGCGCGGATCGAGCAGGCGGAGGCCTCGCTGCGCCGTGGGATCGGCCTCAATCTCGATCGCAAGCAGATCGTGATGTTGATGATGCGGGAACTGGCGGGATAGCCGACAGGTCGGCTCGTTAAAACGGCGCGTCTCCGATCACCGTGACCCGATGCATGACCCGGCGCTGTCCGGCATAGTCATTGACGGCATAATGCTGGACACAGCGGTTGTCCCAAAAGGCAACGGATCCCTTTTCCCAGCGGAACCGGCAACAGAAATCCGGCGCCGTGCAGTGCAGATAGAGCCGCTGGAGGATCGGCGCGCTGTCGGCTTCTGAGAGCCCGGCGATGCGGGTGGTGAAGTTGCCGTTGACGAACAGCGCCTTGCGCCCGGTTTCGGGATGGGTGCGGAAGATCGGCTGCTCGCTCACCAGAACCGGGGATTCCTGATCCGGTTTGACCATCGTCGTGCTGTCCGAGTAGCGCATGTTGAAGGCGCCGGTCTTACCGTAGATCGGCTCGGCGCTGTGGGTGGCGGTGCGCCCGTCCAGCAGATCCTTCATGCCGTCCGACAGGGTCTCGTAGGCGAGATACTGGCTCGCGAACAGCGTATCGCCGCCGACCTCCGGGACTTCCAGGGCGTAGAGGATTGAGCCGAGCGGCGGCGTCGGATGGTAGGTGACGTCGGAATGCCAGGTACCGCCGAAGTTCTTGGTGTCTTTTTCGGTCTTGATGATCCGGATGATCTCGGGATGCTCGTCCAGACCCTTCACGTATTCATGGACGTGCAGATCGCCGAAACGCCGGCCGAATGCCAGGTGCTGCTCGGGGGTCATGTCCTGATCACGGAAGAAGATGACCTGGAATTCCAGCAAGGCCCGGCGGATCTCGGCAATCACCTCATCGGATAGCGGTCCGCCGAGATCGACGCCGAAAAGCTCCGCGCCGAGAGCGCCGGTCACTGGCTTGACCTGAAGATGCCGGTAGGGCGCGTGGTTACGGCCGGTCAACGTGACGTTATCGCGATAGACGACGTTCATGGCGGGCATCCCGGTCCGGTTGGGCTGTTGCGAGACGGATCGTAGCAGAACCGGTTATCCGGGGCGACGTTCTTCGGTTCCAGAGTGCCTCGGATTGGCTGATCTTACTTGCTGCGGAACACGTAGACGCCGTCCCAGTTTGCGGGCGCGTCTCCCTGGGCAAGCTCCCGCGCGCGCTCGGCCATGACCGAGGCTGCCTTGTCGCCGGGATCTCCGGCGGCAAGTGCCGAAAACGCGGCCGATGCGACCTCGAAGTCGCCGGACATATAAGCGTTGAGCGCGCGCTCGTAACGATCCCTGGCGGCGAGACGGTCCCGATCGACCTCGCCGGTCACTCCAAGCAGTTCCGAGATCGGCAGGCCGCCCTTGCGGCCGGCGACGGCGACCCGGTCGAGGCGCCGCCATTCGAACCCGGCGCCGGCTTCCTCGCGCAGGTCGTCCGACGCGATGATCCGCGTGCCGTAGGCCTTGTTCACGCCTTCGAGGCGCGCTGCCACGTTCACCGTGTCGCCGATCACCGTATAGCCGAACCGGTCGCTGGAGCCGACATTTCCCACCAGCACGTCGCCGACCGCCAGACCGATACGGATGCGGAAAACCGGGCGGCCGGCGGCGGTCCGGTCCGCCACCGCTGCTTCGGTGATGGCGAGCGTCGCGAGCGCGGCGCGGCAGGCCTTGGCCGCATGATCGGGCACGTCGTCGGGCGCATTGAAGATCGCCAGGATCCCGTCGCCCATGAACTTGTCGATCGTCCCGTCGCACCGGTTGATGGTCTTGGTCATATCGTCGAAATAGAGGTTCAGCTCCTCGACCAGCGCGCCGGCCTCCATGGTTTCGGCGATCCCGGTGAAGCCTTCTATATCCGATACGTAAATGCTCAGCCGCCGTGCCTCGACGCCGATCGCCGCGGCCGATCCACCGGTCACCAGGCGCCGCGCGACCTCGCGGGGAACATAGCGTTCCAGCGACCGCAAGCCCGACTTCATCGCGCTCAAGGCTTCGCCAAGGGTCGCGACCTCACGAACCACCGAGCGTTGGGGCTGCTCGTCGGCGAGCCGCATCCTGGCCGCCTCGCCGAGCTGGCGGGTAAGGTCCCGCAGCGGCGCGGATAGCCGGCTTGCGACGACCGCGCCCAGAAGGATGACGGCGACGGCGGCCACCGCGGCGAACAGCACGGTGTTGGTCATTCGGTTATTCGCCAAACGCAAAATATCCGCCTCCGGAACCAGCACTCCGACATGCCAGTCGAGGCCCTTGATCGCCTCGGCCCCGATGATGGCGATGTGATAGTTGCTGTCCTGATGCTCGAAGCTGATGGATTGGATTTCACCGGCATTCAGGCGCTCGGTCCCTCTCCCGAGCGCGGCGAGCCCGGCTTTCAGAAGGGCATCGAAAGCCGGGTCGGCTCGGCCGTCGAAACGGGGTTCGGCGGCGATGCTGTTATCGTGGTGGGCGAGAAAAACGTGGCCTTTGCCGGCGACCTCCAGGGAACCGAGCCAGTCCTCCATCGCGGCGATCGGAATGTCCACGTGAAACACCCCGACGGGTGGTGCGGTTGAGGTCGCGCCATGGGCGAGAACGGCCGAGACGCCGGCACGGCCGTCGGTGAAGGCGTAGGTTCTGGTCCAGGCGGGAATTGTCGCGTCAAGCCCACGGGTGAACCACGTGCTGGCGTGGTAGTCCGCCGTCGGCCCGGCATTGCCGTGTGCGCGGTGAATCTCCGCGTCGCCGTTTTCCACTATCGTGGCGCCGAATTCACCGCGCCGCGCCAGGATGTAGATATCCCCCTCGTTGGACCCATAACCGACGAGAGTGCCGACAGGATAGGCCACCGCCTGGGTCAGCAGATGCGCCTTGATGTCATCCGGTTCGTTCAGGTTGAGGTCGTGCTGGCGCATCAGGAATTCGATCTCGCTGAGACCTTTCGGTACATCGCCGAGATGTTCCTGGATCTTGGCCGTGGCGCCCTGGGCGATGGTCCGGAATTGCGATTCGGCAAGCTCGCTCAGCGCCTCGCGGGCTTCGAAGTTCACCAGGCCCGCCACCACGCCCGCGGCCGGTAACACGATGGCGACGAGCAGGCCCTGGAGAATGAGGCGCAAGCCGATTCCCTTGCGGGTTCTGACCTGATCTTCGGGTGTCATTCAGCTTTCCGGGCGCCTCTGGCCGAGATGGGCTCGTCTGCGAACCCTAGCAAGTTTAAGATCCCTCGCGGTGAACTAATTTCGGGGATGGTCATGAGGTATTGTGTTGTCGGCGCCGGCGCGATGGGCGGGCTATATGGGCTCCGGCTCGCGGCCAAGGGACATCAGGTCGATTTTCTCGATGTGAATCGAAACCACGTGGACGCGATCAACCGGTCCGGCTTCCGGCTGTCCGGGGTTACCGGCGATAACACCTACCCGGTCAAAGCGACCGTGGATGCCGGCAGCCTTGCCGGAACCGCGGATATCGTTCTCTTTCACCCACACACCACGGGCACCGTCGCGGCGGCCGCGTCGGCGGCGACGGTTTTGAAGCCCGAGGGCTGGGCGGTGACCCTCCAGAACGGGATCGGCAATGTCGAGGCACTGGTGGAGGCTCTCGGTGAGCCCCGCGTGGTCGGCGGGATCAGCTATCACAGCGCGGCGATGGCCGGACCGGGACATTCCGTGCACACGAATGCCGGCCAGACCTATCTCGGTGAACTCGGCGGTGGTGGCTCACCGCGCGTCGAGGCCTTTGCGGCGGCGTTGCGCGACGCCGGGTTCGAGCCGGAGATTGTCCCCGACATCATGAGCGTCATCTGGAGCAAGTTCGTCCACAATTGCGCCATCAACGCGCTCTGCGCCGTTTCCGGCATGCGCTCCGGCGAGGTCGCCCGGCACGAGGCGGCGAGCGCGTTGCAGACCCGGATCCTGGAGGAGGTGATGGCCGTGGTCCAGGCCAAGGGGATCACGCTGACCCAGAAGGATCCGATCGGCTACATCAAGGCTCACACGTTTCTGCGGTACAACAAGCCTTCAATGCAGCAGCACATGGAGGCCGCGCGTCCAACCGAGATCGACTCCCTGAACGGCGCCCTGGTGCGCGAGGCCATGGCGCTTGGCGTTCCGGTCCCGTACAACGAAGCGCTGACCCTGTTGGTCAAGGCGCGGGAATGGGCGGTCGCCGAGGCCGCGAGCGGCGTTGTCCGTGACTATGCCGCGATGGAAGCCGAGGCGGAGCGGGAGGCTGCCGCCCGAGGCACGTTGGCCTGAGGCGTCAAGGCCGTGGTATTCGCGTTGAGTACAACCCTAGAGTAATGAGTGAAATGTCCGTCGCGAATCCCGTTCTGTACATCCCGGTGGAGAGCCAGAACCGCGAGCTTGACGCGAAACTGCTGGTCGCCGCCGAGGTTGCCTCCGCTGGCGTCAAGGTGGTGATTGGATGGCAGCGGGCGATTGTCGCGAACCTTCGCTCCGTGCCGCCCGGCGTGGTTCTTTTGAAAGGCCTGAACAAAATCCAGTGCTCGCATATGCGGCGGGCCGCCGTCGCGGGGCATCATGTCGTCGCGATAGACGAAGAGGGATTCGCGATCTCGGAGCCGGAATGCCTGCTCAAGGACATCGATCCCGATGCCGCGCGGTATTGCGAGGTTGTTTATGCGCCGAATCAGGTTTACCGGCGCGCGTTGATCGAGCATCGCGGGTTCCGTGACGAGCAGATTCTGGTTGCCGGCAACCCGCGCGGCGATCTCGCGCGGCCACCCCTCAATGCGATGCTTCGAGACGAAGCGGATGCCCTGGCGGAAGCCTATGGCCCGATGGTCCTAGTGAACTCAAACACTTGTGCCGTGAACTCGGTTTGGGGAGATCTCGACCGGTATTTTCAGGTCTGCGCCCAGATCGGCTGGCTCGACCCGGACGACCCGAAAGGACACAAGACCTTCAACGACCATGTCGCGCACGACCAGGCGAGTTTTGTCGCCTTGCGCGCGGCCCTCGAAAGTCTTCAGGCCAGTCTGCCCGACCATAACATCGTGATCCGACCGCACCCTTCCGAACGGTTTGAACCCTGGTACGAGAAATACGCCCACCGGGACCGGTTCCATGTGGTTCGCGAGGGCAGCAACCTGGCCTGGATCATGGCGGCCGACCTGGTGCTTCACACGAGCTGCACCACCGGTGCCGAAGCGGCATTGATGGGGCGCCCGGCGATTTCGTTGGTGCCCGAGGGGGCTTGTGTCGCCCATTGGTATGTCAGCAATCAGGTGAACCGGATGGCGCGCACTGCGGCCGAGGTCGCGGATCTCGCCAGGCGCCTGTTGGTTCACGGCGAAGACGCGATGGCCGAAGGACGCGCGGAACGGGAGAGAAACCTGAACGCGTATTTTTCCCTGCAGGCGACGCAGAGTGCGTACCAGAGGATCGCGCGCGACATTCTCAAGCGGTTCGGAGAGGGAATCGATCCGTCCTACCAGCTGCGGATCGAAAGCTTGCGCGTGGTCCGCGAAAGTATCGCGGAGGGTAACAAGAACGAGTTTGGCGCGGATGCGATTCAGGCGCGCCTGAACCTGTTGGAGCGGGTGTCACCCGGTTTTCAGAAACCCGATATTTACCAGATCCACGATGAAATCTTCATGCTCTCCACGGCGGCTTCTCGAGGCCGGAGGTAAACGGGTCAAGCGTGGAAATGCGCCATCGTCACGGTCCACTCGACCATGCGCCGCGGTTCCGACAGGTCGGGAGTCAGTTCGACTGCCCGCTGGAGTTCTGCCTCGGCGTCGCTCAAACGACCGCAGGCTCGATGAACACGGCCGAGCAGAAATCGCGTCCTGGCCTCGTCATGGCCATAGCTTAAAGCAGCCCGCGCCGAGGCGTCCGCCACGTCGAACTTGCCGAGCAGGAAAGCTGCACTTGCCAAGGTGAAATGAACGCCCGCATTGTCCGGCGCGGCGGCACGGGCCCAACCGAGAAAGCGGATCGCCTCGCGGTAGGCGAGTTGTTCGACCTGTGTCATGCCGTGCAGAAACGCTGCTTCCCCCGAACTCGGCGTGAGAATCAGCGCCCGCAGCGTCTGACGCGCGACCAGGGGAAGTTTCAGGCGGGACTGTATCCAGTATTTCGCGAACAACAATCGCGCATCCGCGTGTCCCGGCAGCAGAACGGTCAAGCGCCGGGGAAGATTTTGCCTCCAGCCCAACGGACCGTCCTCCGCCAGGGCGGGGGCGCAAAGCGTCTCGTATGTGAAGGCCGTGGCGGGAGCCAGCAGCATCGCTCGGACAAGGACTCGTTTCGCGGCATTCATGTCGCCCGCATGCAGGCAGATTATGGCCAGCGCGCACCAACCGGCTACGTTCAGCGGCTGATCCCTTGTCGCCTGGCGCATGACGGCGAGGGCCGCGTCCGTCCGGCCTCGAGCCATCAGCAGTTTCGCAAGTTCCTGGCGGGCCTCGGGCCAATCCGGCGCCCGGGCGATCCCGTCGCGAAGCAGTGCTTCGGCACCGTCGATATCGCCGTCACGGACGCGCCGGCCGACTTGCATGACAAGGCTCTCGCGGGACATCTCGGAACCGGTCATGTCGCGGCGATGTGAAAAACCGAGGGGGCGATCTCGGTCGGTTTCGTGTTTCGCGCGAGGCCGAGCGCGTTCGTCATCGCCTCCCATGTCGCGCTAAAAACGGGCTCTTCGACGAATGCCTTTTCATGCCTGCGGCCGGAAAGCCTTTCAAACATTCCCGGTCGGATCTCGGTTGCTCCGGTTGCCCGCTTCTCAGGTGAGCGCAAGTCCACCAATGCTTCGGCCAATCGGCGGGCTGAGCGTTCTTCCAGATCAATCTCAAGGGCCGGGCGGAGCCTCCTGAAGAGATCGTCCCGCGGCATCTCCGCATTCCCGGATGATCCGGTCACCATGGCCTTGCACAGGGCAGCCGCGTCCTGGCCAGTCTCGCGAACGATACTGGCGAGGTTGGAAATGAACCCTGCATGCCAGGGATGATGGTCCGGACAGATCCCGACGCTTGCTGTCCCGACGAGCGCGCTTTCGAGACCTGTCGTGCAACCGGTATGCAGCATCGCGCGCGCTGCGAGGATCCAGGCGATGTGATCGTGGTCGCGTACCAGCCGGGCATTCGAAATGCCGGAAACATAGGCTTCCCAGGTGCGGTGGTTCTCGGACGGGTGCGGCCGTACGATGACGGGAATCTCTGGTGCAATCCTGGCGAATTCCCGAAGGAAGCGAGACATTTCCCGCAGGTTCGAATGTTCCCACGACATGAGCGTGTCGAAGCGTTTGATATCCTCCGGATCCTTGGGATTGAGCACCCCGACATCGACGCAACGCAGATAGTAGGAATAGGTGTCGATGTCGAATGGGTTGATCGAGGCGCAGTTCGTGTTCACCAGAACGAAATCGCCGTATTGCCGCCGCAGGTCCTCGGCCTTGCGCCGCGTGGCGTCACCAAGCGCGTGCAGGAGGATATCGGTGCGCGGATTGCCGACGACCGAGATCTTGTCGCGCAGTGCCGGAAACCAGGCGGCCAGAAAATTCCTGTGGATGCTGCCCTGAACAAAGAGCCTGTCCGCCGATTCCACCGCTAGCGGATCGTAGAGGCTTTTCATCTCCGGTTCGTAGACGGTTCCGAAGGCCTCCTCCTCGATCGAGGTCACGGCATGCCCATGCCGCTTGGCTTCGGCCATGAGCGCGCCCTGGGGCCGGTTATTGCCTTTAAAAAGCACGATGCCGGCGGGCAGGGAGCCGAGATTCGCGCTGAACCACCATTGCTGCGCGATGACGACCTCGTAGCCCAGCGCAACACATTCGGCCGCGATGGCTTGCCGCGAGGCGAGTTCGCGAAACGACTCCTCGACGAGAAGATAAACAATCGTCATCGCGGATCTTTCAAGCTTGGCGACGGGCGGGCTCGAACCGACCGTTAGATCCTTATCATGCCTTGTCTATCCGAGAAAATCCTCGGTCCAGCGCTGATAATCCGCATCCCGGGTAACCCGTTTCATCAGATCGGCCGACGCGATGCCCTTCAGGTCCTTGGGCTGGGTGCCCTCGCGCAGGGCTTTCAGGGTGTCGTGCACGGCTTGAACCGCCGCCGAGAACGGCTGGTGGCCTTGCAGGCAGATCCGCACGTTGCGCGAGGAGAGATAGTCGAGGTCCATCATTTCCGGCCCGCCGCCGCCACCGAGGATGAACGGCAGTTTGATCGCGGCGGCCGCCTTGTCGAGTTCCTCCCGGCTCTTCACCCCGACCAGGAAGATCGCATCGACGCCGGCGGCTTCGTAAGCCCGGGCCCGGGCGATCGCATCGTCGATGCCGGTGACCGCCGCCGCGCTGGTGCGTCCGGCGATCACCAGATCCGGGTCCTTGCGGCCGGCAAGCGCGCCTTTCATCTTGCCGACACCCTCCTCGACGGACAGCAGCCTGGTTTGTCCGAGCGTGCCGAAGGGCTGCGGCAGGTCGGTATCCTCGATCGACATGCCCGAGATGCCGGCCATCTCCAGCTCCTCGACCGTCCGCTTGACGTTCAGCGCGTTGCCGTAGCCGTGATCGGCATCGACCATCAGCGGAATTTCCGAGGCCCGGTTGATGCGCTGCGCCTGCTGGGCGAACTCGCTCAGGGTCAGCACGATGAGGTCCGGCGCGCCGAGCACGGTGAAAGAGGCGATCGAGCCGGCGAACATGCCGATCTCGAAGCCGATATCCTCGGCGATCCGGGCCGAGATCGGATCGAAGACGGAGCCTGGATGGACGCAGCGGTCGCCGTTCAGAACGGCCCGGAAACGCTTGCGGCGGTCATTGAAACGCATGGGGTGCTCCTGGAAGGAAGTGGTTTGGTGGTTTTGACGGGACCCTTCGAGACGATGCTGCGCATCTTCTCAGGGTGAGTGGAACAAGTGCAGGACTCACCCTGAGGAGCGCGCGCGAGCGTGCGTCTCGAAGGGTCGCGTCGACATCATGTGCTGTCCGCCTCAATTGCGCCCGGCGGAGACGCCGCCGTCGACCATGTAGACGCCGCCGGTGCAGAACGAGCTCTCCTCGGAGCCGAGGAACAGCATCAGCCGCGCCACCTCCTCGGGCTCGCCATAGCGGCGCAGCGGCGTGAAGTCGGCCATCGGCTGGGCGTTTCCGCGGTTCGGATTGATGGTGTCCTCCAGCCGCGTGATCATGTCGGTGTCGATGGGTGAGGGGTTGACCGTATTGACCCGGATCTTGTCCTTGGCGCCCTCCATGGCGCCCGAGCGCATCAGGCCGATCACCGCGTGCTTGCTGGCGATATAGGGCGCGAGACGCGGCACCGCCCGAATCCCGGCGGTCGAGGAGGTGATGACGATCGAGCCGCCGCCGCGCTTCGCCATTTCCGGCATGGTGTATTTCAGGCCGAGCCAGACGCCGCGCACATTGACCGCGATCACCTTGTCGAAATCATCCTCGCCCTGGTCCTGGATCAGCGCGATCTTGCCTTCGATGCCGGCATTCAGCAGCGAGACATCGACCCCGCCGAAGCGCTCCACGGTCTTGGCGATATAGGCCTTCACCTGCTCGGCATCGGTCACGTCGGCGGCCATGTAGGCGCATTTGTCCTCGCCGATGGAGCGGGCGATTTCGGCCAGTTTTCCCTCGTTGAGGTCCACCAGCATGACCTTGGCACCCTCCGAGGTGAACAGCCGCGCCGCCGCCCGGCCGATACCGCCGGAACCGCCGGTGATGATCGCGACCTTGTTGTCGAGCTTGCCCATGATCTGTCCTCCCGAGGATGAATGCTTTTCGGCATTCAGCCGCCTTGGCCGTGCGCTGGCAAGGGCGAAGGCGGACGGCGGGTGAAACAGGCGGTTGACGCCGTCACCGATCGTCTATGTGCTTGAGGGCGACGTAACACCGGACCCTCGAAATCGGACCAATGAAACGCCTGCTCGTCGTCGCGCACATCCCATCCGCGAATACCCTGCGTCTACGGGACGCGGTGCTCGCGGGCGCGCGAAGCCCGGAAATCGCGGGCGTCGAGACCATCGCCAAGACACCGTTTGAGGCCGGCCCCGAGGATGTACTGGCCGCCGACGCGGTGATCCTCGGGACCACCGAGAATCTCGGCTATATGAGCGGGGCGCTGAAGGACTTTTTCGACCGGACCTACTATCCGGTGCTGGAGATTGCCCAGGGCAAACCCTATGCCCTCTATATCCGCGCCGGCATGGATGGTACCGGCACGCGGCGCGGGGTCGAGACGATCATCACCGGGCTGCGCTGGCGCGCGGTTCAGGACCCGTTGATCTGCCGCGGCGACTGGGACGAGGCATTCGTCGCGCAATGCGAGGAACTCGGCATGGCCATGGCGGCGGGTCTGGAGGCGGGGGTGTTCTAGCGGCGGAGAGCCAGACCGCCTACATCGCCGCCAGGACCGCGTCGACGATACGTTCGGACTCGCCGATATAGGCGACCGGGTCCAGCACCCCGTCGAGGGCGGCACTGTCGAGATGGGCGGAGACCCGCGCATCGGCCATCAGCGCGTCGCGGAACGGGACGCCCTGCTCGAAGGAACTCATGGCGATCTCATAGACCACCTCATGGGCGGTCTGTTTGCCGATCGCCTCGCCCAGGGCCAGCATCACCGGCTCGGAGAGCAGCAGCCCGCCCAGCATGTCGAGATTCTCCCGCATCCGCG
Source organism: Alphaproteobacteria bacterium (assembly GCA_038146985.1). Taxonomy (GTDB): domain Bacteria; phylum Pseudomonadota; class Alphaproteobacteria; order Thalassobaculales; family Thalassobaculaceae; genus JADHLJ01. The sequence continues at coordinate 365,409 of JAYQSQ010000001.1, forward strand.
CCGGATCGACGTTCAGCCGCTCGACCACGCCGCGCATCTTGGCCAGCAGGGTGCCGGTGTAGATCATCATCTCCGGCACCGCCGCAAGCTCGATACGCAGTAGCGCGGAATAGCGCTCATGTTCCTGATAGACCGCGTCCTGGATCGCCACCTGCTGGGCCCGGATCAGGCGCGAGAGGCCGATCGAGAGTTCCACGGTGGCGGGGTTGCGCTTGTGCGGCATTGTGCTGCTGCCGACCTTGCCGGCATGATGCGGCTCCGCAAGCTCGGAAAACTCGACCTGCTGAAGGGCGTAGATTTCGCGGGCGATCTTGCCGAAGGTGCCGGCGATCTGGGTCATCAGATTGGCAAGTTCGCAGATCCGGTCGCGTGAGGAGTGCCAGCAGATATTCGGTGCCGCGAGGCCCAGTTTCTGGAGCGCCAGGATCTGCATCTCCGGCCCCTTCGGTCCGAACGAGGCCATGGTCCCGACCGCGCCGGTGATATTGCCGGTAAACAGCCGCCCCTCGGCCTCCCGGCAGCGCTCGATCTGGCGGCCGATCTCGTCCACCCAGACCGCGCATTTGTAGCCGAAGGTGAGGGGGAGCGCCTGCTGGCCATGGGTGCGCCCGACCATGACGGTGGAGCGGTGCTCGCGTGCCAGCCCGGCCAGCGCCGCCCGGCTCGCCTCCAGATCCCGCAGGATCAGCGGCCAGGCCTGCTTCAGTTGTAGGACGAGCCCGGTATCCATGATGTCCTGGGTGGTGGCGCCGTAATGGATGAACTCGCCGGCCCCGCCCTCGCAGACATGCTCCAGCGCCCGCAGCGCCGGTACGATCGGGTGCGCGGTGGCACTGATGCCCCTGCCGATCTCGGCGATGTCGACATTAGCAGCCTTGGCCTTGGCCCGGATCTCCCGTGCCGCTTCGGCCGGGATCATCCCCAGCTCCGCCTGCGCCTCGGCCAGTGCCACCTCGACATCGAACCAGGTCTGCACCCGGTTCTCGTCATTGAAGATCGCCAGAAACTCCGGCGTCGAAAAGGACGCGCCATAGAGGAGGGATTCGCTGATATGGCTCGGCATGACGGGCTCCGGAGGTGAATGTCGTCGAGGCCTTACTCTGCCCCGTCCACCTTCGCGCGCGAAAACGAAATCCGGCTTTCGGTGCCGTTTAGCAGACGGCGGATGTTCTGGTGGTGGCGGAAGGCGATCAGGATGGCCATGAAGCCGGTAAGCTCGGCGTGCTGCAGATCGACCATGGTGTAGGCGAAGACCGGCGCGGCGATCAGGGCGACGAGGGCGCCGAGGGAGGAGTAGCGGGTGACCGCGACCACCACCAGCCAAACAGCGAAGCAGGCGAGACCGAGCTGCCAGTTGACGGCGAGCAGGATGCCCGCCGCCGTCGCGACGCCCTTGCCGCCCTTGAATTTCAGCCAGATCGGAAAGCAATGGCCGAGCATTGCGCCGGCGGCGGCGAGCACCGCCATGTCCGGGCCGTACATATCGGCGATCAACACCGCGAGGGCGCCCTTGCCGCCGTCGAGCAGCACTGTCGCCGCCGCCAGGCCTTTGCGGCCGGTGCGCAGCACGTTGGTGGCGCCGATGCTGCCGGAGCCGATGGTGCGGATATCCTGGGTGCCCGCGAGCTTGGTCAGCACCAGGCCGAAGGGGATCGATCCAAGGAGATAGCCGAGCAGGCCGGCGGCATAGAACGGCCAGGTATAGGCGAGGGTGCCGAGAGGATCAGGCATGGACCAGCCGCCCGCGCTCCGGCGCCTCGGCGGCGAAGGGGTCGTGAACCGCGCGTCCGCCGCGGATGGTCTTCAGCACGCGTCCCTGGATGGGCCTGCCCTCGAAAGGGCTGTTCTTGCATTTGCTGTGGAATTTCGCCGGCTCGACGACACCGGCGACGTCCGGGTCGAACAGCACCAGATCCGCCGGCGCGCCCTTGGTGAGCCGCCCGCCCGGCAGGCCGAGAATGCTGGCCGGCCCGAGGGTCAGCGCCCTGATCGCCTGCAGCATGGTGAGCGACCCGTTATGGACGCTCTCCAGTGTGACCGGGAGCATGGTCTCCAGGCCGACCACGCCGGGTTCCGCCTGATCGAAGGGCAGGCGCTTGGAATCCTGGTCGCGGGGAATGTGGTCGCTAGCGATGGCGTCGATGGTGCCGTCGGCAAGCCCGCGCAGCACCGCCTGGCGGTCCTCTTCGGAGCGAAGCGGCGGCGAGACCTTGGCGAAAGTCCGGTAGTCGACCACGGCGCCTTCGTTCAGGGCGAGATAGTGGGGCGCCGTATCGCACGTGACGTGGAGGCCGTCCGCCTTGGCCTTGGCGATCACCTCAATAGCCGCCGCCGTGGTCACCCGCGAGGCATGGTAGCGCCCGCCGCTGAGCGCCAGCAGGCGCATGTCCCGCTCGATCATCATCACCTCGGCGGCGGCCGGAATGCCGGCCAGGCCGAGGCGGGTCGCCGTCTCGCCCTCGGACATGACGCCTTCACCGACCAAGTCCGGGGCTTCGGGATGCTGGATCACGAGGGTGCCGAAGACCGTGGAGTAGGAGAGCAGGCGCCGCATCACCAGCGCATTGGCGATCGCCTTCGGCCCGTCGGTGAAGCCGAGCGCGCCGGCCTGATGCAGCAGGCCGATCTCGGACATCTCCTCGCCCCGGGTACGCTTGGTGGCGGCGGCATAGCTGTGGACGGAGATGAGGCCGACCTCGGCGGCGCGGCGCTCGACGAACTCCAGCAACGCCACGTCATCGACGATCGGATCGGTGTTCGGCAGGCAGACGATGGTGGTCACGCCACCCGCCGCCGCTGCTTGCGAGGCCGTCGCCAGGGTCTCCAGATGCTCGTTCCCCGGCTCTCCCGTCGTCACCCGCATATCGATCAGGCCGGGTGCGAGGCATTTGCCGGCGCAATCGACGATATCGAAATCGTCCTGCATCGCATCGACGAAAACCTTCGGCCCCATGTCGAGAATCCGGCCGTTCTCGACCAGCAGGCTTCCCATGGCGTCGAGCTCGCTTGCCGGGTCGAGCAGGCGGGCGTTCTTGTAGACGGTCTTGCTCACCGGTTCTTCGCCCACGGTTCGACCTGGGTGCTGACCAGCGCCTCGAGGCAGGCCATGCGGACCGCGACGCCGATCTCCACCTGCTCGCGGATCAGGCTGCGGTCGATATCGTCGGCGACCTCGCTGTCGATCTCGACACCCCGGTTCATCGGTCCCGGATGCATGATCAGCGCGTCCGGCTTGGCTGCCTTGAGCTTTTCGTAGTCGAGGCCGTAGAGCCGGTAGTACTCGCGGATCGAGGGCACGAAACTGCCCTTCATCCGCTCGGTCTGCAGGCGCAGCATCATGATGATGTCGGCGTCCTGGAGGCCCTGTTCCATGTCGTGGTGGATCTCCACGCCGAGGCGGTCCAGCCCCGAGGGGATCAAGGTCGGCGGCGCCACGGCGCGCACGCGGGCGCCCATGATCGACATGAGGTGGATGTTTGAGCGGGCGACCCGGCTATGGGCGATGTCACCGCAGATCGCCACCGTCAGCCCCTCCAACCCGCGCCCGAGCCGGCGCCGGATGGTCAGGGCGTCCAGCAGCGCCTGGGTCGGGTGTTCGTGGGTACCGTCGCCGGCATTGATCACCGAACAGTTGACCTTTTCGGCGAGCAGGTGCACCGCGCCGGAATTCGCGTGGCGCACCACCAGCACGTCCGGGTGCATGGCATTGAGGGTCATCGCCGTGTCGATCAGGGTCTCGCCCTTCTTGATCGAGCTGGTGCTAACCGACATGTTGATCACGTCGCCCCCCAGCCGCTTGCCGGCAAGCTCGAACGAGGTTCGGGTCCGGGTCGAGTTCTCGAAGAACAGGTTGATCAGGGTGCGCCCGCGCAGGATCGAGTGTTTCTTGTCGCCCTTGCGGTTGGCATCGACATAAACGTCCGACTGATCGAGCAGCCGCTCGATATCGGGACGCTGCAGACCTTCGATCCCAAGCAGATGCCGAAAACGGAACAGCGGCTCGGGCGCGGTCTGGGGGAGGGATTGTGCTGTCATTAAAGCAGCACTATAGGCGCGCCGTGTGCTTGATCACAAGCGCCGGTTCAGCGCCGCCGGGGAGCGCTTGATAACAAAAGATTTCACTCAGGTTTCACCGCGATGGCAGGACGATCCAGGGTCCCGAATCGGCATGACTGTGCCGCGACTCGGTGATTTCGAGTGGCCTCGCGATGCAGATGACTCTTTGCCGATGGTTCGATGTCTTTAGCCACTTGCCTATGATTCTTGGCCGTCGCCCTGGCGTAAGGCAGGGCCGTGTGTCGGGAAGGTCCATCTGTGCCGGCTCAGATCGGGTCTCGTCTGGAACAGCGCTCGCCCCGTTACGGGGTTCCGCCGGGGCAAGGCCCTGCCTTGCGCCAGGGCGACGGTAAACTTGGTCCTGTTTTGCGGCAGGCTAGATATGGACAGTCACTTCGCAACGCCAGCGAAAGCGGATGGCCTAGTCTGTTAAAGAGGATCTCAGCCCCTTCAGCAGCGGCATCACCTCGCCGGCGAAACGGTCGATCTGCTGCATCCGGTGCTCGTAGGGACCGACCAGGTCGACGACGATGTGGCGCACCCCGGCGGCGTGAAACGCGTTGATCTTTTCCGCCACGTCCTGGGGCGAGCCGAGAGCGGCATAGCGTTCGGCGGCGCGCCGGAAATCCATGGCATAGCGCTTGGAGAGTGAGGCCGTCGCCACCTCAAGCGCGGTCTCGTAATCGTCATCGACGCGCGTGAAGACCAGATGGCCGGTGCCGAACCGCGTGATGGTCCGCGCGGCGGCGCCGGCGGCATCCTCGATCTTCACCAGTGCCTCGCGGTACATGTCCGGCGTGACGACATAGGAGACATAGCCGTCGGCGAGCCTTCCCATGCGGCGGAACGCGGCGTCCTTGCGGCCACCACACCAGATTGGCGGACCGCCGACCTGGCGCGGCGGCGGCGTCATCAGCACGTCCTTGAAGCTGTAATGTTTGCCCTCGAAACTGGCGGGCTCGCCACTCCACAGGGCCCGCATCACCTGGATGCCCTCGGAAAGCCGGGCGCCGCGTTCCTCTATCGGCACGCCTGCGACCTCGTATTCCTTTGGAAACTCGCCGCCGATCCCGACGCCGAAGATGAACCGGCCCTCGGTCAGATGGTCCAGGGTCGCCGCCTGTTTGGCCACCGGTCCCGGATGGCGCAGCGGCAGCAGGTAGACCCCGGTCCCGAACAGCAGCCGCGGGCTTGCCACCGCCGCCTGGGCCAGCAACTGAAACGGATCGAAGAAGGGCAGCGGCATGGAGAGATGATCGCCCAGCCACAGGGAGTCGAATCCGGCCGCATCGACGGCCCGGACGAAATCGACGAGCTGCGCCACCGTCGGCTGCCAGGGACCGGTCTGATCGTCCGGTTGGCGATGAATGGTCTGTATGCCGATCTTAAGGCCGGTATCGAGGGGCAGGGCCATGGAAGGGAACTCCTGACGGAAAAGAGGTCAGAGGAGACGGTTTTTGTCCCGCGGGCAAGACCGATCGCACTGAATGATCGCGAGCGGACCACAAAAGGGCTTGTTCGCCAGGGGGCATCCGCAACAGGATGCGGGTTCTCAACCGGGAAGGAAACCGGTCCTGTCCATCGACCTTATCCTCTACGTCATGGCCGTCTATCTGTTCGCGGGGGCGGTGAAGGGTGTCATCGGGTTCGGCATGCCGATTGTCTCTCTGGCGATGCTGGCGCCGGCGATCGGCCTCAAGGAAGCCATCGTGGTGATGCTGATTCCCTCGCTGGCGACGAATATCTGGCAGGGCCTGACCGGCGGGCGGCTGCTGGAGCTTGTCCGGCGCCTGGGGCTGTTGCTGGCGCTGTCCTGCGCGGCGATCTGGTTCTCCACCGCGATTCTGGTTTCCGTCGACGGCGAAAGGCTTGCCGCCGGCCTCGGCGTGATCCTGATCCTCTATGCCGGGTCCGCCCTGGCGACGCCGCAGATACCGCCTCCCGGGCGGCACGAGGTCTGGATGTCGCCGGTGGTGGGCGTGCTCGCCGGCATTTCCATGGGGCTGACCGGCGCCTTCGTGATGCCTGGAACGATCTATCTCCAGGCCCTGGGCCTGGGCAAGGACGGGCTGGTGCAGGCGCTGGGTTTGAGTTTCCTGGTCACGACCCTGGCGCTCGGCGCGTCGCTGGGCGGACGTCAGGCCTTGTCCTTGGAGCTGGCGGTTCTTTCCGCCGCCGTCGTGGTCCCGGCGTTGATCGGGATGGTCCTGGGCAAGCGCTTCCGGGACCGATTGCCGGAGGCCGGGTTCCGCAAGGTCTTCTTCATCGCCTTGATCTTCGTGGGTGTCTGGATCGTCAGCAAGGCGGTGCTGCTGTAGAGTTTCAACTCAAATATCAATTGCCGTCCTGGCGCAAGTCAGGACCTGCCTCCAGTGCTTGGCCCTGCCTTGCGCCAGGGCGACGGTAAAAGACGGGGCGAACCGACAGCCTCGATCATTAGATGGAACTGAGGTCCAGATCCTGGCGCGCGGCCTCGATTGCCGCCGCCACCGCGTCGGGGTCGCCGGTCCGGCGGGCCAGGATCAGGGCCAGCTTGGAGAGGAACAGCGCTTCCCGCTCTGGTCCGGCCGCGTCGATGCCCTCGGCCAGCAAGCCATAGATGCGCTCCAATTCCTCGAAGGAAAGCTCTTTGGACGCGTCGGTCATGCTTCCGTTCCCGCTTCACCCCTTGCGAAAAGGCGATCCAAGGCGGCCTTGATGGCGCCGGGATCGTAGACGCGCCAGCGCCCGGCGACATGGCCGTCCGGACGGAGGAGGTAGCAGCATCCCGGCTCGGCGCCGTAGTGCCGGAACAGACGCCCGTCCGGGTCCGCCGCGCGGCGCAGATCGATCCGCACACAGCCCGGCGGCGCGCCGCCTTCACTGACCTCGAAGCAAAGCAATGTCGGGCCGGCCGCGATATGATCGATGAGGTGGCCCCCGTCCGCCAGGCGGGCGTCGAGAAGCGGCGCCCCGGCGCGGGGGCCGGTGGTGAACGCCGCGTCATCATCAGCCTCGGCGTTGAGCGGGCTGTTCGCATAGTCGTATGGTTGTGACTGCCGCGGATTGGCGAGATGCCCCGCCCAGGCGTAGCGCAGGGCCAGGGACAGCGCCGCATCCCGCATCAGCCCGTGTCCCCGGCTAGGCGGTGTCATGAAGGCCGTGCTCTTGCTTGCCTGGCGGAAAATCTCCAGGGTCGCCGGGCGGCGTTCGGCGGAGTAGCTGTCGAGCAACGCTTCTCCCGCCTCGCCTTTCAGATAGGCGGCGAGTTTCCAGCCCAGATTGTTGGCGTCCGCGATGCCCGAATTCAGGCCCCGTACGCCGAAGATCGGCACCAGATGCGCCGCGTCGCCGGCGAAAAGCACCCGTCCGTGGCGATAGTCGTCGAGGCAGATGCAGTGCGCCTTGTAGAGCGACGACATCTCCAGCTCCCAAGGCGCCGGCTCGCCGATCCAGTCGAGATGGCTTTGGACGCGGTCCCTGACGCGCTCTTCGCGAAGCTCGACTTCCGGATCCTGATCCTCGCGCAACTGATAGTCGACCCGCCAGAGGCCATCCGGCTGCTTGTGCATCAGCATGGTGGCGCCGGGATTGGACGGAGGATCGAACCAGGCATGGCGCTCGGTCGGCAGGGCGCTGTCGATCTTGATATCGGCGATCAGGTAGGTGCCCTCATGGGACTCGCCGTTCATGCGCAGGCCGAAGGCACTCCGCATCACGCTACGGGCGCCATCGGCGGCGACCACGGTGCGGGCCGCGAGGGTGTACGCGCCCTCGGGCGTGTCGACGGTTAGCGTGACTTTCTCCGCGTCCTGGACCGCTCCTGTTACCTTGGAGCGCCAGCGGATCTCCGCAAGGCCGTCCGCTCTGACTCGGTCGACCAGGAACTGCTCCAGATAGCATTGCTGGAGATTGATCATCGGCCCGAAGCGTTCCTCCTCGGATCGCGGCATCTCAAGGCGGAAGATTACCGTGTCGCGATAGAACGAGCGGCCATGGGTCCAGGCGAGCGCCTTGCCGGTGATCGGTCCGGAGACGCCGAGACCGTGCAGGATCTCCTGGCTGCGGCGGCTGAAGGCAAGGGCGCGGCTGCCTTCGGAGACGCTGCGCTTAGGTTCCAGCACCACCGCGCGGATGCCGTGGCGCGCAAGTTCCAGCGCCGTGACCAGCCCGACCGGCCCACCGCCGACGATGGCGACGTCGTGAACCGGTTGGGCGCCGTCCAGTTCCGGCGGCCAAACAAACGGGAAATCCTCATACGTGAAGTAGAGCGAGTCGGATCGTGGCGGTGCGGGTTGATGCATGGCTCAGGCCGCCTTTCCGGTGCTGGCACCATGGCGGAGCATCGCCTTCAAGGTTTTGGCGAGGTCTGTCAGATACCGGACATGCTCGTCCTCAATGGTGTGGCGCGGCGTGTGCTTGTACTGGCCCGCATACCAGGCCTTGCGCTCAGCGATCGCCTGGCGCATCTCGCCGGGCGTGGGGAGGGAAGCGTTCTCCAGCAGGATCTCACGCACCCAGCGGGCCTGATGCTCGATCACCATGTTCAGCGCCGTGTCGGTGTTGAAGAAGCCCTGCAGGAACAGTCCGGGCCAATCGGGCGGGACGATCCGCATATAGAGGTCAAGCTCGTTACTCTCCACCTTCACGATTTCCGGCGGGATGAAGTCGAGGTCGATCTCATATCCTGTCGCGGCGATCAGCACATCGAACTCTTCCTCGGTACCGTCGGAAAACCGGAGCGTCCTGCCGTTCACCGCATCGATGCCGTGCTTCACCTCGATCCGGCGGTAAGCGATGTCGGTGCAGACCGTGGCGTTAGAGGTGACGTGGGTGAGTTCGGTTGGCGGCTTGAAGCCCAGATCCGCCATGTCGCCCTGGGCCAGCCAGACCAGGAACTTGACCAGCCGGCGGCGCAGGGCGCGCGGGATCCAGGGCCGCTGGATCTTGGCGGTGATATCGGTGAAGGCGCGGCCGAACATCAGCTTGGGCAGTACCACCACGCCCGAACGCGCCACCACCACGCAGCGCGGCGAGGTCACGCACACGTCGCTCGCGATATCGCAGGCGCTGTTGCCGATGCCGACGACACAGATCCGCTTGCCCACATAGGGCTCCGGCTCGCGGTAATGGTGCGAGTGCAGGTAGGTGCCGCCGAAGGCCTGGAACTCCGGCACCTCCATCGGTTTCGTCAGATGCCCGCTGGCGACGATGACCGCATCAAAGGTCTCGATGGCGCCGGCGGCGGTTTCAACCTCCCATTTAGGCGGTTCCGACCTGGGATCAAACGCCGGGCGGATCTGGCGCACCGGCGTGTTGAAGCGGATATGCGGCGTGATCCCGAAATGCCCGGCATAGCGCACCAGATAACGGTGCATGTCCACATGATCCGGAAACGGTTGGGTCTCTTCATCGAACGGCAGGTCGCTGAACCGCGTCACCCCGCGCGAGGTGTTGATGTGCAGGGTACGGTAGGCGGAGGAGCGGCCATTGTCGTTGCGGTAGCACCACATGCCGCCGATCTGGCTGCCGATCTCGAAGAGCGTCACCGCGAACCCGCTGGCCAGCAGGTATTTGGCGTTTGCCAGCCCACAGGCCCCGGCCCCGATGATCGCCACCCGCTTGGAGGAGCGCAGGTTGGGGCCGGCCGGCGGTCCCGACAGGCCGCGCTGGAAGGTGGATTGAATGTCCGTTGCCATGTTCAGGATCTCCCATGGCCTCCATAGCAAGCCAAGGGCGCGGCGGGCTAGTCCCAAGCGGTGCCGATCATGTCTCGATTCTGCAATCCAACTGAGAAGGTGAATTTATTCGCCGCTAAACTGTCCATAACATCGTTCGGTTAAATACAGGGCGCGACCGGGCGGACCAGCGGTCGTCCCGACCGAGCCAGGATACGGCCACTGGTCCACCATGCTCCCGCGATTGCCGACACTCTTCCGAATCCCTGGACTTGATCCAGGGTCAATCTCGTAATCGCAGCAGGCGGCATAGGCCCCGGATTAACTCCAGGGATTCGAAGTTGGCAAGGTCGTATCCGAGACTCCGATTGCCATGGTCCGGCCCGATGTGGCAGGTACCCACATCACTTCCGAACCCCCAACCAGACGGCACCGATCATGGATGAGCAACGCGCACGGGAGATGTTCGAGGCCGCGCTGGGTGGCTACCGCCAGGATTTCGGAGAGTTCTTCATCGTGAAGATGATGGGGCTCCAGATCTCCTATCCGGGGGAGATTTGTCTGGTGGAGTTTCCGGTGCCGGACTTTCTCTACAATCCCCAGGGCAGCTATCACGGCGGTATGCTGGCGACGGTCATGGATATCTCGATGGGACACCTGATCAAGCACACGGCGGGCGTGGCGGGCGTGACCCTGGAGATGAAATGCCAGTATCCGCGCCCGCTCACCAAGGGGCCGGCCCGCTGCGAGGGCCGCTACATTCGCCAGGGACGAACGGTCAGCTTTCTTGAAGCGCAGATCCACGACGCGGACGGCAAGCTTGCGGCGCACGCGACCTCGACCTGGAAGATGGGAGAGGGGCGGGGGTAACGCCGTTCTGCTAGCCTCACAAAAGACCCTTCGAGACGATGCTGCGCATCTCCTCAGGGTGAGTCTGTAAAATGCTAAGGACTCACCCTGAGGAGGGCACCCTAGCGCCCGTCTCGAAGGGTCCTGTCAAACGCGGGGAGGTTTGCCGATCTCGACAGAATTCGATCCATTCAAGGAATCATCGCCGGGTGATCCAGCAGTTCCTGCCAGTGCAGTTCCGCATCCTCGACGAAGAGGCCCTTGGTGACGCCGGCGACCAGCATCGGCACGGTCAGGCGCAGAGTGCTGATTGAGCAGCCGGAAGGCCCGAAGCTCATGGTCGGCCCGAAGGTGAAGTCGTGGATGCGGTCGAGATAGGGTGCCGCGCCGGGCGTCTTCTCCAGGAACTGAAAATCCGCACCGAGATAGGGATAACGCGCCAACCGCTCGTCCGCGAGGTCCGGGGGCGGTGTGTAACGGTCGCTCCACAGCGCGATATGCTCCGCGAAAGGTGCCAGTTCCGGGCGTTTGCGCACGTCCTGGTCATGTCCGGCGCAGGAGATGATGTAGTCGGCCTCGAACGGGCCCTGGCTGGTCTCGATCCGCACCCCCTGGCCGGCGGGCGCGGCGCCTTGCCAGTCCGAGCTTGTGTGCAAGGTGAAATTCGCGTACCCGCTGGCGCGTTTCCAGGTCTCCGGCGGCATGCCCATGCGGATGTTGAGGATGTAGTGCATGAAACGCCAGCGCCAGGCATCGTCCAGGTCGCCGAAATGCCGAAGGAAGCCCGACGTGATGCACCAGCGGTAGACCTGCTGGCGGCGGTGCGTCGGCCGGCGGCAGAACATGTGCACTTCGGCGCCGTGTTCCAGCGCGCAGATCGCGTTGTCGCCGGCGGTCGCGCCGACCCCGAGCACCGCGACACGCTTGCCATTGAGGCTCGCGAAATCGATCGGATCGGCGCCCTTGGCCCGGAGATGGCTCGGCAAGGCCGCAAGATAGTCCGGCATCCACCAGTCGCCGGTTCCGTCATGCCCGGTCGCCAGGACCAGGCGGCGGGCATGTAGCGTTTCGACACCCGCCGGGCCTTTCAGTGTGACCGCGAGGCCGCTCGGCGCCGGAACAATCGACGTCACCTCGGTGCCGTTACGCACCGGCAGGGCGAGCGTGGCGCGGACCCAGTCGAGATACTCGATCCAGAGCGGGATAGGCACGAAGTTCACCCCCTCCCACGACACATCGCCGAACGCGGTGCGGTGCCACGCCTCATAAGTGAGGTTGGGGACACCCATGTCCGGGCCCGGATAGTGCTTGGGAGAGCGGATCACGGGCATGCGGCCGTGGCTGTTCCAGATCCCCTCGGCTCCCTCGAGTTCCTTGTCGACAACCAGAATGTTGGTGACCCGCTCGCGGATGAGATGCGCGGCAATCGAGAGCCCTCCCTGGCCGGCGCCGACGACCAGCACGTCGAGCATCGGCTTGCCGTCGGGTCCCTGCCGGGTGTGCATCCAGTCGGTTTCGGGATGGCGCAGCGCGTGGAGATCCGCCCGAACCTTGGCCGACAGCGCCGCGAGACGGGCTTCGGTGCCGGGCAGGGGCGGCGCATAGCTTTCGGGCGCGTTGATCCTGTCCTTGCCACCGTCGCGCCAGCGGATCACCTGCGGACGGGCGGGGGAGGCCTGCTGCATGATGTCAGCCCGCCGAAACCGGCGGAACACGGTCGGCCCACGGCGCCGCCTGTTCGATCTGCCGTGCCAGACGGAGCAGGGTTTCCTCGTCGCCGAACCGGGCCGCGAACTGCACCCCGATCGGCAAGCCATCCTCGCTCCAATGCAGCGGCAGCGAGATCGCCGGTTGGCCGGATAGGTTCTGTTGCGGCGTGAAGGGAATGAAGCGGAACAGCCGGTCCCAGTAGGCGTCAACGTCGTCGACCATCATGGAAAGATGGCCGAGCTTGACCGGGCGTTGGGCCAGGGTCGGGGTGAGAAAAACATCATGGTCGCGGTGAAACTCCGCCAGCCGGCGGCCCATCAGGTGGACTTCCTGGATGCCGGCGGACAGTTCGGCGGCGGTGACCCGGCCGCCGGCCTGATAGGCGGCCCAGGTAACGGTCTCGACATCGTTCTCGGTCAGCTTGCGGCCCAGCGCCGCCTCGCGCCGGGAAAGCGTGACATGCGCACCCACTGAGGCGTTCATGCGCCAGAACCTGGCGATGAAATCGAGGTCGAGACCCGGGTCGGCCTCGACGACATGGTGCCCAAGGGAGTCCAGCAGCCGGACGGTCTTGTCCACGGCCACCGAGCAGGCCGGGTCCAGTTTGTCGCCCGGCATCACGCGCTTGGAGACCGCGACCCTGAGGCGGCCGGGCGCCCGGTCCAGCACGGCCGAGTAAAGGCCGGGATCGGGAAGCGGCGGTGTCGGGGCGCCAAATTCGGGACCGGCCGTGCAGTCCAGCAGATGCGCCGTGTCCCGGACGCTTCGCGAGACCACGTGGCCGACGCTTTGGATGCTGTCCAGGGCATCCGGGCCGGTCGGGTTGCGCCCGCGCGTGGTCTTGAGGCCCACCAGCCCGCAGCATGAGGCGGGAATGCGGATCGAGCCGCCGCCGTCGGTCGCATGCGCCGCCGGCAGAACCCGGGCCGCAACGGCGGTCGCCGAGCCGCCGCTGGAGCCGCCGCCGGTGCGCGACAGATCCCACGGATTGGGGGCGGGGCCGTGGCTGACCGGCTCGGTCGAGGCGCACATGCCGAATTCCGGCGTGTTGGTCTTGGCGATGGTAACGAGGCCGGCATTCTTGTAGCGGGCAACGATTTCGGTGTCGTGATCGGCGATGAAGTTCTTGTAGAAGTTCGACCCGTTATGAGTGGGCGATCCTTCGTAGAGCACGTGCAGGTCCTTCAGCATGAAGGGCACGCCCCGGAAGGGGCCGTCGGGGAGGCCGGCGGCGATCGCCGCGCGGGCGGCGTCTTCCATCTCGTGAGTGACGGCGTTCAACTGGGGCTGCACCGCGCGCATGCGGGCAAGGGCCTCGTCCAGAACCTCGGTTTCGGAGACCTGGCCGGACCGGATCAGCGCCGCCAGACCGACCGCGTCATGGTCGCCATATTCCTTGAAACCCGCCATTGCCGTCTCCCATGTTCATGAGTCGACAGCATCGGACGGACAGGAAGGAAATTCAATGGGGCCGCGCGGGTTAATGCGCTCCAGATGGAGGCGGCGGCGATCTTTAAAATATTTGGGAGACGACCGGAAGGGAGCGCTCATCCGCCCCGGATCGCGGGCAGGAAAGCGACTTCGCTGTTTTCCTGCAGTTCTTCCAGGAAGGCGTCCTGGTGGATCTCGCCGTCAATGGCGACGGATAGAAATCCATCCTCTACCTGGGCGCCGAGGCCCGGATAGCGCTCCTCGATTTCCCTGATCAGCTTTCTTACCGTCGGCGCGACGATTTCGAATTCGTGCACGCCGCTGGTGAATTGCTTGCTCAGTGAATCGGTGAGCACCACCCGGGCCATGTTCGGCTATCCCATCCGCGACCTTACTCGGCCGCTTGCTTCATCCGTGCCGCGTCGAGGGCCGCGAGCACCTTCGGCGGCGACATCGGCAAGGCATCCATGCGGACACCCGTCGCGTTCTCGATGGCATTGGCTACGGCCGCCATCGGCGGCACGATCGGCACCTCGCCAACACCGCGAACGCCATAGGGATGGCGATCGTTGGGGACCTCGACCATGACCGCATCGATCATCGGCAGGTCGGAGGCGACCGGGATCCGATAGTCGAGGAAGCCGGGGTTATCGAGACGTCCCTTGGCGTTGTAGATGTACTCCTCGTTCAACGCCCAGCCGATACCCTGGGCGGCGCCGCCCTGGATCTGGCCTTCGACATAGGACGGGTGAATGGCCCGGCCGACATCCTGGACGGCGGTGTAGCGAAGCACGGTGACATGGCCGGTTTCCGGATCGACCTCGACATCGCAGATATGCGTGGCGAAGCCCGGACCCGCGCCCTGCACGTTCTGGGCGTTGTGGCCGCAGATCGGACCGCCGGTCTTGGCGGCCTGAGCGGCCAGCTGGGCCAGTGACAGCGGCTCGAACTCACCGACATTGGTGCTGGCCGGCTTGGCATGACCGTCGTCCCAGATCACGCCTTCGGCATCGACTTCCCAAATTTTCGCCGCCCGTTCGCAGAGCTGGCGCACGGCATCGCGGGCCGCCTCGACGACAGCGAGACCGGTCGCAAAAGTGACGCGGGAACCGCCGGTCAGGAAGTTGTAGCCGACCGACGCGGTGTCGGCGACGATCGGACGCACCTTGTTGTAGTCGATCCCCAACTCCTCGGCCGCCATCATGGCGAGCGAGGCGCGGGAGCCGCCGATATCCGGGTTGCCGGAGATCACGACGGCGGTGCCGTCCTCGTTGATGTTGACGGTGGCGCTGGATTCGCCGCCGATGTTGAACCAGAAGCCCGAGGCGACGCCACGGCCCTGGTTCGGACCCAGCGGCGCCTTGTAGTGCGGATGCGCCATCGCGCCCTTGACCGTTTCCACGTAACCGATGTTGCGGAAGGTCGGGCCGTAAGCCGCCTTGGTGCCGGTCTTGGCCGCGTTCTTGAGCCGGAGCTCAAGCGGGTCCATGCCCAGTTCCTTGGCAAGCTCGTCGATGATGCTCTCGGCGCCGAAGGCCGAGATCGGCGCGCCCGGCGCCCGGTAAGCCGCCACTTTCGGACGGTTCACCACGACGTCGTAGCCGACGAGATGCACGTTCTTGATGTCGTAGGGCGCCACCGCGCACATGCAGGCCGGCTGCACCGGAGAGCCCGGGAACGCACCGGCGAGCAGCTTGATCTCGGCCTCGACAGCGGTGATCGTGCCGTCCTTCTTGGCGCCGATTTTGTAGGTCATGGACCCGGCCGAGGTCGGTCCGCTGGCGCGGAACACTTCCTCGCGGCTCATGGTCATCTTGACCGGCTTGCCGGCTTTCTTGGACAGCATGGTCGCCAGCGGCTCGAGATAGACCACCGTCTTGCCGCCGAAGCCGCCGCCGATTTCCGACGGGGTGACGCGGATGGACGAGACCGGCATGCCGCACAGCTTGGCTGTGAAAGTCCGCACCATGAACTGGCCCTGGGTGCAGCACCAGATCTGCGCCTGTCCGTCCTCGGAAACGCTGGAGACGACGGCGTGCGGCTCGATATAGCCCTGATGGACCGCGGCGGTCTTGTAGGACCTTTCGATCACCACATCGGCTGCGGCGAAGCCCTTGGCCGCGTCGCCCAGGGTAAACTCGACCCGCTTGGCGATATTCGTCGGGCCTTTGGCGTCCATCCCGACCGGCACCATCGTGTCGTCGAGGATTGGGGAGCCCGGCTGCATCGCGTCGTCGACATCGATGACATGCGGCAGCACCTCGTAATCGACCTTGATCAGCTCAAGCGCCGCCTCGGCGATTTCAACGGTGGTCGCCGCGACCGCCGCGACCGCGTGGCCGTCATAGAGGGCCTTTTCGCGGGCCATGACGTTGCGGACCATGTCCTTGTAGTTGACCATGGCCTCGCCCGCCGCCGCGAGTTCGGACGGCTGATCCGCGAAGTCCTTCGACGTGATCACCGCGCGCACGCCGGGCAGCTTCTCGGCGGCGGAGGTGTTGATCGACTTGATCTTCGCATGGGCGTGCGGGCTGCGCAGCACCCGGCCGTGAATCATGCCGGACAGGGAAAAGTCGGAACCGAACTTGGCCCGGCCGGTGACCTTGTCATGGCCGTCCGGGCGGATGGTTCGCGTGCCAACCCACTTGTAAAGCGGCTTATCGGCGGCCATCAGGCACCTCCACGCATTTCGGCGGCGGTCTTCATGACCGCGCGGATGATTTTGTCGTAACCGGTGCAACGGCAGAGATTGCCGGCGAGCCAGTAACGGACCTCGGTCTCGGTCGGGTTGTTGTTCCGCTCAAGCAGGGACTTGGCGGCGACCAGGACGCCCGGCGTGCAGATGCCGCATTGCAGCGCGGCTTCCTCAAGGAAGGTCTGCTGCAACGGATGCAGTTTCTCGCCGTCGGCCATACCCTCGATGGTCTCGATGGACTTGCCTTCGCACTCGGCGCCGAGCACCAGGCACGAACAGACCAGCCGGCCATCGACCGTGACGCTGCAGGCGCCGCAATCGCCGGACGCGCAGCCTTCCTTGCTGCCGGTCAGGTTGAGTTCATCCCGCAGCACGTCCAGCAGGGTCTGCCGGGTGCTGCAGAGAAACTCGGTCGGTTCACCGTTAAGGTGACGGATACGTGATGTTTGGCCATGCTTATTGGCTCCTTGCGCGATCGGCTGCGATCTTGGCCGCGCGGCGCGCGAGCACGCCGGCGATCTTGGTTCGATATTCGACGGTGCCCCGCTTGTCGCTGATGGGCTTGGCCGCGGCCTGGCAGGCAGCGTCCAGCTTGGCCATCGCGGCGTCATCCAGCTTGGTGCCGATGATCGCCTTGGCGGCATCCTTGACGACCAGCACCGTGGGAGCGACCGCGCCCAGCGATACCTTTGCCGAGGTGACGGTGCCGTTGGCATCCAGCACCAGGGCGACGCCGCATCCGACGACGGCGATGTCCATCTCGGTGCGCGGGATCAGCCGCAGATAGGCGTCTCCGCCGCCCTTGGGACGGGCCGGCAGGTTGAAGCTGACGACGAACTCACCCTTGGCGAGGCTGGTCTTGCCGGGGCCGACCGCAATGTCCTCGACCGGGATCGTGCGGCGGCCTTTCGGGCCCGCGATATTCGCGGTCATGCCGGCCGCGACCATCGCCGGAACGCTGTCTGCTGCGGGGGACGCGTTGCACAGGTTGCCGCCGAGTGACGCACGGCCCTGGATCTGGGTTGAGCCGATCAGATCCCACCCTTCGACCACGCCGGGCCAATCCTTGGTGATATCGTCGCGTTCGGTCGCTTCGGCGCCGGCATAGGCGGCTCCGATGGTGTAGCTGCCGTCGCGGTTTTTCTTGAAAGAGCGGGTCTCATCGATCTTCTTGATGTCGACGATAAGGCTCGGGTCGATCATGTGCGCGCGAAGCTGGACAAGAAGATCGGTTCCTCCCGCCAGGACTCGCGCGTTGCCCTTCGCGCCGGCTAGGAGCGCGACCGCCTCGTCGACGGTTTTGGGCGCCTCGAATTGGACTGACTGCATGGTTTTTTCGTCCCCCATGGGGTTTTCGCTGAATGGCTCAGGATTTACACCCCCAAGGTGGGGGTCGCAAGAGTGGAAGGCCAAGGACCAGGGATACGATACCGTAGGCGCGGTAACGGGCGCTCCTTCGGATCGGATCTCGCCGAAGTTTGCGTCGTGGCGGCGGTGCGGTCAATGGCCTCGAACCGACGCGAGGCTTCCAGGTGTTGTTTTCCCGGGATCTGATTGATCACGACACGGATACGTAATATCGGCGCGATCAGTGGCCAGGCGCGCGACCCGACATGGCATGGAATCGACAACAAACTGGTTTCCACCTTATGCCCGCGCGACACCTCGGATGGTTGAGGGCGGGTTCGTGACGACGATGCGTAGATTCATGCCGCTTCCGGCGGTGGTCTTTTTCCTTTGTCTGGTCTCGTTGATGCCGGCGCCGGCCAGCGCGGGCGGCGACAAAAGGGCTGCGATAGGCCCCGGCGTGGGAAGCGATCTCGGGCGTCTCGTATCCTTTCGAGACCAGGACGGCGTGGTCCGGGACTTCGCGTCGCTCAAGGGCGAGAACGGGCTGATCCTGGTTTTCAGCCGCTCGCTCTCGTGGTGCCCGTTCTGCATCGCCGATGCCCGCGACTGGTCGACGATCGCCGAGGACGCCTGGTCCAAGGGCGTGAGCATCGCAGTCGTTACCTATGATCCCGTCGACGTGCTTTCGACCTTTGGCCGGCGGTTCGCCATCCGCTATCCACTGCTCTCCGACAAAGGGTCGGTGGTGATCAAGGAACTGGGGATCCTGAACGAGGAGCACAGCCCGGGGAATGTCGCCTATGGCATACCGCACCCCATGGTGTTTCTCCTCGATGCAAACGGCATCCTGCGCGCCCGGTTCTCCGAGACCAACTACACGCATCGGGCCGACAAGAACGAGGTGCTAGCGGAGGCGGCCCGGCTCGGGAGCAAGTGAGCGCGCCGGTGTCAGGACCCATTAATCCGGTAGGGCGTAATGGCGGGATCGAGTACACTTTAGGACCGGGGTGCCGGTGCATGGCTTGATGCCACCGGGAACCCCGATGTGCCATATCGATACCAAACCATCCGAGTCTTCCAGATGAAGGCACGACGCCTATGGCCTATGCAGATCTTCCCCGCATCCGACTGCTCGAGCATCCGACACCGCTACAGCGCATGGCCCGGATTGGCGCCGAACTTGGACATCCGTTCCTTTTTGTGAAACGTGACGATGTCATGGCGCTGGGACTGGGCGGAAACAAAGTGAGGTCCCTTGAGTTCTGGATCGGCGAGGCTTTGGACCAGGATTGCGACACGCTGGTTGTGGCGGGAGCCCCGGCGTCAAATCAATGCCGTCTCACCGCGGCGGCAGCGGCCAAGCTCGGTTTGAGATGCATGATCGTTCACAATGACAATCCGCCGGAGCACCTCGAGGGAAACCTGCTTCTGAGCCATCTCTTTGGCGCCGAAATAAGCTATATCGGCCCTGTGGATGAAGATATTCGGCACGAGGTGGTCAAGGAAAAGGCCGAGGAACGCCGAAAAGCTGGGGCAAAGCCATACATCATCGGAGACGAGGTTTTGGGTGCGGCGGGCTATGTGGTCGCGGCGCTCGAATTGTTGGACCAGGCAGCGCAGATTGACGTCGCCTTCGATCACTTTGTCATTCCGGGCTCTATGGGACCGACGGAAGCGGGCTTTCTCTATGGATTGTTGTCCGGCGGTTTCCGGGGACAGGTCCACGTGATCAGCGTCGAATACGGCGTAGAAGAGATGGCGGCGAGGATCGAGGCGATCTTTGCGCGACTGGAGGCCAGGATCGGGGTTTTGAATGTCGCGCCTTCGACGATTGCTCGGTATGACGACACGTTTCTCGGTGATGGCTACGGTAAGATGAGCCCCGCGGCGGCTGACGCCATCAAACGCTTCGGTACCACGGAAGCCCTGCTCCTTGAGACAACCTACACCGCCAAGCCATTCGCGGCATTGCTTGCAATGATAGAAAGGGGCTCAATCGGTGCGCACGAACCGGTTTGCGCGCTCCACACCGGCGGGCTGCCCTCGCTTTTCGACACATCGACACTGCGCCGCTTTTCGGATGCCAAGATCTTCACAAACAGCCCGTGAAACGTCCCGTACTTCCCGCAACTCCACGGAAGCCCCCGTGTCGACGAAATGAGTCCTGTTTCTAAGACGTGCGAGCCTGGTTCTCGAGGTCGAGCAGGAAACGCTTCGCCGCCAGCCCGCCGCCGAACTTGATCAGCCCGCCGGTTGAACTGACGAGCCGGTGGCAGGGCACCACGATCGGCAGGGGATTGGCGCCGTTCGCGGCGCCCACGGCCCGCACCGCGCTCGGCCGGCCGATTTCGGCGGCAATGGCCCCGTAGGTCCGGGTGACGCCGAAGGGGATGGCCAGTAACGCCTCCCAGACCATTTTCTGGAACGCGGTCCCGATCATCCGCATCGGAAAATCGAACCCGTGCCGCCGGCCGGTGAAAGAGTCCGCAAGTTGCCGCCGTGCCTCGCGATAAAGCCCGGGGTCGTAGACCCAACCTTCCCGTGGAGAAACGGCGTTGGGACCTTCCGGAAAGCCGATGAGCAGAACGTCGCTTCCGTCGCCACCAAGCAGCAGGGCGCCAAGCGGCGTGTCGAGTGTCGCGTAGGCGCTTACGACCTTCTCGGCGGCGTGCTTCAACTTGCCCTCCTACTCATCAGGTCGATGATCCCGACCGGGTTGTTCGCGGGGCCGTTCTACGCGAGACTCCGGCACGCCCGTGGGTGCGCGTGGCCAAGCGGATGGGAGAATACCATGAAGCTGATGTGGTTCCATTTGATGCCGTATTCCGAGCTTCCCGACGATTTCCGGGAGAACAATCCGGGCATCTGGGTCGACATCAACTCCGAGTTGTTCGACCCGGCCCGCGCGCATCACATGTACAACGATTTCATGGACGAGCTCGAATACGCCGCGAGCTGCGGGTTCGATGCGATCTGTGTGAACGAGCACCACTCGAACGGCTATGGGCTGATGCCGTCGCCCAATCTGATCGCCTCGAGCCTGGCGCGGCGGACCAGCGACGCGATGATCTGCATCATGGGCAACAGCCTTGCGCTCTATAACCCGCCGACCCGTGTCGCCGAGGAAATGGCGATGATCGACTGCATCTCCGGCGGTCGGGTGATCGCCGGGTTCCCGGTCGGAACGCCGATGGATACCTGTTATGCCTACGGCCAGAATCCGAGCATGCTGCGCGACCGGTATTACGAGGCGCATGACCTGATCAAGCGGGCCTGGACCGAGCGCCAGGTGTTTTCGTTCAACGGCCGCTACAACAAGCTGCGCTATGTGAACATCTGGCCCTATCCGGTGCAGAAGCCGCACCCGCCGATCTGGATCCCCGGCGGCGGTTCGGTCGAGACCTGGCAGTGGTGCGCGGAGATGGACTACGTCTACTGCTATCTCTCGTATTTCGGCTACAAGATCGGGCTCAGCACGATGCAGGGCTTCTGGAAGGAGATGGAGCGCCTGAATAAGGAGCGCAATCCCTACCGGGCCGGCTTCCTGCAGTTCGTCGGCATCGCCGAGACCCGCGAAGAGGCCATGCGGCTTTATAAGGAGCCGGCGGAGTATTTCTACGGCCGCTGCCTCCATATCGATCCGCGCTTTGCCCAGCCGCCCGGATACACTACCGAGGCCACGATCCGCGCCCGCGTCGAAGGCCAGGTCGCGACAGCAGCCAAGAAGGCGACGGCGCGGGGCAAGACGGCGACCGAGATGCAGGACATCATCGACCAGGGCTACATCATGATCGGCAGCCCCGACGAGGTCGCCGACCAGCTGCGCCATGCCGCCAAGGAGATGAATGTCGGGCACATGATGCTGCTGTGCCAGTTCGGCAACATGAACAAGCAGCTTGCCGCCTATAACACCAAGATGTTCGCCGAACGGGTGATGCCGCAGGTCCGCGACCTGTTCGACGACCGTTGGGAAGACCATTGGTGGCCGAATCCGATCTCGGCGCCCGACCGCGCGGTGCCCGACGCGGCTCTCGACGGCTCGATCGCAGAGGCCGCCGAATGACCGAGGTTCAGACCAGTGCGGTCCAGGTAGACGGCGCGGATTTCCGGGTCTGGACCGCCGGCTCCGGGCCAAAGGTCGGCGTTTTCGCGGGCTTCGGCGGGCTGCTGCAATGGACTCCGTTTCTGTGCAAGCTGGCCGAGACCCGGACCGTGATCGTGCCCTCGCTGCCGGGGTTTCCGGGCGGTGGCGGCCGCGCGCATGTGGCCTTGGACAACCAGCTCGACTGGCTTCTCCTGGTGCGCGAGATTCTGAACGGCTGTGCTCTGGAAGGCGAGGATCTGGTCGGCATATCCCTCGGCGCGGCCCTCGCTGCCGACGTGACCGCCGTCTGGCCGCACAAGACCAAGCGGCTTGTGCTGGTCTCGCCGCTCGGCATCTGCGACGGCGACACGCCGATCGCCGATCCATGGGGGGTGACCCCGCAGAACCTGCCGGCGCTGCTTTGCACCAATCCGCAGGCTCTCGAAGCCCATCATAAGATGCCCGACGGCGCCGACGAACTGGAATGGGAAGTCTCCCAGATCCGCGCGAACGAGGCCGCCGCGCGGCTGCTCTGGCCGAACGGCGACATCGGCCTCGGCAAACGCATCGGCCGGATCTTCTGCGAGACGCTGATTGTCTGGGGCGCCGAGGACAAGGTGGTTCCGGCCAGCCATCGTCCACTCTACACGAAGGGTCCCCAGGGCGCCGTGACCGAGAAAGTTCTGGACGGTGCCGGACACCAGGCGGATTTCGACCGTCCCGACGACCTTGCAACCATGATCGACGACTTTTTGAGGTAAGCAGATGAGCACCTATCAACCGCCGGCGGACGTGACCGCGCAAACCGCCGAGTTTCTGCGCAAGGTCAAGGCGCTGAATCTGACGCCTATGGAGCAGCTGACGGCCAAGCAGGCGCGCGAACAGATGGAACGCGCCGTCGCCGCCCGGGACGTGCCATCGCCGGAAATCAAGGGCACCCGCGAGTTGCGCATTCCCGGACCCGCCGGCCTCATTCCCGCCCGGCTTTACATCCCGCGCGAGAATGCCGCGAACCCGCCGGGTTTGCTGGTCTACTACCATGGCGGCGGGCATGTAATCGGCAGCCTGTTCAGCCATGACGCCAGCGCGCGGGGCCTGTGCCACAACGGACGCTGCGCGGTGCTTTCCATCGACTACCGTATGGCGCCGGAGGATAAGTTCCCGGCCTCCGTCGATGACAGCTACGCGGCACTGATCTGGGCGCATGAGAATGCGGAAAGACTTGGAATCGATCCGACCAAGATTGCGGTCGGCGGTGACAGCGCCGGCGGCAATCTGGCGGCGGTGGTTGCCCTGATGGCCCGCGACCAGGGCGGCCCGAAAATCTGCCTGCAGGTGCTGGTCTATCCGCTGGTGGATTACCGGTGCAGGGGCAAAAGCTACGAGCAGTTTGCAAAGGGGTACGGCGTCCTCGAAAAAAGCACGATGCTGTGGTTTCAGCAGCACTATCTCGGCAAGTCGAAGAAGAACCACAATGACTGGCGTGCCTCGCCGCTCTTGGCGGAGTCGCACGCGGATCTCGCACCGGCGATCATTCTGGCGGCGGGCTGCGACGTGCTGCGCGATGAGGCGCGGGCCTATGCGGGCAAGCTGGCGGGGGCGGGCGTCTCGGTCGAGTACAAGGAGTATCCGGGCGTTCTGCACGGCTTCTTCGGCCTGACGCAAATGATCGACGAGGCGGATGCCGCGCACCTGGCGGCGGGACGGGCGCTGGTCGCGGCGATGGGGGTCTAAACCCGCCCCGCTGCTGCATCGGCGCTTGCGCATCGGGTTTCCGGGGCGCAGGTTGCCCGGACACTCCCGTTTTCCGCATCGCGGCGCCGGCCGCAGAGGTGTTTTATGAACGCAGTTATCGAGGAACGCCGCGGTTCCGTCCTGATCCTGAAGCTCAACAACCCGCCGGTGAACGGCCTCGGCGCGGCCTTGCGCACGGCGATGGTGGCCGCCGTCAAGGCGGGCCAGGCGGATAACGGGATCGCCGCCTTTGTGATCACCGGGGAAGGCCGGATGTACAGCGCCGGCGCCGATATCCGCGAGTTCGGCTCAGCTCCGCCCCCAGGCACGCCGGACTTGAACGATGTCATCGCCAGCCTCGAGAATTCGTCGAAGCCGGTCGTCTCGGCGATCCATGGTGTCGCGGCGGGCGGCGGGCTTGAACTGGCACTCGGAACCCACTACCGGGTCGGCGCGGCGAAGACCCGCATCGGCCTGCCGGAAGTCACCCTCGGTATTTTGCCTGGCGCCGGCGGTACTCAGCGTCTGCCACGGCTGATCGACATCCACAAGGCGCTGGACCTGATCACGTCCGGCCGGCTGATCTCGGTGAACGAGGCGCACAAGCTCGGCGTCATCGACGAGGTCGTGGAAGGCGATGTGCTGGAAGCGGCGGTCAAGGCGGCGGAGCGGCTGGCCGCCTCCGGCGCGGCGCCACGTCGTTCGCGCGATCAGTCCGTCGGCCTCGCCGCCGCCAAGGCCGATCCCAAGCTGTTCGAGACCTTCGCCAAGACCATGGCCAAGGCGGCGCGGGGGATGAACGCGCCGTATGCCTGTGTGCGCTGCGTCGAGGCGGCGGCGACCATGGATTTCGACGCCGGCCTCAAATACGAGCGCGAGGAGTTCAACAAGCTGGTGACGGCGACCGAATCCGCCGCCATGCGCCACGTCTTCTTCGCCGAGCGCGAGGTGGCGAAGATCCCGGACATTCCGGCCGACACGCCGGTCAAGGACATCAAGTCCGCGGCGATCATCGGCTGCGGCACCATGGGCGGCGGGATCGCGATGAACTTCGCCAATGTCGGCATCCCGGTCACCATCGTCGAGACCGAGCAGGCGGCGCTGGACAAGGGCATGGCGCGCATCCAGGGCAATTACGCCAATACGGTTTCCAAGGGCCGGCTCTCCCAGGAGGCGATGGACCAGCGGATGAGCCTGCTGACCGGCACCACGGACATGAATGCCGTCGCTTCGGCCGACATCGTCATTGAGGCGGTGTTCGAGGAGATGAGCGTCAAGAAGCAGATCTTCACCAAGCTCGATGCGATTGCCAAGCCCGGCGCGATCCTCGCGACCAATACCTCGACCCTGGATATCAACGAGATTGCCTCGGTCACCAAGCGGCCGGAAGCCGTGGTCGGCACGCATTTCTTCAGCCCGGCCAATGTGATGCGGCTCTTGGAGAATGTGCGCGGCGCCAAATCCTCGCCCGAGACCATCGCCTCGGTCATGAACCTCGGCAAGACCATCAACAAGGTCGCGGTGCTGGTCGGCGTGTGCGACGGTTTCGTCGGCAACCGCATGCTGCATCAGTACGGACGCGAGGCGAATTTCCTGATCGAGGAAGGCGCGTTGCCGCAGCAGGTCGACAAGGTGATCTTCGATTTCGGCTTCCCCATGGGGCCGTTCACCATGGGCGACATGGCCGGGCTCGACATCGGCTGGGCGGTGCGCAAGCGTAAGGCGGCGGAGCGGCCTTCGAACCAGCGCTATTCGGCGGTTGCCGACCGGATCTGCGAGCAGGGCCGCTTCGGCCAGAAGACCGGGGCCGGCTGGTACCGCTATGAGAAGGGCGACCGCACGCCCGTCCCCGATCCTGCAATCGAGGCGCTGATCATCCAGGCCTCCAAGGATGCGGGGATCGAACGGCGCGCGATCTCGGACGAGGAGGTGCTGAAGCGCTGCCTTTATCCGCTGGTGAACGAGGGGGCGAAGATCCTGGAGGAGGGGCTGGCGATCCGCTCCTCCGACATCGACGTGATCTGGGTGCACGGCTATGGCTTCCCGCGCTATCGCGGCGGTCCGATGTTCTGGGCCGATACCATCGGCCTGGACGAGGTCTACCAGACCATGCGGCGATATCACGCGGAGCATGGCGAGCTGATGCGGCCTGCTGGACTGTTGGAGAGACTTGCCAAGGAAGGCAAGAAATTCAGTGACTTTAAAGGCTGAATTAAGAAATGAGATTAATTGGTGACGCAGCCGTCGCCAGCCGGGCCCGATGCGGTGTCTGGTTCTGGCCTGGAAGCAATGGTATCTGAGCCTGAAACAAGAAAACAGGGCTGTCGGGAGGAAGGAAAATGCGGGAAGCGGTAATCGTATCAACGGCGCGGACACCGATCGGCAGGGCGTTTCGCGGCGCCTTCAACAATACCCATGGCGCGACGATGGGCGGCCATGTCGTGAAGGCGGCGGTGGAGCGTTCGGGTCTTGATCCGGCGGAGGTCGAGGACAGCGTCATCGGCTGCGGCTTCCCGGAGGGGGCGACCGGGCACAATGTGGCGCGGCAGATCATGCTCAAGGCGGGTCTTCCGGTGACGTCCGGCGGCACCACGGTGAACCGCTTCTGCAGCTCGGGTCTGCAGGCGATCTCGATGGCGGCCCAGCGCGTGGTCATGGACCAGGTCCCGGCTATGGTCGCCGGCGGCCTGGAGTCGATCAGCCTGATCCAGCCCAACATGAACACCACTCACTACAAGGAAGCCGGCCTGGAGAAGACCAAGCCCGAGATCTGGATGCCGATGATCGAGACGGCGGACAATGTCGGCCATCGCTATGGCGTCACGCGCGAGGCGCAGGACGAGTATGCCTGCGAGAGCCAGCGCCGGACCGCCGCCGCGCAGCAGGCCGGCAAGTTCGACGACGAGATCGTCCCGATGCCGTCGACCATGCTGGTGAAGGACAAGGAAACCGGCGAGATCAGTTCCAAGGACGTGCTTCTGGAAAAAGACGAGGGCAACCGGCCGGGTACCAACATGGAAGGGCTGCAAGGCCTCGAGCCGGTGCGCGGGGCGGGGCATTTCATCACCGCCGGCAACGCCAGCCAGCTTTCCGATGGGGCGTCGGCCTGTGTGGTCATGGACGCCAAGCTGGCGGAAAAGCGCAATATCGAGCCGCTCGGCCTCTACAAGGGCCTCGCCGTGGCCGGCTGCGAGCCCGACGAGATGGGCATCGGGCCGGTCTTCGCGGTGCCGCGCCTGCTGGAGCGTCATGGCCTCAAGATGGACGATATCGATCTCTGGGAGTTGAACGAGGCTTTCGCGGTGCAGGTCTTGTACTGCCGCGACAGACTCGGCATCCCGAACGAGAACCTGAACGTCAGCGGCGGGTCGATCTCGATCGGCCACCCCTATGGCATGAGCGGGGCACGGATGACCGGGCACGCCCTGATCGAGGGCAAGCGGCGCGGCGCCAAGAACGTGGTGATCACCATGTGTGTCGGCGGCGGCATGGGCGTCGCCGGTCTCTTCGAAGTGCTCTGAGCGGGAGGCGGCAATGGAACTGATCCTGACCCCGGAAGAACAGAAATTTCGTGACGAGGTGCGCGCGTTCCTGACGGCGAACGTGCCGGCGGAGGTCAAGGAAAAGACCATGACCGGCTACCGTCTCAGCAAGGAGGAGCACGTCTCCTGGCAGAAGACGCTCTACGAGAAGGGCTGGATGGCGCCGAGTTGGCCGGTCGAGCATGGCGGCACCACCTGGACGCCGATGCAGAAGCACATCTTCCAGGAGGAATGCGCCGCCGCCGGTGCGCCGCCCGTGGTGGCCTTCGGTGTCGTCATGGTGGCGCCGGTGATCATGAAATTCGGCACCCAGAAGCAGAAGGATTACTTCCTTCCCCGCATCCTGCGGTCCGATGACTGGTGGTGCCAGGGCTATTCCGAGCCCGGTTCGGGGTCCGACCTGGCGTCGCTCAGGACCAAGGCGGTGCTGAACGGCGATCATTACATCGTGAACGGCCAGAAGACCTGGACCACCATGGCCCAGTACGCCAACATGATGTTCTGTCTGACCCGCACCGACGACAGCGGTAAACGCCAGGAGGGCATCACCTTCCTGCTGATCGATATGGATCAGCCCGGCGTCACGGTGCAGCCGATCACCACCATCGACGGCAGCCAGGAAATCAATAACGTCTTCCTCGAGGATGTGAAGGTGCCGGTCGAGAACCGGGTGGGCGAGGAAGGCAAGGGCTGGACTTACGCTAAGTATCTCCTCGGCCACGAGCGGACCAGCATCGCCGCCGTCGGGCGCTCGAAGGCGCAACTCGCCCGGCTGCGGGACATCGCCAAGGTTGAACAGCAGGACGGCCGTCCGCTGATCGAGGACGAGGCGTTCCAGAAGAAGCTCGCCGAGATCGAGATCGACCTTCTGGCTTTGGAATCCCTGGTCCTGCGAGTGCTTTCCGACGAAAGCGCCGGCAAGGGGCCGGGGCCCGAGGCGTCCTTCCTCAAGATCCGCGGCACCGAGGTGCAGCAGGGCATCACCGAGCTTCTGGTCGAGGCGATCGGGAACTACGCGCACCCCTATGTCCCCGAGGCGATGCAGACCGGCTGGAACGAGGATCCGATCGGGCCGGAATACGCCGCCTCCATCGCGCCGCACTATTTCAACTGGCGCAAGGCGTCGATCTACGGCGGGTCGAACGAGATCCAGAAGAACATCATCGCCAAGGCGGTGCTCGGCCTCTAGGGCCGGGCCCGGGCGGCGCGCTGAAAATCGAGGGTTCCATGAGTTTCGCTTTCAACGACGATCAGAAACTGCTGGCCGAAAGCGCCGACCGTTTCATCCAGGACGACTACGCATTCGAGACACGCCGCAAGATCATGGCCATGGACGGCGGTTTCAGCCGCGAGGTCTGGAGCCAGTTCGCGGAACTCGGCTGGCTGGCGCTGCCGATCCCTGAGGCGCATGGCGGTCTCGGCGGATCGACGGTGGATACCGCCGTGCTGATGGAGTGCCTCGGGCGCGGCCTCGTGTTGGAACCGTATCTCGCCACCGTGGTGCTAGGTGCGGGCGCGGTTGCCGAGGCCGGCAATGAGGCCCAGAAGAACGCGATCCTGGCGGGCGTTGCCGAAGGCGCAACGATGCTTGCCTTCGCCCATGTGGAACCGAAGGCGCGCTTTAACCTCAACCATGTGGAGACGAGCGCGGCGAAAGACGGTTCAGGCTATGTGCTGAACGGCGCCAAGGCGGTGGTGCATAACGCCGAGACCGCCGACACCCTGGTCGTCTCGGCCCGCACTGCCGGCAAGGCGACGGATGCCGACGGCGTGACCCTGTTCCTTGTCGACCGCGCGGCGGCGGGCGTCGAGCTGCGGTCCTACCCGACGATCGACGGTCTGAGAGCCTCGGAAGTGGCACTGAAGGGGGTGAAGGTCGGGGCGGACACGGTGCTTGGCGAGGTCGGCGCGGCGATGCCGGTGATCGAGACGGTGGCCGACCGGGCCAGTGTTCTGCTCTGCGCCGAGGCGGCGGGCGCGATGGATTCCGCCGTCAAGCTGACGGTCGAATACATGAAGACGCGGGTCCAGTTCGGCCGGCCGATCGGCGAGTTTCAGGTGCTGCAGCACCGCGCCGTCGAAATGCTGGGGGCCAAGGAGTTTTCCCGCGCGCTCACCTATCGAGCCGCCGGGGTGATCGATGGCGCCAATCCCCGGGTGCGGTCCCGCGCGGTCTCCGCCGCCAAGGTCGAGATGGGCCGCGCCGGCAAGAAGATTGGTCAGGAAGGCGTGCAACTGCACGGCGGCATGGGCATGACCGACGACATGGCGGTGGGCCATTACTTCAAGCGGCTGACCATGATCGACATGATGTTCGGCAACACGGACCACCACATGCGGCGCTTTGCCCGTCTCGCCTAGGCCGGCGGCTGCGCCAACGCTTATTCAACCAGATTTAAGGAGACTGCCATGATCCCCGAGATGACCGAGCACTCCCAGAAACTCCGCGCCCGCGTCCAGGCGTTCATGGACGAGCACGTTTATCCGAACGAGGAGCTTT
Source organism: Alphaproteobacteria bacterium (assembly GCA_038146985.1). Taxonomy (GTDB): domain Bacteria; phylum Pseudomonadota; class Alphaproteobacteria; order Thalassobaculales; family Thalassobaculaceae; genus JADHLJ01. The sequence continues at coordinate 395,017 of JAYQSQ010000001.1, forward strand.
ATTATCGCCAGGTCGACGAGGGCGACCGCTGGGCCGAGCCGCCGATCCTGACCGAACTCAAGGCCAAGGCGAAGGCTCAGGATCTGTGGAACCTGTTCCTGCCGGAATCCGACAAGGGCGCGGGGCTCACCAACCTCGAATACGCGCCGATCTCGGAAGTGATGGGGCGGGTCTCCTTCGGCTCCGAGGTGTTCAACTGCTCGGCCCCGGATACCGGCAACATGGAAGTGCTGGAGCGCTACGCCTCGGAGGAAAACAAGGAACGGTGGCTGAAGCCGCTATTGGCCGGTGAGATCCGCTCGGCCTTCGCGATGACCGAACCGGCGGTCGCCTCCTCGGATGCGACGAACATCGAATCCTCCATCGTCCGCGATGGTGACGAGTATGTCATCAACGGGCGCAAATGGTGGACCTCGGGCATCATGGACAAGCGCTGCAAGATTCTGATCTTCATGGGCAAGACCGACTTCAACGCGCCCAAGCACAAACAGCAGTCGATGATCCTGGTTCCGGTCGAAACGCCGGGCATCACCATCAACCGGGCGCTGACGGTCTATGGTTTCGACCACGCGCCGCACGGGCACGGCGATGTGACCTTCAAGGATGTACGGGTGCCGGCCTCGAACATGCTGCTCGGCGAGGGCCGGGGCTTCGAGATTGCGCAAGGTCGCCTCGGTCCGGGCCGCATCCATCACTGCATGCGCTGCATCGGCCAGGCGGAACGGGCGCTGGAGCAGATGAAGGCCCGCGCCAATTCGCGCACCGCCTTCGGTGTGAAGCTGGCCGAGATGGGCGCGCTGCGCCACAAGGTCGCCGAGGCGCGGATCAAGATCGACGCGACCCGTCTCATGGTGCTGCACGCGGCCCATAAGATGGACACGGTCGGCAACAAGGCGGCCCGCAAGGAAATCGCCATGATCAAGGTGATGGCCACCCGCATGGCCACCGAGATCATCGACGAGGCGATCCAGGTGCATGGCGGCGGCGGCGTCTCCCAGGAGTTCAAGCTGGCGCGCGCCTATGGCCACACAAGGGTGCTGCGTCTGGCGGATGGCCCGGACGAGGTGCATCTGGAGGCCATCGCCAAGCAGGAGTTCCGACGCAACGACTGACGGCGCGTCGGCAGCCGCGCGAACAAAGCGCTCCGGGTTCCGCCGGAGCGCTTTTTCGTGGCATGATTTGAGCTTCGTTCAAGGGCCGAGAGCCGGTGGACCGGATAAATCCATGAGCAAGATCTACACGCCCACCCAGGATATGGAGTTCCTGACGCCCTTTGGGCCGACCATGGGTTATCTGAAACTCCCCGACGCGGTAGTGGCGGCCCTGAATGCCTGTCTGAACGACTCGCTGATCGATTACTCGGACAACCTGGTCGGCAAGGTGCGGGCCGAGCTGAAGTTCGATGAGAGGGCCGAGCAGGTGGCGATGAAGGCGGTCTCGAACTTCGTTTACAAGTACTATGCCTTCACGATGAACCGGAACACGTTCGGCGAAAAACAACCGGACCGGGGAGCCAATGACTATACCCTGGAACTGATCTCCGCCTGGTTCGTTCGCCAGTACGAGGGCGAGTACAATCCCTTGCACATCCACCCGAACTGCCAGCTTTCCTGCGTCGGCTATCTCGCGCTTCCCGACGGCATCGAGGCGGAGTGGGAGGAGGATTACAAGGACCATCATCCGAGTCACGGTCATATCCATTTCGCGTCCGGAACGGCGGCGGCGCACAGTTCGACGAATTTTCTGGTGAAACCGAGGGTCGGGGATTTCTACATCTTTCCGAGCCACGTGTTTCACGTGGTTTATCCTTTTTATTCAAAGGGTGAGCGACGTTCCTTCAGTATGAACATGAACTTTACGGAAACGGCGAAAAGTTAATGCCGTAGGCGAAATGTTCGATCTCAGTGCGGTCCTGGCGAAGAGCAGCGGACGTGATCTTCTATCCGTATCCCCGACGAAGGTCGGGGCCGAAGCCTGAGACTGGTCCGCGTGACGGTTTTCAGATCTCGACCGGTCGTCTCAAAAGCGCTCAGCCAACCGTCGCTTTCTTTCACGTCAGGCGTCGGCCCCGGCCTGCGCTGGAGCCGAAGAATGAAAGCCACGGCCACCGCCGAACGACGGTCTCGTCGCCCCCTGTGGAAACAGGGGCTCAACACCGTCTGCCAGAAGTCCCGGCTCTCGCCCGGGCCACAGTCAGATAGAGCGGGCGGAGAAACGCTTTAAGCCGTCCGCCTACACGGACTGGGCGATCTCCCAGCCGATATTGGCGAGCCGCGGGGCCTTGGCGCCGACTTCGACCGCATTCTCGGAACTGGCATTGCCCTGGATGCCCCGGGCATAGACACCCTGGCAGATCGAGGCGAGGCGGAAGCAGGAGAACGCCAGGAAGAACTTGATCTCGTCGATGGAGTGACGTCCGGTTCGCCGGGCATAGGCCGCGATATAGTCGTCCTGGCTTGGGATACCGGCCATTTGCAAGTCGAGCCCGACCAGCCCGTTCAGGGACGTGCCGTCATGGGGCAGGCTGTAGCACATGACGTTATAGGCGAGATCGGCGAGCGGATGGCCAAGCGTCGATAGCTCCCAGTCGAGCACCGCGATGACCTTCGGCTCGCTCGGGTGGAGCATGAGATTGCCCATGCGGAAATCCCCGTGGGCGATCGAGACCTCGTCCTTGGCCGGTCGGTGCGCCGGAAGCCAGGCCATGAGTTCGTCCATGGCCGGCATCGGATCGGTTTTGGCCGCCTCGAACTGGCGGGTCCAGCGGTCTATCTGGCGACCGATATAGTTCTCCGGCTTGCCGAAATCGCCGAGGCCGACGGCGTTGAAGTCGACCCGGTGCAGGGCCGCTAGCGCCGCGTTCATCGAATCATAGATCGCGCCACGCTCCGCCGGCGTGAAACTGCCTGGCAGCGAGGTGTCGTCGACTACCCGGCCTTCCATGAAATCCATCACGAAGAACGCGGTGCCGATGACGGAAGGGTCCTCGCAGAGATGCCGCATGACCGGCACCGGTACGTCGGTATCGGCCAGTGCCGCCATGATCCGGTACTCGCGCTCGATCAAATGGGCCGAGGGCAGCAGTTTCCCCGGTGGCTTCTTGCGCAGCACATAGCGCCTGCTTCCGGCGGTGAGCGCGAAGGTCGGGTTGGACTGTCCGCCCTGAAACTGGCGAACCTCGACGCCTTGGGCAAAAGCCGGCAGTCCGTGATCCGCGAGATAGCGCGCGAGACCCGCTTCGTCGAACCGGTGGACGTCGGTAACGGGGCCAAGTGTCGCCATGACTCGATCCTCGGTGCTGTAAGCGGCTGTCGACTCTACCGTCTAAAGAAAATACCGCCGCAAAGGAAGCCGGCGTGGGGCTCCGGCGCGGGCAAACCAACAAGAAATCCGGGCGCGGTTCGCCGTCTTGGTATCCGCCGTTGCAAAAATCCGGGGAAGGTGCTGTTTTCCCCTACCGAGGGAAAAGGACAGGGCATGACATCCGAAACCGCGCTTCCGGACAGCTTCACAGTGGTCGAGCATCCGCTGATCCAGCACAAGCTGACCCTTATGCGCCGCGCCGACACCCCGACCACCAAGTTCCGCCAGCTCTTGCGCGAGATCAGTCTGCTGCTGGGATATGAGGTCACGCGGGGTCTGAAGCTGGACACGGTCGAGATCGACACACCGCTTGAGACCATGACAGCGCCGATCCTCGAGGGTAAGAAACTCTGCATCGTCTCGATTCTGCGGGCCGGCAACGGGCTGCTGGACGGCATGCTGGACCTGATCCCGAACGCCCGGGTCGGCCATGTCGGCCTCTACCGGGATCACGAGACCCTGGAGCCCGTCGAATACTATTTCAAGATGCCGGAAAAGCTGGAGGAGCGGGACGTGATCGTCGTCGATCCGATGCTCGCCACCGGCAATTCCGCCATTGCCGCCGTTGAACGCCTGAAGCGCGCCGGGGCGCGGCGATTGGGTTTCCTGTGTCTGTTGGCGGCGCCGGAAGGCGTGCGCGCTTTCGCGGCCGCGCATCCCGATGTCCCGATCTTCACCGCCGCGCTCGATCGCGAGTTGAACGAGAAAGGCTATATCCTGCCAGGCCTCGGTGATGCCGGCGACCGCATGTACGGGACCAAGTAGACCCTTCTGAACTAGTTTCATTTTCCAATCCACGCCCATCGGAGGACCCATGCCGACCATTCTCATCACCGGAGCGAGCCGCGGAATCGGCCTTGAATTCGCGCGTCAGTTCGCCGCCGACGGCTGGAGCGTGATCGCCGCCTGCCGCAATCCCGCCGGGGCGGACAAGCTGAAGGCGGTTTCCGGTGTCGAGGTGCACGCTCTCGACGTGGACAGCGCCGAGAGCGTCGCGGCCCTGAAACGCGAAATCGGCGGCCGTCCCATCGACGTGCTGCTGAACAATGCAGGCATCATCGGCCAGCGCACCGGTTTCGGCACGCTCGATTACGAGGCCTGGGAGGGCGCGATGAACACGAATGTCTTCGGCCCGATGCGGATGGCCGAAGCCTTCGCCGACAACGTCCAGGCGAGCGAGCGCAAGCAGATGCCTATTATCCGATGACCGTGAAGAAGCACCTCCGGGCTCAGGAGATCGCTTTGGAGAATCGACTTCCCTGCGTCTACCTTGTCGATTCCGGGGGGGCTTTCCTGCCGATGCAAGACGAGGTCTTTCCCGATCGGGAGCATTTCGGAAGGATCTTCTTCAACCAGGCCAACATGTCGGCCGCCGGCATCCCTCAGGTTGCCGTGGTTCTGGGTTCGTGTACGGCTGGAGGAGCCTATGTGCCTGCAATGAGCGACGAGACGGTGATCGTCCGCAACCAAGGAACGATCTTCCTCGGCGGCCCCCCGCTGGTCAAGGCCGCCACCGGGGAGGTGGTCACGCCGGAGGAGTTGGGGGGAGGGGAGGTGCACACCCGCATCTCCGGAGTTGCTGACCACCTCGCACACGATGACGCCCACGCTTTGAAGATCGCCCGTCAGATCCTGGCAGGTCTCCCGCAGTCGCCGTTCACCTTCTCGGCACGCCCCTCTGCCCCGCCCCTCCATGCTCCGGAAGAGCTCTATGGCATCCTCCCCAAGGATCCGCGCAAGTCCTTTGATGTCCGGGAGATCCTGCTGCGGTTGGTCGATGGTTCGGAGTTTCAGGAGTTCAAGGCGCTGTACGGCACCACGCTGGTCACCGCCTTTGCCCAAATTCATGGCATCCCGGTGGGCGTGGTGGCCAACAACGGGATCCTGTTTTCAGAGTCTGCACTCAAGGGAGCGCACTTTGTGGAGCTGTGTGCCCAGCGCAAGATTCCGCTGATTTTCCTGCAGAACATCACCGGGTTCATGGTCGGGAAACAGTATGAACACGGAGGCATCGCAAAGGACGGCGCGAAGATGGTCACTGCCGTGGCCTGCGCCCGGGTGCCCAAGTTCACGGTGGTGATCGGAGGATCGCATGGTGCAGGAAATTATGGCATGTGCGGCCGAACAGCCTACCAGCCGAGCAGGCTTCTTGTGGATGTGGCCCAAAGCCCGGATCTCGAGGTGATGGGCGGCGAGCAGGCGAGATCGGGCTCGCCACGGGTTTCAATCGCCACGCCGAACCGGCGGGCCGTCGCGCCGGCGACGACGCCGATGACGGTTCGCGCGTTCAAGGGCACGGACGTCTCGCTACAGTTCAGGCCCGCGAGAATGTCGCCGTCGATCTGCGCGTCGGGTCCGGATGCCGTGACGTTTATCGTCCAGTCGTCGGGGCCGCCGATCGCGAGTGCCACCCGACCCTGGCGGGGCAGCGTATCGGCCATGACGAAGACCGCCGCCAGAACCGTCTTGACGAGACCTTCGGGCGGCGTGGCGCCGTCGTCAGCCTCGCTTGTGAAGTCGAGGGCGATCTTGCGCGAGGCGAGATAGGCACCCGCCAGCGCGCGAACCGTCGCGACCGTGTGCTCCGAACCGTTGCCCGCCGCGCCGAAGGCGAGACGGAAATAGCTCAGCCGGTCGGCGGATTGCCGGGCGCTGGTGGAGATCAGATCCAGGGCCTCGGCGGCGATCGGATCGTTGTTTTTCGCGCCGTATTCCTGCAGCAGCTCGACGCCGTTCGCCGTCGCGCTGGCCGGTCCGATCAGATCGTGCAGAAGCCGGGAGAGCAATTGGTCGACGACGCCAGGATGGGGATGCATCGGATTATCTCTCTGGCCGGATCGCGATCATTGCCGTTTATAGGCGCCCGTCACGGTTAATATACCGTTAAGGGTTTCACGGCGCGCGCTTTCCGCCATATGGAAGATCTGTTGAACTCGGACGGCGCCAAGGGTCTCATCACGGTCGAAATCACGACAGTGTCGGAATAGTATCCGTGGGTTAGTCTCGACCGAACCATGCGTTTGACTGGATTTGCAGCATGTCCGATAACCCGGCGCCAATTGGCTCTCAGCGCACCGATCCCGCCGATAGTCGCGATCGCGCCTTCAAACGCGGCGGCGGTGCCGGGCGGCGCGGCGGCAGGCCGTTTCCGAAAGGGCGGCAAGTCGATCCGGCGGCCTTGGAGGAAGTGCGCAAGACCTTGGGCAACCGGCCTCGGCGCAAGGATCTGCTGATCGAGCACCTGCACCTCTTCCAGGATCGCTTCGGCCATATCTCGGCGGCGCATCTGGCGGCCCTCGCGCATGAGATGCGGATGGCCATGGCCGAGGTCTACGAGGTGGCGACCTTCTACGCGCATTTCGACGTGGTGCGCGAGGAGGAGACGCCGCCGCCGGCGGTCACGATCCGGGTGTGCGACAGCCTTACCTGCGCGATGTTCGGCGCCGAGAAACTGCTGGCCGAAATCGCGGCGGAAACCGGCAAGGAGATCCGCGTGGTCCGCGCCCCCTGCATGGGAGCGTGCGATAAGGCGCCGGTGGCCGCGGTCGGTCACGGCCTTCTCGAGAACGCCGATGTCGCCAAGGCGGTCGCGGCGGGCAAGGCGGCGCTGTCGGGAACGGCCGAGCATCGGCACATCGCGCCCACGCGCCTCGATGATTATATGGCCGAGGGTGGCTATACCTTGTTGCGGGAATGCCTTTCCGGCCGGCGCAAGCCCGAGGAATTGCTGGAAATCCTCGGCCGGTCGGCGTTGCGCGGGCTCGGCGGGGCGGGGTTCCCGACGCCGCGCAAATGGGGCCTGGTGCGCGCCGCCGAGGGTCGCAAGGTCCTGGCGGTGAATGGCGACGAGGGAGAGCCCGGGACCTTCAAGGACCGGTTCTATCTGGAGCGCGACCCGCACCGCACCCTGGAAGGCATGCTGATCGCGGCCTGGGTGGTCGAGGCCGAAGATTGCTATTTCTATCTCCGTGACGAGTACCCGGAGATCCGCGAGGTGCTGGACGAGGAGATCGCCGGGCTGGAGGCCGAGGGGCTGGTCTCGCACACCCGCATCCATCTTCGGCGCGGCGCCGGCGCCTATATCTGCGGCGAGGAATCGGCGATGATCGAGTCGATCGAGGGCAAGCGCGGCTATCCCCGGCACCGCCCGCCCTATGTCGCCCAGGTCGGCATCTTCGACCGGCCGACTTTGGTGAACAATGTCGAGACCCTGTTCTGGATCCGCGATATCGTTCAGAAGGGGCCGGACTGGTTCAACGACCAAGGTAAGGACGGACACCCGGGCTTCCGCAGCTATTCGGTTTCGGGCCGGGTTAAGAACCCCGGCGTCAAAGTGGCGCCCGCCGGCGTTACCGCGCGCGAGCTGATCGAGAAGCATTGCGGCGGTATGCTGGACGGTCACACCTTTCACGCCTATCTGCCGGGCGGGGCCTCCGGCGGAATCCTGCCGGCCAGCATGGCGGACGAGAAGCTGGATTTCGGCCAGCTTGAGAAATACGGCTGCTTCGTCGGCAGCCACGCGGTGGTGATCCTGTCGGACAAGGATTCGGTCAAGGATGCCGCGCTCAACCTGCTGCGGTTCTTCGAGGATGAAAGCTGCGGCCAGTGCTCGCCTTGCCGGGTCGGCACCGAGAAGGCGGTCAAGCTGATGATGCGGGGTACCTGGGACAAGCCCTTGCTCGAGGAGTTGTCCGCGACCATGCGCGACGCCTCGATCTGTGGTCTTGGCCAGGCCGCCAGCAATCCGCTCGCCGCGGTGATGAGGTTCTTTCCCGATGAAGTATGATGCCTGCCGCCCATTCCCTCCGGCGCTGGAGACAAGGACATGACCGACACGATCACCTTTGAACTCGACGGCAAATCGGTCACCGCCGCGCCTGGCGAGACGATCTGGCAGGTCGCGAACCGGCTCGGCACTGAGATCCCGCATCTCTGCTACAAGCCGGCCGACAGCTACCGCGCCGACGGCAATTGCCGCGCCTGCATGGTCGAGATCGAGGGCGAGCGGACCCTTGCGGCCTCGTGTATCCGGCAGCCTGCCGAGGGCATGAAGGTGACGACCGCTTCCGAACGCGCCAAGGCGTCACGCCGCATGGTCATGGAGCTTCTTGTCGCCGACCAGCCCGCCAAGACCGAGGCGCATGATCCGTCCTCCACGCTTTGGCGCTTCGCCGACGGCATGGAACTCGCCGACAGCCGTTTCCCGGTGCATGAGCGCCCGACGGCCGATTCCAGCCATCCGGCGATCGCGGTGAACATGGATGCCTGCATCCAATGCGGCCTCTGCGTGCGGGCCTGCCGCGAGGTGCAGGTCAATGACGTGATCGGCATGGCGGGCCGGGGCCCCGGCGCTCATATCGTCTTCGATCTCGGCGACGACATGGGGGCGAGCACCTGCGTCGGTTGCGGCGAGTGCGTGCAGGCCTGCCCGACCGGCGCGCTGATGCCGAAGAACGCGCTGGACGCGGCGGGTGTCTTCGCCAACGCGCCGGACCGGACCGTCGACAGCCTTTGCCCGTATTGCGGGGTCGGATGCCAGCTCACCTTCAACGTCAGGCAAGAGAAGATCATCTCGGTCGACGGCCGCGCCGGCCCGGCGAACCGCAGCCGGCTCTGCGTCAAAGGCCGCTACGGCTTCGACTATGTCCACAACCCGGAGCGGCTCACCGTCCCGCTGATCCGCCGCGAAGATGTGCCGAAATCCGCCTCACTGCCCATGGACCCAGCAAACCCCTTCACCCATTTCCGCGAGGCCAGCTGGGAGGAGGCGCTGGACCGCGCGGCCTCTGGCCTGAAGACCATCCGCGAGCGCGACGGTGGGGCCGCGCTGTCCGGTTTCGGGTCGGCCAAGGGCTCAAACGAGGAAGCCTATCTAGTGCAGAAACTGGTCCGCACCGGTTTCGGCACCAACAATGTCGACCATTGCACGCGGCTCTGCCACGCTTCCTCGGTGGCGGCGCTGATGGAAACCATCGGATCGGGGGCGGTGACCGCGCCCTTCGCCGAGGCGACGAACGCCGATGTTATCATCGTGATCGGCGCCAATCCGACGGTGAACCACCCGGTGGCCGCCACTTTTATCAAGAACGCGGCCAAGGCCGGCTCCATCCTCATAGTCATGGACCCGCGCGGGCAGGCGCTCTCCCGGCACGCGACCCACATGATCCAGTTCCGGCCGAGCTCGGATGTCGCGATGCTGAACGGGATGATCAACACGATCATCTCCGAGGGCCTTTATGACCGGCAATATGTCGAGGGCTTTACCGAGGGCTTCGAGGAGCTGAAGGCCCGCACCGCCGAGTTCACGCCGGAGCGCATGGCGCCGATCTGCGGGATTGAGGCCGACCGCATCCGCCAGATGGCCCGCACCTATGCCAATGCCGAGAGCGCGATCATCTTCTGGGGCATGGGCATCTCTCAGCATACTCATGGTACCGACAATGCCCGATGCCTGATTTCACTGGCGCTGATCTGCGGCCATGTCGGACGGCCCGGCACCGGGCTGCATCCCCTGCGCGGTCAGAACAACGTGCAAGGCGCGTCGGATGCCGGCCTGATCCCGATGTTCTATCCCGACTATAAGCCGGTCGGGGCCGAGGATCAGATCAAGCGCTGGGAAGAATTCTGGGGCATGGAACTCGATCACGAGCGCGGGCTGACCGTGGTCGAGATCACCAACGCCATCTACGACGGCAAGATCAAGGGCTGCTACATCATGGGCGAAAACCCGGCGATGTCGGACCCGGACCAGAACCACGCCCGTGCCGCGCTGGCCAAGCTAGAGCATCTCGTGGTGCAGGACATTTTCCTGACCGAGACGGCGGCCTTTGCCGATGTGGTGCTGCCGGCGACGGCCTTCCCGGAGAAGGACGGCACCTTCACCAATACCGACCGGCGCGTCCAGATGGGCCGCAAGGCGATCGACGCGCCGGGCGATGCGCGCCAGGACTGGTGGATCATCCAGGAGATCGCTAACCGCATCGGCCTCAACTGGTCCTACGGCAGCGTCGCCGATATCTTCGCCGAGATGCGGCAGATGATGCCGTCGCTGACAGGCATCACCTGGGAGCGCCTGGAGCGCGAGAGCGCGGTGACCTATCCCTGCGACGACGAGACTTCCGAGGGTCGTTCGGTGATCTTCGGCGACGGTTTCCCGACGGCTTCGGGGCGCGGAAAACTGGTGCCTTGCGAGATCCTGCCGCCGGACGAGATGCCGGATGCCGATTTCCCGCTGGTCCTGACCACGGGCCGGGTGCTGGAGCACTGGCATACCGGCGCAATGACAAGGCGCGCCTCGGTGCTCGATACCATCGAGCCGGAACCTTACGTCCATATCTCGCCGAGCGACCTCGCTAAGGCGGGGATCGCGCCAGGCGACAAGGTCCGGGTCGCGACCCGTCGCGGCGAGATCGAGCTTGCCGCCCGCAGCGACGGCGACGTCCCGGACGGCGTGGTGTTCATCCCGTTCTGCTATGTCGAGGCGCCGGCCAATATGCTCACCAATCCGGCGCTCGACCCGTTCGGCAAGATCCCGGAATTGAAGTTCAGCGCCGCGCGCCTCGAGAAAGCGGCAGCGGTGGCGGCGGAGTAGAGGGCTCCGGAAGACGGAAAGGCCCGCATCCACGTCGACGCGGTAGAGGTTTGCTTTTCGCGAGGACGATTGTGGTTTGCATGGGCGAAGGCATCGCATCGAAGGGACAAACGAGGCCATGCCCAATCCGCTTCACCCAACTTTTCCCGTCGCCCCAGCGGACGCTTGGGCTTGTGGCAAGCGGTGTTGAGCCCCAGCTTTCGCTGGGGCGACGGGGAGCGGAGCTTCGGGTGGTTCTGTGTTTTCCAAGCATCAGAGCGCTGGTCACCGGTCTGATTGATCCAATCAAACCTGATCAGATAGTCGCGCGCCACGCCAGGGCCGACGATGAAATGTGTGATCGGGATGGCATCACTCTCTTCCCCTCGTGGGGCGGCGTTACCCCCCGATCCAACCCAAATCCGGCCGTCTCTGATGCCAGTCGGTGGCGGTCTCGAACGCGAGGGCGGCGCGGACCGCGAGGGCTTCATCGCGGGGTTTGGCGTGGATCATAAGGCCGATCGGCAGGCCCTTGGCGTCGAACCCGCAGGGCACCGAGATCGCGCAGAGACCAAGCAGGTTGCCGATTACCGTGTTCCGCGAGTAGCGGGCGTTCCAGTACTGATAGCTTTCCTCGTTCGCCTCGACCTCGGCGAGCGGGCGCGTGGTGCTGGGCGTGGTGGCGGAGAGAAAAACATCGATGTCGCGCAGCGCGTGCTCTGCCTCGTCGGCAAGCGCGGCTGTGGCGCGGCGGGCGCGCAGATAGTCGACGGCGGAGATCGAGCGGCCCTCGGCGAGCCGGAATTCGATGGTCGGGTCATAGGCCTCGAAGCCCGGCAGGCGCTCCTCATGGGCGAGTGCCGCTTCGACGCTGCTGATCCGAAGGCGCGGATTGGCTTCCAACGCGCGGCGGGCCTCGGGCAGGGGCAAGCGCCGGACTTGCGCGCCGAGTCCGGCGAAGACCTCGGCCGCCGCCTCCACGGCGGCCGTGACGTCCGGGTCTTGATCATCGACGAACAGATCTTCGGCGACACCCACGCGCAAGCCTCCGGTGCCATTTTCCAGATCGGCAAGGAGGTCCTGGCGAACCGCATGCCGGGTCATCGGGTCGCGCGGGTCGGTGCCGTGCAGCGCCTGGTGCACCAGCGCGGCGCCGCGTGCCGAGAGGCAGAGCGGGCCGACGGAATCCAGGGTCTCGCTCAGCGGAAAGACTCCGGCGCGGCTGACCTGTGAGGCCGTGGGCTTGAGCCCAACCGTCCCGCAGAGCGCGGCGGGGATCCGCACGGAGCCGCCCGTGTCGGTCCCCAGCGCCATCGGCACGAGGCCGGCGGCGACCGCGACCGCCGAGCCGCTGCTGGAGCCGCCGGGTACGTGATGCTCCTTCGCCCAAGGGTTATGCGGGGTGCCTTGCGCCCGGTTCACCCCCGGGGCGCCGAGGGCGAACTGGACCGTGTTGGTCTTGCCCATCAGCACCATGCCGGCGCGGCGCAGACGCTCCACAACGGTGGCGTCCCGGTCCGGCACATTGTTCAGTAACCCGTTCGAGCCGGCGGTGGTCGGCAGGCCCGCGACGTCGATGATGTCCTTGGCGGCGAAGGGAATGCCGTGCAGCGGGCCGGCATCGGCGCCGGAAGAGAGCGCCAGTTCCGATGCCTTTGCGGCTTCCAGCGCTCTTTCGCGCGGGATCAGCCGAAAGGCGTTGAGGGCAGGGTTCAGTGTCTCCGCCCGGTCCAGAAAATGCGCCATCAAGGTAACGGGAGAGAGCGTTCCGTCATGGATGCGGGCGGACAGGACCTCGATCGGTTGCCAATGTAAGTCGGTATCAGCCATATCGTGTCTCCCGCGTGATCTCTCAGTCGTTCAACAGATCATTCACCGCTTGGCGGATCACCACTTCGTCTGCTGGATTGAGGAGCGGATTGCCCGCCCGATGGCCCCAGTTCGAGACGATCTCGCGCAGTTCGGCATTGGGCATCTTGGCTGTCTCGGCGGCGCTGTCGTGGGTGGTGAAATAGAGATCCGTCGAGGACGGCATGATGATCGAGCGGGCGGTGATCGCGCCGAGCGCCCTGTCGAGATCGCCGTTATGGATCGGATTGTCGCTGATATCGGAGCGGGCCCAGGTATCGATGCTGCCGATCAGATCGTCGCCGTGACGGCGCAGGAAGTTGCCTTCCCAGCCTCGCACCAGCCAATCCTCGAGCGAGGAGAAACCGACATCGGTCCAGACCTTCTCGCGGTAGAAGGCCTGGCTCATCGCCCAGCCGGCATAGACCCGCCCGAAGGCGCGCAAGCCGGTGACCGGCCGGTCGCGGAAGTAGGAGCCGGTCCAGGCCGCGTCCGTGGTGAGCGTCGCGCGGATGCCTTCGAGAAACACCTTGTTGTGTTCGGAGGTGCGGGCGCTGGTGCAGAGCGCGCAGATCCGGGCGACGCGTTCGGGAAAGATCGCGCCCCAATGCAGCGCCTGCTGGCCGCCCATGGACCAGCCATAGACCATCGCCAGCTTCTCGACCCCGAAAACCTCCTCGACCAGACGCTTCTGGGCTTGGACGTTGTCCCACTGGGTAAAGATTGGAAAGCGCCCGTGGTTCAGCGGCTCCGGCAGGTTGCTGGGGCTGGTTGAAAGGCCGTTGGTGAACATGTTCGGGATCACGATGAACCAGCGCGTCGGGTCCAGGATCCGGTCCTTGCCGATCAGCCATTGAATGTCCGTGTGATGCGCTCCGTAGGAGGTCGGGTAGAGGATCATGTTGGAGCGGTCGGGCGCCAGGCTGCCGTAGGTCTTGTAGGCGATCTGCAGGTTCGGGACGGTCTTGCCGAGTTGCAGGGCCGTGGGACCAAGGTCGAAGATGTCATAATCCGGCATCGCGCACTCCCATCGGTGTGGACATCCGAACTCTACCGGCTCGGCGCGGCGGGTCATCAAAAAACATTGGCCGTTCCGGGCGTGTCCTTTCGGCGGTTTCATCCGGGCTGTGATCGATGGCGCGCGGGGCATGGGAAGCTCGGCAAGGTGCCTCCCGCCGTGGGGTCGAATAGCGTAGGAAACCGCGTGAAGGGGCCGCTTCGCCAATGGAGACGGCCCGACCGACGGAGGCCGGTGTCCGCGATGCGCGACCTGTTGCAATCCAAGATCCCGGTCGCGCTGCCGACCATGCTTGCAGTCCAGTCCTTCGGAATGATGTGCAGCTACGCCTCGGCGGTCGTCGCGGTCCAGGCATCGGCCGATCTCGGGGTGCCGGCGACGAGTGTCGGGATCTACACCGCCGTCATGTATGTCCTCGGCATGATCTCGGGTCTGGCCTCGGGCGGGCTGCTGTCGCGATACGGGTCCGTCAGGGTCTGCCAGGCGGCGCTGCTGGCCTGTGCCGCCGCCTTGCTGCTGGCCGGTCTGGTTCCGGTCTGGCCGGTGGCGCTGCTGGCCGGCGCGTTGATCGGCTTCGCGCTCGGCACCGTGAATCCGGCGGGCTCGCGGGTGCTGGCTCGGCACTCGCCGCCGCGCTGGCAGCCTTTGGTCTTTTCCGTCAAGCAGACCAGCACGCCGCTCGGCGGCATGCTTGCCGGGCTTCTGCTGCCGCCGCTGATGGCGCTCTACGACTGGCGTGCGGCGGTGATGTTGGCGGCGGCGATTCCTCTGCTGGCGGCGCTGGCGGCTCAGCCGGTGAGGGCGGGTCTCGACGACGACCGCGACGCCGGTTTCGCCATTCGGCTCTCCGGGCTGACGGAGTCGCTGCGCGTGGTGTGGGAAAGCCGGCCGTTGTTGATGCTGGCGCTTGCCGGCGGCCTTTATACCTTCGTGCAGATGGGGGTTCTGACCTTCATCGTCGTGTATCTCGAGGAGGAGCACGGACTCGGGACCGAGATGGCGGGCGGGGTCTTCGCGATCATCCATGCGACCGCGATCCCCGGTCGGATTTTCTGGGGCATGATCGCGGGCCGGCGCCTCACCGCCTGGGTGCTGCTCGGGCTGATCGGCATTCTGATGGCGGTCAGCATCGTCTCCATCAGCTTCTTCACCCCCGCCTTACCGTTCTGGCAGGTCGCCTTGGTCGCGGCCCTGCTCGGTATCAGCACCAACGGGGTGCTTGGGCTCTGGTTTTCGGAATTCGCCCGTCTGGCGCCGCCGGGCAAGGTCGCCGATGCCGCCGGCGGGGGCCAGTTCTACCTCTATCTTGGAATCACCACCGGCCCGCCGGTTTTCGGGGCGATCGTGGTCCATGGCGGCGGCTATTCGACGGCATTCTACACGATCGCTGCGTTGGCCCTGCTAACCGGCCTATACCTGCTGGCAACCTGGCGGCAGGGGCGCTCCTAGCGCTCTTGCCCTTGCATGACCGGCCACGCTGGGCCAAAACCCCCACCGCCTCTTTCAAGGGAAATCCAAATGCGTGCAGTCGTCTGCCGGGAGTTCGGCCACTATCGCAACCTGTCCGTCGAGTCCGTCGAGGCGCCGACGCCCGGGCACAACGAGGTCGCGATCGACGTCAAGGCGACGGCGGTCAGTTTCGCTAATATCCTGCAGATCGCCGGCAAGCATCAGAACCGCGCAACCCCGCCCTTCATCCCGGGCACCGAAGTCTGCGGCATCGTCGCGGCGGTGGGAGAAAAGGTAACCGGAATCAGGCCGGGGGACCGGGTCGTGGCCTCGGCGACCAATGGCGGCCTGGCGGAACGGGCGGTGGCGCGAGATGATCTTACCTTCGTGATGCCGGACGGGTTGAGCTTCGCCGAGGGCACGGTGTTTCCCTCGATCCTGGCGACGGCCTATGTGGGCGTGGTCTTCGAGGGGCGCCTTGAGGCGGGCGAGACCCTGCTGGTGCACGGGGCTGCCGGAGCAACGGGACAGGCCGCGGTGCAGATCGGACGGGCTCTCGGAGCGACGGTCATCGCCTGTGCCAGCACCGAGGAGAAACGCGCCGCCGCGATCGAGGCCGGTGCCGATCACGCGCTTGCTTCGGACGATTTCCGCGACCGGGTGCTGGAGCTGACCGGCGGGCGCGGCGCCGATGTGATCTTCGATCCGGTGGGCGGCGCGGTGTTCGATCAGTCCCTGCGCTGTATCGCGCCCGAGGGGCGGCTGCTGGTGATCGGTTTCGCCTCGGGAGAAATTCCCAAGGTTCCGGCCAATATCGCCCTGGTCAAGAACATCGCCGTGGTCGGGGTCTATTGGGGCTACTACATGGGCTGGGCCAAACAGCCGCCGAGCGCGCGGGCAAGGCGCAGGCTGGCCGAGTGTTTCGCCGATCTGTTCCGCCTGTACGAGGCCGGTAAGATCAAGCCGCTGGTGCACGCCACGTTCCCATTGGAGCAGTTCGCCGATGCCCTGGACATCGTCGAGAGCCGCCGCGCAATGGGCAAGGTGGTGCTGGTGACTTAACCCAGCTTCGGCAGGCCCGCGATATCGAGAATGCCGTCGGCACGGGGCCGCCAGGTTGGATGATCCCCCGCAAGGCCGATCCAGCGCGTGTGGTTATAGAGGGTCAGCCAGGCCGGATCCTCCAGCAGGATCTCGTAACAATGCCGGTAGAGCTTTTCGCGCGCCAGCGGGGCTGTCGTGATCCTGGCGGTATCGATCAGCGCTTCGATTTCCGGATTGCGGTAGCCTTGCCACCAGGCGCCGGCGACGCGGCTGTCGATCTTCTCCCGCAACACGCGGTACGTGCTCATCGGGCTGGAATCGAACAGGCACAGATCGTGGATCGCCTTGGCGCGGACCTGTTCGGCATAGGCGACGCGGTCCTCGACCAGAAGGACGTCCAGTGTCACCCCGATTTCGGCCAACTGCCGCGACAGCGCGGCGGTCAAGGCTTCGGCCTCGTCGGGCAGTCGCGTCGGGCAATCCACGGTGAGGATCAATCCCTCGCCGTGTCCGGCTTCGGCAAGCAGGCGTCGTGCCGATTCCAGGTCCGGCTTTTCGGGTTCGCTTTGGGGAGGGCTGCCGAAATGCGCGGGGCTTATGAAACCGGCAAGGGGCTGGCCGCCGCCGTCCAGAACGTCGTCGATCAGCGCATCGCGATCGACCGCGAGATTGACGGCGCGTCGAACCCGGGGATCACGGAAGGGCCCTTTCGTTGTGTTCAGAAGGTAAATGATCGCTGTCGGGTCGATATGGCGGCAGATAGTGAAGCCAGGGGCCTTGGCAAGCTCTTCTGCCTCACCCGGACCGAGCCGGGCCGCAATGGCACAGGAACCCGATAACAGGGCCGTCAGCCGGCGTGTCGCATCGCTCTCCTGGCGGCAGATGATCTCGGGATTGCCCGGGACATGGCCCCACCAATCGGGGTTGGAGGCGAGCTTGATTTCCTGGCCCTGTTCCAGCTTCTCGATCCGGTACGCCCCCGATCCGAACGGGGCGGTCTTGAAGCCCGCGGTGTCGGCCGCGTGGGGCGGCAGCGCATATCCGGAAACCAGCACATCGAGCAGATCGGCCATCGGCTCGGTCAGGGTAATACGGAGCGTCACTTTATCCTCGGCGACGATCTCCGCGCCGCCCAGATACTGGCCCCAGACCGCCGGCGCACCGAGGGTGGCGCCGACATCCGGGCGCTTCATCCGCTCGATCGAAAACCGCATCGCCTCGGCATCCAGCGGCGCACCGTCGTGGAATCTCAGATCAGGGCGCAACGTGAACCACCAGGTCCGTGCATCCTCCGAGACCCTCCAGGACTCGGCAACCGCCGGCTCGAACCGGCCATCGCCGCCGCGCCGGACCAGGGGATCGAACACCGCCTCGAGCAGCGCCAGGGTATCGGCGTTGTCGGTGCAGTCCTGCGGATCGGGCAGCTGAACGCGGGCTTGCAGGAGGGTGATGGGCATGTGCGGTCTCTGGTTTCGACGACATGACGGCATGATTTATCCGATTATACCCACGAACACCGCGCGAATACCCCAACCCGCATCCCCGACGAAAGTCGGGGCCGACGCCTGAAGCCCGTCAGCGTGATGGATAGCTGAACACGGCCCGGAGATTCAAAAAGTGATTCGCCAGCCGTCCCATGCCACCGCCTCAGGCGTCGGCCCCGGCCTGCGCCGGGGATAAGGAAAATCTATCTCGAAAGGTCAAAGATTGGTTGGAATCTCAGCAGATCGCCCGTGATGTGTTCCTTCACGCCAAGATGTGTGAAAACCGTATGGCCAAGGCTGGAGGGACGGCGAAGAAGGGGATTTGTGGGGCCAAAAGTTCTTCGTGAGGCAAGCGGTCTCTACTCCAAAACCACGAACCTTCAACAATCCGAATTGTGGAAGGGTCCGGGCTTGTCATTCCGGCGCAGGCTATCGGACTATGGCTCCTCGCGCCGAGCAGTCAGGAGTTCCCCCGATCATGTCCAGCGAAACCTACGACTACATCGTCGTCGGGGCCGGTTCCGCCGGTGCGGCGGTGGCCGGCCGGCTGAGCGAGAGCGGCGCCTACAAGGTGCTTTGCCTGGAGGCGGGGGTCGAGGGGTCAAACTTTTTCTGGTCGCGTGTGCCGGTCGGCATCGCCAAGCTGATCGACAATCCCGCCGTCAACTGGTGCTACAGCTCCGAGCCCGACGAGGGCAGCGGCGGACGGCGCATCGAAGTGCCGAGAGGCCGGATGCTGGGCGGGTCCAGTTCGATCAACGGCATGGTCTTCGTGCGCGGTCAGGCCCAGGACTATGACCACTGGGCCCAGCTCGGCAACCGGGGATGGAGCTATCAGGACGTCCTGCCGGTCTTCAAGAAGATGGAATCCTACGAGGGCGGTTCGGACGAGTTCCGGGGGCGCGGCGGGCCGCTCAAGGTCACCGATAGCAAGCGTGGCCAGGTTCCGCTTCTGGAGAAGATGATCGAGGCGGCGGGCAATATCGGCCTCAAATACAACGCCGACTACAATGCCGAGACCCAAGAGGGGATCGGCATGTCCCAGGTGACGATCAACAAGGGAAGGCGGATGAGCACGGCCTATTGCTATCTCGATCCGGCCCGCAACCGCCCGAACCTCAGGATCCAGACCGGCGCGATGACCGAGACCTTGATCCTTGAGGGCAAGCGCTGTGTCGGCGTGCGCTACTCGGTCGGCGGCGAGAAGCGCGAGGCGCGCGCGACCCGAGAGGTCGTGGTCAGCGGTGGATCGATCAACTCGCCCAAACTGCTGGAGCTTTCGGGCATCGGCCAGCCGGAGCTTCTTGCGCGCCACGGAATTGAATGCGTCCATGAACTGCCGGGCGTGGGCGAGAATCTGCGAGACCATTACTCGCCCCGGGTGAAGTTCGCGATCACCGCGCCGAACGCGACCTTCAACGACAATGCCCGCGGCTGGCGGCTGGTGCGCGAGGCGATGAAATACGCGTTCTTCCGGACCGGCTTCCTCGCCTCCACCTCCGTGCCGATCCGGATGTACTTCCGCACCCGCGAGGGGCTGGAGACGCCGGACGCGACGATCTCGGTGCTGCCGTTCCTCTACGAAATGGTCGGGCGCGAAAGGCGGATCGCCAAGCGGGCGGGCATCACCATGAACATCAATGTCCTGCGATCAGAGAGCATTGGCGACATCCATATCAAGTCCGCCGATCCCGCCGAGCCTCCGGCGATCCGGTTCAATTTCCTGTCGGCCCAGCACGACCGGGATGGCCTGCTCGCCGCCATGCGCAAGGGCCGCGAGCTGATGGCGACCCCTCCGCTCAAAGACATGGTGGGCGAGGAGATCGCGCCCGGCATCGACAAGCAGACCGATGCCGAGCTCCTGGAATGGGTGCGCAACAATGCCGAGACCACCTATCACCCGATCGGCACCTGCAAGATGGGCCAGGACCCGATGGCCGTGGTCGACAACCAACTTCGCGTGCACGGCATCGAGGGGCTGCGTGTCGCCGATGCCTCGATCATGCCGACCTTGACCTCGGGCAACACCAATGCACCCTCGATCATGATCGGCGAAAAATGTGCCGAGATGGTTCTGGCGGCGGCACAGGAACAGGCGAAGGCCGCGTGAGTTAAGAAGGCGAACGGGAGAGTATCAACATGGCCGCCACCACTTATGACTACATCGTCGTCGGCGCCGGGTCGGCGGGATCGGTGCTCGCCAACCGGCTGAGCGCGAGCGGGGAGTACAAGGTCCTGTGCCTGGAGGCGGGGACCGAGGGCTCGAACTATTTCTGGTCGCGGGTGCCGATCGGCATGGCCAAGCTGATCGACCGGCCGGCGGTCAATTGGTGCTTTTCCTCCGAGCCGGACGAGGGCAGCGGCGGGCGCCGCATTCCGGTGCCCCGGGGCAAGATGCTCGGCGGCTCAAGCTCCATCAACGGCATGGTCTTCGTGCGCGGCCAGCCCCAGGATTATGACCATTGGGCGCAGCTCGGTAACCGCGGATGGAGTTACGCCGATGTGCTGCCGATCTTCCGCAAGATGGAGAGCTATGACGGCGGCGATGACGAATATCGTGGCCGCAACGGCCCGCTCCGGGTGACCGATAGCGAGAACGAGATCGTGCCGTTCCATTCGCGGATGATCGAGGCCGCCGAAAAGATCGGTATCCCCTTTACCAGGGATTACAACGGCGGCGATCAGGAAGGCATCGGCTTCACTCAAACCACGATCAACAAGGGTCGGCGGATGAGCACGGCCTACTGTTATCTCGACCCGGCCCGAAGCCGCTCGAACCTGACGATCGAATCCGGCGCGTTGGTGGAAAACCTGATCCTGGAAGGGGGCAGGTGCGTCGGCATCCGCTATTCCGTTCGGGGCGAGAAGCGCGAGGCGCGGGCGGACCGCGAGGTGGTAGTCTCAACCGGAGCGATCATGTCGCCGAAGCTGCTTGAGCTTTCGGGCATCGGGCAGCCGGATCTGCTGCGTGGGCACGGCATCGAGGTAAAGCATGAATTGCCCGGCGTCGGCATGAATCTGCGCGATCACTACTCCCCGCGTATCCGCTTCGAGATCACCGAGCCCGGCGCGACCTTCAACGATATTGGGCGGGGCTGGCGCCTTGTTTTGGAAGCAGCCAAATACGGCCTGACTGGAAAAGGGTTCTTCGCGACGCCGGCGGGCTCGATCCGGATGTATTTCAAGACCCGCGAAGGGCTCGAATCTCCCGATGCGGCGATCTCGATCACGCCCTTCCTGTTCGAGGCGGCGCCGGACGGGACCCTAAAGATGGCGAAAACGCGCGGCGTGACGGCGATCGCCAATGTCCTGCGCTCGGAAAGCATCGGCGACATCCACATCAAGTCCGCCGACCCGGCGGAGCCGCCGGCGATCCGTTTCAACTTCATGACCTCGCGCTACGACCAAGAGGGCACGGTCGCGGCGGTCCGCAAGGCGCGGGAGTTGTTCTCCACCAGCCCTCTCGCCGACATCGTCGGGACGGAACTGGCGCCCGGCCCATCGATTCAGAGCGATGAGGAGATCCTTACCTGGATCCGCAAGAACGCTGAGACCACCTATCACCCGGTCGGCACCTGCAAGATGGGCAGTGATCCCATGGCGGTTGTGGATGATCAGCTCAAGGTTCACGGCATCCAGAACCTGCGGGTCGCCGATGCCTCGATCATGCCAACCTTGACCTCAGGCAACACCAACGCGCCGTCGATCATGATCGGCGAGAAATGCGCGGAGATGATGCTGGCCTCATAGCATGCCTCATGCGCGCGTGAACGGAATCGACCTGTACTACCGTTTCGATGGCCCCGAGAGCGGGACGCGGATCATGTTCTCGAACTCGCTGTTCTCGCGCCTTGAGATGTGGGAGCCGCAGATGGCGGCGCTAACCCGTGCCGGGTACCGCGTCTTGCGCTACGACGCGCGCGGGCATGGCAGGTCCGATGCGACGGAAGGTCCGTACACGATGGAACTGCTGGCCGACGATCTCGCCGGCCTGATGGACTCGGTTGGCTGGGAGAGGGCACATTTCTGTGGGCTCTCCATGGGCGGGATGGTCGGGCAGGTGATGGGGACGCGCCATCCGGACCGGGTATCCTCGCTGATCCTCTGCGATACCTCGGCCTATATGGGTGCGGAGGAGGTTTGGGAACCGCGTATCCAGACCGGTCTCGCCGAGGGGGTGGAGGGGCTGGTCGACTCCTCGGTCACCCGCTGGTTCACGCCGGAAAGCAGGGGCCGCATCCCGGAGGAGGTGGAAAAAGTTCGCGCCATGATCCGCTCGACGCCGCTCGCCGGTTTCATCGGCTGCTGCCGGGCCTTCCAGGCCTTCGACCATCGCGACGCGAACCGGGAGATCACCGCGCCGACCCTGGTGATCGTCGGTGAGCGGGACCCGGGTACGCCGCCGAGCCATGCCAAGGTGATCCACGAGGCGATCAGGGGCGCGGAGCTGAAAATCATCAAGGATGCCGCGCACCTGACCAATATCGAGGCGCCGGAGGAATTCAACGCAGCGCTGCTGGGATTCTTGGAGCGGGTTGGATAACAATCCGCGTGATCCATCCTTACACCGTCGTCCCGCGCTTGATGCGGGACCAAAGCCTGAGACGCGTCAGCGTGACGCGTGGAGGATCATTCCAGCCATTATTTTCGTGCGGTGTTCTCCATGGTCATGCGCCACCACCCGTCACCTGCCAAGGCTTCAGGCTTCGGCCCCGCATCAGGTGCGAGGCGACGGAGGTAAAGGTCGCCCGCCCGATACGTGATTCCTCTTTGCCCCTCTATGGCGTCCGTCGTGTCCGGTGGTACAGTCCGGCAACCATTTCCAACCGGAGGTCCCGCCATGTCCGATCTGCCGTCCAGCGTCGAAATCCATGAGGAAGGTCCGCGCGAGGGCTTTCAGATCGAACCGGGTCCGATCTCGACCGCCGACAAGATCAAGCTGATCGACGCCTTGTCCGAGACCGGCTTGCATCACATCCAGGCCTGCTCCTTCGTCAACCCGCGCCTGGTGCCTGGCTGGGCCGATGCCGAGGCGGTGGTGGAAGGGTTCACGCCGAAGGACGGCGTGCATTATACCGGGCTCTATTTTAACGGTAACGGGCTCGACCGGGCGCGTGCTTTCGACGGCAAGCTGACCCTGTCCGGGTCGATCTCGCTGACCGCATCCGAGGGCTTCACCAAGAAGAACCTCAACCGCACCCATGAAGAGAATGTCGCCGCCATGAAGCGCCAGGCGGAAAAGCATCTGGAATTGGGGATCAAGGTCAACCGGATCGGCGTCATGGCGGCCTTCGGCTGCAACTACCAGGGCGATATCGCGCCGGCGCAGGTCGTGAAGACGCTTGAGGACGGCATGCGGATCGCAGAGGAGACCGGCTCGGAGATCGATCTCTTTTCGCTGGCCGATACCATGGGCTGGGCCGCTCCGCACCGGATCGAACAGGTGATCGGCACCGTGCGCGAGCGCTGGCCGGAAATGACCATCTCGCTGCATCTGCATGATACGCGCGGCCTCGCGGTCGCCAATGCGCATGCGGGTCTCAAGATGGGTGTCACCCAGTTCGACAGCACGGTCGGCGGCCTCGGCGGCTGTCCGTTCGCCGGTCAGCCCAAGGCGGCGGGCAATATCGCGACCGAGGAACTGGTCCTGCTCTGCGAGGAGATGGGCATTTCGACTGGTGTTGATCTCGACAAACTGATCGAGGTCGGACGCATGGCGGAAGACATCGTCGGCCATCAGCTTCCGAGCGAGCTGCTGCATGCCGGAAGCCTCGACGCGTTCCGGCGGGGGACCACCCATTAATGACGGCGACGCCGCTTTCCGGGCTCAGGGTTCTCGAGTTTTCACATACCGTCATGGGGCCGACCGCGGGCCTCCTCTTCGCCGAGCTTGGCGCTGATGTGATCAAGGTGGAACTGGCTCCGGACGGAGACCGGACGCGGCGCCTCGGCGGGTTCGGAGCGGGTTTCTTCGCCGGGTTCAACCGTGACAAGCGCAGCCTTGCCGTGAACCTGAAAAGCGCCGAAGGGCAGGCGGTGCTTGCATCGGCTGGTGCCGGGCGCCGATATCGTGTTGGAAAATTTCGGTCCCGGCACGATGGAAAAGCAGAAATGCGGCTACGAGGATCTGGCGCCGCTGAACGACCGGCTGATCTTTCTGGCGTTGAAAGGCTATCTCGCTGGGCCCTATGCCCACCGTCCGGCCCTGGACGAGGTGGTTCAATTTCAGTCCGGCCTTGCCTGGATGACCGGCCCGCCGGGCATGCCGCTTCGGGCGGGGGCCTCGGTGATCGACATCATGGGCGCCATGTTCGGCGTGATCGCGGTGCAGGCGGCGCTTAGGGAGCGTGATATCACTGGCAAGGGACAGCGGGTCTCAAGCTCTCTGTTCGAAAGCGCGGTCTTCCTGATGAGCACCCACATGGCGGGCATGGCGGCGACGGGGCTCGAGATGCGGCCGATGCCGGCCCGGCGCGGCGCCTGGGCGATCTACGAGGTCTTCAAGACGGCCGGCGACGGCCAGTTGTTCATCGGTGTCACCTCGGACCAGCAATGGGACCGTTTCGTCGAGGAATTCGGTCTTCAGGAACTTGCCAAGGACCCGCGCCTCGCGACCAACGTCATGCGGCTGGACGAGCGGGACTGGCTGATCCCGGCGCTTCAGGAGGTGTTGGGCAAGCTGCCGCAGAAGGAAGTCGAGGAGCGGTGTGAGCGCTGCAATGTCTCCTGGTCGCCGGTGTCGCAGCCGGCGGATCTGTTCACCGATCCGCATCTCCTGGCGACCAAGGGGCTCGTCGATGTCTTCGTCTCCCGCTTCGGCGGCGGTGACGGGGGTACCTATGCCGGATTGCCTGCATTGCCCGTCGAATTCGGCGCCAACCGGGACCGGCCCGGTCTGATCCGTCAGCCGCCCAAAATCGGTGAGCACAGCGCCGAGATCCTTGCCGAGGCGGGGTTCACCTCGGACGAGATCGCCGATCTGACGGATCGTGGGGTGATCGTCTGCGCCGTCTGATGGGCCGTGGCGCGGCAGAACATGGAAAACCGCGACAGCGAACCGAGAGGACCAGAACATGGCGAGACTGCCGATCCCAAGCGATACCGAAGGCTTCTCAGAGGAAACCCGGTCCGCAATACGCTACGTCAAGGAAACCCGGGGCAGTCTGCCGCCACCGAGCAGCTATCTCACCTATGCCGGCAAGGCGGGGGAGCGGCTCTCGGATCTGGTCGAGCATCTGCGCTACCACACCACGCTGACCCAGGCGGAAGCGGAACTCGCGATCTGCACCGCCGCGCGGGCGGCGAACGCGGACTATATTTGGAACGCCCATGTCAAGCTGGGCCACGCCGCCGGCACCCGCGAGGAGGCGATCCACGCGGTCGACACCTATGGCCCGCTGGACGGCTTGACCGACGATGAGGCGCTGATCATCCGATACGGGCGGGAGCTGCTCGAATCGCCCCGGGTCGCCGACGAAACCTTCGAGGCGGTCAGGGCCCGGTTCGGCGAAAACGGGCTGCTGGAACTGACGGCGGTGATGAGCGTCTACATGATGAACGCCACGATCCTGCGCGCGATGGACCATCAGGCGGCACCGGATGCTCGCCATCTGACGCCGCGGTAAGTGGACGTATTTGCCTCGTCAACGTCCGTATCCCTTCTTTCATTGTCGTCCCGCACTTGATACGGGACCGACGCCTGAGACTCTTCGGCGCGACGCGCGGCAAATCGTTTCCATGGGCCTATCCTTCGCCATTCGTCAATTCCAGGCGCTTCAGGCTTCGGCCCTGCGTCAAGCGCGGGGCGGCGGGAAACGATGGCTTCGCCGCGGCTCTGGCGCGGGCTTGGAGTCCCGCGTTACAGTGCCGTCATGATGATCGGTCCGAAATTACGGCAAGGCATGATGAGATTGCGTGGTGCAAGACGGCGCGCCAAGGCCCGCTCCGCCATGGCCGGTTTCACGCTGCTGGAGTTGCTGGTCGTTCTGACCATTCTGGGTCTGCTCGCTGCCCTGGCGGGTCCGCAGGTCATGGGGCTTCTCGGGGGTGCTAAGACCAAGGCGGCGAAACTTCAGATCGAAACGCTGGAGACGGTGCTGGACCTCTACAAGCTGGACGTTGGGTCCTATCCCACGACGGGGCAGGGGCTGGCGGCGCTGCTGGTGAAGCCGGACGGGGTGGACCGCTGGAACGGGCCCTATCTCAAGAAACCGGACGGTGCCGTGGACCCCTGGAGCCGGCCCTACGGGTATCGCTCGCCCGGCAAACACGGGGCCGTCGACATCTTCACCCTCGGCGCTGATCAACGTGAGGGCGGGAGCGGCGAGGACCAGGACGTCACCAACTGGTAGGCTGGGGCGCGCCGGGATTTCGTCGCACTAAACGTCGGTTGTCGGCGATCGGGTGTGTTTATCGGCGCGTACCTTCGTGCCATCGCCGCCGGTCCGGGGAGAAGCGAGCTAAATGAGCACGCATGCGACGCAGACAGGCGGCCGGGCGCGCGGACGTCGCAGTGGCGGGCGCGCCGGAAACACCCGGGGTAAGGGCCAGGTGATCGAGCAGCTTCCCTGGTCGCTGCCGGTAAACTCCGACCGCCCGACCGAGCCGCTGACCGAAGAGGGCGTCCAGGCCGTCCATGAGGGCGCGATGCGAATCCTGGAGGAGATCGGCATCGAGTTCCTCAATCCCGAGGCGGTCGCGATCCTCGCCAAGGCCGGTTGCATCGTCGACGGCGAGAATGTGCGAATCGGCCGCGAATTGGTGATGGAGGTCCTGAAGGGCGTGCCATCCAGTTTCACCATCACGCCGCGCAATCCCGATCGGATGATCGAGATCGGCGGCAATCACATGGTCTTCGGCAATGTCTCAAGCCCACCCAACTGTTCCGACCTGGACCGGGGCCGGCGCACCGGAACGCGCGAGAGCTACCAGGACCTGATCAAGCTGACCCAGTATTTCAACTGCCTGCATTTCGCGGGCGGTTATCCGGTGGAGCCGATCGACATTCATCCCTCGATCCGGCATTTGGACTGCCTCTATGACAAACTCACTCTGACCGACAAGGTCGCGCACGCCTATTGCCTCGGCAAAGAGCGGGTCGAGGACGTAATGGAGATGGTGCGAATCGCCGGAGGGCTCACCCACGAGGCGTTCGAGGCGACGCCGAGGATGTATTCCAACATCAACTCGACCTCGCCGTTAAAACACGACTACCCGATGCTGGACGGGGCGATGCGGCTGGCCCGGCGCGGGCAGCCGACGGTGGTGACGCCTTTCACCCTCGCCGGGGCCATGGCGCCGGTGACCATGGTCGGCGCGGTGACGCAGTCGATGGCGGAAGGCCTGGCGGCGATCGTATTGCTGCAACTGATCCGGCCGGGCTGTCCGACGGCGATCGGCACCTTCACCTCGAACGTCGACATGCGTACCGGGGCGCCGGCCTTCGGGACGCCGGAATACATGCGGGCGATCCAGATGTCCGGCCAGATGGCGCGGTTCTATGGTCTGCCGCTGCGCGCCTCCAATGCCTGCGCCGCCAACGCGCCGGACAGCCAGTCGGCCTGGGAGAGCGCGTTCTCGCTCTGGTCGGCGATCTCCGCCGGCGTCAACATGGTCTATCACGCCGCCGGCTGGCTTGAAGGCGGGCTCTGCGCGTCCTACGAGAAGTTCGTCATGGACTGCGAAACCCTGCAGCAGATGATCGTCTATATGCGCCCGACCGTCGTGAACGACGACGAGGTCGCGGTCGAGGCGGTCAAGGATGTCGGCCCAGGCGGCCATTTCTTCGGCACCGCCCATACCCAGGCGCGCTACGAAACAGCGTTCTACAAGCCGTTCCTGTCGGACTGGTCGAATTTCGAGAACTGGGAGGAGCGGGGCGCGGTCCAGACACCGGAACGCGCCAACGGCATCTGGAAACGGATTCTCGCCGAATTCGAGGCGCCGCCGATTGATCCGGCGATCGACGAAGAACTCAAGGCGTTCGTCGCCAAGCGCAAGGAAGAGGGCGGGGCGCCCACCGATTTTTGACGGTCAGGCGCGCGACGTGCCGGCCGAACCCAGGATATCCGCCACCACGTGCAGGGACAGGGTCAGCAACTCGCTATAGGAGAGTTCCGCGAGTGCCTTTGGCGACGGGATCAGGGATTCTTTCCAGTCCATCGGCGCGAACTCAACGGGCACCGGATGCCCAGCCGCGGGGAAACTCGGACTGTAGGTATCCCACGTGGTTTCGGCGGCGAAGCTTATGGTCATGCTCCCGCGGCTCAGCGACCGTAATTGGCGGTCATTGCCCGGCGGCGAAAAGCCGCCGACTGGCGGTCGCATTCCGGGATCAGATCCGTGTCGGCGTCAAAGGAGCCGAGGTAATCGGAAATGATTTCCCGATAGGACGGCGTCTTGATTTGGTCGAACGAGGGTACGGTTCCATTGAGTTTCTGGAGCGCGGTCAGAATGCTTTTCATGGTGGTCATCCCCGTTTTGGATCGGACATGACGCATAGTGACCGGAGCATCGGTTTCGGAGAATCAGGGCGACCCGAAAACCACTACGTATAAACCACAAGTCGGGGCGCGACGCGGTGGCGTTCCGACCATCATCCCGGCGCCCAGCCATAGACCTTGGTCAGGCTTCCGCCCATGAGCATCGCCCGCTCGTCATCAGAGATTTCCTTGGTCATCCGGAACGGCTCCACGGCCTGCTTGTAGGTCAAGAGATGGATCGCCCGGGTCCAATCGGTACCCCAGATGCAGCGCTCCATGCCGAAGGCCTTGAAGATCCGGCCCAACGGCGCCCAGATGTCGTCATAGGGATAGGGCTGGTGCGAAAGGGTGCAGGCACCGCTGATCTTGATGGCGATGTTGTCGTGGTCGGCCAGTTTCAGGATCTTCGGCAGATCGCCGAAGGGATTTTCCGGCGCCGGCGGCTCGAACGGCTGCCTTAGGCCCACATGGTCGATGACCAGTTGGGTGTTCGGGCTGCTAGCGGCCATCTCGGCAGCCTTGTCGAGCAGGCCCCAGCACAGCAGATTGATCGGAAGCGAATGCTGGGCGGCGGCCTTCAGAACCGTCTTGATGCCCGGGTCATCGGGGCTGAGCGAGGAATCGCCGTGGGTCAGCATGATCCGAATGCCGATAGTGCCGTCGCGCTTTGCCCATTCGGCGATGGTTTCCGTGACCGCGGGATCGGTCGGGTCGACCGGCTTGATCAGCGCGAAACGGGTCGGGTGAGCGGCGTGGACGTCGATCGCGTAGCTCGCGTCATAGCGGTACATGGAGAAAGGCGAGACCAGGATCGCGCCGTCCACGCCGACGGCATCCATGGCTTTCACCATGTCGTCCCCGGTCACCTCGGGCGGGCCGGCGAGATGGCCGATCCAGGGCCGTTCGGGACGGTCGCGTTCATAGGCGTGGACTTGGGCGTCGATGATGGGCATGGCGGTCATCCTGCTGTTGGCCGTCAAGCGTGCAATGAATTGTCGGCGCCTAGCAACCGATTCCGTGATTACGTGCGTGATCTGGGAGCGCCGATGCTTTTCCGTGGAGTTCCCTGGGGCCGGGAGGCATTATCTCAGCCGTCCGGCCGTCGTCCCGGCCCGTGCAATGAGGGCGGATCGTTTATGACCCAGCCATCCAAGATCGAGATTCGTCCCAGCGGCGCGGCGCTCGGTGCCGAGGTCGTCGGGCTGGATCTGTCGGGAGAGATCAGCGACGCCGCCTTCCGCGTCGTTCTCAAGGCCTGGGCCGATCACCTGGTGTTGCGGTTTCGGGATCAGACGCTGGACGAGGCCGCGCTGCTGCGTTTCTCGAGGCGTTTCGGCGCCCTTGATCCCAACCCGACGCGCCCGGTCAACGTGCCGAACCATCCGGCCAGTAACGAGATCAACGTGATCTCGAATATCGTGGTGGATGGCGTGCCGGTGGGCGGGCTCGGCAATGCCGAACTCGTCTGGCACCAGGACATGAGCTACAAGCCGGTGCCGCCGAAAGCCAGCATTCTGTATGGCATGGAAACACCGCAAACCGGCGGCGATACCTGGTTCTACAATCTCTATGCAGCGTATGAGAGTTTGGAGCCGGAGCTTAAACAAAGGATCGCCAGCCTTTCCTGCAAGCATGACGCGACCCGCAATTCCGCCGGTCAGCTGCGGGCGGGATTCGAGGAGCACTATGCCAACAGTGACCGCCCCGGCGCGATCCACCCGCTGGTGATCCGCCATCCCGATACCGGCCGCGCGGCGCTGCATCTCGGACGGCGGCCGAACGCCTGGATCGTCGGCCTGTCCGACGCCGAGAGTGACGCGCTCCTGGATCGGCTCTGGGCGCATATCGAGAGCGGCGGTCATCATTGGGCCCAGCAATGGCGGCCGGGCGACCTGGTGATCTGGGACAACCGCTGTACCCTGCACCGCCGAGGTCCCCTTGATCCCGCGCAGCGCCGTCTGATGTACCGGACCCAGGTCGGTGGCGGCGAGGCGCCGGTCGCGGCCTGACTGCGGCGCCGGCCAGCCATGGAGCCACAGCGCCGATGACCCGCCGCCATCTGCATCTTAACCTTTTCATTCACAGCCGAGGTCATCACGAGGCCTCTTGGCGGCATCCGGATGCCTCGCCGCTTTCGGTCTTCGACATCCGCTACTACCAGGACCTGGCGGCCAGGGCGGAGGCCGGATGCTTCGACTCGATCTTCCTGGCGGATCAGCTGGCGCTGGGGGACGACATCGTCAAGGGGCCGCGCACCGGGCTGGAGCCGGTCACCTTGCTGGCCGCTTTGGCGACCACGACGAGCCGCATCGGACTGATCGCGACCGCGTCTACCACCTATACCGAGCCCTACAATCTGGCGCGCCAGTTCGCTTCCATCGACCATATCAGCGGCGGCAGGGTGGGCTGGAACATCGTCACCTCCTGGCTCGCGGCGGCGGCGGAGAATTACGGCGACGGCAAGCCGGTCAGCCATGCCGACCGCTATGCCCGGGGCGAGGAGTTCATGGCCGTGGTCAAGGCGCTGTGGGCAAGCTGGGATGGCGATGCCGTCATCGACGATCGCGAGGCCGGGATCTACACGCGTCCCGGGGCCGTGCGGCGGATCGATCACGAGGGCGCGTTCTACCGCGTGGCCGGCCCGCTCAACGTGCCGCGCGGCCCGCAAGGCCGTCCGGTGCTGGTCCAGGCGGGATCGTCGGAGACCGGACGCGACTTTGCGGCACGGCACGCCGAGGCGATCTTCACCGCGCAGATGGAGAAGGCGACGGCCCAGGAATTCTACAAGGATCTGAAGGCGCGGGTCGTTGCCGCCGGGCGTTCGGTCGATCAGGCCCTCATCCTGCCGGGGCTGAGCCCGGTGATCGGCGGCACTGAGGCCGAAGCGCGCCGCATCGCCGACGACCTCGGAGCGCTGACCGATCCCGAGGTCGGCCGCAAGCGCATGTCGGCCCGCTTCGGCGGCCATGACTTCTCGCATCTGCCCTTGGACAGACCGCTGTCGGCTGAGGATTTCCCCGATCCCGAAACCATCCAGGCGGCCCGCAGTAGGACCGAGGTGATTGTCGGCCTTGTCCGGCGGGAGAAACCAACCCTGCGCCAGCTTCTCGCCATGCTCGCCGGCGCGCGCGGCCATCACGTCTTCACCGGTACGCCGGAGCAGGTCGCCGACCTGATGATGGACTGGTTCGAGGACGGCGCCGCCGACGGTTTCAACATCATGCCGCCGATCCTGCCGAGCATGCTTGAGGTCTTCATTGCCGAAGTGATCCCGATCCTGCGGCGGCGTGGGGTGTTCCGCTCCCAATACGAGGGCGAGACTCTGAGAGCACATTACGGGTTGCGGATGCCCTGAACCCCGATCTTGCTGGCTGAGTTTTGTTTGAGGTTCAGTCCAGGGTGAAAAGGTTCGCGCTCTCGCCGGCTACGGCGATGCCGGCTTTCCCGACGCACTCCTCACGGGTCATGGCTTCCAGGACATCGCGTCCGCCCGCGACTTTCGCCAGAAAGCGCGGCGCGCCGGGGGCTTCCCTCTCTCCTAGCCTGCCGATGACGATCCCCTGTTCCGGCACGCCGTCGCGTCCGAAGGTGACGGTATAGGCCTCGATCCAGCCCTTGCCCCGGGGCCGCTCCTCCAGACGTGGCCGGGCCAGCGTGTCGATGCGCGGCTGATAGGCCGCCGGATCCTCGCGCCGCCAAGGTTTGTGCGGAGCGGGTTCGCTCGAATAGATCCCGGCTGAATGCTTGCTGAGATAGCCGCCATTGGCGGTTACCAGTCCCCGGCTTCCCGGGTCCGCGCGCAGACGCTCCGCCATCGCCGCGATGGCGTTCATCGAGTAGTTGTTCCCGGCGCCGCCGTGAAAGGGCAGGCCGCCGGTGACGGTGAGAGGACGGGGATCGTCTTCGCCGAGGCCGAGCTTGATCCTGGCGATCTCGACCGCCGAGGGGAAGCAGGAATAAAGGTCGAAATGGTCGATGTCCTCGATGGTGCATCGGGCCATGGCGAGCGCCCGCTCCGCCATCACCCGGATCGCCGGGCTTGAGCAATAGTTGGTCCGCTCCGAAACATGCCAGATCTCCGTGGTATCCGCGCAGCCGTGGAGATGGATCCACTGGTCTTCCGCGATCCCCAGCGTCCGGGCATGTCCGGCCGAGGTGAGAAGCAGGGCCGCCGACTGGTTGATCTGATTCATGGCGTTCATGAATTTGGTATAGGGCCAGCCGACGAAGCGATTGCCCGACCCCGGCGTCGCGATTTCCTCCGCACCGCGTCGGTTGCGGAACCAGGCATGTGGCGAGGCGCTCGCGATGGCGCTGAAGTCCGCGAAAAGTCGTCCCATCCGGGCCTGGTGTTCGTCGATGGAGCGGCCGAGACGCGCCCTCAGCGCGGTTTCGAACAGCGGATAGACATGCGCGGCCTGCCAGATGCCATGGGCCCGCTCATGGCTGCTTGCCATTGCCCGGTCCGGCCAGATCAGGTCGGGATCGCTGTCCGATGGGCGATCCCAATCCGGTTTCGTCCCCGATTTGATCAGCCGCCGGGCGTTGTCGATCGCTTCGGCGCCAGTCAGCAGGACCAGACGATGGCGCCCCTCGGCGATCGCCTCGCAGAACAGGTTCACCAGGCCTTGCGGCGCGTTGCCGCCATCAGGCGTGAGCCAGCGTTTGGCCCCGGTCGCCCCCAGCGCCTTCGCCAAGGCCTCAGGCGTGTTGCGCATGGGTTCTCGAAAGCTTTTGACGACCACCAGGGCGTCGATATCCGTGAGGACGGCGTGACCGATCCCGGCATCCTCCGCCGCCAGTAGGGCGGCACGCTGCATCAGATCAAGCGGCGTGGAGAGCGCGTCCAGTGGCTCGTCGCGGACGGTGACCTGCCCGACGCCGACAAGGACGGGAATGTTCTCCGCGCTCATCTGGCCTCGCCTGCCACGGATTGCGCCCAGCGGTTGTCGGTCTTGCCGCTCGGGCCACGCTGCACCTTCTCGACGAACAGCCAGGCCTTGGGCAGCTTGAAGCGCGCGATGTGGCGGGCCGCCTCCGCCGCCAAGGCCAAGCGGTCCGGCGTCGAGCCCGGCGATAGCTCGACGATGGCGACGACCTCCTGACCCCAGCGTGGGCTCGGCCGGCTGGTGACCGTGACGTCGGCGACGCCGGGGTGGTGTTTGATCGCGTGTTCGACTTCCTCGGCGAAAATCTTCTCTCCCCCGGAATTGATCGTGAAGGAGTCCCGGCCATGAAATTCGATATCGCCATTGGCAAGAAGCCGGACACGGTCGCCGCCGATCAGATAGCGGACGCCGCCGATCTCGGGGAAGGTCCCCCGCGTCCTGGCCTCGTCACCGAGATAGCCGAGCGGTACGGCGCCCCGTTTGGCGATCCAGCCGAGCCCCGCGTGGCCGGGTTTGAGTTCCGTGCGCAGGTCATCGGCGAGAACCACGGTCGCCGGCGAGGACTGGAAGCGGGCTCCGTCGACCGCGCCGCCGGGTTCGCTGATCCGCATTCCCTGTGGGCCCGATTCCGACGACCCGAAGGCATCCACTAACCGGACCCGGGGAAGCGTCGTCAGCAGTGCCGCCTTGACCGCCGGCGAGAGGATCGCGCCGGTGTTGTAGAGCAGGCGCAGGCTACTCGCGTCATAGGCGCCGCGCTGGAGTTCGTCCAACAGAGGGCGGCCGTAGGCGTCGCCTATGATCAGCAGCATGTCGACTCGGTGGCGCTCTACGGACCGCAGCAGGTCTGTGGAGTCCATATGCTCGACCTGGTCCTGGATGACCACGGTATTGCCGCCCAACAGCGCCGAGAGCGCGACCTGGCAGCCGGCGCCGTGCATGAAGGGCGGAGCGGGCAGGTTGCGGCGCTGCTTCTGCCCGCGCGCGCGCTCGGCGAAGGCGTCGACGGTCTCGAGCGCGGTCCCGTCCAGGGTCCGGCCGTTGAGGTTCTCTCGGATCGAGTCTTCCTGGCGCCAGAGCACGCCTTTCGGCATGCCGGTGGTGCCTCCGGTATAGGTGCAATAGATGTCGTCCGGCGAACAGGTCGCGGCGACCGGCTCCACTGACGCGGAGGCAAGAGCCGCCTCATAGTCGACCGCGCCGGGCAGAAGCGGCGCCCCGGTACCGTCATCCACCTGAATGAGCAGCCGGATCGAGGGAATGTCCTCCAGCACCGGCGCCAGGGCTTCGGCGAACCGTGCCTGATAGATGACGGCCGTGGGCGTCGCGTCCCGGAAAAGATACCGAAGCTCGTCGCCGACATAGCGGTAGTTGACGTTGAACGGGACCGCACGGGCCTTGAAGGCACCGATCATCGCCTCGAGATAGGCGGGCCCGTTATACATCAGCAGACCCACCAGATCCTGGCCGACCTCCCAGTTGCGCAGGGCCGACCGCTCGGACCGGATCGTGACGCCGCGAGCAAGCAGGAAATTGGCGAGGCGCCGGGTCCGCTCGGTCAGCGCTGCGTAGGACAAACGCCGGTCGCCCATGACGATGGCGTCGCGGTCCGGCACCACCGCCGCGACCGCCTCCTGGATCGAGGCGATGGTAATGCTCATGACGTCAGGACGGCTCCGGTCTAGGACTCGGGGTCGGAGACGAAGCCACCGAGCCGTTCCGTTGCCGCAAGGAAGTCCTCCATGAATTCCCGGACCACGTCGCGGGTGCTTTGGGTATGGTTCATGAGACCGACGCCCTGGCCGACGAAGTAGGAAGCGAGTTCCCTGGCGCCGGCATGGCCACCCTCGGCCAGCCGGTTGATCCGGTCCATCGCCGGCTCGACGACGATCGATTGCAGCGGCATCGGTAACGGTTCCGGTGCCGCATCGCTTTCCCAGGCATCGGTCCAGGCCGAACGCAATTGCCGCGACGGCTTGCCGGTACGGGCGCGCGAGCGGACCGTGTCCCGCGCGGTGGCGTCGAGCATCTTCTGTTTCACCACCGGCGAGGTCTCGGCCTCGGCCGTGGTAAGCCAGACCGAACCGGTCCAGGCGCCGTCCGCGCCCATCGCCATGCACGCCGCCATCTGCCGTCCGGTGACGATGCCACCGGCGGCGAGGATCGGCACGTCCGAGACCGGCCGTACCGCAGCCACCACCTCCGGAACCAGGACCAGGGTCGAAACCTCGCCGCAAT
The DNA here is from genome assembly GCA_038146985.1 of Alphaproteobacteria bacterium. GTDB lineage: Bacteria > Pseudomonadota > Alphaproteobacteria > Thalassobaculales > Thalassobaculaceae > JADHLJ01. Next base: position 430,401 of record JAYQSQ010000001.1, read on the forward strand.
GGCCGCCGGCTTCGGTGCCGCAGACCACGAGAACATCGACCCCGGCCGCGACCTGTTTCAAGGCATGTTCCTTGGCGCCGACCAGGGCCGCGACCGGTACGTTGTGGGTCCGTGCGCGCTCCAGCATATAGGCGGGAGGCGGTCCCAGCGCGTTGGCGATCAGCCGGACCGGGTGCGAGAAGGCGACATCCAGCAGAGCGTTGGCGCCGTCGTCCCGCATGTTCGTGTTGAGCCGAGTGCCGCGGATCATCGTGTGCTCGTCCAGCGTGCCGCCGTCGATGCCGTGATCCTCGAAAATTTGCGATACGAAGCGCTTGTGCTCTTCCGGAACCCGCGCGATCGCGTCGTTTCTCGACACTTCGCGGCCCTTGGCCTCCATGGTCATCGGCACGATCAGGTCGACCCCGTAGGGCTTGCCGTCCACATGGTCGTCGATCCAGGCGAGTTCCGCCTCGAGCTTGCCGGGGCCGGTTCCCGCGGCGCCGAACACGCCCATGCCGCCGGCCTTGGAAACCTCGGCGACGACATCGCGGCAATGGGAGAAGGCGATAAGCGGGAACTCGATGCCCAGAAGATCGCAGATTGCTGAACGCATGGGCCGACTCCAGCGTGAGGCGTGTGAAGTTACTAAACACCCCGGCGCGGCAAGGTTCAATACGAACCGCCTTGCCTTGACCGGTTGCTTGGTCCGTATGAAGGTTCGCGCGCGCGGATGGATCCTGCGTATCGGTCCCGATTTTACTTTGGTCCCGGGATTGGTCTCATATGCCTGAAGGTTTGTATTTTGGATTTTATATAATTTCTTTGTTTCGAGTGTCACGATTCTAGTGGGCAAAAAATCACCTTGACACAGCGAGTCTTTACCGGTTCTTCTGATTCGTGTAGATTAACCAACGGTTAAGCAATTCTGGAATGTCTAGAAGAGGACCGGCCAGTGGGGGTTTTTGATTTTCTGAAGGACAATGCCGTCAAGAAGCCGGTGCCGTCCCGCGCCGAGGCCATGCAAAGCATTCGGGCCAAAGGCAAGCAGGAATCACGAGGAACCATCAAGGTGGACAGCTTCACCTTCAATGTTCGTGATTACAATCTTAGAGGCTTTATTATCGAACCTTACGACAAGGATATCCTTGCCAAGGGTCAAAGGTTCAAGTTTGACATGAAGTGCTCGAAGGACGCTCACGTGATGGAGGGGCGGGCCGAGGCAGTGGTCACGAAGATTGCCAACGGCGCGCTTGCCGCATCCTTCACGATCAAGCCGTCCGGCGCCTGAGCGGGGCATACGTGTTCTTTTTCAAATCCAAGAACAAGGCCGCCAAGAAAGCCAAACCGGCGGCGGTCAAGAAGCCGCCGATGTCCGAGGCGGAGCGGGACCGTGCCGGCATACTGATGATGATCCGCGGCATGCGGAAGAAAATCTCTCCGGACGTTCTTCTCGCGGCCGAACGCGCCGCGTTCAGTCAGATCGGCGAGGAAGCACCGGACCCGCCCGAGAACGACGCCTCGCGTCTGTTCAAGATGGCCATGAAGAATAACGGCGCGCGCCGGGCGGAAATCCTCGAACTGGTGGAACGGCGGGTCAACAAGCGCCTCCACTAACCGGCGATCGTGCGGACCGCGCGGGCAAGGCGTTCATAATCCTCCATCTCATTGTAGATTTGAGCTGAAATCCGCGCCCAGTAGCGCCCGCCAAGCGCGTTGATCGGGACCTGCACCTTGTGCTCGTCCAAAAGCCTGGCCCGGATCGCCAGACCGCTCTCCCGCGTGGCGGTGCCGGTGAGCGGCAATTCGATCATCGCCATGGAACCGAAATGGTCGCGTGAGGCGCCGGTCCGGGTGCCCCAGGTTTCGGCGAGCAACGTCGCGGCGTCGAAGGCGAGGCTGCGGTTGTGCTCCATGACGTCCGCTCCGCCGAGGCGCTCCATGAACGCTAGTGCGGCGGGCAGCGCAAACTGAGCCGAGGCATCGCGCGTACCGACCCAGTCGAACTCGGTCTCATAACCCTTGCCGTGGCCGTGCGAGATCACGGTCGGGTGGGTGGAGTCCAGAAACGACGGCGCGGTCCATAGAAACGCGCATCCCTTGGGCGCGCAGAGCCACTTGTGACAGTTGCCGGTGTAGTGATCGCAATCGATCGCCGCGAGGTCCACGGGCAGCATGCCGGGCGCGTGGGCGCCGTCGATCAGGATGCGGGCCTCGGTCTTGCGGGCTTCCGCGACCATCCGGGCAACGGGCAGAACGAGCGCGGTGGGCGAGGTGACGTGATCGACCACCACCAGTTTCGTGCGCGGGCTGAGCCCGCTCGCAAAGGCGCCGACGATCGCATCGTCGCTAGGGTCGGGAAACGGCAGGGCGACGTCGACCAGGCGCGCGCCGCTCCGGCCACAGGCATGGATGACAGTATTGCGCATGGCGCCATAGGTCTGGTCGGTGATCAGCACCTCGTCATCCTTGCTCAAGACGAGGCTCTGGATCACCGCGTTCACGCCGCTGGTCGCGTTCTCGACCATGGCGATCTGATGCGTCCCGGTATTGAGATACGCGGCGAGGTGCCGGGCTGCGTCTCTCAACAGTACCGGAAAGCGACGCTGCATGAACCCGCTCGGTTCGCTCTCGAGTTCGTCCTGAAAGACGCGCTGGGCTGCGGTGACTTCCCGGGGTGTGGCGCCGTAGGAGCCGTGATTGAGATGCGCGACGGCGTCGCTAAGCGTGAAAAGCGGTCGCACGGCCTTGCCGTATCGGTTGCGCAGTCTGTTGTCTTGCATGGGTCGGTTCCGGAATGGCGAGCGGCCGCAGCATCGCCGGTCTTTGGCGTTGGCGCAATCCGCTGACGTTGGCTCGGATCTCGGCTGGCCACAAGGCCCACCATAAGATTTCTGGCGGAGTCATTGCCGAGAGGCACCCGGCGGGCTATATCCTGGGCACGCGCCGGCCCGAGGGTTCGAAGCGCGAACCAATGGGATTTTCCGCCGTGGCGAACCGAAACTCCAGATTCAAAAAGCATCCGAGACGGACCTTTCTCGGTCGCATACGCGGTTATTTCTTCGCCGGTATCCTGGTCACCGCGCCGCTGGGGATCACCCTCTGGCTGACCTGGGGGATCATCACCTTCTTCGACAGCAAGGTGGTCCCGCTGATCCCGGCGCATTACAACCCCGAAACCTATCTGCCGGTGCAACTGCCGGGCCTCGGCCTGGTGCTGACCTTCGTCGTTCTGGTGCTCGTCGGATGGACGGCGGCGGGGCTGCTGGGCCGCTGGCTGGTCAGGATGAGCGAGCGAGTGCTGGCTCAGATGCCCGTGGTGCGCAACATCTACAGCGCGGTCAAACAGATCATGGAGACCGTGCTCGCCCAGAAATCCAACGCGTTCCGCCATGTGGTTCTGTTGGAGTATCCACGGCGCGGGATCTGGACCATGGGCTTCGTGACCGGAACGACCGGCGGCGAGGTGCAGAACGTGGTGGACGCCGAGCTGGTGAATGTCTTCATCCCGACGACACCCAACCCGACCTCCGGGTTTCTGCTGTTTGTTCCGAAGAAAGACCTCTACTACCTGAACATGTCTTCCGAGGAAGGTTTCAAGATGCTGGTCTCCACCGGCATCGTGACACCGCCCGACAAGCGTTCCGAGGAACGCCGGGCGACACCGCTGATCCTGGCCGGCAATGAAGCGCTGGCCGCCCGGGCGGATCCCCCGGCACGGCTACTCTCGAACGGCAAGGTCGCCAACCAGCATCCCGGCGATGATGACGGGGATGAGGGCGAGGCGCATGACCATGACGGGGAGGACGGCGAAGAGCATCCCCAGGAACGCTCGGTCAACCGCTCTTGAGATAGCGGACCGCCGCGTCCCGTTCGAACAGATACAGCAGCACCCGCAAGGCGCGCCCACGCTCCGAGGTCAGTTCGGGGTCGCGGCTGAGGATCAGCCGGGCATCGTCGCGCGCGATCTCCAGCAGATCACCATGCACCGCCAGATCGGCGATACGGAATGTCGGAAGGCCGCTTTGACGCGTGCCCAGGACTTCGCCGGAGCCTCGGAGCTTCAGATCCCCCTCGGCGATCCGAAAGCCGTCTTCGGTCTCCCGCAGAACCTTGAGCCGCGCCCGCGCGGTCTCGCCCAGCGGCGGCTGATACATCAACAGGCAGCTTGAGGCGCCGGCGCCGCGGCCGACCCGCCCGCGAAGCTGATGCAGTTGCGCGAGACCGAAACGCTCGGCGTGTTCGATCACCATGACCGTCGCCTCGGGAACGTCAACGCCGACCTCGATGACGGTGGTCGCGACCAGGATGTCGACGGTGCCGGACTTGAACCGATCCATCACCGCGTCCTTTTCGGCGGCTTTCATACGGCCATGCACCAGGCCGACCCGGTCGCCAAAAACCGAGGCGAGATGATGATGGCGTTCCTCGGCGGCGGCGGCGTCGACCAGTTCGGATTCCTCGACCAGCGGGCAGACCCAATAGGCTTTCGAGCCGCGTTCGAGACTGCGTCCGACGGCGCCGACCACCTCGTCGAGCCGGTTTGACGGGATCGCCCGGGTGGTGATCGGCTGGCGGCCCGGCGGCTTCTCGGTGAGCCGCGAGACATCGAGATCGCCATAGGCGGTCATCGCCAGGGTGCGCGGGATCGGGGTTGCCGTCATCACCAGCATGTCGAGACCGGCGCCCTTATCGCTGAACGCCATGCGCTGATGCACGCCAAAGCGGTGCTGCTCGTCGACAACGGCGAAGGCGAGGTCTTGGAACACCACGTCCTCCTGAAACAGGGCGTGGGTTCCGACCAGAATGTGAATGGCGCCGGAGGCAAGGTCGTCCAACAGGGCTTGGCGTGCCTTGCCCTTGTCACGGCCGGTGAGCACCGCGATGCGCAGCCCGAGCGCGGTGGCCAGCGGCTCGATGGACTGGAAGTGCTGGCGGGCGAGAATCTCGGTCGGCGCCATGAGGGCGGTCTGGCACCCCATTTCGATGGCGCCCAGCATGGCCAGGAACGCAACCACGGTCTTGCCGCTGCCGACATCGCCCTGCAGCAGCCGCAGCATGCGGGTGGTTTCGGCCATATCGGCGGCGATCTCGGCCAGCGCCATGCGCTGGGCGCCGGTCAACGAATAGGGCAGGGCCTTTAGCGCCTTTTCGAACAACGTGCCGGCGCCTTTGATTGAGCGGCCCTTGCGGCGCTTCTGGTGCTGGCGGACCATCGCCAGGGCCAACTGGTTGGCCAGAAGCTCGTCATAGGCGAGGCGCCGCCGGGCCGGAGCGAGCGGCGAGAGCGCCTCATGGCTGTCCGGGGCGTGAGCGGCGCGCAGGCTCTCGTTCCAGGGTTGCCAGCGCTCCCGCGCGAGCAGCGCCGTGTCACCCCATTCCGGCATCTTCGGCAACCGGGCCATGGCTCCGTCGATCGCCTTGCGCAGAACCTTCGGGGTCAGGCCCTGTGTGAGCGGGTAAACCGGCTCCAGGCCCATGATGCTTTCAAGGTTCTCCGGCGCGACGATGTGGTCGGGATGCGGCATCTGATAGCTGTTGTTGTAATGCTCCACCTTGCCGCTGACCACGCGCTGCGCCCCGACCGGCAGGACCTGGGTGAGGTAGTCGCCCTTGGCGTTGAAAAACACCAGATCCAGCACCCCGCTGCCGTCGGTGCAGGAGACCACATAGGGCCGCCGCCGGTTGGGCGGGGCCCTGTGCTCGACCACCGTCAGCGTGATCGTGCAGATCGCCCCATGCGGCGCATCGGCGATCCGGGGCATGAAGCGGCGGTCGATCACTCCGCTGGGCAATAGCCAAAGCAGGTCGACAACATGCGGGCCGGCGAGGGTATCCAGCAGCTTGCCGAGCCTCGGCCCGACGCCCTGCAGGCGCGTGGTTTCGGCAAACAGAGGGAAAAGAATCTCCGGACGCATCGCCGTGTCGGTTCCCGTGGCAAAGTTGGTCGCAGGGTCGGGCATCCGGAAATCAGGGCCGCCCGAAGGTCAGGATATCAAGATCGGCGCCGCCGGTGGAGTAGCGCCGACCGGAAACCTCTAGAACTCCCGCAGTACCCGGCCGTAGCCCTCGAATTTCTGGTCCATGCCGACGGTCCTGAGGCCATGCCAATAGCTGACCGAGTTGATGGCGATCACCGGCTTGCCGCGCTTGCGCTCTTCCAACTCCGCCTGGCGCATGAAATGCAGGTTGGTGCCGAACTGAACCAGGGCGTCGACATCGGGACCGTCAATTTCATCGAGGGCCTTGGACAGGTCTTCGGCCGTCACCTCGGCGATGGCGACCGGGCTCGGGCATTTGAGGCCGATGAAATTCACCACTTCGTAGCCGAGATCGGCGAAGAACTGGCTGATATGGCGGTCGGCGACCGGCATATAGGGGGAGAGAATGGCAATCCGCCTGGCCCCGAGTTTTTCCAGGGCGGCGGCCACGGCGAAGGAACCGCCGGTGACCGGGATGCCGGTGCGCTCCTCCAGCATCCGCCGCCGCGCGAGCGAGGCCTCGTATCCGTCCCAGACGATCAGCGAGGACATGCCGACGATCAGCAGGCCCGGCCCCGCCGTCATCACCCGGTCCACGGCGGCAACCAGATCCGCCTCGCTGAGACGGACCATCTTGTCGAAATCCTCGTCCGATTTGATCGCCATGTTCGGAATACCGATCCGAGCCACGTGGGTGGTGATCCCCTCGGTGCGCAGGTCGTCGAAATCCGGTTGAACGATGGTGTTGGTGGACGGCACCACGGTGGCGATCTTCAGTTTCCAGCCGCGTTGATCCGGCATCTCACTTCCTCCCGACAACGCCGGCTCAGAGACGGCTGATCCGGTCAGGCTGTTTTTTCAGGACTTCCTCGCAGAACCTTAGGGCGTCGGCCTCGGACTCGTCCTGGGAGGCATAGTCGCGCCGCCCGTGCGAGCCGGCCATCTGTTTGCCGTCGACCCAGATCGACCAGGGATGACGCACGACCTTGCCGTTCGCCCAGTGCTCCACGAAGATCTCGATCATCGCCGTTCCGTGACCTGAGGATAACTAGGGGAAGTATCGCCGCTGGCCGACATGCCGGGCAAGGGGGCAGCCGCCGAGCCGCCATGCGGCGGGATTTGACGGCCGGTATCAGGGGCGCGGCGGCGCTGGTGCCGTGAATCTTTCGGCGAAGACAGCATCCGGCGGGCCATAGGGACCATCCAGATCTCCGAGCGCCTGCATCACATGACGCTGGGCGGGCAGGGCGATCGCCTCGTGGATCTCCCGCATGCGGTCGGTCGCCAGAAGGCCAGGCCAGTGCCCTGGCAGGAGGTCTCGCGGCAGGAACGGGTCTTTCAGAACGATCCTTCTGTAGGCGTGGATCAGCAGGGTACGCAGCTCGAAACAGCGTGCCGGGTCCGGTCGGCTTGGGGTCTTGAGCCCGGCGGCGATGGTCTCGGCGCTATCGAGAAACCTGGCATATTCGAAGGCCAACTCCTCCAAAGGCCAAAGCCGGCGGACAAATGTGCTCGCCGCCCTGTGACCGCTTTCGACTCGAGAGGTCATGATCACCGTCTCGTCGGCAAGGCCCGCCCTTGCCGCCGAGTCGCGGGCGCCCTCGAGCGCGGAGCCTAGATGCAGCATCGCCGCTGGGCTCGGCGACGCGAATCCAAGGCGCGCGAGGTCCAAGGCCAGCCCCTCGCGCCGTCCGGAACCGTCGGTTTCCGGGAGCCATACCTGGGTCCAGGTTCCGTCCCAGCTTTGCGGCCTAAGCGCATAGATCCGCCGCGACGCCTCCAGCGATTGCCGGGTCCCGTCCGGGGTCAGGCTGTAGAAGCTGCGGCGGCCACTCTGCCGGGCGGACAGCAGGCCGTCCTGTACCAGGCGGTAGACCGAGGTCCGGATCATCCGCTGGCTCAACCCCAGCGGTTCCAGAAGTGCGATCAGATCGCCAAGCCAGGTTCCGCCGCCATGCGGCAGAACCGCGTCGCCGAAAACCGTCATGATCAGGGATTTACCCCGTGGGGCGATCCGGCGGACAAGTGTCTCCGTCTCGCTTCGCCAGTCGATTCCAACGGCCTCGGCGTGAAGGGTCACGGGCCGTCCTTGGCCGCGAACTGGGGCAGTGGGTGGCCTGGGATCGCGCGCACCAAGCCGCGGAACAGGGCGACGAGCGTCTCGTTCTGATCGTGTACCGTCACGTCGATGACGCCGGAACGGCCCCGCAGAGCGCTTTCCTCGGCCCGCGCCGTCAATCGGTCGCCGCGCTGTGCCGCGTTGAGATAGGTGATGGTGCTGGATTGCAGAACCATGTTCACGTTGCGGGAATTCGAGGCGATCGCGCAGGCCGAATCCGCCAGCGTGAAGATATATCCGCCATGACAGATGTTGTGGCCGTTGATCATGTCGCCGGTGACCAGCATCGACAGCGTGACCTGTCCGGCGGCGACGGCGTCGACCGTCATTCCCAGGTGGACCGTCGCCTGATCGGTTTCGAGGATACGGTCGGCAATCCGGCGTGCGAGATCGTCGGGAGCAAGGGTCATCGGTGCGGGCCATTCGGAAGTTGTCGGCCCGCGCACTTTATATGATACAAAATTATTGACCAAACGGATTTTTCTGTATCATATTCCGTTGAACTCTTGTGGAGTGCCGATCCATGCCCGTAACCGCGATCCCGCCCGAACATGCCGATGATCCGGGAGCGCCGGGATTCGCCGCCAAGATCGACACGGAAACCAAGATCGAGCCCAAGGACTGGATGCCCGACGGTTACCGCAAGACCCTGGTGCGGCAGATGTCCCAGCACGCGCATTCCGAATATGTCGGGATGCTACCGGAGCGGAACTGGCTGACCCGGGCGCCGTCCCTAAAGCGCAAAGCGCAGTTGCTTGCAAAGATCCAGGATGAAGCCGGCCACGCGCTCTATCTTTACAGCGCGGCCGAGACCCTGGGTACGTCGCGGGCCGAGATGCTCGACGCCCTCCATACGGGCCGGGCCAAATACGCGCATATCTTCAATTATCCGGTTCTGACCTGGGCCGATATCGGGACCATCGGCTGGCTTGTGGACGGTGCTGCGATCATCAACCAGATCATGCTGTGCCGCTGCTCCTACGGACCCTATGCAAGGGCGATGGAGCGGATCTGCCGCGAGGAAAGCTTTCATCAGCGCCAGGGTTTCGAGATCATGGTCACGCTCTGCCAGGGAACGGCCGAGCAGCGGCGCATGGCCCAGGACGCGCTGAACCGCTGGTGGTGGCCGGTGCTGATGATGTTCGGCCCGCATGACAGCGCGTCCGCCAATTCGGCCCAGTCGACGGCGTGGAAGATCAAGCGTCAATCCAATGACGATCTGCGCCAGCAGTTCGTCGACATGACCGTGCCCCAGGCCGACTATCTGAAACTGACGATCCCGGATCCGGATCTCCGTTGGAACGAGACGCGCGGCCACTACGATTTCGGGCAGATCGACTTCGAGGAATTGATGCGGGTGGTATCCGGTGACGGCCCCTGCAACCGCGAGCGGCTGGGCGCGCGGGTCAAGGCGCATGACGACGGCGCCTGGGTGCGCGAGGCGGCCACGGCTTATGCCGCCAAACGCCGGACCCGTGCCAAAGCCGCCTGAACGGCAAAGGAGTGAAGAGATGAGCGAGGCCGCTTCCGCCGATTGGCCGCTATGGGAGGTTTTCGTGCGGGCCCGCCAGGGTCTGTCGCACAAGCATGCGGGCTCGCTGCACGCGCCCGATGCGGAAATGGCAATCCAGAACGCCCGGGATGTCTATACCCGGCGGCGCGAGGGCGAGAGTCTCTGGGTGGTGCGCTCCACGGACATTATCGCTTCGGACCCGGACGACAAGGGCTCGCTGTTCGAGCCCGCCGAGTCCAAGATCTACCGCCACCCGACCTTCTACACGGTCCCGGATGAGGTAGAGTGTCTGTGATGGGGCGCTATCCGAAACACGGGATAACCGACGAAACTGTATCCGTCGCCCTGGCGCAAGGCTGGGCCCTCGTTCGATTGGACCGCGCGGCCGAATTCGGCTCTTGCGCGATCCGAACGGCTGGTTCCGGTCCATGGCCCTGCCTTTCGCCAGAGCGACGGCTAACGGTGGGGCCAAGGCGATGAACGGTGACCTTGATCCGCTGACCGAATACCTGCTCCGGCTGGGCGATAACAGCCTGATCCTGGGACACCGGGTCTCTGAATGGTGCGGGCATGGGCCGGTGCTGGAGGAGGATATCGCGCTCTCGAACATTGCGCTGGACCTGATCGGCCAGGCGACCCTGTGGCTCGGGCACGCCGGAACGATCGAAGGAGCCGGGCGGAGTGCCGACGATCTAGCCTACAAGCGGGATGTGCTGGACTGGCGCAACTGTCTCCTGGTCGAACAGCCGAACGGCGATTTCGCCGTCACCATCGCGCGCCAGTTCCTGTTCGACTGTCACCACCACGCGCTGCTGGAGGCGTTGACCGGCTCGCTTGAGGCGGATGTGGCGGCGATCGCGGCCAAGGCTTTGAAAGAGGTCACCTATCACCGGCGCCATAGCGGTGAATGGCTGATCCGGCTCGGCGACGGGACCGAGGAGAGCCATCACCGGATGCAGACGGCCGTGGACGCGCTGTGGGGGTACACGCACGAGCTTTTCGAGGCCGACGAGACCGACCGCGCGGTGGCCGAACGGGGGATCGGCGTCGATCCCGCCGGCCTCAAACCCGCCTGGGACGCGGCGGTCGCGCCAGTTCTAGGGGAAGCGGGATTACGCAGACCCGACGACGCCTGGTCGGTGAGGGGCGGGCGCCAGGGAGCGCATTCGGAGCATCTCGGCTACATCCTCGCCGAAATGCAGTTCCTGCCTCGGGCCTATCCCGATGCGCGCTGGTGAGATCATGACGCGCGGCGCCGGGCCAGCCGAGACGGTAGCGAACGATCCGGGTGCCTCAGCGGAACGTCTCGCGGCTTTGTGGAATTTGCTCGACGAGGTGTGCGACCCGGAGATACCGGGCCTGTCGATCCGGGATCTTGGCGTGCTGCGCGATGTGGCGGCGGACGGCGCCACGGTGACGGTCACCATTACACCGACCTACAGCGGTTGTCCGGCGATGACCTTCATCGAAATGAACATTCGCGACGTTTTGCTGCGCGCCGGGGTGAAAGCCGTCGACGTGCGGACCGTTCTTGCTCCGGCCTGGACCACGGACTGGCTGACCGATGCCGGCCGGGAAAAGCTGCGGGAACTCGGCATCGCGCCGCCGCAGGGGCGGGCGACCGGCAAGGCGGCGCTGTTTGGCGCGGATCCTGAAGTGCCGTGTCCTCGCTGTGGGTCGCACGACACCCGCCCGATCAGCGCTTTCGGCTCCACCGCCTGCAAGGCGCTGCATCACTGCGATAGCTGCCTCGAGCCATTCGACTATTTCAAGTGCATCTAGCCCGTTGGAGGTCCGCATGGCGCGGTTCCATGAATTGACGCTTGCCGATGTGCGCCGCGAGACGGCGGATAGCGTGTCGCTGGCCTTCGATGTTCCGGAGCGCGACCGCGCCGCCTTCGCCTTCGTGCCGGGCCAATATCTGACCCTGCGGGCCGAGATCGACGGGCATGACGTGCGGCGGTCCTACTCGATCTGCAGCGGGGTCAACGACGGCGAGCTTCGCGTGGCGATCAAGCGGGTCGACGGCGGCGCCTTTTCGAGCTTCGCCAATGACGACCTGAAGCCCGGCGACAGGCTTGGCGTGATGCCGCCGGACGGCCGGTTCCTGGCGCCGCTGGACGCGAACCATGCGCGGTCCTATGTCGGGTTCGCGGCGGGCAGTGGGATCACGCCGGTGCTGGCCATCCTGAAAAGTGTTCTCGAGGTGGAGCCGCAAAGTTCGTTCACGCTGTTTCTCGGCAATCGGGACAGCGAGTCGATCATGTTCCGGGACATGCTGGAGGATCTGAAAAACCGGTATCCGGGCCGCTTCAGCCTGACCCATGTCTTGAGCCGGGAAGCACGCGAAGCGTCACTGCTGAACGGCCGGATCGACGCGGAAAAATGCCGGACCATCCTGCGCGCGCTGATCAACCCCGGGGCCGTCGACGGGTTCTATCTTTGCGGTCCGGAGCAGATGATCGCAGAGCTTCGCGAAACCTTGCAGAGCGCCGGGGTGCCGGCCGAGCGGATTCATTTCGAGCTGTTCACGCCGTCATCCGATGCCGCGGCTGCTGCCGCCGCTACCCGGCGCGCGCGGCAGGCACGGCTCGCCCAATCACCGGATGTGTCGGGTGATGCGAAGGTAACGGTCATTCTGGATGGTGCCAGCACTACGCTGAATGTGCCGCGCGATGGCGACTCGATCCTGGAGGCGGCGCTCCGGCACCGTCCGGATATGCCCTATGCCTGCAAAGGGGGGATGTGCTGTACCTGCCGGGCGCGGGTGGTCGAGGGCGAGGTGGAGATGGATATCAACTACACCCTCGCCCCCGACGAGTTGGCCCGTGGTTTCGTGCTGACCTGTCAGGCGCATCCGGTCACCGACAAGGTGGTTCTGGATTACGACGCGCGTTGACGATTGCGCCCTATCGGACAATCCATTTCGTTGCGTGCTCGGCGTCCTGGCGGGTGAGGCCGATATCGGCCAGCAGCCGGTCGTCAAGATTGGCCAGCGCATACCGGCGCCGAGCGCGATCCTGGGCGTCGATAACGGCAGTCACCAGAGACGCCGCGAACGTCGACAACAGGTTGCCGAAGGACGTCGAGCTCCGATAGCGTGACGCGGTCCAGCGAGCCGGAATGGCGGGAGGCGCCGCGGTGAAGGGATAAAGGGTCATGATGGCCCCCTGTAAAGTGAAAATTTAGGCAAGTCGTCTCTTGTTAAAAGTGAATTTGGCGCTTTATTTGGTGCTTTTCAAACGATAGTTTTTTATGATACGGATTAGAAAAATTTAAGAGTTAGCCATGTCGCTTCCGCCGCTTAACGCGCTCCGAGCCTTCGAGGCCGCCGCCCGGCTATTGAGTTTCAGAAAGGCGGCGGAGGAATTGAACGTGACTCCCGCGGCGGTCAGTCAGCAGATCCGTCTGCTTGAGGACCGGCTGGAATGCCGCCTGTTCCACCGTCTGACGAGATCAATTTCCCTGACCCAGGAAGGCGCCCGGTTGGCGCCCGCCGTCGCCGATGCCTTCGGCCGGATCGCGGTGGCGCTGGCCGAGCTGCGCCGGGTCTCCGCCGGCAGTCCGTTGACGGTGAGCGTCCTGCCGTCCTTCGCGGTGAAATGGCTGATCCCCAAGCTCTCGCGGTTCAGGGCCCTGCACCCGGAAATCGACGTCCGTATCGCGGCCGAGGACCGGCGCGCCGATTTCGTCACGGACGACGTGGATATCGCTGTCCGCCTGGGCTCCGGGAACTATCCGGGCCTGCATGTCGAAGCGTTTCTGCAAGAGGATATCTTCCCGGTCTGCAGTCCCGCTCTGCTGCAGGACCGGCCGGCGCCGAAAACACCCGAGGATCTGCTGAAGTTTCCCTTGCTGCATGATCGGCGTCCGGCGGCGGGCGAGGATTGGTGGTCGTGGCTCGCGGCCCTGGGCGTCAGCCAGCCGGTACCGGCGGGTGGCACCGCCTTCAGCCAGCAGGACATGGTTCTGCAAGCCGCGATCGACAGCCAGGGCGTGGCACTGAGCCGGACTCAACTGGTGATCGACGATCTCAAGGCCGGCCGGCTCGTGCAGCCTCTCAAGGAGACGGTACGCGCGAGCCAATCCTATTACCTGGTCTGCCTCGCCGAGTCGCTGGAGATGCCGAAGGTTGCGGCGTTCCGGGACTGGATGGTCGCCGAGGCGGCTGAAGCCAACGGGCCGTGATCAGCCGCCAGGGATCCGGGTTCCCAGCCCCTGGGCATCGGCGAGGGCGGCGGCATGGGCGGCGATCGCCGCGTCCTGGACCCCTGTCCCGGTCAGGTCTACCACGGTGATCTGGTCGTCGTCGGCGCGGCCGGGATGCGATCCGCTGACGAGGTCGCCGATCTCGGGGATACGGTCGCCCTCGTTGATCAGGCCGGCCCCGATGGCATGGGTCAACTCGCCGGCCCACCGGCACTGTTCGCGCGAATCCGCGACATAGATATCCGCCTCGGCGAGCACTTCCGGGGCAAGCTCGTTCTTGTTGCCGGCATCGGCGCCGGCGGCGGTGATATGCAGACCCGGATGCAGCCAGCTGTCGGGAAGGATGGGACTGCGCGCCGCTGTCGCGGTGACGACGATATCGGCGGCTTCGACGACCGCCTTTGCGGTGTCCGCCACCTCGACCTCGACCGCATGGGCGGATCCGATCTGCTCGCCGAGAGCCCGCGCCGCCGCCATGTCGGCGTCCCAAACAACGAATCGCGCGATCGGCCGGACCAGAAGCAGGGCTTCGGCATGGTGATAGGCGTGCGCGCCCGCGCCGAGGATGCCGGCGACCTTTGAACTGGCCCGCGACAATGCCTTGGCCGCGATCGCCCCGGCGGCCGCGCTCTGGATTTTCGTCAGATAGCCGTTGTCGAGAAGCATCGCCCGAAGCTGATTGGTATTGGCGTCATAGAGCAGCAGCGAACCGCCCTGGCCGCCGCCGGTCGGGCCGATCTTCACCGCATAGGTGGGCGTGCCATGCATGTAGGCGCTGCGGGCCTGGATCGCGCCGTCTCCGCCCGGCATCCAGAGCCGCTGGGCGGGAGCCGCCGTGGCGTTGCCGGTGACCATGGCCTCAAACCCCTTGGCGATCGTATCCAGCAACGCGCCGTTCAGCACCACGCAGCGCCGCAGGTCGCTTTCCGTCAGAATTGTCAGTTCCGGCATCGCGGCCCGTCTCCCCTGGTCATCCACCGCCTGGGACGGAATCGGCGGAATCATCCCATTCCCCCCGCTGAATCGCAAGGTTTAAGGGATGGCGCCGCCCCATGCCGCTCAGGCAGGTATCCCGCCGTCTCCCAGATCCCAAAACAATCCCGCCATCACGCGCAGGCCTTCCTCGATGATGCTGTGCAGCGCGTGCTCGTCCGGCGCGTGCTGGGAGCAGGAGGCATAGCTGTGCGGCACCCAGAGCGTCGGCATGCCGAGGATGTCGCTGAAAACGTCATTCGGCAGCGAGCCGCCGAGATTCGGCAGGATTGCCGGCTTCTTGCCGGTCGTGCGCTCAAGAGATTTCGCCGCCCATTGGACCCACGGGTGGTCCGGGTCGAGCCGCGTCGCCTGCATGACGCCCCGGTCGGCTTGGGTAACCTCGACGGTTGGAAAGCCCTCGCGTTCGAAATGCCGCCGCAGCGCCGGGACGATGTCATCCACATCGGTGCCGACCACGAAACGCAGCTGGCAGCGCGCACTGGCCTTTGGCGGGATCGCGTTGACCGGCTTGTCGGGCGTGCCCGCAGTGAAGGCAAGGATCTCGAAGCTGTTCCAGGCGAAAACCCGTTCCGCCGGGGTCAGGCTTTCCTCGCCCCAGTCCGGCTCGATGGCCGGGCCGTCCTCGCCGCCGTCCACCTCACAATCGGCCAGCGCCATGCGGATCGAGTTGGTGAGAGAGGAGGGGCGCCATTCCGGCACCCGGATCTGGCCGCGCTTGTCCGCGACGGTGGCCAGCGCATTGGCCAAGACCAGTGCCGGGTTGGCGATTAGGCCGCCCCAGTTGCCGGAATGATGCGCGCCCTCGCGCAGATCCACGGTCACGTCGAAGGCCATGGCGCCGCGTGAGCCCATGAACAGGGTCGGGCGTTCGGGTTGCAGGCGCGGGCCGTCGGAGGCAATCAGGACGTCGCAGGAAAGCCGGTCCCTCTGCGCCCGGGCGAAGTCGGCAAGGCCCGGAGAGCCCGATTCCTCGCCGGTCTCCAGCAGGATCTTGGAATTGAAACCGAGCTTTCCCCGCGTTTCGAGAACGGCGGCCAGCGCGGCGATGTTGATGCTGTGCTGGCCCTTGTTGTCCGCCGTGCCCCGGCCATAGATCTTGTCGCCCTCGATGGTGATCTCCCAGGGCGTCAGCCCCTCCCTCCACCGGTCCTCCTGGCCTCGTACGACATCGCCATGGCCATAGGTGAAGACGGAGGGGAGCGCCGGATCCTCGATCCGCTCGGCGATCATGATCGGACCGGCCTTGGACGAGGGGTTCTCGAAGACCTCGGTCACATAGCCGAGCGGCTCAAGCGTTTCCCGCATTTCCGCCATATAGGCGTCCATGTCGGGCTTGCGCTCCTCGTAGATCTGGCTCTCGGTTCGGATCGCCACCCGGCGGGCAAGGTCCTCAAGAAAGCGCCCGTCGGCAAGTGTGGCGCCGGCCCGCTCGACCGCCGCCTCGCGGTCCTCGGCGCCGCTTTCGGCCACACTCATGCCGTGCCCGCCGCAAGGCCCATCGCCGGCAGGGTCACGATCTCGATCCCCTCGGCCTCCAGCATCCGGCGCACCGCCTTGGCGACGGCGGGGCCGGTGGGCTCGTCGCCATGGATGCAGACGGACTGGGCGTTGACCGGGATTTCCTTGCCGCTGGTTGCGACGATGATGCCGTCGACCACCATGCGCCGCACCTGCTCCGCCGCCTCGGCGGGATCGCGGATCATGGCGTTGGAGAACTTGCGGCTGGTCATGTTGCCGTCATCGGCATAGGTGCGGTCGGCGTAGGCTTCCGAGCACATGGGCAGGCCGATCGCGGCGCCCGCGTTGTAGAGCGAGGAGCCGGAGACCGCGACCAGGATCAGGTTCGGGTCGACCCCATGCACCGCCTTGGCGATGGCACCGGCGATGTCGTCCCGCTCGCTCGCCATATTGTTGAGCGCGCCATGCGGTTTCACATGGGTGACCGTGGTGCCGCCGACGGCGGCCATGCCCTGCAATGCGCCGATCTGGTAGGCGACCATGGCTTCGATGTCCGGCATCGTCATGTCGATGCGTCGGCGCCCGAAGCCGGGCAGGTCCTGAAAGCCGGGATGGGCGCCGATGCTGACGCCGCGCGCGACGGCAGCCTCGATCACCCGGCGCATCACATTCGGATCGCCGGCGTGAAAGCCGCAGGCGACGTTGGCGGAGGTCACCAGGTCCAGCATCGCCGTGTCGTCGCCGATATCCCAGGCGCCGAAACCCTCGCCCATGTCCGCGTTCAGATTGACCTTTGTCATTGTCCCGGTCTTACTTTCTCGTGTTTAAGGGAAGGGGCCGAACCTTGGTGCCGGCCCGTCTCCGAAGCCTAGCCCCAACCGAGCGGCGGCGTCCATGGTAACCGAACCGTATCCAGATCTCGCAGGCCCGGTGTTCCTTTCCGCCGGCGATACCGCGCTGGTGGTCCAGTATGGCGAGACGGTCGATCCGGAGATCAACCGCCGGGTACGGATGCTGGCGACCGCGCTCGCCGAGAGCCCGCCGGAGGGGATTGTCGATCTGGTGCCGACCATGCGCTCGCTGATGATCCACTATGACCCGCTGATCCTCTCCCGCGCCGCGCTGACCGAGGCGGTGCGCCCGCTGCTGGACGCCCGGCCGGATTTGACGCGGGCCACGCGGCGCTGGCGCATTCCGGTCTGCTACGAGGGCGAGTGCGCGCCTGATCTGGAGACGGTGGCCGAGACCTGCGGCGTGGAGGCGGGAGAAATCGTCCGCCAGCACAGCGGCGCCGACCAGGAAGTCTTCATGATGGGGTTTCTGCCGGGCTTCCCCTATCTGGGTCTGCTGCCTGAAATCTTCGACCTGCCGAGGCGGCCCGAACCGCGCGTCAAGGTGCCGCCGCGCTCGATCTCGGTGGCGGCGCGGCAGACCACGATCTATACCGTCGACAGCCCGGGCGGCTGGCACCTGATCGGGCGCACGCCGGTGGATTTCTATGATCCGCACCGCGCCGAGCCGATCCTGGTGGCGGCGGGCGACCGGGTGCGCTTCGAGCCGATCCCCCTGGAGGACTATCACCGCATCCGGCGGGAGGTGGAAGCAGGAGAATTTGAAATCCAGTGTGATAGTTAAAAATGAGTTTTATTAAAATATTATCGCCCGGACTTAACCTAACAGTTCAAGATATGGGGCGCCCCAGGTACCAGCATCTCGGGGTACCCGTCTCCGGCGCGTTGGACCCGGACGCCTTGCGGCTCGCCAACGCGCTGGTAGGCAATGCCGAAACGTCGGAAGCTCTTGAAATTCGCATGCTGGGTCCGACCCTCGAAGTCGAGGCCGAAAGCGTGCGCCTGGCTCTGGCCGGCACCCGGGCGCCGCTTGAGATCCTGGGCCAAGATCCAATCACTTTACCGTCACATCAGAGCGTCACACTTTCGCGCGGTCAGCAATTCCGCGTCGGCGCCCTAGCGGACAGTTCGACGGCGGTATTGGCGGTGGAGGGGGGCTTCGCGCTGGCCGAAATTTATGGCAGCCGGTCGACCTATACCCGGGCCGGTATCGGTGGCTATGAGGGCCGGGCGCTTCGGGACGGCGACAGACTTCCCTTGCGATACGAAAACGCCACTGCACGGGGCGAGGAACGACTTTCCGACGACAGCTATCTCGACGGCCAAGGACCGTTTCGCGTGATCCTCGGCCCGCAGCGCGACTTCTTCACCGACGCGGCGGTGACCCGGTTCCTTTCCAGCCACTATCGGGTGACCCGCGAGGCAGACCGCATGGGGATGCGCCTTGAAGGGCCGAAACTGGAGCACGCGCGCGGCTACAACATCGTCTCTGACGGTATCGTCACCGGCGCGGTGCAGGTGCCGGGCACTGGCCTGCCGATCGTTCTCCTGGCGGATCACCAGACCACTGGCGGCTATCCCAAGCTCGCGGCGGTGATCTCGGCGGACATCCCTCGGCTCGGCCGGTTGCGCCCGGGTGACGAGATCCGTTTCGAGGAAGTCACGGTGGAGCAGGCGGAGCAGGCGATCCGCGAGAAGGAGGCGATGCTTCGACGTCTGATCGACGGCATGATCCCCGCCGGCGCCTGGCTGGACGAGGCGGCGCTTTACCGCGAAAATCTGATCAGTGGGATTGTCACGGACGAGCAGGCACCATGACGCGGGACCAGGGAAGGGTGGAGCGATGACGGCGGTTCACATGGCCCTGGACGAGGCGCGCCGAAATCTCAAGATCAAATGGTACCGCTGTCCAATCGACCGGGCGGTGCTGCGCGACCTGATGCAGCCAAGCGACGCCCAGGGCTGGTTCCAGGCCGGCGGGCATCTTTTGATCTTCGCCGGAACCGGCAGCCTGACGCTTTACCTGTTCAGCCAGCAGCTTTGGCTCTGGGCGGCGCTGGCTTTGTTCGCCCATGGCACCTCGGCCTCGTTCTTCAAGGGCATCGCCGCCCATGAACTCGGCCACGGCACGGTCTTCAAGACCCGTTGGCTGAACCAGTTCTTCCTTCGGGCCTACAGCCTGGTCAGCTGGCACAACCACCATGAATACGCGGTCAGCCATACCTATCACCACCGCTATACCCTGCACCCCGACGGCGATCGGGAGGTGGAACTGCCGCAGTTCACGATCTTCACGCCGCTGCATGTGCTGCAGATCCTGACTTTCAACATCACCGGCGGGCCGATGACCAGCGGCATGATCCCGATCATCGGCGGCACCATCCGCACAGCGCTCGGCGGCTTCGGCCGCTCGGTCGTGACCGAGGAATGGAGCCGGGCGCTTTATGGCGTGCACACCGGCGAGCGGGCCAAGGCGGTGCGCTGGGCCCGGCTTCTGCTGCTGTTCCATGGTGGGGTGATCGTGGGCTCGGTGGTGGGCGGGCTCTGGGCCCTGCCGCTGGTGCTGACCTTTCAGCAATTCACCGGCAACTGGCTGAAACTGCTGGTCGGGATGCCGATGCATGGCGGGCTGCGCAGCAACGTCGCGGACTTCCGCAAATGCGTGCGAACCATCACTCTCAACCCGTTAGCCTCGTTCCTCTACTGGCGGATGAACTGGCACCTGGAGCATCATATGTATGCGGGCGTGCCATGCTACAATCTCGCCAAGCTGCACCGCCTGGTTGCCCACGACATGCCCGAGCCACGCACCTTGCTCGGAGCGTGGCGCGAGATGGCAGAGGTCCGCCGCCGCCAGAAGCTCGACCCGTCCTACGAGTACGACACCCCGGTTCCTACCCCCGGTGATGCGGAAGCGGGCAACAGGGACGACCTTGCGGCCTCAATCGGTGATTTGGCGCCCAAGGCCCTGGCGTAAGGGAGGCCTCTGTCTCCCCACCCTGTACCGTCGTCCCCGCGCAGGCGGGGATCTCTTCGGTTCTGATCGGATAACAGACGGTTTGCTGGAAAAATAAGGTCCCCGCTTGCGCGGGGACGACGAAGAATAAGGGCGTCGATACCGATCTTCCTCGGGGAGTTGAAAAAGAGCGGAAGAAAACGCGACATCCTCAGCGTCCGGACACCACCGCCGCCGGTCACTCTCCATCCAACGCCGCCCGGCGCCGTTCGCGCGCAAGCTGGGCTTCGCGGTGGGTGACATAGGCGGTCGAGGCGAAAATGACGATGCCGCCGATCCAGGTCCAAAGGGTCGGCACCTGAGCGAAGATCAGATAAGCCAGGAGGGCGATGATCGGCAGGCGGATGAAATCCAGCGGCTGAATCTGCGTGACCTCGGCAAGCTGGATCGCCCTTGTATACATCAGATGGCCGAGGGTTCCGGCCCCGGCCAAGCCGATCAGCCAGACCCAGGTCAGCGGCTCCGGCCATTCCCAGTAGAACAGAGCCGGGACCAGGGCCATCGGGCTTTGCAGCAGCACCATGTAGGTGACGATGGTGGCCGGCTGCTCGGTGTCGGTGAGTTTCTTGACGATGATGATGGTGATGGCGATGGTCATCGAATTGAGCAGCGCCAGCAGGGCGCCGGGCGAGATCGCCTCGACACCGGGCCGGATCACGATCAGCATGCCGATGAAGCCGATGATCAGGGCCGATATCCGGCGGATCCGCACGACCTCGCCGAGGAAGATCGCGGCCGCGACCGTGGCGAAGAGTGGCGCGGTGAAGCTCAGCGCCGTCGCCTCGGCGAGCGGGATCAGGGTCAGCGCCGTGAAGCCCGCGGTCATGCCGATGATGTTGAAGAAGGAACGGGTGGCGTAGAGCCCGATCCGTCTGGTTTTCATCACTCCCGGGCCCTGGCGGATCAGCCAGGGCACCATCATCAGCACGGCCAAGAAGTTCCGGAAGAAAACCACCTCGAACGAGTGAAGCTGAGCGGCGGCGAGCTTGATGAAGATGCTCATGCTGGAAAAGAAAACCATCGCGCCGATCATCATCAGCGCGGCCTTCAGCGGGGCGCCCATCGGAAGTCGCGGCAGGGCGCCTGGAGCGGTGGGTCCTATAACACGGTCTCCGCCAGGAGCCGCAGTGCCTCGGGGGAACTTGTCCGGGCGATCAGTGTGTCAACGTGGCGCTGCTTGGCCGCCGCCTTCCAGTCCGCAAGCTTCTCGACGATCCGCGCCTTCGGGCCGACCAAGGCGACCTGGTCGATCAATTCCTGAGGCACGGCGGCGGCTGCCTCGGCCCGCTTGCCGTCCAGGAACAGGTTCTGGATCTTGGTGGCGGCTTCCTCGAAGCCGATGCGTTTGGCGTAGTCGCAGTAGAAGTTTTTATCCCGCGCGCCCATGCCGCCGATATAGAACGAGACGTTCTGGCGCACCGGGCGGCTCGCCACCTCCACATCGTCGTCGATGCTGATGTAGCACATGGGCATCACGTCGAAATCGGCGAGCGTGCGGCCCTTGCCAGCCTTGTCGAACCCGGCCTGAACATGCGGGGCGAAGACGTCGAAGCGGGTCGGGTCCATGTAGATCGGGATGAAGCCGTCGACGCATTCCGCCGCCGCCTTGACCCCGGTGGGAGAGATCGCGCCGGTAACGATGCGCATCTTGGGATCGCCGTGAAGAATGCTTTTCAGCGGAATGCCAAGCCCGGTCGATCCCTCGCCCGTATAGGGAAACTGATAGTGCTCGCCCTGGAATTCCAGCGGTCCCTCGCGCTCCAGAATGTTGCGGATGATCGCCACATATTCCCGCAATCGCGTGAGCGGCTTGCCATAGGGTACGCCGTGCCAACCCTCGACCACCTGCGGGCCGGACGGACCGAGACCGAGAATGAAGCGCCCGCCCGAGAGATGGGAGAGGGTGATCGCGGTCATCGCCGTCATCGTCGGCGCCCGGGTTGTCATCTGGATGATGCCGGTGCCGACCTTGATCCGCGAGGTGCGGGCCAGCGCCCAGGCCGCCGGCGTCACCGCGTCATGACCCCAGCTTTCCGAGGTCCAGAGCGAGTCGAAGCCGAGATTTTCCGCTTCGGCGATCAGGTCCATGTTCATCGCGAATTTGGCGCCGTGGCCGCCGATGCTCAACCCCAGTTTCATCGCTTTCCCTTCCTCCCGATGGACGCTGCCGGACAAACCGTGGCAGGCTCTTTCGGGACAGCATAGGAGCGCCGCCGGCAAAAGGCGACGCTCCTGATTGATGGTTTAGGCGGCACGCGGATGCGAGGGGGAAACCGGCAATGAAATTCGGAATGTACATGGCGACCCAATGGCCGCGCGGTGCGGATCTCGGCCAAGAGGTTGCGAATCTGTGCGAGCAGACGCGGGTCGCCAAGGCGAACGGTTTCTCGTCCATCCTGGTCGGTCAGCACTTCCTGTCCGAGCCCTTGCAGATGATCCAGGCGGAACCGCTGATCGCGCGCCTTGCCGCCGAGGGCGAGGGGATGGAGTTCGGCATCGCCATCGTGCTCCTGGCCATGCAGAATCCGGTGATCGTCGCCGAATACGCCGCCTCGCTCGACTGGATCACCAACGGCAACTACATCCTCGGCGTCGGCGTCGGCTACCGCGAGGAGGAGTTCGAGGGCCTAGGCGTCAGGTTCGAGGACCGGCGCGAGCGGTTCGAGGAGGCGATCCCGCTGATCCGCCGGCTCTGGACCGAGGACCGCGTCGAGCACCATGGCAAGCACTTCACCGTCGGGAATCTCAGCGCCAGCATCCGCCCGAAGCGGCCCGGCGGTCCGCCGATCTGGGTCGGCGGCGACATTCCCCCGGCTGTGCGCCGCGCCGCCCGGCTGGGCTGTCCCTGGGTGGTGCCGCCGACCATGCATTGGGATGACACGGTGCACAGGATGCAGGTCTACAGGCAGGAGATGGCGAAAGCGGGCACCAGCAATCCGCACGGCCAGCCGCTGATCCGCGAGGTCGCCATTGGTCCGACCAAGGAGGCCGCGATGGCGGCGGCGGGTCCGTATCTTCTGGCGAAATACGAGTCCTATGCGTCCTGGGGGCAGCATTCCGCCTCCCAGGGGCCGAGCCTCGCCGACCAGTTCGACGAGTTCTGCGCCAACCGTTTCATCATCGGAGACGAGGCCGAGGTGGTGGACGAGATTGCCCGCTACCGAGAGGCGTTCGGCGTCGACCATTTCCTCGCCCGCGTGCAGTGGCCGGGCTTCGGTCAGGCGGGCGTGCTCGACGCGGTGGAGCGCCTCGGCCGCGTCGCCGCGAAGCTGGGGTGAGGCTGTCGGGCACCGGAGCGTTGCTCCGTGCGTAACTGGAAAAGATTCTCTCGCCGCCCTGGCGCAAGGCAGGGCCCGGCATCGACGGTATTTCGTTACAGGACGAACCTCCATTCGCTCCCACTCTCCGGATGATCGCTTTAACAGCCCCGGTTCAAGGCCTGCCTTGCGCCAGGGCGACCGAGGCCGGGGCGGCAGTAGGCGATTTTGTCTGATGTAACCAAATGCACGGGCGCTAGGCATCACTTCCGATTGCCTTGTCCCCGCCGGCTCGTCTAATGCTGTGTGCGTCGGCATGACGGGAACACGAATAGGGAAACGGACACCATGGCCAAGACGATCGCGATTATCGGAGGCTCCGGAGCGTTGGGGGCGGGCCTTGCCAAGCGGTGGGCGAGGGCGGGTCATACGATCGTCGTCGGCTCGCGCGATGCTGGACGGGCGGCCGAGGCGGCCGAGCGGCTAAACGGCGAGGCAGGGACCACGACCATCACCGGCCTGGGCAATCCGGAAGCCGCGGCGGCGGGTGAAATCGTGGTGCTGACCGTTCCTTATGCGAACCAGATGCCGACCCTGGAGGCCATAGCCCCGGCGCTTGGCGGCAAGATCCTGGTGGATGTCACTGTGCCGCTGGTTCCGCCGAGGGTGCGTACCGTGCACGTGCCCGAAGGCGGGTCCTGCGCCAAGGCGGCCCAGGAGAAGCTGGGTGACGGCGTGCGCGTGGTCTCGGCTTTCCAGAATGTCGCGGCGACGCATCTCGACGATCTGGATCACGCCATCGACTGCGACGTACTGGTCTGCGGCAACGATCCTGATGCCCGCGAGGTGGTGGTGCAGCTTGCCGGCGAGGCGGGCATGAAGGCCTGGCATGCCGGCGTCATCGCCAATTCGATCGTCGCCGAAGCGCTGACATCGACGCTGATTTTCATGAACGCGCGCTATAAGATCGACGGGGCGGGCATCAGGATGACCGGAGAGCCCGGTTCCGCCGCCACGGAGTAAGCGTGTCCCATGACCAGCAGTGAGCCTCCCCGCCTGACTTTGGCGGCGCTTCGGGGCATCCCGAAGGTCAAGCCGGGCGACGATCTCGCCTCGATCCTGATCGCGGCGCTGGCCGAGAGCGGCGAGACCCTCGAAAACGGCGATATCCTGGTCGTCGCCCAGAAGATCATCTCCAAGGCCGAGGGCCGGATCGTCGCGCTGGAGGATATCGAGCCGTCGCCGCGCGCGATTGAACTCGCCTCCAAGGTCGACAAGGACCCACGCCAGATCGAGCTGGTGCTGCGGGAGTCCCGCGAGGTCGTGAAAACCCGTCCCGGCGTGATCGTTGTCGAGCAGAATCTGGGACTGGTCATGGCCAATGCCGGCATCGACCATTCCAATGTGGAAAGCGAGCCCGGGCGGGAACATCTGCTGCTATTACCGCTGGATCCGGACGGTAGTGCCGAGAAACTGCGGAGTGAGTTGTGCGGTCGATTGGGTGTTTCCGTCGGCGTGATCATCAACGACAGTATCGGACGGGCCTGGCGGATCGGCACGGTGGGGCACGCGATCGGCGTCGCGGGCCTGCCGGCGGTGGTCGATCTGCGCGGCAATCGCGACATGTTCGGACGTGAGCTGCTGGTCAGCGAGGAAGCGGTGGCGGACGAGCTTGCCGGCGCGGCCTCGCTGCTCCAAGGCCAAGGCTCGGAAGGCCTGCCGGTGGTGCTGATCCGGGGCTTCCGTTCCCATGCGCCGACGCAAGGGGCGGGCGCCCTCATCCGTCCCCGCGAAATGGACATGTTCCGTTGAGATCTCGTGGCGAGGCACAGGGGATCGCGGTGCTTTCCGGCGGTGTCGGCGGGGCCAAGTTGGTGCTGGGCCTCTATCACGCGATGCCTCGCGAGAATCTGTTTGTTGTCGCCAATACTGGTGACGATATCCGGCATCTGGGCCTGCATATCTCGCCGGATATCGATTCCGTGGTCTACGCGTTGGCCGGGCTGTCGGATCAGGAGCGGGGCTGGGGCCGGGCGAACGAAACCTGGACCTTCATGGAGGCGCTTCGGGGCCTCGGCGGCGAGGACTGGTTCAATCTCGGCGACGGCGATCTCGCGATGCATGTGGAGCGCACCCGCCGGCTGGCGGCGGGGGAGAGCCTGACCCAGGCGACGGCGGAGATCTGCGCGCGGCTGGGGGTGACCGCGCCTGTCCTGCCGATGACGGATGACTCCGTCGCCACCATCGTCGACACAGCCCAGGGCCCCTTGGCATTTCAGCATTATTTCGTGCGCGAGCGATGCGAGCCGGCGGTGACCGGGTTCCGGTTCCAGGGCATCGCCGATGCGCTGCCTAATCCGCTTCTCATGCAGGCATTGAATGCCGGGACCGTCTCCTCGGTCCTGATCGCGCCGTCGAACCCCTTCGTCAGCGTCGATCCCATTCTCTCTCTGCCGGGGCTGAAATCGGCGCTCAAGGCGGCAGCGGGACCGGTCGTCGCGGTCTCTCCCATTGTCGGGGGGCAGGCGATCAAGGGACCGGCGGCAAAGATGATGGCGGAACTCGGTGCACCGGCCAGTGCGGCGAGTGTCGCGCGGCATTACGCCGGCTTCGCAGACGCGATGGTGATCGACGTGTTGGACCGCGATCAGGAGGCCGAAATCCGGGACCTCGGCATGGAGGTTCTCGTGACGCAAACGGTGATGCGCACGCTCGGTGATCGCGAGGCGCTGGCCTGTGACTGCCTGGATTTCATCGCCAAGCTGGGAGCAACGGCGTGATCGTTGCCGTCGTGCCCGTGAAGAACCTCGGCGAGGCGAAGAGCCGGCTCGGCCCGCTTCTGAACGCGGAGGAACGGCGCGGCCTGGTCGAGGCCATGCTGGAGGATGTGCTGGCTGCGCTTAAATCCGCCCGAGGCGTATCCGGGATATTCGTGGTGAGCGATGGCGATGGATTGGTTCCCGACGGCTGGACCCTTATCCCCGAGCCAGAGAACCGGGGATATGATCAGGCGGTGGCGACGGCGCTGGCCGATCCCCGGGTGGCCGAAGCGGAAGCCGTTCTTGTCCTGCCGGGTGACTTGCCCCTGGTGACGCCAAAGGATATCGACGACTTCATCGGTTCCAGGGGCGCGCCCTCGATGGAGTCTCGCATCCGCATCGCGCCGGCGCGGGACGGCGATGGTACCAATGCGCTGCTGATCGCGCCGCCTGGATCAATGGCGACGCGCTTCGGCCCCGGCAGTTTCGAGCGCCACAAGCAGATGGCGGAACAGGTGGCTTCCAAGGTTGAGATCGTCGCGCCCACTGGGCTTGCGTTCGATATCGATACTCCCCAAGATCTGCTCGAATTTCGCGCGCGCGCCGGCGACACCCACACCCACGCCTTCCTTCGGCGCTCCGGCGTGGCGGATCGCCTTGCCCGTGCGGCACGAGACTAGCGTGAACCGGCGACGGATCGGGGATGACCTTGTCGAACGATCTCTTTTGGACTGAACCGGAGAACCGGCCCGATCGCGCCGCCGCGATGGCGCTCGCCGAGAGGGCCGATCTCGCGGCTCTCATGGATGCCGCCGCGCGTATCCGCGACCATGGTTTCGGCCGCCATATAAGCTACTCGCGCAAGGTCTTCATTCCGCTGACCCAGTTGTGCCGCGACGTCTGCCACTACTGCACCTTCGCCCAGGCGCCGCGCGATCTGAAGCAGGCCTATCTTTCGCCGGAACAGGTGCTGGACATCGCCCGGGCCGGAAAACTGGCCGGCTGCAAGGAGGCTCTTTTCACCCTCGGCGATAAGCCCGAGCTGCGCTACGCCGCCGCGCGCGAGGCGCTCGCCGAAATGGGCTTTGCGACGACCCTCGACTATCTGCGCGCCATGGCCCTGCTGGTCTTTGAGGAAACCGGGCTGATGC
Organism: Alphaproteobacteria bacterium; assembly: GCA_038146985.1. Lineage (GTDB taxonomy): Bacteria > Pseudomonadota > Alphaproteobacteria > Thalassobaculales > Thalassobaculaceae > JADHLJ01. Next base: position 457,690 of record JAYQSQ010000001.1, read on the forward strand.
CGCATCTCAATCCGGGCGTGATGACGGCGGCGGAGATCGCGTCCTTGCGCGAGGCATCGGTCAGCATGGGCATCATGCTGGAAAACACGTCGCGGCGGCTGCTTGACAAGGGCGGCTGCCACCACGGCTCTCCCGACAAGGACCCGTCGGTGCGGCTCGAAACCATGACCGAGGCCGGACGTCAGAAGGTCCCCTTCACCAGCGGCCTCCTGATCGGGATCGGCGAAACGCGCGCCGAGCGGATCGAAACCTTGCTGGCGCTGCGCGATCTGCACGACGAGCACGGCCAGATCCAGGAAGTCATCGTGCAGAACTTCCGCGGCAAGGCCGGCACAAAAATGCATGCGGCGCCGGAGCCGGATTTGGCGGATCTGCAATGGACCATCGCGGTGGCGCGGCTGATCCTGGGACCCGGGATGTCGATCCAGGCGCCGCCCAATCTTTCCTATGGCGACGCGGCGCGCCTGATCCCTGCCGGCATCAACGACTGGGGCGGGGTCTCCCCGGTGACGCCGGATCACGTGAACCCCGAGGCGCCGTGGCCGCATCTCGACGTGCTGGCCCGCGATACCGCGTCTATGGGCAAGGTCTTGGTCGAGCGGCTGTCGGTCTATCCGCCCTATGTGCGCGACGTGGAGACCTGGCTCGATCCCGGTTTTCGGGCCGCGGTGTTGGCCGCCGCCGACGCCGACGGATTGGCGCGGACCGAGGACTGGTCGCCGGGCCGGGCCGAGGCGCCGGATAATCCGATCCCGGAACTCGACGTCACACCGGGCTTTCTCGCCCATGACGATCTTGATGCGATCCTCGACAGCGCGATGTCCGGCGACAGCCTGACCGAGCGCGAAATCGTCCGCCTGTTCCATGCCCGCGACGGCGAGGTCGAGACCGTGGCGTCCGCCGCCGACGAGCTGCGCCGCAAGGTCAGCGGCGACACCGTGCGCTATGTCGTGAACCGGAACATCAACTACACCAATGTCTGCTATTTCGGCTGCAAGTTCTGCGCCTTCTCCAAGGGCAAGACCCAGGAGAGCCTGCGCGGCAAGCCGTATGACCTGGCGATGGAGGAGATCGTGCGCCGGGCCCGGGAGGCCTGGGAGCGTGGCGGCACCGAGGTCTGCCTGCAGGGCGGCATCCATCCAGACTATGACGGCAACACCTATCTCGAGATCACCAAGGCCCTGAAGGCCGCGTTGCCGGACATGCATATCCATGCCTTCTCACCGCTTGAGGTGCATCAGGGCGCGCGGACCCTCGACATTCCCCTGGAGACCTTCCTCGGCCGCCTGCGCGACGCGGGCCTCGGCAGCCTGCCGGGCACGGCGGCGGAGGTCCTCGACGATGAGGTGCGCGCGGTTCTGTGTCCGGACAAGGTCAATACCGCCCAGTGGCTTGAAGTGGTTGAGACCGCGCACCGGGTCGGCCTGCGCACCACCTCGACCATCATGTTCGGCCATGTGGACAGGCCGGTGCATTGGGCGCGCCACCTGATCCGCCTGCGCGAGTTGCAGGCGCGGACCGGCGGAATCACCGAATTCGTACCGCTGCCCTTCGTGCATATGGAGGCGCCGATCTTCCTGCGCGGCGGCGCCCGGCGCGGGCCGAGCTGGCGCGAGACGGTGCTGATCCATGCGGTGGCGCGGCTCGCTTTGCATCCGCTGATCACCAATATCCAGACCTCCTGGGTCAAGCTCGGGCCGACCGGCGCGGGCGTATGCCTTGAATCCGGCGCCAATGATTTCGGCGGCACCCTGATGAACGAGACCATCACCCGCTCGGCCGGCGCCAGCCACGGCCAGGAACTGCCGCCGGAGCGGATGGACGCGGTGATCCGCGCGCTTGGCCGCGAGCCGGAACAGCGCACGACCCTTTATGGCACCCCGGACGAGGGTCAGCGGCGGCGCTCCTACGACGCCGCGCCGCTGGCCGAGGTGGTCAACACCCCGGTGCGCAAATCGCGCAAGCGGGAGGGCGCCGCCGATCTGGTCCGGCCCGGCTACGAGGTCCAGGGAAGCGCCGACTGATCGGCCAAGGAAGGAAGCAAGCGAGCCTGTCCATGTCCGATGCCCCGCTCACTTTCGGCCTGATGTTGTCCAACCGGGGACCGGTCCTGGGCTACAGCACGCCGGCGAACCTGATCGACCTCGGGATCGCGGCTGAACGGAGCGGGCTGTTCAACACCGTGTGGTCCGGTGACGCCTTCCTCACCAACCCCCGGTTGGACGCGGTCACCCTGTTGGCGGCCGTCGCGGCGCGGACCGAGAAGGTCCGCCTGGGTCCCGCCTGCATGGGAAGCTTCACCCAGCGCGCGGCGCTTGATCTCGCCTACCAATGGGCCAGCCTCGATCAGATTTCCGGCGGACGAATGGTGATGGTGGCCTGCGCCGGCGGCGGCAGCGGTGAGGCTTGGGCGCGGGAGGACCGTAATACGGGCGTTTCCTCCGCCGACCGCCGCGCCTTGATGTGGGAACGGATAGAGCTGCTCCATCGCTTGTTCGTCGAGGACGAGGTGACCTTCCAGGGCCGCTTCCACGACTATGAGAAGGTTACCATCGTGCCGAAGCCTTTGCGCCGGCCGAGTCCAATCTGGGCGGCGACTAATATCACGCGCCTCGCCAGCGGCGGTTCCTCCGGGAAGATGCCGGTCAAAACCCTGGCCAAGGTCGGCGAGATCTGCGACGGCTGGATGACCCATTCGGTGAGCCCCGGGACCTTCGCTGAGGCCTGGGGGCATATCCGCGCCTCCGCCGTCGCCAACGGCAAGAACCCGGACGCAATGGACAACGCCTTGGTCGTCAATCTCTGCGTGCGCGACGATCCGGCGGAGGCGCTGGAGGAGACCCGGGATTTTCTGGCGGACTATTACGGCATCCGCTTTACGGTCGAGCGCACCCGCGACTGGACCGCGCATGGACCGGCGGAGGCCTGCGCCGCGAGTTTGCGGTCCTTCATCGGCTCGGGCGTGAAGCACATTGCGCTGCGCATGACCTCGCGGGATCAGACCGGGCAGTTCAAGCGCCTGACGGAAGATGTCCTGCCGCTTGTGAACAAGGTTTAAAGGAAAGGGAAGACGGCCATGGCGATCGGTGTCGGACTGGGAATGGCGGCGTTCACCTTTTCAAGCGCCGCGGGATATTGGCGCTGGGTCAAGCGCTGCGACGAAGCCGGCGTGGACTCTCTCTGGCAGACCGACCGGCTGGTCTCCAAGGAGCCGTTTCTGGAATGCATGAGCACCATGGCGGGCCTTGCCGGCGCGACGAAACGGATCAAGTTCGGCATGAACGTGGCCTCCATGGGGCTGCGCGACCCGTTGCAGACGGCCAAGCAATGCTCGACCATCGATTATCTCTCCGGCGGCCGGCTGCTACCGGCCTTCGGTCTTGGCAGCAACCGGTCGCGCGACTTCATCGCCACTGGCACCGCCACCAAGGCACGCGGCCAGCGGATGAACGAGGCGCTCGAGATCATGAGCCGGCTCTGGGTCGAGGAGGAAGTCACCTTCGAGGGCAAGCATTACCAGTACGAGAAGGCGAGCGTGAGCCCGCGTCCGGTGCAGAACCCGCTGCCGCTCTGGGTTGGCGGCTCCTCCGACGCGGCGATCGAACGCACCGCGAAATACGGCACCGGCTGGCAGGCGGCGGCGGACTCGCCGAAGGAAGCCGGCATCGTCGTCGACAAGATCCTGATCGCCACGGAAAAACAGGGCCGATCCATCGACCATGACCATTTCGGCGCTGCCATGGGCGTGCGCTTTGGTTCCTGGGATGAGGAACCGGTCAAGAAAATGGGCGCCGATTTCGAAAAGCGTTTAGGCAAGCCGGCCAGGGAGGGTTTCGTCGTCGGCGGCGCGGATGAAATGCTGGACCGCATCCAGCAATACGCCGATCACGGCATCTCGAAGTTCATCCTGCGCCCGATCGGCTCCGGCGACGCGGAGATGGAGGATCAGACCGAACAGCTTATCGAAAAGGTGCTGAGCCGGGTGAAGGAGCTGAAGGAACGCAAGCGGGGGTGACGGTTCACTTGCGCAATTCGTCATCCCCGCGAAGGCGGGGAGCTCGTGCCTAAAGTCGCTGAACGATCCGGTTCGAGGTCCCCACCTTCGCGGGGACGACGGGAATAACAGGATCAATGTGAAACAAGGTAGACATAATGAAATTCGGTTTTCAGAACATGCTGCGCGGGGCGGCCTCCAGCCCGGAGGGGCTGACGGCGATCGCCCAGAAAGGGGAGGCGGTCGGCTTTGACGTGATCGCGCCCAATGATCACATCATCGTGCCCGGCGGCATTGAGAGCACGTATCCTTACTCGGACGACGGGATCTGGCCGGGCGCCGCGATCGTCGAATGCCATGAGCAGCTGACGGCGCTCACCTATATCGCCGGAAAGACCGAGAAAATCCGCATTCTCACCTCGGTCATGGTGGCGCCGTACCGGGCGCCGGTGCTGACCGCCAAGATCATTGCCAGCGCCGATGTGCTGTCCGAAGGGCGGGTGATCGTCGGAATCGGCGCCGGGTGGATGGCCGAGGAGATCGAGGCGATCGGCGCGCCTCCCTTCGCGGAGCGCGGCGCGGTAACGAATGAATATATCAAAATATTCAAAGAACTATGGACATCTGATAATCCAAAGTTTGAAGGGAAATACGCCCGCTTTTCCGATATTCACTTCAAGCCCCAGCCGGTTCAGAAGCCGCATCCGCCGATCTGGGTGGGCGGCGAGAGCAAGCCAGCGTTGCGGCGGGCGGCGCGGCTCGGCGATGGCTGGTATCCCGCCGGCAACAATCCCCAGTTCAGACTTTCCACGCCCGGCGAGTTGGGTGCCCGGCTCGGCGTGCTGCGCGAAGTCTGCGACGAGGAAAGCCGTGACTTTGCGGATCTCGATATCGGCTACTTCTTCACCGGCGCGGTCCTGGCCGACGAGAAGCGAGGCGCGGACGGCAAACGCCAGCAGATGACCGGCAAAGCGGCGGATATTGCCGCCGATATCGCCGCTTTTGGCGCCATCGGCGTCGACACCATGATCTTCCTGTTTCAGCGCCCCGAGGTTGAGGCGACGCTGGATCAGATGGAATGGTTCGGCACCGAGGTCATTCCGCTGCTGAAATAGTCGGGGCCGCCAGAACAGAGCGCCCAACCCATAAGGGAGAAAGAGATGGTTTTCGGATTCGGACTTCCCACTCGCGGCCCGCTTGCCGAACCGGCGGCGATCAGGAAGGTGCTGGGCCATGCCGAGCAGCTTGGCCTCGGTTATGTCTCGGTCTCGGACCACATCGTGATTCCGCGCAAGATCAGCCCGCTCTATCCCTATTCCGATAGCGGCGAGCCGCCGTTTCCGCCCGACGGCGCGTGCCTGGAGCAGTTGACCCTGATGTCCTATGTGGCGGCGGTCACCTCAAAGATCCGCATCCTCTCCTCGGTGATGGTGGTCCCGCACCGCAACCCGGTCCATACCGCCAAGACCATCGCCACGATCGACGTGCTTTCGGGCGGCCGGGTCACCATCGGCTGCGGCGCCGGCTGGATGGAGGAGGAGTTCGAGGCGATCGGTACCGAGCCGTTCAAGGAACGGGGCCGGGTCACCAACGAATATCTGGAGATCTTCAAGGAGCTCTGGACCGTCGAGTCTCCCTCCTATCGGGGCAAGTACAACAGCTTCACCGACGTGAAGTTCGAGCCCAAGCCGGTGCAGAAGCCGCATCCGCCGCTCTGGATCGGCGGCGAAAGTCCAGCCGCCAAGCGCCGCGCGGTCACCCATGGCGACGGGTGGTTCCCGATCGGCGCAAACCCGGCCTTTCCGATGAACACGGCGGATAAATACGCCGCCGGTCTTTCCTCGCTGAAACAGATGGCCGCCGAGCACGATCGCGACCCGGCCAGCATCGATCTCGGTTTCTGGAGCAACTGGGACTGGGAGATGATGGACCGCAAGACGCCCCAGGAAGGCGCACGCCACATCATGACCGGCGGCACCTCGGCGATCATGGACGATATCGGGGCACTGAAAGAGTTGGGCGTGGAGATCTTCATGTTCCAACTCGCCAAGCCGGAGAGTCTCGACGACACATTGGCGTCCATGGACCGGTTCGCGAACGGGATCTTGAGCAGGGCGTGAGAGAGGTGCCCATGGTAACGAGACCCTTCGAGACGCCGCTGCGCGGCTCCGCAGGGTGAGTGGTATTATTTGTGGACACTCACCCTGAGGAGCGCCCCATGGGCGCGTCTCGAAGGGTCCTTTTAAACGCCGGGACGACAAGAGGGGGAAAGAGCGATGGAGTTGGATGCGGACTACATCGTCGTCGGAGCCGGCTCCGCCGGGTGCGTTGTCGCCGACCGGTTGAGCGAGGACGGCTCGCGGGTGTTGGTTCTGGAGGCGGGACCGAGGGACCTGCATCCGATGATCCATATTCCGGCGGGCATCCTGCATCTGCTCTATAACGAGAAGGTCAACTGGAACTATTCCTCGGAACCCGAGGCGACCAGCGGCAACCGCCGCATCCACTGGCCCCGGGGACGGGTGCTGGGCGGGTCAAGCTCCATCAACGGCATGCTCTATGTGCGCGGCAACCCCGCCGATTATGACGGCTGGGCCCAGATGGGCTGCCGGGGCTGGTCGTTCGAGGAGGTGCTGCCGTTCTTCCGCAAGTCGGAAAATTATCGCAACGGCGGCGACCCGGCGCATCGCGGCAAGGGCGGCCCGCTGGAGGTCGAGGATTACCGGACCAATCTGGATCTCACCCACGCTTTTGTCGAGGCCGCCGAGCAGGCCGGTTTCAAGCGCAGCCGGGATCTGAACGGCGCCGAACCCGAGGGCGTCGGCTACTCCCAGATGACCCGCATCGGCCGCCGCCGGGGCTCTACCGCCCAGACCTTCCTCGCCCGCGCCAAGCGGCGTCAGAACGTGCGGATCGAGACCAATTCCGTCGCCAAGCACCTGACCTTCGAAGGCAGGCGCTGCACCGGCATCACCTTCCGCCAGAACGGTGTCGACAGGACGGCCAGCGCCCGGCGCGAGGTGATCGTCTGCGGCGGTTCGGTCAACTCGCCGCATCTGCTCCAGGTTTCCGGGATAGGGCCGGCGGAGCATCTGAAATCGATCGGCGTCGAGGTGCTGCACGATCTGCCGGGTGTCGGTGGCAATCTGTCCGATCACTACGTCGCCCGGATCGCACACCGGGTGAGAGGTACCGACTCCATCAACACGCTTGCGCGCGGTGCGAAACTTCTGGCGGAGATCGGCAAGTTCGTGATCCAGGGCAAGGGCGCGCTCACTTTCGGGGTGACCAGCGCCCAGGTGTTCTGCCGCAGCCGGGAAGGGCTCTCCAGTCCGGATCTGCAGTTGTTGTTCACGCCGGCGAGCTACCAGGAAGGTGTGATCGGCACATTGGAGAAGGAGCCGGGCATGACTGTCGCGGTCTGCGCGGTGCGCCCGTCCAGCCGGGGCACGATCATGGCGGCATCCGCCGATCCGCTGGAGCGTCCGAAGATCCGTCCGAACTATCTCTCGGACCCGGACGACATGCGCGTCACCCTGGCTGGCATCGAGCACACGCGGCGCATCTTTGCCCAGCCGGCCTTCGCGCCTTATGACGTTGCCGAGACCTTGCCGGGGCCTGGCGTGACCGCGAAGGAAGCACTTGAGAGTTTCGTGCGCGAGAAGGGCAGCATCATCTACCACCCGGTGGGCACCTGTAAGATGGGCGTGGACCCGCTGGCCGTGGTCAGCCCGCGCCTCGCCGTGCATGGGATCGAGGGGCTGCGTGTCGTTGACGCCTCGGTCATGCCGACGGTGACGACCGGAAACACCAATGCGCCGACCATCATGATCGCCGAGAAGGCGTCGGCGATGATCATCGAGGACGCGAAGAACGCGGCCTGAGCCGAGGGAGAGAAGCCATGACCGACACGAAGACCGATATGCCCGGTGCCGAAGAGATCAAAACCGCCGCCGAGGATCTGGCGAGCCTGATCAAGATCCGCACGTTTCCCTTCGGCATGAAGCTGTTCGAGGATGCCGATGAGATGCGCAAGATCCAGGGGCTGCGCACACCAACCGACGGCAAGTTCTTCACCACCTGCCAGCTCGTAACCCAGGTCCGCACCGCCGGCTTCACCCTCGGTATCGTCCAGGACAATCTGCGGCCCGGATCGAGCTGCGGCGCCAATATCGGACTTGAGCCGATTCCGGAAGACGTCGGGTCCGGCGAGAAGATGACCGGCGTCTGGTTCGGCAATCAGACTGCCGCGGCCGCGCATCAGGCGCAGATGCCGAGGGTCAAGGCCGGACGCTATTCCGGTCTCGCGGCCTCGCCGCTGCGTTCCGGCCGGCTCGATCCGCCGGATATCTGCCTTTTCTACGCCTCGCCGGGACAGATGATCCTGTTTATCAACGGGCTGCAGTATCACAACTACCGCCGCTACGACTTCACCATCACCGGCGAGAGCGCCTGTGCCGACAGCTGGGGCCGGGCCCTGTCGACCCGCGAGACTAGCCTGGCGCTGCCCTGCTATGCCGAGCGACGCTATGGCGGTGTCGCCGATGACGAACTTCTCATGGCCTGCCCGCCGGACGAATTCGTGCGCGGCGTCGAGGGCATGAAGCATCTGGCCAAGAACGGTCTGCGCTACCCGTATCCGCCTTACTCCGCCTTCGCCGATCCGGCTGACGGGATGTCGAAGAGCTACGGGTAAGATAATCTCTCTTGAGAATCCGTCGCCCCGCACTTGATGCGGGGCCGAAGCCTGCAGCTTTGGATGGTGCCGGATCGTGGAAGGCGACTACGGAAAATGCCCAACGGTAACAATGATCAAAATGATTAACCGCACGTCACATTGACGTACTTCAGGCGTCGATCCCGCATCAGGTGCGGGATGACTGTTGAAAAGCGGATAATCTTTGGCTTCAAACCCGACAGCAGTGCACTCGATACGGAGTGACGACACAGAATAGCTTGATGAACCAATTCGCCCACCCAGGGTCACACGCTTGTCATGTTGCGCGCTTGTCTGGCGCCGTCTAAGCTCCCTGCAGTGTCGTGCTCCGGGGGAAGCGCACGGCCCGAAAGTGGCTCTATTCTCCCGAGGTCCGGCTTGAACATGCGTTGCTCCAGACGCATCGAGGGAGGAGTAAATCCATGAAACGTCGCGCCTTTATCCAGAATGCCGCCATCGCCGGTGCCGCCGGCGTGGCCGCCGCCACGGGGCTCGCCACGCCGGCGATCTCGCAAGGCAACAAAGAACTGAAACTCGTCACGTCGTTCCCGAAGAACTTCCCGGGTCTCGGAACTTCGGCGAACCGCGTTGCCGAGCGGATCACCGCCGCCACCGGCGGCCGGGTCACGGTCAAGGTCTTCAACGCCGGTGAGCTGGTTCCCGCCTTCGGTGTCTTCGATGCCGTCTCGCAGGGCAACGCCGAGATGTATTTCTCGGCCGAGTACTATTTCCCCAGCAAGTCCCAGGCGTTCAACTTCTTCACCGCCGTGCCGTTCGGCATGACCCCGGCGGAACAGTACGCCTGGATTCACTATGGCGGCGGTCAGCAACTCTGGGACAAGCTGCATGCCCAGTTCGGCATGAAGCCGTTCATCGGTCCGTCCACCGGTACCCAGATGGGTGGCTGGCTCAACAAGAAGATCACCAAGCTCGACGATTTCAAGGGCGTGAAGTTTCGCATGCCGGGTCTTGGCGGCGAGGTGCTGCGTGCGCTCGGCGTCGCGGTGGTCAACTTGCCCGGCGGCGAGGTGTTCCCGGCGCTGCAGTCCGGCGCGATCGACGGCGCGGAATGGGTCGGCCCCTGGCATGACCTGGCCTTCGGCTTCTACAAGGTCGTCAAGAACTACCACTGGCCGGGCTTCCATGAGCCGGGCACGATGGGCAGCTACGCGGTCAACCAGAAGTTCTGGGATGGTCTGTCCGCCGAGGACAAGGCGACCATCGAGGCGGTGCTGCAGGCCGAATGCTTCATCCAGACGGCCGAGTATGACGGCGCGAGCCCCGGAGCGCTGCAGAAGCTGATTACCCAGCACGGCGTCGAGATGCAGAAGTATCCGGATGATCTGCTGACCGAGCTTGGCCGGGTGTCTGGCGAGGTTGTCGAGCAGGTCGGCGCCACCGATGCCTCCACCAAGGAGATCTGGGAAAGCTACCGTGCCTTCCGTCAGACCGCGATCGGATGGTCGAAGATCGGCCTCCAGGGCTACATGAACGCCCGGGCGCTTCCGTTCAAGTACGGCAAGGCCTGATCACGGCGGTTAACGAGGACGCCCGCGCCGCGTGACTGCCGGCGCGGGCCTTCTTGTTGGGTTTTCACAGGTTCTGTAGTGGGGGACGGTATCATGCGGGCTCTCGCGTCGCTCGCGCGCGGCATCGACGCCATCAACGAGAGCATCGGCCGGGTGATCGCCTGGCTGGCGCTGGGCATGGTGCTGATTCAGGTCGTCGTCGTGATCATGCGCTACGTCTTCGGGCTGAGCGTGCTGACGATGCAGGAGTCGATCTGGTACATGCACTCGATCGTTTTCCTGGTGGCCGCGGGATATACGCTTCTGCATAACGGGCATGTGCGGGTCGATATCCTTTACGGAAATGTCGGGCCCATCGCCAAGGCCAAGATCGACCTCTTTGGCGTGATATTCATCCTGTTGCCGCTATGCGTGATGATTTGGTGGGTCTCGTGGCCCTATGTCGCTGCGGCCTGGGCGGTACGCGAAGGCTCGGTGGAAGTGAGCGGAATTCAGGGCGTCTATCTTCTCAAGTCCTGCATGCTGATCTTCGCGGGGGGGTTGGCGATCCAGGGCGTGTCGCTGGCGATCAAGTGCTGGTTCACGCTTGCCGGAATAGACGGGGGCCTTGCCGGCGATGACGGCGAACAGGAGCACGGACTATGACGCCGCATGAAATAATGGTCACCCTTATGGTGATCGGCGTCTGCGGCTCGCTGATGCTCGGTTTTCCGGTTTCCTTCACTCTCGCCGGCGCCTCGATGATCTTCGGGTTGATCGGCTATTTCTTCGATGTTTTCTCGCTGTCTTTCTTCGGGGTCCTGCCGAACCGCATTTTCGGCGTGATGACCAACGAGGTGCTGATCGCGGTGCCGCTTTTCGTCTTCATGGGCGTGATGCTTGAGCGATCCAAGGTCGCCGAGGAGTTGCTCGACACCATGGGCGCCTTGTTCGGAAGAATGAGCGGCGGTCTTGGTATCTCCGTCTGTGTGGTCGGGGCCTTGCTCGCGGCGTCCACCGGCATCGTCGGCGCCACCGTGGTGACCATGGGCCTCTTATCCCTGCCGACCATGCTGAGGCGCGGCTACAATCCTCAGCTGGCGACAGGCGTGATTGCGGCCTCGGGCACCTTGGGGCAGATCATTCCTCCGTCGATCGTGCTGGTTGTGCTGGGTGACCAGATTTCCAACGCGCATCAGGAAGCGCAGCGGTCGTTGGGCAACTGGTCTCCGGACCCGGTCTCCGTCGGCGACCTGTTCGCGGGCGCCCTGATCCCGGGTCTGGTTCTGGTCGGGCTTTATGCGCTGTATACGGGAGTGGTCTGCGCGGTGAAGCCGTCCATGGGGCCGGCGATCCCGCGCGAGGAACTGACGGACGGCGAGGGCGGTAGCCTTTTCAACCGGGTGCTGCACGCGCTGGTGGCGCCGGCGGTCCTGATCGTCGCGGTGCTGGGCTCGATCCTCGTGGGTATCGCGACGCCGACCGAGGCGGCGGCCGTCGGCGCGATGGGGGCGACGCTGCTGGGCGGCCATCGCCTGGCGCCGGACAAGGGCCTGCCGATCTATGTCGGCGTTGCCTCGATCGTCGCGCTGCTGGTCTTGGTCGGCAACTTCGATCTGCGGGTGGCGCGCGATGTTATCAGCGGTGTCGAATGGGCAGCCATCTGGGCCGCCGCGATTGCCTGTGTCGGCGCGACTTGGGGTGTCCTGGTGTGTCTGATGCGGGTGTACAAGGACGGTACCCTGCGTGAGGTCAACCACCAGACCATCCGCATCAGCGCCATGGTCTTCGGCATCGTCATCGGCGCGCAGCTTTTCTCGCTGGTGTTCCGCGGATTTGGTGGCGACGACATCGTCCACGACATTCTCGTCGGTCTGCCGGGCGGCACCGTCGGCGCGGTCTTTGTCGTGATGCTGGTGATGTTCATTCTGGGCTTTTTCCTGGATTTCATTGAGATCACCTTCGTCGTGGTACCGATCGTCGCGCCGATCCTCCTGAAGATGGATCTCGATCCGGTCTGGCTCGGTATCATGATCGCGGTCAACCTGCAGACCTCGTTCCTGACTCCGCCATTCGGGTTCGCTTTGTTCTATCTGCGAGGCGTGGCGCCGCCGGAGGTGACCACCGGGATGATCTACAAAGGCATTATTCCCTTCGTGGCGATCCAGGTCGGCATGCTGGTGATTCTCGCCGTGTTCCCGGGCATGGCGACATGGCTGCCGAAGGTGATCTTCGGGTCTTGAACGACGAAACCGCCGAACCGGTGGGAGCCGAGCGATGTCGCATATCTTTCCGCGTCATACCAAAGCGTCCACACCGCTCGCCGTCGGCGGCGAGGGCTGCTATCTGATCGACAGCAGCGGCAAACGCTATCTCGACGGCTCCGGTGGGGCGGCTGTGTCCTGTCTCGGTCATGGTGATCCGGAAGTGACCGCCGCCATCAAGGCGCAGCTCGACGAACTCGCCTTTGCGCATACCGGTTTCTTCACCAACCGACCCGCCGAAGATCTGGCGGATCTTCTCATCGGGAACGCGCCGGGCACGCTCGACCGGGTTTACCTGGTCTCCGGCGGCTCGGAAGCGAACGAGGCGGCGATCAAGCTGGCGCGGCAATACCATGTCGAGCGGGGGGAGCCGCAGCGCCGCCACCTGATCGCGAGACGTCAGAGCTATCACGGCAACACGCTCGGGGCGCTCTCAGCCGGCGGGAACGAATTGCGGCGCGAACCCTTCCGTCCGCTGCTGATCGACGTCACCCATATCGACCCGTGCTACGAGTACCGGCTGCGCGAGGAGGGCGAGAGCCTTGAGGAATACGGCCGCCGCGCCGCCGATCTCCTCGAGGCAGAAATCCAGCGGCTCGGACCCGAGAACGTCATGGCCTTCATGGCCGAGCCGGTGGTCGGCGCGACTGCCGGAGCCCTGGTCCCAGCGCCGGGATACTTCAAGCGCATCCGCGAGATCTGCGACACCCATGGCGTGTTGCTGATCCTGGACGAGGTGATGTGCGGCATGGGCCGGACCGGCACCCTGTTCGCCTGCGAGCAGGACGGCATCGCGCCGGATATCGTCTGCATTGCCAAGGGTCTCGGCGCGGGCTATCAGCCGATCGGCGGCATGCTCTGCACGTCGGAGATCTATCAGACCATCGCCGACGGCTCCGGCTTCTTTCAGCACGGTCACACCTATCTCAGCCATCCGGTCGCCTGTGCCGCCGGCCGGGCGGTGGTTTCGGCTGTCCTGAACCGGGGGCTCCTGAGCCGGGTCAAGGCACAGGGCGTCAAGTTGACGGCGGCATTGAATGAACGATTTGGCCAGAACCCCCATGTCGGCGATATCCGGGGGCGCGGGCTGTTCCAGGCCCTCGAATTCGTTGCCGACCGCGAGACCAAGATGCCGTTCGATCCGGCACTTGGAGTCAACGGCAAGGTGAAAAAGGCGGCCTTGGAGGCCGGGCTCGTCTGCTATCCCATGGGCGGGACTGTCGATGGGCGTGCCGGAGACCATGTGCTGATCGCGCCGCCCTTCATCATCGAGGATGCCCAGATCACCGAACTGGTCGACAAGCTCGACGTTGCGGTAAAAGCGGCGGTGGGCGGTTAGACACGCGCTTAACGCTTCTTGCCACAAGCCCTTGCATCCGCTTTGGCGCGGTGGATATTCCTGTCGCGATCGGCCGGAACATTGCCGTTATTGACGACCTGTCGATCGAAAGATCGAAGCGAGCATCACGACCGCCATCCTTGATGGGGCGGCTCATACACGGTATTAGACGCCCATTCATTTCACTATGACCGGCACGCCCGGCCGCGACGGTCGGGGACTTCGCGTCGGCTCTTGGACGCCCGACCCGTGAGCAGCACCACCGCTCCCAGCAATGCCGAACCTTCCGACGCCGGATTGGAGGACGGGCTCAGCAATACGCCGCGCGCGCAGCAGTTCGCCGAGGGCAACAAGCTCGAAGTCGGCATCCTATGGCGCATCCTTCGGATGGGGCTGGCGCATCGCTGGCGCATGGCGACGGCGGTGGGGGCGACGATCGCGGCGGCGATCTTTCAACTGTTCATCCCGCGCTATGTGGGCGAGGCGGTTGATCACGCCCAAGGATTGCTGGGATTGGGCACTGTTTCCCCTGAAATGGCCCAGGAGGCGCTATGGGGCGCCGGAATGATGGTGCTGTTCTTCAGCATTCTGCGCGGCCTTTTCACCTTGCTGCAGAACTATCACGGCGAGGGAATAGGCCACTGCATCGGCTACGAGCTTCGGCTCTCTTTCTATGAGCAGGTACAGCGCCTCTCGTTCAGCTTCCATGACAAGGTCCACACCGGTGACCTGATCACCCGAGGCATGTTGGATCTCGAAGGGGTGCGGATGTTCATCAGCACCGGCGTCATTCGGACGGTGCTGCTGACCGTCCTGATCGGCGGCAGCGCCTGGCTGCTGATGGGCTCCAACCTGGTTCTCGGCCTGTTGGCCCTGTCCTTCGTGCCCTTCGTCGGCTGGCGCTCGGCCGTGGCGCGGCTGAAGCTCCGGTGGATGTGGCTGCTGATGCAGGAACGGCTGTCGGTGATCACCCGGCGGATGGAGGAAAATCTCACCGGCATCCGCGTTGTCCGTGCCTTCGGCGCCCAGAAGTTCGAATTGGAACAGTTCGAGACCGCGTCCACCGACGCCCTGGAGGTCGCGATCCAACGGGTCACCGTGCGGGTCTCCAACACCACGGTCATGAGCTTCGCCTTCTTCGCCTCGATGGTTCTGGTGCTCTGGGTCGGCGGGCTGCAGGTGATCGACGGCGAGATCACCGTCGGCGTGCTGGCCGAGGTGCTGACCTTCATGATGATCCTCCAGATGCCGGTACGCCAGATCGGGATGATGGTGAATTCCTTTGCCCGCGCCTCGACCTGCGGCGCCCGGTTGTTCGAGGTGATCGACCGCGAGCCCCGGATCAAGGACCGGGCGGCCGCACCGGACCTCAAGCTCGAAAAGGGTGTTCTTAGTTTCGAGGATGTGCGGTTCAGTTTCGGGCCGGACTCCGCCGATACCAGGGTGCTGGACGGGGTCAGCTTTTCTGTCGGACCGGGCGAAACGCTCGGCATCGTCGGTCCGCCGGGTTCCGGCAAATCGACCATCGCGCATCTCGTGCCCCGGTTCTACGATGTGACCCGCGGGCGGGTGACCATCGACGGCCAGGATATCCGCGAAGTCTCGCTCGATTCCCTGCGCGCCGCCGTCAGCGTCGTCCAGCAGGACGCCTTCCTGTTCACCGCCTCGATCGAGAACAACATTGCCTATGGCGACCCCTGGTCCGACGGCGAGCGGATCGCCCGGGCCAACCGGTCGGCCCAGTTGCACGACTATGTCGCCAAGCTGCCGAGCGGTTATGAGACCCTGGTGGGAGAGCGCGGCGTCTCGCTGTCCGGCGGTCAGCGTCAACGCCTGTCGATCGCGCGCGGCATTCTGTCCAATCCCTCGATCCTGGTGTTCGACGATTCCACCGCCGCCGTCGATGCCGCCACCGAGCGGCGGATCAGGCTCGCCTTGCGGGAAGGCCAGGAAAAGCGCGCGACGGTTATCATCTCGCACCGGCTCGGATCGCTCATGCACGCGGATGAAATTCTGTTTATCGAAGCCGGGCGCGTCGTCGAACGCGGCTCCCACGAAGCACTGATGAAGCATGGCGGGCGCTATCACGATCTGTACCGTCTTCAGTCCCGGCCCGGCGACGACCATGGGGTCGACGTCGCGGCGATCGGAGAGACGCGATGAGCGTGGCCAGCGAAACCAACCATCCGCCGAAAGCGGTTGTCGGCTCCCAGGTCAGCCAGGACGAGGAGATGTTCGGCCGTGCTTTCGACGGCCGGGTGATTCGCCGCTTCTTAGGGTTTTGCCGGCCTTACCGTGTCGGTCTCGCCATCGCGATCCTTTCGGTCCTGGTGTACACCGCGACCCAGGTGGCGATCCCGCTGGTCGTGCTCTACGCGATCGACAACGCCCTGGTCGACGGGGTGCGTGACCGGGGCCTGCTGGAGATCGTAGTCGTGGTTTTCGCGGGTGTGGTGATCGTGAATTACGGCGCCAACTTCCTGCAGGAGAACTTGGTCGGCCGCGCCGCCGAGCGGGTGCTGATTGATCTTCGACGGGCGATGTTCACGCATCTGCAAAGCGTGTCGCTCTCCTTCATGGACCGCACCGAGGTCGGGCGCCTCATGTCACGCTTG
Source organism: Alphaproteobacteria bacterium (assembly GCA_038146985.1). GTDB lineage: Bacteria > Pseudomonadota > Alphaproteobacteria > Thalassobaculales > Thalassobaculaceae > JADHLJ01. The sequence goes on from JAYQSQ010000001.1 coordinate 474,127, forward strand.
CAGAGCGACGTGAACGCGCTGCAGGAGTTTCTTGAGACCTCGATCTTCGCCGTCGGTGACCTCGTGCTGCTGGTGGGCATCGTCGCGGTGCTGCTGGCTCTCGATTTCAATCTCGGCCTGCTGACCCTGTCGATCGTGCCGATCCTGTTCGTCATGCGGATCATCTGGCTGCCCCGGGCCCGCGAAGCCTTCATGAAGGCGCGCGAGGCCAATTCCATCGCCAATGGGGCGCTCGCCGAGGCTATTCACGGGGTGCGCACGGTCCAGGGCATGGTGCGCGAAAAGGTTAACTTCGCGCTCTATAACGACCGGGCGCGGCAGAACATGCTGGCGCATCTGAGGGCCGCGAAATTTGCCCAGGCCAATGTGCCCATCGTCGATACCCTGACCGGCGGCGCCATGGCCATCGTCATCGTGGTCGGCGGCAACCAGGTCCTGGGCGGGACCCTTGATCTCGGCGTGATGGTGGCGTTCATCTTCTATGTCCAGCGCTTCTTCGACCCGATCCGCTCGCTGACCCTGCAATACAGTTTCATGCAGCGGGCCATGGTCTCGGGCCAGCGCATTCTCGAGGTGCTGGACGTGCCGATCGCGGTGCAGGACAAGCCGGACGCCATCGACATGAAGGAATGCGAAGGGTCGATCGCGTTCGAGAACGTCACTTTCGGCTACGTGAAAAATCAGCCGGTGCTGCGCAACGTCTCCTTTAAGGTGGCGCCGGGAGAGACCGTCGCTCTGGTCGGCCCGACGGGATCAGGCAAGACGAGCGTGACCGCCCTGGTGCATCGCTTCTATGACATCTGGGATGGCGCGGTGCGGGTCGGCGACCATGACGTGCGTGACATCACGCAGGATTCGCTCGGTCGGCACGTGGCGATGGTACTGCAGGAACCGTTCCTGTTCACCGGCAGTGTCTTCGACAATATCCGCTTCCGCAGCATCGAGGCGTCGCGCCAGGCGGTGATCGATGCGGCTAAGGCGGTCGGTGCCCATGATTTCATCGAAAAACTGCCGCAGGGCTATGACACGGTGCTGGAGCAGCGCGGCGCCAACCTGTCGCTCGGCCAGCGTCAGTTGCTGAGCTTCGCCCGCGCCATCGTCGCCGATACCAAGATTCTGATCCTGGACGAGGCGACCGCCAGCATCGACAGCTACACAGAGATGCAGATCCAGCAGGCCCTTGCGAAACTTCTCGAGGGGCGCACCGGCCTGGTGATCGCTCACCGCCTCGCGACGATCCGGGGATGCGACCGGATCATCGTGCTCCAGGACGGCGAGATCCGTGAGGAAGGCACCCACGACGCGCTGATCGCCGCCAAGGGCATGTATGCGGGGCTTTACACGCTGAACTACGCGTCCTTCGACGACGTACCGGACGACCTTGCCGACGAGTTGGCCGACGCGGGCTCGACGACCTAGCGCGTGCCGTCGATCTCCCGCGCGAGTTCCACTTTCAGACCAGGCTTATGGATCTTGCCGGTCGCGGTGCGCGGGAAGGCCTCACCCGATCGGATCGCGATATGGGAGGGGACCTTGTAGGAGGCGAGCTGGGCCCGGCAATGAGCGATCAGGTCCGCCGTCGTGGCATCCGCGCCGTCCTCCAACTCCACCGCCGCGGCGACGATTTCGTCCTTGGCCGGGTCCGGTACGCCGACCACATAGGCCTGCTTCACGGCGGGATGCTGCGCCAGGACTTCCTCGACTTCCAGCGGCGCGACATTGACGCCGCCGGTCTTGATCATCTCTTTCAGGCGGCCGCGATAGCGGACCCGCCCGTCCTCGCCGATCATGCCGAGGTCACCAGTCAGGAAGTAGCCATCCGCATCGAAGGTCGCGATGGTCTGTTCCGGCGCCCGGAAATAGCCGGGGGTGACATAGCCGGCGACGGCGAGTTCTCCAACAGTGCCCGTGGGTAGCGGCGCGCGGGTCTCCGGATCGACCGCCCGGATGGTCATGCCGGGCAGGGGCTCTCCCTGGCTGTGGAGGCGCAGATCCAAGTCGTCCGAGGCATCGCAGACCGCGCAATTACCGTAGGTCTCGGTCGAGCCATAGACATTGCAGAGTTCCGGCGCCTGAAGGGCATCGATGATGAACGAGATATCCTCCGGCAAGCCGATGGTAAGCCCGGTGCGCATTGAGGCGACCCGCGCCTGCGACCAGGATGAATGCTCGCGGATCGCCCTTGCCATGTTGGCCATGCCATAGAAGACGGTGCAGCCCTCGGTCTCCATCAGGTCCAGAGCCTCGCCTGCATCGAAACTCTCGTGCAGGACCAGAGCACCGCCATGGGTCATCACGGCGGGCAGGGCGTTGGCCGAGCCGAAAGACCAGAACAGCGGCACCGCGAACCACAGCCGATCCACTGGTCCGAGATGCATCCGTTCGCCGATGTCGAAGCCGTTGGCGATCAGGTGGCCATGGGCGAGGGTGACACCCTTGGGATCGGCGGTGGAGCCGGATGTGTAAAGAATGAAGCAGATGTCCTTCGCCGACACTTTCGCCTGCACGGTGCTCAAGGCCGCAGGGGAGACCGCCTCGCCACGGGCCAAGAAATCGTTCCAGCCGACGATGGCACCCGCGCTCTCTCCATCGACCGCGACGATCGTGCGCAGTTCCGGCAGGGCGGGCGCGTGCAGCGATCCGGGAGCCGCGCTCATGATTTCCGGACAAAGCTCGCGGAGGACGTCGATGAACCGGCGGCCCCGCACCTCGCCCACGCTGATCAGCGCCACCGCGCCGGAATGTTCCAAGATCCAGGCAAGTTCCCGCGGCGTGGAGAAAGTGCTTATGGCGGTGGTGGTCGCGCCGATCTTGGCGACGGCGAAGGCGGCAATCAACCATTCCGGACGGTTGGCCGCGAGCAGGCCGACCCGGTCTCCCGGCTTGATCCCGATCGAAAGGAGGGCCCGGGCGAAGCGGTCGGTCTCCTCGCGCCAATCGGCATAGCTCAACCGCGTCTCGCGCCAGACGATCGCCTCGGCATCACCTTGAATGCCGGCGATTTCATCCAGCAAATCGCCGAGGGTCCGGCTTTTTGGTCTTAGGGCCACGGCCTCAGGTTCCTTCAATTACTGATAGAGTTCCATCCGGGATTGATCGTAGGCCGTCGCCCTGGCGAAAGGCAGGGGCTTGGACCGAAACAATCCACGCGCTCCGTCGTCCATTCGACCCGTCGTTTGCGGTAGCGAAAATCCATCACGCTGCATCATCGAAGCCCGGCCCTGCCTTTCGCCAGGGCGCCAGGAAAGGGTATTGGTGATCCGAAAGGACTCAACCATCACGCCTAACCCTCAGTACCGCGCCTTGCGCTTTTCGAGGAAGGCGGCGACGCCCTCGGAAAAATCGGGACTGGCGCGGACCTTGTCACCGAGTTGCTGGTCCAGCGGCTCTCGCGCCCTGGCGTGCTCCGCGATGGTGGCGCTGATCTGAGTCTTGACCGCCTGAACCGCCGAAGGGCTGTTGGCGGCGATCGCCTCCGCCTTGGCGAGCGCCCAGTCCATCAGGCCATCCGCGGCAACTACCTCGTTGATCAGTCCAAGCTGCGCGGCCGCTTCGGCGGTGATCAGCCGGCCTGTCAGAATGAGGTCCATGGCATGAACATGGCCGATCTGCTGGATCAGCTTCACGGTCGCGCCGCCGAAGGGATAGATCGACCATTTGACCTCCGGCAGGCCAAAGCGCGCGGTCGGCGTCGCGCCGCGAATGTCGGTCGACAGCATCAGTTCAACCCCGCCACCGACACAGTCGCCGTTGATCGCCGCGATAATCGGCTTGGAATAGGTGTCCGTCTTCAGGAGCGCATGGTTGACGATCGCCGCCATATCCACATCGGCGCTGAGGTCGCCGCTGATATCCGCGCCGACATTGAAGGCCCTCGTGCCGGCGCCGGTCAGGATGATGCAGCGCGTGTCGTCGGCCCCGAGCTCGTCCCACAACTTGCCGAGATCCGCCATCATCGTGCGGGTCATGGCGTTCAGGCGCGGCTGATTGTCGATGGTGACGACGGCGATATGGGCGCCGTGCCGGTCGAGGCGGATTTCCATGCGCGTGGCTCCTTCCATCAGAGGCCGGATATGGACCATGTTTGGCTGGTTTCGGCAAGCTGACCACTGGCTTTAGCCGGCTTGCCGTGCTGGTAGGAGGCGATAAACTTTCCTCGTGATGTCATGCGGGGCGGGTTGGTTTGACGGGACCCTTCGAGACGATGCTTCGCGTCCCCTCAGGGCGAGTCGGTGGGTTGTCTCACTCTCACCCTGAGGATCGGTGAAACCGCGTCTCGAAGGGTTCTGTAAGCCAAACGCGCAGGCCCTACGCGGCAGAGGAACGAAGACAGGCGGAAGCGATCATGAAAGCAGTGCTCTGCAAGGAACTCGGCGGCCCGGAGAAGCTGGTGCTGGGGGAGATCGAACCCCCAAGACCGGAGCCTGACGAGGTGCGCATCCGGGTCCGCGCGGCAGGGATCAATTTCGCGGACACGCTGCAGATCGCCGGCAAATACCAGTCGAGGCTGGCGCCGCCTTTCGTGCCGGGAATGGAGGTTGCGGGCGAGATCCTTGAGCTTGGGAGCAACGTCAAGCGCCCGCTTACCGTCGGCCAACGGGTCATGGCCTTTATGCGCGGGGGCGGGGCCTTCGCCGAAGAAGCCTGCGTGCACGCCGAGTGGCTGGTCCCGGTGCCGGACGAGATGGACGACGTCACCGCCGCCGGCTTTCCCACGGTCTATGGCACCTCGAACTTCGCGCTGAAGCATCGCGGCAAGCTGAAGGCCGGAGAGACGCTGGTGGTGCTCGGCGCCGCCGGCGGTGTCGGGCTGACGGCGGTCGAGCTCGGCAAGCAGATGGGCGCGCGGGTCATCGCCGCCGCCGGCGGTGCGGAGAAATGTCAGGTCACGCTGGACCACGGCGCGGACTTCGCCATCGATTACCGCACCGAAAACATCCGCGACCGGGTGCGCGAGATCACCGACGGTGTCGGCGCCGACGTGGTCTATGACGCGGTCGGCGGCGACGCCTTTGACTCAGCGATCCGAGCGGTGAACTGGGAGGCGCGGATGCTGATCATCGGTTTCGCGTCCGGGCGCATCCAGCAGGTGCCCGCGAACCTGATCCTGGTCAAGAATATCTCCGTCATAGGCGTGGTCTATGGTGCCCAGACCGAACGCGACCCGGCCTATGGCGCCAGCTTCGTGCAGGACGCGGCCGATCTCTTTCGCCAAGGCAAGGTCAAACCACATATCGGCAAGGTCTTTCCGCTGGCCGAGGCCGGGGAGGCCTTGCAGGGTCTGTTGTCGCGCGCCTATTCCGGCAAGATTGTTCTGAAGACCTGAGGCGTCGGCTCTGGAATGAACGGGCCGAGGCGTATCGTCGCCGGGGATCTGGATCTCTCGGAGTTCATCCGTCCCGGCGACCGGATCATTGTCGGTCAGGCGGCGGGAGAGCCGGTGACACTGACCGAGGCCCTGGTCGCGCAACGGGCGTCGATCGGGCCGGTCAGTGTGTTTCTTGGTCTCTGCCTGTCCGACACGTTTCAGGCCGAGCACGCGGATCATATCACGTTTGAAAGCTTTGGGCCGATGGGCGCGTCCCGGGCGCTGGCCAAGGCCGGCGTGCTGAATATCAGCCCGATCCACTATGGCCAGATTTCGCGCTATATCGACGATGGGGTGATCGCCTGTGACGTTGCCTTCGTGCATATCTCGCCGCCCGGCCCCGACGGCAGGCATTCCTTCGGCCTGCTCAATGATTACAACCGGGCGGCCATGGACAAGGCCCGGGTGGTGATCGCCGAGGTGAACGACCAGATTCCCTGGGTTCATGCCGAAGGGGTGCCGGATCTCGGCCGGATCGATGTGATCGTGGAGACCTCGCGACCAGCGCTGACCGCCGCGCCGGCACGGGTCTCGCCGGTCGACGAGGCGATCGGGCGCAACGTCGCGCGCTATATCGAGGATGGCCACACACTCCAGATCGGCATGGGTGCGATCCCGGAGGCGGTGGCCCGGGTGATCGGCGACCGCAGGGACCTCGGCTTTCACAGCGGCATGGCTGGCGACTCCATGGCGGATCTCATGGAGGCCGGCGTGATCACCAATGCCCGCAAGGAGGTCGATGCCGGTATTTCCGTGACCGCCAATCTGGTCGGCACCGAGAGGCTGTACCGGTTCGTCGAGCGCAACCCGGCTTTCAAGCTCCGACCGTCCTGGCACACCCATGACGGAGACCTGCATCGCCTGAAACGGTTCGTCAGCATCAACTCCGCCCTTGAGGTGGATCTGAGCGGCCAGATCGGGGCCGAGGAAACCAACGGCCAGATCGTGAGCGCGATTGGTGGCCACACGGATTTCACCCGGGCAGGCCATCGCTCTCCCGGGGGCTGTTCGATCATCGCGCTGCCCAGCACGGCGCGCGGCGGCACGGTGAGCCGGATCGTGCCGCGTCTTACCGGGCCGGTCACCACCGCGCGCAGCGATGTGGATATCGTGGTGACCGAGCACGGCTGGGCCGAGTTGCGCGGCCGAAACCTGCGCGAGCGGGCGGCGGCGCTCACGGCGATCGCGGATCCGGCGCACCGCGAGGCGCTCGGCAAGGCGGGGACGTGACGCCGGCGATGAGGCCGTGGGTCAAAGCGTCGGCTTCACCTTGATCTTGCGCAGTTCCGGCAGCAGTTCCCGCGACATCAGTTCCATGCTGTCGAGGGTGAGCTGCCCCGGCATGCCGATCCAGTGGGAGCGGATCACCAAGTGGTTCATGCCGAACTCCTGCCAATAGGGCCGGAGTTCCTCGTAGCACTCCTCGGGCGAGCCGATGATGAAGCGGCCCTTAACCAGATCCTCGAAGTCCTGATCAAAGCTCTCGTTCTTGGGCATCACCTTGTCCTGGCCCCAGGTGGCGTAGTTCTTGTACTTGCCGAGCAGATAGGGGCCGGCAAGCTCCATCGCCGTCTTGCGGTCCTTGGCGCAGAAGATCTCCTTGAACACCGGCAGTTCCGCCGGTGCAGGCTTTCCCGCCGCCCGAAGTGCGTCCTTGTAGAGACCCATATGCCGGCGGATGGTATCGAGCTGCGAGTGCGGGTTGACGAACCATGCGTCGCTCATCCGCGCCGCGCGTTCTATCGCCCGGTCGTTATTGGCCGCGATCCAGATCGGCGGACGCGGCTTCTGGATCGGCCGGATGTTCATGTGGACGTCCTTCAGGACACAGGTCTCGCTCTCATGGCTGACCCGATCCTCGGTCCAAAGGCGCTCCACCAGGGTGAGATACTCCTCGAACCGGGCGACCCGCTTGCCCTTGGGAACCCCGAAGGCATCGAACTCGGTATCCCGGTAACCTAGCCCGACGCCGAAGATCACCTTGCCCTTGGAGAGCACATCGAGGCTGGCCACCGTTTCGGCCGTATAGACCGGGTTATGGAGGTTCAGCAGCAGGATCCCGAGCGTGATGTTCATGTCGCCCGCCTCGGGGATCAGACGGGCCAGGAACGGCACCAGTTGAAGCTGCTGGTTGTTGCCTTCGTTGAGGTAGTGCTGGCCCGAGACCACGTTGTCCCAGCCATGATCGCGCATCAGATGCACCATGGCGATCTGCTCGTCCATGGCGGCGATCATATCGGTGTCGAGGAACTGCTGATTGGTGAGAAACGCGCCGATTTTCATGGGTATCTTGTCCGTGCGGGGCTGAATGGGAGGTTATTGCACGCCGGTCGATGCGGCTCAACACGGGTGCGGCGGGGCTCGAGGGCTTGTCCCGGACCATGGCGGTGGCTATACGGAACCTCCCGCCCCATACCCCCGCCTCCGGAGTTTGCCGATGTCCGCCTTTGAACGATATCTCACGATCTGGGTGGCGCTGTGTATCGTCGCCGGCATCGCGCTCGGCCAGATGATGCCGGGGCTTTTCGCGGTGCTCGCGGGCATTGAGTACGCCAGCGTCAATCTCGTGGTCGCGGTGCTGATCTGGGCGATGGTCTATCCGATGATGATCGCCGTCGACTTCGCCAGCCTGCACAGGATCAAGGATCAGCCGAAGGGTCTGGTGATCACGATCATCGTCAACTGGCTGATCAAGCCCTTCACCATGGCGTTTCTCGGCGTCTGGTTCTTCAAGGGCGTGTTCGCCGACCTGATTCCGACGGCGGACGCCGAAAGCTACATCGCGGGGCTGATCCTGCTCGGCGCGGCGCCCTGCACGGCGATGGTGTTCGTCTGGTCCCAGCTGACCCGCGGCGATGCGAACTACACCTTGATCCAGGTCAGCGTGAACGACGTGATCATGGTCTTCGCCTTCGCGCCGATCGTCGCCCTGCTGCTCGGCGTGACCGAGATTCCGGTGCCCTGGGAGACCCTGCTGCTCTCGGTGGTGCTTTATGTCGTGGTGCCCCTGATCGCCGGCATCATGACCCGCAAGCGGCTCTTCCGGGCGGGAGGTGAGGCCGAGGTCGATGCCTTCACGGCGCGGGTGAAGCCGGCCTCCGTGGTGGCGCTCCTGGCGACCGTGGTGCTTCTGTTCGGCTTCCAGGGCGGGGTGATCCTGGCCCAGCCGCTGTTGATCGTGCTGATCGCGGTGCCGCTGCTGATCCAGTCCTACGGCATTTTCGCGGTGGCCTATGTCGCCGCCTGGGCCTGGCGGGTTCCGCACCGCATCGCCGCGCCCTGCGCGATGATCGGCACCTCGAACTTCTTCGAGCTCGCGGTCGCGGTGGCGATCAGTCTTTTCGGCCTGAATTCCGGTGCCGCGTTGGCGACCGTGGTCGGGGTCCTCGTGGAGGTTCCCGTCATGCTCTCGCTGGTCGCCTTCGCCAACCGGACACGCGGCTGGATCGACGCGCGGGCGGGGTAGGCAAGCATCACGCACTCGACCTGCGCCCACCGGCTCGTCGATATGCGTCCTGAGGGCGTCAAAATTCTTTCGGCAGTCCCGCTTGCTTCAATACCTCATTGGCGGTGTGCCTGGACTTGATGTCGTTGTCGACGGGGAAGTGTCTTTTGGTGATGGGAGAGTACCACATTTCGTGGTCCCCCCGGCCTTGGCGCGCGAATGTTCAACCGGCGGCGGAAAGAAGCTTCTTCAGATCGCGGGTGAAGCCGCCCATCAGGCGCGCAAACGCACCCTGGAGACCTGCTCGTGCATGATGAATAGGGGTATTTCATCTGGTACCTGGTTGGAATCGTCGAGGCCGTTCATCTCAACCAGATCGATAATGACATCGTGCAGCTTCTTCTCCAGCAGCTCCAGCGTTTCGGCTTCCGTAACGAGGCCCGGTAGATCGTCACTACTTGCCACCCACACGCCGGCGTCTGTGTCGAGCCGAGCCTTGACGATGATCGAGTGCAGTTGCATGTGCCACCCTGCGTTTGGATTGGTCCCAGAATCTATTGGCAAACATGCGGAGTTACAAGGCCGGGCGCCATCGATCAGGTGCTTCCCATCGCGTCTTGCGGATCATATTGGCGCTGACATCGCGAAATCTCCCCAGTAATTTGTTTGTGCAAAAGCCGAGCGGGGATAATACCGCCGACAGGCACTGATCCATCCCGCGGCGCTACTGAAATACCGATAAAAAAAGAATTCGGTGACTGTCCCCAAACTCCCCCAAACTCCCCCCAAACTCCCCAAACTCCCCACTATGTGGGGAATGCTTCGGCTTTTCCGGCGGCGGGAATGACGCTACTCTCAGAGGGGTCACCGCGAGGCGCGCATGTCCGGCACTCCTGATCTTGTTATCCGCAACGGCACCATCGTCGACGGCACCGGCGGCGAGCCCTATGCGGGCGATGTCGCCATCTCCGGCGGCGTGATCTCTGGCGTTGGGGAGGTCACCGCCACTGGCGCCGAAGAGATCGATGCAAGCGGACGGATGGTGATGCCGGGCTTCGTCGACGTGCATACCCATTACGACGCCCAGGCAACCTGGGCGAACCAGATCACGCCCTCCTCCTGCAATGGGGTGACGACGGTGCTGCTGGGGAATTGCGGGGTCGGCTTCGCGCCGGTGCGCCCGCACCAGCGGGACATGCTGATCTCGCTGATGGAGGGGGTGGAGGACATCCCCGAGGTGGTGATGCGCGAGGGCCTGCCCTGGACCTGGGAGAGCTTTCCCGACTATCTCGACACTCTGGCCGGTCGTTCCTTCGATGTGGATGTGGCGACGCAGGTGCCGCACGCGGCGCTGCGGGTCTATGTCATGGGTGAGCGCGGCGCGGAGCGGCAGCCGGCCACACCAGCCGACCGGGCGGCGATGGCGGCGCTTGCGGCCGAGGGGATCAGGGCCGGCGCCTTCGGGTTTTCGACCTCGCGGCTATTGCAGCACCGCACGGCGGCAGGGGAGCCGATCCCTTCCTATGGTGCGGCGGAGGAGGAACTGGCCGAGATCGCCGGCGCCATCGGCGCGGTCGGACGCGGCTGGCTGCAGGTGGTGGCTGATTTCGGCGATGCGCAGGAGGAGGAGTTCTCCCTGCTGTGCCGTCTCGCCAAGCGTTCGGGCCGGCCGGTGACCCTGACCTTGTTGCAGCGGGATTCTCATCCGAGTGAATGGCGCGAATTGCTGGACCGGATCGAGGCGGCGAATGAAGACGGGCTGCGCATCACCGGACAGGTTCGGGGGCGGCCGACCAGTACCTTGCTGGGCTTCGAGCTTTCGGAGAACCCGTTCCTCGGTTGCCCGAGCTGGGCAGCGCTCGCGCCCCTTAACATTGAGGCTCGCGTCGCCGCTTTGCGCGATCCAGGACTTCGGGAACGGTTGATCGCGGAGCCTGGCGGCTCGCCGGCGCAGATCAAGCGCCTGCGCGACTGGGAACGGATCTTCCCGTTCGGCGACCCACCGGATTACGAACCGCACCCGGACAGGAGCATCGCCGCCGAGGCGGCTAGGCGCGGCATCGCGCCTGCGGCGCTGGCCTATGACATGATGATGGAGCGGAACGGGCGCGCGATCCTCTATCACCCGATGACCAATTATGCCGGCGGCGACATGGCGCCGGTCTTCGAGATGCTGCGTCATCCGCACACCCTGATCGGGCTCGGCGACGGCGGCGCGCATGTCGGCATCATGTGCGATGCCACCGACATGGCACACACGCTGACCCATTGGACCCGGGACCGCACACGGGGGCCGAGGCTCGGTCTCGCCGACATGGTGCGCCGCCTGACGCTGGCGAACGCTCAAGAGATCGGGCTCCGCGACCGGGGCGCGATCAAGTCCGGCCTACGCGCGGATATCAACATCGTCGATCTGGAACGTCTTCGCCTCAAGGTGCCGGAGGTACACTACGACCTGCCGGCGGGCGGCAAGCGGCTTTTACAGCGTTCTGATGGTTTCGAGATGACGCTTGTCGCCGGTGTGCCGGTATGGCGTGATGGCGAGGCGACGGGCGCCCTGCCGGGCCGGCTGGTGCGCAGCGATAATTAGCGGGGAAACGGGGCGGATATGGGCAAGCTTGACGGGAAGGTGGCGCTGGTCAGCGGCGGCGCGCGCGGGCAGGGGGCGGCGGAAGCCAGAGCCTTCGCCAAGGAAGGCGCCAAGGTAGTGTTCGGCGACATCCGCGATGCCGAGGGCAAGGCGGTCGAGGCCGAAATCAAGGCGGCGGGCGGCGAGGCCAAATACGTCACCCTGGACGTCACCAACGAGGATCAGTGGCGCGCGGCGGTGGCCCAGGCGACGGGCCCCTATGGCGGGCTGCACATCCTGGTGAACAATGCCGGCATCGTCATCAACCGGGTCCCGATCGAGGAGCGCACTGTCGAGGAATGGGACAAGGTGCTGGCGGTGAACCTGAAGGGCGTGTTCCTCGGCACCAAGCACGCGATCTCGGCGATGCGCAAGGCCGGCGGCGGCTCGATCATCAACATCGCCTCGGTCGCCGGATACGGCCAGTCGACGCACCAGGAACCGGCCTACGCCGCCTCCAAGGGCGCCGTGCGGATCTTCTCCAAGGTAACCGCGACCCAGCATGCCAAGGACAAGATCCGCTGCAACGCGATCTTTCCGGGACCGATCGACACCGAGATGATCCATTCCGCCATGTCCGACCCCAAGGTCCTGGCGGAGCGGCTCTCGCGGGTGCCGCTGGGGCGGCTCGGTACCATCGACGAGATCGTGGCGGCGGTCATGTTCCTCGCCTCGGACGACTCAGCCTATATGACGGCGGGCGAGATGGTGATCGACGGTGGCGCCACCAGCATGTGACGGGGCGCCCTCTACCTGCCCCGTCTGCCGGGCGCCCGGTCCGGTTCACTTCATGACCATTGACGCCCAGGTCTACTGGCGATGCGGGGCCTGCGAGGCGACCTTCCTCGAACCCGGTCAGCGGATGAGCGTCGCGGACGAACGCGCGCATTATCTGACCCATGAGAACGATCCCGGTGATCCGGGTTACCGGCGTTTTCTCGCGAAACTGGCCGATCCGCTGTTGGTGCGGCTGGAGCCGGAATCAAGCGGTCTGGATTTCGGCTGCGGGCCGGGATCGGCGCTTGCGGCGATGCTGAGGCAGGCGGGGCACCGGGTCGCGCTCTACGATCCTGCGTTCGAGCCCGATCCGGCAGTGCTTGAAAGGCGCTATGACTTCATCACCTGCACGGAAGTGGTCGAGCATCTGCATCAGCCCGCCGATGTGCTGGACCGGTTGGATGCTCTGCTGCTACCCGGTGGATGGCTCGGGATCATGACCTGCTTCCAGACTGACGATACCCGGTTCGCCGGCTGGACCTACCGGCGGGAGCCGACGCATGTGGTGTTCTATCGCCAGGCGACCTTAGCCCGGATTGCCGAGATTCATGGCTGGCGGCCGGACTTCCCTGTCAAGGACGTAGCGCTGATGCGAAAGCCCGGAGACGGGTTCTGACGGGAAGCCGGCCGAACGCTGCTTCATCGCAATAACCGTCGCCCTGGCGCAAGGCAGGGCCTATCACGCGACCGTTCAGCTTCCATCGTTTTCCGTAACCGGCGAGGCACCCGTTACTGGCTCCCGTCACACGATGCCATCGAGGCTTGGCCCTGCCTTGCGCCAGGGCGATGGGGGACAGGGCCGCGGCTAACCCTTGTTTCCCGTCGCCCCAGCGGAAGCTGGGGCCCGTGGCAAACGGGGTTGAGCTCCTGCTTTCGCAGGAGCGACGGTGAAAATGTTGCCATCTTTCACCGTCGCCCCAGCGGAAGCTGGGGCCCGCGGCAAACAGGGTTGATCTCCTGCTTTCGCAGGAGCGACGGGGACGGGCCAGGGTTGATTCAATGGCCCCAAGCGCTCCGGCCCCGCTCGCCTCTTGCTTACTTCACCGACGAGAAACTCGTCGGGATCAGGATCTGGTTGTTGACCGAGGCGACAATGGCGCCGTCGGCTTCGGTTTCGGCGCGCTTCTTGTGCCATTCCGGATCGGCGGCGAAGGCGTCCCACTTTTTCTCGCGGTCGGCCAGCGATTCCCATTCCAGCATGTAATAGAGCGTCTGGTTGGACTCGCCGATGCCGGTGGTCCAGAAGCCGGCCTGCTTGATGCCGTGCTTGTCCCAGAGCTTCAGGGTGATGGTGTCGAACCGTTTCAGCAATGCCGGCAGCCGGCCCGGAACACAGTGATAGATGCGCAGTTCATGAATCATGGCGGGGTCTCCCTCGTGAGGTCTGTCCGTTTCGAGACTATGATGCCGAACCCCGGTCACGGAACGGCAAAATGCCTTGAGCGCGAACGGTATCCCACCCATGGTTTTCCACAGATCAATTGCCTGGGCCTGGGTTTACCGGCTAAGATTTCAATCTCACATCATTTCGCGCGCCTTCGGCGCGACATCGGAAAGAGAGATCGCCATGCGCTCGGACTACACGAAGATCGAGGCCGGTTCGGTATTCTTTGCCGTCTGGCACGAACAGTGGGACGCCAACATCCATCATCACGCCGACCAGGGAGTGATCATCCAGGTGCGCGGCGACGTGGACGGACGCGAGACCAACCTGCTCCAGTTCAACTGCTTCCATTCGGAACGCACCTACACCTACGCGCCGGACGGTGAGGCCAAGATCTGCCAGATCGATCCGATCGCTGACGGCAATCCCTTCGGCTGGACCGCGAGGCAGATCCGCGAGCGGCTTCCGGCGATGTTGACGCGCGGCGGGTTCGATGCCATCGCCAAGTCGCTGAACATGAAGAAGGTGGCCAAGGCCGCGGCCGAGGTCGAGAAGGCCGGCCGGGAGAAGTTCCAGAACAGCATCCAGCTCGTGAAGCACAAGCGCGGTGACTTCATGTACGAGGCGGGCAATATCCGCTTCGGCATCGAGATGCGCACCCTGGGCGATGACGGCGGACTCGCCATCCACGTGCTTTCGGACCTCTGCGGCAGTCCGAGCCATGAATACTCCGAGGAAACCGAGATCCTCGCCTTCGACTGCTTCCGTTTGCAGCCGCACTACCATTATGGCCCGCGCAACAAGAACCTGCGCTACTACTGGGACAAGACGGTGGTGCCGGACACGCTTGAATGGACGCTGGACCTGATGAAGGCCGGCAAGCTGCGCGACATGATCGATGCCGCCGGCTATCCGGATGTGGCCCGCGACCTCGACTATGACCTGGTCCGCGCCGTTCTGCCGGATATCGAGGCCAAGGCCCGGGAACTGCAGCCGAAGAAGACCGGGACCGAGACGCTGCAAGCAGCGGAATAAGGCGCCGCGCGGCGCGGGACAGTCGTTTTTAGGTTCGATATCGCTCGAACCTTTCACTGTCCGGTATCCCCGCCGTCGTCCTCTCGCAGGCGAGGACCTCGTGTAGACTGTCGGCCACGTTCGATTGTCGCTTCACTAGCATGAGGTCCCCGCCTGAGCGGGGAGGACGATGTTTTTTGCGGATATCTAAAAAATCAGTGCTTGCACCAAGACATCCCTGACCTTCGGGAGGCCTCCCCAATGACCCAGACGCGCCGGGACAATCTCAGGATCAACGAGGATCGTCTCTGGGCCTCGTTGATGGACGCGGCCAAGATCGGGCCTGGGGATCACGGCGGCAACCGCCGGCTGGCGCTGACGGACGAAGACAAGGCGATGCGCGACGTCTTCGTCGACTGGTGCGAGGCGGCCGGCTGTACCGTCACCGTCGACCAGGGCGGCAGTATCCGCGCCCGTTATGCCGGAACCGAGGATCTGCCGCCGGTGCTGATCGGCAGCCATCTGGACACCCAGGTCGCCGGCGGGCGCTTCGACGGTATTCTCGGCGTGCTGGCGGGGCTGGAGATCGTCCGCACTCTGCAGGAAGCGGGCATCCGGACGCGCCGACCCATCGAAGTGATGAACTGGAGCAACGAGGAGGGCGCGCGCTTCTCGCCGCCCATGGCCGCCTCGCGGGTGTTCTCGGGCGAGCACGATATCGCCTGGCTGCACGGCCTTACCGACGATGACGGCTTCACCTTCGGCGGTGAGTTGGCGCGCATCGGCTATCTTGGCGGCGCCGACGCCGGGCCGCGCGATATCGATGCGTATTTCGAGCTGCATATCGAGCAGGGCCCGGAGATGGAAGCGGCGGGCATGCCGCTCGGCATCGTCACCGGCGGCTACACCGCCTACGGCCTGATCGTGAAGTTTCTCGGCACCACCGCGCATTCCGGACCGACACCGATGGAGAAGCGCAGCAACGCCCTGGTCGGGGCGGCCAAGCTGATCGACGCGGTGAACGATATCGGCTGGAAGCACGCGCCGATCGGCAAATCCACCTCGGCGCGGCTTGTGGTCTGGCCGAACAAACCCGGCATCCTGCCGAGCGAGGCCGAGGTGACCCTGGATGTGCGCCATGTCGATCCCGCCGTCACCGAGGAAATGAAACTTGAGACCCATGCGGCCCTCACCAAGGCCGCATCCGAGGCCAGGGTCGGTTTCGAGATCGTCAGCGACTGGTATTTCGGCGATGTCGCCTTCGACGAGGATCTGACCACCCTGGTCCGGAAGGTTGCCGGCGATCTGGGCGTGCCCGCGATGGACATCCACAGCCAGGCGGGCCACGACGCCTATTGCGTTTCCGAGGTGGCGCCGGCGCTCCTGCTGTTCTGCCCTTGCGTCGACGGCATCACCCATAACGAGGCCGAGAACATCATTCCCGAGGATACCTGGCCGTCGGTCAACGTCCTGCTTCACGCGGTGCTGCGCCGGGCGGACCGAGCCTGAATAGCGGGGCGCCGAGGCCGGTGTTCACCGGACGGCTCGGCGTGCTAACAAGGCCGCCTCAAGTTCCGAGCAGATCCGGCCCATGACGAAGCAGCCCTCTCCGCAAACCGTCCTCGACCAGCTTGAAGCCCGGTGTGTCCGTATCGAAAGCCCGTGCGGCGACGGTCACATGACATGGCGCGCCTGGAACCGAGGCCGGGACGAGCTTCCCATCATGGTTCTGCTGCACGGCGGGTTCGGCGGGTGGAACCATTGGGTGCGTAACATTCCCGCGCTTGAGGACCGGTTCCGGATCATCGCCGCCGACCTTCCCGGGTGCGGCGATTCCGCCGAGGCACCGCGTCCCTATACCGGCGAAAGCCTGGCGGCGATCCTTTCCGAAGGGATCGACACGGCGATTCCACGCGGCGAGGCGTATGATCTGGTCTCGTTTTCCTTCGGCGGAATTGTGTCGGGACTCATCGCCCATGCCCAAGCCCACCGCATCCGCAGCCTGACCCTGGTCGGCTCGCCGGTGCTGGGGCTGACCGGCACCGGGCCGGCGAACGATCTGGTTGAAGTGCCGCGCGACCTGCCGCCGGAACAGTCGGCGGCGCTTTACCGGCGCAATCTGCGGAACCTGATGGTGCACGACCCCGCGGCGATCGACGATCTCGCCATGACCCTGCACATGGCGAATATGGCCAAGGCACGTCTGCGGTCGCGTGGCATCGCCCGCACTTCGGTTCTGGCCGACAGTCTTGTGAACCTGCCCTGCCGTCTCAACTGCATTTTCGGGGAATGCGACGTTACCCTGCATCCGGATCTTGCGGGCGTGCGCGACTATGTGCAGCGCATCCACCCCGACGTCGATTTCCGGGTCATCCCGAATGCAGGGCATTGGGTGCAGTTCGAGGCGCCGGAGGCATTCAACACGGCTCTTCGCGACGTGTTGACCCGGACCGGCGATCTTGCCTGACCTACACCGCCGTCGCCCTCGCGAATGCGAGGGCCTCGCCGGATCGGAACGCGTGGGGATCGGATTGTCGCCACGGCCCCAGGTCCCCGCCTGCGCGGGGACGACCGATATTCTTTAGCCAATGGCCCCGTATGGGGCACCAGGCCGGCCGTTCTGTCTCGTGCCGGCCGGCCCCCGTTCCGGAACTAGGCCAGCGTTCCCCGGATCGGATAGTCGTTTTTCTTGATGTGGGTGATCCCCCGGATGATCAGTTCCGGTTCCGGCCGCACGAAGGGCGCGTTGGAAACATCGACGATATGCGCCTGGCCTTTCTCGTTGACCACGAACAGGCCCGGCTCCGGGAAGGGGCGGTCGGTTTCCGTCGGGCGCGGGTCGGAGATGTAGAGACCCATGGCCCGCATCTGCTCGACCGAAAGATCGTGCGCCACCGGGAGTTTGAGACCGACCTCGTCGGCGAAGCTTTTCGCCTTCTCGGCGTTGTCGCCGGAAACGAACACGATATCGGTGCCAAGCGCGTCGAACTGCTCCTTCAGGGCTTCGACCTTGGCGGTGTAGTTCTTGCAGATCGGGCAATGCAGGCCGCGGTAGACGATAACCATCTGCCAGCGGTCCTTGGCACCGCCGATTTTGACCTGGCCGCCGCCGACGGCGGGCAGGGTGATCTCCGGCATGGCGCCGCCGGCGGTAAGCTTCTCTGACATGGTGTTCACTCCGGTTGGGGATGCGAGGGCGGCACTTTGATGAGACTCGCGAAACAGGGCAAGGAACGACACTGTTTCCAAAACCGCGATAACGCGTTTGTCATACGGCGAGGCGGGATTTCCGACCCGCCGTCAGGACGGATACGCGGGCCCAACTTGCGGCAGGTTACGGAAAAGTCTTGTTTTTCCGGAAGAAAGAGGGTCCCCTTGACGGGCTCTGACCCATCTAGAGGCCCGCCTTGCTGTATAATCTCTACGACTCCAACCGATCGATGCTGACGCCCTTGCGCGCGGCGGCGCGGTCAAGCCTGGCGATTTCGAAGAACCCAATGCTCTCGGTATTCAACGACGTGGTCGGACGCAGTTCCGAGGCGGCCCTGGAAGTGGTCGAGGGGATGCTGCAGCGCCGGGGCAAGCCCGAATGGCATATCAAGGCGACGACGGTCAACGGCGCGCGGGTTCGGGTAACCGAACAAGTGGTCCTGCAAAAACCCTTCGGGGATCTGCTGAGGTTTCGCCGACAGGGAACCCACGACGACCCCAAGGTGCTGATCGTCGCGCCGATGTCCGGCCATTTCGCGACCTTGCTGCGCGATACGGTGCGGGGGCTGATCCCGAACCATGACGTCTACATCACCGATTGGAAGGATGCGGCGCGGGTTCCGCTGCTCGAAGGCGGGTTCGACGTCGATGAATACATCGACTATCTCGTTGAATTCATGAGAAAACTAGGTCCGGACTTTCACGTCATCGCGGTTTGCCAGCCGGCCCCTTTGACCATTGCCGCAGTGTCGCTGCTGGCCCAGTGGGACGATCCGGCGCAGCCGAAAACCATGACCCTCATGGGCGGACCGATCGATACCGCGGCCGCACCCACCGCGCCGACGGAACTGGCGAACCAAAGGTCGATGAGCTGGTTCGAGAACCATTGCATCACCACGGTGCCGACGACCTATCCGGCGGCGCACCGGCGGGTCTATCCCGGCTTCCTCCAGCTTGGCGCCTTCATTGCGATGAATGCCGACCGGCATCTGAACGCGCATCTCAGAATGTTCCGCCATCTGGTCGAGGGCGACGGTGAATCCATCGCCGCGCACCGGCGCTTCTATGACGAGTACATGTCGGTCATGGACATCACCGCCGACTTCTATCTGCAGACGTTGCAGCGGGTGTTCCGGGAACGCTGGATCGCCACCGGACAGTTCGTCTGGCGCGGCGAATCGGTGAACCCTTCGGCGATCAAACGTACGGCACTGCTGACGGTGGAGGGCGAGCTCGACGATATTTCCGCGCCCGGCCAGACCATCGCGGCGCATGTGATCTGCTCGGGAATTCCCGGCGACCGGCGGCGCAATCACCTGCAGCCCGGGGTCGGCCATTACGGCATATTCAACGGCCGCCGGTGGCGCGAGCATATCGTGCCCGAAGTCTCGCGCTTCATCCGGGAGATGGCGAATTAGCTTTTCCATCGATGTGATCGCCACATCGGCGTTTCCGGGAAAGCTGGCCTTCGGGCCGATACCGCGCGGGCCCGAGGATGTGCGTGCCGTCGTGGGCTGGGGCGCTGACCTGATGGTCTCCCTCGTTACAACAGCGGACATGGCGCGGCGGGATGTGTCCGCGCTGCCAAACTGGATCAAAGATGCGGGGTTGAACTGGCTGCATCTTCCGATTGAGGATTATCACGCTCCGGATTCGGCTTTCGATGCCGCCTGGCGGCGCGGCCATGGCGAAAAAATTCTCGATCTGCTGCGAAGCGGCGGCAAGGTCTTCGTGCATTGCGCCGGCGGTCTCGGGCGCAGCGGGACCATCGTCGCGCGGATTCTGATAGAGGCCGGCGTTTCGGTGGACGATGCCGTCGCGATGACCAGGAAAACCAGACCTGGTGCGATTGAAACACCAGATCAGGAGGCGTATCTCAAAAACCTATAAATTATTATGAACAGTATATTAGAAAAGAATTTTCATCTAACTTCTTAGGAAGAAACGATCCCGTGCCGTTGGCGCGGCCTAGCCGGACCGTTGGTAGCGGTAGCGTCCCAACTCGTCGAGATCCCGGGTAAGTTCGCCCTTGTGCAGCAGATTGTTGATATGCGCCACGGTCTCGCCGATCGCGAAACGGGTCTGGAAGGGATCGAGCTCGCGGGTGAACAGGGCTTTCATGACATCGCGCCCGGTCGCCGGCGTCCCACAGGTATCGAGGGTAACTTCCAGACGCTCCGCGTGATGGTCGCCGAGATCCGAAACCCGGGTGCGCAATTCCCGGTATGGCCGGTTATGGGCGGGCAGCACCAGAACGTCGTCGGCGATGTGGCCGAGCGTGCCGAGGAACTCCAGGTAGCCGGCGAGGGGATCGCCGTCGGGCTCCTGCCACCAGACCGCGATGATCGGCGTGATCCGGGGCAACAGCATGTCGCCGCCGAGCAGGATCCGGTCCTCGGCGCAATAAAGCGAGATATGGTCCGGGGAGTGTCCCGAGCCGAAGATCGGCACCCAGTCCCGCCCGCCGATGGTGAAGCGCGTGGCCGGGGTCACCCGATGATAGGTCGCCGGAATCGGCGTGACCAGGCTGCGATAATCGTTGCCGAGTTCCTGATAGGCCCGGATCTCCCCGTCATCGAGGCCGGCGCGCCGGTAGAACCGCTCCATGTGGACCGAAGAGGCGTCTTCCACGTCGAGATAGGCCTGGCGTGCGCTCAGCCATTCCAGTTGGGTCATCCAAAGATCGGCCCCGGTCCGGTTCTGCAGCCAGCCGGCGAGCCCGACGTGATCGGGATGGAAATGCGTTCCGATGATGCTTCGGATCGGCCGGCCCCGGAGCCTGTCCGCCAGAAGCGCTTCCCAGGTTCCGATCGAGACCGGATCGCCGAGCCCGGTGTCGATCAACACCCAGGCATCACCGTCATCCAGCAGGTAGAGGTTGATGTGATCGAGCGCGATCGGCATCGGCAGCCGGATCCAGAGGATGCCCTCGGCGATCTCCAGCGGCGCGCCCGGTGCCGGGACGGTATCGCCCTTGACGTAATCGACTTTGCTTTCCATGGGCGGACCATAGAGCCGGGATTCCGCATTGCAAAGCGCGATTGTGCGCCGCCACATATCTGATAGGGTCCGCACCGTTGGCCGATGCGTTCAGGGGAGACAAGATGACGGAAAAGGGCACCCTCTGGCTGATCGTCGGCCCCAGCGGCGTCGGCAAGGACAGCCTTATCGACGGTGCCCGCCGGACGCTGGCGGATGACCCGCGGTTCTTTTTTCCCCGGCGCGAGATCACCCGTCCCGCCGATGCCGGCGGCGAAGACCATGTTCCAGTGACGATGGCGGGCTTCGAAGCCCGCCGGGCGGAAGGCGCTTATGCGCTGTCGTGGACCGCCAATGGCCATGGCTATGGCGTTCCGAAATCCATCGATACAGCCCTGGAGGCGGGGCGGACCGTGATCCTGAACGGCTCTCGGGCCGCGCTTGATGATGCGCGGGCGCGGTATCCAGGACTCCGCGTCGTCGCGGTGACGGTCCCACCGGCGGTCTTGCGGGCCCGGCTGACGGCCAGGGGACGGGAGACGGCGGGCGAGATCGAGAAGCGCCTGGAGCGCGCCGCCGCCCTTCAGGTGACCGGTGACGACGTGGTCGTGTTCTCCAATGACCGCGCCCTTGAGGACTCGGTCCGGGCGTTCACCGCGCTGTTCGCGTGACGGCTCTCAGAACTCGATCACCAGCCGGCCCCGCGTGCCACCGGCCTCGAGCCGGGCATGGGCGTCGGCCGCGCGCTCGGGCGGGTAGGTGGCCGCGACGCGCAGGGTGATCTTGCCGGCTTCGGCGAGCGCTCTCAGGCGGTCCAGCTTTTCCCATTCCCCGTCATAGGTGCGAACAAATGTGGTGGTGAAAGCGATATCGCGCTGCGCTTCACCGACAAAGCCGCGCACCGCGGTGAAACCACCGCCATCGCGGACCGCCGGAATGACCGCCGCGTTCTGCACCGCGCCGTCCGCAAGGCCGTCGACGCCGTCCGGAAAATGGGCGCGGATACGCTCGGCGACGCCGTCGCCCCGGCGCACCACGATATCGGCGCCGAGAGACCTGACCAGCGCCTCGTCGGCTTCCGAAGCATCGGCGATCACCGTGAGCCCCTCGGTCTTGGCGAGCTGAATCACATAGCCGCCATAGGCGCCCGCCGCGCCGGTGACCGCGAGGCTCTGACCCGCCTTCAAGTCCAGGAGATCCAGCGAGAGCCGGGCCGTCAGTCCGTTCATCGGCAGGGTACAGCCCTCCACATGGCTGGTGCCGGCAGGCGCCGGAACAACGGCGCGCGCGTCCAGCACGATCTGCTCGCGATAGGCGCCGTGCGCCGCCTTTGGAACCACCATGGCCATGACCCGGTCGCCGACCTTGATGCCGGTCGTCACGCCGTCGCCGACCTGATCGACGATGCCGGCGGCGTCCATGCCCGGCACATAGGGGGGCGGGTCGAGTTTCTGCTGCTCCGCCCGTGAGCCGTTGCGGGCCATGAGATCCGTCGGGTTGACGGCGGCGGCGTGGATCCGCATCCGAACCTGGCCCGGACCCGCCTGAACCTCGGGGACCTCGACCACCCGCAGAACCTCGGGACCGCCGTGAACCATCAGACCGACCGCGCGCATGAGCCTCACCTTTCCTCGAACCGGGTTGTTTATCGCCTGGCTACCATAATCCGGGGCGGGTGGAACGTGCGCGGCGAAGCGCCGCTCGACGGTCAAAGATCCTCATCTTGCTGCGGATGGCGGGTCGCATTACGTGAATGTTGCCGAGTCTCCTGGCTTCAGCTAATCACTTGGCATGTTCAAGAAGATCCTGATCGCGAACCGGGGCGAGATCGCCTGCCGGGTCATCAAGACGGCGCGCCGTATGGGTATTGCCACCGTCGCCGTCTATTCGGACGCCGATGCCGGCGCCCTGCATGTCCGCATGGCCGACGAGGCGGTGCATATCGGCGGCGCGGCCTCGTCCGAAAGCTATCTGGTGATCGACAAGATTCTGGACGCGATCCGCCGGACCGGCGCCGAGGCGGTGCATCCGGGCTATGGGTTCCTCTCGGAAAACGCGCGCTTTGCCGAGGCGCTTGAAGCCGAGGGGGTTGCCTTCATCGGCCCGGGCGTTCGGGCGATCGGCGCCATGGGCGACAAGATCGAGTCCAAGAAGCTGGCCGCCGAGGCGGGCGTCAGCACGGTTCCGGGCTATCTCGGCGTGCTGGCGGATGAGAAGGAAGCGGTCAAGGTCTCGGGCGAGATCGGCTATCCGGTGATGATCAAGGCCTCGGCCGGCGGCGGCGGCAAGGGCATGCGCGTCGCCTATTCCGCCGAGGAGGCGCGCGAGGGCTTCCGCTCCGCCGTCAACGAGGCGAAATCGAGCTTCGGCGATGACCGGGTTTTCATCGAGAAGTTCGTCGAGGAACCCCGGCATATCGAAATCCAGATCCTGGCCGACAGCTTCGGCAATACGGTCTATCTGGGCGAGCGGGAATGCTCGATCCAGCGCCGCCACCAGAAGGTGGTCGAGGAGGCGCCGAGCCCCTTCCTGGACGAGGCGACCCGCCGCGCCATGGGGGAAGAGGCGGTGGCGCTGGCCAAGGCCGTCGAGTATCGCTCCGCCGGCACGGTTGAGTTCATCGTCGACAAGGACCGCAACTTCTACTTCCTGGAGATGAACACCCGCCTTCAGGTGGAACATCCGGTGACCGAATGCATCACCGGCCTCGATCTCGTCGAGCAGATGATCCGGGTCGCGAACGGCGAGAAGCTCGCCTTCACCCAGGACGACATTAAGCTGACCGGATGGGCGGTGGAGACGCGGATCTATGCCGAGGACCCGTATCGCGGCTTCCTGCCCTCGACCGGGCGTCTGGTGCGCTACCGCACGCCCGCCGAGGTCGACGGCGTTCGGATCGATACCGGGGTCGCCGAAGGGGCCGAGATCTCGATGTTCTACGACCCGATGATCGCCAAGCTGGTGACATCCGGTGCCACGCGGATCGAGGCGATCGACAAGATGGCGGGTGCCCTCGACCGCTTTCACATCCGTGGTGTCGGGCACAATGTAGACTTCCTTGCCGCCGTGATGGCGCATCCCCGGTTCCGCGAGGGCCGGCTTTCCACCGGTTTCATCGGCGAGGAGTTTCCCTCGGGTTTCGATGGCGCCGATTTGAGCGAGACGTCCGTCACTGCGATGCGCGCCGTCGCGGCGGCCTTCGAATGGGCTTCGAACGACCGCGATGCCTGCATCAGCGGCCAAGTGGCGCTCGCGCGGCGCTCTAAGGCCGGTGCCAGCGACCAGCGATCCCGTTTCGTGATCCGTGACGGCGACGACCGGGTCAATGCATCGGTGTTGCGCGTCGACGGTGGTTATGACGTGTCCCTTGGTGAGGTTTCCGTTCAGGTGCGCGGCGATTGCGGGCCGACGGTCAAGCTCTTCGACGGCCTTGTGGACGGCAAGCCAACGGCGATCCAGATCGAGCGCGACGGCGGCGGCTATCGCGCGATCCACGGCGGGGCGGAGCGTCTCCTCAGGGTAATCCCGGCGCGGGTTTCCGAACTCCTCGACCTGATGCCGGTCAAGCAGGCGCCCGATATGTCGAAATACCTGCTCTCGCCAATGCCGGGCCTGCTGGTCTCGGTCGCGGTCGCCGAGGGCGACGCGGTGAAGGCCGGCCAGGAACTCGCCGTCGTCGAGGCGATGAAGATGGAAAACGTCATGCGCGCCACCCGCGACGGCACCGTCTCCAAGATCCACGCAACCGCCGGATCAAGCCTGGCGGTGGATCAGCCGATCATCGAGTTTGAGTAAAAAGTAAATTCGACCGTATAAAACATTGCGGTATATCACTATTTTCTAAATTCTTTTTCCGTCGCCCTGGCGAAAGGCAGGGCCAAGCACCAACGTTTCGAACATGGTTGATCTTGTCCTCGGCGGCGAATATCGAAGTTGGGCCCTGCCTTGCGCCAGGGCGACGGCCAGTAGCTTTTCGAGCTGGCTGATTTGTCTT
This sequence comes from Alphaproteobacteria bacterium, assembly GCA_038146985.1. GTDB lineage: Bacteria > Pseudomonadota > Alphaproteobacteria > Thalassobaculales > Thalassobaculaceae > JADHLJ01. Next base: position 498,927 of record JAYQSQ010000001.1, read on the forward strand.
CTAGACCTTGCAACTCAATCCTCGTCGCCCCAGCGAATGCTGGGGCTTGTGGCGAGCGGTGCTAAGCCCCAGCTTTCGCTGGGGCGACGGATAGCGGGTCTACCGCCGTCCACCCGCGAACGGCGTGTTGCCGTCGCGGCCGAGGATGCGCAGGCGCAGGAAATTCAAGAGACTGATCACGCCGTATTCGCGCACCCGGTGGCGGTCGCCGGGGAGGTGGGTCATCTGGGCTTCGATATGGTCGCCGAAGGCGAGGCCGAGATGGACGGTGCCGGCGGGCTGGGCCTCCTGTTCGGCGGGGCCGGCGACGCCGGTGGTGGAGATGCCCACATCGGCCTTGAGGACCTTGCGGACCCCATCGGCCATGGCGCGGGCGGCATCCGGCGTGACGACCGGACCCTCCGGCACGTCGAGAAGGCTGAACTTAACGTCGCTTGCATAGGCGACGATGCCGCCGCGCAGTACGTCGCTGGAGCCCGGCACCGAGGTGAGGCGCGCGCCCACCATGCCGCCGGTGACGGATTCCGCCACCGCCAGGGTCATGCCGCGCTCCCGCAGCAGTTGGAGCACCACGGACTCCATGGTTTCCTCATCGGCGCCGAAGATATACTCGCCGATCACCTCGCGGACCGCCGCTTCCTCCTCGGCGAGGACACGGGTGGCCTCTTCCTCGGTATCGGCCTTGACGGTGACCCGCACCTTCAGCCCCTCGATGCCGCTGGCCTGAAAGGCGATGGTGGCGCGTCCGGTCTTATCCAGATGCGCCATCCGTTCTGTCAGCATCTCGTCGAGGCCGGACTCGGTCTGGCCCCAGGTCTTCAGCACCCGGCTCTTGATCACCGCCGTCATGCCGGAGCGGCGTTGCATGTCCGGGATGACGCATTCCTCGCACATCATCTTCATCTCGAACGGCACGCCCGGCACTGCGTAGATCACCTTGTCGCCGACCGGACAGATCAGCCCCGGCGCGGTGCCCGGCATCTGCGGGATCGGCATGCCGCCATCCGGAATGTCGGCCTGGCGCAGGTTGTTCGCCGACATCACCCGGCCCCGCGACTCAAAGCGGTGGCGGATGCGTTCGGCGATCTCGTCGTCGCGGGTGAGGCCGACGCCCATCACCTCGGCGATAACCTCGCGGGTGATGTCGTCCTGGGTCGGACCGAGCCCGCCGCTGACGATCACCGCGTCGGACCGGTCGAGGGCCTGCTGGATCGTCTCGCGCATGCGCCGGCGGTTGTCGCCGATGGTCACGTGGTAAAGACAGTCGATCCCGGCCAGCGCCAGCTGCTCGCCGATCCAGGCGGCGTTGGAGTTGACGATCTGGCCGAGCAGCAGCTCGGTGCCGATGGCGATGAATTCGCAGCGCATGACCCTGTCTCCAGTCGGTTAGGCGGTAAGGGAGCCCGGCGCCGCCACGCCGAGACGCTCAAGGAAAATCGGTTGCTGGGCGTCGGCCATCTCGTTGCCCTGCTGGATCGGGCAGCCCCTGGCCTTGGCCTGTTCCAGGAACTTGGTCATCGGTGGCTTGGTGACCGCGTCGGCGACCATGGTGCTCGGGCGGATGCCGTCCAGCGGGAAGGGCAGAGGGTCATCCGGCTTCATGCCCATCGGCGTCGCATTGGCGAGGATATCGATCGCCGCCGGATCATCCGCCTCGTCCGTGACCTCGACATCCGGGTAATGCTGCCGGAGGCTCGCCAGCAGCTTCTCCCGCCGCCCGCTGTCCAGATCGAGTACCGCCAGCCGCTTCGCGCCGTTGTCGGCGACCGCATGGGCGATGGCGCTGCCGGCGCCGCCGGCGCCAACAAGCACGAAGTTACTGCCGCCGACCGTCACTCCATGCTTCGAGAGCGCCGAGAGAAAGCCGAGGCCATCGGTCATGTCGCCGATCAGGCGCCCGTCCGGCATCCGCTGCACCAGGTTGCAGGCGCCGATCCGTCTGGCCCGGTCCGATGCTTCGTCGCAATTGGCGAGCGCCGCCTGCTTGTGCGGCACGGTCACGCCGACGCCGCCGCAATTCTCCCAGCCCCGAAGCATGGCGAAGAAGCCGTCCACGGCGCTCGGCAGGATGTCCATGGCGACCATGGCGCCGTCGATATCGTTGTCGGCGATAAAGCCGTTGAAGATCGTCGGCGAGCGGACCTGGGCGATCGGGTGCCCGATGATCGCGTAAAAGCGCGAGGTGCCGGTCAGGATATGCCGTTTGCTGGCCTCGCTCATGGCAGGCCCGCGCCCGGAATATCGACCCGGGTGATCTCGATACGCCCGGTGCGGGCCGGCGCGACCTCGGGGCCGGAATCAAGGTTGGTACAGACGAACAGGGTCTTGCGGTCCTCTCCGCCCAGCATGCAGGCATAGGGCCCGTAACCGCCCTCGAGCTTGATCTTCTCGGTGACGGCGCCGGATTTGTCGAACCGCACGATCTCCTTGTTGCGGGGGTCGGTGACCCAGATCGCGCCCTCGGCATCAAGGCAGATGCCGTCGGGATAAAGATCTCCGCCCGCGAAGATCTGCTGTCTGAGAGCGTCTCGTATAGTGGCACTGCTGCATAAGATGCGCCAACCATCCTGGCCGCGCCAATAAAGGAAATCAGCGCCAGACGCCGGTTACGGTATGCAAGGTTGCGTGCCATGTCAGCCGCTCTCCCCGCCCGACATACGGACGATGGACATCACATAGTGCGGGCCGCCAGCGCAAAAGATGACGACGGCGGCGAGCGCTATGTTGTGCCCACGGCGTTTCTTGTGCATTTCGGATATCTGCTTCGGCATGGCCATTATCGCCAGCGCGCGGCGAAGAAACCGTCCGCGATCAACGCCGCAGCAAGCACCGACAGGTACAAGCAGCGAATACCGGAACGTCTGACACGGCGCCCGATCGGTTTCACGTCGAACGCCAGACCTTGATCGCAGAGTGCCATGAATCCAACGCCCGCGACGCAGGCGGGCATGCCACTCTGCAGACGCGCTGGCGGTACCGATCCACGCAGGGAACCAACGACACCGGCAACAGCAGCGCGGTGTAAAGCAGGATTCGCCTTTTTCGTCCTCCAGCACACCGGCACGACGGGCAGCATCAGCAGCACGCCCAGCGTTCCCATAATCGCCCGATTTATAGAGCGCGAGCGCCTGTAGAAATGCGGCGGCGTCCAGCATGAAAATCAGGCGAACAGAGCAATTCCTCCGAGACTGATATCGCCCGTAGACGGCTGTCAGCCGATCATCGGCGGAGCGGCGCGCCTGCCGCCCCACTGATCAAGTTATTTGCGGGGTCTGTCGTTTGAGCCAGATGCGGTGTACAGTAATATGCAAATTGAACGCTACATT
>JAYQSQ010000002.1:0-11223 GCA_038146985.1 Alphaproteobacteria bacterium
ATGGAAAAAGTGGTCCAGGCTAAGTGAGCGAATCAGGCTTATTCAAACCCTCATTGAAGGAGGAAAGAATGAGCCGCAGACGCAAACCCGAACAGATCATCAATTTGCTGCGTGAAGCCGAGGTGGCGTTGTCTCAGGGAGAGACGATCGGCCAGGTCTGCCGGCGCCTTGGTGTGTCCGAGCAGAGCTACTACCGATGGCGCAAGGAATACGGCGGGCTCCGGACGGACCAAGCCAAGCGGCTGAAGGATCTTGAGAAGGAGAATGCTCGGTTGCGCCATGTTGTCTCGGATCTGACCCTGGACAAGCAGATCTTGAAAGAGGCCTTGTCGGGACCCGAAGGGCAGCGTCAGCAAAACTACTGAGCCCCGCTCGCCGTCGCGCTTGTGTCGATCATGTTCGTTCCGTGTTCTGCGTCTCGGAACGCCGGGCTTGCCGGGTTCTTGGTCAGCATCGATCGACACAGCGCAAGATTTCCCAGGGCCGGGCGGACGAGGATGTGCTCACCAGGGCGATCATCGAACTGGCATCCGAGTACGGCCGATACGGCTATCGACGAGTGTGGGCTCTGTTGGCCATGCAAGGCTGGCAGGTCGGCATGTCTCGGATCGAGCGGATCTGGAAGCGAGAGGGGCTGAAAGTGCCAAAAACAACCCAAACGGGGCCGTCTCTGGCTGAACGATGGATCCTGCATCCGTCTCAGACCCTGTTGGCCACGTCATGTCTGGAGCTATGACTTCGTGCAGGATCAAACCCATGACGGCAGAACCTTCCGCATCCTGACGGTGATCGATGAGTTTACCAAAGAGTGCCTGGCCTTGCCCACGGCCCGAAGGCTTAGAAGCGAGGACGTCTTGGCGTGTCTGACCGATCTCTTCACCAAACACGGACCGCCGGATCACATCAGATCCGACAATGGGCCCGAGTTCGTCGCCACTGCTGTTCGCGAGTGGCTCGCCAAGGTTGGCGTGAAGACCCTGAACATCGAACCAGGGAGCCCCTGGGAGAACGGTTACAACGAGTCCTTCAATGGCAAGCTACGCGACGAGCTCCTCAACACGGAGATCTTCTATACCCTTCGTGAAGCCCAGGTGCTGATCGAACGCTGGCGGCATCACTACAACACCAAACGACCGCACTCGGCGCTCGGGTATCGACCGCCGGCGCCCCAGGCAATCTTGCCTCGCCCTGATCCGTCGGCCTACGCTACGCTCCGACCGCCGCATCAGGGGCGATCTTAAGTCGCCTGATTCCTTCATAGCAGGTGGACCACTCAATGCACGTCAGAACAGCCTATCGGCGGCGATGTCGGCACTGCTACGCATCGCCCAGCTTGGCCCAGACGACATCCGCGGGAAACCCGGCCCATGCCGGCGGAGGTATCGAAGCCCTGCAATCGGTGCCCGCGATGACGCAGCTTGGGTCTCCGACCACTTCGGCGGCGCGTTCCAGACGTTGGGCGACCACCTCGGTTAACTTCGACGAAATTAGTCCAACGTGTCGATCACGCCACATCAGGTACCGATCCCGCTTGAGCGGCAGATCGCGGAACACGCTGATCTCGTGCTGATGGCGCGGATTGAAGGCAATCATGAAGCCGCCGACATTGGCCTCGAACAACACCAGCCAGGATCTCGCGCAGGGCCACGTCAGCGGGTATGCGGTCCCTCGTAGTTTCCCAGCACACATGCAGGCGGACCCGCTCGCGCGGCACCCCTTCCAGGGCCCGGTTGATCCGTTGGATGACCCTGTGCATGAAGTCCAGAAACGCGTCCAGCGGCTGATCACCATGAGGAGATGCCGCTCCATCGCCAGATCCGGGCGTCGATCGCAAGATCAGGCCGTTTCTCGACCGCTGCCCGATACTCTATCACCAGCGCATCCGCCAGCGCGTCCAGATAGGCATTCTCGTCGCCGTGGTATCGGTTGTGCATGGCAGATGCCAGCATCCCCGGCGACGGCGCGGTCATGAAGGCGCGCCGGTGAATTCGCCACCGACGGGTCGAGGCTCGACTTGAACAGGCGATCTCGGCGAGATTGGCCTCGGAGCTATATGCTTGATCTCGCCCTGGGCAAGTGGCGGCTGGCGATTGCTGACCGGTCTTGGCCGCGGAATACTCGCTGCTCATCTCCGCGAATTCGGGAAAATCCAGTAGATCTGCCCAGGGTTTGCGCTGGCCGTGGCCAATGAAACCGTCATGCGCCGGCGCACAGAGGAAGAAGGCTTCCCGGCCTTGCTTTCGCCGTTGTTGGGATATCGATCCGGGTCGCGCTGGCGCTCGACGACCGCTCAGGTAGGCGTTCTGAATAGCCGTTCAAGCTGGTTTTTCGTCAACAGCTTTGCTTGGCGACACGGTCGGTGAACATCGACACCAGCCAGGCGGGCCGGGGCAGGCTGCCGGCATGGGTGGTGAGGATTCTTCTAGGCTTGGCCATGGCCGTTCTCCCGAATCGTGGTCTTATGCGCGGGTCAGTCTCGCCGTTCGATATGGCGTGCCAATTCTGCCGACAGGCCTTGGGTCGGCTTGGCCGGAGGCCGGGCCTGGCTACCCTTCGAGGCCTTGGCGGGTGCGAGGTCGATCAGCATCTCCGCGAGCCGCACGGCACAGGAAACCCCGTCCAGCACCGGAACCGGGATCTCGTGCGCGACCTCGCGGGCGAGACCGGCGATCGGGCCTCCGCCCATGATCACCACCTCGGCGCCGTCCTCCTCGATGGTCCGATGGCAGAGCTCGACCAGCAGGCGCCCGGTCTCGGCCCGGGCATTGGAGATATGGCTGATTGGCACGTCCAGCGCCCGCACTGCGGCGGCCGGGCCGTCAAGACCATGTTCCGTAAGCGCATTCGCGGAGACCAGACGCCCAGGCGCTTCGTCACCGCCAGGATGGAATAAGCGCCGGCCCAGGATATGGGCGGTCAGGAAAGCCGACTCGGCGATGCCGACGACCGGAATCTCCATCATCTCCTTGGCCCCGGCGAGGCCGGAATCAAAAGGCGGCGACGATCGCGGCATCATGGCCGCTACCGTGCCCGGCAAGCACGTCAAGCACGGCGTGGCTGGCGATTGCCGCCTCGGCCCGGTTTTCCACATATTCCACGCCGAATGGAGCTGTCTGCGGGTGGATTTCGGTTCCCGCGCGTGCCGACAGACGGGCTTCGGCGGCCATCAGATCGGTGACCGCCTGGGTGATGTTCGGGTTGATCAGCAGGATCCTGCGGGCCATCGGCTCATCCGCGGCGATTTCGACCGTCCCTTCGGCCTCGCCTTGGCCAGCAGTTTACGCAGCTTGGCCTTTTTGTTCATTTTCTTCTTTCTCGGCTTGTCGGACTCCTTCACGGCGCGTGTCTTGCGGGCAAGGGGGGCTTGTGAGAGGCTGATCGCCGTTTTTCAGGCATTTCCGCCGGCGTCTTCGTTCGTCCTTTTCGATCGTGGACTGCTGCTGTGGGGCCTCGACGACCGGAGGCGCCGGGACATCATCGAGTTCGGTAATGATCTTGGGCGTTGCCTGCTCTGGGCGCCGCCGGAAATCCGAGCGCGGTCTGTCAGGCGGCGGATGGTCGAGGCGGGTTACGGTGATGGCGTTTTCAAGTTTTCGGCTCGGCCCGATGGTCTCAAGGAACCGGTCGGCGCAGGCCGCCGAGAGTTCCACATAGGACTCGTTCCTCTGGATACGGATCGCACCGATCTCGCCCTTGGTCAGCTTGCCGAACCGGCAGAGCATCGCCAGCAGCCAGCGCGGCTCCGCGTTGCGGTCGCGTCCGACCGAGAGACGGAACCAGACCCCGTCCTGAACGTCTCGCGCGGTTTGCGCTTGGCGGGATCCGGTGCGGCATCCAGAAGTTCCTCGGGAGCCGTCAGGCCCGCCATGTGCCGGCGCAGGAAGGCGACGGCGATCCGTTCCGCGTCATGGCGACCGAGAAGGTCCGCGGCGAAGGCCTTCCTCGTCCTCGGTGATGGCGCTGGCCAGGGATTCATCCTGGCACCTCGTTCGCGGTCGCGGGTATTGATGTCGTCCGCGGAGGGCGGCTTTCCCCAATGCGCGCTGATTTTGGCGCCGGCGAGCAGCCGCTCGATCTGCCGGCGCCGATGGTAGGGAACGATCAGGATGCTGACGCCCTTGCGCCCGGCCCGGCCGGTGCGGCCACTGCGATGCAGGAGCGACTCTGGGTTTTTCGGCAGATCGGCGTGGATGACAAGTTCGAGATTGGGCAGATCAATGCCCCGGGCCGCGACATCGGTCGCGATGCAGATCCGGGCCCGCCCGTTCCGCAGGGACTGGAGCGCGTGGGTGCGTTCGTTCTGTCTCAACTCGCCGGATAGCGCAACTACCGAGAAGCCCCGGTTGGTGAAACGGCTGGGTCGATTGATTGACGGTGGCGCGTGTCGCGCAGAACACGATGGCGGAGCGCGCGTCGGTGTGGCGCAAGACATTGATGATCGCGTTTTCATGATCGCTCGGCGCGGCCAGGAGCGCCTGGTATTGATGTCGCGGTGCTGCTCCCGTTCCTCTTGAGTGGTAAGGCGTTCCGCGTTCTTCTGATAGCGTTTGGCAAGTGTCGCGATCGAGTTTGGCACGGTCGCGGAGAACATCAGGGATGCGCTGCTCGGGCGGCGCGGCGTCCCAGATGAATTCCAGGTCCTCGCGAAAGCCGAGATCCAGCATCTCGTCCGCCTCGTCGAGTACCACGGCCTTCAGGGCCCCGGTGTCCAGCGAGCCGCGCTCGATGTGATCGCGCAGCCGGCCCGGCGTGCTGACCACGATATCGGCGCTGCGTTCCAGCGCCCGCCGCTCGTTCCGCATGTCCATGCCGCCGACGCAGGACGCCAGCGACGCGCCCGTCATCTCGTACAGCCATTCCAATTCGCGTTTTACCTGCAGTGCGAGCTCGCGGGTCAGGGCAACGATCAGGGCCGCCGGCGCGCCCGCCGCGCTCGAAGCGCCCGTCGCTTTTTCACCAGGTTGGGAGCCAGCGCGATCCCGAAGGCGACGGTCTTGCCCGATCCGGTCTGCGCGGAAACCAGAAGATCCCTGCTGGACAGATCGGGGGCCAGCACCGCGAGCTGGACCGGTGTCAATTGGGTGTACGCGCGTTTGATCAACGCCTGACCCAGCGCGGGTACCACGCCTTCGAATTCTGTCATCGTCGTGCTTTCGGAGGTCGCTTTCTCGCGCGCGGTGACCCGGCGCTGTCCGCCGCGCCCGATCGCGCGGCGTGTTGTTCGTCAATGGCGCGCAACCTATGTCGATTCTGGCGGGCTTGTACAGCGGCGGCGACGTCAGGGTCATTATCCGGCCGAATTTCTGCGCCATGAGGTGAAAGGCAACGATCTCAAGATCGATCGGCTCGTCGTGGATGTCCCAGGAGCGTTCCAGCATCACATGGACCGCCGCAAGTCGTCCGCGAAGAGACTGGTCCCGCCATGAAGGCCGCTCGGGACCACGCGTAGATCGACGCATTCATGTCCGTTTCCAGCCCCAAGGCGGCCGGCAATTTCAGTCACGGGCGGCTTTGTTGGGACCCCAGCGGCCATCGGACCCCCGTTTAACTGGATTTGAAATAAGGTGAACGCCGCCGGCATCGCCAGTCAGCACATTGCCGTGCCGTTCCGTGCCGTTCGATCCGGTTCTACGGGCCTGGATATCGTCTATTCCGCACGGCAGCTACGAGGAGTTCGTCCCAGGATCGACCATGGTCGCGAAGCGGGACCGTCTCCCGCTCCACGCGTGTCGACGGCGTGAGCATGACAGGAGTCTTGGGCGCCAGCTCTCGCCAGCCAGCTCGGCCAGCCGGCGGATGGCGTGAACCGGCCCCTCGGCGGCGGCGGCCTCCAGAATAGCATCGCTGTCGCTGCTGACCGCGACGATGTCGAACAGGCCGCTATCAAGCGCCTGGCGGACCGAATGAGCGACGAGCGGTTTGCCCAGGAGCGGGAAAAGATTCTTGCCGGGAATGCCCTTGGAGCCGCCACGGGCGCAGATGGTGCAAATCCTCATGGCTGCTGTCCCGCGGTTTCGATACGCCGGATCAGTTCGTCGACCCGCCCCGCCGCCACGGCGTCCGGCACGTCATCCGAGCCTTCCAGAAACGATTGAAGCAGCCGATGGGTCAGGGTGTCGCGGGAGATGTCGTCTTGGGCGATCATCTCGCCATCGCGTGTCAGGGTATGGCCCCGCAGGTCGAGAACATAGGAATGATCCGCCGTGACGATCACACAGTCGCGGCGCAGCGGGCGAAACAGGTAGTTGATCTGCAGGGTCGCCATGGGACAGCGCTCGAAACGCGCGAGCACCGCCCAGCTGTCATGTCGGCCTTGATCCCAAGCGTCAAGGTTCCTCCGAGAGCAGATCGAGGGCGCCATGCAGGCACCGAAGAAACCAGGCGCATAGTCGGTTTCATGGCTGAGAGTCGTGCAGCACGCCGCCGCCCTTAGCGCAGTCGCTGGAATAGGTAATACGTGATCAATCCGGCGCCAATCCGGCAGATATTAGCCGCAATAGATCACCGCCGAGACCCACTGCAGCCCGTTGATCTCCCCTCCTTCAGCCTGCGCAGGCTCGCGTGCTGGCGCAGGGAAAGCCGATCCGCACCTCGCCAAGACCGGGAGGCTGGCGTGCCGGCGCACGCCCTGAAAGCGGCTTTTCCAACCAGGATCCGTGCTTGGCACTTGTGTGACGCAAGTTCGGCCAACACGCGGGCATGGTCGGCGGTCTCGGTGGCGACCACGGCGATGGCTGGTTCGAAGGCGGATTGGCGGCGCTTGCGCGATGGTCGAACTCTCCATGCCCGGACGGCGGCTGACCGTGATACTTCCTGGCACCGCCCAGCCAAGCAGGACCCGGCAGTGGCGCTGTCCAGCGGAGCCACTGCCGACAACCAGCGCGGACTTGGATCTATCCGAGGGGTTTCATCGATCAGCTCATCCGCCGCGCGTAGTCCCGTCGGGCCGGGCGCCCGAGAAGCCGCCAATAGTCGACCGGCGCCATGCCGCCGCCTGGACGTTTCGCCGTCAGATTGGCGTCACAGAATACTTCACCCGCTTGGATCGGCCTTGCGGCCACCAGGCTCTTGCGCGCGGCGGCCCGGGTTGCCGCCTCGCTCGGCTGTGGCGTCTTCACCGGTTTGCCGAGGGCGGTGGTCGCGGCCCGGATCCCACAAGCCATGGCCGTCAATTCATCTGGATTTCAAGCGAGGGCCTTGTGGTCAGGGCCGTCCATGTTCAGTCTAGGGTGAAGTGCTTTTCGATTACCGCCGCGCCCAGGGCCGCCGCCGCGATCGCCGCCGCGATGCCCTCGGTGTGATCGGAAAAGCCCACGGGAACGAACCGCTCGCGCATGACCGTCATCGCATGCAGATGCACTGCGTCGAGACGCCGGATAGTCGCTGACCGCGTGCAGCAGCACCACTTGCCGGTTGAGCGCGGCCTTTGCGCCGTTCGCCTCCGCCGCCTGCCGGAAAATCTTTTCGCTGGGGACGGCCGTCTGGTCGCCGAACCCAGGGCATGGGCAACCACGCCGAGCGCGAGTTCAATCTCGTCCATGTCAGCCATGCCGGTGGAGATGATCAGCGGCGAAAGCCCGGTTCGCGCGGCATTCCACAGAAAGGGGGCGTTGGTCAGCTCTCCCGAGCCGAATTTCAGACGCCGGACGCCGAGGTCATCGACAAGCATGTCCAAGCTCGGCTGATCGAAGGGCGTGCACAGAAACTCGATTCCGCCGGCACGGCAATGGTCGCGCAGGGATCGAAATCCCTGGTAGAGCGCCAGCCCCTCAACATATCAATTGCGAATGCAGTGGGAATCCATTACGGTCCTGGTAGCGGTCTTGGCGGGCACCGGCGGTCACCAGATCCTCAGGCGAGAAGGCCTGGAATTTCACCGCGTCGGCCCCGGCGTCGATGGCGGCGTCGATAAGCTGCAAGGCCAGATCGAGCCTGCCGTTGTGTGGTTCACGCCGGCTCGGCGATGACGTAGACCCAGCCATCCCAGCGCTGCCATCATGGAACCGCTTGGCGGTGAGGGTGCGGAAATCGGCGATCCCGTCGAGCACCGCGACAATCCGCTCCACCGCCCGTCCGTCGCCATAGGGATTGACGGTCTGTTGCTTGCCTTTGAGCCAGGGCGTGTCGGATCGCCTCCAGGATCGCATTGGGCTCGGCCTTCACATCGATCACCGAGGTGGCGCGCAGGCGGCCGTCCTGGCGATGGCCGATATTGACCGTCGGGATGCCGAAGGACGGCGCCTCGTAAAGCCCGCTTGAAGAATTGCCCACCACCGCGGCGGCATGCGCCATGCAGGAAAGATAAAGCTCGCGCCCTAGCGATGCGCGCGCCACCGCGTTCTCGCGGCTCGCGGCGAAATCCTTGGTTGCCGCCGCCGCCGCCCGTCCGCCCGCGTCGGCATTGGGAAGGGTGAGGATCATACCCACCGCCCGGGTCCAGCCGCCGAGTGCGTCGAACAAGGCCCGCAACTCATCGATTTGCCTGAAAACCGGGGCCGTGTCAGGTGCATGGTGATCAGCATCGTCCGCTCGCGCCAGCTCAGGCGAGCCGGCTTTCACGACCTCGTCAGAAGGCGGATCGAAGCCGGTAATGGCGTCGAGGGCCGGGCTTCCCACCGGATGGATGCGGGCTGGTGCCTCGCCCATGCGTGCCAGCCTTTCGGCGGCCTGGCGGTTGGTGGGAAAATGCAGGTGCGAGAGCTTGGAGATCGCGTGGCGCATCCCGTCATCAAGCGATCCGTTGGTCGCTATCGCCGCCGATATGGGCGAGGGCAGGCCTAGCAGATAGGCTGCCTGGGCCGCCGCGAACATCTCGTAACGGTCGCCGAGGACGAACACGAGATCTGGCGGATCGTGCCGCCAGAGATCCGCGAACCCGGCGACTCCCAGTCCGCAGGACTTTGCCACCGACGCGGGAGAATCGCCGGAAAGCAGGGTTTCGATGCGTCCGGATATGGGTAAGCCCGTGGCCTCGATCTGACGGATGGTCGAGCCGAGTTCCGGCGCGAAATGCATGCCCGTGACCGCTATCTCCACCGCATACGCGGGTGCGGCATCCAGCGCTGCGAGCAAAGGCTGGTATAGGTCGAAATCGGCGCGGGAACCGGTGACGACACAGACGCGCCGAGGCCTACTCATCCTGCCATTCCGGATCGAGGAACGGGCTGGAGGGCAGGCACACGAGCCGGTCTACAAGGTCGCTTGCGACCGGCAGCGGTCCACTTTGGGCAATCCTTGAACATGGCCATTGAATGCATCGCCGCCCAAGCCGGCCGGGCGAGTATTTCCGCATCGTGGGTTGCCCGCAGCAGGGCGTCGCGTTCCGCCGGTCCGGGCGTCAGGACCGAAACCAGCCAGTGGTTGCCGACGGTATCGGGCGGATCGGTGATGATCTCGATGCCGTCGATGCCGGACAGGCACGCCGTATAATTCTCGAAGACGCGGCGTTTCGAGGTGAGCATCCGGTCGAGCCGGTCCAACTGCCCGCATCCGAGCGCCGCGTTCAGATTCGGCATCCGGTCGTTCGAGGCGATCTCGTCATGCTCGAACGACCAGGGGTGCGGGATCTTCGCCTGGGTGGTCAGGTGGCGGATCCGGGCGGCGGTATCCGCCTCGTCCGTCACGATCGCGCCGCCGCCGCCGGTGGTGACGGTCTTGTTACCGTTGAAGCTGAACGCGGCGATCCGCCCGAGCGATCCGGCGGGCCGACCCTTGTAGCGGCTGCCGATCGCCTGAGCCGCATCCTCGACGACGATCAGTCCCCAGCGTTCGGCGACCCGGTTGATCTCGTCCATCCGGGCGGGATGGCCGAAGACATGCATCGGCATCACCGCACGGATCCGTCTGCCGGTCTCGATGTTGACGGTTCCGGCCTCGTCGCGCCGTCCGATCGCGGTCAGCCGTTCCTCCAAGGCGTCCGGGCAGAGCCCGAGCGTCAGTCTTTCGCTGTCGACCAGGTGCGGGACGGCGCCGAGATGGCAAACGGCGTTCAGGGTGGCGATGAAGGTAAGATCCGGCACCAGAACTTCGTCGTCGCGCCCGATGCCGACCGCCTGCAGCGCCACTCTGAGAGCCGAGGTGCCGTTCACGGTGGCGACGGCGTGGCCGACCCCGGCCAGACTGGCCATGCGCTTCTCGAACTGGTCGACATAGCTGCCGAGATAGGAAACCCAGCCGGATTCGACGCAGTCCATGACATTGGCCTTTTCCTTGTCACCGAACCGAGGCTCGTGCAATGCCACCCGTCCGTTGACCGGAAGCATGTGCCTGATCTTCTCGGCGATGGCCTTTGCGTTGAAGGAAGCGATGGGGGAGTCCGGCATGGCTAAACCTGATAGCCCTGGGGGTAACGCGCGAGATTGGCCGGCTGCGTAAACCAGTCGACGGTCTTGGCGATGCCGCGCCTGAAGCCGTCGAGGCCCCCATGTTCGGGCGTCCAGTCCAGGCGCTCCTTGGCCTTTGTGATGCCGGCGAAAAGCCGGTCGACTTCGCTTGCCTCGGGGCGCAGGCGTTGCGGGTCCTGGGTGATCTCGACATCCTTGCCCATGACCTCGGCAATGAGTGAGGCGACGGCGCCGATGGAAATCTCGAAACCGCCGCCGAGATTGGTGACCCGCCCGATCGTCTTTTCAGATGCCGCAATGGCGGCGATCCCGGCGGCGGTATCGGCAACGAAGCTGAAATCCCGGGTCGGGGCGAGCGCACCCAGTTGAATAGCGCCGTCGCCGCGCGCCAATTGGGTGATGATCGTCGGAATGACCGCGCGCATCGACTGCCGAGGCCCATAGGTATTGAAAGGGCGCGCGACGGATACCGGCATGCCGAAGGAAAGGTGATAGGACAGAGCCAGATGGTCGGCCGCCGCCTTCGACGCGGCATAGGGCGATTGCGGGACTATCGGATGATCCTCGGTGATCGGCACCGACTGCGCCGAGCCGTAGACTTCGCTTGTCGAGGTAACGAGAACCCGTTCCACCTCGCGCTCTCGGGCAACCTCCAGGATGTTCAAGGTGCCTTTGATATTGGTGTCGATATAGCTTTCCGGTGCCTCGTACGAATAGGGAATGCCGATCAGCGCGGCGAGGTGCAGAATGGTCCGGCAGTCCCGCGCGGCCACCGCGACGTTGGCCCGGTCGCGTATGTCGCCCCGATGGATCTCAAGCCGGCCGTTTCTCGACGCATCGATCGTGTCCAGCCAGCCGTTAAGGCCGAAAGCGTTGTATT
>JAYQSQ010000003.1:0-10978 GCA_038146985.1 Alphaproteobacteria bacterium
TCTCGGCGGGGCGATCGCGGCGGCGGTGCGCTGAACACGATTTGGCGCTTGCGCAAGCCCCGGGGGTTGGCTATCTCGCATGTGCGAAATGACTGACTTTCGGAGCGGATGATGCGTGGCAAGACGGCGATTGTAACGGGCTCGACCAGCGGGATCGGCAAGGGCATCGCGGCGGCGCTGGCCGAAGCCGGGGCCAATGTGATGCTGAACGGTTTCGGCGACGCCGCCGCGATCGAGGATCAGCGCGCCGATTTCGAATCCCGCTACAAGATCGCCGCCGTCTATCATGGTGCCGACATGACCAAGCCGGCGGAAATCCGTGACTTGGTAGCGGCGACTGAAAAGCGGTTCGGCCAGGTGGATATCCTGGTCAACAATGCCGGCATCCAGCACACCGATCTGATCGAGGATTTTCCGGATGAGCGCTGGGACGCGGTCATCGCCATCAATCTCTCAAGCTCGTTCCACACGACAAAGGCGGTGATCGGCGGCATGAAGCGGCGCGGCTGGGGCCGGATCGTCAATATATCCTCGGTCCATGGCCTGGTCGCCTCGGTCCAGAAGGTTGCCTATATCGCCGCCAAGCACGGTCTGATCGGCATGACCAAGGTGACCGCGCTGGAAGCCGCCGGAACCGGCGTCACCTGCAACGCGATCTGCCCGGGCTGGGTGAAGACGCCGCTGGTGATGGCCCAGATCGAGGCGCGGGCGGCGAAGGACGGCCTTTCCATTGAGCAGGCGACATCCACGTTGCTCGGCGAGAAGCAGCCCTCCGGGCAGTTCACCACCATCGAACAGCTCGGCGCGGCGGCGGTCTTCCTTTGCGGCGACGCGGCGGCGAACATGTCCGGTGTCGCCATGACCCTGGACGGCGGCTGGAGCGCCCAATAGCCTTGCCGTGACCGAAGGGGATCGGGAAGGAAAAGCGCATGAGCGGCTCAAAGGCCTCCAACGTCGTGCTCATTGTGTTCGACTACATGGGCTATGGCGACATAGAGCTGTTCGGCGAGAGCGAGATCCGCACCCCGAACATCCGCCGGCTTGCGGAACGGGGCCGCCGCTATACCGACTTCTATGCCCCGGCGCCGATCTGTGTGCCCAGCCGGGCGGCGATGCTGACGGGGCGCTATCCCCGCCATCTCGGGATGGAGCGCAACATCAACCGTGGCGAGGCGGGGCTGCCGGTCTCGGAGAAGACGCTTGCCCGCTATTTCAAGGACGCCGGGTTGCGCACCGCGCTGTTCGGCAAGTGGCATCTCGGCTACGAAGCCGAGGACGGACCGAACGCCCATGGGTTTGATGAGTTCCTGGGCTTTCACGACTGGAACATCGACTATTATTCGCACAAGACCCGCACCGGGATCGACGCGCTATACCGGGATACCGAGGTGGTCGAGCGGCCCGGCTACACGACGGATCTGTTCACCGATGAATCGGTCGGCTTCATCGATCGCTGCGCCGGAGCCGGCGAGCGCTTCTTCCTCTATCTCGCCTACAACGCCGCGCTCCCGCCCTACACGCCACCCGGCCGCGAGGCGGATAGCGCCAGCCACGATACCTGGATCGACGGCACCCGCGCCGATTACGCCGCCGCTATCGAGCATCTGGATCTGAGCGTCGGCCGGGTGCTGGAGGCGCTTGAGCGGCACGGGCTGGCCGAGGATACGCTGGTAATGCTGACCTACGATCACGGCGGGGCGGAGATGGCGACCAAGGGGCCGTTCTTTCACGGCTTCGGCACCTTGTGGGAGGGCGGGATCCGGGTCCCGATGATCCTGCGCTTGCCGGCGGCGGTTGCGGCGGCGGAAGTGTCCACGGAACCCGGCATCCTGATGGACGTTGCCCCGACCTTGCTCGCGGCGGCGGGGCTTGTGCCCGACCAGCCGATGGACGGTATTGATCTGCTCGCGCCAGGCGGTGCGCCGGTGGGAGAGCGGACCCTGTTCTGGCGCATCGATCTGCCGACGGTGCGCGAGGATTGGCTGGCGCGGGCCCAGCGCGCGGTCCGTCGGGGGCGCTGGAAGTATCTTTGGGACGGCGGATTCGAATTTCTCTACGACATCGCGGCCGATCCCGGAGAGCGCAACAATCTCGGTTACCGGAACCCGGCGTTGGTCGAAGAGTTTCGGGCGCTCGTCAAAGGGACCTGGTAGCGGCGCCCGCTCGGGCGATACAGAACAGCCCGCCGAGCGCGATGATCGCGGTGAGGCCGTAGGTGGTGGTGTAGACCCCGCTCCAGGCGTGCATCGCGACGAACAGGACCGGGCCGAGGAACACGCCGGAAAAGGTGATGAACATGCAGGCGCCGGTTGCACCGCTGACCTTGCCTTCGGGCGCGAGCCGGGCGATCTCGCTTGCATAGATCCCGTTCCAGCCCATGCCCACGAGGCCGAGGGCGAAACACAGGGCGTAGACCAGCCCGCTCGGCCAGGCGGGTGTCAGCAGACACGTAACGCCGGCACTGGCCGCCGCGATCAGCGCCACCAGCCCGGCGACGAGCAGCCCGCTGGAAACCCGGTCGGCGAGCCAGCCCCAGGCGACGCGTCCGAAGACACTGGCGAACTGGATCATCGACAGGCCGACACCGGCGGCGACCAAGGTGTAACCCAGGTCCTCCACCAGCATGGTGACGACATAGGTGGTCAGCGTGGTCTGCCGCCACCACATGCGCAATCCATAGAAGCGGACCATTTGAGCGGCGCCAGGGACCAGACCATCCTCATGTCGGCGGCGGGATTCTGAACAACGGCGCCGAGGGTGAGCATTCGCCGTCCCAGCAGTTGCGCCACGGGGTTGCATCGCGAGCCAGCAGGGCCGGGAGGACGATCACTACAAGCGCATGTGCTGCCAGCCAAAGGCCAGGTGGCGGGCGGCAACTGCAAGGCCGGCGGCGATGCCGCAGGGCGCGGTGAAGCTGAACGAGAAGACTGGGTTCCGGTTCACCGGCGTGACGATCTTGTTGAGCAGATGCGGGCGGCCGGTGTGACCAACCATAGCCGCATGGCTGCAGCACGACGGAACCCAGCGTCCATCGCCACGGGTCCGGTCAGGAGCAGCGCATGGGCGGCAGCCCGAGCAGAACAGCGCCAGTTGTGAGGCCCGCCATGGCCCGAGTCTGAGCACGAAACCGCCGTATCAGGCTGAAACCGAAAGATGTGCTGGACCAGCACCCCCAGTAGCCGATCGGGGCGGGCTAAGGCCCAGATCGCCGATCGCGGGCAATGGCCCGGCAGCCAGAAACCGGCCAGCGCGCCGGTCGCCTGGACCAGGATCAGGAAGGCGACGACAGCGACCGTATCCATCCGTCCAAGGCTCATGGCGGGCTCGTCCGATGGGTGGTCACTGGCAAGACGCTGGCTCCCTGACGATATCAGGACATGCCGGGAATCGCGCGCTGGTGTCACTGCGATTTATCGTTTTCAACCGGCGAATTGCGGTCGCATTAGCCCGTGTATCGCGTCCGTGGCGCCGAGGACCGCCTGGCGGAACCGGTTCTTCAATTTACGCCGTCGTGGCGGCAGCACAGGATGGCTTCGTCGCCCGCGACCTTGACCACCGCGACCAGCGGCAGCGAGCCGGACCTGAGGCCGCCGCCAGCTTGTCCACCCCGGCGTCATGACCATGGTGTTTGGGAATGCCGCGCTCTTTTGCCATGCCGGCGATGTCGGTGCCGTGCAGGTGGCGGTGAAGCTGCATGCCGGTGTCTCGCCGCGATGCTCGTTATCAGCACGATGACCGCCAGGTTGGACGGGCGCTGGTACGGTGGCGAAGAACCGACACCCATCAGAGCCTCGCCGTCGCCGGTCACCACCCGTGCCGCGCCACGCTGGGTGCATCGCACAGCCGAGCCCGATGGAAAACGGCGCAGCCCAGCCACGCCAGAGGTAGAAATTTTCCGGCTTGTGATCCGGAGCGCGATATCCCAGACCGGCGAGCCGAGCCCGGCTTATTGATCGCGCGTCCCCCGCGCCGTCATCGGTTCCGCATCGTCGGCGCGGTTCAGTTGCGGCTCAGACATGGCTCACCTCCTCGGCGACATCGGCAATGAAGGACTTGGCGCCGATCGGCTTTCTGGCCGATCAGCACGGCGACGGCGGCGTTACTGACGACCATCTTCAGCCAATTCCTCGATCGCGCCCACCGCGTCCTCCACGGTGTCGACCTCGTAGACCCGCACCCCAGGCTGCGCAACTTTCAGCGCGATCAGCTTTGGCCCATGAGATCTGCCAGAGTTCGACTGTGCTGGCCGCGCATGGTGACGATCATGAACAGCGGGAACTGGCGGTGACGATCGGGCGTGGCGATGATGGTGTTGCCAACGCCGCTTTGCTCGCCTCGAATCAACCGCCTTCTGCCGCCGAGCCGGGCGCCGGAGAAGCCCGATGCCCTCTACTCTTCGGTGGTCATCACCACCGCCCGATGTCATTATCGGCATCGCACGTTGATCAGGTCGGTGAGGCCCGCGTCGGGCATAGCCCACGGTCTTGATCCCATGTTTCTTGAAAGAGAGCGATGCGCCTCGACGGTCCATCATCAGCCATGCGGCTCTCCGGTCTGGGTGAAAGGTCGTCGGCTTGGATGCTAACGCGCAGGAGGGGCCACCGGGAGGGAGTGGGATCGGAGATGTGGAGGAGTCGAGGAGGGGCAGGAATCTGGCAATGGATTCTATAGGACATTATTTGGTTGCAACGATTGCTAGGTCATGAACCCATAAAGGGATTCCCTAGTTTGTCGTGAATCAAAACAACCTTCGGTGACAGGAGGTTCTGATGGCTTACGAGTTGACTGATTTCCGAATGGTCAGTGATCGCGCCGTTATTGCTGGAAGCAAACCGCGCGGCGTTCCGCGCATGTCGATGATCGCCGGGTTCACCGAATGGTATCTTTGGGTTTGCGGACCGGCGCGCCGTGGCGAGCGCGCAAGTGTTTAGGACCACTTGCTACAACCGGTTTGTGTTGGCGCGCGGCAATTGTGGGACCGGATACTGGCGGCGATCTGGGAGCTTACGACGGCGGGTTCAGATGATCGACAACACGGCGGTGCAGTTCATCAGCACGCGGCGAACTCAAAAAAAGCCACCCGGATCGCTGTATGGGCCGCTCAAGGGCGGACTGACCACCAAGGTTCACGCGCTGGTCGATGGCCGGGGCCTGCCGTTGAGTAGTCCTGACGCCGGGACAGGCGGCCGATTGCCTGCCGCAGGCTGTAGCCGTTTACGCCAGGGCACCATCCTGCTGGCCGACAAGGCCTATGACATGATGGCTGCGCCGCCTAGCGTCGAAGGACACAGGTGCCTCACCCAACATCCCGTGAATCAACCGAAAATGGAAGGCGTGCGGCACAAAGCGCCAAGCTCTATCATAACGCAATCGTATCGAGCGTTTCTTCAACCGATCAAACGCTTCCGTCGCATCGCCACGCGCTACGAAGCACGCGTCAAACTATCTGCTTCCTCCAAGCTCGCCGCTGCCCAAATCTGGATGCGCCAAAATGAGTCCATGGCCCTGGTCCTGTTGACAAGTGGATCCCATGGAAAACACCGAGATGTGATCAAGATGCCGACTGAAGGAGCATCTTGATCCGTGAATTGATGATCGACAGTGGGCTTTTTCGCCGTTCATTGGTTCAGTTCGGTGCAACGGGCCACCCGCCGAAGGATCACCTCACACCGTCAGCGCTGGCGGCCTGCCATAGCCGCCGAGATCACCGACAGCGGGTCTCGATACAGAATATGACGGTCATGCAAGGTGGTCCAGAGTGACGTTCTCCCAAGCCGATCGCGGCTATGACGCCGACCACATCTACGAGGACATGGAACGGCGCGGAGGAGTTGCCATCATCCGACCCGCAAACCGAAAAGTGCAAATCCCCGTCTGACGGCCGAAAATCCGCCCTGCGCAACCTTGTCGAACATTGCATCAACCGTTTGAAGAACGCACGCCGCATCGCTACCAAATACGACAAAACCATCACCAACTATCTCGGCTTCGTGCAGATCGTCGCAATACCGCCTATGGACCAAACACTGTCGCGGGACTTAATTATGATGGTTTGATTTGTGATGAAAGGCCAGAGTAGTGAATATGGTAAAAATTATCTAAGTTAGCGATAATCAGATAAAAAACCGTAAATGGAAGAAAACACTAAGTGTGAGATGATATACAACTGTGCAGAGTAGCCATGGAAAAGTTGTTGGCTTGATATGGATCGGCGGACCAAGCTTATCAGGGAAAAAACCAGTCCGGTGCATCGTTAAAAAAGATGGCCTCGTGGTTGATCTGGTGCTTCAAAAAGAGTTATTGAACTGATATTTCCATCAAGACGCTGGTTTCTGACTGCCAAATCGATGATTTAGGGACGCCTTCTCGTATCATTCTTGATTCTGTTGGCTGGCTAAGTCCCTCCCCTGCGTGGCGATAGCCGATGGCCCCTGCCTGCGGACAGTGCTAGTTTGCTCTTCTTCGCGGGCGGACGGAGAACAGATGGATAAGGCGGGCGAATCACCGATCTGAAGATGCCCGCTGGATCACGTCGACAACAAGACCACCTCAATGAGCAATGCGCGGCTAACGAGTGACGGCTACCACCTGTGCCGTGCATGCCCTTGAGGAACGGGTGCTGATCGTGGCTGGCCGATCGTCATGGAGACTGTCCTGCGGCTGACCAGGTCGGTTCCCTATAAGACCGACGACTTTGCCGGGAGTGCGGTTCTCATCGTGCGGGGGCGCGACGGCGAAGCCGGGCCTTCCTCAACGCCTGCCGGCATCGCGGTGCCAAGATCGTTGGGACGGCTGCGGCACCTCCGCGCCTTCAGGTACCCCTATCACGGCTGGACCTACGGCAGTGACGGGCTTCTGCGCGGTATCCCGGAGGAAACTGTTTCCCGGCGTGCGCGAGGAGCGGTCGGGCTGACACCGCCGGCTGGCCGAAAGCGGCATGGTCTGGGTGGTGGCGACGCCGGCGGAGGACGGTCGGGTGATCTCGATATCGATCCCTGGCTCCCAGGGCCTCGAAGCGATTCGGCACTGGAAGCTCGATACCACCACTTTCACGCCCGCCGTGCCACGAGGAGATGAACTGAGGCTTCCGCTCGTCGACACGTTCTTCGAGGCTACCATTTCGACTTCCTGCATCAGGGGCCTGGAGACATCCTGTTACTGTGTCTGTGATTTCCGCCTTCCGGGCCGAACCACCGTAGCTAGTCCCTGTCTGCACAGATCACGCGCCTGAAGAACCAGCCCGAGCGAATGGGACCTGATGAGAATTCGACCATGGTCCTTCCATGTTCACGCCAATACCGTCTTCTCGCCCAGGGCGACCACATGAAGATCTTCGGATGTTCCCGATGGCCGGGCGCCCAGACGCGGTGCTGGAAGCCTCGCTCTATATTCCAAAAGCGGTGGGGCCGCCGACCCGAAATCGCCATTGGAACGCCAATCGCAGCGCGATCAGTCGCTCGAGGATTTTCCGATCAGACACACCATGCAGATCGGCTTCGGCTCCGGTATGGACCATGGTCTATGGCCGGAACAGAGCGGGCCTGTACCCAGTATCGCCGATCAGTCGCGAGGCACTTGGATTGCCGTGGATGACTCATCCGACCGGTCCCGTGACGCGGCGGATTGATCGTGGTAGGGCCGCTCGGGCAGGTGTGAGGGCTAGCCCGCATCACCCCACGCCAGTAGGTGTCTTCTTGACGACATAGCCGCGCGAAACTCCCAGGGTCGCAGCCGGTATGTTCGAAAGGCGCGCCACCTTTGGGGTTACTGCACACCACACCATTCCCGGATCAACGCCCCAGTTCTGGTCGACGATCCGGTGGCGCATTTCTTCAGCGCATGTCCGGGATGTTCGGCATAGCGCGCCCTCAGAACCGCGCCGATTTCCGGCTTGCGCGATACAGCGCCGGCCTTCAGGTACGTCCGGACGGGCCATCAGCCAGATGCAGTCCTCGGTGAAATGGGAAAGGATGGCGTCGACGTCATGACGGACGAAGCCGTCCTGAATCTCATCCAACAGCGCTATCGTTATCTCGCGTTCCATGGGGGCTCCCTTCAAGGCGGACCATACTCTCGGTTCGCTAGACTAAACCGCTTTGCAGACCGCGCACCAACATGGTCAAATGAGGAAGCTCTTCGTGTTTCGTCCCGGCTCTCCCTTGTCCCAGACTGCCAACCCACCGTGTTCTCGCCTTCGAGATGAAGAGCTTTCGTTTCCAGTGGCCAGGACCTGCTGAATTCCTGGGCCTTTGAGACCGGGAACCCTGATTCTCGACGGTACATACTGGTCGAGACCGGCTCGGTGCTGGCGGCGATCTATGGTTCGATGCAGTTCATCGGTACCCTGGTGGCACCGCTGGGAGTGTTCGGTGACCGGCTCGGGCGGCACACGGTGCTCTACGCCATGCGGGCCCCTGTACGAGCCTCGCACGCAATCCTGCTCAGCTTCAACGCCTGTTGCCCGACGCCGACGCATGTGCTTCGTCATCGCGTTCTTCGTGGGGTTGATCGGCCGTCGGACCTGGTGATGCGCAACGGCCTGTCGGCGACACCATGCCCCCGCGCACCACGATGAAGCGGGATGGCGTTCCCACTTCCACCATGGACTCGGCCCGCATCGCCGGCGCTGATCGGCGCCGTATTCTCTGGGATCGGTGTGCACCTATGTGGTGATCACACGGTGTTTCATCTCTCGAACGCTTCTAGCGACTTTCGGGGTATCAGGGTGCGGGGCCAGAGCGCCGGGGAGAGCTGGGACAAGCGCCGTCGCCGCTCGGGGATTTGAAACGCGGCTTCGGCTATCATCTGGACGCCGATGATCTGGCGGCTGTGGCTCGCCTTCCTGGTCAGCGCGACCGGTGGCTGGATCTCCGACTTGTTCTGCTGTCGCCGAGGAGGTTATCTGTTCGGCCAGGCAGCCTCGCGCATCTGGTGGCGTCTACGCGACCGGCGCTGATCGGCTCATGACCATGACCATGTTGGGCGACTGGCGTCCGGCGCATTTCATGATCGCTCTGGCTGATGCACGTCGCGCTTGTTCACGGCTTCCCAGTGGTCGAGGAACAAGCTGGCCGGCCAGGCCTTTGTTTACCTGGCGACATATCCCAAGCCTGTCGATGATCGCCATGGCGGATCTTACGGCCAGCGCCGAGGTGCGGTACCGGGGTGGTGGATGGGGGTGCGCATGTTCGCGTCTATGGCCTGCCGCTCAGCCTAGCTGGCCGCCGGACCGATCATCCAGAGCGTCGGCTTCCCGGTGACGGTGATGCTTTATAGCGTCGGCGGGCTGTTGGTGAGCCTTGTCATCGCCTTCAAGTGGCGCCGCGAGATCTGGCACGGCATCCGAGACGACGTGTGATGGCGGCCCGGCGGCGGAGCTGATAGCCTTTGCCTGATCGGATCGGCGAGGAGGGACGGACCATGGCGGTCATCAAGCTCGACGAGGTTCCCAAGCAGGCATTCCCCAATGGCGCGACCTATCAGACGATTGTCGGCGGCGACGACGGTTCAACGCCGGTCCGGATCGGCATCCAGGTCTCGCCGCCGGGCTATTCCACCGGCACCCACGCGCATCCCTACATGGAAGTGGTGAGTGTGCTGGAGGGCACCGGCGTCGCCTGGATGGAGGGGGTTGAGGGAACGTTCGAGATCGGTCCGGGCACCACCCTTGCCCTGCCGCCCAACGTCAAGCACGGCTTCCGGGCGACGGGGACGGTCCCGCTCAAGACCTACGGGGTCCACGCCTCGCCAGAACGCATCGTCGAGCGGTTTCCGGAACTGGATGGGTGAATTCGTCGGACAAGACCCTTCGAGACGGCGCTAGCGCCTCCTCAGGGTGAGTGGAATAGGTGGGCCTCACCCTGAGGAGGGCGCTTCAGCGCCCGTCTCGAAGGGTCCTGTCCGCCTTTGAGCGCACCCGGCCTACTCCGCCGCCGAGGCCATGCCGCTTGCCGTTTCCGTCGACGGCGACAGATAGGCGCCCTGGCGCAGCAGCTCGATCTGGATCTGCTTCACATCGACCGCGCGGGGCTGGATACCCTGGTTCGCGGCGATCGCGGCGGCGACGCCCGCGGCCTGCCCCGTCATCCAGCATTGCGGTACCTCGCGCAGGAAGGAGTGCGAGCTTGCATCGCAGGCGATATGCCGCCCGGCGCCCAGTACCCCGTCGAGACTGGCCGGAACCAGCGCACCATAGGGGACCGAGATGTTCGGAATCGTCGGCGACATCGAGGTCGACACGCCGATCTCGTCCGCCCAGACCTTGGCGGTCGGCCATTGCTCGCGGGTGACCTTGGCCAGACCGGCCATGCGCCGGCTGTGCCGGACGCCGATCTGCGGCGCGCCGAGCATCAGGAACGCGCCCTCGAAGCCCGGCGCGTGCCGGCGGTAGAAATCCACATGACCGAGCGTCAACTGGCGCGAGCGGATCTCGACATTGGTCAGGTCCTCGACATCGATGGCGCTGTATCCCGAGAGCCGCGGCCCCATGAACAGCGCGATATCGTTGCGCCACGATACCCAGGGCTTGTCGAATGAGCCGACCGCCGCGCGCCCGGCCTTCATGAATTCCGAGAAGGCTTGCTTGTCGCCGGACTTGAAGGCCAGCCAGCGCTCCATATCCACGCCGCCGATCAGGAAGGCCGTGTTGATGCAGTGGTGGATGTCCTTCTCGTCGATATCGGACTCGAACGCCGCGCCCGCCCGGGCCAGGAGGTCGGCGTCGCCCGTCGTGTCGACCACGACCTTGGCGAGGATCGCCTGGCGCCCTTCCTTGCTCTCGAAGATGATACCTTTCATGACGCCGTCCTCGACGATCGGCATCGAGGCCCAGGCGTGGAAGGTCAGGCCGACCTTCTGATCCAGCACCATCTTCATCGACAGCGATTTCAGGGCTTCCGGATCGACGGTCGGCGACCAGGTGACGATGCCGTGATAGGCGGCATTGCGCTGGGCCCAGTATTTGGCCGTCGCCACGTCC
>JAYQSQ010000004.1:0-3477 GCA_038146985.1 Alphaproteobacteria bacterium
CGTTATCGGCAAGAGCGGTGCGAACCCGAACCGTGGCCACCGACCACGCAAGCTGTCGGCGGACCAGGAGAAGGCACTGGCGGCGCATATCGAGGCGCATTCGGACCTCCCCCTGGCGCGGCTTCAGGGCTGGCTGGAAGCCGCGTATGGCGTGCGTCTGAGCGACGACGGGATCTGGATGGCGGTCGACCGGCTCGGCTTCTTGTTCAAAAAAAACGCTCCGAGCCAGCGAGCACGACCGTCCTGACGTCGCCGCCCGGCGGAGCGCATGGCAGGCGGCTCAGCGTTGGATTGACCCCGAGCGCCTAGTGTTCATCGATGGGAGCGGGGTGAACACCAAGATGACCCGGCTCCATGGCCGCGCTCCGGTCGGCCAGCGTCTGTTCGCCAAGACACCCTTCGGGCACTGGAAAACCATGACCTTCGTCGCCGCGCTGCGGCTCACTGGCCTGACCGCGCCTTGGGAGCTCGACCGTGCCATGGACGGCGACGCATTCCGCGTCTACGCCCGCGAGGTGCTCGCGCCGACGCTCACCCCGGGCGATACCGTCGTCATGGATAACCTGCCGGCACACAAGGTCGCCGGTGTTGCCGCCGCCATCGCAGAGCGTGGCCCCCAGGTCTTTCTGCTGCCACAATACTCGCCCGACATGAACCCAATCGAGATGGCCTTCGCCAAACTCAAGACCGCGCTGCGGGCCGACCCGGCACGGACCGTGGATACCCTATGGCGCAGGTTCGGAAAGATCATCGACACCTTCACATCAAACGAATGTGCCAACTACTTCAAAGCTGCCGGATATCAACACTCATTATGAGATTGCTCTAGCATCTGAAAATCAACAATGTCGCGCGCGAATTAAGAACGCCGCTCGGTATGTCGATCTAGCGGCGTTCAAATTTAGAAATCCCTGCGCGCTAGGTCACGTTCGTCATCACGATCGTGCCGCTGGCGCTGAACATGCCGCCGACGCCGTGGACGACGGAGATTTCGGCGCCCGGGACCTGGGCCGGCGCGGTGCCGCGCATCTGGCGGACGCCCTCCTGGAGCGCGTACATGCCGTACATGCCGGAATGCATGTAGCTGAGGCCGCCACCGTTGGTGTTGAGCGGCAGCTTACCGCCGGGCCGCGTGTTGCCCTCTGCGATGAAGGGGCCAGCCTCACCGCGACCGACGAAGCCCAGATCCTCGAGCCCGTAAATCGGCAGATGGGCGAAGGCGTCATAGATCATCAGGTGATCCACGTCGGAATGCGTGATCCCGGCGCTCTCGAACGCCAGCTTGCCGGATACCCGGAAGGCGGCGGAGGAGGTGAAGTCGGCCATCTGACTGATCATCGGGGTCTCGCCGGACTCGCCGGTGCCCCGGATATAGACCGGCTTCTGGCGCATGTCCTTGGCCCGGTCCGCCTTGGTCAGGATCAGCGCCCCGCCGCCGTCGGTTACCAGACAGCACATCAGAAGGCGGAACGGATAGGCGATCATCTTGGAGTTGAGGACATCATCGACCGTGATCGGGTCCTTGAAGCTGGCGCGCGGATTCTTGCCCGCCCATTCCCGCTGCACCACCGAGACCATGGCCAGCGTCTCTTCCGAGAGGCCAAAGTCCTTCATGTAGCGGAGCACCGGAACGGTGAACATGGTCGGCGGACGGGTGACGCCGAAGGGTCGCTCGAACTGCTGCTGGAACAGGGACGGGAAGATCGACGAGCCGTGCCGTCCCAATCCGGATCTCCCGCTTTCGCCATGCGTGATCAGGACGGTGTTGCAGAGCCCCTCGTTGATCGCCGCGGCGGCGTGGCGCACCAGCAGCATGAAGGAGCAGCCGCCGACCGACGTGCCGTCCAGCCATTTCGGCACGATGCCGAGATAGTGGGCGATCTCGACCGCGTTGTGGCCGCCGGTGGCGACGCCGTCGATATCGGAGAGCTTCAGGCCCGCATCCTCTATCGCGTTCAGCGCCGCGTCGGCATGCAGCTGAACCTGGGACATGGTCGGCACCTTGCCAAGCTCGGTGGTCTCGGAGGCGCCGACGATGGCAACGGAATTGCGCTTCATCTCAGTTTCCTTCCGCCGGCTTGAATTGCGGCAAGGTGATCTCGTCGGTGACCTTCTCGAAGCTCACCTCGAGCGGCATGTCGAGCACCAGCGCCTCGGGCGTCTGCTCGCACTCGACGATGTTGCACATCATCTTCGGCCCCTCGTCGAGCTTGGCGACGGCGATGGCATAAGGCGGCTCGAAGCCCGGCGCCGGCAGGTGGCTGATCACATAGCTGTGCAAGGTCGCCTTGCCCGAGGCCTTGACGACCGCGACATCCTTCGACCCGCAGGACGGGCAGAAATGGCGCGGCGGGAAGTAGACGTTCGCGCAGGCACCGCACTTCTGAAGCCGCAACTCGCCCTCCCGGGTGCCGTCCCAGAAATGCTGCGTCTCCGGTGTCGGCCGGGGCAGTTCACGTTGTCCGTTCGCCATGTCAGCGGCTCCGTTCGTTATTAAAACCAGTTTCTCGTATCCCCGACGAAGGGCGGGGCCCACGCCTGAGGCTGTTCAATGTGACGGTTAGCCAATCACCTCGGACGGCCGACCAAACCCCGAATGCTCATCTTTCATCACGCGGCACCTTCTTTGGCGTGGACCCCGACCTTCGTCGGGGATACGGGATAGGGGCGGGGACGACGGAACAGGTCGATCAGATCGGGTCCCAACTGAAGACGTCCTGGGACCGGTCGAGCGGATAGAAGCTCGCCTGCATGGACGGGATCGCATGCTCCAGCACGGTCTCCGGCGTCCAGCCTTCGGCCCGGTGGACCGAACGGATGGGGCGCGACTGGCCCATCAGGAAGATCTCGTTGTTTCGCACCCCGAAGATCTGGCCGGTGACCTTGGACTCCGGCGCGCAGAGCGCCACCGCGACCGGCGCGATCTTGGCCGTCGTCATGGTCTTGAGCTTCTCGACCCGGGCGCGCTGGACCTCGTCGCCAATGGGGATGGTGCCGATCATGCGGCTCCACGCAAACGGCGAGATGCAGTTCGAGCGGACGTTGAAGCGCCCCATGTCGAGCGCGATGGATTTCGACAGCCCGACGATGCCGAGCTTGGCGGCGGCGTAGTTCGCCTGACCGAAATTACCGATCAGTCCCGAGGTCGAGGTCATATGGATGAAGGCGCCGGACTGCTGCTCGCGGAACACGGTCGCCGCCGCGCGGCTGGTGTTGAAGCTGCCCTTCAGATGCACCGAGATGACGCTGTCCCAGTCTTCCTCGGTCATCTTGTGGAAGATCACATCGCGCAGAATGCCGGCGTTGTTGACCACGATGTCGAGCCCGCCGAGCTCCTCCATGCATTGATCGACCATACCCTGGGCGGCCTTGAAATCCGAGACGCTGTCGAAATTGACCACGGCCTTGCCGCCGGCATCCTCGATCTCCTTGGCGACTTCCATGGCGGGGATCCGGTCCGAGCCCTCGCCCTGGGTG
>JAYQSQ010000005.1:0-2522 GCA_038146985.1 Alphaproteobacteria bacterium
TGTGGTGCGACAACAGCAAGGCCGCCGCCGTGATCGGCTGGCAGCCGACCCACACCGGCCTCGAGGGGTTCCGACGGGGGCTCGCCGCCACCATCGAGTGGTTCGCCGCACCGGCCAAACGTGCCGGTTACAAGGCCCATCTCTACAATGTCTGACCGCGCGGCCGTCCCGGCGACGCCGGACACGAACATCGCCGGATGCGTGCTGGAACGGATGAACGAGGTTTTACCGCGTGACGCGGGGCCGCATCCGCTGCACGCGCCCACAATCAACGGCAACGCCTGGGCCTACGTGAAGGATTGCCTCGACACCGGCCGGGTATCGTCCGTCGGCGGCTGGGTGGACCGGTTCGAGGACATGCTCGCCGAGATCACCGGCGCACGCCACGCCGTCGCCACCGTCAACGGGACCGCAGCACTGCACGCCGCGCTCCTGTCCGTCGGCGTCGAGCCGGGGGACGAGGTCCTGCTGCCCTCCTTCACCTTCGTCGCAACCGCCAACGCGGTCGCCTACTGCGGGGCCACGCCGCCCTTCGTCGACTGCGAGACGGACAGCCTCGGGATCGATCCGGTGGCGCTCGCCGCGCATCTCGACGCAATCGGCGAGGTTCACGGCGAGACCCTTATCAATCGCGAAACCGGTGCGATCATCCGGGCGCTGGTCCCGGTACATTGCTACGGCCATCCGGCCAACATGTCCGCGCTGGCGGACATCGCGGCACGCTTCGGCCTGACGGTCGTCGAGGATGCGGCCGAGTCCCTCGGCAGCGGGATCGGCGACACCCATACGGGCCGCTTCGGCCGCGTCGGCGCCTTCAGCTTCAACGGCAACAAGACGATCACCACCGGCGGCGGCGGCGCGCTGATCACGGACGACGACCTGCTGGCCCGGCGCCTGCGGCACCTCACCACCACCGCGCGCGTCAACGACGGGGACGACCTGGTCCACGACATGGTCGCCTACAACTACCGGATGCCCAATATCAACGCCGCGCTCGGCTGCGCCCAGCTCGAGGGCCTCGATGATCTCCTGGCGGCCAAGCAGCGCCTTGCCGACCAATACGCCACCGTCTTCGGCGACCTGCACGGCGCCCGCTACGCCACCGCACCCTCCTGGGGCCGCAGCAACAACTGGCTCTGCGGTCTGGTGTTCGACGACCCGGGCGATCGCGACGCGGCATTGCGCGCACTCACCGGCGCCGGATACGCCAGCCGGCCCTTCTGGGCACCGCTCCATCGCATGCCCATGTACGCGCATGCGCCGCGGGCCGCGCTCGAGACGACCGAGCGTCTGTCAGCCTGCGGCCTAACCCTGCCGTCCGGCGCGGGGCTCGCCGGCGAAATAGATCGTTAACGTCAATCGATCGTTAAAGTTTTTCGCGAATTCTAGGCATTCAAGTCATGGAATCCGCGCTCGCCCATATTCCCGCCACAGCGGAACACGCCGCGCCTCTCAGCGAGGTCCCGCCGCCGCAGACGCTGCTGGCCCAGAGCCTGATCGGCCCAGACACCTCCATCCACACCCTGATCGAGCGGTTCACCGCCTGGACCGCGCAGATCGGCCTTGTCGTCGACGACCGCCGCAAGCTTATCGGCACGGTGACCGACGGCGATCTGCGCCGCGGCCTGCTGCGCGGCGTCACCACCGACGCACCCGTGCGCGAGATCATGAACCCGTCGCCGCGGACGATCTGTTTCGGCGAACCGCGCGGCGACATCCTCGCCTTCATGCGGCGCGAGAAGATCAAGCATATCCCGGTCGTCGATTTCGCCAGCCGCGCCGTCGACCTGATCACGATCGACACGTTGCTCGCGCCGCACGAACAGCCCTACCGGGTGGCGCTCATGGCCGGCGGCGAGGGTCTCCGTCTGCGGCCGCTGACCGAACACACGCCCAAGCCGATACTCGATGTCGGCGGGCGCCCCATTCTCGAGACGATCGTCCGCCGGCTCGCCGATTCCGGCTTCTCCGAGTTCCACATTTCGGTCAACTACCGCGCCGATGTCATCCGCAACCACTTCGGCGACGGCACATCGCTGGACGTGAACGTGTCCTATATCGACGAGGAGCGGCCGCTCGGGACCGCCGGCCCCCTGGCCAAGCTTTGCTCCGACGCGACGGACCCTGTGCTGGTCATGAACGGCGACATCCTTTCGAAGATCGACCCGGTCCAGCTCTTCGACTTTCACCACGAGAATGACGCGGCCGCGACCATGGCCGTCCGCAGCTAAGAGGTGCAGGTGCCCTACGGGGTCGTCGACATCGACGACAACCAGATCCGGGGGATGCACGAGAAGCCCGTCACCCGGCACTTCATCAACGCCGGCATCTATGTGCTCGGGCCCGAGGCGCTCGCACTCGTGCCCGAGGACCGCGCCTTCGACATGCCGGAACTGTTCGATGCATGCCGGGCTGCGGGACTTCCGACCCTCGCCTATCCGATCCAGGAATACTGGGTGGACATCGGCCAGATCGACGACTATCGGCGCGCCAACGAAGAGTTCGACCGGATATTCTGATCG
>JAYQSQ010000006.1:0-2902 GCA_038146985.1 Alphaproteobacteria bacterium
GCGACGGCGATCTGAAGGCGACCCGCGAGGTCGATGGCGGTCTTGAGACCATCACCCTGAAGCTGCCGGCGGTTCTGACCACCGACCTGCGGTTGAACGAACCGCGCTATGCCTCGCTGCCGAACATCATGAAGGCCAAGAAGAAGCCGATCGATCAGATGTCTCCGGCGGATCTCGGCGTTGATCCGAGCCCACGGCTTCAGACCCTCAAGGTCGTCGAGCCGCCGAAACGCGAAGCCGGCGTCAAGGTCGAGGATGTCGCCGATCTGGTGAACAAACTGCGCAACGTCGCGAAGGTGATCTAACGATGGCTACGCTGATCGTCGCCGAACACGATAATTCGGACCTGAAGCCCGCCACTTTGAACGCCGTCGCCGCCGCCCAGGCGATTGGTGGCGATATGACCATTCTCGTTGCCGGAAGCGGATGCGGCGGCGTCGCCGAGCAGGCGGCCAAGGTTGCCGGGGTATCCAAGGTGCTGGTTGCCGATTCCGCCGAATACGCCAATGGCCTCGCCGAGAACGTCGCCAATCTAGTTGTGGCGCTCGCCGGTGATTACAGCCACGTCATGGCGCCGGCCACGACCGAGGGCAAGAACGTCATGCCCCGCGCCGCCGCGTTGCTCGATGTTCAGCAGATCTCCGAGATCTCCGAAGTCGTCGACGCCGACACTTTCGTGCGGCCGATCTACGCCGGTAACGCCATGGCGACGGTGAAGTCCTCGGACGCGGTCAAAGTCATCACCGTGCGCACGACGGCCTTCGAGGCGGTCGCCGCCGACGGCGGCTCGGCCAGCGTTGAGACTGTGGGCGGCAAGGGTGATTCCGGCCTTTCCAGCTACGTCGGCTCGGAACTCAGCGCTTCCGAGCGTCCGGAGCTGACCTCGGCCCGGATCGTCATTTCCGGCGGCCGCGGCATGCAGTCCGGCGAGAACTTCCCGATGATCGAGAAGGTTGCCGACCGGCTCGGGGCCGCGGTCGGTGCGTCCCGCGCGGCGGTCGATGCCGGCTATGTGCCGAACGATTACCAGGGCGGCCAGACCGGCAAGGTGGTTGCGCCGGATCTCTATATCGCCGTCGGTATCTCCGGTGCGATCCAGCATCTCGCCGGCATGAAGGACAGCAAGGTGATCGTCGCGATCAACAAGGACGAGGAAGCACCGATCTTCCAGGTCGCCGATTTCGGTCTCGTCGCCGACCTGTTCAAGGCGGTGCCGGAACTTGACGAGGAACTCGCCAAGCAGGGCTTCGGGTCCTGACCTTGAGGCTGGCGGCGGCCTGCGGGGACGCGCCGCCAACGGGAGCGTAAGACAATGATCCAGCGTGTCGGCATCATCGGTGCCGGACAGATGGGATCGGGCATCGCGCATGTCTGCGCGCTGGCCGGGCTCAATGTTCACCTGTGCGATATTGAGGATTCGGCACTCGCCGGCGCGCGCGCTACAATCGAACGCAACCTCGCGCGCCAGGCCAGCCGCGGCAAGATCGCCGACGGCGACGTCGCCGCCGCGATGGGCCGGATTTCCACCGGCAAGGATCTCGGTGCTTTCGGCGGGTCCGATCTCGTGATCGAGGCCGCGACCGAAAACGAAGAGGTGAAGCGCGCCATCCTGAAGGACCTGGTTCCGAATCTGTCCGCCACCGCGCTGATCGCCACCAATACGTCGTCGATATCCATCACCCGTTTGGCGGCCGTTACCGACCGTCCCGGGAAATTCATCGGCATGCATTTCATGAATCCGGTGCCGGTGATGCAGCTGGTGGAACTGATTCGCGGCATCGCGACCGAGCAGGAGACCTTTACCGCGGTCAAGACACTGGCCGAGAAGCTCGGCAAGACCGTCGCGGTCGCCGAGGATTTTCCGGCCTTCATCGTCAACCGCATTCTGTTGCCGATGATCAACGAGGCGGTCTACACCCTCTATGAAGGCGTCGGCGGCGTTAACTCCATCGACACCGCCATGCGGCTCGGCGCCAATCACCCGATGGGCCCGCTGCAACTGGCCGACTTCATCGGCCTCGATACCTGCCTCGCGGTGATGCACGTGCTGTATGACGGCCTCGCGGATTCCAAGTACCGGCCGTGTCCCCTGCTGGTCAAATATGTCGAAGCCGGCTGGCTCGGCCGCAAGACCGGACGAGGGTTCTACGACTATTCCGGGGACGAGCCGGTTCCGACCCGTTAAGTGTCGAGCCGTCCGTCGCCTGGCGCTCCCT
Source organism: Alphaproteobacteria bacterium (assembly GCA_038146985.1). Lineage (GTDB taxonomy): Bacteria > Pseudomonadota > Alphaproteobacteria > Thalassobaculales > Thalassobaculaceae > JADHLJ01. Next base: position 2,217 of record JAYQSQ010000006.1, read on the forward strand.
GGACCGCGCGTTCAATCTCGACCGAGTCGAACGCGGCGACTTTCCGCAGATCCTGCAGCCGATCGATCATCAGCTTCGACAGCGCGGTGCCGGCATTCGCCATCGTCGAGCCGTTCTTCATCCGCATGTCTCGCACCAATATGTCGTTCGGCTTCAGACCATCGAAGTCCACGGTTACGAACTCATGGCCCGGCCGAGGCTCGGTATTGGAGTCGGGTGATCCTGGTGAGGTACCCGGGACGCCGGAATCGTCGACCGGGATGATCGCCGGAACCTCTGTTCCCCAATAGTGCCCGGGTTCGCGTAGCGTCCATTCCCGCTCGAGTGCTCGGGCCAGTTTGGATATCAGGTCGGTCTTGCTGACGGGTTTCAGCAGGAAGCCCTGGCAGTCAAGTTCGCCACAACTTCGCACCACCGCCATATCGTTGAGGCTGGTCAGCATTACCACCGGAATCAAGGGGCGAACTCCGCCGGTGCTCGTCCTGATCGCTTTCAGGGCTTGCAGGCCGTTCAGGTCCGGCATGTTGATATCCATGACGACGATGTCGACATGATCGGCGGCCAGGATCTCGAGAGCCCGCTTCCCGCTCTCCGCTTCGAGGATGACAAGACCTTCGACGCTGGAGAGCATGCTTCTGACGATCGAACGGACGAACCGCTGATCGTCGACCAGCAAGACGGTCATA
>JAYQSQ010000007.1:0-13635 GCA_038146985.1 Alphaproteobacteria bacterium
AAAGACCCCTTTGTGACCCTCGATTCCGAGGGTGTCGGCGAATTGGTCAAGATGGGAGCCGACCGGGGCCGCGCCACCCGCCCCGATCTCAAGATCGGCATCTGCGGCGAACATGGCGGTGATCCCGCCAGCGTCGCCTTCTGCGAGACGGCCGGGCTGGACTACGTCTCCTGCTCCCCCTACCGGGTGCCGATTGCAAGGCTTGCTGCCGCCCAGGCGGCGATTCGGGGGCGGAAGGGGTGATTTCCGGATAGGACGTAACGCAACCGTCACGATTGTAATCCTAGACTCGCCGGTGATTCGCATCCAACTCCGGATAAGGATTACAGGGCGTGCATATTCTGATCGCGACCGATGCGTGGTATCCGATGATCAACGGGGTGGTCCGGGTGCTCGACTCGGTACGCCTGAGGCTGTTCGACAGAGGGCATCGGGTCACCATCATTTCTCCGGACCAGTTCGCCTCGATTCCCTGCCCAGGCTATGCCGAGATTCCACTGGCCATCGCGCCGCAGAGGCGGATCCGGCATTTTCTGAAAAAAGACCGTCCGGATATCGTTCATATCGCGACGGAAGGGCCGGTCGGCTGGGCCACCCGGGCGGGCTGTCTTGCCCATGGTTTCCCCTTTACCACGGCCTACCACACAAAGTTTCCGCAGTACCTGACCGAGCGGCTTCCGATCCCGGTTGATTGGGGCTATTCGGTGATGCGCCGGTTCCACGCGCCTTCGCACCGGGTGTTCTCACCGTCGCCGTCGGTCGCGAGCGAACTTGCGCTGCGCGGATTTTCCAACGTGCTGGAATGGAGTCACGGCGTCGATACCAAGACCTTTCGGCCTCGCGGCAAAGGCTTCTTCGAGGTGCCGGAGCCGATCTTCATGTATATCGGCCGGATCGCCGTGGAGAAGAACCTACCGGCGTTCCTGGATCTCGATCTGCCCGGCAGCAAGGTGGTCGTTGGACGCGGTCCCGACCGTGACGCCTTGATGAAGCAGTATCCGGACGTGCATTTTCACGTCTGTCATGGCGACGACGAGCTCTCACGATGCTACTCCGCCGCCGACGTTTTCGTTTTCCCGAGCCGGACCGATACCTTTGGTCTGGTCATGCTGGAAGCTCTGGCCTGCGGAGTCCCGGTTGCCGGATATCCCGTGCCCGGTCCGCTGGATGTGTTCGGCGCGAGCGGGCCGGTCGACGCCGAGCATGGCGTCCTTGATGAAGACCTTGGGCAAGCCGCGCTGGCGGCCCTCGGAAAATCCCCCTGGGCCTGCCGGCGCTTCGCCGAGGCGTCGGACTGGGAGAGGGTGACGGACCAGTTTCTCGGCAACGTCGTAACGGTCAACTGACCGGCCGGCCGTCAAGCCGTTTCTATGCCGGTCGCCGCCGTGCCGTCACCCACATATGCGAGGACATCCCCGCCTCGGCGAGGAACTGCTGAAATGGCCAGCCATGAGTCTCCCATTCGTCGATCAGCACGCGCCGGAGGAAGGGCTGGTCCGATAGATCGAAATCGCCTTTAAGAGCCGCGTCGCGGACGATTTCCGCGTCCAGCCGGCCCGGCGTGGATACCGAGATATCGGAAAATCCGTTCCGTTCCAGCAGGCCTTCGATCGAACGGGGATTGAACAGATTGACATGCTCGACATCGATCGCCTGGGACCCGGCCTCCAAGGTCGCGATGTCAAAACCCTCGCCGTTGGGGCAGGACAGGATAAGCAGCCCGCCAGGTCTCAGCAGCCCGGCGCAGCGTGCGACAAAGGTCTTTGGTGCAAAAAGGTGCTCGACAACCTCCAGGGAAACCAGAACGTCGGCGGCGAGGGCGTCGTCGTCGATGTCTTCGATCCGGCTTTCGACAACCTCGAGACCGGCCGTCCTGCAGGCCGCCGCCATCTCCGGCGTCGGCTCGATCGCGACGACCCGATGGAAACGGCCGCTTTCCACGGCGAGCGACCCGAAGGTTCCGTAGCCGGCGCCGACCTCGACAAGGGTGCCGGTCGGCACGCCGTGACGCCCGCACAGCGCGATCACCCGTTCGAGCCGCCCCGCATGGAGTTTGTCGCGCCGTACCGCGTCGGTCGCCGGAAAGATATGGGTGCTCCAAAAGGCATAGTTCTCGGAATTGGCGTAATATTCCGCCATCAGCTCTTCCGACGGCCGAGGTGTCATGAAGAGGGTTCCGCAGGCCTCGCAGCGGGCATAGCGGAAGCCGTATTTCTCGAACGCGTAGGTGTGCCTCTGACTCTCGCATGCCGGGCAATCGACGTCGACGATCCGGTCCTTGGCGCGGTGCAGGCGGTCGATGTCGCGCTTGAATGCCTGCTCCCAGGCTTCCGTGAGGTCGTCAGGGCAGAGATCCGCCACCGAAAGGGGCTCGCCTAGATCCTCGGCCATCTCATCTTTCCACGGGAATGCGCCGACCCTAATTCAGGATATCTCATGGCGTTTCCATTCCCCGTCTTCCGTCCACCAGACACGCGGGTCCCGGAAGGTATCGGCGATCCGGTCGAACCGGTCCTCGTCCATCCCCACATAGGACAGCCACCGGTAAAGGTCCTTGGGTTTGACAGGGTCGTAGCGTTTGATCAGCTCGATCCCTTCCTCCCGGGTCATGAGCCCTGCCCTAATATCCTTGGACACGTGATCGGTGCATCGCCCGTAGCCGAACTTGATGAATTTCAGATAGTCGTGCGCTCCGTTCTCGTGCATGTCGTCCAGGTTGGACATCATCCGGTAGGTCCGGTCGAACGGCTCCTTCGGAAGCTCGAAACCGTATTTGTCGATGATCAGTTCGACATGCTTGTTGGCATCCCAGAACACGTAGTTGCCGAGATAGATCCCCCGGCAATCGAGGTCGTATAGTTCCTGATCGCTCGGATACCGCCAGTGAATAAGGTCCCGTTCCTGCAGTCCCTCGCGGCCGACAAAGTAGTTCCACTCATAGCCTCTCGCAAAATGCTCGAGCCGGTCGCGGAAACTCATCTCGGGAAAGTCGTCGAGGTCGAACTGCCCGCACAGGTCCAGATAACCGTGCTCGCCCCAAATGACGATCGGGATCTTGTTTTCGACGGCCACTCTGACCGGCACGGTGGTGATCCCCACATGGGCATGCCAGCTCATATCGCCCAGGATTTCGACTCCGAGCCGGTTCAGTTTCTTCAGCGTGTCGGTCGACGGAGAGACCACGATATGGTCACAGCCGAACACCTCCTTCATACGTAGAAGGTTTCGGAATCCGACTTCCGTCCAGTTGTTACCGTCATAGGTGACCAGCAGTGGGTTCAGCCCGAGCTCGTTCTTGATCACATGGATCTGGAACCAGCTGTCCTTGCCGCCGCTGACCGCGATGACGCAGTCGTGCCGCGATCCGTCACGCGACCGGTTGCGTTCCAAGATATCCTTCAGCAAAGCCTTTCGCCGGTCCCATTCTGACGGCGGTATCGTGTCCTTCAGCACCGACATCCGGCAACCGGTGCACACGCCCTCCTCGTCAAACTCCATGGGCGCCGCGCTGATCGAGGGATAGAGACACTTCTTGCACCAACGAATGGGCGCCCTTGGCCCCGGCGTCGCGGCAGCATACCGGCGCTCGGAAGCGCGCGTCAGACGGTCATTGACCCGCGCTTCCTCGGCCGGCTGGTCGTAGATTGGCTCGCGCGGGAACCAGCGGCTGTTCAGCTTGACCGGGCGCAGGGGGACCCCGTCCTCGATCATCTGCTTCTTGGCGAACGGATAGGACAGTTCGCAGAAATGGAAGATATTGGCCGCCGCCACGGCGCTGGCACCGGCTTGCAGGATACCCGGTGACAGATCCTCGTAGCGCCCGACCCCGCCGCAGGCGATTACCGGGACGGTCACCGCCTCGGTGATCTCGTGGATCAAGTCCAGGTCGTACCCCTTGCCCTGACCGTCGCGGTCGATCGAGTTGAGCAGGATTTCACCCGCCCCCAGATCCTCGACCCGCCGCGCCCAATCAACGGGAGCGAGACCGGTCGCCCGTTTGCCCGAGCCGACATACACTTCCGGTCGGCCGTCCGGATGGCGCAGCACGTCGATGCTGGCGACGATGGCCTGGCTGCCGAAATTCTCCGCCGCCGTGCGAATGAAACCGGGATCGTCCACGCCGGCGGTATTGATCGATACCTTGTCGGCGCCGGTCGCCAGGCGCCGTTCGATGTCGAGCAGCGAGACGATCCGGCCACCAAAGGTCAGGGGCATGAAGCAAACCTTGGTGATCTCCGCCAGGACGTCCAGTACGGATTGGCCGGCATAGCGTTGCTGAAGGTCGTCCCGGCGAAGGTCGTGATGGTCCGAATCGCTAATGTCGATGATGATCAACTCATCGGCGTTCCAATGCGAGAACCGCCCGATGGTGCTTATGGGGTTGCCGATGACCTGGTGCGTGTGAAATCCGGCGCTGCGCACGACCAGGCCTTGTTTCAGCAGGACCAGGGGGATCAGCCTCGGATAGTTCATGACCGCCGTCCCGTCGTGAGAGAGGCCATGACATGGTCCATGACGGATTTCAGGATCTCCAGACCGATGTCGAGGCTTTTCTCGGGGTGGAACTGCATGCCGATGATGTTGTCGCGGGCGATCACCGCGGCGACGCGGCGGTTGCCATGGGTGATCGTGGCGGCCACATCGGCCGCTTTCCGGGCGATGAAATGATAGCTGTGCGCGAAGTAGCAGGCCTCGCCGTCGAATGCTCGCAGATAGGCGGGGCTTTCCGGTGGAACATCGAGATCGGACCAGCCCATGTTGGGTACGCGATCCTTGGTGCCGTTGGAGGAAAGCCTTTCGACGGTTCCGGGGATGATGCCGAGACCCGCGTGGCGACCATGTTCGACACTCTCGTCCGCGAGCAGTTGCATGCCGAGGCAGATGCCGACCAAAGGCCGGCCCCTCTCCAGTGCGTGAGCCCGAAGCGCTGCCGGCAGATCAGCCTCGGCAAGCCGGGTCATGGCCTGCTTATAGGCACCGACGCCGGGAAGGATGACGACGTCGGCGGCTTCCACGTCGCGCGCCGAAGCGCCTAGAGTGATTGGGACGCCGATACGTTCAAACGCCTGTTCCACCGATTTCACGTTGCAGAACTCGAGGCTCAATAAAAGGATCATTCTGAACCTTGGGAAGAATCGTCGGACCCGGTCCACAACCTAAGGACAGAAGGCGCGGCGACGGTTGGATACTCGAATCGATACGGCACCATCGAACCCCGGTTCTGGGATGCCTGAAATGTATCCTGTATCCCGGGGCTTTCCAAATGGTCATGTTCCGGCGGTTTTCAGCGTCGTTTAAAGGGTCGCCATATAGTCACGATGATCCCATGGCGTGCGCGAAATCGGAGCGCCATGGTGTTTTCGGCACCAAACCATTAAAAAAATCCTCTGTATGTCAGGGACCGATCCAAGATGTCGCATAGTGGCCCGACGGGCGCCGACCGATTGCTCCAGGCTTTACAGCATGGGCTGGCGCTGCATCAATCCGGTCGGTTTGCCGAAGCAGCGGAGACCTACCGGGAGATCCTGCGCGCGCATCCGGATCAGCCCGAAACCCTCGACCTTTACGGCGTATTGCTGCATCAGACCGGAAACAACCGGGACGCGGTCGGCATTCTCGGCAAGGCGGTGGCGTTGCGGCCGAAATCGGCCTCCATCCTGAATCACTACGGCGCGGTGCAGCGTGGATTGGGCGATCTGGAAGGAGCGATCCATTCTTTTGGGACCGCTGCCCGCCTGCAGCCCAGCCTGCATGAGGCAACATACAATCTCGCGGTCTCCCTCGATCAGGTCGGACGTTATCGGGAGGCCTTGGTAAAGGCGCGCGAGGCAGTCGACTTGGCTCCGGATAATCCGGAGTACCGCTTGGCGCTGGCGGCGGCGCTCCGGCGCCTGGATAGCGACGAGGAAGCCGTGACCGAACTGCGCGCCGCCGTGTCGCTGGGCGGGCCCGTGCCGCGCTTTCTTCTCCCGCTCGCCCGTCTTTTGCTCAAGCTCGATCGCAAGGACGAGGTCCGGCGCGTGGTCAGGAAGGCGATCGTCGTTCAGCCGGACGAAAAGGACGGATACGGCATATTGGCCTCGCTGGAATCGACCATCGGTTTGGCGAGGCGGAGCGTCACCATCGCGCCGGGCGACGGAGTCAATTGGAGCCTCTATGCCAGCAAGCTTTGCGAGAGACTGGAAGACGTGCCCGCCATGGCGGCGGCCAGGAAGGCGATGATCCTGCGACCGGACCTCATCTCGGCCTATCTGACGTTCTCCGACAGCGTGAACCGGAAATATCTTTACCGGCAGGCTCTCGACGCCGCCAACCGGGGGCTGGTGATCGATCCCAAGTCTCATCAGTTGGCGGTCTGGGCCGCGTTCGGCGAGTTGCTTCTCGGCGATGTTGCCCGCGGCTGGAAGCTTTACCGAAGACGGCGCTGGTTGCCGGACGAGTATCCGCGCCTGGGCCTGCCGCCGGTTTGGAGCGACGCGGCGGCACCCGATGGCCTGCTCATGGTCTGTGCCGAACAGGGCCTCGGTGATGAATATCTGTTCCTGAGCTGTCTGCCGGACCTGTTACGCATCAAAAGCGCGCTGCTGGTGGAGTGCGATCCTCGGAATCTCGCCCTTTTCCAGCGCTCCTTCCCGGACATCCGGTTTTTTCCCCGAACCATCACCGAGCGGGCGGAAGGCGGGCCGGTCTGGGATTACCGGGAGATCTGCGGCGCCTATCAGCCGACCCGCCATGTCCTGGCGGCCGACCTTATGGAGAGATTTGGCGTCGGCATTGGGCGTCCGGCGCTGGAACGCGGCTATATCCGCGCCGATCCCACGGAGCGTGGCCACTGGGCCGAGTGGCTGCGTTCCCTCGGAGACGCGCCGAAGGTCGGGATATCCTGGCGATCCGGCAGCGTGGATGCGGTCCGTTCCGATTTTTATTTCACCCTTGAAGATGTCGTCGACGCGCTTGGCGGCGATCAAGCGATCTTCGTATCCGTGGTCTATGTCGATGCGTCGGAGGAGCTTCAGGCGCTGGCCGAGCGGCGGCAGATCAAGGTTCACGATCCCCCCGGCATTGATCAGCGGAACGAGCTTGACCGCGTGGCGGCGCTTCTCACTGAGCTGGATATCGTTGTGTCCGTCGATAACGCGGTGGTGGCGATCGCCGGGTCTTGCGGTGTTCCGACGATAATGCTTGAGCGCGGAACCTTCCAGATTTCCGGCGACGGCGATGCCTTGTTCGCGAATGTCCATCCCTGTCTTGAAGGATCAAGGGTTTTCGACCGCCGGGAAGTCTTGGCGGCAGCCGGCGATCGGTTCCGAGCGCTGCTCGGGCGGACCAGCGCCTGAAGCAGGTTCCGCCGCGGCCTGTGCTGGCGACGTGGCATCCTGATTTCAAGTCGCAAGATGTTTTGCTGGCGTCGAGCGCGCTGCTTGGCCACTCTTGGTCATCTAATTTTTCTGTTAGTCATTTCCGGGAATCGCCATGCCGATCCGAGAAACCGACCCCTGGCGCCTTCAGTATTTCGAGAGCGTACCCTGCCCCGACGACGTCCTTATCCCGACCGAAGATGGCGACTCCTGGCTTTGGTTTCCCAGGCACCGGTGGGTCTATGACAAGCTGCGCGTGGCGGAAAGCCAAGGTTTTCAATGCGGACCTCACGGGCTTGAGCCGCCGTCGTTCCCGGTTTTCTCCAAGCCGGTCTTCAACATGCGCGGCATGGGAATTGGCAGCCGGGTGATCCGTACCTTGCGCGAGTACAAGGCGAATCAGCGGCCTGGTCATATCTGGATGCCCATGCTCACCGGCGAGCATGTCTCCACCGATGTGGCGGTCGTCTCGGGCAAGGCGGTCTGGCAACGTCATGTCATCGGCACGCCCCTGGAGGGCGGGATGTTCGATTACTGGACGGTGCTCGCCGAGCATCGCCCGGAGATCGAGGACTATCTCTCGGATTGGATCTCGGTCAATCTTGCCGACTACACGGGAATGATGAATTTCGAGACCATCGGCGGCAAGATCATCGAGGTTCATCTGCGGTTCGCGGATCAATGGCCGGATCTCTACGGAGGCAAAGACTGGGTCGGATCGGTGGTATCTTTGTATGAGAAGGGCGAGTGGCAATACGACGACTCGAACCGGCGGGACGGTTTCAGTGTGGTGCTTTTCGGTGGACACGGCCTGCAATATTCCCATCCGCCCGCCGATCTGCTGGCAGAGATTCGCGCGACGCCGGGCATTGAAAGCCTCCAGGTGACCTTCCACGAAGACCGTCCGCCGGCCTGGCATGCGATGCCGCCGGGCGGCTTCCGGCTCGCGATCGTCAACACCTTCGATTTCGACCTTGGCTTGCGCATGCGCGAGAAACTGGCGCTCAGCTTCTGGTCCACCCAGTGCCTGACACCGGCGAAAGCCCGCCGGGCGCGCACGGGCGGCGCTCAGTATGGTTGAGGCGCCGGAAGGTTTCGGCGACGAGGATCTGGTCCGCATCACCGAAATAGAGAACGTCTGGATCCCGATGCCCGACGGAACCCGGCTCGCGGCGCGGCTTTGGCTGCCTAGGAACGCGGAGGCCGAGCCGGTACCGGCGATCTTGGAGTATCTCCCGTATCGCAAGCGCGACTTCATGCGGGCCCGCGACGAGCCCATGCACCGCTATTACGCGTTGTCCGGCTATGCCAGCATCCGGGTCGACGTGCGGGGAACCGGGGATTCCGAGGGGGCGATCTCGGACGAATACACGCAGACCGAGCTCGAGGACGGGGTCGCTGTCATCGCGTGGCTTGCGGAGCAACCCTGGTGCGACGGCTCGGTCGGCATGACGGGTATCTCCTGGGGCGGTTTCAACAGCCTGCAGATCGCGGCGCTCCAGCCGCCAGCGCTGAAGGCAATCATCACACTCTGCGCTTCCGACGACAGGTATGCCGATGATGCGCATTACAAGGGTGGATGCCTGCTGAACGAGAATATGCAGTGGGGCTCCATTCTGATGATGAACAATGCCCTGCCGCCGGATCCCGAGATCGTCGGCGGCGAATGGCGCGATAGTTGGCGCCGGCGCATTGACGCTCTGGAACCTTTCCCCGCGCTATGGATGCGCCACCCGGCCCGAGACGAGTATTGGCGCCACGGTTCGGTCTGCGAGGATTTTTCCGCGATCCGCTGCCCAGTCTACGCCATCGGCGGCTGGGCGGACGGTTATTCGAACGCGGTTTCAAGGCTGGTCGCGAATCTCCAGGGTCCAGTGAAGGGACTGGTCGGTCCCTGGGCACATACCTTTCCTCATAATGGGGTACCAGGACCGGCCATCGGCTATCTGCAGGAGGCGGTCCGGTGGTGGGACCATTGGCTGAAAGGGATCGATATCGGAGTCATGGACGAACCGGCGATGCGGGTCTGGATGCAGGAGTCCGCACCACCGATGCCGCAATACGAAACCCGCCCTGGACGCTGGGTCGCGGAGGACGTCTGGCCGAGCCCGCGTATTCAGTCCCGCGTGCTGCATCTCGATTGGGGACATCTTGCCGACCTGCCGGGCGATCCGGACGAAGCCTGGTTCAGTTCGCCCCAGACGCTCGGGGTTCGGGCGGGAGAGTGGTGCGGTTTCGGCTCGGACGGTGAGGCCCCGCGCGATCAGCGCTCGGATGACGGTGGTTCACTGGTTTTCACCAGTGACGGGCTGGAAGAGGCGATCGAGATCTTCGGCGCCCCTCGGCTCAGCCTCGACATCAAGTCGGATGAGCCCGTCGCCTTTCTGGTGGCTCGGCTTTGCGATGTTCATCCCGATGGCACATCGGCACGGATCTCTTACGGCATGCTCAATCTTTGCCATCGTGACGGGCACGACCAGCCGCAGCCGTTGGTGCCCGGTCAATGGTATCGGATCGAACTGACCCTTGATGATTTGGCGCAACAGGTTCCCGCCGGCCATTCGCTGCGGTTGGCGCTTTCAACCAGCTACTGGCCGATGGTCTGGCCGGCGCCGGCGCCGGTAACCCTGACGACGCGGATTGGAACGGGAACCTTGATCCTGCCGGTTCGGCCCGCAGCACCAGGCGACGACGCATTGCGCCCGTTTCCCGAGCCCGCCAAGGCGCCGGGCAGGCGTCACAAGAAACTCCACCATCTCGATCTTTCGCGGCGGATCGAGATCGACCTTACAACGAACGAGATGACCCATACGCTGAAGAGCGACGGCGGCGAACTTGGTGGCGCATCGCTTGCCAGGCTGGAGGATATCGGCCTCGACCTCGGCAACACGCTGATGAAACGCTACAGGATCCTGGAGGACGACCCGCTTTCGGCCCAGACGGAACTGGCCCTCTCGACGATGCTGCGCCGCGAGGACTGGGCGATCCGTATCGACTGCCGAACCCGTTTGTCCTGTACGGCGGCGGCATTCCAGTTCAGCGCCGATCTCGACGCATTCGAGAACGATGTCCCCTTCGCGTCCCGGAACTGGGTGATCGCCATCCCTCGGAACTGCCTATGAGCGTCGAATTCTTTCGAGCGCGGCGTCGATGATGCTTTCCAGCATCGCCGGATAACTGATTCCGTCGAACCCGGCCATGAAGGCGAGCTTGCCGTCATTGGCCCAGGCCGGATTGGGATTGACCTCCAGCAGTTTCGGACGGCCGTCGGCCGCGCAGCGGAAATCGAACCGGCCATAGTCTCTCAGGCCGAGCCGACGGAACAGGCGGGCGGCCCAGTCCGTGAGGCGGGACAAGGTGGCGTCGTTGAGACCGGCCGCCTCGAAACGGATGTCGGTCCAGTAGGGCGACTCTGGATCGGTCTTGGATTCGAAGGAGAGAATCGGCATCAGACCCGCCGGCAGTGACGAAAAATCGACCCGAAGGGGAGGAAGTGCCCGCAAACCGGCCTCCGGGTTGCCGATCATCCCCAAGCCGAATTCCGGACCGGGGAGATACTCTTGCCACAGCACGTCCCGGCCCGGCAGTTCCTCGGCCAGGAACGCCAGATAGGCGCGCGCCTCGGCCGCGTCGGTGACGACCGCATCCTTGGTGATGCCCACGCTGCCGTCGGCGGTGTTCGGCTTCAGGAGCGCTGGATAGATGTCTGGCAGCGTATCGCGTTCTTCGCTCCATGGCAGGTAGCGTTCCCGTGGGACCTCGATGCCGATTTCCCCGGCGACGAGGCGCACGATCTGCTTGTCGTAGCAGATCGCCATCGCCTGGCGCGTCGCGCCGGTATAGGGGATGTTCTGAAGCTCCAGCCAGGCGGGGAGGTGCAGTTCGTGGCTGGGCACGTTCCGAACGCCGGTATCGCAGAAGTTCACGACCAGATCCGGACGGGCTCTGTTCAGCCGTTCGAAAAGCTCGCTGTGATCGTTGCAGACCGTGAGCTGAAAACGGCCGAGGCTTTCAAGCGCCTCGACCATTGCCGTGTGAGTTTTCAAATCCTCCGGACCATAAGCCGCGCCGTGCTTGGTGGGGTCGGCGCGGAAATGATCTCCGGTGATGACGAACAGATGGGGCATGGCAGCTCCGCTAACTTATCTCCGCGCTTCCCAGGAACAGGAGATACCCGACATATCCAACAAGGAAAACCAGACCCGTCATTCGGCCGAAGCGGCGGCGCAGCAAGGCGATGCCGATCAGCAGGGCGGTGGCACCGGCGCAGACCAGGATATCCATTGACGCGATGCTGCTCGGCACCGTCAGGGGCCGCGCCATGGCGGCGGCGCCGAGGATACCGAGAATATTGAAGATGTTGCTGCCGACAATGTTCCCGAAGGCGATGTCGGATTGACGGCGCAGCGCGGCTTCGGTGGAGGCGGCGAGTTTGGGCAGCGATGTGCCGACCGCGACAATGGTCAGTCCCAGAAAGGTTTCGGATATTCCCAGTCCGCGAGCCGTGGCGATCGCGCCATCGACCAGCCACTGCGCGCCAAAGATCGTGAAGCATAGTCCGACGGCGACAAGGGCGAGGGAAAGACCTGTGTTCGGAAGGGTGCTTGTTTCCTTGAACGCTTCGGACGACGTATCAGCGCTTTTCGCGGAGGTTCGAAAGCTCAAATAGACATAGATCACGAGTCCGGCCAGCAGGAAGGCGGCGGTTGCCCGGGTGAGCGATCCGAACATGATCACGGCGACGCCGATCACCGTCGCCCCGGCCAGCATCGCGCAATCCCGTCGGATCGTATCAAGCGACGGCGCCAGCGGATAAAGGATTGCCGCGGCACCCACGATGAGGAGGATATTCGCGGTGTTGCTGCCAATCACGTTGCCGATGGCAATTCCCGGAGATCCGGCGAGTGCCGCATCCACACTTGTCACAAGTTCCGGGACCGAGGTGCCGAACCCCACGACCGTAAGACCGATCACCATAGGAGAAACCCGCAGGCGCGTGGCCAGCGCGACGGACCCTCGGACCAAAAGTTCACCGCCGCCGATCAACAAGCCCAGACCGGCGGTCATAAGCAGAAATTCCATCTCAGCGTCCGATGCCGGCGCCGTCGCATGCTGCCTGCAGTGCCTGCTCCGCTTTCATCGTATCTTTAAAAAGAACGGCGGCTGGCCAGATGCCAGCCAAGAGAACGATGCCCAAGATTGAATAGAGTATCGTATCGGGCACATGGAAAACGCCGAGAGCGCCCCAGGTGATCGCCTCGGCGACACCCTCCAGAGTGATATAAGCGAGAATCGCCACGATCGATGCCGTAGCGATTGGGCCGATTTTCCGGCCGGTCTGCAATGTGCGGTGCATGTCGAGAACTCATAGCGCGGAAGCCGGCGCTACGGAGGCCGGCGGGCTGCCGAGCCGGGGGGATATGGTTGGTCCCGCAATGGCGCACAAGGGGATGAAATCAGGCCGGAACGATTTCAGACAAATACAGAGGCGGTGCTGGTAATTTCGGCGGCTAGTCGGTCTGAGTGAACGCGAAATAGGCGCCGCCGTCACCGACATCGGTGAAGAAAACACGGTACCCGATCTCCGTACCGCATCGGTCCAGCACCCACTGCTCCTGCCATTTACGTTCCTGGTACACCTTGCCGTTCGATCTCGATGCCGTCTTCGAGGATGGCTTGGTGACCACGGACACGGCGGAAAAGGTTTTTTTCAAGCAGGCCCGGGACGCTACGCCGTCATCGTGACGAAGGATACGGGTCTGAGCTTTCGCTTTCAGAAGATGCGGGGCGAGCGACTTAGTGACGCGGCCGTCATTGGCCGAGAGGCTCGATGGAAGCACCAGCGCCGACAGCGCCGCGAGGGCGCAGAACACGGATTTGCGGGAACGGGCGCGGTGCATCGCTGAACTCAACCCCTCCAGAAAAACGGAGCGTACACTAACCGCTTGGCGTCGATTCGGCAATCCTTGGCCTTAGAAAGGCGACAATACCGCTTTTTGATGGCGGATCCGGATGCCGCTCGAGCACTTGAACGACGGCCTCGAGTTCGGTTCCTAAGCCTTCTAGCTAGGCCGTGGTCGTGATCTGCAGGTGCCGGCTGGCGGGGTCATGATCGGGGAGTGCCGTGATCCTCTTGATCCGCCCCAGCGTTTGCTTCGACCGTCCCGGCTTCCGCGGTCTCGGCGCCGTTTGGCGTCGCGTTCTCGGATGGCGCCGGACCGTTCGAGGCGGCTGCTTTCACGGACTCAAAATTCGGCACCATGCGTTCCTGGCGCAT
>JAYQSQ010000008.1:0-5337 GCA_038146985.1 Alphaproteobacteria bacterium
TGCCAGGGCGTGCGGTCGAGCGTACCGGGTTCCTTCACCAGGACATGTTCATGAAACAGATTGACCTTGTCGGAGCCCATAAGATCGCCCGCGATCTCGGCGGCGGGCGAGTCGAAGAAGAAGGACCGATACTCCTCGATCCGGCTCCAGTTGCAGTAATCGCCGAAGAAATGTCCCGGCGCGCCGTACTTGGTATAGCCCCGGGTGTAGGGTCCCGGCGTGTTCATGTTGACGTCCACGCCGCGGCGCAGGGTGTCGATCCATGCGTCGGAAAAAACACCGCGCAAGACCGTAGCTCCGTCTTCGCGAAAGGCCGAAACCACCGAATCGTCGAGGCTCATCCCTCATCCTCCTAGCCGCCAGCAAGGGGATGAATGCCACAAAGGCTCGGAACACGCGACCAAGAAAAAGGCCCAAAAAATGACCGGGGCCGCTCTGGCGCGCGACCCCGGTCTGCTCTGGGTGTATTTGTGTTGTTCTTCGATGTCCGCTACTGGCGGATCATTCCGGAGATGCTGATATCTCCCTCGGCAATCGCCGCTTTCAGCAGATCAAGCCCGTGGCAAAGCTCTTCATGGGACTCCCGGTAACGCCGCAGCTCGGCGAGTTCGGCCTCTTTCAGGCCGGCCTGCTCGGAGTTGCCGGCATCCAGGAGCTTGGCAATGTAGCGGCCCCTTACCCTGGCGGCGAGGCGGGCGACACGCTCCACCTCGTGGGAAGCCACATCCATGACCGCGTCCCGTGTTTGATGGCGGTTCTGCTCGGCATGATAGCGGTCGAGCTCGCGGATATATTGCTGCGGGTTCACCTGCCCAGCGGGCTTGAGCGCCGGTGCGACGGAAATTTCGCGAGGGCCGGCCGCGCGGCGCGTGCCGATCTGTGGCGCCACGCGCTGGCCGCTGGCATTCGCGTTGGCGGGCTTACGGGTCGCGGGAGCCGTCACCTTGGGTTTGGGAAGCGAGTCGGAAAGGCCGATATCCAGCGTCGGTTGTCCAGCGGCCGCTTTTTTTCCAGATACCGCCTTGAGCACCGGGGTCGATCTTGTCTGTCCTCCGTCGGGATAAGGGTCCCAGCCCGAACCGCTTCCGGTTTCTCCGGTGTCGCGCTCGCTCAGACCCGCTTTCAGCACCGCACTCAAGGACATGATCGTCTCCCACTCGCTCTTTTCAAGGCGTTCTCGGTTTTCTGCCCTTAGGAAACGCAAGAGCCGTGCCGGAAGGAAACCACCGGATTTCAAGGATTTTGTCGGGAACGCAAACCGCGCCGGGCAAAGTTTTCCCCCCGGCCCGGCAAGACTCGACATCCCTGGTGGAACGGGCCCGCCGTCACGCTTTCACGCCGTCCCCCGGTTGGTTAGACTCACGGTCGACAAGGAAGACGAGGTCGACATGGTCGCGGTGATTTCAGAACTGCTTTCCAAGGATCAGGTGCGCACGATCGCAACGAAGCTTCTGTCCATGCCCTTCGCGGACGGGAGTATGAGCGGCGGCGTCCTCGGCTCCGAGTTGAAGAAAAACACCCAGGTGCCGCCCAACAGCCCCGACTATCGAGAACTGTCCGAGCTGGTCATGGGGACGATGCGGCGCAACGAGACGTTCAATCAGGTCGCCCTGCCGCGCCGAATCCTGTCACCGATCTTCAATTCCTACAAACAAGGCGAACGCTACGACCGCCATATCGACGCCGCGCTGATGGGACCCTATCCGGGGATGCGCACAGACCTCTCGATCACGATCTTTCTCAATGCGCCTGATGCCTATGAAGGTGGCGAGCTGATCCTGGAATCCCCTTTCGGGGAACACTCCTACAAGCTCACGCCGGGCGACGCGGTGCTTTATCCGACCCATTTCACCCACCGGGTCAATCCGATCACCAAGGGGCGTCGGCTCGCCGCCGTGACCTGGATCGAGAGCATGGTTCCCGATCCCCAACAGCGCGAAGTCCTGGCTGATCTCGCCAACGCGGCTGAGATCCTCGTCACGAGTAAGGGTGACGCCGAGGTGATCCGCAGCCTTGAAAAGGGCCGGCTGAATCTGATGCGCATGTGGGCACGGCCGTAGCACGCAACGGCTACGATCCGAGCGCGATCCGTTCCATCACCGGCGGCGGCAGTAGCTGCCGGTCCGCCAGCAGACGCGCCTTGAACAGCATGGCCAAGGTGAAGGTGTCCGCGATTTCCCCGGAAACGGCCATGTCCAGAGCCTCAGCGAAACGGATCCGGCGGATAATGATCTTCTCCGCCTCTTCAGGGGCCGGAGAAAACTGTTCCAGATCCCAGGCGATGAAGCCCACGGCCGTCTCGTCGGTAATCGAATTGGAGAGATCCATGCGCAGGAACGAATGCCAGGAACCAGCCTGAAGGCCGGTCTCCTCACGCAGTTCCCGGGCAGCCGATACTTCCGCCGGCAGGTCAGGTGACCCGCCGCCTTCCGGCAGTTCCCAGCTGAAATAGTCCCTCGGGAACCGGTGCTGGCCGACCAGGAAGGTCTGGCCCTCGTCATCGAGGGGAAGCACCCCAACGGCCAGATTCTTCATATGGACAACGCCGTAGAGCGCCGGGTTCCCCGCCGGGTTCAGGACGTCATGCTCGACCACCCGGATCCAGGCGTTGTCATAGGCAACACGTTTCTCCAGCACGGTCCACGGATTACCCGCAACGGCATTGCCATCCTCATCGGGCATCGGCACGGTTCCTCTTCGATATCGGATCGTGACCGACAATAGAAGCGGCGGACTTGCCTTGCCAGGGCACACTCAGTCGCCTTGATCTCCCGACGGCAAAGGCCGCATGAGTTCTCCGAAGCTGGCGCGACGCGGTAGGCCGCTTATCATCTCCGGACCATAGCCTAGCCACAGGAGTTCGACGGAGGGTTCTCGCTCTTCCGGAATGGAACAAAGCCCTGCCCTGGCGGCGGCAAGGCCGATATCGGGGCGTGACGTAAGAGACGCGAAGGGAACCGCGAGCAGCAGACCGAGGGTGACCGGCGCGCCCCAGATCAGGAATTCCGGCGCGTAGACCGTCAATCCGGCTGCAAAGATCAGCCCCATCAGCATCTGTGGCCACAGCCCGCGGAACGCCTCGGCGACCGTCACGCTATGCTGGTCGCGGGTTTGCGCATCCCAGGTCACCTTTCGCCCGATGAACAATCCGACCAAGAATATTGTCTGGGCGAGGGCGACCACTGGTGCGATCAGCATCGAGAAAACCGCCTCGGTCACCGCCCCGATCACCAGGGCCGGACCACCACCGTAGCGCGCCCGCTCTCCCGGCCTGAGCAGCACGTCGGCGACCCCGAGGATCTTGGGCGCGAAGTTCATCGCGAGGATCGTGATGAACAGAACCACACCGCCGCTCACGCCCGCCGCCTCAATTCGGGTAGGGCCGAAGATCTCCTCGTTGAGGCCGACAGTTGCGGTCATCCCGCCGTGGATGAACTGGGCCATTCCCGTCAGCATGAACGCGTACCAGACCGGCGCGGCGGTATACATCATGATCGCCAACAGCAGTTGTAGTCGGCCCAACGGTCTAAGGCCCGGCATCGACAGAAGCTTCAGATACTGCACGTTGCCTTGGCACCAGCGTAGGTCACGCTTGATGAAATCCTGCAAGGTGGGCGGATTCTCCTCGAAGCTGCCGTCTTCGATGGGCAGCACACGCACCTCGAAACCGGCGCGGCGCATCATCACCGCCTCGACCTGGTCATGGCTCAAGATCTCGCCGCCGAGGGGCGCCTTGCCGGAAAGCCTGGGCAGCCGGCAATGCGCCCGGAATGGTGCCAGCCTGACGATCGCATTGTGGCCCCAATAGGGCCCTTCGTCGCCCTGCCACCAGGCACTGCCGGTGGTGTAGGAGCGCATGCCGTGGCGCATGCCGAACTGGAATACTCGCGCAAAGACACTGACCGCCGGCAAGCCGGTCACCAGGCTCTGCAGAATCCCCAGTTTCGGATTGGCCTGCATGAGCCGGACCAGCCGGAGGATCGCCGCGCCGGACATCAGGCTGTCCGCGTCCAGCACGACCATATGGTCGTAACCGTCCCCCCAGCGCTCGCAGAAATCCTCAATATTGCCGACTTTCTGGCGCGTATTCACGGTCCGACGGCGATAGTGCAGGCGTTCGGGACGAGGGTCCGCGTCGCGCCATTGATCGAAGAGCCGTTCTTCCTCGGCGGCAAGGTCCGGCCGGTTCGTATCGCTCAACAAGAAGATATCGAACTGCTCGGACAAACCGGTCGCGTCAAGGGATTGGCTGACGGTGCGAAGATGTCCGATCACCCGATCCGGATCCTCATTGTACACCGGCATGATGATGGCGGTCCGGGTGGTGATCCCGGACTCGGTATCGCCATGACCCCGGATCGGGACAATTCGGTGGAGCCAGTTCCCTGCCCCGTGCAGAAGCGCGAATCCGATTACCGCGTTCCAGAAGCCGATCGACAGCCAGGGCGTATTGAGCGCGAAGAGCACGATCAGCACGATCTCGAAACCGGTTAGTCCTCCAGGGAGCAGCAGAGCGGCCAATGACGCGGTGAGACCGGACATCGTCGCCAGAACCAGCGCCAGAAACGTCCAGCGCCTTGCCCTCATGTTTGGCACATAGCCACCGTCGCCGGGAAGCTGAGCCGCATCCTCATCCGTCGAAATCACCCAAGTGCCCCTATAGTCTTGTTGTACTCATAACTCTCGGCATTGCGCCATTCCGCGGACCCGCTATCGCCGCGCCGGACACGTGCGCTCGTCGCCGACTTCGCCGTGCCATCGGAAGCTCTAAACGTCGGTTTTCCAAGGGGAATGTCACGCCAACTCGCTTCACAATCTCGCGAGAGTTATTTGACTGGCCCCATGACCATTCCGTTATTAAATGATGCGATTGAACGCGGCCGACCAGAGTCGGAAAAAAATAATTCCGTGGGGCGAGATGGGCCAACCAACCAAGCGACGAGACCCCCGGCTGGACTTCTTCCGCGGTGTCGCGATGCTCATCATTTTCATCGCGCATGTTCCCGGCAATATGTGGGCGTTTTACATCCCCGCGCGCTACGGCTGGTCGGACGCGGCCGAGATGTTCGTGTTCTGCTCGGGATACGCGGCGGCGATCGCGTTCGGCGGTACTTTCGTCAGGGCCGGATTCTGGTATGGCCTTGCCCGGGTAATGAACCGGATCTGGCAGCTTTATACGTCTCACCTCCTCATCTTTTTCCTGATCCTCGCCCTGTGCGCCGCCGGGACCGCGGT
The DNA here is from genome assembly GCA_038146985.1 of Alphaproteobacteria bacterium. Taxonomy (GTDB): domain Bacteria; phylum Pseudomonadota; class Alphaproteobacteria; order Thalassobaculales; family Thalassobaculaceae; genus JADHLJ01. The sequence goes on from JAYQSQ010000008.1 coordinate 5,236, forward strand.
GCTGGATACCAAGAACTACGTCAACGCCCTGAACCTCGGATACTTTGTTGCCTCGGTGCCGGAGGCACTGATCGGTCTGGTGACCCTGACCTATGTGCCCAA
>JAYQSQ010000009.1:0-677509 GCA_038146985.1 Alphaproteobacteria bacterium
GGTCCGCAATCCGCGGCCGACGGTTTGCCCCCACAACACCTTGGAGAGGGTCGGGCGGAGATGCACGATGACGTTGCAGTGCGGATTGTCCCAGCCTTCGGCCAAGACCCCGACCGAGACCATCGCCTCGATCTCGCCGGTCTCGTGCCGCGCCAGGAGCTTCATGCGCTCGCGGATCGGGGTTTTCGCGGTAACGATCGCCGCCGAAACGCCGAGAGCGAGGATCCGGGCCAGCGTCGCTTCGGCAACCGTTACATCCGGGCAGAACCAGGCCGAGATCGGGCGCGGCGTCATCCGGGTCCGCTCCTCGGCATAGGCGAGCAGAGCGTAGTCGATCATCGAGGAGCGGACGATCGCCGGCGCCAGCGTGGCGACCGGGAAGTCGCCGGAACTTATATCAATCCCGGTCAGATCCAGGTCGTGGACGAAATGCGGCCGGTAGACCGGCGGTACCAGAATACCTTCCTTGATCAGCGTGGCGATGTCGGCGCAGTCGATGATCGCGTCGAAGGCGAGGCCGAGCTGATCCTTCTGGTCGCCGGTGCGACGTTCCGGCGAGGCGGTGAGGCCGATGAACCGCGCCTCCGGCTTACCGCGTTTTTCAAAGGCCTGGATGATCTGCTTGTAGCTTTTCCCATTCGGCGAAATTCGATGCGCCTCGTCGACGATGATCAGATCGGCAAGCGCGATTGCATCCTCCAACAGGTCGAGGGCCCGCATATTGGTTGAAAGCAGGATGTCGTAGTCCTGGAAAACCGGCCTTGCGTCCGCCGCTTCGAGCTTATGAACCCGGTGCTTTTCGCCGAGCGCGCTCTGCAATTGCTCAAGCAGAACCAGGCGATGGCAGAGCACGAGGATCTTGCGGTTCGCAAAGAAGGTGGAGACGATCTCGCTTGCAAGTACGGTCTTTCCGGCCCCCGTCGGGGCTTTCAGAATGAACCGGCGGTGTTGCGCCAGTATGGAGGGAAAACCGTCGATCAGCTCCCGCTGCCATTTTCGCAAACGCATCGTCGTCCAATCGCAGGCGTAATCCAAAGCTGTCGCTTGGCGTCGCACGATTCCCCCAACAATGGGCGGCGCGACTCCAAACACTCATTCTTAGCGGACATGCTAACCCGTGTCATCGTTGCGGGGCCGGTGCCTTTGGCGGTTACGCCTCCCAGGCACTGAAGACCTCCCTGGTTGCCTCGTCCATGGGAAAGAAACTTTCGATCCGGAGTTCCTGCAACGTGATGTCCTTGGGCGTGCCGAGCGTGGCAATCGTCGTGAAAAGCGCGAATCGGGTCCGGTCTTTTTCGAAATACATCGGCAGGACCGGCCCCTCGGTCCCGCCCAACAGGAGGTCCGAGGCCGCTCCCTCGACACCCGGATAGGTCATGAGCCGGCTCAAAAGGTCCGCCGTTTCGGTGGTCCCGTCGGCGAGGGCATCCGCTTCCACCGTGCGCACGAAATAGGCGACAACCTCATTCCAGTTCGTCAAATACGGCTTCAGAATATCCGGAGCGGCGAGAGCGTCGGCGAGGTTCACCGGCGCCCCCGGTTCGAGCGGGCCGACTAGGAACTCGACGAACCGTACCGCGGCCCTGTTGGCTCGCAGGAGTTTCCATCGCCGATCGACAACGACAGCGGGAAACGGCTCCTGCTGGGTCAGGATATGATCCAACGCGCGGTTGACCGGCGCTAGGGAGGTGTCGTCCAAGGCGCTTTCCCGCCAGACCGGCGCGAAACCGGCGGCCAGCAGCAGATCGTTGGATTGGCGCAGCGGAATATCCAGCACCTCGGCGAGGCGCAGCACCATGTCGCGGCTCGGCCTGGTCCTGCCGAGTTCGAGAAAACCTACATGGCGCTGCGAACATCCCGCGGACAGGGCGAGCTGCAGTTGTGACAGGCCGCGGCTTCTGCGCCACCGGACCAGGCGAGCCGGAAATCCCGTGCCCTCGTTCATGACTACCCGCCACGTAGTTGCTGGCAAATTCGAGCCTATCCATAGTGCGGACGCGCTGGCCCGGCGGCAAGCTCCTGGCCAATGCCGGAATAGGGGAGGGCACATGAAGGTCGCATTCGAGGGAGGGTTCTCCAAGACGCTGGTCGAGGCCGTCCGGCAAAGACTTTCGATACCCTGCGAGATCATCGCGGGGGACGAGGATGCTCTGCTGGCTGAGCTTTCGGACGTCGAGGTGCTGGTTTCGATGGCGTTTTCGAGCCGGATCGCCGAGGCGGCTCCGAGCCTCCGGCTGGTCCAGGTCCCCGGGGCGGGTCTCGACCGGGTCGATACTAGTGCGCTTGGACCGAGAGTGGCGTTGGCGAATGTTCACGGGCATGGATCCGGGATCGCCGAATATGTGATCGGTGCCATGATCGCTCTGACCCGGGAGTTCACCCTGGTTGATCAGTCCTTGCGGCGCGGTGTTTGGGAAAGCCAGTGGGCCGTTGGGCGCGCCATCCCGCCCGTCCGGCCGGAACTATCGGGCAAGACGCTGGCCGTTATCGGTCTCGGGCATATCGGCGAGGAAGTGGTCCGGCGGGCGGCGGCATTCGACATGACAATCGTCGCTGTGCGCCGGGATCCGGCGGCGCCAAAACCGCCGGGTGTCTCACATGCCGTCGGCCTCGACCGGATTGACGAAGCGCTGGGCCGAGCGGACTACGTCGTGATCACTCTGCCGCTGGTCGATGCGACGGCACGGCTGTTCGATACCAAGAGATTCCAGGCGATGAAGCCATCCGCCTATCTGATCAATGTGGCGCGCGGCGGCATCGTGGACGAGGACGCGCTGTACAACGCTCTGCATGAAAGACGGATCGCCGGAGCGGCGATCGATGTCTGGTACCGCTATCCCGTCTCCGGTGACCCGACGCCGCCGTCACGGCTTCCTTTTCATGAACTGGACAACGTGATCATGACCCCGCATGTTTCCGGATGGACCGACGGCATGCTGGCGGCGCGTGCGGCGCTGATCGCCGAGAACATAGAGCGCACCGCGCGTGGGGAGGCGCCGCTCAATGCCGTTGAGCTCGATCGATGAGTGATCCCGCGTGACCGGCCGGGCGCCCTGGCAGGCGAGGCTTCCCTTCTTCTATGGCTGGGTAATTATCGCAATCGCGTTCGTCACCATGGCGATCAGCGTGTCGGCGCGCACATCCTTCTCGCTGCTGGTGCCGCCGCTGGTGGATGAATTTGGCTGGGACAGGGGCCTAGTGGCGGGCGCCTTTTCCATCGGCTTCTTGGTCTCGGCGGTGCTCGGCCCGATCGTGGGACGGCTCATGGACAAGTATGGACCACGAGTCGTCATCGGATCCGGCGTTGCGGTCCTGACCGCCGGTCTCGTGAGCGCCCCGGCCGTCGAGGAGCCGTGGCAATTCTATCTGACCATCGGTGTTCTCGTCGGTTCAGGCGCGAACCTCATGAGCTTCACAGCCCAGTCGCTTTACCTGCCCGGATGGTTCAGGCGCCGTAGAGGTTTCGCGATCAGCGTCGCGTTTTCGGGTGTGGGCGTGGGAGCGCTTCTGATCTTGCCATGGTTCCAGTCCGTGATCCTCGCGGAAGGGTGGCGGACGGCTTGTTGGGAGTTGGGACTGATCGTCTGTCTCGTCCTTGGTCCGCTGACATTGTTCATCCGGCATCGACCGGAGGATATCGGGTTGTTGCCCGACGGTGCACGCGTGCCGCTCGGAAAGGCTGGGAAGATGGCGCCGTCCAACATCGTCGACCCTGCCTGGGCAAACACGGAATGGACCGTGTCCAGGGCCCTACGGACCGGCCGGTTCTGGTGGGTCGTGCTCGGTTATTTCTGCGCCTTGTTCGCCTGGTACGCGGTGCAGATTCATCAGACCAAATATCTGCTGGAGGTCGGCTTCACGCCGATCGTCGCCGCTTGGGCTCTCGGCCTGGTCAGCGCGGTTGCCATCCCTGGCCAGATCGTTCTCGGTGCCTTGTCCGACCGCATCGGACGGGAGTGGATATGGTCGATTGCCTGCGCGGGTTTCGCTGTCAGTTATGTGGCGCTGATTGCGCTGGATGGCGGACCAAACGAGGTCTTGCTTGTCATCATGGTCGTTCTGCAGGGAGCGCTCGGGTATTCGATGACCTCGGTCATGGGGCCGATTGTCGCCGAGATCTTCGAAGGCCCGAACTACGGTGCGATTTTCGGCACAGTGACGGTGGCACTCATCTCGGGTGGTGCCGCCGGGCCCTGGATAGCCGGCCTCATTCGCGATACGGCGGGCGACTACCGGCCGGCATTTGCGCTTGCCATTACCTTGTGCTGCGTTTCCGCGATCGCGATCTGGATCGCGGCCCCGCGCAAGGTACGGCTAGTTCCAGGCCGCGTATCCGCACCGTCACCCGATCGCGAAGCTTGAACCGCTCGCCGGATTGCCTTGATGCACCGCCCTATTCAGGCCTGCACTCGACGATTTCGCCGACCTGGATGACGTTCAGCGTCTGTCCAACATTGACCGACGAAATGCAGTCATTCCAGTCCGGATCCAAGCTGATGGCCTTTACCTGAACGACCTTGGACTCGGTGGCCGGAAACTCGATCCTTTCAACCGCTTTGAACGGCAGGGGAATTTCGGTCGTATGGCGGGTCGTGACTTGGACCTTGTAGTCCACGGCGGCCTTGTTGGCGACCATGACAAAGTCGTTCGGTGGGGCCTCAGCCTTCTTGTCGTCTTCTCCGAAACAACCGCTGAGCAGGAGTGCAGTGGCACCTAGGGCGGCAACGTAAATCTGGCGCATCCGGTTTCTCCCCGATCATCGATTCACCCATGCATTCTGATTGGGCGACGCCAAGATAAAGTGTACCTGGGCCTATCCGGGCCGGATCACGGTTGCTCCGCGAGTCCGAATGAGAGGCGCAGGCCATGACAACTATAATCGAGAAATGGTTATAAGGGAGAAGATCTTTAACGGCTTCTCAATGATTTTACCGTCTGAAGCGTGGGATTCGGTTTTAAACTCGTCGGAATCTGAAGCGTTGGCTGCCGACAGCCATCTTTTTCTCGAGGCTACGTCTGTTGCCGCTGGGTGATAATCTCAAAGGTTAGGCAAGGCGCCGACGGATGGAGTATCACCACGAGACCGCTTGATCCGGGCACGTCGCCGGATAACGGCTAGCTTGCCTTGCGATGCTCAACCAGCGCGCTGCCGAAAGCCTGGAACAGGGTACGGTTGATCGGATTGATTTGCGGATCGTATTCGGCGTGCCATTGCACACCGAGCGCAAATCCCGGCGCGTCGGCAATGCGGATCGCCTCAATGGTGCCGTCCTCGGCGATGCCTTCGTGGATCACCCGGTCGGCAGCCTTGCAGATGCCCTGGCCATGCAGGGAATTCACCCGAATGGTCTCGCGGCCCAGCAGGCGGGCGAAGGCGCCGTCGGGGATCAGCCTGACCTCATGACGGTCGGCGAAGACCACCTTGGGATCGGGATGCACCTCGCCGTTCTCCAAGCGCGGCGCCCGGTGGTTCATCCGGCCGGGCAGCTCGCGGATCTCCGGGTGCAGGGCGCAGCCGAAGGCGACCGCCATCTCCTGAAATCCCCGGCACACCCCGAAAACCGGAACCCCGCGCTCAACGCAAGCGCGGGTGAGCTCGAGCGCCACCGCGTCGCGCCTTTCATCGTAAGGTTCATGCGCCGGGTGCGGCTCGACGCCGAAGCGCGAGGGATGAACATTGGCGCGCGCGCCGGTCAGCAGAACTCCGTCGACCACGTCGAGCAGGGCGCCGATCTCGGTGATCTCCGGCGCGCCGGCAAACATGATCGGTAGGGCCCCGCAGACTTCGGCTACCGCCCGCAGGTTCCGCTCGCCGACCTGCTGGGTGGCGAAGCGGCCTTCAAGTTGATGGGTGGACGCGATCACACCGACCACGGGCTTACGCATCAAGAGTCTCCTGTTCCGACCCCTAGTCCAGGACTTCCGCCCGGCTCCCCCGACCGGACCCCATGGATATGCACCAGGGCGAGGTTCCGCACAAGGTCCCGCCGAAAATATTTAAGCGATTCGAATGCGATATGTCACTCAGACCCGGGCTGTAACCCCACCATCCACCGGTAATTCAACACCGGTGATGTATCGCGCGGCATCGGAAAGCAGGAACAGGCAGGCATCGGCCATATCCTCGACGGTGCCGAGGCGTCCGAGGGGCACGAAGCCCGCGATTCGCGCCTGGGCCGCCGTATCGCCGTCCCAGCGCGCCTGCATGGGTGACAGGGTGGGACCCGGCAGAATGACGTTGGACCGGATGCCGTCGCCGGCGAACTGGATGGCTAGAGACTTGGCGAGCCGAATCACCGCCGCCTTTGCAGCGCCGTAGGCGTCCTGGGCGGGCGAATCGCCGCCGGTCGCGTCGATGGACGAGAAATGCACCATCGCCCCTCCGGCGCGCGCCTGCATTTCGGGCACGCAATAGCGCGCCGTGAGGACGAAAGTCTTCAGATTGATCGCCATCACCCGGTCCCAGACATCCATGTCGATCTCGGTGACCGACTTGTCCCGGTCGAACCACAGAACCCCCGCCGTGTTGACCAGATAATCGATGCCGCCGAAAGACTTGACGGTTTCGCCGACGGCTTGGGCGACGACGCTCTCATCCGAAAGATCGCCTTGGATATAGCGGTGCATGCCAGGACCGTCGGCGATGCTTGCGGGTCGAGGTTTCAGGTCCGCCGCCCCGACATGGCAGCCCGCTTCGATCAGGCGGTTGGCAATCGCCAGACCCATTCCGCCGCCGGCGCCGGCGATGAACGCAACCTTGTTCTCGAAACCCATGTGGAGCGTGGTCCCTGAAATCCCTGCTTCGCCCGCGTTCGCGGCATAACCAGAAGATTATTGCACCCCATGGCGGCTGCCCGACAAGACACAGAGTGGGACTGGTCAGCCGCGCAGTCCGCGCTTACTCTTCACACCGATCAATCGCGGAGGTTGCGATGCTTCAAATTCGTCCCATGGGTCAGCATATCGGCGGCGAGATCTCCGGGGTCGACGTCAAGACGCTGGATGACGCCGCTTTTGCGCCGATCTACGCGGCCTGGCTGGAATACGGCGTCACGGTGGTGCGCGATCAGGAATTGAGTATCGAGGATTTTCTCGCCTACAGCCGGCGTTTCGGGATCATCGTCCCGCATCCCTCGAAATCCACCCGGCATCCGGACTTTCCGGAGATTACCATGCTCGGAATCAACAAGTTCCGGGCCGACGGGACCTTGGACCGGGATGTCTATGGGCGCGGGGCGGTCGGTTTCCATACCGATGGGGCTTATGACGAAATCCCGTTCAAGGCGACGAAACTCTATGCGCTGGCGGTGCCGAGCCGGGGTGGCGATACGCATTTCTCAAGCATGTACCGGGCCTATGAGGAACTGCCGGATCGGCTGAAAACGCGCCTGGAAGGCCGCCGGGGCGCTTTCACCTATGGCGGTCGGACCGGACAGACAGCGCTGTTGAACCCGGAGGACCGGAACGAGCCGCCCGCGTTTCATCCCATGATCCGCGTGCATTCGGAAACCGGGCGCAAGTCACTCTATTTCGATCCCGGCAAGATCCTCTATATCGAAGGGCTCGACGCGGCCGAGAGTAACGATGTGATCGACGAGTTGGCCGAAAGGATGCTGGTCCCGGATGCCGGGTACACCCACAAATGGCGGGTCGGCGATATCGTGATCTGGGACAACCGGTGTCTCGTCCACAAGGCGGCGGGGGATTATCCGCCCGAGGAGGACCGGATCCACTGGCGCGTCTCGATCAAGGAACCGGTGACGGGAACGGCTTGAGATTCAGGCTCGTTGCCGGGAATTTCGAGCGTGGTTTCTCGCGGGCTCGCTCAGCTTAGCCTGATGGCCACTGCGCCCACCGCGATGATCAGGGCCGAGACGAGGCGCCGCGTGGTCAGGCGTTCCTTAAGGATCACGGCGGAAATCACCAGTACGAATACGATCGAGGTCTCGCGCAGCGCGGCGACGGAGGCGACCGGCGCGAGAGTCATTGCCCAGAGCGCGAGGACATAGGAACCCCCGGTGCCGAGGCCGCCGATCAGCCCGATGTGATACCGCTGGCGGAGCAACTGTCGGAAATCCGCGCCGCGGAAAACCAAAGCCCAGGCCACCAGAGGCGTGGATGCCAGGATGAAGATCCAGAGCGTATAGGCTGCAGGCGAGCCGGAAATCCTTACACCGATCCCGTCGACCATTGTGTAGGCGCAGATTACCCGGCATTGGCCAGCGCGAAGCCGACCGCCGCGCGCTGGCGTAGCAGCAAGTTTGTCCGTTCGAAGGCCAGGCTGAGCACGCCGCCGGAGATGAGCGCGATGCCTGCCCACCGCGCCGCCGGCAATGCTTCGCCGATCAGCGGACCGCTGGCGATGGCAATCAGCAGCGGCGCCGCGCCGCGCATGACCGGATAGGCCTGGCTCATGTCGCCGGTCCGGTAGGCGCCGGCCAGAAGCAGGAAATAGACGATCTGCAGCGCGGCTGAGGCGGAAAGATAGGGCCAGCTCGCCGGGGCCGGTGGCGGCAGGAACGGCAGCGCCGCGGCCCCGATCAGGCCGCATCCTCCGGCGACCATGACAGTGTTCAGCAGCTTGTCGCCGCCAGCCTTCAGAAGCGCGTTCCAACTCGCATGAATCAGCGCCGACGCCAGGACGATCAGGACGACTGTCGTCGACATCACACGGTGCTTCCCGGGTACCGGAAACAGCGGGCCGGGGATGCGGTCAGTCGTCGTCCCCCGCCGTCGTCTTGGCCTCGGCCGCCGCCGCTTCCTTGGCGGCCATCATCGCTTTCAGTTCCTGCGGGCTCAGCCGGACGATGTCCTCGTTCTGATGGCTGAAGATGTTGTAGGCCTGGGTGTCCAGATCCTCGAGCACCAGACGCCGGCTTAGGACATCGGCCTTCCATTGGTCCTGTAGAGGCTGGCGCTCATGAAACTCCGGCATCACCTCCTTGGCGAAGAGTTCCAGGCTGTCGCAGATGTCCTGATGGCTGGTCTTGCCGGCCTGGTTCAACAGGATGATCTGATCGACATGCGCCGCCTCGAAGGTTCTGAGGCGCTTGCGGATGGTTTCGGGCGAGCCGATCAGTCCGCTCTCAAGAGCTTTGGCCTCCTGCTCACTGCCCTTCCAGTCCTGATAGGCGGCCCAGAGATCGCCGGTGCCCGGTGCCTCAATGCCCTTGCGGCCATAATAGCCGAGCGCGAAGACGAAGAAGGTCCAGCCCGAGGCCTTCTCGCGCGCTTCCTCGTCGGTTTCTGCGCACATGAAGCCGTTGACCATCGCGATGTTTGGATTTTCAGGATACTCGCAGAGCCGCTTCGGCTGATTGAGCAGCGCGTTGTAGTAGCGGTGAACCCAGGCCCGCGCCGCCTCGGGCGAGACGAAGGTGAATCCGAGCGCGCCCATGCCCCCAACACCGGCATCGGCGATGGTCTGGATGTTCGAGCAGGCGACCCAGAGCGGCGGATGAGGTTTCTGGTACGGTTTGGGGATCACGTTGCGGGCGGGGAAGTCGTGAAACTCGCCGTGAAACTCCCAGTTCGTCTTGGTGAACATCGGGATGATCGCCTTGACTGCCTCTTCCCAGCGGTCGCGCTTGCTGCGGACCTGAACGCCGAAGGGATGAAGCTCCGCCGGCCCGGCACCTTCGCCCATGCCGAGCTCGACCCTTCCATCGGAGAGCAGGTCCAGGGTCGCGACCTTCTCGGCGACCCGGTGCGGCTGGTTCGTGGTCGTCTGGATCACGCCGTGGCCGAGGCGGATGTTCTCGGTCCGCTGGCTGGCGGCGCCGAGAAACACTTCGGGAGACGCGCAGTGGGAGTATTCCTCTAGAAAGTGGTGCTCGACCGCCCAGGCATAGTCGTAGCCGAGCCTGTCCGCCAATTCGATCTGGCCGAGCGCATTCTTGAGCAGTGTCCTCTCACTCTCGTTCGTCCAGGGACGGGGCAACTGCAACTCGTAAAAGATGCCGAATTTCATGACGGGATCCTCGGTTTTGCTCCAGGCTTGCGGCGCAGTGTACAGCCGAACGCCATGCTCGCATAACGGCGCTCGCCTCAGCTCGGGAGAAATCGCCTCGGTGATCCGGCGGGTTGGCCGCTAGCCCTTCTTCTTCAGAAACGCCGCCATCACCTCCTGGGGCTGGCCCTTGGCATAGGCTTCCTGCTGGCCGAGAACGCCGGCGCGGAAGGCCTCGTCAAAGCCGCGCAGCGCGATCTCGCGGAACCGGGCCTTGGTGCGGGCCCAAGCGACCGACGGCTTACCGGCGAAACTTCTGGCAATCTCACGCGCCTTGGGGATCAGATCCTCGCGCTCGACCAGATGATTGATGAGACCCCATTCGCGTGCCTCCTCGGCACCCAGCAGGCGGCCGGTCATCGAGAGATCCTGATTACGCGACCAGCCGAGATGCAGGCTCATCCAGTAGGAGCCCATGATCGAGGGGATGCCGGCATTGATTTCCGGCTGCCCCATGCGGGTGCCGGGATGGGCGACCCGCTGATCCGATACTAGGGCCATCTGAAAGCCGCCGCCTGCCGCGACGCCGTTGAGGGCCGCGATCACCGGCTTGTTGGTCAGCAGGATCTGCTTGTAGATGTTGCAGACCGCGCCGAACCAGGTTTCGATCTCATGCACCTGAACGCCATGGGCCTCGGCAAGGTCGACACCAGCGCAGAATGCCCGATCCCCGGCGCCGGTCAGCACGATCCCGTCCACGGCATCGTCGGCGTCAAGACGGACGAGCCCGTCGGCGATCGCGCGGGCGAGCTCGACGGTCAGGGCGTTCAGGTTATCGGGCCGGTTGAGGCGCAGGACGGCGATCCTCTCCACGACCTCGATTTCAACGACGGGCGGCATGGGTGTTCTCCGGCAGGTGGTCGGCTTTCTGTTTGTTAAGGATCGTTGCGCGGAACACCGACGGCGGAGCGGTAATTCAGGGCACGCGCTCGATCCGCAGCACGTTCGTCGACCCGGGCGTGCCCATGGGAACGCCGGCGGTAATCACGATCTTGTCGCCGGATTGCGCGAACTCATAGGTTTTCGCCGTCTCGACCGCGCGTTTCACCACGGCGGAGAACCGTTCCTCGTTGTCGATGTGAACGGAATGCACCCCCCAGGCCATCGCGAGCCTGCGGGCGGTGCGTTCGCTCGAGGTCACGCAGAGCACCGGGACGTTCGGGCGTTCGCGCGAGGCGCGCAGGGTCGTCGAGCCGGATGTCGTATAGGTGACGATACATTTCGCGCTGATGGTCTGGGCGACCTGACGGGCGGCGAGGGTGATCGCGTCGGACGTGGTCGGCTCGGGCGCCTCATGGCTCGCGGCGGCGATCGCGTGATAGGTTTCGTGGCCTTCCACCTCGCGGATGATCCGGTTCATCATTTCCACCGCCTGAACCGGGTAGTCGCCGGCGGCGGTTTCCGCCGACAGCATCACCGCATCGGCGGAGTCGTATACCGCCGTCGCGACGTCCGATGCCTCGGCCCGGGTCGGTGCCGGGGAATGGACCATGGAGTCCAGCATCTGGGTGGCGACCACAACGGGTTTGCCCAACTGGCGGGACAGCTTGACGATCCGTTTCTGCAAGCCCGGAACCTTCTCGGGCGGCAGTTCGACGCCGAGATCGCCGCGCGCCACCATCACCGCGTCGGTCATCTCGATCAGTTCCTCAAGATGCTCGATCGCCGCCGGTTTCTCCAACTTGATCAGCACCGCCGCCCGGTCGTTGATCAGCCGCCGGGCCTCGGCGACATCCGCCGGGCGCTGAACGAAGGATAGGGCGATCCAATCGACGCCGAGATCCAGCGCGAAGCTGAGGTCCGCGCGGTCCTTCTCGCTCAGGGCCGACAACCGCAGCAACACCCCGGGCACGTTGACGCCCTTGCGGTTCGACAGGGTGCCTCCGGTAAGGACCTCGGTGTCGATGGCGCTCGCCGTGACCTTCTTGACCCGAAGCCGGATCCGCCCATCGTCAAGCAGCAGATCGGTGCCGGGGCGGGCGGCTTCGAAGATCTCCGGATGGGGAAGCTGGACGCGGGTCTTGGTTCCCGGCTGATCCTTGAGGTCCAATCTGAACTTGTCACCCGCGGCGAGCTCGATCGAGTCGGTCTTGAAGGTGCCGATCCGCAGTTTCGGGCCCTGCAGGTCCGCCATGATCGCGATCGGACGGCCGAGCTTTTTCTCGAGCTTGCGGATGGTGCGGTAGGTCGCGCGATGGTCGGCGTGGGTTCCGTGGCTGAAATTCAGACGAAAGACGTCCACGCCGGCGTTGTAAAGCTCGCCGATCTTTTCCTCGGTGGCGCTGGCCGGCCCGAGCGTGGCCACGATCTTGGTGCTTCTGTAGCGTCGCATGGCCAGACCCTAACCCGGAAAATGTTACCTTTCAAAGCCTGGAGACGAAACCTGGTTTCCGGCTAATCCAGCAGCGGCGCGAAGTCGTCGAGCAGCTTCAGCACTTGGTCCCGGCCCTCGGACGGCAGTCCCAGGATCGCCCGGTTTATGCCGGCCTGCGCATAACTTTCGAGAGTCTGGGCATCCGGTGGGGCGGCGAAGACGCTGACCTGCAGGGTCGACATGTCGCGCCCGACCGAGTCGGCCATGTTCTTCAGCCGCGCCATGTTGGCGGCGGGATCGAAGCCGCCGCGCCCGCGCGGGAACCAGCCGTCGCAGTAATCCACCACCCGGCGCAGGGTATAATCGGTTTCACCCCCCATCAGGAGCGGCGGGTGCGGGGTTTGATGGGGCTTGGGATAGGACCAGGTCTTGTCGAAATTCACGAACTTGCCGTGAAATTCCGCTTCCTCGTCCGTCCACAGCGCTTTCATCGCCAGGACGTGTTCCTTCATCATCGCGAAGCGGGTCTCATAGGTCGCGCCGTGATCTTCCATCTCCTCGACGTTCCAGCCGCCGCCCATGCCGAAGACGAACCGGCCATTGGACATCAGATCTAGGCTCGCGATCGCCTTGGCGGTCACAATCGGATCGTGCTGGGGAACCAGACAGATGCCGGTGCCGACCTTCAGCTTGGTGGTGACCGCCGCCGCGTAGGACAGCGACACGAACGGGTCGAGGGTATGCGAATAGTGCTTCGGCAGTTCGCCGCCGCCGGGGAACGGGGATTTTCGGCTGGTCGGAATATGGGTGTGTTCGGGCACGAACAGGGATTCGAAGCCGCGCGCCTCAAGCTCCCGGGCCAACTCGTCGATCGGGATGCTGTAATCCGTGTCGAATATGAAAACGCCGATATCCATGTCCGTTTCTCCCGTGAAGCCGTGGCCGCGAGGCATGCGGCCTATTTGCCGGCATTAGACGGGAGCCCGCGTCCGCTGTCCATGCCCCGATGCGCCAGAAATCGCATGGGCGCTTTGCGTGCCGGTGGATCCCGCCGTAGCATCAGGGCCGCGAAGATCCCGTGGCACGTGTTTCCAGTTTGGAGTCGAATGATGGGTATGGGTGAACGGATAGATGCCCTGCTGGGCGGTGCCGTCGCGCGCGGCGACGTTCCCGGCGTGGCGGCTTTGGTGACGGACCGCGACGGTGTGATCCACCAGTCCTCGTTCGGCGAACGGGTCCTTGGCGGTGGCGTGCCGTTCAGCCTCGATACGGTGTTTTTCATTGCCTCGATGACCAAGGCGATCACCGGTGTCGCGGCGATGCAGATGGTTGAACAAGGCAAACTGTCTTTGGACGCTCCGGCCAGCGAGATCCTTCCGGAACTCGGCAAGGTTCAGGTGCTGGCCGGTTTCGACGGCAACTGCGCGCCGCTGTACCGGGCGCCAGCGTCGCCGGTGACCTTGCGGCACTTGCTGACCCACACCTCCGGCTTCGGCTACGACACCTGGCACCGGCCGATGAAGTGGTATGCGGAAACCACCGGTATCATCTCGCGCACCACCGGCAAGCGGGTGGCCTACAATCTGCCTTTGATGTTCGATCCGGGAACGCGCTGGGAATATGGGATCAGCATCGACTGGGCCGGGATGATGGTCGAGGCGGTATCCGGCAAGCGGCTGGGCGACTACTTCGCCGAGAACATCTTCGGACCCCTCGGCATGACCAGCACCGGCTTCAGGATCACCGACGACATGGAAGCGCGGCGCGCGACTGTGCATCAGCGCGAGGAGAGCGGCCTCGTCCCGCTGCCGGGCTTTCGTATCGTTCAGAACCCGGAGGTTGAAGGCGGCGGAGGCGGCATCTATTCGACCGTCGGCGACTACGGCGCCTTCACTCGGATGATCCTCAACAAGGGCATGGGCAACGGTAACCGGCTGCTGAAAGCGGAAACCGTCGAGATGATGTCGGTCAACCAGATGGGTGATTGCCGGGTTGTCGAGTTGAAGACCTATGATCCGAAACGCTCGCTCGACGCGGAATTCTTCCCCGGCGTGCCCAAGACCTGGGGCCTCACTTTCATGATCAACGAGGAAGACGCCCCGACCGGGCGCCCGGCGGGCAGCCTCGCCTGGGCCGGACTGGCGAATTCCTACTTCTGGATCGATCCCAAGAACGGAATCGCCGGCGTCTACGCGACGCAGATCCTGCCCTTCGTCGACAAGAAGTCGCTGCCGCTCTACCTCGATTTCGAGACGGCGGTCTATCAATCCCTCGGCGGGAAGGGGTAACCACGTGGGCGAAAAGGGGCCTTCCCGCAGGCTGGCCGATGTCGCCCGGATCGTCCGGTCCAAGAATGCCGGCCCGGGTCTGCTGACCATCGACCTGTTCTTCAATTCCGAGGCGGATTTCAAGGCCGCGGCCGCCGCCGAGGGCCTCAAGGCGGAGGCGGTTGCCACGCGCTACGGCCTTTCGGCCAACCAGGTGCGGCGCATCCCCTATCCTTTGGCGAACGCGATCAAGATTACCATGGACCGCCCGGTCACCGCCGGATCTCCCGGCGACGGCGATGTCTACGGCGCGCAGCAGCACGCCCTGCTGCTTGATGTCGAGATTACCGATACCGCGCCCTGAGAGGAGAAGGCGTCATGAGCAAGCTTGAACCGGTGCGCCTGATGTCCGCCTCGGGCCAGCTCGGCTATGGGGTCCTGAAGCCCGCCTTCGAGCGCGGCCTCACCCACGAGCCGCACATGATCGGCGCTGACATGGGATCTGTCGACCCGGGCCCGGCCTATCTCGGCATGGGCAAGATCGCGACGGACCCGGAGATCACCCGGCGGGATCTGACCATGCTGCTCGAAGGCGCGCGGAGCCTCGGCGTGCCGCTGATCATCGGTACCGCGGGTACGGCGGGCGCCGCTCCGCATCTGGATCAGAGTCCTGGACATCGTGCGGGACGTCGCACGGGATCGGGCTCTCCTTCAAGCTCGCCTCGATCCGCGCCGATATCCCCAAGGACCGGGTGCTGAAGGCGCTTCGGGCGGGCGAGTTGTCGCCCTTGGGCGCGTTTCCCGAGGCGACCGAAGCCGACATCCTGAGAGCCCGCATATCGTGGCCCAGATGGATGAGCGCCGTTCGTCGCGGCGCTGGAGGGTGGCGCCGATGTGGTGATCGCGGGCCGGGCCTGTGATACCGCGATTTACACGACGGTTGCCCTGATGCGCGGCCATGACCGGGCGCTGGCGACCCATATGGCCAAGATCATCGAATGCGCCTCGCTCTGCTGTGATCCGGGCGGGCGGGATTCAATCATCGCCACCCTGGACGGCGAAGGCTTCACCCTGGATTGCATGAACCCGGACCGGCATGCCTCGCCGACCTCGGTCGCGGCGCATGCCCTCTACGAGCAGGGCGACCCTTTCACGGTGCGCGAGCCGGCCGGCGAGCTTGATCTGTCTCACGCCAAGTACGACGCGCTGGATCAGCACCGGGTGCGGGTGTCCGGCGCCACATGGCGTGACATGAAACCCAGTCTCAAACTGGAGGCCGCCGCGCCGGCGGGCTTCCGCTGCGCGTTTTTCGCCGGCACCAGCGATCCCCGGGTGATCGAGGCGGATCGAGAGATCTGGGCCGAGGTCAGGAAAGTCGTCGCCGGCCTCGCCGGCCAGGACGCGGAGAACCTGCTGCGGGCCCGGTTCTATGGCCTTAACGGCGTGGTGAACTGGCCGACGGGACCGGCGGTGCTGCCGCGCGAGATCGGCATTCTGGTGGAATGCGTGGCGCCGACAAGGGAGGTCGCCAAGTCGGTAATCACCGTCACCAAGCAATATTTCCTGCATCACGGCTTCCCGGACGCCTCTCGACCGCCAGCAATCTCGCCTTTCCCTTCACGCCGCCGGAGCTTGAGGTTGGACCGGCCTGGCGGTTCTCGCTTCACCATGTCATGCAGGTGCCCGACCCGTCGGAACTCAAGACACTGTTCCCGATCGCTTACGAGGATCTCTGAGCGATCTGGCCGCAGCAAGGTCGTGCGTCTATGCTGGGAGCGGAACCGTTACTCGGAGGTAAGCGATGAGTGCTGTATCCGCCAATCTGGCCCTGGACCGTATCGCGACCATCGACATGGCGCCGCTCAATGACGGCAGCGAGGCGGGTGTCCGGCAGGTCGCCGATGCCTTCCGCGCGGTGTTTGAGCGGGTCGGCTTTTTCATTCTTATCAATCACGGCATCGATCCGGCGCTGATCAAGCGGACCTTCGCCGAAGCCGAACGCTTCCTCGCCCAGCCCATGAAGGCCAAGCTCCGGGTCATGATGAACGAGCACAATAACGGCTACATGGCGATGGACCGTTACAATGTGCGCACCTCCCGCGTCAGCGGGAGGCGAAGCCCGACCGCAACGAAGCCTTCTTCATGAAACGCGAGCGGGACGCCGACGATCCACTCTTGAAGTCAGGAAGGCGGTTTTGCGGTGATAATGTCTGGCCGGAAAATCTCCCGGGTTTCCGCGAGACCCTGCTGGAGTACACCGACGCGGTCGATACGATGGCCAAGCGCCTGTTGCGCCCGCTGGCCGTCTCCCTCGATCTCCCCGGCGACACCTTCGATGCCGGTTTCCAGCAGACCAGTTCTCGCTCCGCCTCTCCCACTATCCGCCGGTCGAGGCGCCGGGAGGCCCGGCTATACGGCATCGCGCCGCACACGGATTCGAGCTTCATGACCTTCCTCGCCCAATCCGGCGTGCCGGGCCTGCAGATCCCGCGTCGGCGAGGAGGATTGGCTGGACGTGCCCTATGTGCCGAACTCTTTCGTGGTGAACAGCGGCGACATGATGCACCGCTGGACCAACGGCCGCTACAAATCCACCCCGCACCGCGCCCTGCCGCCGGTCGGCCGCGACCGCTACGCCATCCCCTACTTCTTCGGCCCGCATTTCGACACAATGATCGACTGCCTGCCGACCTGCCAGGGCCCGGACAACCCCCGCAATTCCCGCCGATCACCTACGGCGACTACATGACCTGGTGGTATGGCTCGAACTACGACGCCAAGGACCAAGCGGACCTGGCTGGCGAGGCGGCGGAGTAGGGGCTTTGTGGGGTTCCGAAGTTAGTGACTGTCCCCAGACTTGCCCAGACTTCCAGACTTCAGACTCCTCGTGGGAGCGGGTTTCGGTTGGGCGATTGCAGTCGGATCTGCGTCGCCGCTGCCAACTGGGTCTTGAACTTCCACAGTTAGGTAACTGTCCCCGGACCTCCCGGACCTCAGATTATGTGCACGAAGTGTTTATCTACATCTGGGAATAAATTTTTATACTCTAATTTGTTATTAATAATATTTCAAGAAGATTTAATTTAACTCTTCTATCTCTACGTAAACATATTCACCAAGTGCCAATACATTTATTCCACGATAAGATACGTCTGGAACCGATTTTCGATCACGACTTTATAGCCACTGTCAACAAGGGCCTTCTTATAATTATGCAATCGTGTAACGCCTGTTCCAGTTTTGTTTTCTGAGACAAAATCTACTGAGTCTTGATCAAGAAATTTTCCGGTATTTTTACTGACACCTGGATTAAAGTTCGGAATCGATTCATCATGGCCGGAGTTCCATGCGCTACGATTGACATTTCCTGATGGTCGTGATCAGCCGTTGCCGCAAGCCGGGGTCCGGTCGAGACGCGGGTTCTGAAGGATCTTTGGTCTTTCCGGGCCGTGCACTTCAGGCTGCCCAGACCTGCTACAACCGTTCCGCAGTACGGCGGGTCTGGGACACGATATGGCGCGATCCGAGGCTTCGGGAGTGCGAATGATCGAGCACAAGCTGCGGGTTCATCACGGCGACTAAAAGCCACCCGGATCGTGTCTGGCGCCGGGCGATCTACTACGAATCCAGCTGGACGATGGCGCTGCCAGTGGCCGCGACACCGGCGGCCCGCCGTTTGCCGTCACCGTTGGGAGAAACGGCCAGATCTCTGGCCAGCCTATGAGCCGGCTGGACAGAGTGGCGAGCGGGCGCTGCAAATCCTCGTTTAACCGTCAATCGATCCTTCAGCCCACCTTTATCGCAACCAGATGACGTTCTTCAACAAACTCAAAATTCAGCGTCGCACGAAGCACCTCAACTTCCTCCAGTCAAGCTCGCATCCCTATGCGCCATGGTCCACGGCCATACGAATTCAAACTGATAGGTATGTCGGCCCGGCTTTTTATGAGCTCCATCAACACCAATTTTGCTCGTTCATTCATTGCCTGCAGGAATTACGATTCATATGGCGATCTGATTGAGGTGAAAGTCAATCGGCGACCGAGGTAGGGCGGCAGACGGGTCCCTGCGGTGCTCGCGATTCACCCAGCGCCGCGTTCGTTGCCATCTCCGATCCATGGCGTCTGGCCGACCGGTGGCAACACTGCCGCGCCTGCGCAGCGGGCGGGCAACCTGGCATCTGCTTTCCGGGGTGTCGCGACCCACCGGCAGGCCGGTCGGTGCAGGTTTCGTAGTAAGCCGCCGCGCATCCGGACAGCGATCCGGCTTTTTAAGTGCCGCTGGTGAACCCGCAGCGGGCCGTCGTTGACGTACCGCCTAAGCCGGATGCCATTACTTCCACACCCCGCGGTCACCGCGCGGGTAGGGCTGTGGGAGCCATAGCGTGGCGATCCGCCCGGGGCGCGGAACGAGCCCCAGACTGAGGCGCGACGCGCGGCACCCAGCCTTTTGCGTAGGACCACGGTCCGACCCCATCCGTCAACAGCAGACGCCAACCCTTTGAGCAACGGATGCAGGTGGAATCCTGAGGTCGGCCTGTATGTCCAGTCAAACCACAGGTCCGGCGGCATGAACACGTCGTCCATCCCCGCAGATCCCACACAACGT
This sequence comes from Alphaproteobacteria bacterium, assembly GCA_038146985.1. Classification (GTDB taxonomy): domain Bacteria; phylum Pseudomonadota; class Alphaproteobacteria; order Thalassobaculales; family Thalassobaculaceae; genus JADHLJ01. The sequence goes on from JAYQSQ010000009.1 coordinate 19,199, forward strand.
CCGTGCCCTCGTTCAACTCTTTGGACACAACAGATTCGTCATAACCAACCCTGACGTCTATGTCTCTGAAATTTCCGATACTGTCGACTCAACCATCCATAGGTCGACCTGAAATTCAGCAGCGCCTTCACCGCCGATCGATCAGATTTCAAATACTTCATAATTTCTACTGCAAATATATAATTAATCATCATTGAATCATTTTGCAAGGCGAGTCATAAGACCTCATTTCCTTGAAATATTTCAGAAAATCTGCCGACTGTTCTCCTTCGGTCTTGTAAGAAAATCTTTCCGAGGATTTCGCAGAACCGGGCTTGTTCTGGATAAAACACGGTTAAATGCGGCTTGATAATCTGACGATACGCAGGCTCTAAAAGCTCATTGGCAAGAGCATAACGCGAAAGGGTCGCGGCCAATGTAGCGGGCAGCAGAACACGCCGAGTAGGTTGGAGGATATCAACTCTATCCGCTTCCAATTTTCCTCATTGTTTCAATAGATGTAGAATCTCCAGGAGATATTGCCAAAAGTCGAAAATAGTACTCAACAGAATACTTTTGCCACGTTCTATTCATTATCCGATTAAAATGCTCTGTTGATTTACCCAAATTATTAGACAGAATCCTAGAATTGCGTCGATCTGGTCCGAGAATGGTCCTTCATTTTTGGAATATCTCAATCCGAGTTGACCATGAAGGAATTCAAGACCCCAATTTGCAATGTCGCGACAGAATGATCATTTGAAAAGCCGGATTTGGACAAAGTTTCACGGAAACTTGGGAAATGCTTTTGCATTACTTCTCGATGTTCAAAATCCGCGGCATCCAAAAACTGAGACAGGCATGTTTGGTCTTCCGGGTTTTTCGTAATGTCGAGGAGCAACCCGTCTATCTGACTCATTCCAGCCGCTCCCATTCAAATTCAACTGACAATTTCCAGATGGGGACCCATCCGCCCCTGAATAACGGTAAGATAGCCCGATCCGGGCTCAACCGGAAAGCGAAATGGCGCGGCGACATTCTCCGGAAAGTCCGGGGACAGCTACCTAACTCCAAATTAGGTGGCTGTCCCCGAATTCCCCGCCATGACCCCATAATCATCCGTATCCCCGACGCAGGTCGGAACCGACGCCTGAGACGGTGGCGTGCGCGGGCTGGCGGAGCACTTTCAGAGATCGCCGGTCATGCTCCCCCGTGCGTCACGATGGTAAGCTTCAGGCGTGGGCCCCGACCTGCGTCAGGGATACGAGAGAGGATTAAACCCCCAAGATCAATCCGACATGCGATGATGATTACCGTCTCTCCTGCGCTATGATCGCGCCCCGTTGTTCCGCGTCATCCGCCGAGAAAGAAGCCGCATGACCCAATCCGTTGCCCGCCTCTTGGCGGATAGCCTGGAAGCCCATGATGTCGACCAGGTTTTTTGCGTTCCCGGTGAAAGCTATATCGGGCTCACCAGCGCGCTGGTGGAGCGGAACTCGACCCGGATCATCGTCTGCCGGCACGAGGCGGGGGCGGCTTTCATGGCGGCGGCGGACGGGCGGCTTCGGGACCGGGCCGGGGTGGCGATGGTGAGCCGTGGTCCCGGCCTCGCCAACGGACTGGTCGCGCTGCATTCCGCCTATCACGACGCGACGCCGCTGGTGATGCTGGTCGGGCAGGTGGAGCGGGCGGATTTCGGCCGCCTCGCGCTGCAGGAGCAGAATTACTCGGTGCTGCTCTCCGACATCACCAAGCTGGTGATCGAGGTGAATGAGCCGGAAATGGCGTCCGAGGCGATGGCGCGCGCCTTCCATATCGCCGAGAGCGGAACGCCGGGGCCGGTGGCGGTGATCCTGCCGGAGGATATCTTCGATGAGGAGACCGACGCGCCGGTCGACCCGCCGCGCCCCCGTGTCGCCGCCGCGCCCCGCTCGGAGGATCTGGCGGATCTGGCCGAGCGGATCGCCAAGGCGGAACGGCCGCTGATCCTGGTGGGCGGCGCGCTGATGGCCGACGCGGTGCATGACGATGCGGTCTTCGCCGATCTCAACAAGCTGGCCGAGACATGGGTCCTCCCGATCAGCCCGACCCACCGCCGCCCGCAGCTGTTCGACGCCCGGCATCCGAATTTCGGCGGTTACATGGGCATCCGGGTTCCGCCCGCCCTGATCAACGAGATGAAGAAGGCCGACCTGATGGTCGCGCTGGGCGAGCGCATGACCGACACGGTGAGCCAGTCCTACAGCTTCCCGACCGCGCCCCAGCCGCAGCTGCCCTTCGTGCATGTCTGGCCGGACCCGAACGAGGTCGGCCGGGTTTGGCGTCCCGCTCTCGGTATTCCGGCGAGCCCGCATGAAGTGATCAAGTCGCTGCTGCGCCTGGAGGTGCCGGCGGGAGCCTCCAAGCGCCAGGGCTGGGTTGACGGCCTGCATAAGATCCACCGCTCCCTGCTCGCCAAGGAGTGGGAGCCGACCGAGGACGGGGTGAATTTCGCCGCCATCGTCTGCGAGGTCGACAAGCATCTGGAGGAGGATGCGACGATCACCTCCGATGCCGGCAATTTCGGCAGCTTCTTGCACCGTTATATCGGTTTCGGCCAGAAGCAGATCTTCCTCTCCTCGGTGGTCGGCGCCATGGGCTCCGGCATGCCGATGGCGGTTGCGGCGGGCCTGCGCCGGCCCAACACCCAGGTCGTCTGTTTCATCGGCGACGGCGGCGCGCTGATGATGGGCAACGAGATCGCCACGGCCCGGCAATACGGCGTCAATCCGATCATGATCATCTCGGACAATTCCATGTACGGCACGATCGGCATGCATTCCTATGTCCGCTATCCCGAGCGCGCCTTCATGGACGGCACGCGGCTGACCAACCCGGACTTCGCCGACTGGGCGCGCAGCTTCGGGGCGGAGGGGATCACCATCCGAGATGAATCGGAGGTGGCGGAGAAGATCGCCGCCGCCTTCGCGGTCAAGACAAGGCCGGTGGTCGTGCATTGCCTCACCTCCGCCATCCAGATGAGCGCCTGGCGGCGCTATACCCGTGCGGAGACCTTGCCATGAGTACGTCCGATCTGTTGAACCCACCGCGTGTTCCCGCCGATATCGTCCGGGCGCAGATCCTGAGCGTGCTGACCGCCTGGGGCATGCCGCAGGGTTCCGCCGAGACCGCCGCCGAGGTGATGGTGGAAACCGACCTCAGGGGCGTCGATTCCCACGGCATCAACATGCTTCGGCAGTATGACGAGACCTTCCGGCGCGGCGCGCTCAATGTGAAGGCCGGCATCAATGTGGTGCGGGAGCGCGCGACCACCGCCCTGCTGGATGCCGATCGTGGCCTCGGGCATCCGGTCTCGGTCCACGCCATGAAGATGGCGATCGAGAAGGCGCGGGAGAACGATGTCGGCCTGGTCGCGGTGCTGAACTCGCACCATTTCGGCGCTGCCGGCTATTACGCCGAGCTTGCCGCCAGAGCCGGCATGATCGGAATCGTCACGACCTCGACGCGCGGCATCACCATGGTGCCGACTGGCGGAACCCAGCCGGTGCTCGGCACCAATCCCTGGGCCTTCGCGGCGCCGGCGGGCAAGTATCCGCCGCTGGTTCTTGATTTCGCGACCACGGTTGCGGCGGTGAACAAGGTTAGGGTCAAGCAATTGCGCGAGATCGAGTTGCCGGTCGGCTGGGTCAATGACGGCGACGGCAGGCCCATCACTAGCCCCGACGAGGCGCTGGCCATCTTCGCCAAGCGCGACCGGGGCGGCTTGAACCCCGTCGGCGGCGCCGGTGACATGCTGGGCGGTCACAAGGGCTTCGGGCTCGGCCTGTTCTCGCACATATTCGGCGGAACCCTGCCGGGCGCCTCGTTCTCGCCGCTCAGGGTCAAGACCCAGGGGCCGAGCGATCCGGATGAGCTGGGCCACTATTTCCAGGCGATCAATCCGGAGGCCTTCCGGCCGATGGACGAGTTCATCGCCGATGTCGAGACCGTCATCGAGACGGTGAAGGCGGTCGCGCCGGCCGACCCGGCGGAACCGGTGCTGGTCGCCGGCGAGCCCGAATTCTTGACCCGCCAGGACCGGCTGGCCAACGGTATCCCAGTGAACGACAATCTGCGCAATCTGATCCGCGGTGTCTGCGAGCGCGCGGACGTTCCCTATCTTTTCGGCAATCACTGACAGCGGGGCGGCGGACGCCCGAGGAGACAAGAAATGAAGCTGGCCTATTTCGACGATTTCAAACTGGGCGTGGTGAAGGGGGACGGCGTTGTCGATGTATCTTCCGTTGTCCAGGACATCCCGCATACCGGTCCCGGCGATCTGATGAGCGGTCTGATCGCGCGTTTTGACGACTATCGCGGCAAGCTCGAAGCGGCGGCGAAGGCCGGGACGGCGGTGCCGCTCTCCTCGGTGCGCATCCGTCCGCCCCTTCCGAAACCCGGCAATATCGACTGCATGGCCGTCAACTACATGGAAGACGGGACCCTGAAGGAAAAGCCGCTGCGCAACGGCTTTCACAAGGCCTCCAGCGCGATTATCGGTCACGGCGACACAATGGTGCTGCCGGACATCCCGGCGACGATTTTCGAGGGCGAGGCGGAACTGGCGCTGGTGATCGGCAAGCGGGCCGACAATGTGAGCGCGGCCAATGCGATGGCCCACATCTTCGGCTATCTCAACTTCATCGACGGCTCTGCCCGTGGCCTGCCGCCGGACCGCAACGTGTTCTTCCAGGTGAAGTCGCGCAAGACCTTCGCGCCGATCGGCCCTTTCCTGGTGACCGCCGACGAGATCCCCGACCCGCAGAACCTGCCGGTCAAGCTCTGGGTGAACGGTGTGGTCATGCAGGACTTCAACACCAACGACATGGCCCACAAGATTCCCGAGGTGATCGAGTTCCTGAGCTCGATCCACCCGCTGGAGCCGGGCGACCTGGTGGCGACTGGCACCAATCACCGTGGGCTGAATGCGTTCATGGACGGCGATGTTGTCGAGCTTGAGGTTCAGGGGCTGGGGCGTCTCAAGATCAACGTGAAGGATGATCTGAAGCGCACCTGGTTGCGCGAGACGCGTCTTGACCGCAAGAACCAGGGGCACGACACGCCGACGCCGCAGCTGACCGGCAAATACGCGCCGAAGGGCGGGTAAGGCCATGGCGAGCATTGATCAATTCGGACTGGATGTCGGTATCTACGGCCCGCTCGCGGAGCCCGAGACCATCACCACCCTCGCGACCTTTGCCGAGACGGCGGGGTTCGAATCGATCTGGCTCGCCGACCATGTGGTCTTCCCGGCCAAGTTCGCCTCGCGCTATCCGTTCAGCGCGTCGGGCGAGTTTCCCGCGCCGACCTCCGATCCGCTGCTGGAGCCGATTGCCGCCATGGGTGTCCTGGCGGGAGCGACAAAACGGCTGCGGATCGGCACGGCGGTGCTGATCATCCCGTACCGCAACCCGATCCTGCTTGCCCGGATGCTGATCACCATCGATCAGTTCTCCGGCGGCAGGGTGATCCTCGGCGCGGGGGTCGGCTGGCTGAAGGAGGAGTTCGAGGCGCTTGAGACCTTCGACTTCGCCAAGCGCGGTAAAGTGACGGACGAGTACATCGAGATCTTCAAGGCCCTCTCGGCCGGTGGCGAGGTCGGCTATCAGGGAGAGACCTACAGTTTCGAGCCCGTGCATTCGGTCCCTGGCTCGGTTCAGCGTCCCCACCCTCCGGTTCTGATCGGCGGCGTCTCCGACCCGGCGCTGAGACGCGTGACCCGCAACGACGGCTGGCTGGCCGTGGCCCTGGGGCCGGAGGAAATGCCGGAACGCATCGCCGCGCTGAAGCGGATCTGCGGCGAGCAGGGCCGTCGGTTCGAGGATCTGCAGATGGTCTACAAGATCTTCATCAATCCGGGAGAACCGAAACAAGGCCCCTTCGGCGGCCGCGACATGGGCAGCGGCTCCCAGGCGCAGATCGTCGACGATCTGAAATCCATCCTCGAAGCCGGTTTCCAGAAGATCATCGTCCGCTACCGAGGCGACAGCGCGGCAGCCCAGACCGAACAGATGGACCGCTTCGTCAGCGATATCGTGCCGAAGTTGTGAGATAGTTCACGAAATTTGATATTGTCTCCGATATTGTCGGTTAAATTTGATATTTTCAGCGATATCAGTTGATTTTTAGCAACCCCAATATTATATCCTTTACGATATCAAATTTTCATTTTGATATCGTAAAGGATATAGAGCCATGCGCTACGATCTGGAAGAAATTGCGGATCAATTGAGACAGGCGCGTATCGGAAAAAGCTTAAGTCAACGAGATTTGAGCGCGATGACCGGCCTGACACAGGCAAATATATCGAAAATTGAGAATGCCGCCGCTGATGTGAAGTTTTCCACCTTAATCCAGATCGCGCGCGCGCTCGATCTGGAAGTTATGTTGGTTCCAAGCAAGGCAGTGCCGGCGGTACAGGGAGTGGTACGTTTCAGAAGTCAGGAAAAAAGCCACGAGGCCATGCATTCCACCTTATTTGAGGAGGATGCGATAAATGGCTGATATTCTTGAAATACGTCTTCATCGTAAACCCATAGAAACATTGACGAATTTTCCCGGTGATCGATCGCTTTTTTCCTTTAACGATGATTATATAAATGATTACGACCGAGATACGCTCAGTCTTTCGTTTTTCGACGATCTCGGAGAACTGAAAACGCGGCTTAGACCTACCCAAACCAGAATAATTCCATTTCTCGCGAACTTGCTTCCAGAAGGCCCGATGCGCGACTATTTGGCACGACGGGCAAGCGTCCACCCACGTCGCGAATTCTATATCCTCTGGGCGCTGGGAACGGATCTTCCAGGTGCAATCTCGACTGAATCCATCTCCACCCAACCGACATTACCTGGCCTAGACGAAGCGAACCAGGACGAAGATGTACGGAAATCCGAAAGACCAAATGCTTTGCGGTTTTCCCTGGCCGGCGTCCAATTGAAGTTTTCAGCCGTCGCGGAAGCTTCCGGCGGTCTCACGATCCCGGTAGATGGTGTAGGTGGGTCCTGGATCGTCAAGTTGCCTTCGACCCGATTTGAAGGCGTGCCCGAGAACGAATTTACCGTCATGTCGTTGGCCAAAAAGGTCGGTATAGACGTGCCGGAGATCGCCTTGGTGCCAATCAACGCGCTCCAAGGTCTGCCCGACGGAATTGACACCGTTGGATCCAACGCGCTCGCCATTAAGCGGTTCGATCGACAGGAGGATGGCGACGCGGTGCACATTGAGGATTTCGCCCAGGTCTTCAGCGTGTATCCTGAACGAAAGTACGAAAAGGCAAACTATCGAAACATCGCCGAAGTCATTTGGCGGGAGGTCGGCGCACAGGGGATTTCGGAGTTCATCCGCCGGCTGGTTTTCAACGCGCTGATCGGCAATGCCGATATGCATCTGAAGAACTGGTCTCTGATTTATCCGGATCGCCGGACGCCGGCGCTGGCGCCAGCCTATGACCTTCTGTCCACGGTCGCGCTGCTACCGGACAACAATATGGCCCTCAATGTTGCGCGTACGCGGCGCTTCGATGAGTTCAATCTCGATGAACTCGCTTACCTTGCCGCCAAGGCGCGATTGCCGCGCAAACTGGTGCTCGATACCGCCCGCGAGACTGTGGAGCGGTTTATGGAGATATGGAGCGCCGAGAAAGCCCATCTCAGCCTGACTGCCGAAAGCGTCGCTCGGATTGACCGTCACATCGCCACAATGCCCCTTGTCTCGGAAACCTGAGGGCTCCCCGGTCATTCCGTAGGCGGCTCCATAAAAAACATCGAAGTGGATCTATGAGAAGGGGCCGCTGACCCTCTATGGTCACCGCCAATCCGTCATGCTGTCTTGGCATGATCACGCATTGGGAGCATCCGGCCATGGCCGTTACCGAGATCATCGAGACCAAGCCCAGCGTCTGTCCGCTGGATTGCCCGGATACCTGCAGCCTCGCTGTCAGGACCGACGGGGCCCGGGTGCTGGAGGTGCGCGGCTCGGAGGGGAATCCTTATACCGCTGGCGTGATCTGCAACAAGGTGGCCCGAAGCTATCCGGAATTTACCCATGGCGCCGCGCGTCTGACGCATCCGCTGAAGCGGGTGGGACCGAAAAGTTCGGGAGAGTTTGAAAGGATCTCCTGGGACGAGGCCCTGGACCTCATCCATGCCGGCATCTCCAAGGCCATCGCCCGGCACGGACCGCAATCGGTACTGCCGCTCAACTATGCGGGCCCCCACGGGGAACTCGCCGGCGGTTCGATGGACCGGCGGTTCTTTCACAAGCTCGGCGCCTCGCTGCTGTCGCGCGGCCCGTTGTGTGGTCTTGTGAGGGGCACGGCCTATGCGAGTCTCTACGGCACCGCGCCCGGCATGCCGCCGACCCAATTGCGGCACTCGGACCTAATCGTCGTCTGGGGCAACAACGTCACCGTCTCGAATCTGCATCTGGCTCGCGAGATCAAGGCGGCGCGGGACGGTCATGGGGCCAAGTTGATCGTCATCGACCCGAAGCGCACCCGGATCGCCGAGCAGGCCGACCTGTTCATTCAGATCCGGCCGGGGACCGATGTTGTTCTCGCCCTTGCAATGGCGGCGGAACTGGAGCGGCGCGGCGCGCACGACACGGCATTCATTGAAACATGGGTCGACGGATACGACGCCTATATGGCCGAGGCCCGCAAGCACACGCCGGAGATGGCGGCGGAGATCTGCGGCGTCGACCGCACGATTTTCGATACTTTCGCGGCCTGGTATGCCGAGGGGAAAAAGGTCGGGGTTTCCGTCGGCAACGGTATCGAGCGGGGCCGCAGTGGTGGCTCCGGCATCCGCGCCGCGATGGCGCTCCAGGCGCTGACCGGCAACCATGGTCGGCTGGGCGCCGGCGTCTTTGCCAAGCCGGGTAATGCCTTCCCGCGCAACTCCGCGCGTCTGCAACGCCCGGATCTGGTGCCCGAGGGGACTCGCACGATCAATATCGTCGACGTGTCGGCGCTACTGCTGGACAAGGCCCAGGAGACGCCCATCGACGCGGTCTTCATCTACAATCACAATCCGGTTGCCGTGCATCCCGATCAGGAGCGGATGATCGAGGCCCTGTCACGAGAGGATCTCTTCGTTGCCGGCGCCGATGTCGCGATGACCGATTCCATGGCTTATTGCGATGTGGTTCTGCCGGCGGCGAGCCATTTCGAATTTGCCGATATCTACGGCTCCTACGGTCACCACTATCTCCAGCGGGCCGAGCCAGTGATCCCGCCGGTTGGGGAGTCCCTGCCCAACACGGAAATCTTCAGGCGCCTTGCCGCCCGGTTCGGGTTCAATGATCCGATATTCGGGGAGAGTGACGCGGAACTGATGGACGCCGCCTTCGCTGACGCGGATGCGCGGTTGGGGGGCGTGCGTCCGAGCAATCTTCCGCTCGGCAAGGCAATCGAGATGCGGACCCAGTCCGGCGACGACCTGATCCTCTGCGATACGGTCACGCCGGGGACCGCGTCCGGCAAGATCGAGCTGTTCAGCCGGGATCTGCAGGACCGGTTCGGCTATGGCTTGCCGCGGTTCGAGCCGGTGGAGCGGGCTTTTCCTCTCACGATCATTTCTCCGTCTTCCGCCAAACGGACCAACGCGACATTCGGCGGCTGTTCGGAATCGGCGGGCGAAGAGGAGGTCGAGATCCATCCGAGCGATGCCGAAGCGCGCGGTGTGCGGAACGGCGATGTTCTGCGGGTTCATAACCAGCGGGGCGAAACTTATCTGATCGCCCGGGTCACGGATGCGGTACTGCCCGGTGTTCTGTACACGCCCAAGGGGACCTGGTTCGCCCATAGCCGCAACCGCAGAACGGTGAATGTTCTATTGGATGCCGATCTTCGAACCGATATCGAAAGCGGTGCCTGCTACAACGAGACCTTCTGCGAGGCCGAACGGGCCGCGTGACGGTCCGCCCGTTACCGCGCCGACACGAAAGCCGCCTCTCGTTGCCGAGGGCGGCTTTTTTGTCTTCCGGAACCGTAACGGCCCCGGTCGCGTCGGTGGGTGCTAGTACCCCTCGCGCTCCAGCCGCTTGCGCATCAGCTTGCGGTGGCGACGGGTCGCCTCGGCCTGCTCGCGGGCCCGGCGCTCCGACGGCTTTTCGTAGTTTCTGCGGAGTTTCATCTCACGGAAAATACCTTCGCGCTGCATCTTCTTCTTAAGCGCGCGCAGGGCTTGATCAACATTATTGTCGCGGACGGAAACGTGCACGGAACTCGGCCTCCAGAACGAACCAATCGGATAGACGAACGTCATCGCGGACCCCTTGGTCCCACGAAGGGCGACGCAATAGCATAGTCGGCAAGGCCTGCCAAGGGCGGACTGTATCAATCCCTGCTCGCACCGGGCCAAACAGCGCCGGTTCTTTACCTCGGACGCCGCAGTGTCTATATCCGGGCCATGGCAATACGCAAGATCGTCAAGATGGGAAATCCGGTGCTGGCCGCCCGCGCGGCGCCGGTCGATTCAGAGAATATCGAGCGCGTGGCCGCATTGCTCCCAGATATGGTCGAAACCATGCGTGCGGCGGGCGGAGTCGGCCTTGCTGCCCCGCAGGTCGGCGAGAGTCTGCGTGTGATCATTTTCGAGGTCCCCGAAACGCGTGCTTCCGGAGCCGAGGGCGATGGCCCCTTGGCGTTGCAAGCCCTGATCAATCCGGAGATTGAGCCGATCGGCGATGAGCTGGAACTGGGCTGGGAAGGGTGCCTCTCGATCCCGGGCCTGCGTGGCGAGGTGCCCCGTTACGCCCGGATCCGCTACACCGGTCTGGATGGCGAGGGCAATCGGGTTACCCGTGACGCAAGCGGCTTTCATGCGCGTGTGCTGCAGCACGAGGTCGATCATCTCGACGGTGTCCTTTATCTGGAGCGGATGACCGACATGCGGCGGATCGGCTATGTCGACGAGATGACGCCGCAAGACCTGAACGCACCGCAGCAGCAGGTTGACGATGAGTGACGACGCAAGACGCCAGCGTCAGGCCCTTCGCGACCGCCTACTTGAAGCGGCGTTGCCGCATGTGGTCTTCGACGGCTGGGGCATGACGGCCTTGGCCGCCGGCGCCGCGGATGCGGCGGTTCCCGAATATCAGATTCATGCAGCGTTCATTTCCCCGGAGAACGATCTTCTGGCGCATTTCTCCGACTGGGCGGATCGGCGGATGCTGGAACGGCTCGCGGAAAAGGATCTGTCGTCCATGAAGATTCGCGAAAGGATCGCAACCGCCGTGCGGGTTCGCCTGGAGGTTCTGGGCGGGCATGAGGAAGCGGTCCGCCGGGCGATTGGAGCCCGTGCCTTGCCGGGACGCGCCGGAACAGCGCTGCGTGACGGGTACCGCACGGTCGACGCCATCTGGCGCGCCGCTGGTGACCGGTCCACGGATTTTAATTTTTACTCCAAGCGCGGCCTGCTCGCGGCGGTCATGGTCTCGACGACATTGTTCTGGCTGGACGACCAGTCGGATGGCCACGAGGAAACCTGGGCATTCCTGAATCGCCGGATCGATGAGATCCTGCAAATCCCGAAGATGCAGGCGCGCTTTTCCGAGGCGCTTGAACGCCTCATGAGACCTCTCGGAAACCTTGCCGGGCGCGCGCGGGGCGCGTGACAGAGGCTACCGGCGGGCCGTCCGGTTCACATGGCCCATCTTGCGGCCCGGCCGGCTTTCCGCCTTTCCGTAGAGATGAAGCTTGGCACCCGGTTCGGCCAGGATTTCCGGCCATCGGTTGACGGCATCGCCGATAAGGTTCTGCATTACCGTGGGCCGGACGATCGCCGGTGATCCGAGCGGCAGGCCGGCGACGGCACGGGCGAATTGCTCGAACTGGCTGGTCTCCGCCCCGTCCTGGGTCCAGTGACCGGAGTTGTGCGGCCGGGGTGCGATCTCGTTCAGCAGCACCTTGCCGTCCGGCATGACGAACATTTCGATCGCCAGAAGGCCGACAAGGTTCATTGCGTCGGCCAGGCTTTCGGCAATCCGCCGTGCCGCGTCGGCGGTTTCGGCGCTCACACTCGCCGGGGCAGTGGTGGTGTCGAGGATATGGTTGACGTGACGATTCTCGACGACCGGATAGGCTTCCGTATCCCCGGCTTCGTTTCTGGCGACGATGACCGACACTTCTTTTTCGAAAGCAACAAATCCTTCGAGGATGGCATCGTCGGTTGCGAGTGCCGCCCATGCCGCATCAAGGTCTTCCGGCTCGCGCAGCATCGCCTGACCCTTGCCGTCATAGCCGAAGCGGCAGGTCTTCAGGACCGCAGGCAATCCGATCGCCGTCACAGCCTCGTCAAGCTCGGCCCGTGATGTGACGAGGCGATAAGGCGCAACCGACACGCCGTGCTCGACTGCAAAGGCCTTCTCGGCTCCGCGATGCTGAGAGATCGCCAGGATTTGTGCCGATGGCCGCAGCGGTTTGCGTGACGCGAGGAAATGCGCGGTTTCGATCGGGATGTTCTCGAATTCGTAGGTGACCACGTCGACGCTGGAGGCGAACTCAGCGAGCGCCGCTTCATCGTCATAGGCGGCTACCGTGGTCAAATCGGTTACCTGGGATGCCGGGCTGTCGGTTTCCGGCGCGAAGATGTGGCACCGGTATCCCAGTGCCGCCGCCGCCAAGGCGGTCATGCGGCCGAGTTGACCGCCGCCCAGAATGCCGATGACCGAGCCGGGAGGAAGCGGATCCGTCACGGCTCGTCCGTCGGCTCGTCCGCGACGGAATCCGTCAAAGCCTGGCGCCAGGCATCCAGCCGGCTGCAGATCTCGGCGTCCTCGATCGACAGGATGGCGGCGGCGAGCAACGCCGCGTTGCCGGCCCCCGCGCCGCCGATGGCCAGGGTGCCGACCGGGATGCCTTTCGGCATCTGGACAATGGACAACAGACTGTCCATCCCCTTGAGAGCCCGGCTTTCCACCGGAACGCCGAGTACCGGCAAGGTGGTCTGGGAGGCGAGCATGCCTGGGAGATGGGCGGCGCCGCCGGCTCCGGCGATAATCACTTTGATGCCGCGGCCGCGCGCGCTTTCGGCATAGTCCGCCATCCGCTTGGGTGTGCGATGCGCGGAAACAATCCGGGCCTCGAAGGGGATCCGAAGCTCATCGAGAATTTCGGCGGCTTGGCGCAGGGTCGCCCAGTCCGATTGGCTGCCCATCAGGATTCCGACCGCCGGGTGACCGGAACGATCGCTGTCGGGGCCTCCATCCTTTTGACGCACCATGTCCGCCTCCGGCCGAGTGAAAGGCGCGCATTATAGGGACCGGCGGCTTGGCGACAAGCGCGGATCGCAATGCCGCCGTTGCTGCCGTACTTGGCCTAAGCGATGATGTCGGGGAGCAGATCGCTTTCCAGCTGCATGATCTGGTCCTTCAGCGCGAGTTTGCGCTTCTTCAATCGGCTGAGCTTCAATTGGTCGAATGCCGATGCCGCCGCCAGACGATCAATGGCGTCGTCGAGGTCCCGATGTTCGAGTTTCAGACTCTGCAGTTTGGCTTCCAGTTCCTCTCTATCCTGCACGGCCGATTCTCGCTCCGGGGCATTGGTGACGCGCCCGTCATAGCGTAGTTTCCAGGCTCAAGATAGGGTGTCCGGACGGGCAAATGGACGAGGCGGAAAAATTCTGGGAATTCGCGGTATCCGTCTACGATCGGGTGCGCGAACCCTGCCTGGTACTGCAGGACGAACACGGGTTTGAGGTGAACCTGCTTCTGTTCTGCTGCTGGCAAGGCACGCGCGGGATCGCGCTCGACGATGCCGGGATCGCGCGTATCGTCGAGGCATGCGCCGATTGGAGTGGCAACGTGGTCGAGCCGCTCCGGCGGTCAAGACGGTGGCTGAGAGAGCGGCGTCATCCGCCCGGCGCGCCGGATCTGCGGAAACGAATTGCCGGGCTGGAACTTGAGGGCGAGCGTCTGCTGCAGACGTTGATCCTTGAGGCGTGCGGCCCGGTTCCCTTCCGGCAAGGCGAGCATGACATTGGCGGTCGGCACGTCGCGGAAGCGAACCTGGAGGTCTACCGGCGCCTCGCACTCCGGGCCGCGACCGCGGACGTGGAACCCTTGATCGAGTCCCTGCTGGCGGGCGTCTTTGCCGAAGCCTCGGCGGACGATATGGTCATGTCCGCCGAGCATCGTGAAGAGTCGAAGAAACAGTGACGCAAGTTGGGAAAACGGAACCAATGGCCAGAACCATCGCCGAAATTTCAGCCGCCTATGCATCGGGTGCCACATCGAGCGCCGCCGAAACGGACGCTGCCCTCGCAGCCGCCGACGCGCCGGATGGCGAAGGCAAGCGCGTCTTCCTGCGCGTCTATCACGACGCGGCGCGGGCGGCGGCGCAGGCCAGCGACAAGGCCCGGTCTTTCGGAGTTGACGGCGGTCCGCTCGCGGGAATTACGATATCCATAAAGGACCTGTTCGACGTGTCCGGTGAGGTCACCCTCGCCGGCTCCAAGGTCCGGGATCGCGAAGCGCCGGCGCAACATGACGCTCCCATCGTCCGGCGGCTGCGGGCTGCGGGCGCGGTCATCGTCGGCCGGACCAATATGACGGAGTTCGCGTTCTCGGGCCTCGGCATCAACCCGCATTACGATACGCCGCGCAATCCCTGGGACAGGGCGACCGGCCGTATTCCCGGAGGATCTTCGAGCGGCGCCGCGGTGTCGGTGACGGACGGCATGGCGGTCGCCGCGATCGGGACCGATACCGGAGGGTCGGTCCGAATTCCCTCGGCGCTCTGCGGGCTGACCGGGTTCAAGCCGACCGCGCGTCGGGTGCCTACCGCCGGAGCCTTTCCGCTTTCGACCACGCTCGACTCGATCGGACCGCTGGCCCGAAGTGTCGCCTGCTGTGCGCTGATCGATCAGGTGATGAGCGGTGAGCACCCGCGTCCTCTGGTCGCGCGGCCGGTCTCGGGCATGACTCTGGCGGTGGCCCGGACCATCGTTCAAGACGACATGGACGAGACGGTGGCGTCGGCGTTTCAGACGGCGCTGTCCAAACTCTCGGCGGCGGGTGCGCGCATCGTCGACATTTCCTTCGATGTTACCGCCGATATCCTGGCGGCGAACGCGACCGGCGGGTTTGCGGCGCCCGAGGCTTTCGCCACCTTGCGGGAGTTGCTGGCCGGCGACGAGGCGCGGTTTGATCCCAGGGTGTCGGTCAGGGTGAAACGCGGCGCGCAGATGTCGGCGGCGGACTATATCGCGCTGCTGGCGGACCGTGCGGCAATCCGGGCCAAGGCGGATGCCGCGAGCCGCGATTTCGATGCGGTGCTGATGCCGACCACACCGATCGTGGCGCCGCCGATCGCAACGCTATCGGCCTCTGACGAAGCGTACCATGCGGCCAATATGCTGATGCTGCGCAACAGTTCCTTCGGAAATTTTCTCGACCGCTGCGCCACGTCCCTGCCGATCCACCGTGACGGCGACGCGCCGGTCGGCCTTATGGTCGTGGGCGAGACGATGGGCGATAGGAAGGCGCTGGAAGTCGCGGCGGGGATCGAGTCGACGCTTCGGGGCTGACCCGTCATTCGCCGATCAAGGTTGATTGCCGGAGGCGTCTTCGTCGCGCCACCGTCGTACCGTGCCGGCATCCAGATCGAAAAGATCAAGCACCCGCCCGAGCGTGTGGTCGATCATATCCTCGAGGCTGCGGGGCTTGGCGTAGAAAGCCGCCATTGGTGGCGCGACGATGGCCCCCATGTCCGACAGCGCCAGCATCGTGCGCAGATGGCCCGAGTGAAGCGGCGTTTCGCGGACCATGCAGACCAGCCTGCGCCGTTCCTTCAGGGTCACGTCGGCGGCGCGAGCCAGCAGATTGTCGGTCACGCCGCTGGCGATCTCCGACATGGTCTTCACCGAGCAGGGCGCGATGATCATGCCGATGGTCCGGAACGATCCCGAAGCGATCGATGCGCCGATATCCTTGTTGGCATGAACCACATCGGCGCGGCGGTGCACCTCGGCGACTTTCAAATTCGTTTCGTGCGCCAGGGTGATTTCGGCCGCGTGAGACATGACCAGATGAGTCTCCGGCCGGGCCTGCTCAGGCAGCGCCCGAATCAACTCAAGAAGCCGCACGCCATGGACGACGCCGGACGCGCCGCTTATCCCGATCACGAGTCTCCGCTTGCCTGAATTGGGCATGAATTTCTTTGACAGTGATTCCAGGGGTTTAAAAATAACCGCGCAATATGGTGGAAGCGAGGCCATTGCGCAAGCCGAAATCGGGGCGTACGATTTCCGCGTTGAGACCTGATATGTAACGCTGGAAGGAGACCCGATGACGGAGAACAGCCAAGTCGAGGTGCTGATGAAGCGCCACGCCGAATTGGACCGTCAATTGGAGGAAGAACAGGCGAGACCCATGCCGGATAGTGGCGTGATCGCCGAGCTCAAGCGACAGAAACTGGCCCTCAAGGACCAAATCCAAAACGTCGACGCCTAGAGCGCGATCGCCTCTGACGGAATCACCTTGTGCTTCCGTCAGAGACGTGAATCGCCCTCTAATTCTACAATCTAGAGCATCTTCACATCACTTTTCGTGATCACGTCAAGAGATGTGAAGATGCTCTAGTGTCCGCCTAGGCTCGGACGTTACGAAGCCCCGTTCCGGGGCGACGATGCCATTCGCCCGTCTCCTTCGCTGGAGGCGGGCGATTTTTGATTGATTTCCAATTAGATACCGGCGCCCCGGATAAGCTCGCACAATCGGGTACTGTCGGCGGGGAGCCTGTCGCCCCGCCAGGCGACATGCTGGTCCGGGCGCGAAAGCAGCAGCGTGTGGCGGTAACAATCGGGAGCCGCGCCGCGGTCGATATCCAGCAGGGTCAGCGGAATTCCCTTGGCCTGGGCGGCGGCCAGCAGGGGACCAGCATCCGCGTCCGGGTCGAAGCGCAGCAGGGTGTAGTCCGATCCCATCGCGTCGTAGAGGGACCGGCCCTCGCCGAGCCAGAAATGCGGCGTTCTGCATCCCGGAACCGTGGAAGCGGTGAAATTCGCCATGGTGTAGCCGGGTGCGGCCTCGCTGGTCTCGTGGGCGATGATCGGCGAGGAGTCGTAGAAGATCCCGAAATTCAATCCGTCGCAGCAATACTGCTGGACGTTGAGGTCATAGGCGGCCTTGCCGAGCTTGCTTCTCGCCGCGGCCCCGTCCGCGCTGTCTTCCTCGATATTCGTCGGCACAGCGCCCCGCTGGCCGGCCATCGCATGAGCGTGGTCCATGACATAGTGTGAGACCTGTTCGGTGATCGGATGCCGTTCGCGCTCATGCGCATCCAGAATCGCCGCGGGCGCCCAACCGTTCAAATGCGCAGCCAGCAGCCAGGATAGGTTCATAGCGTCGGCGATGCCGGCGTTCATGCCATAGCCGGCATAGGGCACCCAGATATGGGCTGCATCGCCGGCGATGAAGACCCGGCGGTCGCGGAACTTGTTGGCGATGAGACGGCGCCCGAACCAGTCCTCCTTGGAAAGGATCTCGTATTGGAAGCTCTCGTCGACGCCGAGGATGGTCCGGATCGCCCAATCGCGATCGACGGCCTCGAAATCCGCCTCGTCGGGCCGCAGATAGTTGTGAACGACCCAGCGCTCCCTGCCGTAGATCGCGTAGACATTGCCAGATCGCCGAGGGTTGAGGGTGAAGGTCGCCCAGGCGGGCTTCTCGGTCTGCAGCTCGATCAGCTTCGGCGCGCGGATATAGCAGGTCTGGGTGCGGGCGATGACCGCGTCACCTTCGAATGTCGCGCCAATGCCCTTGCGCACAAGTGAGGAGCCGCCATCACAGCCGACCATATATTGGCAGGTAATGCGGATCGTCTGGCCGGTATCGAGATCCCTCGCGAGGGCTACCACCTGATCCTTGTCCTGGGTGAAGCTCTCGACACGGGTCCGGTTCAGGGTCCGGACCTTGGGCATCTGGGCCGCGTGATCGAACAGGATCGGCTCTAGAAAGATCTGGTTGATCCGATGCGGCGGCTCCGGCGTCGGCCAATCGGTGTCGGGTCCGCCCGACGCGGTATAGCGGTCTCGGCGGCAGGGGATCGGAATGCGCGTCAACTCGGTCCCAGTAAAGGCGGTCCGGTAGGACACGTCATTCGGATAGTCCGGCGGCAGGCCGGCGTTGCGGAGCTTCCCGGCGACACCGAGGCGCCGGAAGATCTCCATGGTTCGGGCGGCGACGTGGTTGCATTTCGGCGGCGGCGGCTCGCCCCGGGCCCGGACTTCCGCGACCAGAACCTCGATGCCGCGCCAGGCAAGATCCATCGCCAGACTGATGCCGATCGGGCCGCCGCCGACGATCAGGACCGGCGCTTCGATGTCTTGGGTTTCCTCAGTCAAGGTTTGTCTCGCCAACCGGTCCAGTCACGCGCATCCCCGCATGATCTCGCTTTCGAAACCGCGGATTCGATCAAGGCATTGGCCAACGTCCCGGCTCTCCCCTCCGATCACCAGATGCTCAAGTCCGGCCTCGGCGAAGGCCGCGATGTCTTCGAGAATGTCATCCGCCGAGCCGGTGAAGCGGCGGCGCCGGCCGTTCTCGTCGCGCGCGGCGGTACCGGTCTCGAACCCGATGACGAACAGACCCCGGGAGATCGCGGACGGATCGCGCCCGGCCGCTTCGGCGGCGGCGATAACCTCCGCGAGTCCGGCGGCATAGCGTTCGGGCGTATCGAACAGGGCGTTCGGGTTGTTGCTCATCGGATACCACCCGTCGCCCAGCCGACCCGCCCGCTTTCGGCCCGCGCGGGACTCGCCGCCGACCCAGATCGGCGGGTGCGGATGCTGGACCGGTTTGGGATGGAATTTGAGACCGCCGAATTGCGCGTGCTTTCCCTGAAAGGCCGGCTTGTCCTGGGTCCAAAGCGCGCGGAAGGCCTGGATATACTCATCCGCCGCCGCGCCTCGCGCATCGAAGGGCGGACCGTTCAGCAGCGCGATCTCCTCGGCCATCCAGCCGACGCCCACACCCACCGTAAGCCGGCCCTTGGAAAGCACATCGACGGTGTTCAGCATCTTCGCCGCCAGGATCACCGGCCGGTGCGGCAGCACCATGATCGAGGTGAGAAGGCGGATCTTCCGGGTCGCCGCCGCTACGTAGGCGAGGGTGGTAATCTGCTCAAGGCACTCGCCACTATCCTCGGCAAACCAGCGGCCGTCCGCGGTATAGGGATAGGTGGAGCCGACCTCATCGGCGATCACGACATGGTCGCTGAAACCGAGATGCTCGAAGCCGAGTTTTTCGGCTTCCTGGGCGATGGTTATCAACGCATCCGGGTCGGCCGCCGGTCCACGGATGCCGAGATGCAGTCCGAATTTCATACCCGCGCTCGGTTCAGTACGGCGTGTCGCCGGCGATGGTGATCCGGTGCATCCGTCGCCGCTCGTTATAGTCGGCGAGCGCCTGGTGTTGGACACAGCGGTTGTCCCAGAGAGCCACCGATCCGACCTCCCACCGGAACCGGCAGGTGAATTCCGGCTTGGCCGAATGGTCGCGCAGGAAATCGATCAGCACGTCGGCTTCCTTGGCCTCGAACCCGTCCAGGGTCTGGGTGTGGTTGCCGATAAAAAGCACCTTGCGGCCGGTTTCCGGATGGGTGCGGATCAGCGGGTGTCTGGATTCCGTGGGCACGTTGCCGGGGTCGCGGATCTTGGCCTGCATGGTCGGGTTGTTGGCATAGCGCTCGGTCCGGTTCGACTTGCCGGAATTGCGCCGGAACCCGTCACCGACATTGTAGGTCCGAATGGCCGAGATCGCATGCCGCATGGGCGCCGACAGAGTCTCATAGGCGAGATACTGGTTCGAGAACATGGTATCGCCGCCACGGCTTGGGACTTCCTTGGCGTAGAGCATCGTCGCCATGGCCGGCTGCGGGTTGAACATCTGGTCGGTGTGCCAGACGGCGCCGAAGGTATAGCCATCGTTCGGCTCCTTCACGATCTCGAGAATTTCCGGATGCGCGTCGAGGCCGCGCATGAAGGGGTGATAGTGAATCTCGCCGAAACGCCTGGCGAACGCGATCTGCTGCTCAGGAGTGATGGTCTGGTTGCGGAAGAAAACGACGCAATGATCCAGCCAGGCCTGGTGGATTTCATCGAACGTCTCGTCGTCCAGCTTGGCAAGATCGGCGCCATGGATGATCGCGCCGAGATTGCCGGACACCGGTTCGAGTTCGATCTTCTGGTAACCCATGGCGCGCCTCCGAGAGCAGACCCCGACGATCAATGTCCGATAGTACCGGGAGACGGCCGGCCTTGCGAGCCCCCAGCGAAAGGGCGATCGGTATCAGCACGCAGGCGATTGGCCGTGCTAGACGTCGAAGAAGACCGTTTCCAATTCGCCGCGCAGATGGATGTCGAAGACATAGGTGCCGCTGGCGCCGGCCTTGGCGATCAGAGTTCCCCGGCGCTCCTCGGGGACCAGGGCCAGCACGGGATCCTTGGCATTGGCGGCGGCCTCGTCGGAGAAATAGACCCTCGTATAGGCGTGCAGCGGCATCCCGCGCATGAACACGACGAGGTTCAGGTGCGGTGCCTGCCCGTCGCCGATCGGACCGGGCTTCACGGTATCAAAGATGAACCGGCTTTGCGGGTCGGTGCCGGTACCGAAGCGGCCGAAGCCGGAAAAGCCGGCGTTCGAGCCGCGCCCGTCGGCGGGATGGGCATAACGGCCCTGGGCGTCGGCCTGCCAGACCTCGATCATCGCATCGGGAACGACGGCGCCGTCGGCATCGAACACCCGGCCTTCCAGGCGGATGCGCGTACCGTCGGTATCCGCGGCGGCCATGTCGCCTGAACCGAGGCTGGTCATCTGGTCGAAACCATATTGTTCGGGCGTGAGACCATAGGCGAAGTAGGGGCCGACAGTCTGGGACGGGGTCTGTTTCCGCGCCATGGTTCAGCCCTCCATCGGCGTTGCCTTGCGGCCACGCAGAACGAAATCGAACGTGTAGCCGAGCGCGAAGCCTTCCTCGGTGACATCCAGCGAGAAGTCCATGACCAGGGCATTTCGATGCGCCGCCGGTGTCGCGTTGAAGATCGGATCAAGGGGCAGCAGCGGGTCGCCCGGAAAATAGGATTGGGTGACCAGCCGCGTCAAGAAAGAGGGCCCGAAGAGCGAGAAATGGATATGCGCCGGCCGCCAGGCGTTGGGATGGTTGCCCCAGGGATAGGCGCCGGGCTTCACCGTGGTGAACCGGTAAACGCCGTTCTCGTCGGTGACGCAGCGTCCGCCGCCGAAGAAATTCGGATCAAGCGGGGCGTCGTGCTGGTCGGCGGCGTGGATATAGCGGCCGGCGGCGTTGCATTGCCAGACCTCGATCAGGGTATTGGCCTGGGGGCGCTCGTTCTCGTCGAGGACCCGGCCGGTGACGATGATCCGCTCGCCCAGCGGCTCGCCGCCGGTCTTGATCCCGTTCTTGGTGAGGTCATTGTCGAGCGGATTCAACGCCTCATGGCCGAAGACCGGCCCGGTGATCTCCGAAAGCGATTGCGGAATGGGGATCAGCGGCTTTCTCGGGCTGCGGGCGACCGTCGACTTGTATTCCGGCGACAGATAGGCGGGTTGGGTTTCCCAATCCCGTGGATTGAAGGCGGTATCGGCCATGATGGATCTCCGGTCGCGATCATGAGGGTTGGCGACAGGATATCACGCCGTTCGAGTGCGTCGACTCTCGGCGGCCGCGACTTTACGTCACGAGGATGGCGCGGAAATCGTTGACGTTGGTCAGGGTCGGCCCGCTGATCACCAGATTGCCGAGGGCATCGAAGAAGCCGTAACCGTCATTGTTTTCCAGCCTGGCACGGGCCGACAGGTCCTGGGCGGCGGCGCGCGCGATCGTGTCCGGAAGGTAGAGGGCGCCGGCATTGTCCTCTGTGCCGTCGATGCCGTCTGTATCGCAAGCGATGGCTGAGATGCGTTTGAGGCAATCCTTGGACCGTTCCTCCAGCGCGACCGCCAGGCCAACCAGAAATTCGGCGTTGCGCCCGCCGCGCCCGGAACCGCGAACCGTTACCGTCGTTTCGCCGCCGCTCAACAACACACAGGGCGTTGCGGACGGCTGGCCGTGCCGTGCCGCCTGGCTGGCGATTCCGGCATGCACCCGGGCCACGTCCCGCGCCTCGCCCTCGATCGCATCGCCCAGGATGACGGGGGCGACGCCCTCGGCCCGCGCGACGGCGGCGGCGGCTTCCAGGGCCATTTGCGGGGTAGCGACCAGGATGGTTTCGGTATTGGCGAAGATCGGGTCGCCCGGCTTCGGCGTTTCATCGACGGCTTGCGCCAGCCGCGCCGCGATCGCCGGTGGCGGCGTCACCTTGTATTTGGAGAGCACCGCGATTGCATCGGCATAGCTCGTTGGATCGGCGACGGTCGGCCCGGAGCCGATCACGTCGAGCTCGTCTCCCGGCACATCGGAAATCGCGAAGGCGACAAGCCGGGCCGGCGCGGCGGCGGCGGCGAGCCGGCCGCCCTTGATCGCGGAGAGGTGCTTTCGCACGCAGTTCATCTCGTGGATCGTCGCGCCGGATTTCAGCAGGTCCGCCGTCACAGCCTGCTTATCTTCGAGGGTAATGCCGTCGGCGGGCAGGGACAGCAGCGCCGAGCCGCCACCCGACATCAGGCATATCACGAGGTCATCGGCGGTCAACCCCTCCGCCAGCGCCAGAATGCGGCCCGCCGCGGCGCGTCCGGCGGCATCTGGTACCGGGTGGGCCGCTTCCAGCACCTCGATCCGCTCGCAAGGCACACCGTGTCCGTAGCGGGTTACCACCAACCCTTCGAGCTTGCGGTCCGGGCATCGGGCGTTCCAGTAATCCTCCACCGCCTTGGCCATCGATCCGCCGGCCTTGCCGGCGCCCAGCACCACGGTTCTTCCGGCCGGCGGCCGGGCCAGAACCCGATCCAGATGCGGCGGCAGGCAACGGGCCGGATCGGCTGCGGCGACGGCGGCATCAAACAGCGATTTCAAAAAGATGGCGGGATCTTTCACCTTGGGCTCCGGGTGCGGGTCCGATGCCGGAAATTAGGAGCCGCCGCGAAGCGAGGCAAGCGCGCCATTGTCCAGCAGACGGGATGTCTCCTATGGTCCCGAATTATACCGCACATTCTCGGGAGGATCGGCATGAGCGCGCGCAAGGGTCTGTTCAACACGTCGGCCTATGGCGGCGATGGCTGGTCGGGACGCACCGCCACGCATCGCGATGAGATCGGCTCGCTCTGGGCACCCTCGGGGATCGACAGCGAGTGGGGTCGGCTGCGTTCGGTGATCGTGCACCGCCCCGGCGCCGAGCTGGAGGCGTCCCAGGACGATCCCGATGCGGTGCAGATGCTGGCCCCGGTCGATCTCGTCAAGGCGCGGGAACAACACGACGCCATGGTTGAGGCTTATCAGGCCGCGGGCGTGACTGTGCATCAGGTCGATCCGGCGGAAACCCCGACACCGAACCAGATGTTCTGCGCCGATCTCGTTTTCCTGACACCGGAAGGCGCGATCATGGCACGGCCTGCTTCGACTGTCCGTGCGGGAGAGGAGCGGCAGGTTGCCCGCCGTCTCGCCGATATCGGGGTGCCGATCGTGCGCACCTTGCGCGGTAACGCGACATTCGAGGGTGCGGACGCCATGTGGCTCGACCCCGGCACGGTCATGGTCGGCAAAGGGCTGCGTACCAATGCCGAAGCGGTGCGCCAGATCGCCGATGCGCTGCATGAGATGGGGGTCGAGACCCTGGACGCGGATCTTCCTTTCGGAACCATGCATTTCATGGGGCTGCTCAGGATCGTCGACAAGGATCTTGCGGTCTGCTGGTGGCGGCGCACGCCCTTCGCGGCAGTGCGGGCGCTTCAGGAGCGGGGCTGCGAGATCGTCTGGCTGCCCGAGGGCGACGATCTCGATATCAACCGGGGCTTCAATTTCGTCACCCTCGGGCCGCGCAAGGTTCTGATGGTCTCCGGCTACAAGTCGGTCCAGGACACACTGGAAGGGGCCGGGATCGCGTGCGTGACCGTCGACTGCTCGGAACTGGTGAAGGCCGCCGGCGCCATCGGTTGCCTGACCGGAATCCTGGAGCGCGACCTCGTCGGTTAGGCCTGGCGGCTGATCAGGCAGGCATCGCCATAGGAGAAGAACCGGTAGCCGGCGCGGATCGCATGGTCGTAGGCGTCGAGGATCCGCTCTCGCCCCGCGAGCGCCGAGACCAGCATCAACAGGGTCGATCGCGGCAAATGGAAGTTGGTTAGCAACAGATCGACGACCCGGAACTCAAAACCGGGCGTGATGAATAGATCGGTTTCTCCCGAAAATGCGCCGAGTGACCCGCCGCGCGCCGCCGATTCCAGAACCCTGAGACTCGTGGTGCCCGCCGCGACGATCCGCCCACCCGCCGCTTTTGTCTCGTTGATCAATCCGACGGTCGCAGTAGTGACCTCGGCCCATTCCGAATGCATGGGGTGATCATCGGTGTCGGCCGCCGTTACCGGCAGGAAGGTTCCGGCACCCACATGCAATGTCACGGTCCCGCGCCGAACGCCGCGATCCTCCAAGGCCTTTAGCAGTTCCGGCGTGAAATGCAGGCTCGCCGTCGGTGCGGCGACGGCGCCGTCGCGGGCCGCGAACAAGGTCTGATAGTCGGCCCGGTCCGCCGCGTGCTCCGCGTCCGCCTTGCGCTTGATGTAGGGCGGCAGCGGCATCCGGCCGGTGGCGTGAAGGCGCGCCAGAAGCGCTTGGTCGTCGATGGCGAAATCCAGCACCACCTCGCCGCCGTCGCGGGAAACGACCTCGGCGCTGAAACCATCGGCGAAATCGACCCGGTCTCCGGATCGCAGACGCTTGGCGGGCCGCGCGAAGGCGGCCCAGCGACCCGGCCCGAGGCGTTTGTGCAGGGTCGCTTCGATCCGCGCCTCGCCGCGCCGTCCATCAAGCCGGGACGGGATCACCCGGGTATCATTGACCACCAGGAGGTCGCCGGGACGCAATAATTCGGGCAGGTCGCGAACCGTCCGGTCGGCGAGCGTCTCGCCTGTCATGTCGAGCAATCTGGCGGAATCCCGGGGCCGTGCCGGATGGGTGGCGATCAGGTCAGCCGGAAGCTCGTAGTCGAAAAGGTCGACCCGCATGGGCTTTACGCGGGGGTGTCGCCAGGCTGGTTCTGGAAGCGCTCCGGCAGCATGGCAACGAACAGCCGGAACGGCGCCAGCAGGACTGCCGCCATGGCGAGTTTCGCGCCGAAATCGCCGATCGCCCAGGTGACCCAGGGCAGGCCGGTCGCGGCGAAGGCGATGGAGAAGAATAGGGCCGTATCGACCGCCGAGGAGACCACGGAAGAAATCAGCGGCGCTTTCCACCAGGTCTGCCGGCGCAGCTTGTCGAAGATCGCGATGTCGAGAAGCTGGGCGACCAGGAAGGCGGTGCCGGAGGCGAGCGCGATGCGGGCCTCGGCGAAGATCAACGACAGGATCACCCCCACCGCGAAACCGGCATAGACCACCTTGCGCGCCGGCGCGGCCCCGAACAGGCGGTTGGTGAGGTCGGTCACGAGAAACGCGATCGGATAGGTCAGCGCGCCCCAGGTGAGCCACTCGTTGATCGGGTAGCCGACGGCGATGTTGGAAACCAGCACCACCAGGCCCATGGCGACGATGCCGGCGATGACGCCCTTCAGTTCGACACCGCGCATGGCGTGCCACTCCCGCTTGGTTCGGATGCGCCGGTTAATAGGGCGCGGAACCTGAACTGTCCAACCAAAACCGCGGCTTGGAAATTCGGGGATATGATCGGTTGCTGCCCCGTCGCCTTTTTTCGATTCCCCGTGCTAAAACCAGATCCGCGTGGTCTTCATGGCTGTGAAGGCTCGAAGTCAATCATGCCAATCTTGCTGGCGGTCCCCGCGTGGACGGGGTCACGTTTAACGGGAGATCCCCCAATTGCCGGGAACCATGACTCGTAACATCGATGTCGAGCGTTATCTCGAACATCACCGGATGATGCACCGGATCCGAGCCTTCGAAGAGGCGGCGGCCCGGGCGAACCAGGACAAGCTGGTCCTCGGTGCCATTCATCTTTCCATCGGCCAGGAGGCGATCGCCTCGGGGGTCTGCCGCAATCTGCGGCCGACCGACTATCTGCTCTCGACTCATCGCGGTCACGGCCACACTCTCGCCAAGGGCGCCGATCCGACGGCGATGATGAGCGAGCTGCTGGGCCGCGAGGGCGGAATCTGCCAGGGCAAGGGCGGCTCCATGCATATCGCCGATTTCGGTGTCGGGATGCTTGGCGCCAACGGGGTTGTCGCGGCGAACATCAACATCGCCGCCGGGGCCGCGCATGCGATCAAGCTGAAAGGCGATGACGGGGTTGCCTGCAGCATCTTCGGTGACGGTGCGATCAACCGGGGTCCGTTCCTGGAGGGCTTGAACTGGGCCGGAGTGTTCAAGCTTCCGGCGCTATTCGTGTGTGAGAGCAACGGCTTCGCCTCAACCACCCGGACCGACGCCATGACCTCTGGCGAGGGCGCGGCGGCGCGGGCCCGGTCCCTTGGCATTCCGGCGGACGAGATCGACGGCAACGACATTGTCGCGGTGGATGAGACCGTGCGCGCGGCCGTCGACGCGATCCGGGGCGGCGGCGGCCCGCGCTTCATCCTCTGCAGCACCTACCGGCTGCACGGCCATACCGCCTCCGATCCGGCGGCCTACCGGCGCAAGGACGAGGTCGATGCGGCCTGGAAGAACGACCCGATCGGCCGGTGCGCCCAGATGTTGCGCGACGCCGGCGTTGCCTCGGATGATTTGGATGCACAGCGCGACGCGGCGGTCTTCGAAATGGATCAGGCTTACGAGACCGCCAAGGCCGCGCCCTGGCCGGACCTCTCCCTGGCCTACACGGATGTGCAGGATATCGGCGACCCGCGCGGGAGGGCCTTCTGATGGCGATCATGACCTATGCCGAAGCGGGCAAGACCGCGCTCGCCGAGGAGATGCGCCGCGATCCGCTGGTCTGGGCTGTCGGCGAGGACCTCGGACGCGGCGGCGTCTTCGGCCAGTATGCCGGGCTGATCGACGAGTTCGGGCCGGACCGGATCTCCGATGCGCCGATTTCGGAAGCCGCGATCATGGGCGCCAGCGTCGGCGCGGCAATGGCCGGAACCCGCCCTGTGGTCGAAATGCGGTTCGCCGATTTCGCGCTCTGCGCGGTGGACGAACTGGTCAACCAGGCGGCCAAGGCCCGCTACATGCTGGGCGGGCAGACCAAGGTGCCGATGGTGATCCGCGAGCCGATGGGCATGTGGCGTTCCTCGGCGGCCCAGCATTCCCAGTCGCTGGAAAGCTGGTACACCCACATTCCCGGTCTGGTCGTGGCCGTCCCGTCGACGCCGGCGGACAACAAGGGACTGCTGAAGGCGGCGATCCGCTGCGACGATCCGGTCGTGTATTTCGAGCACAAGAACATCTGGGGCCTTGAGGGCGAGGTGCCGGATGGGGACGTGGTGCTGCCTTTCGGTAAGGCGCGGATGGAGCGTGAGGGAAGCGACATCACCATCGTCTCCTGGTCCTCGCAGCTGCATACCGCCAGCCGGGCTGCCGAGACCCTCGCGGCTGAGGGCGTATCGGCGGAGGTGATCGATCTGCGCACGCTCTGGCCATGGGACCGGGATGCGGTGTTCGCGTCGGTGGAGAAGACCGGGCGGCTGCTGATCACCCATGAAAGCGTTTCCGTCGGCGGTTTCGGCGCCGAGATCGCGGCATCGGTATCCGAGCATCTGTTCAAGGCCTTGAAGGCTCCGGTGCGCCGTCGCGCCGCGCCCCGGATCCCGATCTCCTATGCGCCGCCGTTGGAGGACATGGTTCGGGTATCCGAGGCGCAGATCATTGAAACCGTGCAGGAAATGATGGCGGTCTAGGGAGGCGGACAATGAACAATCGAGTCATCGACGATCAGATTGTCGTAGCGCATACCGTCACCAAGCTTGGTCCGGAATGCGAGGGCAGGGTGGTGCTGGGCGCATCCCATGGTGGGGTTTACGCGACCTATCTCGCGGTCAAGGCCAGGGCGCGCGGCGTGATTCTTAACGATGCAGGCCGCGCGAAGGACGATTCCGGCATCTCGGGCGGCGCCTATTGCCAGGAACTCGGTATCCCCTATGCCACGACGGATACCATGTCCTGCAAGATCGGCGATGGCGAGAGCGCGGTGGCCGAGGGTGTGATTTCCTTCGCCAACCCGCTTGCCCAATCCCTGGGGGTGAAGGTCGGCATGTCGGCGATCGAAGCCGCACGATGCATGACCAAGGCGGCGCTCAGTGACAAGCCGGCGCCGAGCTATGCCGAGGCCCGCAAGGAACTGCCCGCCAAACCGGGAGAACGGATGATCGTATTGATGGACTCGATCTCGCTGGTGAACGACCAGGACGGCGGCCGCATCATCGTGTCCGGCAGTCACGGCGCGATGTTGGGCGCCGACCCGGCGACCGCAATAAGAGGCGATGCCTTTGCTGGCTTCTTCCACGACGCGGGAGGCGGCAAGGACGGGGCGGCGACCTCCCGGCTGCCGGCGCTGGATCAGCGCGGCATCATTGCCGGAACCGTCGCCTGCATGTCGGCGCGCATCGGGGACGGCGAGTCGATCTATCGCGACGGTGTGTTGAGCCATGTGAACGAGGCCGCCAAGGCGGCCGGAGCAGCGGTCGGCATGAGAGCCAAGACCTTCATCGATTCCCTGGTCACCAAGTAGCGGAGGCATCGGATGGCGCTTTACGGCAAGGGCATGTTGATGACCTTCACCGAGACCCCCGCGGCGGTCGAGGAGGATTTCAACGAATGGTACAACCGCGAGCATATCGACGAGCGGGTCTGGATGCCGGGATTTCACCGCGCCCGCCGCTATGTCGACGCGGATGGCGACGCCCGGATCAAGTATTTCGCCACTTATGAAACCGACAAGGTCGAGGATCTGGCCGACCCGGACTATATGGCGCTGCTGAAGGACCAGTCGGACTGGTCCAAGAAGGTCATGGCCACCTTCACCAAGTTCGACCGGGTAACGGCGCGGATCACCATTGACCTCTCCCACGGTTTTGCCGGCGCCTGCGCCTTCGCCCGGTTCTTCCCGGCACCGTCGGTGATGGATGCGTTGCGGGCCCATCTGGAAAAAACGCTGCTGCCGGCACTCGTCGCCCGTCCGGGGATGATCGGCGCGGTGCTGGCCGAGAACGATCTCGCGGTGGTCAATGAAGGCCGCAAGGCCCAGGGAATGGCGATCCCCGAGAACGAGACGCCGCAATGGATCGTGCTTCTGGAAGGACAAACCACCCAGGCGACCGCCGCCGCGTTGCGTGAAGGATTCGGCACCGGTCTGACGCAGCATGGCGTTGCGTCCTCGGATATCGATACCGGCAATCATGTGCTGATGTTCGGGAATAACCGCTAGCCCATGACGCTCACCTTCAATGTCGAGGCGCGCGACGGGGCGGCGCGTCGGGGACAACTTCGGACCGCGCATGGGGTGATAGACACGCCTGCCTTCATGCCGGTGGGTACGGCCGCCACCGTGAAGGGAATGCTGCCGAGTTCGGTGAGGACGACCGGCGCGCAGATCCTGCTCGGGAATACCTATCACCTCATGCTCCGGCCGGGAGCGGAGCGGATCGCGGCGCTGGGCGGCCTGCACGCGTTCATGGGATGGGACGGGCCGATCCTGACAGATTCCGGCGGCTATCAGGTGATGTCGCTGACCGACCTGCGCAAGCTGGACGAGAACGGCGTGCGGTTCCGCAGCCATATCGATGGCAGCTACCATCTGCTGACGCCGGAGAGCTCGATCGACATTCAGCACAAGCTCGACGCCGATATCACCATGGCCTTCGACGAATGCACACCGTTCCCGGTGACGCCCGAGGTTGCGGCGGAGTCGATGCAGCTTTCCATGCGCTGGGCCGAGCGCTCGAAGAACGCCTTCAGACCGCGTGACGGTTATGGCCTGTTCGGCATCGTCCAGGGCGGTGTGTTCGACGACCTGAGACGGGACTCAGCCACGGCGTTGCGGGCGATCGGTTTCGACGGCTATGCCGTGGGCGGCCTCGCGGTCGGCGAAGGGCAGTCCGAGATGCTTCGGGTGCTCGACGTGACCGTGCCCGCGTTGCCCGAGGATCGTCCGCGCTACCTGATGGGTGTCGGCAAGCCCGATGATCTGGTGAAGGCGGTACAGCGCGGCATCGACATGTTCGATTGCGTACTGCCGACACGGTCCGGCCGCACCAGCCAGGCCTTTACCCGGCGCGGCACGGTCAATTTGCGCAACGCCCGGCATGCCGACGATCCAAGGCCGCTGGACGAGGAATGCGGCTGCCCGGCCTGTGCCGGATTTTCCCGGGCCTATTTGCAGCATCTGGTGAAGGCGGGGGAGATGCTGGGGGCGATGCTGCTGACCTGGCACAATCTGCATTACTATCAGGAACTGATGGCGGGCCTGCGGGCGGCGATCGCGCGTGGCGGGTTGGAGGATTTCGCCGGCGATTTCGCGGAGACCCAGGCCCGAGGCGATATTCCCCCGCTCTAGAGCAGATCATCTCTTGACGCGATCACATCGTGATCACGTCAAGAGATGTGAAGATGCTCTAGATTGTAGAATTAGAGGGCGATTCACATCTCTGACGGAAGCACAAAGTGATTCCGTAAGAGACGATTGCGCTCTAGGGGACCGGTCGGGCCATGAAACAGGAGATCATCGCCAAGGCACGGGAGATCGGGTTCGACGCCGTGGGCATCGCGCCAGCTGCCGTCGATGCGCGGGACCGGGCCAGGCTCGATGCGTTTCTTGCCCAAGGTCAGCATGGCGACATGGATTGGATGGAGCGGACCGCCGCGCGCCGGCGCGATCCCCGGACCCTGTGGCCAGAGGCGAAATCCGTGATCGTGCTGGCGACCAACTATGGCCCCGGCCACGACCCGATGGGAAACCTCGCGGCGCGGGACCGGGCCAATATCTCGGTCTATGCCCGGAACCGCGATTATCACGACCTGGTCAAAAAGCGCCTCAAACAACTGGGCCGCTGGATGGCGGGAAAGTTCGGCTGCGAGCTGAAAGTCTTCGTCGATACCGCGCCGGTCCTCGAAAAGCCGCTGGGCCAACGGGCCGGTGTCGGCTGGCAGGGCAAACACACCAATCTGGTCAGTCGGGAACTCGGGTCCTGGTTCTTCCTGGGCGAGATCTTCACCACTCTGGACCTGGAAGCGGACCGGCCGGAGCGCGATCACTGCGGGTCCTGCACGAACTGCCTCGACATCTGCCCGACCGGCGCCTTTCCGGCGCCCTATACCTTGGACGCGACGCGCTGCATTTCCTACCTGACCATCGAGCATAAGGGCCATATCGACGAGGCGTTTCGCGCGGCCGTCGGAAACCGCGTCTATGGCTGCGACGATTGTCTCGCGGTATGCCCCTGGAACAAATTCGCGGTTGCCTCGCATGAGGCGGCCTTCGCGGCCCGCGCGGATCTCACGCTGCCGGTGCTTGCGTCCTTTCTCGACCTGGATGACGCGGGATTCCGCCAGCGCTTCAGCGGGTCGCCGATCAAGCGTATCGGACGCGACCGGTTTCTGCGGAACGTGCTGATCGCGATCGGGAATTCCGCGGACCCGGAGGCATTGGATCCGGTCGGGCGCCTGCTGTCCGATCCGTCGCCGCTGGTGCGGGCAATGGCCGTCTGGGCAAGCAGGAGGCTTGCATCCCCGGACCGTTTCATCACCTTGCGAGATCGGCATATCGATAATGAAACCGATCCGGAGGTTCGCGGAGAATGGCTGAAACCGCCGGATCAGGATTAGATTGAACCAGTGATCTTTATGCATTGAGTGAGGAGCTGTCATGGACGCCGAGGAGTTTCGCGCGCATGCCCACGCCATGGTCGATTGGATGGCGGACTATATGACCGGGGTCGAGGCCTATCCGGTGCGCGCGCAAACCGCGCCGGGCGATATCGCCGCGCGCCTGCCGGTGACCCCGCCGGACGAGCCGGAGCCGATGGACCGGATCTTCGCGGATTTCAAGTCAACCGTCATGCCCGGTATGACCCATTGGCAGCACCCGAGCTTCTTCGCCTATTTCCCGGCCAATTCCAGTCCGCCTTCGCTCTTGGCGGAAATGCTGACGGCCAGCCTCGGCGCGCAATGCATGTTGTGGCAGACCAGCCCGGCGGCAACCGAGATGGAAACCCTGATGCTGGACTGGCTGCGCCAGATGACGGGTCTGCCGGAGGGGCTGCATGGGGTGATCCAGGACTCCGCGTCCGGCGCCATTCTTTGTGCGCTTCTGACGGCACGGGAGAGGGCGACGGGCTGGGCCGCCAATACCGACGGCATGCCGGGGATGGCGCCGCTTGTCGCCTACACGTCCGAGCAGGCGCATTCCGCAACCGAGAAGGGCGCGAAGATCGCCGGATACGGCAAGGCCAATGTGCGCCTGATCGCGACCGACGAGAAATTCGCCATGCGTCCCGACGCCTTGCGCGCCGCGATCGAGGCGGATAAGGCGGCAGGCCGGGTGCCGGCCTGTGTCGTCGCGTCCATGGGGACCACCGGGGTCGGCGCGGTCGATCCGCTGCGACCAATCGGTGAAATCTGCCGCGAACATGGCGTGTTTTTTCACGTTGATGCCGCCTGGGGCGGCTCGGCGCTGATCCTGCCGGAAGAGCGTTGGATGGCCGAGGGCGTGGCGTTGGCCGACAGCCTGGTTTTCAACCCGCACAAATGGCTGATGACGAATTTCGACTGCTCGGCCCATTACGTTCGCGATCCCGATGCCCTGATCCGGACCTTGTCGATCCTGCCGGAGTTTCTCAAGAGCCGCGAGCAAGGCGCGATCATCGACTACCGTGACTGGAGCGTGCCGCTGGGAAGACGGTTTCGGGCGCTGAAACTGTGGTTCGTCATCCGCTCCTATGGTGTCGAAGGTCTGCGCGCGATCCTGCGCCGGCATATCGGGCTCGCCAAGGAGGCCGAGGCCTGGGTTGCCGAAGCGCCGGATTTCGAGATCGTCGCGCCACGCTCGCTGTCGCTGTTCAACTTTCGGTATCGACCGGCCGGCGTCGCGGATGCGGCGGCTCTCGATGCTTTGAACGAGGCCCTGTTGCACCGGCTGAACGATGAAGGCTCGACCTATTTCACCCAGAACCGCGTGCGGGGTGTCTATGCCATCCGCTGGGCGATCGGACAGACCAACACAGAACGCCGTCACGTCGCCGCCGCCTGGGAAACGATCAAGAAACTGGCGCGTGCCCTGGACCGGCCCTGACGCCGCCGCGGCGTATCGGTGTCAGAAGGCGAGACGACCGTAGAGATCGCCGAAGGGCAGCATGACATGCTCCCGATAGGCCGGGCGTTCGCAAAGCCGCGCGTACCAGGCTTCCACATTCGGAATCTCGGGACGGTCGATATCCATCTCGAAATACCGGTACAAGGTTGTCCGGGTAGGGATATCCGCCATGGTGAAGGTGTCGCCCGCCAGATAGCGATTGCGCTCCAGATGACGGTCGAGAAGCCGGTAATTGGCGGTGCACCGTTTGAACCGCTCTTCGACATAGGCCGCGTTCCGTTGCTTCTCCGGGGTTCGGTAGTATCCCCAGAAAAGATCGAGGAAATCGCGCTGCGCCGTTGCCAGGCCCCAATCGAGCCAGCGGTCGGCGAGGGAGCGCGTGCCGGAGTCCGGATCCCATAGTTGGCCTGCGCCGTATTTCGCGCCGAGGTAGCGGATGATGGTGTTGGACTCCCACACCACCAGGCCATCGTCGTCGATGACCGGAACGCGGCCATGCGGGTTCATCGTTAGAAACTCCGGCGCGTCGAGGCCCCCGGCATCGCCTCCGGCGTTGATATGCTCGTGCGCGAGATCGAGTTCCCCGATCGTCCAAAGCGCTTTTTGCACGTTGAATGCGCTGCGTCGCCCCCAGATTTTCAGCATCGCCCGTGGCCGTCCTGATGTTGGTCTACAAAGGGTCGGCAACCCCGACGCGAGAACCTTAACACGTGGCGAGGCATCGGGAGTGTTTGGTCTTTTCACTGAGGTTTTTAAGGATTTGGGCGTCTAGTGTTTCATACTGAAATGTATCCGCCAATCAAGTATGTCGAATTCCAAGGACTCATCACAAATTTCGAAAAGACCAAAAACAGTGCGGGTTAAAAATCGTGATGGCTAACGCGGCAAACATTCAGGGGACCGATCGCCAGATCAAGAATCTATTTGTAAATGGCCATCGAACCAGCCTTAGACTTGAGATGGCGTTTTGGGACGGATTTGAAACCTGCGCGCGCAGTCAGGGAAAATCGATCCATCAGCTCGCGAATAACGCCCGAAACGACTACGCCCACATCACCTCCTCGCTGTCCAGCGCGGTTCGCCTGCTGATCATCGACCATTTCCGCGAACAAGCCATCGCGTCCGAACGCAGTTTCCAGGCCGAACGCACGCGGGAGGCGAACCCCGGAGGAGAGGATCCCGTCGCGTTGACGGTCTCCCAAGGCCAGAGTTTTCTCAAAGCCCTGCGGCGCTTGAAACCCGGAGAAACGTCGGGCCGGACGCTGAGGAACTTGTTGCGCGAAATCAAGTCCGCGATCGATCCGATGGCTTGATCGCCAAACCGCTCGATCACCTCATGATCGGAGCCGCGTCCAGGGAGGTCAACTTGAGGACCGCTGTCAGTCCCCTTACCGGGGGTGCCATACGTAAGAATATCTCGATTGATGATCGTCGGACCACGATCGTGCTGGAGCAACCGGTATGGGACGGCCTTTTGGACATTTGCCGGTGGGAAGGCCTCAGCCTTGATGCCCTCTGTGAGACAATTGTCAGGAAACGTGGAAACGCCAGCATGTCGTCGATGCTGCGGACCACGTTGCTGGAATACTATCGTGTGATGGCGGAGCGGCCCCGGGACCAAAGCGGTTAGCGCAAGGAGGACATCCTTGCCACGGCGATCTCGCGGATCATCGCCTGACGGCTCGGCCGCGCCCTAGACTTCGGGCACCGTACCTTTCGGTAGGCTTTCGATATGCCGGCATATGTCGCCGGGCCGGGTAAGCCAGATCCGATCGCGTTTTTCCAGAATATGCTCCAGCGCCCGGCGGATCTGTCTGATCCGGTAGGGACGGCCCACGACGAAGGGATGCAGCGAGATCGGGCAGACCAAGGCATGTCCGTCGCGCTCGGATTGCTCGAACATCTCATCGAAATTGTCGATCAGCATGTCGGTGAACTCTTCCGAGGTATAGCGGTACCAGACGATTCCCCGGTTGTCGTTGGCCTCGACGGGATAAGGCATGGCGAGGATGCGCCCGTTCCGGGTGCGCATCCAGATCGGCTGATCGTCCATGGTCCAGTCCATGACGTAGCGGTACCCGGCTTCCTGAAGCAGATCCATGGTGACCTCGCTGTTGGAAAGCCAAGGGCTCATCCAGCCGGTGGGCGGCTTGCCTTCATGGCGGGTGATGGTCTGGGTGCAGGATTGAATCAGCGCGCGCTCCTCGGCTTCCGGCAGCCCGCCCTGCTCGGCCGAGTTGGAATACCCATGCCCGAGGAATTCGTCGCCGCGAGCCCGGATCCGCTCGGCGATATCGGGACAGGAATCGTAGATGGCGGTGTTGATCTGATGCTCGGCCGGGATGCCGAGGTCGTCGAACAGGTCCATCAGTCGCCAGAAGCCGACCCGGTTGCCGTAGTCGCGCCAGGAATAGATGCTGTGGCTGACCGCCTGGTCCGGCGGCGCGATGGCCGCGCCCTTGCCTTCGCCATAGCTGAAGGCCTCGATGTTCATCGCGACATAGACGGCGAGCCGGGTGCCGTTGGGCCACTGGTATTTCGGGCGGTTTGGCAGGCTGGAGTACCGGTACCGGCCATGGTCCTTCAGCATCGTCCCTCTCCGCTATAGAGCCGATTTCGGCAGCACCACATGGACGCCCTTGTTGCCGTTGACGATTTGCGTCACCCGCAAATCCGCGGCGAGGGAGCAGAGTGCGTAGGCTTGGGCCCGGTTGAGATTGGTCCGCTCGACGATCAGGGCGATCATCTGGCGGAGCGCTTCCTTGGCGGCATCGTCCAGATCCTCGTCGAAGGCCATGGTGATGAAGGCCCGGTCGTTCTCGGCGCGCGGCAGGTCCAGGCGCATGTCGTCGCGCACCGTCAAACGGAAGGACCCCTTGAGCGCGGTTTCGATGGCGGTCACGCAGACCTCGCCGTCGCCCTGACAGCCATGTCCGTCACCGGCGGAGAAGCGGGCGCCGTCGACGAAGATCGGCAGAAAGAGGGTAGTGCCGGCGATCAGCTCCTTGTTGTCCATGTTTCCGCCATGGGCACGAGGCTGGATCGAACTGATCATGCCCCAGGCGGGCGGCGGGGCGCAGCCCATCACCCCGAAGAAGGGCCTGAGCGGCAGGCGCGTGCCCCAGGGCAATTCGCCCTCGTTGGAATCGTGGTGTAGGCGGATGGTCATATGGGTGGTCTCGTCGAACTCTCCCGGCAGGCCGCCGGACAGAGGACGCACGAAATTGTAGCCCCAATCCTGTCGCAGCCCGACGGTGAGGATCTCGACCTGCAGGACCTGTCCGGCCTTGGCGCCGGTGACATGAATGGGGCCGGTCAGCATGTGGCCGGGCATCTTGCGAGGCACCTTGGCGTGCACCTCCAGCAATTCCGGCGGCACGTGATAGCCGTCGCCCGGTAAGGTCTCGGGGCCGCCGGAAACGGATTCCAGGTTCACCGTATCGCCCGAGGCGATCTCGAGCACCGGATCGAGGGTGGCGTCGAAATAGCCCCAATGAACCGTCTCTGCGGAGGCGGGGAGGTGATGGGTGGCGGCCATTTACTGCTCCTGCTGCGGTTTCGTCGTGACGGTATCGCGTGCCGGTCGCGCTGTCATGCCTGGCCGGCCAGAAACCCGTCGAGCCACCGGGCGGTCCGCATCAGCCGGCCCTCGGCTCCGCGGGCCCCGACGAGCTGTACTCCCAGGGGCATTCCTTCAACCGTGAGCCGCGGCAGGGTGACGCAAGGCACGCCGAGATAGGTCCAGGGGCTGTTGAAAGCCGCATCGCCGGTGGTCTCGAAGCCCCGGGGGGCCGGACCCGCCGCCGGCAGGCAAAGGATCGCGTCATACCGGGCGAGCAGCTTTTCGATGGACGCGTTGATGGTCTCGCGCTCGTTCAGCGCCTCGATATAGTCGCGGGCCGGCGTGTCATACCCGTCTTGCAGGCGCGCTCTGATCTTGTCGCTCAGCAGCTCCGGCCGCTCCCGCAGATACGGTCCGTAGTAATGGGCGTTCTCGGCCATGAAGACCGCCGTGTGGAGATCGAGAATTCGGTCGAACGGGGAAGCCGGATCTTCCGTTGCGCAGGCATCGCCCAGCCGTTCGGCGACCCCGGTGATCGCCGCCTTGGCGGCATCGTCGGCCCGATCCCAGGCCGGGGTCCGGATGAAGGCAAAACGGGGTCTCGCCGGCGCCGGTTTTTCAAGGGCGGCGACAAGAGATCCCCGGACGCCGCGGTAGGTGTAGGGATCGCCCGGATCGGCGATCGAGAGGCAATCGGTGATCAGCGCCAGATCCTCCAGACACCGGCCGTAGACACCCAATGTGTCGAGCGTGTGGGACTGGAGCAGCACGCCGTTCCGGGGAATCAATCCCAATGTCGGCTTCAAGCCATAGACACCGTTGAAGGAGGCCGGCCGGATCACCGAACCGCCGGTCTGGGTGCCCACCGCGAGCGGCATGTGAAAATCCGCGACGCCCGCGCCCGAGCCGGCCGACGAGCCGCCCGGCGTGTGCGCGAGATTGTGCGGATTGCGGGTCTTGCTGGGATTGGTATTGGCAAGCTCGGTGGTGACGGTCTTGCCCATGATGATCGCGCCGGCGGCCCGCAGCGCGGCGACGCAGCCGGAATCCGCGTTCGGCCGGCGCCCCTCGAACAGGGGCGAGCCGTTTTCGGTCGGCATGTCGGCGGTATCGATGATGTCCTTGATACCGACCGGCAGCCCGTGCAGCGGGCCCAGTTCCCGGCCCGACGCCCGCGCGGCATCGGCGTCCCGCGCCGAGGCCATCGCCTGATCCGGATCGATAAAGGCCCAGGCCCTTACCTCATCTTCGCGTTCGGCGACCCGAGCTAGACAGGCTTGCATTAGGTCGGCGGCGGAGAAGTCGCCCCGGGCAAGGCCGGCAGCGGCTTCGGTGGCGGTGAGTTCGTTGAACTTGGTCATGGAACCCCCGTGAGGTTTTCTTGCAGGGCGGTGCGGGCCGGCCGCGTCATTGATGCAGAACCGCCGCTTTCAATCGTGTCACGGCCGCGTCGGGCGCGGTCAGAATCGGAACCGGAAGGACCGCAGCGACGGCATCCTTTGCTTGGGCGGTAGAGAACTGCGCCAGCATGACGGCGTCGCACCCGGCCAGAGCGGGTGCGGCTTCGACCAGCAACCGATTGTGCCGTGCGGCGTCCCCGTGGCGCAGGGCGACCATGGCCTCCTCCACGAGGCAGGGTTCGATCGCCGCGTCGACGCCTCGGGCGGCGGCCATTTCCTCGAACTCCTCGCGCATCGAGGCGACGCTCCCCTGGAAGGTCACGAGCATGCCGATACGCGTACCGAGCTCGAGCGCCGCGTCGAACATGGCCTCGTTCGGTTTCAGCACCGGCACCGGGGCATCACGGGCGACCATCTCGATCGCCGGACCGAAAGCCGAGCAAGTGAAGAGAATGCCGTCGGCGCCGATCGACAGCGCGTAATCCCCCAGTACCCGGAAGCGGTCCATCATCGCACGGTCCAGATGCCCGGCGGCGGCACGGTCCCGGCTCAAAGAATCCTCAAGCAAATTCACGGTTTCGGCCTCGGGCCAGATCCTGGCGAACGCTTCGCCGACCGGCTCGACCGCCATCGGCACAGCATGGATAAGAACGATACGGGGGCTCATGAACGGGTCCGGTCTTAAGCGTAGGGAAAGCGACTGTAACAATGCCGAGGTTTCAAAACCCGCGCTAGGGCGATAAATGTCGCTGCGCGTGTTTTCCCGCCGACGGAGACCTCTTGTCGTGACGTCCAACCCCATGGGCCCCGCCGCGCTTGCGGCCCGGCTTCGCCGTGATCTGGAAATGCTGCAGTACCCGCCGGTCGATTGGGTCATGCCGAGGGTAACCGCGTCCGGCGTGCCGGTGGTGGATGTGGTGATCGTCGGCGCGGGGATGTGCGGCCTCGCCGCCTGCTTCGCGTTGCGCCGGGCCGGGATCTTCAACATCCGGGTGCTGGATGGCGGTGCGGCGGGGCGCGAGGGGCCTTGGATGACCTATGCCCGCATGGAAACCTTGCGCTCGCCGAAGCATCTGGCGGGACCGGCCATGGGCCTGCCGAATCTCACCTTTCGCGCCTGGTACGAGGCGTGCCATGGCTTGGCGGCCTGGGAGGAGCTTGGGCGCATTCCGACCGAGACATGGATGGACTATCTGGTGTGGTACCGCGAGGTCCTGGAGATCCCGGTCGAAAACCGTTCCCGGGTCTCTCGGATCGCCCCGGCGTCGCACGGCTTCGATCTGCACGTCGAAGGCCCCGACGGAGAGGAGAGCCTGGCCGCGCGCCGCGTCGTTCTGGCGACTGGCCGGGAGGGTATGGCGCGCCCGAGAGTGCCGCCGCCGCTCGCCGGCTTCCTCGGCCCGCGATGCCGGCACAGTTCCGAGGACATCGACTTCGGCGCCATGGCTGGAAAATCCGTCGCCGTGATCGGGATCAGCGCTTCCGCGATCGACAATGCGGCCTCCGCGCTGGAGGCAGGCGCGGGGCGGGTCTATTTGATTGTCCGCGCGCCTGAGGTGCCGCGGATCAACAAGATGAAGAGCACAAACTATCCGGGTTTCACCCATGGCTTTCCGGAGCTTCCGTCGGAAGCGCGCCTGGATCTGCTGTCCTATGTCTTCCGCTACCGGGTCGCTCCGCCCCGGGACTCTGTGCGCCGGGTTTGGCGGCACAAGAATGTAGAGCTTCACCTGGATGCCGAGATCACCGGCGCGGCGTGGGAGTGCGACCGGATCGCGTTGCGCGCGGGCTCCGAGACCCTGGTGGTCGACCATGTCATTCTCGGCACCGGTTTTTACATAGACGTTGAGGCGCCGCCCGAGACACGGGACTTTGCCGGCGAGATCCGAACCTTCCGTGATCTGGTCTCCGATGCCGATGATCGGTTCCTGGAGGAGTTCCTGGATTTCCCTGACCTTGGTCCGGCCTTCGAGTTTCGGGAACGTGTGGCCGGCAGCGCGCCATTCCTGGCAAATCTGCACAACTTCACCTTCGCCGCGACCGTCAGCCACGGCAATGTCAGCGGCGATATTCCGTGCGTCAGCGATGGTGCCGAAAGGCTGGCGCGTGGCATCTCCGCTGGAATCTTCACCGAGGATTTCCCGGCCCATCTCGCCAACCTGCACGCCCACGAGGATCCCGAACTCCTGGGTGATGAGATCCCTGGCATCACTGCCTGGTCGCCGCCGCTGAAGAGCCGCCCGTGACGGGGGGTCGAGAAAAGCCGATCTCGCATGACGAAGCGAAACCTGGCGCTCTCACCCGGATCCGGGTGCAATGAAACGCTCGGGCCGACATGCGATCTTTCGCGACGGATTGATTTTGATCGCCGTTCTGATGGTCATCGGCGGTCTGCTCTGGGCAGCTCGCGAGCTGTGTCGAGCGAGTGCCGATTGCCCGTGGACGGTCATGTACTGATCCGACCCTGTTTCACGGCGTCCCGCGCCACAACTCGAGCGCGGCCAGGGAAATCAGACGTATCGAGAGCACCGTCAACAAGGCCTTGAAAAGGTAGCCGAACGCCTTTTCCGGGATCCGTTCCAGCAATGCCTTGCCCGTGAAGGTGCCGAGAAAGCCGGTGGCGATCATCGCAATCACCAGGGGTACCCATTCCCAGAACGCGAACCCCAGCATGCCGAAGACCAAAATCTTCAGTCCATGCTGCAGCATCGCGCAGATCGCCTGCATGCTGACGGTG
The DNA here is from genome assembly GCA_038146985.1 of Alphaproteobacteria bacterium. GTDB lineage: Bacteria > Pseudomonadota > Alphaproteobacteria > Thalassobaculales > Thalassobaculaceae > JADHLJ01. The sequence continues at coordinate 60,227 of JAYQSQ010000009.1, forward strand.
GTCATGCGGCCGAGCTTGCCCGGAGGCATGAAGGCGCCGATCAGCAATCCGGTAGCGCCGACGAACATGCTGGCGAACGTGGTGCCGATCCCGACCGCGATATAGGCGGAATCACCGATTTCCCGGGTCTTCGGCTTGGGTCCCCACACGATGTACAGCACGAAAAGACCGAGGATCAGGCGCAGCACGTCGCGCGGCAGGGCGACGACGATCTGTGAAGCGGCTGCCGCGCCGATGACCGAGCCGATCAGGAAGTATTTGAAGATGCTCCAATTGATGTGCTGGCGCAGCATCCAGGCGCGCCCACCGTTGGAGCCCGCCTGAACCGCACCATGCACCGGAATGACCGCCAGCGCCGGCATGATTGAGGCCATGGCCACCAGCATCATGACCCCGCCTCCGAGCCCGAAGGTCGCGCTGACGGCGGAGGTGATGTAGCTGAAGGCGATCAGCCCCCCGGCTTCCCATGGGCCGAGGCCGGCCGGGATGAACTGCATCAGAAATTCCATGGGACCCTTCCCTCTAGGCCGGATTTCGCGGACGGCGGTCCAATGAAATCCCGTGACTCGTTCCCGCCGGCTCGCTAAAGCTGCTGACGGATTTTCCAGGCCCCTCGCGGTCTTTCCAAGGGGAAAAAGATGAACGACGCACCCGCATCACGCCCGCCGGCATCGGACACGCTCGACGCGAAAGGCCTCGACCTGTTGTTTCGCGAAGCGCGCACTCACAATGTCTGGACCGACAAGCAAGTCGACGACGAACTGCTTCGGCGCGTGCATGACCTGATGAAGATGGCCCCACCAGCATGAATATGTGCCCGGCGCGCATCGTCTTCGTCAAGAGTCCCGCCGCCAAGGAAAAGCTCAAGGCGGCGCTGGTCCTGGCAATGTCGAAAAGACCATGACCGCGCCGGTGACCGCTATCATCGGCCACGATGTCGCCGCGTGGGAGCATCTGCCGCGATTGTTTCCGTACAAGGACATGCGCGGCATGTTCCGCGACAACCCGGCGATGGCGGCGGAGGCGGCCTTCCGGAACGGCTCGCTGCAGGGCGCCTATTTCATTCTCGCCGCCAGGGCCTTGGGGCTTGATTGCGGTCCGATGTCGGGTTTCGACAATGCCGCCGTCGACCGCGCCTTCTTTGCCGGAACGTCGGTGCGTTCGAACTTTCTCTGCAATCTGGGCTACGGCGTTTCGAATCCCGACTACAAGCGCGCGCCGCGTTTCGCGTTCGATGAAGTCTGTCAAATCCTGTGATGGCCGTCGTCGGATCCGACCGGATCAAGAAATCGTCACATTCATGACGCATTGTTCACGTGCGCGCCGTGCCGGCCCGCGACTATCATGCGCTTCAGCGCCGCTTTCGGCTGGTTATGCGGCAAGAGTGGAATGTGATCTTTCCGGAGGCCTGATATCGGGCTTCGAGCATCGGAGGGACGGGTGAAGAAGATAATCGGTGTTTTTGTCGGATTGATCGTCATCCTGGGCGCTGCCGTGCTGATCGGCCCCAGCTTCGTCGACTGGAATGCCTATAAACCCGAAATTACCGCCGCCGTGGAGGAGAAGACAGGCCGGCAATTGTCCATCGACGGCGAGATCGATCTTCAGATCTTGCCTGCGCCCCGGCTCTCGGTGGCGACTGTACGGCTGTCCAATCGCGAAGGCGGCACAGACGCGGACATGGTCAAGCTCGACTCGCTTCAGGTTCATGTCGCGCTTGGCTCGCTGCTGGGCGGATCCGTGCAGATCTCGTCGGTCACCCTGATCCGTCCGGAGATTTCACTGGAGCGGTTCGCGGATGGTTCCGCGAACTGGGAGTTCCCGGCCCTGGCCGGCGCGCCCGCATCGACCAACGGGCCCAGTGCGTCGGCTTCCGGCGGAGGTTCAGGACCCAGGGACGAAGGTGTCGACCTCCGCCTTGACGGCGCGGAGATCATCGATGGGAGCGTGATCTTCCGGGATGCCGGCAGGGGGGAAACACATCGGATCGGGGATCTCGATGCCAGGATCGCTGCTTCCAGTTTGAATGGCCCGTTTTCCATTGTCGGCGGCGCGACCTATCAGGGCTTGAAGGCGGATTTGGAGGTTAATCTCGGCCGTCTGGACACCGGCAGGGCGACCGCGCTCACGCTGTCGATGCGGCTTCCCGATGCCGGCGGCGAGTTTCGGTTCGACGGGACGGTGGATCGCGACGCTGGTCCGTCCGTCGTGGGTAAAATGGAAGCGAAAGCGGCTGATCTCCGGCAAACGGCGGTGGCATTGGGCTCCGCCCTGACCGTTCCCACCGTATTGCCGCCGGCCTTCGCGAAACCGCTTGAGGTGACGGCGGCGATCTCCGGCGATCCCACGCGTCTCGCGGTTTCCGACCTGGTGATCGGGCTTGGCGATGCCCGCCTCCAAGGAGAGATAGCAGGAGACTTCAAGGATCGTCCGTCAATCGAGGCCAGGATCGCACTTGGCCGGCTGGACCTGGAAAAGTTCGGCCTCGTTCCCGGTACGTCCGGCCCCGAGACGGCTCCGGCCCCACCTGCCTCGAACCCCGAGACGAAAAAGCCGGCGGCTTTTACCCTGCCCACGGGTGTTCGCGTAAAACTCGCGCTTTCCGCGGATGCGATCGACCACGGCGGCAAGACGGTCCGGCAGATCCGCCTCGACGGCGGCCTGGACCAGGGGGTGATTGCTATTGACGTTCTGACCGCTCAATTGCCCGGCGGCACCAATGCGACGGTTACCGGCAAGGTCTACGCGGATGCCGGTATTCCCCGTTTCATCGGGCGCGCCGACATAGTGTCGGACAACTTGCGCGCGGCGCTGAACTGGCTGGACGTGCCTTTGGACAACGTGGCCGCCGACCGTTTGAGAAAAGGTGTTTTCGGCGCCGATATCGACGCTTCGACCAAACAGGTGGAGCTGACGAACTGGAGGGTGGATGTCGACAACACCCGCATCGGAGGCGGCTTGTCGCTGTTGCTGCGGGAGCGCCCGGCATTCGGTTTGAGCCTGGAGATCGACCAGATCAATCTCGATGCCTATCTGCCTGCGGAGAACGCGCCGGGAGGCGAAGCCCCGAAGACCGCTCCGGCCGCTCAGCCGACGGGTGATACGGACCGAGCCACCAGGATGCTTGCCTCGTTCGATGCCAATCTCGTGATCAGGGTCAAGGAGGCGCAGTACCGCAACACGGTCGTCAGAGGCGCGGCTCTCGACGCGACGGTTCAATCCGGCGCGATCGTGATTCGGGACCTCTCGGTCAAGGATGTCGGCGGCGCGGCTCTCAAGGTGAAAGGCAAGCTGGCGGGGACCGTCGCGGAACCGAGCACCGATCTCGATGTGAGCGTATCGGCCGCTTCGGCCGCGAAGCTGGCGCGTCTCGTGGGTCTTGAGGTCACCGAAACGGCACAAAAGCTTGGCGGGTTCGAGTTCCGGTCCAAGGTTTTGGGCTCGCCCGAATCTCTGACCCTCGATGCGGGACTGGACATCGCGGACGGGCGGGTTGAGGCCAAGGGCGTGGTCAGGCCGCTCGCCTCGCCGGTCGGGCTTGATCTTGCGCTGAAACTCGCCCATCCCAGGACCGAGGCGCTTTTGGCCCGTTTTGCCGCCAACCCGCCCGGGCGTGAGCTGAAACTCGGGGCCGGAACCTTGGCGGCTTCCATCCTGACCTCCGCCGACGACAGCATGAAAGTCGATGCGACCGTGAACCTTGCCGCGAGCAATATCACGCTCAAGGGAATGGTGAAGGCGTTCTCAACCGTGCCGGAAATCCAGGCCCGGGTTGCGGTCGATCACCCGGATATCGTCAATCTCATCCGCCTCGGCGTTCCCGATTTCAATCCGGCGCGGCGGGACATGGGACCTCTGAACGCGGGTTTCGATGTCATTGGCGGCGCCTCGGCGCTGCGGATCGATGCCTTGTCGCTCAAGGCCGGGGCGGCCACTTTCGCCGGTTCGGGCAGCGCGGTTCTGGACGGCCCACGGCCGAAAGTCGCGGTGTCCCTGCAGACCGACCGGTTCGATGTGGATCCATGGCTGCCGGCGGAGGCTGCAAAACCGCAAGGCGCCGGGGTCGCGGTGCCGGTGCGCTCCGCCGGCCGCGAATGGTCGAGGGAGCGCATCGACCTGACGGCTATGGAGGTTGTGGACGCGGATTTAGATCTGCGCGCCGGGATCGTCAATTACGGGGCCTATGCGGTTGACGGCTTCGCTCTGAAGGCCGCGCTCGCCGCCGGGCGGTTGACGGTCAGCGAGTTCGGCGGCGGCCTGTTCGGTGGCCGCATCGCCGGGACGGGTCGGCTTGACGGAACCGGTGTCCCGGCCGGCGACCTTGCCCTGAAGATCGACAATGCGGATATCCGCAAGGCGGCTCTGGCGATTTCAAGCAAGGGGCAGGTCAGCGGCATTCTGAACTACGACACCGAGCTTTCGACCCGCGGGGTGTCGGAGTACGACATGGTCGCGGCGTTGAGCGGAAAAGGCAAAATCAGAGTCCATGACGGCGCCGTAGAAGGAATCGATTTGCCGGCGGTAAGCGACCAGTTGAAACAGCTCGACGGTGCCTTGGACTTCCTGAAACTGGCGCAGCGGGCGATGAACGGCGGTGTGACGCCGATCGACGAGATTACGGGAACCTATACGATCACCGACGGGGTGCTGCGCTCCGATGACATCGCGCTCACCTCCAAGGCGGCGACGGGGAAAACCACGGCCGTCGTCAATCTGCCGACTCAGGAAATCGATGCCAATTCCCGGTTCTGGCTCGCCGAACATCCGAATTCCCCGCCGATCGGGGTGCGGCATGTCGGGCCGCTCGCGAACCCGCGTACCGTGCTCGATATCGAAAAGCTCCAGGCCTATGTGCTGCAGCGCGTGGTTCAGCGTGGCGTGCTTCGGCAGTTCAATGGGGGCAAGACGCCGCAGGCCGCGCCGACTTCGCCGCCGACCGAGGGAGAAAGCGCGAAACCGGCGCCCGCACCCGCGCCTTCGCTTGAGGACCTCAAACCGCGCGATGCCTTGAAGGGGATTCTGAAAGGCCTGCTCAAGTAGCGCCGGATTTGTCGCTCATCGATGCTTGGCGGTCTCCCGCAGCACGAAAACCCGGATGGCGCTGGAAAGGTTTCCGGTCCGCTCCCGGTCCAACTCGGATATCAGCTTGTTGATGGACTGACCGCGCGCCGTCGACAGCTGCTTCAACGCGGTCCAGAAATCTTCCTCGAGCGATACGCTGGTCAGGTGGCCGGAGATGCGCACCGATCGTTTTCGGATTGCCGAACCGTCGCTCATGGCTCGGCCCCGCGCCTGAAGGAGGCGACGAGTTCCACATGGGGTGACCAAAGGAACTGATCGATCGGGGTAACGCGCTCCAGCCGATACCCCGCATCGGTCAGAATGCGGGCATCGCGCGCGAATGTGGCGGGATTGCAGGAGACCGCGGCCACGCGGTCCGGGCCGCCTCGGGCGATGCATTCCGCCTGTGCCCTCGCGCCGGCCCGGGGAGGATCGAAGACCAGCGCGTCATAGGCGGCAAGCTCCGCCGGTTGAAGCGGATTGTCCATGAGGTCCCGGATCTCGGCGGTGAAGGTGTGTTGCGGTTGTGACCGCCGGACGGCGGTTTCCAGCGCCGCCACGGCGGCCGGATCGGCCTCCACCACATGGAGATCGGCGCCGCGAAGCAGCGGTAGGCTCAAGGTCCCGCAACCCGCATGCAGTTCCACGATCCGCGATGCCGAACCGACCGCCTGGAGCACCGACTTGACGATCGCCTCGGCGCCACAGGCGGTGGCTTGCAGAAAGGCGCCCGGAGGCGGGCTGACATCGACGCCGGCGAACCGGATTGCCGGCGGGCGCCGCTCAAGAACGGGAACCGCCGGCTCCGGCTCGCCTTCGATCGCGGTGGACAAGCGGCAAAGATCTGCGGATTCCGCCATCTCCGCCAGGCGCTCGAGAGCTTCGAGCTTCGGTTCGCCAGGCAGGGTCAAGAGCAGATCCGGGCCGCTGTCGAGCAGGTTGATTAGCGCGCGGGCGCTTTCGCCGGGATTGAGCAGGGTTTCGGCGGCCGCTTTAAGATGCCGGGCAACCATAAGAAGACGGGGCTCGAGGATCGGGCATTCCGCGATAACGATGATGCGGTTGCCGCCCCGCTCGTGAAACCCGAGAACCGTGGCTCCGGAGAGCCGGCGCATTACGAAATCCGCGCGCCGGCGGGTGCCCGGGGAGGCTGGGACGATTGGGGCCACTGTTTCAGCACTCACGCCGGCGCGTTTTAGTGCCGTGAGGATCCGCTCGCGTTTCCAATCGTTATAGGGGCCCGCTGCCCAGTGCTGCAGCCCGCAGCCGCCGCAGGCGCCGAAATGCGGGCAGGCGGGTTCGACGCGCTCCGACGAAGCTTGGACGATTTCGGATAACCGGCAACTCACGCCCTCGCCAATATCGAAGAGCGGTTGAGCGAGCACCCGCTCGCCGGGCAGAGCCATGGGCACGAAGACCGGCCGACGCTGATCTAGATGACCGGATCGGATCACCGCCGAGGCGACACCGTCGCCCCTGGCGCCGATATGGTCGACGACCACGTCGATCGGCGGCGTCCGGTCGGGAAATCGGTACCGGGCGTCCTTTCGGCCCTTCTTGCGTTTTCGCATCTCAATCCTAGTGCGGGGTTTCGCCGACCCAATGCCGGGGCGTAGTCACGCGATCCGGTCCGGAGCCCTGGCCAGAGTATCCAACGGGACCAGATCGCGCAGCATGCGGCGTTCGACGTGGTCGGCATCAAGCCGCGAGAGATGGGTCTTTCTGGAATCCGTCCCGTCGCGCCAACGGCAATACCGCGCCGCGGCAGCGAGAAGATAGCGGCGTTGAGTCGGGCTCGTAGGAGCGGGCTGATCCGCCTCAAGAGAGAGCCCGATCAGATGATCGTGCCGTAGCTCGTCGATGCTGCTGAAGCGCCACATGCCTTGAATCCGTCAAAGCCGACGCGCATGCCAGATCGCCCGACCGATGATCTGAACATCGTCGAGCGGAACTTCGACGTCCCTCACCATCTCGCCGGGCGAGCGAATGAGGACAATGGGAGGATCGCTGTTGGGCAGGAACTCCAGCGACCGTGCCACCAGACCGACCCCGTCGAACACAACGAAGACGCCTGGAGGCGACGGCGCGCGCCGTTCGGTGTCGATCAGCAGATGGTCGCCAGACCGCAAGACCGGCTCCATCGAATCCCCATCCACGCCGACGATACGCAAGGCGTCTGGATTTGCCTTCAGCGAATACCGGATCCATCCGAGCGGAAAACCCCAACGCGACGCGGTCTCCCGAACGGCGGCAGGGTCCACGCCCTTCGGAAGATTGGAAACCCTTAGCTCTGGCACCAGGACCTGGTCTTCATCCCCGTCGCCGCCTTGGGAGCCGCCGCGGGTATTCGGGGGATTGGGGTGGGGGTCGAGGGGAGGCGGAAGTGGCTCGGCGTCCCGAAGGACAGACTGATCGACCCCGAGATGCGAGGCGAGCGCATAGCGCACATCTTCGGGCAATCGCCTCGGGGTTCCGCGATGCACGAACTGGTGCAGATACGCGTGGTTCTTGCCGCACGCCAAGGACGCCCGCTTCAAATCGGTTGGGGGGTCTCGATGGGCGATAAGCTCCACCAGACGGGCTCGCACCGGATCTTCACGCATTGCGTAAGCATAATCCGATTCGATGGTCGTGAAAAGTAGCAAGAATCCATTGATCAATAGGATTTTTTATATTATTATATTTATTACCATGATGTGCAAAAAAGAAGACGAATTAGAGAAAAAACATCAATAATCTAGAATAAATCAATAACAAATTTTTTAATTCTGTAAAAATCGCATTAATAATAAGAAGGAGAGTTATCAGTATATAATGATGAGTGTCGGTTTATTTTTTCATTCTATCCGACGCAAGAGCGCCGACGATTGGTTTTGTGTTTGAGGTTTACTGGTAAGCGGAAGGGATGGGTGATGAAGAGTTCCGGAACCTGGGATGAGGAATTGGTCAAGGTTTGGATCGAGGAGGCTGCGGATACGCTGCGGCGTTTGCCGCGCGGATATGTTAAGCCACGTGTGACCTACTGGCCTGAGGTTGTCCAGTCGAGCTTCCACTCTTTCGGTTCTAGTAGGCTTTCTAATCGGTTAGCGTCACCATCCCCGCGCGCGATCGACCGCATGGAACAGGCGCTTGGATGGCTGTTTCACTGTGACGATGATTCCAGGAGGATCATCTGGGCGCGGGCCTGCGGCGTTCCGTGGAGGCGATTGGAGGATGTCGATGGCCGGAGCCATGTCACGCTCAGAAAAATCTGTGATCGCGGGCTCGTCGACATACATCGGTATCTACGCCGCAACCCGAAGGAAGCCCCCTATCCGGGTATTTCCCGGGATTGTTAAAAAATCGGAAAAAACCGCTTTACAGAGTTTATAAAATAGGATAAAAATTCGTCCAGGCTTGGAGAACCGCATGCGCGCCGCTCCAAGCCCTTTTTTTGCCCCTTCCCAAGGAGATGCGGATGTCCGTTGTCAAATGGACGGCGCCGAAGCGGCGCGCCTTTCTGAAGAAACTCTCCGAAACCGGCAATGTCAGCGAGGCCGCACGGGCCAGCAAGGTTTCGCGCAGCCACGCCTATGCTCTGAAACTGGCCGATCCGGCCTTCGCGGCGGACTGGATGGATGCTCTCGAATCGGCCACCGATCTACTTGAGGCCGAAGCCCGTCATCGTGCGGTTGAAGGGGTGGAACAGCCGCATTTTCACCAGGGTCAGGTGACCGGGTCGGTCCGCAAGTACTCCGACTCCCTGCTGATGTTCCTGCTCAAGGCGCACCGGCCGGAAAAGTATCGCGATCGCTCGGCCGACGCGAAAGGAAACCCCGATGACGAAATCGACAGGGAGATCGAAAACGCCAAGGCCACCCTCGGCGACCGGCTTGCGCGACTTGATGAGGACCCGGAACCCGGGGGCGAGGAAGAAATTCCTTGAAAGCCTGACGTCGCGCGAAGCCGCGATCCTCTTGCATGACTGGTCCATCTGGGCACGGGACAAGCAACTGCCTCCGGACGGTGCGTGGCGAATCTGGTTGATCCTCGCAGGCCGGGGGTTCGGCAAGACCCGCACCGGCGCCGAGTGGATCCGGGCTGGGATCGAGCGCGGCGCGTTCCGCCGTGTCGCCCTGGTCGGCGAGACCAGCGCCGATGTGCGCGATGTGATGGTGGAGGGTGATAGCGGCATCCTGAAGATCTCGCCGCCCTGGAACCGGCCGCGCTACGAGCCATCCAAGCGCCGGTTGACCTGGCCGAACGGGGCCGTTGCCCAGACCTATTCCGCCGATGACCCGGAACAGCTTCGCGGCCCTCAGTTCGATGCGGCCTGGGCCGACGAGATCGCGAAATGGCGCTATGTCGCCTCCTGGGACAATTTGATGCTCGGCCTCCGTCTCGGCGAGGACCCGCGCTGCGTTGCCACCACCACGCCGCGCCCGCGCGCCTGGCTCGCCAGGCTGATCGAGGATCCGGGCACCGTGGTGACCAAAGGCGCGACATCGGAGAACGCCGCCAACCTCGCCCCCGCCTTTCTCGAGCAGATCATGCGCACCTATCGCGGCACGCGTCTGGCGCGCCAGGAGATCGACGGCGAGATGCTGACTGATACGCCCGGCGCGCTCTGGCGCCGGGCCGATATCGACCGGGGCCGTCTCGCCCTCGCCGACATCCCCCCATTGACCCGCATCGTCGTTGCGATCGACCCGGCCGTCAGTACCGGCGCGGGTTCGGATGAAACCGGAGACCATCAGCTTCAAGGCGACTCTGCCGGATGGCACTGTAACGGAATACAGCGCCTCTGGTGTCAGGGCCTTCGACGGTCAGAAAATCCGATCGGTGGTGGAAGACGCGGTGTCGGACGATGTGAAGACGGCGGCGCCCGATATCGTCGATCGAATCGTGAACGCGGTGACGGGCGCCCTGCGATGAAGTTCCTTATCGATCGTGCCAGGGAGCGGAGCACCTGGCTTGGGGTGGCGGGCCTTCTGTCGGCGCTTGGCGTCGCCCTGTCGCCCGATCATGCCGAGGCGATTGCGACGGCTGGAACCGCGGTTGCAAGTCTGATCGCGATCCTCGGACGAGACCACAACACCGGCGCCTAGCCGGTCACCTAGTCCTTTGCAACGGAGCAGATCATGCAATGTCAGCGTTTCGCGGTAGCGGCGCTTGCCGCCGCCGGGCTTTTGATTAGCACCCCCGGATCGGCGAACGGCGTCCAATGTGGCGACCACCAGTCGCTTGTAAAACATCTCGGCGAGCAGTTCTCCGAGACTCTGGCGGGTACTGGACGTGATGCGAGAGGACGCCGGATCGAGCTGTTCCGGTCACGGTCGGGGTCCTGGACCCTGGTTCTCATACTACCGGAGGGACCCGCCTGCATTCTATCCGCCGGGACGGATTGGCGGGACCGACCGGTCGATCCACCTGAAAAGGACGCTTGAGCTGTTAGTTGGAAAAGGATGGGCCGGGCCGTGCGGCTTCGCTTTGGATCAGATTGGCAAACCCGAACCGATACGGCGCACACGTACAGCCGCCGGTTTATCCGATGACGGATACAGGTTTCGTTGCCGAGCCGGTCCGGCCTCTCGCGCCGAGCCGTGGGGAGGGAACTCGATATCCGCGCGCCGCAGAAGCGTATCCGCCAGTGACTCGGCCTCGGGTTCTTCGTCACAGAAATACAGGTCCAGCGATTCTTCGCTCATTCTACGGTCCTCTCGGTTGACAACCGCATGATTGAAGATCGGTTCCGGCCTCGCAATTCGTGTTTCTACGTATCGCGGCGACGACAAACTCCGGGAGGCTGGCGCCGTCTTCAGCGCTTCAAGGTGATTTGATCAGGTTTTCCGCGTCCACCGTTGCGGAGGTCAAATGGACCAGAACCTTCACCGGCTTGATGTCGGCCTCGACACGAACCGGTATCCAGAAATTCGACCCTTCCAGACGGGTGATCCAGAAATCAATATCCGGCGGCGGGCTGTCCTCGCCGAACCATGACTTCTTGTATCCTCCGGCGAGCGTCTCATACCGGGCCCGGCATTTCTCCGTGGGTCCGGAAAAATCGGAAAACCGCGTCGGCACGAGCGTCTCGGATCCGAGATGACTGAGGTGAATGTCGGTGCGCACCTTGCCGTTAAAGATTCTGGAGGTTCCGCCGCAGGTCTCCCGCGCGCTTTGCCGGACAGCGGCGGCCACCTGGGCGGCAACCGGGTCCAGGCTCTCCGCTCTCAATCTCAGCGGCACCGGGTCGCGTTCGTCCAGCGGTATCGGCGGCTTCACCGACCAATCGGGCGCGCCGTTCGCCTTGGTCAGACCCCTGATTTGCCGCGATCTGCCGCGATACATCGACTCCAAGGAGAATTCAGCGGATTCAAGTGCGTTCCCGAACGAGCCCGAACCGTTGGCGCGGGATTGGAAAGGGAACAGATAATCGAGAAAACCAATGGAATGCCCTACCGATGCAACCTCATAGCCTTGGTTGCTCACCGTGATCGTCGCCTGGATTTCCACGGCTGATAATCCCCCGTAATACGCGCGATAGGCGAGTTTCGCGACACTTGCGTCGCTGGCGGCTGCCGTCGGGGAGAAACCAGCTGTCAGGCCCGCCAGGACAAGGGCGACGACGGATCCGCGCCGTCGCTCCCGCGGACCTCGTCGGGCCTTTGCTAGGGTTGAATTTTCCATGTTCCGACGGGTTGCAAACAAGCAATGCCGTAAGCTTGTTCGGTCCGGCCATCAATCACAATCTGTTTTTGGAACTCGCGGCAAAACGGTTCTTGCGGGGCCGAGCTTGTCGGCGCGATCACGCGTGGCGGTTCGACATAAACGACCTGCGGCGGAAGCGGCACCGGCACCGGCCAGGGCCTCGGCCAATAGTGGCGCGCGAAATAGGCCCGTCGCCGGTCATGACGCCAGCCGTGGCGGGAACCGGGATGCCGGTTCCAATGGGGGTGGTGCTGGGAGCCGAAAGTCACGGAAAACGACGATCCATTGCCGCCCGCCTGGGCCGGACCGGCCGCCATCCCGATGAACGCGATGATGGTTGCCGCGAATACCAACAAGCCTGTCGTGACTTTCCACCGCATGTGTCCCTCCTCCGTTCGGATCAACCGGCAACACCGCCCAATCTCACTATGAACGGGTGAAACTGCGAAACCCGTCGCATGATGACACAAAAAATCGGGCGAAATCGTGGCCGGCCGTTCACAAACGTGTTTGCAGAGAGATTACACGACCCGAAATGCAAGCGGGGACGCCGATATCGCGTCCCCGCCGTCTTCGTTTCTGCAAGTCGCAATCAGTAGCGATAGGTATCCGCTTTATAGGGCCCTTGCGGCGATACGCCGATGTAGGATGCCTGCTCGGCCGACATTTTTGTCAGCTTCGCGCCGACCCGCGCCAGATGCAGTTCGGCGACTTTTTCGTCCAGCTTCTTCGGCAGCACGTAGACCTTCTTTTGATACTTGTCGGCGCCGTTCCACAACTCTATCTGCGCCAATACCTGATTGGTGAACGAGGCGCTCATCACGAAGCTCGGATGGCCAGTGGCGCAGCCCAGATTGACAAGCCGCCCCTCGGCCAGCAGCAGGATTCGCTTACCGTCCGGAAACTCGATCTCGTCGACCTGGGGTTTGACGTTGTGCCAGCGATAATTACGCAGCGCGTCGACCTGAATCTCGGTATCGAAATGCCCGATATTGCAGACGATCGCCCGGTCCTTCATCTGCCGCATGTGGTCGACCGTGATGATGTCCTTGTTGCCGGTCGCGGTGACGAAGATGTCGGCCTTTGGGGCGTAGTCGTCCATGGTTGAGACCTCATAGCCTTCCATGGCCGCCTGCAGGGCCTGAATCGGATCGACCTCGGTTACGATCACCCGCGCACCGCCATTGCGCAGGCTTGCGCCGACCCCTTGCCGACATCGCTGAAACCGTTCACCACGGCGATTTTGCCCGGGAGCATCACGTCCGGTCGCCCGGCGAATGCCGTCAGTAAGGCTCTCGCGGCCTTCGTAAGAGGTTGTCCGAACTGACTTGTTCTCACCGCTGTCGTTGACATTGAAGGCCAGGACCATAGGCAGGCCGTCTTTTTCCATCTCGTGCAGGCGCAGCACGCCGGTCGTGGTTTCCTCCGATACGCCCCGCACACTCAGTATCAGGTCCGGATATTCCTCGTGCATGATCTTGGTGAGATCACCACCGTCGTCCAGAAGCATGTTCGGGCGCCAGCCGTCCGACGCCTTGATGGTTTGGTGGATGCACCATTCGTATTCCTCTTCCGTCTCGCCTTTCCAGGCGAGACCGGGATGCCGGCGGCAGCGATGGCGGCGGCGGCGTGATCCTGGGTCGAGAAGATGTTGCACGAGCTCCAGCGGATCTCGGCCCCCAGATGGACTAGGTTTCGATCGGGACAGCCGTCTGGATCGTCATATGGAGGCAGCCGGTGATGCGGGCTCGGCCAGCGACTTCTTGGAACCGTACTCGTCGCGCGTCATCAGGCCCGGCATTTCGGTCTCGGCGATCGCGATCTCCCAGCGGCTGATCGGCAAGCGAAATATCGGCGACCTTGTAGTTGGTGAACTCAGCCATGTGTCCTCGCTGGTGTCGGGCCGGGCGCGCGGAAGAAAGGCGCTAGGCCGGCGAAAAATGCTGGACGTGGCGTATAGCAAGAGGCGCCTTCGCGGGCAAGAGGCTGCTCGCGGTCTCATCGTGCCGGGCGTTCCAATCCGGAAGCGGACCTACAGTCTCATGTGTTGACAGTTTTTCGGGCGCGGCCTACCAGACCCGGCATCGCGCCCGCGCGGGAAGGACCTTCGATCATGCGATTTTCGACCTATGTCTCCGGAATGGCCGGCGGCGAGGAGATGGGGGCTTGGGCCATCCACGCCAACGCCCGCCGGCGTCAGCGGGCCGGTGAGGATCTGCTTGTGCTGTCCATCGGCGATCACGATTTCACGACGGATGATCGCATTGTCGCGGCGACGATTGCCTCGCTCCAGGCAGGAAATCACCACTACACGCCCTCGATCGGTTTTCAGCCTTTGCGCGAGGCGGCGGCAGCCTTTCACGGCACGGTAATCGGCGAGGCCGTCGGTGCCGAGAATGTCGCGATCGTGCCTGGCGCTCAATGCGGGGTTTTCGCGGCGGCGCAATGTGTCCTCGATCCTGGTGACGAGGTGATCGCCTTCGACCCTATGTATGTCACCTATCTCGGCGCCTTGCGGGCGCGCGGGGCCAAGGTCGTGCAGGTCCCGCTATCGCCGGAAGACGGTTTTTTGCCGGACCCGGCGAAGGTCCGGGCCGCGCTGTCGCCCAGGACCAAGGCGATCATGGTCAACACGCCGAACAATCCGACCGGCGCCGTCTATCCCCGCGAAACGCTTGAGGCCTTGGCGGAAATCTGCCGGGAGCGGGACCTTTGGATGATCTCCGACGAGGTCTATTGCACCATGACTTTCGAGCGCCCGCACCTCTCGCCGCGTTTGCTCGACGGGATGGCCGATCGGGTGATCTCGGTCTACAGCCTGTCCAAGAGCCATGCGATGACCGGGTTTCGCATGGGGTGGATAGTCGCCTCGGCGGAGGCAATCACGGCGGTCGATGGTGTTATGGGCTCGATGATGTTCGGCGCCCCGCCCTTTGTTCAACATGCGGCGATCACGGCGCTGACCGACGCGGTCGACACGGTAGGGACGATCCGCGAGTTGTATCGTCATCGCCGGGATCTTGTTTGCGACGCCCTCGCGGCGGTTCCAAAGCTGCGGATTCGCAAGCCAGATGCCGGGATGTTTCTGATGATCGATATTCGCGATACGGGCTGGAACGCGATCGAATTTGCCTGGAAACTGCTGGAGGAACAGCGGCTTGCCCTGTTACCGGGTGAAGGATTCGGCCGGCAGTTGGCAGGGCATCTGCGTCTCAGTTACGGCGCCGACGACGCGGCCCTGACCGAGGCGGCCCGCCGGCTCTCGGCGTTCATTCAAAAGAACGGGTGAGTCCTCGGGCGACCCGAGCGGAGTGGAGGGCTCGTGGGTTTTGGCGATGACATCATGGCGACTGCCCGGGTTCGCGCTTTATACCAGAAAGAGCCGGTCCCGGTCCTGATCACTGGCCCCGGCGACCGGCCACGCTGGTCGGAGATCTGGGAGAACAATCCGAAGATCACGCGGGACCGTGCCACGGCGGGACAGACCCTGCGGGACGGTCCGGGTCTGCGGCCGCATCTCGACTATCAACGGCTGACCCGGGACCGATTTTTCTTCAAGGAAGTCGGTATCCGGCCCGGGGAGATCTTTCTGACCGAAAGCGAAAAGAGACTGGGCCGGCCGGCCATCCTGATTGAACCGCATGTCAAGCGGGGAGCGAGCCCCAACAAGGACTGGGGGTTTGAGCGGTTCCAGAGTGTTGTACAAACCCGCCCCGATCTTCCCTGGGCGCAGTGCGACTATGGCGAGCCGCTGTTGCAAGGTGTCGAAGCGATCCCCACGCGGAGCTTCCGCGAGGCTTGCGGCGTTCTTTCGGGCGCCCTCGCCGCGCTGCTTCCCGAAGGCGGCCTCCATCACGCGGCGGCGGCCTTGGGCGTTCCCGCCGTGGTGATTTTCGGAGCCTATATCCCGCCGGCGGTCACCGGTTATGCGGGCCATGTGAACCTGTACCGCGACGTTCCAGAGGTAACTGGTCTTAATCGTCCCGACCCTCGGGCCGAGGCCGCTCTGGCGAGTATTACCATTGCGGAGGTCGTGACCGCATTGGAGTCAGTCTTGCCCAATCTTCGACGGCAGGACTAAAGCCACTTCACCATATCCATGGATGTCGGCGCAGCGAAGCCGGCATGTGTCGAGCGGCCGGTTTCCGCGAATCCCAGCCGCGAGAACAGAGCGATATTGCCTTGCAGCGCCAAGCGCACGCCAAGGCTCACACCGCGAAGCCTGCGGCGGCGCGCCTCGCCCTCGACGGCCCCGATCAAGGCTTCGGCATAGCCAAGGCGTCGATGCTCCGGGCGGACGGCGAGACGGTCCAGATAAAGCATGTCTCCCTTGGGGGCCGTGCAGACACAGGCCACCAGATGCCCCTCCCGCACAATACCGAAAACCGGGCCCTTCACGCTTCGGGCCATGACGCTGTCCACATTTTCCGAGAGCGCGCCTGACTCGGGTTCAAGCTTGCCGCGATACTCCTCAAAAGCCGCGTGGATGGTCGCTACGATCTCGCTTGGATCGTATTGGATCGCCGTTAGATCTTGGACGAGCCCGGTGCGGCGGGCGTTTCGGGTTCGGTCATCCACCTGAGATCCCAGGCATTTCAAAGGCTCGCCTTCAATCTTTCGGCCAGGACCGGCATTTCCTCGACTGTCGCATTGGCATAGGCGAGGCGCAGGCATTGCTCCTGGTCGGGCCCGAAGAACGTGCCGGGCAGGCACAGGATGTTTTGCTCGTCTGCCAGCCGCTTGGCGACGTCGCGGGCATGCGCGCCGTTGAACGGATGCCGCGCATAGGCGAAATAGGCGCCGCTGGAGATCAGCTCGTAGCCAAGATCGTTGGTCCGGAATATCTCGCGCACGGCATCCCGGCGGGCGTTGATCATGGCGCGCTTGCCGGCCACCCAATCCGACAGGTTTTCTAGACCGTAGAGCGCCGCGTCCTGAGCGATGCGCGGCGCACAGATCGAGATCGTATCCATGACCTTGGTAACCGCACGAATGATCTTCTCGCCGGCGATGACGGAGCCGACACGGTAGCCCGGGAGGCTGAAGGCCTTCGAGAAACTGTAGAGTTGAATGACGGTTTCCCCCCAATCGGGATCCTCGAACAAATGGTGCGGCGGACCGTCGTCAAGAAAGTCCTTGTATGTCTCGTCAACGATCAGGGCGATTCCCCGTTCCCGCGCGAGATCCCTGAAAGCGGCAATGGTATCGGCGGGGTACACCGCGCCCGTCGGATTGTTCGGGGAGACGAGGACCATGGCGCGGGTCCGGTCCGTAATCTTGGCGGCGGCTTCCTCGGGATCTGGAACGCCCGCCCGATCGGCTCTGAAGGATAGGGGCACGCCCTCGATGCCCTGCATCTGCAGCCACATCATGTGATTGAAATAGTAGGGGACCGGGAGGATCACCTGATCGCCGGCACGCGCCAGGGCGAGAATCGCGAGGCAGTAAGCTTGGTTGCACCCTGCTGAAATCAGCACATTCTCAGGGCGGATCGTGCCGCCATGACTGGCGGACATGTGCAAAGCAAGTGCGGACCGTAAGCTCGGAATGCCGGCGATCTGTGTGTAGCGTGCCGTCTCGAAAGCCCCGGTTCTTTCGGCAAGGTGGGCGCTCAAGGACTCCGCCGGTGGATAGCTTGGCACCGCCTGTGCCAAATCCAGGAGCGGCCTGCCTTGGTCGAAGGATCGTCCGGCGATCCAGGATTGCGCTTCGGCGATCGGCGGATCGATGGCGCGAATGATGTCTGGGTTGATCGTCAGCGTCATGGCCGCGCCCGAAGGGTTGAGGATGATTCGGTCATAGGTTCTCGTTGAAGTCGTCGAGCAAGGCGGAGACCCGGCCCTCGTCGGCCTGATCCATGATTGCCAAAGCCCGCCGCGTCGCGGGTCCGGTGTCGAGCGCCCGGATACGCTGCTTCACTCTCGGGATGCTCTGCGAGGCCATGGACAGTTCCCGTACCCCGAGGCCGACCAGAAGCGGCGCGAACCGTGGGTCGCCGGCAACCTCGCCGCAGATGCTGACCGGTTTGCCGGAACGCTGCGCAGCGCCGACCGTGAACTGGATGAGCCGCAGAACTGCCGGGTGCAAGGGATTGTAGAGACCGGCGACCTGTTCGTCCCCGCGGTCGATCGCCAAGGTGTACATGGTCAGATCGTTGGTGCCGATCGCGAAGAAATCCACCTCTTGCGCCAGCGAATCCGCGATCAAGGCGGCTCCGGGGATTTCGATCATCACGCCGAGTGCGGGTGATGTGACATTCTTGACGCCGCGACGCTTGAGACGGGCCAACACGCGTTTCAACATGGCCTTGACCTCGCGCACTTGATCCACGCTAGAGATCATCGGCAATAACAGACGGACCGGGCCATGCGTGCCGGCCCTGAGAATGGCCGAGAGCTGGACCTCGAAAAGCTTCGGTTGGCGAAGTGAGAAGCGGATCGCCCGCAACCCGAGCATGGGGTTCGCGCTCTGCCCAGAGTTGTCGCCAACGACGTTGGACAACTTCTCGCCCCCGACGTCCAGCGTTCGAATGGTAACGGGCAGCCCGCCCATGCCTTCCACGACGGTGCGGAGCAGGGCGTATTGCTCTTCCTCTCCGGGCAGGTCATCGCGGTTCATGAACATGAACTCGGTGCGGAACAGACCGACCCCCTCGGCGCCCGACCTGAGCGCGCCCTCTACGTCCCGGCCGAGTTCGATATTCGCGTGCATGCCGACGACCGTTCCGTCGAGGGTTGCCGCCGGCAAGGTCCGCAATCGCGCGAGTTGGCGGTTGAGCCTCGATCTCGCCTCGGCCCGTCTCTTGTAATCCGCCAAGGTCTCGGCGTTCGGGTTCACGACGATGCGGCCCGCATCGCCGTCGACGATGACCGTTTGACCGGCCCGCGCGACGGTCAGGATATCGGGCGTGCCGAGAACCGCCGGGATACCGATCGACCGCGCCATGATCGCAGTATGTCCCTCGGCGCCGCCGAGCGCCGTAACGAACGCCGAAACCCGGGTCGGATCCATGAGCGCAATGTCGGCGGGGCTCAATTCGTCCGCGACGATGACGGCGCCGGCCGGAAGCACAGAGAAAGCCTGATACGGCGTCTCGGTGAGTTGGCGCAAGATGCGCGAGCCGACATCCCGGATGTCCTGGAGCCGGGCGGCGAGATAAGGGTCCTTCACCCGCTCGAAGCCGCGGGCGATTTCCCGTACCATCGCCTGCACGGCGGCCTCGGCATTGATCCGATGGTCACGGATGTTGCGTTCGACGGCGTCGATCATCCGGGTCGAGCCGAGCATCGCGGCATGCGCATCGAGCAGAAGGCCGAGCTCCTCGGCCGTGGCGTCGCCCAATGCCGCGCTCTTCTGCTTGAGTCGCGAGACCTGTTGCCTGGCCTTGGAAAGCGCCCGCGCGAACCGGGAAACCTCGGCGTCGATCGCTTTGGGTTCGATCGCGTATTCGGGGACCTGGCCCAGGCCGGTTTCGACAAGATGTACCGTGCCGATGGCGAATCCGGCCGAGACTCCAACGCCATCGAGGAAATGTTGGTTCTGGGTCGTCTTTCTGGATGTCAACGCGTCAGTCTTCATCGAACTTGTTTTCCACCAGGCGCGCAATCGCGTCCACGGCTTCCGCCGCGTCTTCCCCCACGGCCGTGATCCGGATTGAGCAGCCGATTCCAGCGGCCAGCATCATCAATCCCATGATCGAGCTGCCCGACACGGTTTCGCCGTCCTTCGTGACGTCGATCCGGCAGGAAAAACCGCCGGATAGCTTGACAAATTTGGCCGCTGCCCTGGCGTGCAGACCGCGCTGGTTGACGATTGTGAGGCTTCGTTCCACCCGCCGGGTTTTGGGCCCGGTCACGTGGTCCCCCGCAGGACATGGGATGCGACCATGATGTATTTCTGACCCGCATCGCGGGCTTGGGTAACCGCGCCGGCCAGGCTGGTTTTGCTCCGCACGCTCGCGAGTTTCACCAGCATCGGAAGGTTGACCCCGGCGATGACCTCTATGTTCGAATTTTCCATGATCGAAATGGCGAGGTTCGACGGTGTTCCACCGAACATATCGGTCAGCACGACAACGCCACTACCGGCATCAACTTCCTTGACCGATTTCAGGATGTCCTTGCGGCGCTGTTCCATATCGTCTTCCGGGCCGATGCAGACCGTAGACGTGTTGGACTGCGGGCCTACAACATGCTCCATGGCCATGCGCAGTTCCTCGGCAAGCGCGCCGTGGGTGACCAGCACGATGCCTATCGGCTCGCCGGTGCTTGACTCAGCCATTGACCATCCTTCCGACCTTCGGCCTTCCAATGGTATCAAACTAGAACGACGCTGCGGATTCCAGATCCCGATGCCGGAGGGTGACTCCATGACCCGACGCGCGCAACCATTCCGCAAGCTGCACCGCCACGAACACGGATCGGTGCCGGCCACCGGTGCAGCCAATGGCGATGGTAAGGTAGCTTTTGCCTTCCTGGGCGTATCGTGGCAGCAGAGGGTCGAGAAAAGCCGTTAACCTGTCCAGAAACCCTTGGAAGCCCTCGTCTTCGCGGATGAAGTCACCGACCCGCTGATCTCGGCCGTCGAGTGGCCGCAGTGTATCGTTGTAATGGGGATTGGCGAGAAACCGGACATCGAAAACCATGTCCGCCTCGCGCGGGAGGCCGTTCCGGAACCCGAAGGACGTTATCGTGATGGTCAGCGTCCGTGACCCTTCGGCGTCCAATCCCTTCGTCAGAATACGCCGGAAATCCGGCAGTGAAAGGTTTGAGGAGTCGATGACCATATCCGCTCGATCACGCACCGGTGCCAGCAGCGCGCGTTCCATGCGGATGCCGTCGGCGACCGGACGGTCCTTGGCCAGCGGATGCTTGCGCCGCGTTTCAGTGAAACGTCGGATGAGGACATCGTCGTCGCAATCGAGAAAAATCAGCGAGGCCGTCACGCCATTGGTACGCAGGCGGTCCAGGCTTTCCAGGAGAGCCGTGACGTCGAAGTCCCTGGTTCGCGTGTCGATGCCGATCGCGACCATGTTGGCCTGCTGGATGGCTTTTTCTTCCGAAAATGGCGCTAGCAGGGCGGGGACCAGAGACAGCGGAAGATTGTCGACGGCTTCGAAGCCGCTATCTTCCATGGTTTTCAGACAAGTGGTGCGTCCTGCCCCGGAAAGCCCGGTGACGAGAATCACACGGCCGTTGCGCTCCTGGGAGGCCGTGGTCATGCCGAGATTCCCTGCCATGGGTGCCGTCGTTTCACCGGGGTGCTCGCCTGGGTCATTGGTTTTCCAACAGCGTCAGCGCAAGTCGGACTTTGGCGGCGGCGGAGACCTCGAACGGGGCGATGTTGAGCAATGGTACGTCGACCCCCAGATACTGACATCGCCGGGGCTCCGGAAACCGGTCGACCTGTTCACTTGGGACCAGATCCAAGACCAGTGCGAGCGGGGCCCGGCGGGCTGCCGCTACGGGGAGAATCCCAACCCCGCGTATTTCGATCTGGCCGGTGATGGCGTTCGGGCTGGTTGCGACAAGCGTTTCGTTTTCGCGGGTCAGGACCGTCTGGTCATCCGACACCAACAGGCCGCCAGCTTCGATGACGCGCAGCGCCAAGTCGGACTTTCCGCTCCCGGATGGTCCGCGCAGGAGAACGGCCCGGCCGTCGATCGCGATGCATGTTCCATAGACCCATTCCATGGCGCATTGCTCTCCCCGCAGCGCCGATTTGTCAATCCGTGCTCTGCCTCTGCCCGAATGTCGCCTTCGGCAATTCGATGATGAACCGGGCTCCAGCGATGTCTCCGCTGGCCGAGCGACGATTTTCGGCCCTTATAGAACCGCGATGTGCTGCTACGATCTGTCGGCAGATCGAAAGGCCGAGCCCGGAATGGGTGCCGAACTTTTCCGTCGTCGGGCGTTCCGAATAGAACCGGTCGAAAATCGCCTCGAGCTTGCCCTCGGGAATTCCGGTGCCTTCATCGTCGACCGTGATGGTAATCGATCCGTTCGACGGAACCGCGCGCACCGTGATCCGCCCCGCCGGCGGCGAAAAGGTGATCGCGTTGTCGAGCAGATTTCGCATCACTTGAACCAGATGATCTTCTTTGCCGTTGACGACGAGTTGTTCGCCTTGTCCGCCGACCTCGCAAACAAGGCTGCGGTCGCCGATGCGCTCCGTCGCCGTATAAACCTCGCTCAGTGCGTGCAGCATTTTGCCGATATCGACCGCTTCCGATTCTTGCCGGCTCAACTCGGCATCCACGCGGGAGGCCTCGGATATGTCGCTTATCAGGCGATCCAGGCGGTCGACGTCGTCCAGAATGATCGCGAAAAGTTTTTCCCGCTGGTCGGGATCTTGAATCCGGGCCGCGGTTTCGACGGCACTGCGCACGGAGGTCAGGGGATTTTTGATTTCGTGTGCGACATCCGCGGCGAAGCGCTCAATTGCGTCCATGCGGCGCCAGAGATTGTCGGTCATTTCCCGAAGCGCCATGGCCAGATCGCCGATTTCATCGTGCCGGCCGGCGAAATCTGGAATCGAATGCTGCCTGTCGTGGCCGGTTCGCACCCTTTCGGCGGCGGCCGCCAGCCGCTGGACCGGCCGCGTGATCGTACCGGCGAGATACAGGGACAGCGCCACGGTTATGGCAAAAACCAGTCCGAATACCCCGAGGATTTCGAAACGCACGGAACGGACGGCCTGATCGATCTTTTTGCCTTCGATGGAGAACAGCAGTGCGCCCAAGACCTTGCGGTATTTCTGGATCGGCACGGCGACGGTCAGGACCAAGCCCCCGTTCTCGGTCGCCCGAACCGTCTGTACCGAGGTTCCGCCGAGGGCTTGGATCACCTCGGGATAGGAATTGGCGAGTTGCCGCGCGGTTTCCTGATAAAGCGGAAGGCCGCTTCTTCGCGGCAGCCAATTGACGATACGATCGTAGAGACGTTCGGCGAATTCCCGCATGAACCGGTCGCTGGAGGGCGGCGGCAGGGGCTGAATCATGACAAGGCCGCCCGGACCACCGAGCCTGAGGCTGTCGGCGATCAATTCCCCCTCGGCGCTGAACACGCGGGCGCGGGTTGGCAGCGCGGCTGAGGCCCGGCGCACCATTTGACGGACTAGGGCCGGCGAAAGCCGCCTGTCGGGGGTGCTTTCCTGTTCCGTGGCGAGTTCTCCGATGGCCCTGGCAAACAGATTCGCCTGATGGGAAACCGCTTCCAGTTCCGCTTGGATAAGGCTGTTCTGGTAGCGGTCGAGGTAGAGCACGCCGACAAACAGGATGGCGACGGCAAACAGGTTGATTGCCAGTATCCGAAGAGTCAGCCGTGACAGGCGCCGTTTGGTCCGCCGCCGCGAAGGCATCTCAGGTCCCGGAGCGGAATGCCGACGCTCGCTGTCGGAAGTGCTGGAATCTGGGCCCCTTTGCATTCTCCGAACACACCTTTGGGGAAACTAGCTGTTCGCGACCGGCGCCACCGACGGATCACGGTATCTGTAGCCAACGCCATAAAGTGTTTCGATCTGCTCGAAGTCGGGGTCCGCGGCCTTGAACTTCTTTCGCAGGCGCTTGATGTGGCTGTCGATCGTCCGGTCATCCACATAGATAGCGTTGCCGTAGGCGGCATCCATTAGCTGGTCCCGGTTCTTCACATGGCCCGGCCGGTTGGACAGGGACTTCAGGATCAGAAATTCCGTCACCGTCAGGGCGACCGGTTGCCCCTTCCAGGTGCAGAGATGGCGCGAGCCGTCCAGAACCAGGTCGCCGCGCGTGATCGTCGCCTCGGATCGAGGGTCGGTCTCGTCCTGGGCCAGTTCCTGGCGTCGCAGCAGCGCGCGGATGCGCTCGATCAGCAACCGCTGGGAGAACGGCTTCTTGATATAGTCATCGGCTCCCATCCGCAGCCCGAGCACCTCGTCGACCTCGTCGTCTTTCGATGTCAGGAAGATGACCGGCATGTTGCTGTCGCGGCGCAACCGGGTGAGGACCTCCATGCCGTCCAGGCGCGGCATCTTGATATCGAGCACCGCGAGATCCATTCGGCCTTGACTCAATCCCCGCAGAGCTTCCTCACCGTCCCTGAAGGTCTTCACGGAAAACCCTTCGGCCTCCAGCGCCATGGAAACCGATGTCAGAATGTTTTGGTCGTCGTCAACCAGAGCAATCGTGTTTCCCATGGCTTCCATCTCCCTAGCTTCCACTTTTGCCGGATTGGGATATATCGGCCCAATCGGGCAAACTTGTGACGCGATTGAGGCAGGCCCGCCCCGTCCTTCCCGGCCGTGCGTCCGAAGCTGCCGACCACTATATAGGAGCGGGTTGGAGAATGAACCGCTTTGCGGCGGCAAGGGCACCACAACGGGGCGGTACCACCATGACTGAAGAAAAAACACCGCGGAGTCCGGCTATGGAGGCGCGCCGCCTGATCAGGAGCCGGGACCGGGCGGTTTTGTCGACCTGCCATGGCGAACGCGGCGGCTGGCCGCATGGGTCCCTGGTGCTTGTGGCTTGCGCGCAGGATGCGACACCGCTCCTGTTCATTTCCGATCTGGCGGAGCACACTCGCAACATCAAGCACGACCCGCGGGTCTCGCTGCTGTTCGACGGGACCGAAGACCTTGATGATCCATTGACCGGCGCGCGCGCGGCGATTCTCGGGCGCGCGGTGCTGGATGACGGCGAGGCCGCCCGGGCCCGGTTCCTTTCCCGGCATCCTTCGGCGGCGGTTTATGCCGGGTTTCAGGATTTCCATCTGTACCGGGTCGAGATCGAGGCCGCGCATGTCGTCGCGGGTTTCGGCCGGATCGATTGGGTCGTCGGCGCCGACCTGCGGGCCACGACGAGCGACGCGCTCACCGAGCGGGAAACCGATATCGTCACCCATATGAACGAAGACCACGCCGACGCGCTCCAAGCCTATGCGAGCGGCCTTTTGGGAATTTCCAGTGAGGGCTGGCGCATGACCGGGTGTGATTGCGAGGGGTTTGATATGCGGCTCGGGGGCAAAACCGCGCGAGTCGAGTTCAGCGCCCCGGTGTCGAATGCGGCCGAGGCACGCGCCGAATTGGTGCGGCTTGCCAAGCAGGCAAGAGGGTTGCCGCCGGTTGCATAGCCGGTATTACGATTCGATGAACTCGCCTGTTGATTTTTGAGCGCCGATACGCAATCACACCCCTGACGCGGCGAACGCGGCCGGCGGGGTGGTGCGCCGGAAAAGAAAATTCGGGTGGAGGGCGCGGTGGCGAAACCGGTTGGACCGACGGTCCAGGACGAATTGAAAGCGCATGGTCTGTTCAATGTGGCGTCGGTTCATTGGAACCTGAGTGCGCCCGCCTTGTATCAGGAGGCCATACGCCGTGGCGAAGGTGTCGTCACCGTCGGTGGCGCGTTGACCGTCAATACGGGCATCCATACCGGGCGTTCACCCAAGGACAAATACATCGTCGATACGCCGAGCGTGCATGACTCGGTAAACTGGGGCTCCGTCAATCAGCCGGTAACCCCGGAAATTTTCGACAGGATGCACCAGCGTGTCGCGGCCTACCTCCAAGGCCGCGACATTTTCGTTCAGGACTGTTTCGCGGGCGCCGATCCGGCGCATCGCCTGAAGGTTCGGGTGATCACGGAATCAGCCTGGCCCAATCTGTTCGCCCAGAACATGTTCATCCGCCCGACGGAGGAACAGAAGATCGGCTTCGTACCGGATTTCACCATTCTTCACGCACCCGGCCTGCAAGCGCGCGGGGTCGAGGACGGGTTGAAGTCGGAAACCTTCGTGATCGTCAATTTTGATGCCCGGATGATCGTGATCGGCGGCACCCACTATGCGGGCGAGATCAAGAAATCGATCTTTGGGATTTTGAACTATCTGCTGCCGGCGCAGGGCGTCCTGCCGATGCATTGTTCCGCCAATGTCGGCGACAACGGTGATTCCGCAATCTTCTTTGGTCTTTCGGGGACCGGGAAGACCACCCTGTCGGCGGATCCGAACCGGATATTGATCGGCGATGACGAGCACGGCTGGTCGGCGAATGGCGTGTTCAATTTCGAAGGCGGCTGCTACGCCAAGGTGATCAACCTCTCCGCCGAGGCGGAGCCGGACATCTACGCCACCACCCATCGTTTCGGCACGGTTCTGGAGAATGTGGTTTTCGATCCGACGACGCGGTCCCTCGATCTGTTCGACGGCAGCCTCACCGAGAACACGCGCGCCTGCTATCCATTGGATTTCATCGACAATGCCAGCGAGACGGGTCTGGCGGCGCATCCCAAGAACATCGTGATGCTGACGGCGGACGCCTTCGGGGTGTTGCCGCCGATCGCCCGCCTGTCGCCCGAGCAGGCGATGTATCATTTCCTCTCCGGCTATACCGCCAAGGTCGCGGGGACCGAGAAGGGTCTCGGCAGCGAGCCGGAAGCGACTTTTTCGACCTGCTTCGGCGCGCCGTTCATGCCGCGCCATCCGACGGTTTATGGCGAGATGCTGCGCGAGCGTATCGCCAAGCATCAGGCCACGTGCTGGCTCGTCAACACCGGCTGGTCCGGTGGCCGGGCCGGCGGCGGCGGCGCGCGGATGAAGATCGCCTATACCCGCGCGATGGTCAGTGCCGCGCTGGATGGGCGTCTGACGGCGGCGCCGGTACGCCTTGATGAGAAATTCGGCCTCAGCGTGCCGGAGAACTGCCCGGACGTGCCCTCCGATATCTTGCGCCCGCGCACGACCTGGAGCGACAAGTCGAGCTACGACACGACGGCGGCCGAACTTTGCGGGCGGTTTGCGGAGAACTTCAAACAGTTCGAAACCCATGTCGGCGACTCGGTCCGTGCCGCCGGGATTCGCGCGGCCGCCTGATCGCGGATCACGTCGGCGGCGTTAGTGGCGGCGCCGGGCAGCATGGGAGCGCATGGCAATGCCGTCGCTTGAAACGCTCGTGCTTTTTACCGTGGCCGCGTTGGTCATGAGTTTGTCGCCTGGCCCGTCCAATTTATATGTTCTCGCGCGGTCCGTGAGTCAGGGGTCGGCCGCGGGCATGTTGGCGGCTTTGGGCTTGGCCATCGGAAGCCTGGTTCACGTTGCCGCCGCGGCACTCGGTCTTTCGCTTTTGTTCGAGGCGGCACCCACACTGTATCTCGTCCTCAAGTTCGCCGGCGCGGGGTATCTGATCTATCTCGGGGTTCGAACCTTTCGCGCGCCGGTGGCTGGCGAGGTGCCACACTCCCTTGCCAGACGGTCGGGTGCCCGCATTCTCCGTGAAAGCATACTGGTCGAGGTCTTGAACCCGAAAACCGCCTTGTTTTTCATCGCCTTCCTGCCGCAGTTTGTTGATTCGTCCCAGTCGATGGGCCCGCAGCTGCTACTTCTCGGCATCATCGTGACGGTGACGGCGTTGCCGTGTGATATCGTGGTCGCGCTAGGGGCCGGCAAAGCGGCGCGATGGCTGCGCGGCAACGATGCGGTTCAGCGAATGCAAAACCGGGCGTCGGGAACGGTTCTCATTGGTCTGGGCGCCTATGTCGCGGCGGACGGCCGCCTCGCCTAGACGGTGGCAGCGTGGAGAGCGACCGGGAATGCGGGTTCTGGTGGTGGGCGGCGGGCCGGCCGGACTGTATTTCGCCGGACTGCTGAAGCGGTCGGACCCACGGCATGAAATCAAGGTTATGGAGCGCAATTCGCGCGGTGCGACCTACGGCTTCGGCGTGGTGTTCGCGGAAGCGGCACTCGGTTATCTGAGCGAGGCGGATCCGCGCTCGCACGAACGTATCGTCTCGGCGCTGGAGACCTGGCAAGACCTTACCCTGGTACACCGCGATACGCGCGTGACCATCGACGGCAACGGATTCTCGGGCATCGCCCGGTTGGAGCTGCTGCGGCTGCTCAACGATTTTTGCGAGGAGGCCGGTGTCTTCCCGCTCTACGGCACCGAGGCGGGCGCGGCGGATTTGGCCGAAGCCGATGTCGTGGTCGGCGCGGACGGCATCAACTCTCTCGTGCAATCGCTTCATCACGAGGCGTTCCGCCCGCGTCTCGAAACCTTGACCAACTGGTTCGTCTGGTACGGGACCAGCCGGCTTTTCGATACCCTGACCCTGACCTTCCGGGAAAACGCGGAGGGGCATTTCGTCGCCCACCACTACCGCTATAGCCCGACGATGAGCACCTTCATCGTCGAATGCGATCTGCCCACCCACGCCGCCGCCGGGTTCGCCGCGATGACGGACGGCGAGAGCCGGGCCTATTGCGAGCGGCTTTTCGCGCCGGACCTTGCCGGACATCCACTTGTCTCGAACAATTCTCTCTGGCGTCAGTTTCCGGTCACGAGTGTCGAGAACTGGACCGCGGGAAACCGGGTTCTGATTGGTGACGCTCTGCGTAGCGTGCATTTCTCCATCGGATCGGGAACCAGGCTGGCGCTTGAAGACGCGATCGCGCTTTGGCGCGCGATCCTGGAGCATCCGAACGACGTCGATGATGCCTTGCGCGCCTTTGAGGCGGCGCGGCGCCCCGTCGTCGAGAAACTACTTGGCGCGGCGGCGGGAAGCTATGCCTGGTACGAGAACATCGCGCGAAACATGGCGCTTGCGCCGATGGATCTTGCCTATGACTACATGACCCGAAGCGGTCGGGTCGACGACGCACGGCTGCGGCGTATCGCGCCCCGCTTCATGGCCGACTATGATCGCGCCAGGACCGCAGTCCCAAGATCCAGGAACGGGTTGGAATAGCTTTATGTACGACTTGCTTGCAGGCCTTCGGGTCATCGAAGGATCCGCGTTCGTGGCGGCGCCGCTGGGCGGCATGACGCTGGCGCAGCTCGGTGCAGAGGTCATCCGCTTCGACCCCGTCGGCGGCGGCATGGATCATCGTCGCTGGCCTCTCGACGGCCAGGGACGCAGCCTCTATTGGGCCGGTCTGAACAAGGGCAAAAAGTCCATCGCGGTCAATACCCGCGAGGAGGAGGGCCGTGAGCTGATTCGAGCCCTGATCTGCGAGCCAGGGCCGGATCGCGGCGTGTTCCTCACCAATCACCCACCGGGTGGTCCCTTCGCCTACGAAACGCTGAAGGCGCGGCGGGACGATCTGATCATGCTGAATGTTCTGGGCAGCCACGACGGCTCTCCCGCGGTCGATTATACGATCAATTGCGCCCTCGGGTTTCCTTTCGCCACGGGACCGCGCGGCCATGACCGGCCGGTCAATCATTTGCTGCCGGCCTGGGATCTGGTCACCGGCAGCATGGCGGCGACCGGTATTCTGGCGGCAGAGCGCAAGAGATCGCGCAACGGCGGGGGACAACTGATCAACCTCGCGCTCTCGGATATCGGGATCTGGGTCGCGAGCGCGATGGGACATATCGCCGAGGCGGAGCTTCTCGGGCGCAACCGGGTGGCCGACGGCAATCATGTCTATGGCGCCTTCGGTCATGACTTCGCAACCTCGGACGGCCATAGGGTGATGCTGACGGCACTCACCAAGGCGCAGTGGCAACGCCTTAAGAAGGCGGTCGGTATCGAGGCGCCGGTGGCGCGGATCGAGACGGAACGGTCTCTGAACCTTGATGACGAGGGCGACCGCTATCAGGCGCGCGACGACATCGTATCGCTGATCACGCCATGGGTTGCGGCACGTGATGTCGACGCGGTCCGCGCCGCGCTGGACGGCGCGGGAGTGCTCTGGGGGCCGTACCGGACCTTCACCGAACTGGTGGGCGAGGATCCGCGCTGCTCCACCGCCAATCCGATGATGAACCGCATCAGCCAACCCGGTATCGGCGACTATCTTGCCGCTGGACTGCCTCTGCGATTCTCGGAATTGAAGGCTCTACCGGTTGCTCCGGCGCCGATCCTCGGAGCAGATACCGATGCCGTGCTCGCAAGTGCGCTGGGGCTGCCGGATCATGCCATCGCGGATCTGCACGATCGCGGCATCGTCGGTGGGCCCGTGGTTTAGCGCCGCCAGGTTCCGGCGAGATCCTGCGCCTCAAGCCATTCGGCGAACCGCTCGGGCTGATATTCGCTATTGGCCCATTCGGCGATGGTCATGCCACCACCGTCGGCGGCGAAATAGCGCGGGAAGTGACGGATCCAACGCTGATAGCGCTTCGGCAGGTGCAGATAGGGGAACAGCGACATTTGCCGTTGCGCCAACTCGAGACTGCCCGTTCCGTCCCGCCAGAGGATAAAGAGCGCGGCGGCAAGCGCCGTGCGGTCGGCGCCGCCCGAGCACTTGATCAGCATCGGGCGCGGGGCGTTCTCGAAAGCCTCGAGCAGGCCGGCGAGCATTTCTTTCCTCGGCAGACGACGCGAATGCAACGGCCGGTCAAGATAGGCGATTCCCAATGCCTCGCACGCGGCGCGCTCCGGCAGATACCAGCTCGATTTGGGATTCTCGCCGCGCAGGTTCACGACCGTGGCGATGCCATGGGCCGCGAGTAAAGCCGAGACATGGCCGCCATACATCTGCGCCGAGCGATACAGGCCGTCATCGACCTTGTGCCAATTGTAGGCGCGGGCCAGGACGAAATGCCACGGCGACAGGGCGCCGCTCCTATTCCGGCATCCAGGTCGCCGGGTCGGCGGGAACCTGATCGCGGGACGCCGAATTCTTCACCTGGTGTTCGCCGCCTTCCTCGACCGGCGGGAACCATATCCAGGGGATACCCTTCTCGTCGGCATATCTGAGCTGTGCGTTCAGCTTCCGGTCCTCGTGATACTGCTCCACCTTGAAGCCGCGCGCTCTGAGGGTATGGGCGGTTTCACGGACCAGCGCGTAAGGGGCGCCGCGGGTATGGGCGACCAGAATGTCGGTCGGTGCCTTGCGGCCTGCTTGAATGCGGCCTTCGCGCATCAGCTTGGCGAAAATCCTGGTCAAGCCGATGGAGATGCCGATGCCCGGCAGGCGCTTACTGACCAGATCGCCCACCAGGTTGTCGTAGCGACCGCCGCCGCAGACCGTAGGAAAATCCGGGAAATCGGCGAACTTTGCTTCATAGACCGTCCCGGTATAGTAGGCGAGGCCTCGGGCAATGGAGAGATCCGCGACGAAAGTGCCGTCCGGAAACCGCTCCAACTCCCGCATCACGAAATGCAACTCGTCGAGGCCTTGTTCCAGCAGCTCCGAGGCGACGCCGAGGGCTCGGACCTTCTGAACGACGGAAGCGTCATTGCCTTTGATTTCAGCCAAGGCGAGCACTTTCGCGATGGTCGCGGCATCAAGCCCAAGCTCCTCCGTCAGCATCGCGCCGACGCCGTTCGGGCCGATCTTGTCGAGTTTGTCGATGATCCGGATCGCGTTGCCCGCATCCTTGATTCCGAGGCCGCTGTAATAGCCTTCCAACACCTTGCGGTTGTTGATCTTGGTGACCAGCGGCCCGGCGCCGATCGCTTCGACCGCCTCGTGCATGATGACCGGGATCTCGGCGTCGAAATGCAACGGGATCTCCCGGGTATCGACGACGTCCACGTCGCACTGAAGGAATTCCCGGAACCGGCCGTCCTGGGGCCGCTCGCCCCGCCAGGCCTTCTGGATCTGATAACGTTTGAACGGAAAGGTCAGCTCGTTCAGATTCGCCGCCACATACCGCGCCATCGGGACCGTCATGTCATAGTGCAGCGCGTAGGTCGGTTCCGCCTTATCGGACGGATCCGCCATCAGCCTGCCGATCGTGTAGATCTCCTTGTCGGTATCACCCTGCTTCAGCAGAACGTCGACGGGTTCGACCGAACGGGGTTCAATCGAGGCGAAGCCGTAGCTTTCGAATACCGTCCGCAGCTTGTCGATCCAGTCCAGCTCGACCATCCGGTATTCCGGGAGCAGTTCCGGAAAACCGCTGATCGGGCGGAGTTTCTCTTTCGGTGTCATGGGCGATGACATGGGGTTCACCTTTGGCCACGCTTCGTGCTGGAGGACGGGGAGCCCCCGTCGGGTCGTTACACCATGCCGATTGCGTGCTGATAGAGCTGGAGAAGCTCCTCCTGCTCCTGGCGGTCTTCGCGGTCGAGTCTCCTCAGGCGGATGATCTGGCGCATGATCTTCACGTCGAAGCCGTTGCCTTTGGCCTCGGAGAAGACTTCACGGATATCGGCCGCCAGGGCGGCTTTTTCCTCCTCGAGGCGCTCGATCCGTTCAATGTAGGAACGCAACTGATCGCCCGCGATGCCGCCAACCTCGGCCATGATCCATCCTCTTCCATCAATGATCGGCCCGGACAATAGTCGTCCAACAGGCTGCCTGCAAGTGGTTGACAGGATGGAGCAAATCATGAACAATTTACATTGATGACCGATGCTAATCATGCCTAAACTCTAGTGCGGCGCCTTTGGCGCTGCTTCGATCAGGGTCGATTCCAGGACGCCCGCCCGTTATTGGCGGCCGATTTCGAAGCCTTTTGGCCGAACACCCGGGAACGTATTCGCGGCCCGGAGAATTTCATCGCCCTGAACGAGGCCTATCCCGGCAACTGGCGGTGTGATGTAGAGAAGGTCATCGCCGTGCCAAAAGGGGCGGTGACAGTAACGCGCATCCGGGATGGCGACGTTGCGTTCATCGCCGTCTCGTTTTTCGAGGTCACGGGAGACCGGATCGCGCGGGCGGAGGAGTTTTTCGGCGATGTGGCCGAGCCTCCTTTCGACCGGTCCGCATGGGCGGAGTGGTATTAGCCGGAGGATCGTTTCGCGCTGTCGAAATGGCGCAGCGCGGTCTCGAATTTGTCCCTGCAACCGGTATTGCAGAAACCCACGACATCGCCTTTGTAACGGGTGAGGGAATCCGCCCGCACCGGCTTGCCCGACCAGGGGCAGGTCTCATTGATGCAATCCGAGAGTTCGAGCGTCTCCATGTCTGCCTCCTTTGGTTCGGCGCGGTTTCCTGGCAGACTTTACCGCGGATCGGCCTCGCCGTCCGCCGGTGACAGGTCGAGCCGATCGGAAAGGCGTTCTTCATGCTCGAAGCGATGATCTCGTGGCTCTATCCGGCGGCGGGCGTTATCGGGGCCATCGCGGCGATCGGCGCGCTGACCACAAGGAAGGGCGGCGACATGCACCGCCGGACCGGTCGGGCCGGGTTCTGGGCGATGCTGGTCCTGGCCGGCTGCGTGATCTGGACGGGTCTGTCGGCCAACGGATATCTCACATTGCTATTGGGGTTACTGAGCGGCTATCTGGCGATCTCCGGATACCGCGCGCTCTATCTGAAACGGTCGGTTCCCCGCGCCACATTCGGGCCGACGCGGGCGGGCGCCTTGGACAAGGGGCTCGCGCAGCTTCTGCTGGTCACCTGCTGCGCCGTCAGTGCCTGGGGGATGATGGCGCTTCCGGCGGAGCTCGACGCATTCGAGTTACCGAAGGTTGAAACCGTGCTGATGATCGTAATCGGCCTAGCGGGAGCGATGTTGGCCCTGCGAGACCTCGGGCGGTTCAGAACACCGCCGCCGGATCCGAACCGGTGGCTGATCATTCACGTCACAAGGATGCTGTGTTCCGTCACCGTCGCCGGCATCGCAGCGAGCGTCGAGTTCGCGGTTTCGGTTCCGGAAGTCCTGCGCTGGGCGGTCCCGGCAACTGCCGGGGGCATCGCGATCTGGATTACCGTGAGATGGCTCGCCGGCCGACTGCAACACGAGGGTGATCCCCGCTCCTACTACGACATCAGGATCGCAGAGTTGCACGCGGAATCTGAAGAATCCTAGGGAGCGGTATCGCCCATCTTGCAGATCAGTTTCCACTGCGCGTCGCTGACCGGCACCACCGAAAGCCTCGATTGCCGCACCAGGCCAAAGTCGGACAGACGTTCCTCCGCCTTGATCTCGGCCAGGGTCACGGGGCGCTTGAACGGCCGCACCGCCTTGACATCAACCATCCCGAACCGGCCGGAGGCGTCAGTGTGATCGGGATGGTATTCGGCGCAAACCTCGACAATGCCGACGATCTGCTTCTCGTTGACCGAATGATAGAAAAACCCCCGGTCCCCGATCTTCATCGCTTTCATGTTATTCGAGGCTTGGTAGTTGCGCACGCCGTCCCAGCCTTCGCCCACCTCGCCTTTCTTGATCTGATCATCCCAGGACCAAGTGCCGGGTTCGGACTTGAACAGCCAATATGACATGAGTGAGCGCTCCAGTTGCGGGCGAGTAGTCCGGGCCAGTGCCGCCGAACATCGCCCGAAGCTTAGCGCAGATTCCGGGGCCACGAAAATCCCGATGCTTGCCTATCGGTCGATTTCCCGCCGCAGCGGTCGTCCCATCAGACCGTCTATCGCCGCGCGCAGATCGGTGCCCCGGTTGAGGACCAGATGGACTGCCTGGCAGATCGGAAGATCGACGCCAAGGGCCGTGGCCCGCATCATAATCGCCTCAGCGGTAAAACGGCCTTCGACGACGCCACCCATGTTTTTCAGGGCCTTGTCCATCACCTCACCTCGGCCAAGCGCCTCGCCGAAACGGAAATTGCGCGATTGCCGGCTGGCGCAGGTCATCGCCAGGTCACCGAGGCCGGCAAGGCCCGCGAGCGTCTCGGCGCGGCCGCCGAGCGCGACCGCGAGGCGCGTGGCCTCGGCAAGCCCTCGGGTGATCAGCGCGGCGCGCGTGTTCTCGCCCATCCCGATGCCCGCCGCGATGCCGCAGGAGATGGCGAGAACGTTCTTGATGGCGCCGCCGACCTCCGCGCCGATTACATCCTCCGAAAGATAAGGCCGAAAGGTCGGCGTGCCGGTTGCCGCGGCGATCGCGGCGCCAAGGCTCTGGTCTCCGATCGCCAGGGTTACCGCCGTCGGCAGGCCGCGCGCCGCTTCTATGGCGAAGGTGGGTCCCGACAGACAGCCGCTGGGACGGTTCAGCAGCGCCTCTCCGATTACCTCGGTCATCAGCAATCCGGTGCCGATTTCCAATCCCTTGGCACAGCAGATGACCGGGATTTGTTCCGCCAGGTGACTCGCGATCTCACCACAGACGCCTCGGATCTGTTGCGCTGGAACCACGAGAAACACCGCATCGGATCGGCATACTTCCTCGAGCCGGGTCGTGGCGTGGATCCGGCCATCCAGGGTGATGCCTGGCAGATAGCGAGGATTTGCCCGATCGCGTTCGATGGCCGTGACCGTTGTCTCGTCCCGCGCCCAAAGCCGAACATCGGTTCCTGCCGTGGCCACGATATGCGCCAGCGCGGTGCCCCAGGCGCCGCCGCCGATGATCCCGATGCGCCGGATCGTCATGCCTTCACACCGGCGCCGATCGCCTTGCCGGCGGTCGGGTCCAAGGGCCAGCGCGGGCGCGGAGCGAAATCGAGCCCATCCACATCGCCGATCCGCAAGCGCTCGATGCCTGCCCAGGCGATCATCGCCGCGTTGTCGGTGCAGAGCGCGGGCGGTGGGGCGACGAAAGGCATGTCCCGATCTTCGGCGAGACGAGCGAGCGCGGCGCGGATTGCCTGATTGGCCGCGACACCGCCCGCGACCACGAAAGGCTGGCCGCTGCCGTGGTCGCGCTGGAAAGCCTCGATCGCATTGCCGCACCGGTCCGCGAGAACTGCGGCAACGGCGACCTGGAAGCCGGCGCAAAGGTCATTGACCGCGGACGGGTCCGGCGTACCGATTTCCTCAATCCTGCGCCGCACCGCGGTTTTCAGACCGGAGAACGAAAAGTCGCACCCGGGGCGGCCCGCCATCGGACGCGGCAGATCGAAGCGCTCCGGGTCGCCGTCTCGCGCCGCCTTCTCGACCGCGGGGCCGCCCGGAAAACCGAGTCCGAGCATCTTGGCGGTCTTGTCGAAGGCCTCGCCGACAGCGTCGTCGATGGTCGTGCCGAGCCGGCGATAGGTGCCGACGCCCAATACCGAAAGCAATTGGCAGTGGCCGCCGGAAACCAGAAGCAGGAGATACGGAAACTCGATCCCGTCCGTCAGCCGCGCCGTCAGGGCGTGGCCTTCCAGGTGGTTGACAGCGATAAACGGACGATCCGCCGCCAGTGCAATGCCCTTGGCCAGCGTCGCGCCGACCAGTACGCCGCCGATCAGGCCCGGCCCGCCGGTCGCGGCCACCGCATCCAGATCCTCGAAGGAGAGCCCGGCTTCGGCCATCGCCGTTCTTACGACACCGTCGAGGGACTGGACATGTGCTCTGGCGGCGATTTCCGGAACCACGCCGCCGAAGGGGCGGTGCTCGTCAAACTGCGAAAGAATGATGTTCGAGCGGATCACGCGGTCGCCGGTGACGATCGCGGCGGCGGTCTCGTCGCAACTCGACTCGATACCGAGGACGATAGGCGAGCGCGTCCCGTCGTTCATGGTGGCATTCGTCCTTTCCTTGCTCTTGCGCCCGGTCTACACAGGCGAGCCATGGAAGACCAGAACAAAGGCGCGGCATTGATCCGCATCGGAACCCGCGGCTCCAAGCTCGCCTTGGCCCAGGCCGAGGAACTGCGCGCGCGGCTCGCCAAGGCGCATGAGGAATTGCAGCCGTCCGGCGCCGTCGAGATCGTGGTGATTACGACGACCGGCGATGCGGTGCGGGACAGGCCGCTAGCCGAAATCGGCGGCAAGGGCCTGTTCATGAAGGAGATCGAGGAGGCTTTGGTTGCGGGACGCGTGGATCTGGCGTTGCACTCGATGAAGGACGTGGAAACCTTCTTGACGCCCGGTACGGAAATCACCTGCGTGCTGCCTCGGGAAGATCCGAGGGATGCGTTCCTGTCTCCGATTGCCGATCATCTCGATACCTTACCCGACGGGGCCGTTGTCGGGACCTCGTCGGTGCGCCGCGCAGCCTTGATCAGAAACCGGCGGCCCGACCTGAAAACGGTTCTTTACCGGGGCAATGTGGATACCCGTCTCACCAAACTGGAAGCGGGCGAGGTGGACGCGACCCTGCTCGCGCTGGCCGGTTTGAAGCGTCTCGGGCTGGGCGAGCGGGCGACACGGGTCCTGAGCCTCGAGGAGATGCCGCCGGCCGTCGCCCAGGGCGCGATCGGCGCACAATGCAGGATTGCGGAATCCGAAGCGGACGTGCGACTGCGGGGTTGGCTGGCGGCGATCAATGACGTCGACAGCGAGATTTGCGTGACCGCCGAACGGTCCATGCTCGCGGCGCTCGACGGGTCATGCCGCACGCCGATAGCCGGGCATGCGGTCCTGGACAAGGCCGGCGGGCTCGAGTTGACGGGACATGTCGTTTCGCCCGATGGCGCGCGGCTCCACCGGGCATGCGAGACCGGGGCCGTGGAAGATGCCGCGGCGCTGGGCCAATCGGTGGGTGAGCGACTGTTGGCGTTGGCCGGCGCGGACCTGGTGCGATAGCCCATGCGGCTCCTGCTCACGCGGCCCCTTGTAGAATCCGAAGCGCTTGCCGAGGTTCTGAAGGAACGCGGCCTCGACACATGCATTTCTCCGGTGATGGAGATCGTGCCGCAGACCCTGGAATTGCCGCCGAACGCTCCGTTTCAAGCGGTTCTGCTGACTAGCGGCAATGCGGTGGATGCGCTGAGCCAAGCCGGACTTCGACCCGATATCCCGATCCTTTGCGTGGGCGACGCCACGGCGCGGCGGCTGGCGGGAAGCGCGTTTGCGGATGTTCGCTCGGCGGCTGGCGATTCGGGTGATCTTGTGGCGCTCGCCATCCGGGATCTTGCGCCGGAAGACGGACCGCTCCTCTATCTTTCCGGCATGGTAATCGCCGCCGACATCGCCTCGGCGCTCTCTCAGGCTGGATTCACAGTGGATGGGCGCGTGGCGTACCGCGCCCGGGCTATCCCGGCGGCGGATGAGGCGGCGGTCGCGGATCTGGCGGCCGGAAACATCGATGGTGTCTTGCTCTATTCACCCCGTTCGGCACGGATATTCGTCGACCATCTGCGGCAGGCAAATCTGGAGCTGATCGCCAGGGAAATGACCGCCTATTGCATCAGCGATGCTACCGCCGAGGCGGCCGGCGCGGTTGCCTGGCGAAAGCTCGCGGTCGCCGCTCGGCCCAACCAGCATGACCTGCTGGCGCTGCTGTCCAATTGATGACACAACCCCGGCTTATGCTGCTATTGTCAGATCCGGATCAACCCAGCGAGCGATGCCATGTCGGCGAGCGACGAGACGAAATCGGACGCCACGAAAAAGCCAGCGGAAGAGGCGGAGGCACCCTCGGGTCCAACGATCGAGCATGAAGCGCCGGCGCCGGCGCAATCACCGTTTGCAAGGAAGCTGAAACTTTACGGCATCCTGGCCGCGATCGTGCTGGCCGCCCTTGTGGCGGCGGCGGGAAGTTACCCCTATTGGCGCGCGAAGGCGGCTCCGGTGGTGGCACGGGTCGGACTCGACCTGGAGACCATTGAGCAGCGGCTGAGAATACCGCGTTGGGCGATTACGCACGGACGGGAAGCACAGAAACCCGATGCCGAGGCGGCGCCGAAGGCAGAGCCGCAACCCGCTCCGCAAGCTGCTCCCACACCGCTGAAGAGCGAAGAAACGCCGGCGACGCCTGATGACGCCGTTCGGCGCGCGGAACTGGAGGCATTGGCCGACCTTCTGTCCACGCTGGGGTCGCGGATCTCGGATATCGAGGGACGGGTCAGTGCGCTTGAGAGTAGGGACGCGCAAGCTGGTTCCCGGGACAGTGGTGGCGGTGCGTCCGATCCGACGGGATCGATATCCGCTATTGCCGAGAAGCTTGACGCTCTTACCGGGCGTCTCGACGAATTGGAAGCCGGCAAGCAAACCACCGGAACAGCCCAAACTGTTCCAGCCGCCGCGCCAGAAAGTGGCGCGCTGATCGGAACCGTTGTCGCCCTGGCCGAACGTGTCGCCGCCATGGAAGCGCGCGGATCGGCGGGTGCCTCTGAGGTCGAAGCACTGCGCGAGAATACGCAGACCTTGGCCAGCCGTCTGGGCGGGTTGGACAAGGAGGTCAAGCAAGTCGGCGCCGCCTTGGCAAAGGAGACTCCGGAACGCGACCGCGCGGCGCTGTTGCTTTTGAGCGTCGGCCAGTTGGCGGTGGCCGCGTCCGGAGCGGACGGTTTTGAAGCGGAACTAGAAGCAGTTCGGGCCGTTGCCGGCGAAGGCAGTGACCTGGCGGAACCGTTGGACCGGCTGGCGCAGGTCGCGAAAACCGGCGCGCTCACGATCGTTGCTTTGCGCAATGCTTTCGCGGAGGCATCGGACGCGGTGGTGCGCAGCCGCGATGTCGGTTCCGCCAAGGGTTTCGTCGGTCAAACCCTCTCCCGTGTCGCGTCGCTGGTGACCATCCGAAAGGTCGACGATCCGGGATCGGCAACCGTGGATGGCGCCCTGGCGGCGGCCGACGCGGCGCTGGCGGCGGGCGATCTCGCAACCGCCGTCGCGGCGATGCGAAAACTGGACGGGGCGCCCGGCGAGGCGATCGCCGAGTGGCTGGGACGGGCGCAGGCGCGCGTGACGGTCGACGAGGCCATATCGGATCTCCAAGCCGCCGCAATCCGCACCCTTGCGGCGGCCGGGTGATCGGCGATGTGGCGCGCGATCTTTTATTTCGTCCAAGTCGCGATTCTCGTCGCGCTTGCGGTTTGGCTGAGCGACAACCCGGGCAAGGTCGAAATCAATTGGCTCGGCTATCGGATTGAGACCTATTTCGGGGTCCTGCTGATCGCCGGCATTGTCGCTTTGGCGGTTTTGGGGCTCCTGTACCGGGTGCTCCGCTCGCTTGTCGGGGCGCCCGGGGAATTCCTGACCCGGCGGCAATACCGGCGCCGCGAGGAGGGGTATCGGGCGCTCGCGCTCGGCATGGCCGCGGCATCGGCGGGCGATCGCGAGGAAGCCCGGCGTCTGGCGCGTCAGGCGGATTCGCTGTTGCAGGATCCGGATCTGACCCGTCTGCTGTCGGCCCAGGCCGCGACGCTCAACAACGACCCCGCCGCCGTGCGCCGCTATCTTGGTGCGTTGGTGGAAAACGACGAAACCGCGTTCGTCGGCCTTACGGGCCTGATGCGACAGGCCATCGCGGATGGTGACGATAAGACGCTGCTCGCGCTGGCGGAGAGGGCGCACAAGATCCGTCCGGACTCGGCCTTCGTCGTGGACACGCTTTTCAGCTTGCAGACCCGGGCCGGGCATTGGTCGGAGGCGCAGGCGACCCTGTTCGATGCAGTGCGCCGCCGGGTGAAAACCGAGGCCGAAGCGGTTGGTCACCGGGCGGCGATCTTTGCTGCCCGCGCCTTGGAGGCGGAAGCGGCAGGCCGTTTGGCCGATGCCGCGGACATGGCGGAAAAAGCCTTGTCGACAAGAGCGGATTTCGTGCCGGCCGGCATCGCGCGGGCGCGGGCTCTCAACCGCGACGGCAAGGGGCGCCGGGCGATCCGCCTGCTGGAAGAGCTCTGGCGCCGCGCGCCGCACCCCGAAATCGCGGCCGCCTATGTCGAGCAATGGCCGCAGGAAGCGCCGCTCGAACGGATGAAGCGGCTGCATCACCTGACGGCGGAAAACGCGACCGCGCTGGAAAGCAGGATCGTGCTTGCGGCGGCGGCTTTGGAAGCCAAGCTTTGGGGGGAGGCGAGGCGCAATCTTACGGCGATCACGGAAGCGGAGATCACGGCGCGGGTTTGCCGCCTCATGGCGCGCCTGGAGCAGGACGAGCGCGGCGATGCGGAAGCCGCTCGGACCTGGCTGGATCGTGCCGATACCGCGATCCCGGACAAAAGCTGGACCTGCGATACCTGCGGTGCCGTGGCGACGGAATGGTCGGCGCTTTGCGGCAATTGCGGGGCTTTCGATACGGTCTCCTGGAAACGGCCGCCCCGCGTGTCGGTGCTTCCGGCACTGCCCGATGCGGAGACGGTTCTGGACGCGGCGGCGGACGAGCCTGCCGGCGATGCGGCGAGCGGCGACGCGCCGGTTGGGGTTCGCCAGGCCTCCTGACCAAACACGGGTCAAGCTGAATCCGGGTGACTCAAAAGATAAAATTGTCCATAATGGCTAGGTATCTTGAATTTCGTGCCCAGCCCGAAGCGGCGGAACCGGCATCCAGAAAGGAGGCCACGCATGATCGGGATCAATGGATTCGACGCGCATGCGCGTGTCGCCGCTGTGTTGCGGGCCAATCAGGTCTCCGCACCGGAACCGGTACCCTCTTCTTCTGAAAAACCTGCGGCCGGCGCCGCCGTGCCGCTTAATTTGGGCCAGTCGTCCCGTTCCGCCTCGGCCTCAGGGCCGTCGATCTTCGCGGTCGACCTTTCCACGGTTGGCCGGAACCGGACCGATATCGGAGATGCCCTGTCCGGCTCCCTGAAGGACCTGCTTGAGGTCTTTCAGGGCCGCGGCAAGGCGGGCGAGGCCGTGGAAACGGCTCTGGCCACGGCGGCGGAGCTGATCGGTGTCGCCGCGGACGATAGCGCGGTCTCCGGTTTTCAGCTGCGCGTCGCCAGCGTGGTGCGCAGCTTTGGTGCCGAAGGCGACGGGAAAGCGGCCTATGGCAGCGTTACCGGTTTTGCGATTGAGATCGGGTTGGTGCGTGGCGGCCGCGTGAATGCCGAGGATGTCCGCCTCCTTGGATTTTCAGGGGATGACATCGGCCTCTCCGCCGAGCAGCGCCGCACCGGCATCGCCGATGGCGTCTACCGGGTCCTCGACAAGGCGCCAGCCGAGGTGAAATCGGCCATTCCGCGCGGTCAGAACAAGGCGCAGCTTGAGGCGCTGAAGAATGCGCTCGACCGGCTCGCCCTGGTGCAGGACGCGCTCAGCGCCTATCGCAGGGGCGACGCGCGCGCGCTTGAGGAGGTCGAAAAGTTCTTCCGGTCCGGTACTTTGGACGCAGGCGCCGTCCGGGCTCTGTCCGATGTGCGGGGCACCAGCCAGACCGTGGTGCCCGGGTCCGGCATCGTCAGCCTTAGTTGAGGGCCTGTACGATTTCCTCGCACATCTTCTTGGCGTCGGCGAACAGCATCATCGTGTTGTCCCGGAAGAACAACTCGTTATCGACGCCGGCATAGCCCGAGGCCATCGACCTCTTGACGAACAGAACCGTCTGGGCGTTTTCCACGTCAAGGATCGGCATCCCGTAGATCGGGCTGGTCGGGTCGGTCTTGGCGGCCGGGTTGGTCACGTCATTGGCGCCGATGACGAAGGCGACGTCGGTCTGGTTGAAGTCGCGGTTGATCTCTTCCAATTCCAGGACCTGCTCATACGGCACGTTGGCTTCGGCCAGCAGGACGTTCATATGGCCCGGCATGCGGCCGGCGACCGGGTGGATCGCATAGCGGACCTTGACGCCCCGATCCCGCAGAATGTCGCACATTTCGCGCAAGGCGTGTTGGGCCTGAGCCACGGCCATGCCGTAGCCTGGCACGATGATGACCGAGGAGGCGTTTTCCATGATGAAGGCCGCATCCTCGGCGCTGCCGGACTTGATCGACTTGTCGCCCTGGGTCCGCGCCGCCGCCCCGTCCGTCTCGCCGCCAAAACCGCCGAGAATGACGCTGAAGAACGAGCGATTCATGCCCTTGCACATGATGTAGGACAGGATCGCACCGGAGGAGCCGACCAGGGCGCCGGTGACGATCAGCAGGCTGTTGCCCAGGGTGAATCCGATGCCGCAGGCCGCCCAGCCGGAATAAGAGTTCAGCATCGAGATCACGACCGGCATATCGGCGCCGCCGATTGGCACGATGATCATGACGCCGATCACCAGCGAGAGGATCAGGATCAGCCAGAACCCGAGCTCGGTTTGGTCCCGCACAGTCCAGACGATCAGTACGACCAGAAGGATGCCGAGAAGCGCGTTCAGCGGATGCTGGCCCTTGAACACCAGTGGTGCGCCGGTGATCAGGCCTTGGAGTTTTCCAAACGCTATGATCGAACCGGTAAAGGTGATGGCGCCGATGGCCAGACCGATGGTCATTTCGATCAGGCTGCCGGGACGGATCGCCAGGAACTGGCCGATCCCGTAGGCTTCCGGGCGATAGAAGGCGGCGGCGGCGACGAAGCAGGCGGCGAGGCCAACCAGGCTGTGAAACGCCGCGACGAGCTGCGGCAGCGCCGTCATCTGGATCTTCCAGGCAATGAAGGCGCCGATCGCACCGCCGATGACGATACCGGCGATGATCACCTCGTAACTCAGCACGGTGGGCAACGCGAGGGTGGTGCCGATGGCGATCACCATGCCCGCGATGCCGTAGAAATTGCCCTGGCGCGACGTATCGGGCGAACTCAGGCCCCGGAGCGCCATGATGAAGCAGACGCTGGAAACCAGATAGAAAATCGCAGAAAGGTTCTCGGTCATCAGGCGCGATCCTGGTTCAGCGTTTCTTCTTGAACATCGACAGCATGCGTTGGGTAACGATGAAGCCGCCGAAAATGTTCACCGAGGCCAGCACAACAGCGCAAAACCCCATGACCTGGGAGAAATTGGCCTCTGCCGGACCCGCCGCGATCAGCGCTCCGACGATGATCACCGAGGAAATCGCGTTGGTGACGCTCATCAGCGGTGAATGCAGCGCCGGCGTTACCCGCCAGACCACGTAATAGCCGACGAAACAGGCCAGGACCAAAACGGTCAGGCCAAAGATGAAGGGATCGACCCCGGCGGTTTCAGCGGGCGCGCTCGAGGTCACCGACCGGGCGGCTTCCTGGGCCAGGCGAACCGATTCGGCGGCCAAGCGCTCGGCTTCTTCTGCCAGTTGTCTGGCGCGGTCGAGCAACTGTTCGGAACTCATCGCGTCGTCTCTCCGATTTTCTTAATCCGCCGCAACTTCTGCCGCCGGTTTCGACGGATCCGTGGTCCCCGAGATCGAGAGAACCGCGTCATGCACGATCTTGCCGCCGTTGGAGACCAGGGTTCCCTTGATGATCTCGTCTTCCAGGTCGACGGTGAGCGATGCGCCATCCTTGGCGACAAGCGGGCTCAGGAAATTCAACAGGTTCTTGGCGTAGAGCGCCGAGG
Organism: Alphaproteobacteria bacterium; assembly: GCA_038146985.1. Classification (GTDB taxonomy): domain Bacteria; phylum Pseudomonadota; class Alphaproteobacteria; order Thalassobaculales; family Thalassobaculaceae; genus JADHLJ01. The sequence continues at coordinate 103,849 of JAYQSQ010000009.1, forward strand.
CGTCGATCGCGATCCGGCCCGGCATATTGGCGTGGCCGATGATGGTGACGCCGTGCGCGACAACCGTCTCTCCGAGCTTGGACAACGGGCAATTGCCGCCCTGCTCGACAGCGAGGTCGACGATGACCGAACCGTGCTTCATGGATTTGACCATATCCTCGGTAACGAGAACCGGCGCCGGCCTCCCGGGGATCAGCGCCGTGCAGATCACGATGTCCTGCTTCGCGATGGTCGAGGCGATCAGGGCCGCCTGTTTTTCCTGATAGGCGGCGCTCATTTCCTTGGCATAGCCGCCGGAGGTTTCGGCCTGCTTGAACTCCTCGTCCATGACCGCCACGAAGCTCGCGCCGAGGCTTTCCACCTGCTCCTTGGCGGCGGGACGGACATCGGTGGCGGACACTACCGCGCCGAGCCGCCGGGCCGTTGCGATCGCCTGCAGACCGGCTACGCCGGCACCCATGACCAGGCATTTCGCCGGGGGAACGGTGCCGGCCGCGGTCATCATCATCGGAAAGGCGCGGCCGAAAGCGGCGCCCGCCTCGACCACCGCCTTGTAGCCCGCCAGGTTCGACTGCGAGGAGAGCACGTCCATCGACTGTGCCCGGCTGATCCGGGGGACCAGCTCCATGGCGTAGCAGGAAATGTTCCGCGCCGCGATGGCGTCGAAAAGGGCCCGGTCCCGATAGGGTTCCATGAGACAGATCAGCGCCGCCCCGTCCTTCATCATCGCGACCTCATCGGCCTCTCCCTGCACGGGAGCGCCGGGTCCGATCGGTTTGCGGACTTTCAGGACGATGTCGGCCTGACCAAGGGCATCCTGCGCCTTGTCGACCAGCGTCGCTCCGGCGCCGGCAAAGCTCGCATCGGTCACGCCGGCGCTGGTTCCGGCGTTCTTCTCGACGAGAACCTCAAGGCCCAGGGCCACGAATTTCTTAATGGTATCAGGTGTCGCGGCGACCCGGTTTTCGTTGGGGCGCCGTTCCCTGACAATCCCGATTTTCACGCGTCTCGCTCCCCGGAGTTGCCCACACCGCCAGCCCATGGCCGGCCAAGCCGCGAATGCGACGGAAAATGCCGGACACTGCGGCACAACGCAAGGGCGGACTCGTCCCCTGCGCGGATATGTGACAGCTTACCGGGACCAAGCCCTCGGCGTGGCGGCCTTCAGGGGATTCTCGACCGCCGGCGCCGTTGCTCAACCAATTGTAATTCGGCGTTTCTCAAGCCTTCGAGGCGGCGCAGCCCGTCCCGGCAGGCTTTCGGTCTAGAGAGGGCGGACCCGCCGGCTTGCGATACGGCCTCGGTATCGCATTCGCTTTGAGCCCGCGCGATCAGGGTCGACCAGTCCTGGATGATTCGGTCCAGCTCCGTGGCGTAATATGCGTCTCGAGCCGCGGGGGATTCAAAGGAATCCCGGCGCAAGGTGATCTTGACCTCGCGCGGAAATTCGCCGCCCGGACCTATCTGCCCGCCGCGGACCGGCGCGTTCGACGGCGTGATCAACTCGCCTTGGAGGACGCGGATCAACAGCGGCTCCTTGCTCCCCGGAAGGACCGAAACCTGCTCCGTCCAGTACCCCTCAGCAAAACAGCGAATGGCGACCGGCGCCTTGAAGCGGTGCATCGGCACGAGGCGGGGCGTGGTGACCGTGATGGCCGCACCGGACTTTCCCGTGACGTTGCATCGGATGCCGTCGGGGTCCGAAACGATCAACGACTCATAGGCAACGCGCGGCGCCACCGGCGGTCGGTCCGGCAAGGGGCGCGGCCGACCGTCGGCGCAAGCCGCCACCATCGTGGCAATCAGAGCGGCGCAGAGCGCGGTTTTCCGGGTCACATTCAAGATCACGTCGCTTTTCCATCAGTCCCGACAGGCAGGTTTCTCGGCAACACGCAATTTACATGCCGACATCATTCCCATGTGTCGACCCAGATCGTTACCGGTCCGTCATTCACCAGACGGACCGCCATATGGGCCCCGAACTCACCGGTTTCGACCTGCAGATCATGGCCTCTCAAAGCCGTGACAAAGTCCACCATCAGCGGAATCGCGGCCTCCGGGCGGGCGGCCGCGATGAAGCTCGGACGGTTGCCTTTGCGTGTATCCGCCGCGAGGGTGAATTGGCTGACCACGAGCACCGCGCCGCCGACGTCGAGGACTGAACGGTTCATCTTGCCGTCATCGTCCTCGAAGATCCGAAGCTTGGCGATTTTCCCGGCCAAGTGAACGGCATCTTGCGGCGCGTCGCCTTCGACCGCGCAAAAGAGAACCAGCAGACCGTGATCGATAGCGCCGACCCGGCGCTCCGCCACCTCGACCCGTGCCTGCGAGACCCTCTGTATCAGTGCTCTCATGACCGTATTCCCGTTCCAAACTCGGAAACGCGCGCGCAGTGTTTGCGCGTCCGGCCGGGTGCGCTAACCTGCCGGGCAAGAGTTCCGTCCAGTCAGTCTGGAGGTCCACCATGCGCCGCACGATAACACGGTTGTCCGGGTGCTTGCTTGTCGTGTTCCTCGCGGTCGCGCCGGTTCACCATGCACGGTCCCAGACCGCGACCGGTACGCCGTCACCGAGCGAAGAGGATTTTTCCGACAAGTCCGGTACGCCGCGATCCGACCCGCTTGAGTTCATCAATCGACCGATCGCCGCCATCAACCGCCTGCTGCGCGAAGGGGTGATCGACCCGGTCGTGAAGGTCTACAAGTTCGTCACGCCGGATGTGGCGGAGATCGCCCTGTCGAATGCCGCCCGCAACCTAACGGAACCGTTTTCCGTGATCGGCTCCCTGGTGGCGGGGGATACCGAGGGCGCCAAACTGTCCGGGTCCCGCTTCCTGGTGAACACGACCTTGGGGGTGGCCGGTCTTGCCGATGTCGCCACCGAGGCCGGATTGGAATACTGCCGCGAGGATATCGGCCAGGGCCTGGCGAGGCAGGGGGTGGAGCCGGGAACCCACGTCGTTCTGCCGATCCTCGGGCCGTCGAACACCCGCGATCTTCCTGGCGATCTGGTTGAGGTTCTGATCACGCCTTTGCCGCCTGGCGTCACGGTCGCCAAGGCCAGCGTCGAATATGCCGACAAGCAGGGATCGGTGGAGAAACTCACCGAGGGGTCCGTCGACAAATACGTCACCGAACGCGAAGCCTATGAACAGCATCGCCTCTATCAGGTTCAGATCACCTGCAAGGTTCCCGAGGAGGGCATCGGCGAGAAGTCCCCGAAGGCGGCGAAAACGGACTAGCTAGGCGATATCCGTCGGTTGCATCTGGCGGCGCGGCGCTACTTGGACTAAATCCAACGGACTTTTCGATGTCTCTGGTTTTCGAGGTTGGATTTGTCGCTTCGTGATTCTCGCTCCGGTGCCGACAAGGTCATCGGGTATTGGCTGTTCGGTGTCGCGGCGATGGTCGCGGTCATGGTGGTGATCGGCGGTATTACCCGGCTGACCGGTTCGGGACTGTCGATGGTCGAATGGCGTCCCCTGATCGGCTGGCTTCCGCCCTTGAGTGAGGAGCAGTGGACCCGGGTCTTTGCGCTCTATCAGAACTCACCCCAGTATCTTCAGGTCAATGCCTGGATGGGACTTGAGGAGTTTCAGCGGATTTTCTGGTGGGAGTACATCCACCGGCTCTGGGGCCGCCTCATCGGTCTGGCCTTCATTATCCCCTTCGTCTGGTTTCTCGTGAAGCGGATGGTGCGGCGCCCTTTGGTTCCCCGCCTGGTGTTCCTGTTCGTGCTTGGCGGCCTCCAGGGCGCCGTCGGATGGTGGATGGTGAAGAGCGGCCTCGTCGATGACCCGGCGGTCAGCCAGTATCGGCTGGCCCTGCATCTGGGGCTGGCCTTTGCCATTCTCGGCGCGCTTCTGTGGAGTGGGCTTGATCTTGTGAGCAGTGATCCGGACCCGGTTCCGGGTTCGCTTCGCTTGCACGCGATGCTCGCGCTGATCTCGATCTCGATTACGGTCCTTGCCGGCGCGCTGGTCGCGGGATTGCACGCGGGGTTGATCTACAACACCTTTCCCTTCATGGACGGCGATCTCGTGCCGGCGGATTACGCGCAATTGTCTCCGATCTGGCTTAACGCGACCGAGAACCCGGCGGCCGTGCAGTTTCATCACCGTGTCGCCGCGATCTTTACCTTGTTGGTCGTGGTCTTGCTGCTGCTCAGGGTCGTCCGATCCGACCTGCCGCCGCAAAACCGGTTCCCGGTCCATGTCCTGACCGGGCTGATGCTGGTGCAGGTGACTCTCGGCATAACGACGTTGGTTTTTGTTGTTCCCATCGATCTCGCGGCGGCGCATCAGGCTGTTGCGGTCACGGTTTTCAGCGCCGCCGTTTGGGTGACACACGGTTTTCGACGCAAATCGGCGCCGTTCCGACCCGACAGGACCGTTTCCTAAAGCCCCGCGGAAACGTCCCGTTTTCAGACATGACTGGACTGCACGATGACCGAAACCGAGCTTCAAACCAGAATACGCCAGGCCGTCGATGCCGGCTTCGACGCTCAGATCGAGTTTACCCGCGAGCTTGTGCGCAAGCCCTCGATCCGGGGCCAGGAGGCGACGGCCCAGGACTTCATGGCCGAAGGGTTTCGCGAACACGGCTTCGACGTCGACCGGTTCAAGCTTGATCCTGATTTTCTCGCCACCCAACCCGGTTTCTCGCCGGTCGCCGTCAGTTATGAGAATGCCTGGTCGGTGGTCGGGTCCTGGCGGCCGTCCGCGCCGAAAGGACGGTCGCTGGTGATGAACGGCCATGTGGATGTGGTGCCGACTGGCCCCGCCGACCTTTGGACTCATCCCCCCTTTGACCCGGTGATCGAGGGCGATTGGATGTATGGCCGGGGTGCCGGCGACATGAAGTCCGGGACGGCGGCGATGATCTTCGCGATGGCCGCCCTGCGGCGCGCCGGAGTGAGGCCGGCGGGAACGGTTCACATGGAATCGGTAATCGAAGAGGAATGCACCGGCAACGGCGCGCTTTCCTGCATGGCACGGGGATATGACGGCGATATCGTATTGATCCCCGAGCCTACGGACGCGCATCTGACCAGTGCCCAGGTCGGCGTGATCTGGATGCAGGTCACGGTTCGCGGCATTCCGGTTCATGTTTCGGTGGCGGGGACCGGTCAGAACGCGATCGAGGCCTGCACGCCCCTGTTCGCGGCGCTCCATGAGCTGGAGGCGGAGTGGAACCTCGACGCGGCTAAGCATGCGGCATTTGCCGATGTCGAACACCCGATCAACGTCGTCGTCAGCAGGATCGAAGGGGGTGATTGGACCTCCAGCGTTCCGTCCTGGTGCCGCTTCGACGTGCGCGTTGGCCTTTATCCCGATGTCGCGATCGCGGACATCCAGCGCCGGCTCGAAGCGTGTCTGAACGCCGCTTCCCGCGATCATCCTTTCCTGTCCAACAATCCGCCCGAGATCAAATGGCACGGTTTTCTGGCGCCGGGCTACGTATTGCGCGGAGGGGAGGAGGCGCAACGCACTCTGGAACAGGCGCACCGGACGGTTTTTGACGAGGCTTTGCGGCGATCCGCTTTGACCGGCCTCACCGATTCACGTTTCCGTGGGCTGTACGGGTCGACACCCGGCCTGGTTTACGGTGCTAAGGCCGAAAATATCCACGGCATTGACGAGCGCGTGAGCCTCGAGTCGGTGCGTCGACTGACCCAGACGATGGCGCTGTTCATCGCGGATTGGTGCGGAGTGGAAGCTGTCTGAGGGTTCGAGCCGGCCCCAATGTTGGCTGGCCTGACGCTCCATACGTTCAGGACGCGGCGGAGGCCTTTTCAATCCGGCGCTTGATCACCCGGGCCTCGGGACCGAGGTCGATATTCCTCGAGTTCCTCAGAAACGCATCCAGGCCGCCATTGTGCTCGATCGTCCGGATTGCCGCTGTCGTGAGCCGAAGTTTGACCGGCCGGCCGAGCGCTTCGCTCATCATCGAGGTCCGCTGAAGGTTCGGCAAGAAACGGCGGCGGGTCCGATTCTTGGCGTGGCTGACATTGTTTCCCGTCAGAACGCCCTTACCGGTGATTGAGCAACGCCGGGCCATGTTCCCGTCCTCCAACAAACAAACATTCGATAACCGTATCGCGGCGGATCGCGAGCGGAAGCGCGGCATATACGGCAGCAAGCGTGGCACGTCAAGGGCCGGGTGGCGCCCGCCGACGAGATCTAGCCCTTATGCGGTCAATCGCCTTCGACCAGGGCGATGGGCGGCAACGGGCCACCGACCCGGACACTGGCGCCGCCATGCACCAGCTTTTCCTTGACCGGGGATGACAGCACGATCGATGTCGTGGTGTCGCCGTAATGGCGAAGCTGGGCGATGACATGCTCCAAGTGGACCATGGACGAGACGATCACCTTGATCATGTAGCTGTCCTGGCCGGTGACGTGGTGACACTCCATGATCTCGCTCAGGGTGTGCGCGACGGTGGCCAGACGCTGGTGATGCTCTCCCGTGGTCTTCAGATGGATGAAGGCGAGGATCGGATAGCCTAGCTTTGACGGGTCCAGAACCGCACGATAGGCGGTTATCAGCCCGTGGTCTTCCATCCGCCGTACCCGCTCGGCAACGGCGGGAGACGACAGGCCGACGCGGCGGCCAAGCTCGCTATAGGAAAGGCGAGCGTCATCCTGCAGAACGCGCAGCAATTGCCAGCCGACGGAATCAAGCTGTGGATCCGTGCTCAAGACGATTCCCCAATCGCACCCGGTACATCGCCCGCCAAGGTCTTATCCGTGGGCAGGCGAAGTCAAGCCCATAACCGAATAGGAATAATACAATCGCCCAGGATTCGAGGAAATGTTTGCCGAAAACCATTTTCACGGGCAATTCGCAAATGTCATTGCACTGAAGGTAGAAAGCGGTCTATCGTTCGCACACGATCGTGTGTAGTCAGCATACGTGACGAAAAACCGGGGAGTCGTTGTGACGAGGGAATTGGGAAGCGATCGTCAAAGAAAGAATATAATGATCGGACCGCGTCGCACGAGCGTTAGTCTCGAGGACCGGGTTTGGGACGGACTCGTTGATATCTGCCGCCGGGAAGAGTTGAGTATCGATGAACTCTGTACGCGCGTGAATGAGCGCAGACTCGCGTCAAGCCTTTCGTCATCGCTCAGGGTTTTTCAACTCACATATTTTCGTATCATCATCGAAAACACTGAGAGAATGTTGAACCGCCGTCCCTCGGATGGGTTCGCCCATCCTCCGCAGGCGACCTTTCCCAGCGCGTTCGACGTTGCGCTCGAACGGTTTACGGCTGACCAGAAGCGTTACAGCGGAGAAGCTTGATCGCCAGCGCCGAAATGGCGCCGCCTACCACCGGAGCCGACCGATAACGTGGTCCGGCCGGGCCTTTAAGGATTGCTCCAGACCAGCGAGAACGTCGATTTTGACTGCGCCGTCTGCGTTCGACAGGCCATGAACGCCGGATGCGATCAACAGCGATGGGCATCCATAGCTGTTGGCGCCTCGAATATCCGTTTCCAAATTGTCGCCGATCATCAGCGTTCTTGCCGGTCGGATGGTCTCGAACGTATCGCCGCACCGTTCGAACACCAGCCCGTATGGCTTGCCGATATAGACCACGTCGCCGCCAAGGGCTTCGTAACGCTCCGCGAGAGCCCCGGCGCAGATATGCGTTTCGCCGCCATGCAGAACGATTCTGTCGGGGTTTGCGCAAAGCATGGGCAGGCCGCGCGCCGCTCCTTCCGCCAACCGCCCTTCGTAATCCGCAAGCGTGTCCGGCGGTTGGTTCGGGCCAGCGTTCAGAATCCATGCCGCGCCGGCAACGGTTTCGGAACACGGGAACCCATGGTTGGGAAGGGTGTCGGGGAAGCGGTCCGGCCCGGTCTGATAGACCTTGCCTTTGAAACGCTGCATTTCCGGCAAGCTCGGTTGGGAGAGTTGACGGCAGGCTTCGCCACCCGAGGTCACGATGCCGTCGTAGAGCGCCGGTGCTATGCCGATCCGTGTGAGCCTTTCACCAACGACGGAAGGAAGCTGCGGAGAATTTGACAGGAAGACAACACGTTTGCCGCGTCGGCGCAGTTCCTCGAACACGCGCGGCACCTCGGGGAATACCTCGGCGCCGTCATAGATCGTCCCCCAGACATCGAAGATGAAGCCGTCATAACGATCGGCAATGTCCCGCAATCCGGCGATTGTGTCGCGGACCGGCTCCGCCATCAGGAACCGCCCGTGGTCGGGCGCGGCTCTCCGAACAGATAGCCCTGGCCAAAATCGATCTTTAGATCCAGCAGGTCCAACAGCATCTCCTCGGTTTCGATCTTCTCGACGATCAGGTCCATCGCCTCGCGGTCGAGCGCTCCCTTCAAGGCGCGCATGTTCAGCCGCGGCGGATCGCCGCGCGCCAGTTCGTGCAGCAGATGCGCGTCGATCTTGATGAATTTGAACCCCTGGCTGGCGAGTTTCGGCAGATCGAGATCAAACTCGCCGACCTGATCGACCGAAAACCTGAAGCCGAGGCTGGCGAGGCGCTGCAAGCTGGTCTGAACGTCGTAGCTCGGGTTCTGGACCGTGGCGTGGCTGAACTCAAAGACGAGGCTTTCCGCCAGATGCTGGTTGGCGGCCATGAAATCAATGAAATCAGTGAAGAAGTCCACGTCCGTCAGGGTGGCATCGGAAATGTTGCAGAAGAACGCGACATCCAGATGATCCCGCCGGGCCCGGCGCACCAGCTGCACGCAGCGGAACAGAAGCAGATTGTCGACAGCCGTGATCAGTCCGGCCTCGGCGGCGACGAACAGATACTGCTCGGGACGGATCACATGGCCGTCATCATCGGTGATCCGGGAGAAACACTCGTAAAACACCCGCTTGCGCTGCGGCAGGCGCATGGTCGGCTGCAGATAAAGCTGAACGCTGTCTTCCCGCAGGGCTTTCTCGATGTAATGCAGAATGACGTCGTCGTCGTAATGGCGCAAAGGCTCGGGATGCACCCATTCGTCGGGTGCGCCGGTTTCTTCTGTGCGTGCCGGCGTCGCAGGCGGCTTGGCGGAGGTTTCGGGTGCGGGCAGATCCCGCTCGGCGCCCGGCGCGGACCGCTTGGCTGCCGTGCGTTTTTCGTTGAATTGGCCCATAAGGCCCTGCAGCACGCGGATCTCGGCGACGACCGCATCCGAGTCGGGAAGTCCGTCCAACCGGTCTCGGAGCCAGGAGAGTTCCTCGCGAACCGCGTCCAACTCAAGCTTCTGCGCTTCCAGTTCCCTTGCAAGGCGGTGGGTTCCGCCAAAACCGCCCCGCTGCCGCAATGCCGCTACGCCGGTCATCCCGAGGGCCGCTATCAGACCGGCCACGGCCCAGCCTGGAACGCCGGCAAGCAGAGCCGGACCCAGCCACTCGGACACCAGGCCTAGTGCGATCCCGAGAACCGCAACCGCGATTAGCAGACCCCCATACACTCGGACGAGCTCCTTTCAACGGGTCAGTCGGCGGATTCGTTCGCCCAGCGTGCCGCGTCGGTTCCCACGGCGTCCCGGACCGTTGAAAAGCCGTCGCTTGCGAGGCGGGCGGCGAGGCCGGCGGTCGTCGCTCGGAACAAACCTGGTCCCTTATATATCAAAGCGGTGTAAAGCTGCACCAGGCTGGCGCCGGCGCGCAGCTTGGCATAGGCGGCATCAGGGCCATCGATGCCGCCCGCGCCGACGATCGGCAGACGCCCCGCGGCCGCGAGATAGGTCCAGGCAAGGACACGGGTCGAAAGCGGGAAGAGGGGCGCTCCGCTCAGGCCGCCGGCCTCTCCCCGATTCGGACTCGCCAAACCATCCGGCCGGCTCAGGGTCGTATTGGCGACGATGATCCCTGAAACGCCACTTTCGGCGCTGATCTCCACGATGTCGTCGACCATGGCGCGGGTCAGATCCGGTGCGATCTTGAGAAGCAAGGGTGGACGCCTATCCGGATCGCTGGCCGCGTCGCGGGCACTGATGACCGCGGACAGCAGCCGTGCCAGTTGGTCGGCGGCCTGCAGATCGCGCAGTCCCGGGGTGTTCGGCGATGAAACATTGACCGTGAGATAATCCGCCAGAGGTGTGGCGCGGCCGATCGCGGTGGCGAAATCGCCGGCCTGGTCCTCGGAGTCCTTGTTGATCCCCACATTGATGCCGACGATCCCGGCGGCCTTGTCGCGGCCCTGTAGCCGGCCGAGCCCGGTGTCCAGGCCATCGTTGTTGAAGCCGTACCGATTGATCGCCGCGTGATCTTCGGCGAGCCGGAACACCCGTGGCCTCGGGTTCCCGACCTGTGGACGGGGGGTGAGGGTTCCGATCTCGACGAATCCGCAACCGAGACGCAAAAGCGGCGCCCAGGCCTCGGCGCTCTTGTCGAAGCCGGCGGCAAGGCCGACGGGATTGGGAAAGTCGATGCCGAAGACCCGGGTCCGCAACATGGGATCGCCGTCGGAGTGCGGGACCCGTGGTGCCAGTCCGAGCCTTAGCGCATGGATCGCCAGCCGGTGCGCCCGTTCCGGGTCCAGGCGCCGGACGAGCGGCATCATCAAATCGGCAAGAGGCATCGCAGACCTATTCGTCTTTCAGGTCCGGAAACACATGGTTTCCGTCCGGGCCGAGCGGAAGCTCGACCGCCTTCGCCACGGCGGCGGCCGGCAGGGGGCCGTACAGATGCGGGAACAGCTGGCCGCCGCGCGAAGGCTCCCACCGCAGGGCATTGCCCAGCGCGTTGGCATCGACCTCCAGCAGGATCAGGTCCCGCTCCCCGGCGCGGTGCTTGCGGGCACTTTCGCCGACCTGGCTCGCGGTCGAGAAATGCAGGAACCCGTCGACGGCATCCTCGGCGGAGCCCGGGTAGGACCCGGACTCTCGGGCGCGCTCCCAGTCGGCACGGCGTGAAAGATGATAGATCCAGCGATTGTTCATGCCCGGACACTACGTCTGGTATCGGCGGGGATCAAAGAAATTAACCGGGTCCGCATGGAAGAGGCTCGGTCGCTGGAAACCGCGTATCGAAAAGTCTAAGGTGCGGTGAACCGGCGCCGAAGCGCAGCAAAGTTATGGGAGACGGCGGATGGACTCGCTGGTCTATCTCGACGGCAAATGGATCGAGGGCAATCCACCCGTTCTGGGACCGGCAACCCTGGCGACATGGCTTGGCTCGATTGTGTTCGATGGCGCGCGCGCCTTTGAAGGCACGATACCGGATCTGGATCTGCACTGCAGGCGGGCGGTCGCGTCCACCGAGGCGATGGGCATGAAATCGCCGGTAACCGCCGAGGAGATCGAGCGGCTGTGCCGGGAGGGCGTGGCAAAGTTCCCCGCCGATGCCGCGCTGTATATCAAGCCGATTCTCTGGGCTGAGGAGGGATGGATCTATCCGGACCCGGCATCGACCCGCTTCATGGTGCATATCTTTCAGGCGCCGCTGCCGGAAGCGACGGGGATGGGGCTTTGCATTTCCAGCTTTCGCCGGCCGGCTCCCGATCAGGCGCCGACTGACGCCAAGGCTGCTTGTCACTACCCGAATGCCGGACGCGCCCTGAAGGAGGCCCAGCAGAAAGGCTATGACAACGCCGTGATGCTTGATCCCGACGGGATGGTCGCGGAACTGGCGACGGCCAACATCTTTCTCGCCAAGGACGGCGTCGCCATCACGCCCGTCGCGAACGGGACCTTTCTCGCGGGCATCACCCGGGCCCGGGTCATGCAACTGCTGCGCGACTCTGGGGAAGAAGTGCGGGAGATGGTCGTCACGCCCAAGGACCTGCTGGAGGCCGACGAAATCTGGTCGACCGGCAATCACGCGAAAGTCGTCCCGGTGACCCGTATCGAGGACCGCGATCTGCAGCCGGGGCCGCTCTACCAGAAATCCCGGAGTCTGTACTGGGATTACGCCCATGGCCGACTGGGATAGGCTCGGCCCCACACGGCGTCAGCGTTGAGTGAGTTTCATTTCGATCCGGCGGTTGCGGCGGTTGCCGATGTCGTCCTGGCGGTCGTCCAGGGGCTGAAACTCGCCATATCCGGTTGCCGATAGACGGTCGGCGGGCACTCCCTGGCGGATCAGGAACTGCACGACCGAGATCGCCCGCGCGGCCGAAAGGTCCCAGTTGTTGCGGAACTGCTCGTTGAAGATCGGAACGCTGTCGGTATGCCCTTCGACCTGCAGGATCCAGTTGATGTTCTCTGGGATCTTCGGGACGATCTCGTTGAGGGCTGCGGCAAGCCGGCGCAGCTCGTTCTCGCCGTCGGGCGCGATGGTCGCCGATGCGGACTCGAACAGCACCTCCGACTGGAAGACGAACCGGTCTCCGACGACCCGGATATCCTGCCGGTTCTTGAGAACCTCCCGCAACCGACCGAAGAATTCCGAGCGGAACCGCGCCAGTTCCTGGACCTTGGAGGCGAGAGCTTTGTTCAGGCGGCTGCCGAGATCGAGGATCTTGACGTTCTTCGCCGCGGCATCCGCTTCGGCCGCCTCGAGCGCCTGCTGCAATGAGGTAAGCTGCTGGCGCAGCAGCTGCAGTTGCTGGTTCAGCAGGGCGACCTCGCGCCGGGCAGCGGCCGAAAGCCGCTGTTCCTCCGTCAGCTGATCAAGCGACAGGTTATAGTTCGACAGCAGTTCCTCGAGGCGGATATCACGCTCCTTGATGGTTTTCTGGGCAAGGGCGGTCTTGCGGTCAGCCTCGGCGATATCCGCTGTCAGGGCCTTGGTCTGGTCCCGGGTTTGGGATAGCAGGGCGGTCAGCTCGGCAATACTGGCCTTGCGAGCGTCGTTTTCCTTTTGCAGCTCGTCGCTGGATAGGCGCGCCTCGGCAAGTTTCGCGACCATCGCGCTCAGCAGGTCGCGGGCCTCCGCCAGATCCTTTTCCGTTACCTCGCCGCTTTGCGTGGCGGCCTTCAGTTTCTCGGTGATCGCCGCGAGTTCCTGTTTCGACAGCCGGCCCGCTTCCCTTTCGATCTCAAGATCCCGGTGCGCGCGTTCGGAAGCGGCAAGGGAATCTCGCAGTTCGCCTTCCAACGCCGTGCGCGCGGCGAGCAGCTCGGTAACTTGTGCCTCGAGATCCTTTCGCACCTGGTTCAGCGCGGCGATGTCTCGGCGCAGGGCTTCCAAATCCGCCAACTGCAGTTTGATCGTCTCACGGTCGGCCGCCGCGACTTTCATGGCGTCGTTCACGCTGGCCTTCAGCTCGTCGCGTTCGGCCTTGATCAGATTGGCGTCGGCTTCTACGGCGCGCAGTTTCGCGAGCAGAGCTTCCCGTTCGCTGACGACCTCGGCGACGCGCGTATCAAGACTTTCGCGGTTGGATTCGATTTCAACGATGCGTTGCCGCAGCGTCGCTTGGCCTGAAACCATGGCCGCGAGGCGATCCTCAAGCTGGTCCCGTTGGTTGGTGAGCTGCCCGATCTGGGCCGACATCGCGTCCCGCGCCGCGATGGAAGCCTGCAGTTCGGAGGAGAGCTGGGCGACGTTGAGACGAAGCTCGGCACTGGACTCCCGCTCCAGAGAGAGAAGTTCGCCCAATTCGGCGATCTGACGCTGCAACCGTCCAAGTGCCTCGTCGCGGCCCGAGAGAAGCTGCGTCAGATAGAATTGAGCGACGATGAAGACCATCAGGACGAAGATGATCACCATCAGCAATGTCGCCAGCGCGTCGACGAAGCCGGGCCAGATGTTGGTATCGCGTGTGCGTGACCGTCGCGAGGTCGCCGCCATGCTGGTTCATCCCCCGCCCGGTTCAGCGTCCATCTTCGGCAAGCGCGGCGATGGTTCGCGCCAGAAGCCGAATTTCCTGACGTATTTCCTCGGTGGTCTGGTTGCGGCCCTGTTCGGATTGTTCGAGCAGGCGCGCCATGTAGGATTCGATGCTGCGCAGATGCGATTGGGAGGCCTCATCGCGCCCGCCGTGCAACTGGTCCGCGAGCCTGGAAAGCACCGGCTTGATCTCCAGTTGAGCCTCGCCGATGCGCGACATCAGTTCCTGCTCCACCCTCATCTGCTCGACCAGCGTCGCGAGTTTCTCGTTGAGGCTCATCAGGTTGGCGTTGGATTGCCGCCGCTCGTCCTCGCTTCTCGAGATGACCCGTTGCAGGCGATCCAGACTTTCGGCGGTCTGTTCGAACAGTGCGGCCTGGTAAGCGCTGGCCGAGCCCTCGCCCTCGCCGATGGCGATCGCCCCGCCGCTGGTCAAGCGCGTGAGGCTGGACAGCCATTCCTCAAGATCGTTGTAGAAGCGGTTTTGCGCCTGGCCCAGCTGCAGGTCGAGGAAACCCAGTACCAGCGATCCGGCAAGGCCGAACAGGGAAGAACTGAAGGCGGTTGCCATGCCTGAGAGCGGCGATTCCAGACCTGATTTGAGGTTCGCGAAGACGTCGCCGAGATCCCCGCTTTCCATGGTAAGGCTGCCGATCACGTCGCCGACGGCGCCAACTGTGGTCAGCAGGCCCCAGAACGTGCCGAGCAGGCCGAGAAAGATCAGCAGGCCAATCAGGTAGCGCGAAATGTCCCGGGACTCGGCGAGCCTCGAGTCCAGGCTGTCGAGGAGCGACCTTAGTGACAGCGTCGAGAGGCTCATGCGGTTGTCGCGCCGCTCTCCGAGCATCGTCGCAATCGGGCCCAAGAGCGTGGGGGCGGTCTGGACAGACATCCCCGGCCGGCTGTTGCGGTAGGTTTCGATCCACGCGACCTCGGGCGCGAGCATCAGAACTTGGCGGACGATGAAGACGATACCGATAAGCAGGCCCGCGAGGATCATTCCGTTGAGCGCCGGGTTCGCCATGAAGGCATCGCGCAACGGTCCCAGCAGAATTCCGGCCACCGCCGCGATGATCGCGAGGAAAATGATGATACGGACAAGATATCGTCGTGGGCTGGTCACCAGGCATCCCCCTTCGGGCGATACGGCAAACCATGGTTCATGGTGCGACCCTGATCACATCCCATAATCAGCGTGGGACCTGGAGCAACACATCCACTCGGTCGGCGGGCCCGCCCGTGTTTCGGTCGCCCAGCGCCCGGACATCCATCCTCGTACTGGCGATCCCTTGAGCCATGAGATAGGCCCTGACGGACAGCGCCCGGGACAGAGAGAGACGCCGCGCCTTGCTGGCGTTCCCGTCGGCGGACGCGGCATAGGCGAGAAGCTGAATGCGGCTGTTCTCCTTCGCCTTGAGGTCCTTGACCAGCGGAGCGAGAGGGGAGGTCATGGTGTCTGAAAGATCGGTCTGACCCGCTTCGAAGAGCAATTGAATGATCCCGCTTTCCGCGGAGGCGGTCGGTGCGGCGGCGCCGGCTGCCGGGGCACCGCCTTTCGGCTTGGATTCAGGTGGATTGGGTGCCGCACGGGCCGCTATTGCTGGTGGCGGGGCTGGTGGCGCAGGTGGGGCAGATGCGATGACCGGCGCTTTCGGAGGCGGTTGAGCTCCCGACGAGGCTGGAGCGGTGTTCGCCGCGGGCGATGTCGAAACGGCCGGGGGTGGCGGCGGAACGGGGGCGGCGATGGCGGGTGGCTTCGGTACCGGTGCGGCGGCACTTGCGGGCGCCATTGCGATCCTGGGTTTCTCGGAAGGCGCCGGTGTGGGAGCGGAAGGAGCGGCGGGAGCGGTCAAACGCGGCGCGGCGATTCTTGGTCTTACCGGCCGTTCGATCGGACGCGGCGCCTGCCGGCTTAGGGTGCGGGACCGGGTATCAACGCCTGAACTTTCGCCCCGAAACGGCAGCCGATTCGTCGAGCTGCGCGCATACGGAAGCAGACCGGGGCGAAGCAGTTCGGGCAAGGTCGCGACCGGCGGCAATTCTTCCAGCACGCTCAGATCAACCTCGACGTCGGATCCGCCGTGCCCGCCGATCACCGTCGTTTCCTGGGCGGAAACCGGCGAAAGCACCGATGCCGCGGCGAGAGCAACCGCAAGCGCCGCGATCATCGCGCCGATCAGCGTCGTTGGCTGTCCCTTATCTTGCATTTCGCCATGCCTCAAGGACGTGCGACCGAATCACAGGAAGGTATCGCAAGCGGGCACCACCCACAACCGCCAGCTATCGCGGTGGCCCGTCGCCAGGGTTAGCCGGCCTTCGCCGGGCTCTCGGTGCGCGGCGGTCGGACGAGCTGCAGTAGCCGATGATGGGTCCGGGCGTTGCCGGCGACGACATCGCCGTTACTCATCATGCGCGCGCCGCCGGTCATGTCGGTGATGTAGCCGCCGGCTTCCTTGATCAGGATGATTCCCGCGGCGATATCCCACGGCTTGAGGCCGTTCTCCCAGAAACCGTCGACCCGCCCCGCCGCGACATAGGCGAGGTCCAGCGATGCCGCGCCCTGACGGCGAATCCCGGCGGTTGCTGCCATGACGGCCCGCAGTTGTTCGGTGAAGCGGTCGTGATCGCCGTAACCGAGGAAAGGAGCACCGGTGGCGATCAGACAATCCGCCAGATTGCGGCGCTCCGACGCGCGGATCCGGCGATCGTTAAGGTAGGCGCCGAAGCCCTTTTCCGCCCAGAACATCTCGTCCCGGGTCGGATCGTAGATTACGCCGGCGACCATCTCGCCATCCTCTTCGAGGCCAAGCGATATCGCCCAGTGCGGGATGCCGTGCAGGAAATTCGTCGTGCCGTCCAGGGGATCGATGATCCACCGCCGGCCTTTGGGGTCTTTGCTCTCGACCGGTTTGCCTTCCTCGACCAGGAAGCCGTAGTCTGGGCGCGCGTGGGAGAGTTCCTCGACCAGCCTGCGTTCGGCGCCGAGATCCGCGGTTGAGACGAAATCCGCTGGGCCCTTGCGCGAGACCTGGAGTTGCTCGACCTCGCCGAAATCCCGCAGCAGGCCGCGCGCGACCTTGTAGCAGGCCTTGGCCATGACGTTGATGATCGCACTGCGCGTCGCCATGACGTCTCCTGCTGCAGGTCAATTCGGGTTGATTGTGACGAAGACCGGGCGCTCAGTCCTTGGCCCGCTCCACGTAAGTGCCTTCGGCTGGTTTCACGACCACGCGGGTCCCGGCCTCGATATGTGGCGGCACCATGATCCGGGCGCCGTTCTCCAGCACCCCGGGCTTGTAGGAGGACGAGGCGGTCTGACCCTTGACGACCGCGTCGGCTTCGACGACTTCCATCACCACGGTATCCGGCAGCACCACCGACAGCGCCTCGCCCTCATAGGTTTCCAAGGTGACTTCCATGCCGTCCTGCAGATAGATCGCCTGATCGCCGAGCAGTTCGGCGTTGACCGTGGTCTGCTCATAGGTTTCGGCGTCCATGAAGGTGAGCATGTCCTCTTCGCGGAACAGGAACTGCGCCTTGCTCTGCTCCAGGCGCACCCGCTCGACTTGCTCGTCGGCGCGGAACCGCTCATTCAGCTTGGTGCCGTTGCGGATGTCCTTCAGTTCCACCTGATTGAACGCGCCGCCCTTGCCCGGCTTCACCGCCTGGGTCTTGACCGCGACCCAAAGCCGGTCGTTATGCTCGATGACATTGCCCACGCGGACAGCGTTGCCGTTGATCTTCATCCCGCGACTCCGTCGGAAACCAGATTTAATGATGTTTCGCGCGGGCTTTTAGCAGGGTGGGGGAAAACTGTCCATGGCCGGGGCGGCCGCGATCGTCCTGTCAGCGCGCCATCGCTTTTTCGAATGCCCGCACGGCCGCCGCTTCGCCGTCCGGGTGGTTCCAGACGCCGCCGACCACCGCCAGGAAATCTACGCCGGCCTCGACCAGCACGCGGCAGTTCTCCACTGTGATACCGCCGATCGCCACCGACGGGACCGGCGAGAGCGTGCTCCACCATTCCAGGATATCGGGTGTGGCGCTGACCGTCGCTTCCTTGGTGCTGGTCTGGAAGAAGGCGCCGAAGGCGACATAGTCGGCCCCAGCTTCGGCGGCCTCGATCGCGAGATGCGGCGAGGCCTTGCAGGTCACCCCGATCATCGCGTCCTTGCCGAGGATGCGCCGGGCTTCCTTGTAGGGCGTATCCTCCTGGCCAACATGGGCGCCGTCGCAGCCGGTCAGCAGCGCCAGGTCCGGGCGGTCGTTCATCAGCACCGGCAGGCCGTGATCATGACAGATCGGCAGCAGGGCCTCGGTCGCCCGCTTGATCGCGTCGTCGTCCACATCCTTCAGACGGATCTGCAGGCAGGCCGCCGGTCCTGCCCCCAGCGCCGCCTTGAGCCGCTCGGCAAAGGCCGTGGGCTCAAAGGCGGGCGGGGTGATCAGATAGAGCTGACAGCCTTCGTCCGTTTCAGACATGGCGTGATAGTCCAACTTTTCCGTGTTCCGTAGTCCCGCATCACGTGCGGGACTACATTGAGGAGCTGAACGGAAAGGCCTTTAGGCTTTGCCTCTATAGATGTTGATGATCCGGTCGAGCATCGCCATCGCGTCTTTCTTGGGCCGCTGGAAGGTGTTGCGGCCGATGATCGAACCCGAAGCGCCGCCGTCCCGGAGCGCGGTGATTTCGGCAAATAGGCCATCCAGATCCTTGGCCTCGCCGCCGGAGAAGACGACGATGCGCCGGCCGTTGAAGGCCGACTGGACAACGTGGCGGACCCGGTCAGCGAGCGTTGCGGTAGGGATGCCGTTCGACTCATAGGCCTTCTTGGCGGCGTCGAGTTCGAGATGCGCGGTCGGCGGCTTCACCTTGATGATATGCGCGCCGGCCAGCGCCGCCATGTGCGCGGCATAGGCACAGATGTCGATCGCCGTCTCGCCCTGCTTGGAAAGATCGCCGCCGCGCGGATAGGACCACAGCACCACCGCGAGGCCATAGGCCTTGGCCTCCTCGGCGAGGTCCTTGAAGTCCTCGATCATGTCGTAGGCCGCGTCCGAGCCCGGATAGATCGTATAGCCGATCGCCGCGCAGCCGAGCCGGAGCGCCTCCTGGACCGAGCCGGTGATCGCCTGGCTTGGCGCGTCCTTGATCCGCGAGAGCGAGTTGGCGCTGTTGACCTTGAGGATCGTCGGGATCTGCCCGGCGAAGGTGTCGGCACCGGCCTCGATCATGCCGAGCGGGGCGGCATAGGCGGAAAGCCCCGCATCCAGCGCCAGCTGGAAATGATAATGCGGATCATAGGCATCCGGATTCGGAGCGAAGCTGCGCGCCGGGCCATGCTCGAAGCCCTGGTCGACGGGAAGAATCACCAGCTTGCCGGTACCGCCAAGCCGCCCCTGCATCAGGATACGCGCCAGGTTCGCCTTGGTTCCCGGGGAGTCGCTCTCGTAATTGTCCAGGATCTTCTTGACGGCTCTGGTGATCTTCATTTGCGTTGTCTCCCTTGGGTTTTCGTTTCTTCGCCGCTCAGAGCGTCTTGGCGACGACGGCGGCGGTGTCGGACATGCGGTTGAGAAGCCCCACTCGTTGTCGTACCAGGACAGCACCCGCACGAGGTTGCCGTCGATCACCTGGGTCTGCTTCAGATCGAAGGTCGAGCTGTTGGGGTTGTGGTTGAAGTCGATCGAGACCAGCGGTTCCTCATTGGTGCCGAGAACACCCTTCAGCGGGCCTTTCGCGGCCTTGACGATGGCGGCGTTGACCTCCTCCACGGTGGTCTTCTTCTTCGGCACGAACTTGAAGTCGATCAGGCTGACATTGGACGTCGGCACGCGGATCGCGGTGCCGTCCAGCTTGCCGGCGAGCTCGGGAAGCACCAGGCCGACCGCGCGGGCGGCGCCGGTGAGGTCGGGATCATCGAGCTTGCCGCCGAGCGGGCCCGATGCAGGTCGCCGTGCAGGTGTCGAGGGTCGGCTGGTCGCTGGTATAGGCGTGGATCGTGGTCATGTAGCCGGATTTGATGCCCACGGCCTTGTTCAGCACATAGGCGACCGGCGCCAGGCAGTTGGTGGTGCAGGACGCGTTGGAGATGACCGTGTGCTTGGCCTTGATCTGCTTGTGATTGACCCCGTAGACCACGGTGAGGTCGGCGCCGGTGGCGGGCGCCGAGATGATCACTCGCTTGGCGCCGGCTTGAAGATGCATCGCCGCCTTGTCACGGGCGGTGAAGATGCCGGTGCATTCCATGACGATATCAACGCCCAGCTTGCCATGCGGAAGCTTGGTCGGGTCGCGTTCGGCGGTCACCTTGATCGGGCCGCGTCCGAGATTGATGGAATCCTTGCCGACCTTGATCTCGCCCGGGAAGCGCCCGTGATTGCTGTCCCATTTCAGCAGATGCGCGTTCGAGGCGACCGGGCCGAGGTCATTGATGGCCACAACCTGAAGATCATCCCGGCCGCTTTCGTAAAGGGCCCGCAACACCAACCGCCCGATACGGCCGAAACCGTTGATCGCCACTTTGACCGCCATGAAAAACCTCCCGCTTTCTAGGTTTCTTGTGAGTTACTGGCCACCGAGGGCCGATTTCGCGGCGGCGGCGACGCCCTCCGCGGTGATTCCGAAATGCTTGTAGAGTTCATCCGCCGGCGCGCTGGCACCGAAGCTCGACATGCCTACGAACCGGCCATTCTCGCCCAGGAGCCGGTCCCAGCTCTGGCGGATACCGGCCTCAACAACGACCCGGGCTCTGCCTGGCGCGACGACCGAGTCCCGATAGCCGGCGTCCTGTTCCATGAACTTCTCGTAACAAGGCATGGAGACGACAACCGTTCCGATCCCCTTGGCATGGAGGAGTTCCTGTGCTTCCACCGCGATTGATACCTCCGAACCGGTGGCAATGAGCGTCACCTGAGGGTCGCCGGCGCTTTTCCTGAGGACATAGCCCCCGCGTGCCGACAGGTTCCCTTTGTCGGGACCGGTACAAAGCTGCGGCAAGCCTTGACGTGTCAAAGCGATTACCGACGGGGTGTTCGGCGTTTCCAATGCGGCTAGCCAGCATTCCGCCGTCTCGACCGCGTCGGCGGGCCGGTAGACGTTGAGATTCGGGATCGCCCTCAGCGCCGCCAGATGCTCCACCGGCTGATGAGTGGGCCCGTCCTCGCCAAGGCCGATGGAATCATGGGTCATCACGAAGATCGAGCGGATCTCCATCAGCGCCGCGAGCCGGATCGACGGCCGGCAATAGTCGGTGAAGACCAGAAAGGTCGCGCCGTAGGGGATCACGCCGCCATGCAGGGCCATGCCGTTCATCGCCGCCGCCATCGCATGCTCGCGCACGCCATAATGAAGGTAGGTGCCGGCGGGATTGCCCTGGTCGAGAACCGCATGGGCCTTGGTTTTGGTGTTGTTCGAGCCGGTAAGGTCGGCCGAGCCGCCCAGCAGCTCCGGCAGCACTGGCGTGATCGCCTCCAGCGCCATTTGCGAGGCAACACGGGTCGCCACTTTCGGCGGATCGGCGAACAGCGCGTTCTTATGCGCGAGAACGGCATCCGCGACGGCGGTGGGAAGCGCACCGTCCATCGCCGCCTTGAAGGCGCCTCTGGTCGTCGCGTCGACCTTCGCCAGCCGGCCGCCCCAGCTGTTATGCGCCTCCGCCCCTCGGGCACCGATCTCGCGCCAGGCCGACAGCACGTCATTTGGAATAACGAACGGGTCATGTGGCCAGTGCAAGGCTTCGCGGGTAAGCGCGATTTCATCCGCGCCGAGCGGAGCGCCGTGCGAACCGGCGGTTCCCCCCTTGTTCGGCGCGCCGTAGCCGATGGTGGTCTTTGCCGCGATGAGTGACGGTTTGTCGGATGCCTTCCTGGCTTCCGCAATCGCCGCGGCTATGGCGTCCGGATCATGCCCGTCAACCGCAAGCGTGTGCCATCCCAGCGCCTTGAAGCGGGCGATTTGATCGTCGGAAACGGTAAGACTGGTCGGCCCGTCGATGGATATCCCGTTGTCATCGAACAGCACGATCAGCTTGCCGAGTCCGAGATGTCCGGCAAGCGAAGCGGCTTCGTGGCTGATGCCTTCCATCAGACAGCCGTCACCGGCAATACAATACGTGTAGTGATCGACGAGACCGCCGCCGAACCGCGCCGACAGATGGCGCTCCGCCAAGGCCATGCCGACCGCGTTGGCGAGACCTTGACCGAGCGGGCCGGTGGTCGTCTCGATGCCGCCGGCAACACCATATTCCGGATGACCGGCGGTCTTGGCTCCGAGCTGCCGGAACTTTCGAAGCTCATCGATCGTCATCTCCTCGTATCCTGTCAGATAAAGGAGTGCGTAGAGCAGCATCGAGCCGTGGCCGGCGGAGAGCACGAAGCGGTCGCGGTCGGCCCAGTCCGGCGCCTTGGGATCGAACTTCAGAAACCTGGAGAAAAGGACCGTCGCGACGTCGGCCATGCCCATGGGCATTCCCGGGTGCCCTGAATTCGCCTGCTGCACCGCGTCCATGGACAATGCCCGGATCGCGTTCGCGAGCTTGGGGTGTTCGACGGCCCCAGGGGCGCCGCTGCCGGAAGAAGTGGTGGTTGAATTCATGTGCCGTTCCGCCGTTATGTCCCGGGCGTCCGCTTGACGATCGACGGACTTGAACACGGATACTCTCGGAGGCGCCCAGGGGTCTGACGACACTGTCACCGGCGCCTCGGACGCGCGTGATAAATGCCCCGCCCGGCTTATTGGCGTCAACCGTCGAATCCATGGTTGGACCACGCAAGATGAGGGTGGGTCCAAAGAAGTTCGACATCCCGATCGACAGCGACGGGTTTGGGAGCGCAATCCGGTTTTCGCCGCCAGTTCGCGCGGTCGTTTCGATTCCCGGAGCAATGCCTTAAAGCCAAACGATTCATTCCTATCCATGCGGCCCGATCGAGCGGGCCCGGAACCCGCCCGGACCGATCATCGCCGACGTTTTGGAGCCGCCGTATCCCGGTCTTGATGGTTGCGTGGTTTTCGGCGTCCCTCAGTCACAAAAGGCCGTTCGACGTGTTTCGCGGCGGTATCTAGAAGGGCCCGACGGCCTGGGCCGCCCGAATCGAGCGGACGGGGCCTTTTCCCACATCTCTTGATCCGCCCCTGAGTCGATATCGCGCAAGGGTTGCTTGATTGACGGGGCGCACACCGCCTCGGTATGCTTCCGGCGCGTTCAACAAAGCCGGTTTCATGGATCGCCGGGACAGTGCAGCATGAATGATATGGAAGAAGCTGTGGAACGGCTGGACCGGGCTGTCGACCGCCTGGAAGCGTCGCTCGCCGCCGCCTTGGGCAGGGGCAGCAGTTCAAGCGCGTTGGCGGCTGAATTGGCGGCGGCGAAACGCGACTATGCCGCTTTGGCGGAGACCACGGACGAGGTCAGCGCTAAACTCGACAAGGCGATCGGCCGCCTGAAGTTCGTTCTGGAAACCTGAGCGATGGCCCAGGTCGAGATTTCCATCAACGGTCAATCCTACAGGATCGCGTGCGAGGACGGTCAGGAACAGCGACTCGGTGAATTGGCCCGCATGGTCGACGCCCATGTGGGCGACCTGGTGGAGCAGATCGGCCAGGTCGGCCAAACCCGCCTTCTGGTCATGGCGTCGCTGCTGGTCGCCGATGAGCTAATGGAACTTCGCGAAACCGCCAGCGAGGTGAGCGAAGACGGCGACTCCCCGGACGCTCCGCGGGCCATCGAGGCGCTCAACAAGGTGTCAGGCCGGCTGGAGGCCATTGCGGAGCGGTTGGATCAGGCCTAAGGTCGAACAGGACGGTTGCTACGTGGTTCGACAGGTCGATTTATCTCTGGGGCTATAATTGATCCTTTGGGAGCTGCCTCTGTCGGGATCGAGGTTTCGGTACGCGGCGCCCACCTGCAATAGCAGGCCACAGAGGATATCCAGTACCACCGGCCAACGTGGCTTCCGTCCTTGCTTTCTTTCTCGCCCGGCATGCCGGAGAACCGGACCCCATGACATCGCCGACACACGAGACCGCCGACGTGGTGGCGGAGAAAGCGGCTTTACGTGCCTGGGCGGGCGAGCGTCGGGACGGGTTGAGGGCGGAAGCCGCCGACGCCGATCGGAAAATTGCCGACCTGTTCCTGAAGACCTGGTCGCCCCCTGCCGGCGCCGTGGTTTCGGCGTTCTGGCCGATCCGAAGCGAGCTGGATCTCAGGCCGCTGATCCGGCAACTCAGCGAAAGAGGTTGCCGGATCGGTTTGCCAGTTGTTGTCGCCAAACGCACCGCCCTCGTGTTCCGGGAGTGGAAGCCCGGGACGGACCTTGTCGCGGCACGGTTCGGCGTTTCAGTGCCGCCCGACAGCGCGCCGGCCGTTGAGCCGGACTGGCTGCTGGTGCCGCTGCTAGCCTTCGACAAGGACGGATACCGGCTCGGCTATGGCGGTGGATTCTACGACATCACCTTGGCCGGGTTGCGGGCGCGGAAGTCGGTTTTCGCCATCGGCACCGCCTATGACGGCCAGGAGGTGAACCGCGTGCCCCAGACGCCCGACGATGCCCGGCTGGATGCGATCCTGACCGACAAACGTGTCCTCATCATGGAGCCTTGATGCGATGCGAGTGCTTTTTCTGGGTGATATCGTCGGACGTAGCGGCCGGCGGGCGGTGCTGGAACACCTGCCGGAACTGAAGCGCCGTCTCGAGCCCGATTTCATCGTCATCAACGGCGAGAATGCCGCTGGCGGTTTCGGCATCACCGAGAAGATCTGTAACGAGCTTTTCGATGCCGGCGCGGATGTGATCACGACCGGCAATCACGTCTGGGATCAGCGCGAGATCGTGGAATGCATCGACCGGGAGCCGCGGCTGATCCGGCCCATCAATTTCCCCGTCGACACCCCCGGGCGCGGCTCCGGACTCTTCGAGACGCGGGACGGGCGGCTGGTGCTGGTCGTCAACGTGATGCTGCGGCTTTTCATGGATCCGCTCGACGATCCCTTCGACGCGCTGGAGCGGGTCCTGGAGGACTCACCGCTTGGTGCGGCGGCGGATTTCATTCTCGTCGACATGCACGGTGAGGCCACCAGCGAAAAAATGGCGTTCGGGCATTGCTTCGATGGCCGGGTTTCCGCGGTGATCGGTACCCATACCCATGTACCGACAGCCGATGCGATGGTGCTGGCCACGGGGACCGCGTACCAAACCGATGCCGGCATGTGTGGCGACTATGACTCCGTGATCGGTATGCAGAAGGACACCCCGATCCGTCGTTTCGTGACCAAGATGCCGGGGCCGCGCCTTGAAGCGGCTGAAGGAGAGGGGACGGTCTGCGGCGCGCTGGTTGTAAGCGACGATCGCACGGGATTGGCGCGGAGTATCGAGCCGGTTCGGGTCGGCGGTGTGCTTTCCGAGGCCTGGCCCACGGCTTGAACGGTGGTGCGGTTCAGCCCCGCAGGCCGCTGATCGCTTCCAGTCCACTCACGATCTTATTGCCGATCTCGCCGGTCTCACCCTTCAGCCTGTTGGCGAGGACGCCGCGCAGCGCGTCGACATGGGCGCGGATGACGTCGATGTCATTTCTGGCCCGGGAACCGGGAGGCGTGCTGTCGAGATAGTGGTTCATGGAGGCGGCGATCCGGGCGACCAGGGGGTAGCCGAAATTCGCTCCCTCGCCGCGAAAGTCGTGCATGATCGAGAAAATTCTCTTCTCATGATCGGTCGGTTCGGCGCCGCCGGTGATCGCGTCGACAGCCGCCTGCAATTCCTCGATCTGAGGTTTCGTGGTTTCCGCCATGTCGATCGTGTCGATGACCTTCTGCGCGGCCTCTTCGGCCTTGGCGAGAAGATCGTCGTCGATCCGTGCGACCCCGCCGACCAGATCCTTCAATTTGTTGGGCGGATTAACAACCTCAAATGCCGGTTTGGCCATGACGGTACCCCTGGGGCTAGCGAAACGTGTTTTGCGCCGCGCCCTAGGCGGCGCTCGCATCCTGTCCGGCGGCACGCCGGTCCGGCCCTTCGAACGGTTCGACCTTCCTTCGGCGGTCCGGGCCGAAATAGGTTTTAGTGCGCACGAACTGGCGGGGATGCTCGATAACGGAGATCAATCGACGGTACAGCGCCTTGGCGGATACCGGCTTGGCCATGAACTCGTTGATGCCGGCGTCCCTCGCTTCCGTGATCCGCGCCTTCTCGGTATGGCCGGTCACCATGATGATCGGAAGGAAATTATCCGGGCTGTCCGGCGAGGTGCGCACCCATTTCACCAAAGCCAGCCCGTCTTCGGGTTCCATGATCCAGTCGGTGATGACCAGGTCGATACTGAAGTCGCGAATTTTCGAGATGGCATGTTCGCCGTCGCGGCCGTCATAAATATTGACAACCCCGAAGGCTTGTAAAATCGCTCGAATCAGTTCCCGCATGTTTTGATTGTCGTCGACGATCAGAACCGAAAGTCGCTGTAACCGCGCCTCTTGCATTCGGCCTTGCTCCCGCGATCGGTGTTATCTATTCCCGGGCTTCCGAGGCAGTCGGGACGGTCTAAAACCGCCGATCTCTCACCCTTGTTTAAGGCAGACCCTATCAGAAACCCTCCGCAATAGAAAATCCCCAGAAATCATGATGCCTCGCCGGTCGGGTTCACGCCGCGCCCGCGATGATCTTCGTCATATTGCCGCCCAAATTAGCGGCTATCTGTCCGCCGGTCGAAGATGCGGTGTGTTACCACATCTGGTATAGAGGTGGCGTGGCATCACAAGTTCCGCCCATCAAACTACGCCGGAATGGAAGCATGGCAGGTCACTCACAATTCAAGAACATCATGCACCGCAAGGGTGCACAGGATAAAAAGCGCGCCAAGGTTTTCACCCGGCTGATTAGGGAATTGACGGTCGCGGCGAAAATTGGCGCCGATCCGGACGCCAATCCAAGGCTGCGGTCCGCGATGGCCGCGGCGCGGGCCGCGAACATGCCCAAGGACAATATCGAGCGGGTCCTGAAGAAGGCGGCGGGTGGCGACGACGACACCGTCTATGACGAAATCCGGTACGAAGGATACGGCCCGGGTGGGGTGGCGCTTATCGTCGACACCTTGACCGACAACCGGAACCGGACCGCCTCGGAAGTCCGCGCGGCTTTCTCGAAATACGGCGGCAATCTGGGCGAGACCAACAGTGTCAGCTTCATGTTCGACAGGGTCGGCCAGTTGATCTACCCGGCAGATGTCGCGTCCAGTGACGATGTCTTCGAAGCGGCGCTCGAAGCCGGTGCCGACAACGTCGACTCAACCGCTGAGTCGCATGAAATCACCTGTCAGCCGGAGGATTTCAACACGGTGCGCGAGGCTCTGGAGGAACGGTTGGGTGAACCCGAGACTGCGGGCCTTGCCTGGAAACCCCAGAACACCGTCGCCCTAAACGAGGATCAGGCCAGCACCATGTTGAAGCTGCTCGATGTGCTCGACGAATGCGACGACGTTCAAACCGTCTCGGCGAACTTCGATATTGCCGACGACATTCTCGTCAAGCTGACGGCGTAGAGGAAGCGGAGATGGCAAGCGTCGCCGTGATGCGTTTTCTCGGTCTGGATCCCGGACTCCGTCGAACCGGCTGGGGCGTGATTGACTGCGCGGGAAGCCGCCTGGTGCACGTTGCTAACGGCGTGATCGGATCGGACGCGGAGAAAACCATCGCCGAACGCCTTGTGGAACTGCATTCGGGGGTTCTGGAGATCATCGACCGGTATCGTCCGGATGCCGCGGCGGTCGAGGAAACCTTTGTGAACAAGAATCCGGAATCGACCCTCAAGCTGGGATTGGCGCGGGGGGCGATCCTGCTGGCACCCGCGCTGCAGGGGCTGCCGGTTTCGGAATATGCCCCGAACCGGGTGAAAAAGTCGGTGGTCGGCGCGGGGCACGCCAACAAGGACCAGGTCCAGCTGATGGTCTCCAAGCTTCTGCCGGGGGTCGCGCTCGCGAACCCGGATGCCGCGGACGCGCTTGCGGTCGCGATCTGTCACGCCCATTTCGCGCAAACCCACCGCTCCATCGGAATGGCTCCGCCACCGAAAAGCCGTCGTGCCGACCCGGGTAGTGGCATGCAACGGGCGATCGCCGCGGCGCTTGCCAGGGAGGCCGGACAATGATCGGCAAGCTGAAAGGCGTATTGGACAGCCACCGCGACGATGGAGCGATTATCGATGTCGGCGGTGTCGGCTATCTGATCTTCGCGTCCTCCCGAACGCTCGGTCAATTGGGTGATCCCGGCAGCCCGGTTCAGGTCCATGTCGAGACCCATGTCCGCGAGGACCACATCCATCTCTACGGTTTTTCGAGCGAGGCCGAGCGGCGCTGCTTTCAATTGCTGCAAACGGTCCAGGGCGTCGGCGCCAAGGCGGCCTTGGCGATTCTTTCGGCTCTGTCGCCCGACGAGGTCATGCATTCCGTGGCCGCCCAGGACAAGACCATGCTGACCCGGGCGGATGGTGTGGGCCCGAAACTGGCGACCCGCATCGTCAACGAGTTGAAGGACAAGGCCGCGGGGTTCTCCCTAGGAAGCGCGCTCGCCGGCACAAAGGGCGGCAAGGCGACCGCGCCTCAGCCGGCCGATGCCGGCCCGGCCGACGATGCGGTCTCCGCACTGGTGAATCTGGGGTACGGCCGGTCCGAGGCCTATGCGGCGGTCGTCGCCGCGAGTCGGTCACTGGGGGATGGCGCGGCGCTTGACCGGCTGATCTCGACCAGCCTGCGGGAGTTGGCGTCTTGAGCCTGGGAGGCGACAGAGACCCATCGGCTGAGCGCCTCATCGACGGCGAGCAGGCGCCGTCGGACCGCCAGGACAATACCTTACGTCCCTTGCTGCTGGAGGAATTCGTCGGCCAGCGCCAGCTTCGCGAAAACTTGAAGGTTTTCATCGATGCCGCCCGAGGCCGTCAGGAGGCGCTCGACCATGTCCTCTTTCACGGTCCGCCGGGCCTCGGAAAGACGACCTTGTCCCAGATCGTGGCGCGGGAACTCGGGGTCGGTTTTCGCATGACATCGGGGCCGACCATCGCCAAGGCCGGAGACCTCGCGGCGCTGCTGACCAATCTAGAACCCCGGGACGTGCTGTTCATCGATGAAATTCATCGCCTGAACCCGGCGGTCGAGGAAGTTCTGTATCCGGCGATGGAGGATTTCCAGCTCGACCTGATCATCGGAGAGGGGCCGGCGGCACGCTCGTTGCGCATCGATCTCGCGCCCTTTACTTTGATCGCCGCGACCACGCGGTCTGGTTTGATTACCACGCCGCTGCGGGAACGGTTCGGAATTCCGCTTCGCCTGCAGTTCTACACACCGGAAGAACTGCGCCTCATTGTACTGCGCGGCGCGGGCCTCTTGGGCATGACCTTGACCGAGGACGGCGCCGACGAGATTGCCCGCAGATCAAGGGGCACGCCTCGGGTCGCGGGCCGGCTGTTGCGGCGGGTTCGGGACTTCGCGGGTGTCGACGGGACCGAGAGCGTGGACGCCGCGGCGGCGGATGCGGCGCTGAACCGGCTGGACATCGACAGCCGCGGCCTGGACGCCATGGACCGGCGGTATCTGGCCTGCATCGCCGAAAGCTACGGCGGCGGCCCCGTGGGCGCCGAGACGCTGGCGGCAGCCCTTTCCGAGCAGCGCGACGTCATCGAGGAAGTGATTGAACCCTACCTTCTGCAGCAAGGCCTAATCGGCCGAACGCCGCGCGGCCGGGTGCTCTCGGCCGCCGCATACCGGTACATGGGGCTTCCGGAACCCCAGGGCGCCGGTCAGCTCGACCTGCTCGCCGAAGCGGCGCAGGAGGAGGATGCGGTCGATGACGGCCTCTGATGCCTCTTTGCCGGATTCCGGGCAATGGGGGGGTGCCGGTCATGGATTTCGGGTGCGAGTCTACTACGAGGACACTGATGCCGGCGGGATCGTCTATCACGCGAACTATCTCAATTTCGCCGAACGGGCCAGAACCGAGATGTTGCGTCTGTGCGGCGGCGAACAGGACGAGATGCGGCGCGAAGACGGGCTGGGGTTCACGGTCCGGCGCTGCGAGATCGATTACCGGGCGCCGGCGCGGCTCGACGACCTGTTGGAGGTGCGGACGGTTCTGCGCGAGGTCCGGGGCGCGCGCGTCGATGCGGTTCAAAGCATCCACCGCGTCGGCGTCGGCGGGACCGATCCGGATTGGATCGTCCGGCTCGACCTGACGCTTGCCTGCGTGAAGAACAACGGGCGGCCGACGCGGCTGCCGGAACATGTGCGGGCCGCGTTCTCGGCCTTGGTGATATCCGATCAGTAGGAGGAGACGGGACGTCTCATGGAACAAAACATCGTCGACAGTGTGCAGCTCGCCGGATCCGTCAACACGGATCTCAGCATCATCGGGCTGTTTCTCTCGGCCGATCCCATCGTCAAGACGGTGATCGTCGGCCTTTTGCTGGCGTCGGTTTGGACCTGGGCGATCATCATCGACAAGGTTCTACGGCTTCGCCGGCTTCGAGGCCGTGCCCGCGCGTTCGAGGATAGCTTCTGGTCGGGTGGCTCGCTCGAAGACCTCTATGATCGCATCGGCGCCACGCCGGCGGACCCGATGTCGGCGATCTTCTCCTCCGCCATGCGCGAATGGCGCCGGTCCACCGCCAAGGGTTTGGTTTCGAAAGGTGAGGAGGTCCGAGCGAGCCTCAGGGTTCGGGTCGAGCAGATCATGTCGCTCACCATCGGACGCGAGATGGAAGCCCTCGAAAAGAATATGTCTTTTCTGGCGTCCGTGGGCTCGACCGCACCTTTCATCGGTCTCTTCGGAACCGTCTGGGGCATCATGGACGCCTTCCAGTCGATTGCCGCGACGAAGACCACGGCGTTGTCGGTCGTCGCACCGGGCATCGCGGAGGCTCTGTTCGCGACGGCGCTCGGCCTGATCGCGGCGATCCCGGCGGTGGTCGCCTACAATAAGATAAGTCACGATCTCGACCGGTTTGCCCAGCGTCTGGAAGGATTTTCCGGCGAGTTCCTCTCCATTCTGTCGCGACAGCTCGACGAGGGAGCCTGAACCATGGCGGCTCAACCGAGGCGGGCGGCAAGAACCGGCGGCCGCCGGCGCTATCGCCCGGTCAGCGATATCAACGTCACGCCGTTCGTCGACGTGATGCTGGTCCTGCTCGTGGTGTTCATGGTTACCGCGCCGCTGCTGGTGCTTGGTGTCCCGGTGCAGCTCCCCAAAGTCGGCAAGGAATTCATCATTGCCGATCAGGATCAGCCGCTGAACGTCGAAATCGATCTGGAGAAGCGGGTGTATCTGAACAAGACGGAGATCACACTTGCGACGCTGGGAGAAAAGCTTCGCGGCATTCGCGGCGTCAATCCGGAGATCAAGGTCCACCTTCGCGCCGATGCGCGGTTGAACTACGGCGCCGTCGCGGTGGTTGCTGGCGAGATTCGCGATGCCGGCGTCCAGGTCATCGCCCTGCGCACCGACCTCGCGTCCAAGCGGCGTGAAATCGAGGCGTTTCCCGACGCGGTCGGGGCGCCGGCGGCTACCGCGCCTGCCGGCTCGAAACCCCGGGGCGGATGATTCATCATGCGGCTCGGCGTCTCGATGTCGGTCGGAATGCACGCGCTGGTGATCGCCGTCGCGTGGTTCGGGTTGCCGCATCTGCGTTCGGCGCCACCGGAACTGGACGACATCGTCTTCGTAAAACTTGCCGAGTTGGGCGAGGTGACGAATGTTCCGCCGGAGACGAGGGAAGTGGAGCGCGAAGAGCCGAAACCCGAACCCAAGCCGGAACCGCCGAAGGCCGAACCCGCCCCGCCACCGCCTCCGCCGCCACCGCCCAGGGCGGCTCCTGTTCCGCCGCCGCCTCCGCCGGTCGCGAAGCCGGCGCCGCCGCCCGAGCCTAAGCCGGAACCCGAACAGGTTGCCGTCGCGGCGCCCGAAAAACCGGCCCCTAAACCGGCGCCGAGACCGGAACCAAAGCCGGTGGCCGAGGCGCCTAAGCCTTTGCCGCGCCCGAAACCGCGCCCGGTCGAGCCGCAGCCGCCGAAGCCGTTGCCCAAGGCGCCCGAGAAACCGAAGGAACCGCCGGTCGAACGAAAGTTCTCCAGCCTTTTGAAGAATCTCAAGCAGGAGCAGCCCAAGACCGCTGCGCCCGAGGAAAAACAGAAAAGCCTGGTCGAGCGGGCGCGCGAGGCGGCGCGAAATCAAAGCACGCGGGATTTCGACCCGAATGCCGCCGTCACCATTAGCGAAATCCAGGCGGTTCGCCAGCAACTGGCGCAATGCTGGAACGTCGCCGCCGGCGCGCGGCGCGCCGATGCCCTGGCCGTGGAGATCGAAATGGTCATGAACCCCGACGCCACGGTGCGTCAGGCACGGGTGGTGGACTCCGCCCGGATGAATATCGATCCCTATTATCGGGCGGCCGCCGAAAGCGCATTAAGGGCGGTTTTTCATCCCGACTGCGTTCCTTTGAAGTTGCCTCTGAATAAGTACGAGGTTTGGAAAAACTTCACCTTCAACTTCGATCCCAGCAAGATCTTGCAGTGATGTCTGGAGCGATACCAATGACCCCCCTTTTCCGATCCCGTGGATGGCTAGCAACCTTGATCCTTGTGAATTTCATGGTCTTGGGCGGGCTGTTCACCACCACGCCGGCACTGGCGGAATTGCGGATTGATATCACCCAAGGCCGCGCGGATCCGATGCCGATCGCGATCGGCGATTTCACGGCCACGGATATCGCCGCGACCAAGATCGGCCGGGACATGGCAGAGGTGATTTCGGCGAACCTCCAGCGTTCCGGGTTGTTTGCCCCAATCGATCCCGCGGTGTTCATCCAGGCGCCGGGATCTCTCGGGGTTCTGCCGAAATTCGCCGATTGGCGGGTCTTGAACGCGCAGGCGCTGGTGCAGGGCGCGGTGACGGTTCAAGGCGACGGGCGGCTTCGGGTCGAGTTTCGGCTGTGGGATGTCTTCGCCGAGCAGCAGATGGTCGGCAGCGCCTATTTCACCGTGCCGGCGAATTGGCGCCGCGTGGCGCATATCATTTCCGACGTGATCTACAAACGGGTCACCGGCGAGGACGGGTATTTCGATACGCGATTGGTCTATATCGCCGAAAGCGGGCCGCCTGACCGGCGGGTGAAACGCCTCGCGATCATGGATCAGGACGGCGCCAATCACCGGTTCCTGACCGATGGGTCGGATCTCGTCCTGACCCCGCGATTCTCGCCGACCACCCAGGAAATTACATACCTCGCCTACTACAACAACAAACCCCGCGTTTACATCTTCAACATCGATACGGGTCAGCAGGAGGTTCTGGGCGATTTTCCGGGAATGACATTTGCGCCCCGGTTCTCGCCAGATGGCGCCAAAGTCATCATGAGCCTGGCGAGAAACGGCATCACCGATGTCTATACCATGGATCTGGCGACCCGGCGGGTAACGAGACTGACCAACAGCCCCTCGATCGATACCTCGCCGACCTACTCGCCGGACGGGCGCCAAATCGTCTTCAATTCGGATCGCGGCGGCTCCCAGCAGATCTATGTCATGGATGCCGATGGCGGCAACGTGAAGCGGATCAGTTTCGGCAAGGGACGGTATGCGACGCCGGTTTGGTCGCCTCGCGGGGATTTGATCGCGTTCACCAAGATAAACGGCGGTAGGTTTTTCATTGGGGTCATGCGCCCCGACGGTTCCGGCGAGAGGCTTTTGACCGAAGGATATCTGGTTGAAGCGCCGACCTGGGCGCCGAACGGCCGGGTTCTGATCTACTTCAAGCAAACGCCGAGCGATCAAAGAGGCCGGGGCGGAAGCGTGAAGCTCTATTCCATCGATCTCACGGGATATAACGAGCGTGAAGTGGTAACACCACTGGACGGCTCCGACCCGGCATGGTCGCCCTTGATTCCTTGATTGGTGCAAGAAATTCATCTATTCGTAAGGATTAATCTGTACATTTCGGTGTCTTATCGCACCGTTGTCGGATACAAGACACGCCACTGCGGGCATCTTCGCTCCATGGGGAGCCGTGCACCGCGGCTCAGTTTCCAACGCCATCCGGAGGGGTGTTTAAATGCGTTTAAAGAAAGTGAGTATGATTGCCGCCATCATGTTGCTGGCGGCCTGCGCCCAGGATGCCAAGGACGGCGGCAACAATTCCGGCGATGGCAGGGTTCAGCCGGTCAACCAGCCTCAAACGGCAGCCGCGCCGGCAAATCCCGTTGCCGCGCGTCCGGAACCGGGCTCCAAGGAAGAGTTCGTCGCCGAGGTTGGCGACAGGGTTTTCTTCGGCTTCGACAAGTCGGACCTCTCCTCGGATGCGCAGGCGACGCTGGATCGCCAGGCGGCTTGGCTGAAGAAGTATCCGAGTGCGAGGGTTACCGTCGAAGGCCACTGCGACGAGCGCGGGACGCGCGAATACAACCTCGCTCTGGGTGAACGCCGGTCGGCGGCGGTGCGGG
Source organism: Alphaproteobacteria bacterium (assembly GCA_038146985.1). GTDB lineage: Bacteria > Pseudomonadota > Alphaproteobacteria > Thalassobaculales > Thalassobaculaceae > JADHLJ01. Next base: position 138,060 of record JAYQSQ010000009.1, read on the forward strand.
ATTATCTGGTTGCCCGCGGCGTCGACGAGAGCCGGGTCGAGACCATCAGCTTCGGCAAGGAGCGTCCGGTCGCCTTTGGGAACGACGAGGCCGCCTGGTCGCAAAACCGGCGTGGCGTGACCGTCATCAACTAAATCCAACGTTTTCGGACCCAAGTATGGTTCGGTGGCGCCGGTTTAGCCCAACAGGCTGAACCGGCGTCTTATTTTCGTCACAAGGGCGCCGCAGACTCCCCGTTCGCACGGGGGGAGCAGGATATCGCGGCACGGGAGTGATCAGGTGATGTTCATCGGGTTTCGGCTGACCGGTTTGGCAAAAAGCGTGATCATCGCGGGAACGATCGGGCTTCAACCGTTGATCGCCGATGTCGCCTTGGCGCAGTCGAGCGCCGACTTGGTGAACCGAATCTCCCGCCTGGAAGCCGAGATCAGCGACCTCCAGCGGCATCTGTTCGCACAAGGCGGTAAGCCGGCGCCGGTTCCCTCTTCGACGGCGGTACAGCAGACGACCCTGTCTTCGGGCAGTGCCGATCCGGGCGCGACAAGCGCGGCGGCACGGGCGGAGATCAGACTGCAGCAACTCGAAGCGCAGATGCGCAATCTCACCGGCAAGGTCGAAGAACTCGATTTCAAGATCTCTCAAGCCGTTGGGCGTGTGGACAAGCTTGTCGCGGATTTGGATCGGCGGCTTGCGGCAACGGGCGGGCAACCCAAACCAGAGCCTGGAGTGGCGCCTCGAACCGAGACCGCCCCGACGGCGGGTTCCACCACTTCCGCAGAGGCGAAACCCGGTGTTTTGGGATATCTCAAGGAAAGCGATCTGCGCGCGATAGAGGCCGAGCGGCGCGAGGATCAGGCTGACGCCGCGCCGGGTCAACAGGCCGCGGCGCCGACCACCACCGCGGCGCCTTCGGCTGGAGCGGGCGGGGCCTCCGGCCCGGTTCTGGCCGACGGCGATGCGGCGAGCCGGTATAAGCAGGCCTTCTCCTATCTAATGCGCCATGACTACGATACCGCGGAAAAGGCGTTTCGCGAGTTCGTAACAGGCAACGCCAGCGATCCCCTGGCGGGCAATGCCATGTATTGGCTTGGCGAGACTTACTATGTGCGGGAGCAATTCGCTGAGGCGGCGGTAACCTTCGCCGAGGGCTACGAGAAGTATCCGGGCAGCCCGAAGACGGCGGATAACCTTCTGAAGCTTGGATTTTCCCTGGCAAGACTGAACCGCGTCGAAGACGCATGTGTTGCCTTCGCGCAATTGTCGGACGAGTTCCCGAATGCCTCGACGACGATAAAGCGGCGTGCCTTGAACGAAGGCAAAAGGATCGGCTGCAAAGGATAGACGGTGCCGGACGGGGCAACCGATGGTCGGTTGGAAACGACCCCCCTAAGCGACGAAGATTTCGCCGCGTTGATGGAAGCGTGCCCGGGGGCCTGTGATGTGCGGCACCTCGCTGTTGGGGTGTCCGGTGGGGCGGACAGCATGGCGCTGGTCCTGTTGGCTCGTTCCTGGGCGCACGATCTGGGAATCTCTTTAACCGCCATCACCGTCGATCACGGGCTGCGCGCGGACTCGGCGCGAGAAGCCGCGTTGGTAGCGTCCTGGCTCGGCGGCGAGGGGATCGCGCATCAGACCTTGCGGGTTTTGAACCCGCGTCCGTCGGCGGGGCTGCAGCGTGCGGCGCGGGATTGGCGCTTCGCGGCCTTCGATGCCTGGTGCCGGGCCAATGACGCGGGACCGGTGCTCCTGGCCCACACGCTCGAGGACCAGGCTGAAACCTTGTGGCAGCGTGTCGCGGCGGATAGCGGCCCGGACGGACTGGCTGCGATGCGCCCCGAAGCCCGGGTGGCGGGACTTGAATTGGCCCGCCCCTTTCTGACGGTCCCGAAATCCCGGTTGGTCGCCACCCTGCGTTCAAGAGGACAGGCATGGGTCGACGATCCCAGCAATCGGGATCGGCGGTTCACGCGGATCGGGTTCCGTGAGATGGCGTCTTGTCTGGAGGCTGTTGGGTTGGGAGCCGTTCAGGCCCAGCGGTTCACCGGCGCCATGCGGCGGGCCCGTCTAGCGATGGACGGTCACTGTGCAGCATTCATGGAACGTCATGGACGCGTCCTAGCCACCGGAGCGGCGTGGTTCGATGACCGTCCTTTCAACGCCTTGCCCGAGATGTTCGCCGAGTTGCTCCTGTCGAGGCTTGTCGGCGCGATCGGAGGCGGCGCTTTGCCGCCCCGGCGTGCGCGGGTTACGCGCCTGGTCTTGGCCCTGAAAAATCGGGAGGCGCCGTTCACTCGGACACTGGGCGGCTGCATCGTCTCGCGCCACAGTAACGGCAAGGTGTGGATTTGCCGGGAGCCGGCCCGTTGCGCACCGTCGGTTCGGCTGAATCCAAGAGAATCTACCAGATGGGACAACAGGTTTGAGGTCGTATCGACGGAATCCGGCCCGATCGAGTTGGGGCGGCTCGGAGAGGAAGGCTGGCGTTGGATCAAGCATCATGATCCTGAAACCCTCGTTGAGCTTGGGCTGGCGAACTTGCCTCACGCGGCCCGATTGTCGATTCCCGCGATACATGAACTTGACGGAACCGTCTCCGTCCCCCACTTTGTGCCGGGAGTCGGCGTGAAACCTGCGCTCTCGGATCCTCTTGTCGTGGCCGGCTTCAGCCCCGACGCCGATTGGGTTCGGGCGCTGATCATGCCGTTGAACGCGGGTTAGCGATCAGAAACGGGCCCGCGGGCGTTTCCGATCGGATTTTGGGCTGATTTCCTGGACTGGCACCAAGGATGGTTGTGTGAACAACTTCGGCAAGAATCTGGCGCTTTGGATCATCATCGGCGTGCTGCTGGTGGCGCTGTTCAACCTTTTCCAGAACACCTCGTCGCGAAGCGGGTACTCAAGCCTCGCGTTCTCCGATTTTCTGGGAGAGGTGGAGCGTGGCCGGGTCAACGAGGTCACCATCCAGGGAAACACCATCCAGGGGCATTTCGCCGACGGTCGGGCCTTCTCGACCTACGCGCCCAACGATCCGGGTCTGGTGGATCGCCTGAAATCGGGTGGCGTGCGGATTTCCGCGGCGCCGCCGGAAGAAGGCATGTCTGGTCTGTTCGGAATTCTGATCTCCTGGTTCCCGATGCTGCTGTTCATCGGCGTGTGGATTTTCTTCATGCGCCAGATGCAGGGCGGCGGCGGCAAGGCTATGGGTTTCGGCAAGAGCCGGGCGCGCCTGCTGACCGAGAAGGTCGGCCGCGTGACCTTCGACGATGTCGCGGGTATCGATGAGGCCAAGACCGAGCTTGAGGAGATCGTCGAGTTCCTGAAAGACCCGCAGAAGTTCCAGCGGCTCGGCGGCAAGATCCCCAAGGGCTGCCTACTGGTCGGACCTCCGGGTACCGGCAAGACCCTACTTGCCCGCGCCATCGCCGGCGAGGCAAATGTTCCGTTCTTCACCATCTCGGCCCGACTTCGTCGAGATGTTCGTCGGTGTCGGCGCATCGCGGGTCCGCGATATGTTCGAGCAGGGCAAGAAGAACGCGCCCTGCATCATCTTCATCGACGAAATTGACGCCGTTGGACGGCATCGCGGCGCCGGACTTGGCGGCGGCAATGACGAACGCGAGCAGACGCTGAACCAGCTGCTGGTTGAGATGGACGGCTTCGAGGCGAACGAAGGGGTTATCCTGATCGCGGCTACCAACCGTCCGGATGTGCTTGACCCGGCCTTGCTGCGCCCCGGCCGGTTCGACCGGCAGGTCGTGGTGCCGAACCCGGATATCCTCGGGCGCGAGCGGATTCTGAAAGTTCATATGCGCAAGGTGCCGCTGGCGCCGGATGTGGAGCCGCGCACGATCGCCCGGGGCACGCCTGGATTCTCTGGCGCCGATCTCGCGAACCTCGTGAACGAGGCCGCCCTGCTTGCCGCGCGCAAGGGCAAGCGGGTCGTCGCGATGACGGAGTTCGAGGAAGCTAAGGACAAAGTCATGATGGGAGCGGAACGCCGTTCCATGGTCATGACGGACGAGGAAAAGAAACTTACCGCCTATCACGAGGCCGGCCACGCGGTCGTGGCGCTGCACTGCCCGGACTCGGATCCGATCCACAAAGCGACGATCATTCCGCGCGGGCGCGCGCTCGGCATGGTGATGCGCCTGCCCGAGGGCGACCGGATCTCGCTTTCGCGCGCGAAACTTTTCGCCGACCTGCGGGTCGCCTGCGGCGGGCGGATCGCCGAGGAGATCATTTTCGGCGAAGAGCGGATTACGACGGGTGCGTCGTCGGATATCAAGATGGTCTCGGACATGTCGCGGCGGATGGTCACCGAATGGGGCATGAGCGACAAGCTCGGCTTCCTTGCCTATGGCGCTGATCAGCAGGAGGTGTTCCTCGGCCATTCGGTCACTCAAACCAAGAACGTCTCCGACGCGACAGCCAAGACGATCGACGAGGAGATCCGCAGGATTATCGACGACGCATACAATGATGCGGCGAGGATCCTGAAGGAGAACCTGGACGAGCTCGAGGCGCTGGCGAAAGGGTTGTTGGAATACGAGACCCTGAGCGGTGACGAGATCAAGGCGCTGTTGAAGGGTGAGCCCATCGTGCGCGACGGCGGCGGCGACGAGACGCCGAAACAGGGCGGTGGCCGGCGGACGTCGGTTCCGACCGGCGGATCGCCCGGAAAACCGTCGGGCGGGCTGGAACCCGACCCGCAGCCCGGCGACTGAACCTGGGGAGCGGGTTCGAGAATGCGCCGGATCGAAAACCTGGCCGCGCCCGAGCGCGGCCTTTTCGTTCCAGGCGAGACCACCCTTTATCTGCGCCCCATCGATCTCGTTGAAGTCCGTCCGGGCGGTGCATCAAGCGAGGGTGAACTCGACCGGATGCTCGGCGGCGGACCGCTCCGGTTTCAGCGCGTCGAGGTCATTCTGCGGTCGCCCAGACGGATTGCAGCGTTTACCGGAACCGTGGACAGGCTTCGGGATTGGGCGCTGACGGTCGGATGCCAGGACGAGTTCGACGCCGCGATGTTCAAGCTGACCCGGCGCCAGGGTCAGCTTTCCGCCGGCGCGGGCGGCGCCCCGCTGGTCATGGGAATCGTCAACGTCACCGATGACAGCTTTTCCGACAGTGCCGACCGGCGTGATCCGGAGGTCGCCGTTGCCCATGCGCATTCCCTGATCGCGTCCGGGGCCGACATCATCGACATCGGTGGCGAGTCGACGCGTCCGGGCTCTTCCGGTATCAGCCGGGCGGAGGAGATCGACCGGGTAGTGCCGGTCATCGAGAAATGTGTCGGTTTCGGCGTTCCGATCAGTATCGACACCAGCAAGGCCGCGGTGATGGAGGCCGCCCTGGGGGCCGGGGCGTCGATCATCAACGATATCACCGCGCTGACCGGCGATCCGGAAAGCCTCGGGATGGCATCGCGGGCGAGAGTGCCGGTGATCCTGATGCATATGCGCGGCACGCCGAGGACCATGCAGGACGAACCCCGGTACGATTGCGCGCCTCTCGATGTCTTCGACTACCTCGCAAGCCGGATGGCGGCGTGCGAGCGGGTCGGCATTCCGGCTACCAATCTGGTTGCCGACCCGGGCATCGGTTTCGGTAAGAATGACAGCCACAACGCGGCGATCCTGGCGCGCATCGGCCTTCTGCACGGGCTCGGCGCTCCCGTGATGGTGGGGGTGTCCCGCAAGTCGATGATCGGAAGGTTGAGCCGGGACGAAGCCCCCAATGAACGCCTTGGCGGGTCCCTGGCATTGGGATTAGGAGCGGTCGCGCAAGGCGTGCGCTTTCTACGGGTGCATGACGTGGCCGAGACCAAGCAGGCCTTACGCCTGCGCCGCGCGGTGCTGGACGCCCTTTAGGACATTGCCGGCTTCTGACACCGGTGCGAGACGGCAGCGGTCCGAATCATGTATAGGAACAACGATCGGTCCTGCCGTGGGTGAAAGATGAAACGACAGCTGTTCGGAACCGATGGTGTGCGCGGCACCGCGAATGCCGGCCCGATGACGGCCGAGACGGTTCTGCGCATAGCCATGGCAGCGGGACATTATTTCGCCCCGACCTCCGGCGCGCACCGGGCATTGGCCGTTATCGGCAAGGACACGCGGTTGTCGGGCTATATGCTGGAGCCGGCAATGGTTGCGGGCTTCACGTCTATCGGCATGGATGTTGTCCAAGTCGGACCGATGCCGACGCCGGCGGTCGCGATGCTGACCCGCTCGCTGAGGGCCGATCTCGGTGTCATGCTCTCGGCGTCGCACAACCCGTATCAGGACAACGGGATCAAGCTGTTCGGCCCCGACGGTTACAAGCTTTCGGACCAGATCGAAATGGAGATCGAGAGCCTCGTGGCAGGCCACAAGCCGGTGACTCTGGCTTCCGCGGACAAGCTGGGCCGGGCACGCCGGTTGGATGACGCCCGTGGCCGCTATATCGAGACCGCGAAATCGACCTTTCCCAAGGGCATGCGCCTTGAGGGACTGAAGCTGGTGGTCGATTGCGCCAATGGTGCGGCTTACAATCTTGCCCCCAAGGTCTTCTACGAGCTTGGCGCCGAGGTGATTCCGATCGGAGTCGATCCCGACGGATTCAACATCAACCGTGACTGCGGCGCGACGGCGCCGGAAACCATGCGACAGGCGGTCGTGGTGCATGGCGCCGATGTCGGCATTGCCCTCGACGGCGATGCCGACCGGCTGATCATGGTCGACGAGACCGGGACCGTCGTCGATGGCGACCGGATCATGGGTCTGATCGCGACATCCTGGCTGGACGAAGGACGGCTCCACGGCGGCGGTATCGTCAGCACCGTCATGTCCAATCTCGGTCTTGAGCGCTATCTCGAAGGGCTTGGCCTTGCTCTGGTCCGGACATCCGTCGGCGATCGCTATGTCGTCGAGCGCATGCGCGAGGACGGGTACAATCTCGGCGGCGAGCAATCCGGCCATATCATTATGAGCGATCACGCGACCACCGGCGATGGAATCATCGCCGCGCTTCAGGTCCTGGCCGTGTTGCTGCGGGAAGGCCGTCCCTTGAGCCAGGTCGCGAAGATATTCGAGCCCTTGCCGCAATTGCTCCGCAACGTCCGGTTCGCCGGTTCGCCCCCGCTCGGGAAACGATCGGTCAAGAAGGCGATCCAGGCGGGCGAGACGCGGCTGGCGGCCAATGGCCGCCTGCTGATCCGCAAATCGGGAACCGAGCCCCTGATCCGCGTCATGGCGGAAGGCGAGGATGAATCCCTGATTGCCGAGGTGGTGAACGATATCGCCGGCGAGATCGAGCGGGCAGCCGGGTAATGGCCGAGGCGAAAAGCGGGACGCCGATGCGCGGTCGGGTCCTGATCTGCGCTGGCTCGGATTCCGGTGGCGGCGCGGGGATCCAGGCCGATATCAAGGCGGTGACGGCGCTCGGCGGGTTCGCCGCGACGGCGCTGACGGCGTTGACGGCGCAAAATACAGTGGGCGTGCATGGCATCCATGACGTACCCCTGGATTTCGTCGACCAGCAGATCCGCGTGGTCCTAGACGATATCGGCGCCGATTGCGTGAAGACCGGCATGCTGCACAACGAGGGTGTGATCCGCACGGTGATCCGGGCGCTTCGGGACGTGGCCCCGGACGTCCCGCTGGTGGTCGATCCGGTGATGGTGGCCAAGGGCGGTCACAAATTGCTGGACCCGGACGCGCTCGGTGCCTTGCGGGACGAGATGGTCCCGAGAGCGCATCTCGTCACGCCGAACATTCCGGAAGCCGAACTGCTGAGCGGGATGAAGATTGTCGATCTCGACGGAATGCGCCGGGCCGCTGAGCGATTGCTGGACCTTGGGCCGAAAGCGGTGCTGCTGAAGGGCGGGCACATGGAAGGCGAGGTGCTGACCGATCTTCTGGTGACCCGCGAGGGCACTGAAAGCTTCAGCGGGCCCCGCTTGAACACGCCGCACACCCATGGAACCGGTTGCACCATGGCATCCGCCATCGCCGCCGGAATCGCTCAGGGTCTCTCGGTGCCACGCGCAGTGGCGCGGGCGCGGGACTATGTTCATGTCGCGATCGTCACCGCTCCAGGCCTGGGACGGGGGCACGGGCCTCTCAATCACGCGCATACGGTGCGCGCCGACGCATGACGAAAACCAGGCTCCGGCTTGGCTTAATTCTTCTCGGTTTCCTTGCCGCAGGCCTGTTGCCCGATCCCACGCGTGCCCAAACGCCCATCGATCTCGAACTGATCATGGCGGTCGACGTTTCAGGCAGCGTCGATGGCGAGGAATACGCGCTTCAGATGGGCGGGATCGCCAGCGCGTTCCGTGATCCGGAAGTGCTCCACGTGATCGAAACCGCCACCCGTCGCGGGATCGCGGCGAGCGTGATCCTGTGGTCCAGTTCCGAGTGGCAGACGATTGCCGTCGACTGGCGATGGATCCGGACCCGCGCCGATGCCTTTGCCTTTGCCGCCGCGGTCGAGCGCGCGCCTCGAGAATCCGCGGGCAACACGGCAATCGCCTCGGCCATCGACTTCGCGGTCCGGCATTTCGGCCGTAGCGGGTTCGAGGGCGCCCGCCGGGTCATCGATGTGTCCGGTGACGGCATTTCCAATGACGGACCGGATACCGAACCGGCCCGCGATAGGGCGGTGGTCTTGGGGATCACGATCAATGGGCTGGTCATCGTCGAGAATAATCTGCCGGCCAGACGATTTTACCGCCGCAGCGTGATCGGCGGCCCCGGCGCCTTCGCGATGGATGCTCGAGGCTTCGCCGATTTCGCCCGGGTCTTCCGCCTGAAACTTCTGAAGGAGATCAGCGGGCCAGGGATCTCCTGACGCTGATCGGGCGCGTGCCGGCGGAATTCTAAAGCACCGAGTGGCGACCGGAGGAAGCGCTGTCATCCAACAATTCGCGGAGAATGCCGAGTCCGCGCGCGACGGCCGCGTCGGATGGCGGGTTGCCGATGCAAAGCCTGAGATGCGAACGCCCGTAGCCCCGGCTTGCGGTGAAAACGTCCCCGGCGGAGACCAGAACCCCGCGCGCCGCCACCGCTCCGGCGACCTCTCTCGCCTCGAGCCCGTCAGGCAGGCGCAGCCAGGCATGCATTCCCCCGGGATGTGAGATCAGATCGTGATCCCCCAGGATCTTCCGAAGGATTGACTGCCGCCCCGCCAAAACCCGGCGCTTATGCGCCTCCAGCTTCCTCGCGGTACCGTCTGCGACCCAGCGGGAGAACAGTTCCGCCATCGGCGGTGCCGGCATCCAGGTGCTGGTCCGGACCACCGCTTCGATCCGACTGATCATCCGTTCTGGCGCGATCAGGCCGCCGATGCGCAGGCCGGGAACGAACTGCTTCGACGCGCTGGACAGGAAGATCACATGATCCGGGGCGAGCGCGGCAAGCGGTTCCGGCGCGTCGTCGTTGAGAAACCGGTAGATGTCGTCTTCCACGATCAACAGGTTTTCGCGTTGCGCGATCCGGGCAATCGCACGGCGGCGCTCGAGGGGAAGCGTGGCGCAGGTTGGATTATGGACCGTCGGCACAGCGTAATAAGCGCGCGGTCCATGCTGACGGCAGGCGGCTTCCAGGGCATCGGGAATGACGCCGTCCCCGTCCATTTCGACCGCGACCAGGCGCAGCTTGAGCATGGCGGCAAGCGATATCATGCCTGGGAAGGTGAAGCGGTCCACCAGCACAACGCCGCCGGGTTCCAGCGTCGCCGCGAAGGCCAGCATCATGGCGTTCTGCGCACCGGATGTCACGATCGCGCGGGCCGGATCGGCTGGAACGCCCTGATCCCGGAACCACGCGGCGACGGCCCGGCGATGCCGCTCGAGGCCGCCATGGGGGGTATAGCCCAGCAGCGGCTCTATGCCTTCCATGCCGGCGATTTCGCGCAGGCCCGAGCGAAACGCATCAGCCTCATCGGGCCCCAGCGGTGGATAGTTGAGGCCAAAATCGACAACATCGTCCGACGATGTTTCCGCCGGACCGGTCCCGAAGCCCTTGCCGGGTCGCTCCCGCACGAAAGTGCCGCGGCCGATTTCGCCGTCAATCAACCCCCGCGCCGTCGCCTCGGCATAGGCGCGGGTCACCGTGCCGATGGTCAGGCCCAGCTGGTAAGCGAGATCTCGGTGTGTCGGCACCCGGGTGCCGGCCGGAAGATTGCCGTTCGCGATGTCGTCGGCCAGGGCTGCCGCGATCGCGAGATAGCGGGGCCCACGATAGCGCGACAGATCTGGAAGCCATTTTGTCATGATGACAATCTTTCGATTGTATCTAAAAAATCGGTATATTACTCCTTCATAATCGACGCAATGATGAAATTGTATCGAAATTGCGTGTAGAAAATGAAGACAATTTGCGTCAGACGGCCTGCTTGTCCAAGGGAAGAAACCGATGGCAATGCATGCGTGTCCGTGATGGTTGTGGACCGGTGTTTCACGCGGCGGCGGTTCCATGCTAAGCGACGGTGGCGCCAACAAGGCGAGGTAAGGAAATGTCCGGATACAAACTGACCGTGGCCGGGTTGGAAGCGACCGCCGAGACGGTGCATGCGGTCATGCAGGCAACACCGCAATATAACTGGCCGCTGCTCTCCGCACGGGCAGGTGCGGATGTTTGGGTGAAGCACGAGAACCATACGCCGACCGGCGCCTTCAAGGTGCGCGGCGGCGTGATCTATGTGAACGACCTGCTACGGCGCGAACCAGATTGTCCGGGCGTCATCGCCGCGACACGCGGCAATCATGGACAGAGTGTTGCCTGCGCGGCGACGAGGCGGGGTCTTTCCTCGACGGTGGTTGTGCCGCACGGAAACTCGATGGAAAAGAACGCGGCAATGCGCGCCCAGGGTGCCGATCTTGTCGTGCACGGCGCCGATTTTCAGGAAGCGCTGGAATACGCCCAGGATCTCGCCGCCGAGCGCGGCCTGCATATGTTTCCGAGCCTGCACGAGCATCTGGTGCGGGGTGTCGGAACCTATGCCTGGGAGCTGTTTTCGGCGGTTCCTGATCTGGACACGGTCTATGTGCCGATCGGCATGGGTTCGGGAATCTGCGGTGTGATCGGCGCGCGTGACGCGCTGGGACTGGCGACCAAGGTGGTTGGCGTCGTGGCGGAAAACGCGCCGGCCTATGCCCTGTCCTTCGAACGGCGCGAAGCGGTCTCGACGAACACGGCGGATACCATGGCCGACGGCGTCGCCTGCCGGGTACCGGCGATGGACGCGCTGGAGGTGATCTGGGCAGGCGCCGATCGGGTTGTCCGGGTCTCGGACGCGCAGATCAAGGCGGCGATGCGGCACTATTTCACCGACACTCATAACGTCGCCGAAGGCGCGGGCGCGGCGCCGCTTGCCGCGCTGTTGAAAGAGCGTGAGACGATGGCCGGCAAACGGGTCGGACTGATCCTCAGCGGCGGCAATATCGATCGCGCGGTCTATCAGTCGATCTTGATGGAAGCGGACAGTCAGGAGGCATCCACGGCATGACCGAGGAACTTTTTCGCGAGGACTCGTACCTGAAAAGCTGCGAGGCGACAGTCGTTGCCGTAACCCAGGACGGAATCATCCTGGACCGCACGGTGTTCTATCCCGAGGGTGGCGGGCAGCCGGGGGATACCGGCGTTCTGAGATTGTCCGGCGGCGCCGATGTGATTATCTCCGATACCCGCAAGGGCGGCGACGGGATTGTCCACGTCCCGGGTGAGGGCGCACCGGCACCGGCGGTGGGAGACAAGGTCACGGCCGAGATCGACTGGGATCGCCGTTATCTTCACATGCGGGTCCACACGGCACTTCACGTCTTGTGCGCGCATGTGGAGGGGGCGGTGACCGGCGGCTCGATCGGTGCGGGCAAGGGCAGGCTCGACTTCGACATCCCGGGAGAACGCCCGGACAAGGAGATCCTGACGCAAAAGCTGATGGAGGTTGTGAATGCCGATCTTCCGCTTTCCATCTCCTGGATCTCCGACGAGGAACTGGCGCGCAATCCCGACCTGGTCCGGACCATGTCGGTGAAGCCGCCGACCGGCGCCGGCAAGGTCCGGATGATCCGGGTCGGGGACGGCGTCGACTTCCAGCCCTGCGGCGGCACGCATCTGCGATCGACAGGTGAAATCGGCCAGATCGCGGTCGGGAAGATCGAGAACAAGGGCAAACAGAACAGGCGGATCAACGTCGCTTTGCAATAGCGGAAGCACGGATGTTCCGAAGCCGGATCGCGGAGCGGAGAGGGATCGACATATGGACATCGGCTTCGTCACCTTGGATGTCTTCACGTCTCGAACCTTCGGCGGGAACCCGTTGGCGGTGATCCCGGATGCCCGCGGTCTTACGACCGAGCAGATGCAGGCGATCACCGCCGAATTCAACTACTCCGAATCGACCTTCGTGCTGCCGCCGGAGGACCCGGCCAATACGGCCCGGGTGCGCATTTTCGACCCGATGCATGAAATGCCCTTCGCGGGACATCCGAATGTCGGGACAGCTGTCGCCCTGGCCCGGTCCGGCGAGGTTTTCGGTAAGGCGATCGGTGACAGCGTCCGTTTCGAGGAGGAGGTCGGTCTCGTCGAGATCGACATTCTGCGGGATGGCGGGAGCCCCACGGGCGCACGTTTCACCGCGCCGGGCGCCGCCTCCTTCGGACCAATGTCCGAGGAGGAGGCGATTGCGAATGTTGCGGGCCTGGAGATTTCCGAGATCAATAGCGCGCGGCACATGCCCCAGCTGGTTACCTTGGGCATCGGGTTTGTCTTCGTCGAATTGACGGACGAGGCGGCGCTTGGACATTGCGCCCCGCGCCTCGACATGTTCAAGACCCACCTTCCCATCGAGACCACCGATGGCTTGTACGTCTATGTGCGCTCTCAGGACGGCGACGGTATCCGCGTGCGCTCCCGCATGTTCGCGCCGATGCACGGGATCGTCGAGGATCCGGCCACCGGAAGTGCCGCGGCCATGCTGGGCGCGTTGCTGGGCAAGCTCGAACCCAGGACCGAGGATCTGACGGTGACCATCGACCAGGGCGTGGAAATGGGCCGGGCGAGCCGGATCGACGTCGGCGTCCGACGTTCGGTGGACGGTGTCGAGGCCGTCACGGTGGGCGGCAACGCCGTTCAGGTCATGCGCGGCGTGGTGACCCTTTGAAGATGTCTGGATAGGCGCCAAGGCCAAATTCGATCTTCACCCCATGGCCCTCGTCGGCTATAAGGCTGATCAGAACAGGATTTTACGTATCCTCACCGGGTTTGGAATTCGCTGATGGGAACCTATCTCGACGATCTTTGGAACGATCTTGAGCAGACCTGGGATCTGGCCATGACGGTCAATGATCTCGCCGAGGAAGAGCGTTCGGATGTCGCCAAGGCGTGGACAGGTCATTTCAAGCCATCCGAACTGGTCGACGTTGGGCGCACCGAGTCCGAAAGCCAAGGTGCCGCCGCTCCGACCAAGGTGTACTGCACGAACATCTATGGCCTGCAATTCAACGGCGAGACCAAGTATTGGATCCCGTTCCGCCATGGTGAGATCGATCTCGCGAAGTTTACCGAGGATTGATCGCGGTTCTCCACGCTAGGCGTTCGCACCACCACATCTGGTAGCGCCTGCCAGCGTTCGTGCCATATCGATTGACAATCGCCGCTGTGCTAAGGTGCTGGCGCGGAACTTGCACACGTCGTGTACAGTGCAATCTGGTGCCGGATATCGTCGATGGCCAACCAAGAACCGGTCACGGTCAATAAGCTTCTGAAGGCGTGCTACACCGCGTTCATCGCGGCGGGAATATTCAGCTTCGCCGTCAACCTGCTGATGTTGACCTTGCCGATCTTCATGTTCCAGGTCTTCGACCGCGTCCTGGCCAGCCGGAGCATGTCGACGCTCTTCCTCCTGCTCCTGATGGCGGCCCTGGCGCTGGGGGTGCAGGCGGCCTTGGATGCGGTGCGGGCTTTTTCCTTCGTGCGGATCAGTGGCTGGATCGATCGCCGGGTCGGACCCATGCTGCTGTCGTCGATCATCGTCGACGCCCTCGATAGGGGCAAACAGCCGAACAGCAATCCGCTGCGCTCCCTAGGGACCTTGCGGATGTTCCTGACCGGACCGGGCATGCTGACCATGCTCGATGTGCCCTGGGTGCCGATTTTCCTGATTCTCATCTTCATCGTGAATCCCGCCATGGGGTGGGCCGCGGTTTGTGGCGCGGTGGTGATGTTCGTTCTCGGCGTGATGAACGACAGGCTCACCCGTTCCGCCTTGAACGAAGCCCAGGAGTATTCGTCAAAGGCTTTCCAGGCGGCCGAATCGGCCGTGCGCAACGCCGCGGTCGTCGAAAGCATGGGCATGCGGCGCAATATCCTCATGCGCTGGCACAAGGAGAACGAGCAGGTACTGACCCTTCAGAGCAAGGCGAGCGACCGCGCCGCCGTTTTCCAGGCGATCTCCAAATCGGCCCGTATGCTGATTCAGATGGTCATCATGTCGGTGGCGGTAACGCAGATCATCGATCCGAACACCGCCATGACTCCGGGAATGATGATCGCCTGCGTCCTGATCCTCGGCAGAGCGCTGCAGCCGGTCGAGATGGGGATCAGCCAGGCACGCCCGCTGATCGAGGCGATCAACGCTTACAAGGTGGTCGAAGAGACGTTGCGGAGCGCGCAATCCCGTATCCAGCGCATGGAATTGCCGCCTCCCGAAGGTCATATCGTGGTCGAGAACGTGGGCTTTCAGCCGCCCGGTGTTCCGAAGCCGATCCTTCAGAGAATTGCGTTCGACGTGCATCCAGGGGAAGCGCTCGGCATCATCGGTCCCTCGGCGGCGGGAAAATCGACCTTGGCCCGGCTGCTTGTGGGCGTCGAGAAGCCGACGGTCGGACATGTGCGCATCGATGGGGCGGATGCTTATGACTGGAACGCCGACCAGCTTGGCCGCCATGTCGGGTTCATGCCTCAGGACAGCGAGCTTTTCGCGGGAACGGTGGCGGATAACGTGGCGCGTCTGGAGGATGGCGCGGACCCGAATGAGATCATCAAGGCCTCCAAGGCGGCGGGTCTGCATGACATGGTCCTGAGGCTGCCGGAGGGATACGACACCCAGATCGGCAATGCCGGGGCGATCCTGTCCGGCGGTCAACGCCAGCGGGTGGCGCTGGCACGGGCCCTATTTGGGGATCCGAAGATCGTCGTGCTGGACGAGCCCAATGCAAGCCTCGACGCCAGCGGCGACGACGCGCTGATGGCGGCGATCGCGGCGCTCAAGGCGGCGGGAACGACGGTCGTGATGGTCACGCACCGGCCGCAGAGCCTTGTTCACATGGACAAGGTGCTGATCCTTCAGAACGGCATGATCCAGAAATACGGACCACGTGACGAGGTGCTAGGATTCCTGAACGGTGGCGCACCCGCCGCGCCCGAGCAGCGGTTGGGCGGCCCGGCGCCGTCGCTGCCGGCGCCACAGGCGGCGCTGCCGCCCAGCGCGGACCGGGCCTCTCAGCCGGCGCGTCCGATGACACCGGACATGTTCGCCGGGACGCGGCAGACGCCGACGATGGCGCCGCTCGACGTGGCCGGTCCAGCCGGTCCGGAAGAAGACCAACCGGAAACGTCCGATGATGCTGTGTCGCCCGAACAGGAACGTGACGGCACCCAGCCACCGGCAAATCAAGACGCGCCGATCGTGGAGCCGTCGCTGGCGCCTCTCCCCCCACGCCGGCCCAGGACCCGCGTTCTACAGCCGCCGAAAGTTGAGAAAGTCGAGGCAAAGGCGCTCAGCGTGCAGAGTGTTCAGGCGATTTCCGCTTTTCCGAGGCAGAAGTGAGATGACGGAGTCGGACCTTCCGGTTACGCGTTGTCTGGATAAGGCATCATGGCGATGACCGACGCCAAGCAACTCGTGCCGGTCGACGACCTCTATGCACTGAACGACACCGCCAATCCGAGACGCTGGCGTGGCGTCACGATCCTAGGCTTCGTCATCATTTTCATCTTTTTCGGGATGTTCGGGATTTGGGCGGCGTTCGCTCAGCTGGGAAGCGGCACGATTGCCTCGGGCCAGCTCCAGGTCGACAGCAACCAGAAAACCGTCCAGCATCTCGAAGGCGGGATTATCAGGCGAATCCATGTGCGAAACGGCGACGTGGTTCCCGCCGGCAAGGTCCTTTTGGAACTTGATGACACCCGCGTGCGGGTCGAGTTCGATCTGCTGGAACAGCAATATCTCGCGAATCTCGGTACCAATGCCCGGTTGGTGGCGGAACGGGATCGTGAAAAGGCGGTAACCTTTCCCAGCAGCTTGACCTCCCGCGCGTCGGAGCCCTACGTCCAGGAAATCCTGGAGGGGCAAAAGCGGCTGTTCGCCAATAGAACCAAAGCCTTGCGAAGCCAGATCAGCCTGTTGGACCGGCGGATCGGGCAAACCCGCGAAGAGATATCGGCGCTCTCGGCCCAGCAGAAGGCGGATGAACGCCAGCTCGAACTAATCGATGAGGAAATCGGGGATTTGCGTAAGCTTTTCGAAGCGGGCCTGGCACGCAAGACCCAATTGCTTGCGCTCGAGCGCATGGAGGCGGAACTTCACGGGAGTATCGGTAACCGGGAAGCCCTAATCGCGCGTGCCCGTCAGACGATCTCCGAAACTGAATTTCAGAAGATCAATCTGATCGAACAGTCGGCATCGGAGGTCGAGGCGCAGCTTCGCGAGGTGCAGGGCGCACTGGAGGATCTGGAGGACCGGCTGACGGCGGCGCGTGACGCGCTTGACCGCTCGCAGGTCACGGCACCTTATGCGGGCCGAATCTACGGATTGCGGTTCCACACGGAAGGTGGGGTCGTGGGACCCGGCGAGCCGATGATGGGGATCGTGCCGGAAAATGACGAGCTGATCGTCCAGGTTCGTATCGACCCGGTGGATCGCGACAATGTCGAGGTGGGCGCGACCGCGAGTGTCCGGCTGACCTCCTTCAGCCAACGGACGACCAAGCCGATCGACGGAAAGCTGATCGAGATTTCCGCCGATATCGTTCAGCAGGAAGGAACCCCTCCGTTTTACGAGGCGCGGATCGAGCTCGATCCGGACAGCCTGGCGAAGCAGCCCGAGCTGCATCTTGTCCAGGGCATGCCGGCGACCGCGGTGATCAGCACCGGGGACCAGACCCTGCTGGAGTATCTGCTGGCGCCCATCAGCCGAAGCCTTGAGCAGGCCTTGAGAGAGAATTGACGCCGCGATGGGATCCGAATTCCTGCCCTATGGGCGCCAGGTGATCGACGACGACGATGTGGCGGCGGTTACCGCGGTGATGCGCGGCGACTGGCTGACCACCGGTCCCGCAGTCGAAACCTACGAGGCGGCGTTTGCCGAGCGTGTCGAAGCAAAGCATGCCATTTCCTGTTCGAGCGGAACGGCCGGGCTGCACCTTCTGGCCTTGGCCGGTGGCCTCGGCCCTGGCGATCTGGTTGTCGTTCCCACGGTGACTTTCCTTGCCACGGCGAACGCCGCGCGGTACGTCGGCGCGGAGGTTGTTTTCGCCGATGTGGATCCGGAAACCGGCCTGATGCGGGTCGCCGATTTTCTCGACGCCGTGAAGCGGGCGCCCTCGGGCCGGCTCAAGGCCGTATTTCCCGTCCATCTGAACGGCCACTGCGTGGACATGCCGGGGCTGCGCGCCGTGGCCGACGGGCTTTTCGTTGCCGAGGACGCCTGCCACGCGCTCGGGGGAAATCAGCGCGCTCCTTCGGGAGAGATGGTCCCCATCGGCCGTTGTTCCGCCAGCGACGCGGCGATGTTCTCCACCCATCCGGTGAAGGCGATCGCCACCGGCGAAGGCGGCGTGCTGACCACCAATGACGACGGATTGGCGGACCGTCTGCGGCGGTTTCGCAATCACGGCTTGGTGCGCGAGCCAGAGAGGTTCCGCAACCGCGCCATGGCGTTCGAGGCCGGCGGCACGGAACCCGCGCCCTGGTATTACGAGATGCACGAGCCGGGGTTCAATTACCGTTTGAACGATTTGCAATGCGCCTTGGGTCTCAGTCAGTTGCGACGGCTTAACGGATTCGTCTCGAAACGCCGCGCGCTGCGTGACCGTTATGGACAACTGCTGACGGGTCTCGGTCCGCATGTTCGGCCGATCACGGTGGCCGGAGGCTGCGAGCCGGCCTGGCATCTGGCGGTGGCGTTGATCGATTTCAAGGCGTTGGACACCACGCGGACCCAGGTCATGAACCGCCTGCGGGACAAGGGTATCGGCACGCAGGTCCACTACATTCCGGTTCACAAACAACCTTATTATCGGGATCGCTACGATACGCCTGCATTGCCGGGCGCCGAGAGGTATTATGAGCGCTGCCTAAGCCTCCCTTTGTTTCCGGCGATGGAGGATGGCGACGTGGATCGGGTTATCGAGGCGCTGGCCGAGGTGCTTGGGCTTCAGGCCGGTGCCGGTAACACGGGGATGAATTCATGAGCACCACGCATCACCGCTTCGACGCCAATCAGATCGATCTTAGCGGCAAGACGATCCTGGTTACCGGCGGTACAGGGTCCTTCGGACGTGCCTTCATCCGCACGGTCCTCGCGAAGTATGATCTGCGCCGCTGTATCGTGTTTTCCCGCGATGAGCTGAAGCAATATGAAATGGCGCAGGAATACCCGTCTGGACCGGGAAAGCCGATCCGCTATTTCATCGGTGACGTGCGGGACGTCGAACGTCTGGAACTTGCGATGCGCGGCGTTGACTATGTCGTCCACGCCGCCGCGATGAAGCATGTCACGACGGCGGAATACAATCCCTTTGAATGCGTGAAGACCAACATCAACGGTGCTGAGAACGTGGTCATGGCCGCGATCCGGACCGGGGTAAGGAAAGTGATCGCGCTGTCCACCGACAAGGCCGCGAACCCGATCAATCTCTATGGCGCGACCAAGCTTGCCTCCGACAAGATATTCGTCGCCGGAAACAACCTCTCCGGTGCCGGCGGTTGTGATTTTTCGGTCGTGCGCTATGGCAATGTCATCGGCTCGCGTGGCAGCGTGATCCCATTCTTCCAGAAACTGATCGAGGAAGGCGCCAAGGAACTCCCCATCACGGACGAGCGGATGACCCGTTTCTGGATCACCCTGGAACAAGGCGTTTCGTTCGTGCTGTCCTGCATGGAAATGATGCGCGGCGGCGAAATCTTCGTTCCGAAGATCACCTCCATGCGGGTGACGGACATGGCGCGTTGTATGGCGCCGGACTTGCCCCATAAGGTCGTCGGAATCCGGGCCGGGGAAAAGCTGCACGAAGTCATGATTTCCGAGGACGACGCCCGCGTGACGGTGGAGCTGGAAGACCGCTACGCCATCCTCGCGCCGTTTCTCGAAGCGCGAAACCGGATCTATCTCGAGCGGGGCGCCAAACCGGTTGCCGGCGATTTCCGTTACGCGAGCGATACCAACAGCGCATGGCTGAGTTCCGAAGATCTGCGCCGGATGATTGACGATCTTTAAGATGCGAAGGTCGGTAACGGAGGAACGCGCGCCGCGCGCGCCCTGACCGTTCTGATTGCGTCCTGCCTGTCGCGCATGGACGAGACGCGGTGCCCCGACTGTCGTACTGGCGAAGTCTCTTTGTTTGGGACATCCGCCATGCCGGCCTTCTCGGCTTCCACACTTGCCCTACTGGTCAGCGTCGCCTTGGTATGGACGGCCAATGGCCTGTGCTTCACGCTGCTTGCGGTCCGGCTGAATGTCGAGGGCTTCTCAGCTTCCGATGTGGGTGTCGTGACGACCGGCTATTTCGTGGGCCAGCTTGCCGGTGCGGTGTTCTGTGGGCGGATGATTGAGCGGGTCGGTCATGTACGCGCCTTCGCCGCCTTCGCCGCGATTGTGTCCGCGAGCGTCATCGGCTACGCGATCCATGTCGATCTCGTGACTTGGACGGTGATCCGCATGCTGCATGGCGTGTGCATCGCGGGATCGCTCATGGTCGCCGAAAGCTGGCTGAACGGCGCAACCTCCAACGACAGCCGTGGCAGACTGCTGGCGGTCTATACCATCATCCAATATCTGGCGATGAGCGCCGGTCAGCAGTTCATGAACCTCAAAGCACCCACGGGGTTCGAGTTGTTCGCTGCGGCGTCGATCCTGTTTTCGCTTTCCCTTGTGCCGCTGGTTCTGTCCCGCTCGGTCGTTGCCGGTGAAGTGGCCCCCTCGCGTCTCGGACTGAAGCAGTTGATCGGTATCTCGCCGCTCGGCGTGATCGGCTGTTTCGCTGGCGGGGCGCTGGTCGCGATCCTGCTGGCTCTCATGCCGGTTTACCTCAATGACCGGGGATTCGAGGTCTCCGACATTGCCCTGTTCATGAGCGTCATTATCCTCGGTGGGCTGCTGGTGCAGTATCCCGTGGGACGGGCGTCCGATCTGTTCGACCGACGCACGGTGATCGCCGTGGCCCTGTTCACCGGGGGCGGCGTGTGCTTCGCCATCAGTTTGGCGCCGGAGCTTGGCTTCTGGCCGCTCGCGGCGATGACGGTGCTTTATGGGGGCATCGCTTTCGCGCTCTATCCCCTTGCCGTCTCGCATGCGAACGACTTCCTCGATCCAGCGGACCTTGTAGCGGCCAGCGCCGGATTAATCATGGCCATGGCGGTCGGCGCGGCGATCGGGCCGTTGGGCGCCGCCATGCTGATGGAAACCATGGGGCCGGCCGGACTGTACATCGCCAGCGGGGCGGCCTGTTTCGCGATTGGGGGATTCGCGGTCTACCGGATGACCCGAAGACCCGCTGTCGCCAATGAGGAGCAGGGTCCCTATGTCCTCCTCTCGCGCAGCACGGCGGCCTCGGCCGAACTTGATCCGCGCGCGGACCTTGACGGCGAAGGGCCGCTTGAACCGGAATACAAGCCCTGACCGGGTTGCGTATCAGGCGGTTTCGGTCTTGGCGCCGTAGTACAGCGTCACCACATGCCTAGCCTCGGCGAAGAACAGCCAGCGTTCGACCACGACACCCACGCCGGCGGAAAGCACGGTGGCAAGCATCAACAGGATATGCGCGATCTGACTCTCGGCCATCGAGGCGATCAATGTCAGGATCAGCGGCAGGGCAAAGAGCAGGGTCAGGGTTATCTGACGAAGCTTGGTCGAGTGCTTGCGCGCGATCCGAAAGCCCATTTCGCGCATCACGAAATTTTCCGACGTGTTCGGCGCGTCCAGAAGCCGGACCGTGTCGCCCGGCGTACCGAGCCCGGTGGCGCTCTGCGTGGTCGAGGCATCCTTCGCATCGTCGATGGAGCGCCAATAGGACATTTTTAGCATGCCGGTGACCACCGCGAAGGCCAGCATGATCCAAACGAATTCCTGGATGAAGAGATCGAAAACCGCCGCGAGAAAGCCGATCAGGATCGCGCCGGTCAGCAGGCCAGTCAGGATATAGAGCGGCACCACCCGCCCGTCCTGCCACTGCCGTATGGTCTTGAGCGACGCGTAGATCTTACCAGTGCAATAGATCGTGACGAGAGACAACAGGCTGGCGATCAGGCCGCACAGCTTCCAGTTCACGCCGATGAGGCCGGGCATCAAGACCTCGATGAAGAACAACCCGGCGGGAATGTAGGTCACGATCGCGCATAGCCCTTCGCGGGACAGCCAGGAGGAGCGCCACTGCGACATTGCCCGCCAGGCCCGCTCCGGGTGGCCGAGATGGGCCGTCGAGCACAGCAAGCCGCCGGTGATCAGAAGCAGGGCCAGTCCGGTTGCACAGGTGATGATCTCACTGTCGGCCGGAAACCAGCCGTTCGCCGCGAAGAACCCGGTCAGCGCGAGCATGCCGTAGCCAGCCCCGGACGCGGTAGTGAAGGCGATGACTGAAAACGCTGGATGCATTCTTCGCTCTCCTAGCGTGACAGAACCGAGTCGACCCAGCGCAGCAGCGCGCCGCCAACTCCGTTCCCGTTCGGCACCGCCTCGCTCTGGGCCTGCGCCGCGAGAGCCGCGAGCGAGACCGGGGCGCCGTTCTCCGCGCCTTGGTCACGCCTTGCCCTGGGCGGCAGGTACTTGTTGGTCGGGCCGTAACCCATCTCGGGCATCAGATCATAGCCTTGACGCTCCTTGACCATGACCGAAACGCCCGAATTCGGGTCTCCCAGATCGCCGAAATGCCGCGCACCCGCCGGGCAGGTGGCAACGCAAGCCGGGATTCGGTCGATCTCCTCCAGGTTCTCGTTGTAGATGCGGTCGACACAGAGCGTGCATTTCTTCATCACACCATCACTATGGTCATACTCCCGCGCGCCATAGGGGCAGGCCCAGGAACACAGCTTGCAGCCGATGCAGATGTCGGCATTGACCAGGACGATGCCGTCTTCCTCACGCTTATAGGACGCCCCGGTAGGGCATACCCTGACACATTCCGGCTCCTCGCAATGCAGGCAGGAGCGTGGGAAATGCACCGTTCGGCTTTCCGTTCCCTGGCCGACCTCGAAGGTGTGGACCCGGTTGAACCCGACGCCCCAGGCGCCGGCGTCCTCTCCCTCATGGCTCTCGGTTCCGGAATAGGCGTTCCAGTCCGTCATCGGCGCCGAGTGGCCCCCGGCGTTCCATTCCTTGCAATTGACCGCGCAGGCGTGGCACCCGACACAGATATCCAGGTCGATGACGAGGCCGAGTTTTACGGCGCTTGGGCGGGCTGGAAGACTGGTCATCACTGGCCTCCCTTGGCGCCGAAACGTAGGACGGCGGCGCCGCGAGGTACCGTCGCTACAGGGCTCAGCGGCGCGAATTGCGGCTCGGATGTCTCGCCGGGCTGATCTTCAACGGCCTTTTCGATCCGCACCCGAAGGTCGAACCACGCCGCTTGTCCCGTCACCGGATCAGCGTTGGCGTATCTATGCCCGGCGCCTTTTTCCGGCAGGAGTTCCGAGATCACGTGGTTCAGAAGAAAGCCCTTGGTCGCTTCCGGCGCATCGGGGGCAAGGTTCCACGCGCCCCTACGCTTGCCGATGGCGTTCCATGTCCAAACCGTGTCCTCGTTCACGCCTTCCATCAGACGGCACTGGACCTTCACGGAGCCGTGGTTCGAGGTCACCCGCACCCAATCATCATCCGCGATCCCGAGCTTTTCGGCCCGGGTCCGGCTGATATAGAGCCGGTTGTAGCCATGGATCTGGCGCAGCCAGGCATTCTGCGCGCCCCAGGAATGGTACATCGCCATAGGCCGCTGGGTTAGCGCGTGCATCGGGAAGGCGGTCTCGTCGACACGTGCCTCCTCGAAGGGGGTGTACCAGATGGGCAGAGGGTCGAAATAGGTCTTCACCCGCTCGCGATGGGCATCGGGCGGTTGAACGGCGCCATGTCCCTCCGCGGCGAGTCGGAACTTCTGCATCGCCTCAACATACAGTTGCAGCACAATCTGATTTGGTGCGCCGATCAACCCCATGGCGGTGGCCTTTTCGAGATAGGCCTGGTTGGAGTGCTTGAAAAAGCGCTCGGTGGGTTCGAACTCGTGCCGCCAGAAGCACTGGTTCTCGATATAGCGGTCAAGCTGTTCGGGATTGACCGCTCCCTTGCCCTCGGACTTGCCGTCCTCGCCGCGGAACCCGGCGAGCGGGCCGATGCCGGGTGCGCGTTCGTGGTTGACGATGTAGTCGGGATAGCCGCCGGGAAACTTGGCGTCGCCGTCCTCGGTCGTGAAAGCCGGCAGGCCGAGACGGGTGCCAAGCTCGATCAAAACGTCCTGGAATGGCCTGACGTCGCGATCCGGCGCCACCACCGGTTGGCGGATCGAATCGGCGACCCCATTGGCATCGCAGATCGGCCTGTCCAGCAGGGAGATGCAGTCCCAGCGCTCAAGATACGTGGTGTCCGGCAGGATCAGATCCGCATAGGGAATGGTCTCGGAGAAATAGGCATCCGAATAGATGATCCGGGGGATCTTGTACTCGCCCGTGGCCTCGTCCTTGTCGGTCAGCATGGCGATCGTGCCAGGCACGTTCATCGACGAGTTCCAGCCCATGTTCGCCATGTACATGAACAGCGTGTCGATGGGGTAGGGATCGCCCTTATGCGCGTTGCTGATCACCAGATGCATGAGGCCATGGGCCGACATCGGCGCTTCCCAGGAGAAGGCCTTGTCGATTCGGGCGGCGGAGCCGTCCTCGGCCACCAGCAGATCTTCCGGGCCGGTTGTGAAGCCCAGCGGCGGCCCCGGCATCGGCGTTTCCGGCTTGACCTGGCCAGGCTTGCCGGCGGGTTTCAGCGGCGGCGGTGCCGGTTTCGGAAAGGGCGGCTTGTAGCGGAAGCCGCCTGGCACATCGATGCTGCCGATCAGGATCTGCAGGACATGCAGGGCCCGGCAGGTATGAAAGCCGTTCGAATGGGCCGAGATGCCCCGCATGGCATGCATTGCGACAGGCCGGCCGATCATCTTGTCATGCTTGCGGCCGGCCCAGTCGGTCCATTCCACGTCCAGTTCGACGGTTTCCTGGAATGCCACATGCGCGATCTCGGCGGCGAGGCGGCGGATCACGTCGGCTCCGATGCCGCAGCGGCCGGCGACCGCATCGGGGCTGTATTCCTCGCCCATATAGCGCTCGGCCAGCAGTTGGAAGGCCGGCACCGCCTTGCGGCCATCCGCCAGGGTAAAGCTGCCGACGATTGCCGGCGTGATATCCGTCGCCGCCGCCGGGGCCAGCGCATCGGCCGACTTGTTCCAGCTTAAGGGGCGGCCCTCGTCGTCGCGGGCGAAGAGCCCGTGATCGCCGGCGCCCTCGTCCTGGATCACCAGCCAGGGCGCGTTGGTGTAGCGCACCAGATAATCGAGATCGATCTGGTTCGCGTTCAGCAGTTCATGGATGATCGCCATGACCAGCAGCCCGTCGGTGCCGGGCCGGATGCCGATCCATTCGTCGGCGATGGCCGAATAGCGGTCTTGACCGGGTTGACTGACACGAATTTGGCGCCCCGGCCCTTCAGCTTGCCGAGACCGGTCTTGATCGGATTGAATCGTGATCCTCGGCGACGCCGAACATCAGGAAGTACTTTGTGTGCTCCCAATCCGGCTCGCCGAACTCCCAGAAAGAGCCGCCGATGGTGTAAAGACCCGCCGCCGCCATGTTGACCGAGCAGAAGCCGCCATGGGCGGCGTGGTTCGGGGTGCCGAACTGGCTGGCCCAGAAACCGGTCAGGCCCTGGCTCTGGTCACGGCCGGTGAAAAAGGCGAGCTTGCGGGGATCGCTCTCGCGCAGCGGCTTCAGCCAGCTTACCGCGGTCTCCAGCGCCTCTTCCCACTCGATTTCCTTGAATTCTCCCGATCCGCGCGGCCCGACCCGTTTCAGCGGTTTGGTCAGCCGCGCCGGCGAATAGTGCTGCATGATGCCGGCGGAGCCCTTAGCGCAGAGCACGCCCTTGTTCACCGGATGGTTCCTGTTGCCTTCGATGTAGCGGACCTTGCCGTCCTTCAGGTGCACTTTGATGCCGCATCGGCAGGCGCACATGTAGCAGGTCGTATACTTGACCTCGTCGGAAACCGGCGGCGAGGTCTCGACCGTCTCGCGCACCGTCTCGAAGGGATTCAGGCTCATGGATTTTCCGCGATAGAGGCCCAGGGAAAGCGAGAGATCACTGTTGCCCGCTGTTGCTTGCCGGGTCAAGGGATGGCGGGAGATCACGACCATTTCATCACGCTGCGGTCGCTTTAGCGGCCAAATCTGATTGCCATCGGCCGCGATGAGGGACCTTTCAAGAATTCTCGATTTGTGTACGTTACGATCGATTGATTCGGGGAGACTTACACCATGCGCCATCATCGCATCGCCGCCATTCCCGGGGACGGGATCGGTACCGAGGTTATCCAGGCCGGCATCAAGGTTCTGCGGGCCCTGGCGGCGCGGGACGGCGGGTTCGAGCTTGCGGTCGAGACCTTCGACTGGGGCACGGACTATTACCTCAAGCACGGCCGGATGATGCCGGAGGACGGCTTGGAGATGCTGAAGCCATTTGATGCGATCTATTTCGGGTCGGCGGGCGATCCGAGGGTGCCCGACCATATCTCGCTCTGGGGGTTACGTCTGGCGATCTGCCAGCCATTCGATCAGTACGCGAATGTCCGGCCCTCGCGCCTGCTGCCCGGAATCAACGGACCGCTCAAGGGCGTCGGACCCGAGGATCTCGACTGGGTGATCGTGCGCGAGAACACCGAGGGGGAATATGCCGGCGCCGGCGGACGGGTTCATCGCGGGCACCCGGAGGAGGTCGGCATGGATGTCGCGGTCTTTACCCGGAGCGGCGTCGAGCGGATTCAACGCTTCGCCATGGAACTTGCCCGCTCTCGCCCGGCGAAGCACCTGACCCTGGTCACCAAATCCAACGCCCAGCGCCACGGCATGGTAATGTGGGACGATGTTTTCGACGGCATCAAGGGCGACTATCCGGACGTGAAGACCGACAAGATGCTGGTTGACGCGATGACGACCCGGATGGTGCTGAATCCGCGCTCGATCGATGTCGTGGTCGCCACCAACCTGCATGCCGATGTGCTGAGCGATCTCGCGGCGGCGCTGAGCGGCAGCATGGGGATCGCGCCGACAGGGAACCTCAACCCCGAGCGCAAATTCCCCTCAATGTTCGAGCCGATCCACGGTTCCGCCTTCGACATCATGGGCAAGGGGGTGGCCAACCCGATCGGCGCCTTCTGGTCGGCGTCGATGATGCTGGAACATGTGGGCGAGCCAAAGGCGGCGGCGGCCCTGATGGGCGCCATCGAGGCCTTTGCCGCGCGCGGCGAGGCGATGCCGCGCGATCTCGGCGGCACCGCCGGGACGGCCGAGGTCACGGACGCGATCATCGCGCTGATTGAGGGGCGGAACTGACGGACGGGCCGAGAGCGTGGTGCTTTGAGGTTTCCGGCTAGGTCAGAGCCTCGATCTGCTCCACCGTAAGGTTGCCGGGCACGATCGTGACCGGAATTCTGAGGCTGTTGGCGCCCTTGCCGGCAAGGAAACTGATCAGGGGCCCCGGTCCGTCCTTGCTGGTCCCGGCCGCCAGGACCAGGATCGATATCGTCGGCTCTTCCGCGACCAGGGCGACGAGTTCCTGGACGATCGGTCCGACCCGGACATAGAGCGCCGGGATCTGGCCGGACATCTCGATCACCTCGCCCGCGAGATCGGACAACAGCTTCTCGGCGTCCTGGCGCGCCTCGTCCTGCATCAGCTGGCCGACGCCGGCCCAGTGGTGAAAGCCGCCGGCGGGTTCGATATCCCGGAACAGGGCGACCCGGCCTCCAGTGTTCTTGGCCCGTAGCGCGGCGAACCGCAGGGCGACCCGCATTTCCTCGGAATCGTCCACCACCACCAGGAAAACGCGGTGATGGTGCGGGTCCGAAGGGCCGCTAGAGCCTGAGGTGACGGTGTCGGACATGGGGTCCTGGTTCAATTACACCACGCTAGACCTTACGAAATATAACGCCGCCAAGCCAGCCCGCGAATACGGCGATGACGATGGCGGCGATTCCGTAGAGCGCCGATTGCTGATGGGCGAAATTGTAGATTTCCGCGCCCACGCCGACCTTCTCGACCCGGATGGGCGTGCTGACCGCCTGAACCGCTTCGCCCTCGCGAAAAAGGTAGACCACGGCGGTGTAGTTTCCCGTCGCCATGTTGGACGGGAAGTGGATCTGGGTGCGGAAGAGCCGGTCTGAAACGATCCCGATTCTCTCCGGCTCGGTACTGTACAGCCCGCTCTTCTGTTTGTTGCGGATCAGGGCCTCGCGAAACTGGGCGAGTTCGGCGGCAGGTCTGTCGCGGTCGCCGGCGGCAACCGTGGCGGCAATGTTGCTGGCGCCGATCTGCTGGGTTTCGCGGATATCAGGACTGGTGATCTCTTCGAGAGGCCGGCTCGACGCCACCACATAGAAGTTCGGAACGCTCTCGAATTCGACGGTATCGGCGTTCACCCAGATGCCGGCGATCCGCTGCTTGCTGCGGACGACCACGTTTTCCAGCGGGCCGGTGATGACGACGACGATATCCCCGGTGCCTTCCACCGCGCCGAACAGCAGGACATCGGCGCCGGTGAAGCCCGTCGTGATCGCGACGTGATGGCTGGACAGATCCGCCACCAGGTCCTGTCCTTTGGCCGCGTTGGCGGCGGAAGCGACGAACGCGACGATCAGCAGCAGGAACGCGGTGGGGTTCGGGGTCACGGTCCGCTCCGTCAATGCGCGAGAAGCGGCGCGATCGAATAAAGATCGGCCGGTGTCACGATCAGGTCGTAGCCGATCTTACCGCACACGGCGAGCACCATCACCGAGAGAAGGATGCGCAGCTGTTCTCCCTTCAGGCGGACGCTGTACTTGCTGCCGAACTGGGCGCCGATGACCGCGCCGATCAGCAGCAGGAGCGCCAGCGGCACATCAACCGTCTGGGTGGTGACCGCCTGCAGAAAGGTCACGTTCGCGGTGACGAAAATGATCTGGAAAAGCGAGGTGCCGATCACCACCGAGGTCGGCATTCCCAAAAGATAGATCATCGCCGGGACCATGATAAAACCGCCGCCGACACCCATCAGCGCCGATAGGACTCCGACCCCGGCGCCGACCATCAGCGGAAGAAGTGCGCTGATATACAGTTTGGAACGCCGGAACCGCATCTTGAAGGGCAGTCCGTGCAACCAGTTGTGCTGATGCAGCTTGCCGCGCGTCGCGCTTACTGATCTCGAACGGATGATCGTGCGCGCGCTTTCGGCGAACATCAGACCGCCGATGATTCCGAGAAAAATCAGATAGCAGAGCTTGATCGTCAGATCGATCTGGCCGAGCCCCTGCAGAAACTTGAAAAGCACGACGCCGGCCGAGGAGCCGATGAAGCCGCCGGCAAGGAGCACGCCGCCCATCTTGAAATCCACGTTGCCGCGCCGCCAATGGGCGATGACTCCGGAAACCGAACTGGCGACGATCTGATTGGCCTCTGTTCCCACGGCGACCGGCGCCGGTACGCCGATGAAGATCAGCAACGGTGTCATGAGGAAGCCGCCGCCTACCCCAAACAATCCCGATAGAAAGCCAACACCTCCGCCCATCGCCAGGATAAGGAAGATATTGACCGACATCTCCGCGATCGGCAGGTAAAAGTGCATCTAACCTTTTCGGGCCGGCAGAACTGGACATATCCACCCCTGCGCCATCCCAATCGGTCCTGGGTGGCAACATCAGTGGATTCAACGCGTTATCATATAGAAGTTCGCGTCGCGCCGCTACGGCTTGTTGCAGAAAATTACCGAAATTCAGGCGTTTCCTGGTTGAATGTTTCCGCCATGGGCTTTCCAGGCCAGTATTCCGCCTTCAAGCCGGTGGATCGTCCCGTCAAAACCGGAGGCGCGCATGATTTCCGCCGCCATTCCACATCGCACGCCGCTCTTGCAGTGAAACACCAACCGACGGCTGGATGTCGTGTCGATGGCCGACGGATCGAAGACCGACAGCGGGTTCAGGGTTGAGCCCGGGATCCTCTCGGCGGCGAATTCCGGCGCCTCCCGCACATCGTATAGATCGGCCTCACCTGCCTCCAGCCAGGCGGCGAGGGTTTTGGCGTCGATCAGCGTGGTCTCGTTTGATCCAGTCATGGGGCACTCCGGTTCGTGGTTCAGTTGCCTTGAGCGGCGTGATGAAGCCGAGCAAGGCGGCGTCGGTTCGTCAGATGTCTCGATCGTCGCGCGACGACTCCATGCTTGCCATGACCTCCGCGCGAAGAATGTCGGAGATACGGCCTTTCAGTGCGGCGTGGGCGCTGTCGGTGCGTTGCGTCGGCGCGCGCGGGCGTGGAAACGGCACGTCGACTTCCTTCAGGATCGTGCCAGGACGCGCGGACATCACCAGGACCCGGTCCGCAAGGTAAAGCGCTTCGTCGATATCGTGGGTCACCAGCAACATGGTGCGGCGAGCGGTCCGCCAGAGCGCTTCGAGCATCTCTTGTATCAAGCCGCGGGTCTGTTGGTCCAAGGCGCCGAACGGCTCATCCAGAAGCAGGATCTCCGGGTCCGGGGCCAAGGCCCTCGCCAGGGCGGCGCGCTGCTGCATCCCGCCGGAAAGCTGTGCCGGAAACTGGTCGGCAAAGCCGGCAAGGCCGACCGCGTCAAGCAACCGGTCCACGGTTTTCTCCCTTGCCATGCCCGGTCTGAGCGCGAAACCGACATTGCGGCGCACCGACAGCCACGGGAACAGCGCAAACTGCTGGAACACCATGCCGCATTCCGGTACCGGCGCGGTGACCCGACGGCCATTCAGGCTGATCTGCCCGGCGCTCGGCCCATCCAGGCCGGCGATCAGCCGAAGCAGCGTCGACTTGCCGCAACCTGACGGACCGATGATCGCAACGAACTCTCCGTCGCCGACGGAGAGGCTCACCGGGCCGAGGGCCTCGATGCTCCCGCGCCGTCCGCGTGCGGGATAGCGGTGTGTGACATCGTGGAGGGAAAGTTTCGTCACGCCGTCCCGCCTCCGCGCTCCACCGGTACCCGGTCGGCAGGGCGGGAGTCGGCATGATAGGAACGTGATGCCATGCTATGCCATAATCCGTGCCGGGTGTTCATTCGCGGGCGTGTCAGCGAGCGTACCATGATCAAATATCTCATGAGTCTTGTCGGCCTGGGAGGCAAGGAGAATCGCCGCAAGTACGAGCGATATCCGATTGTCACCGCCTTGGAAGTAACGGTGGGCGACAAGAATTTTCAATGCGAGGTCGAGAATGTTTCGGCCGGCGGACTAAGGCTGACGCCGGCGCTTGACGTGAAAACCGGAGAGACCATCACGATTCTGCATCCGCGCTCGGAACTGAGCTTGGACGCGACGGTGATGGGGTCGGACGCGACCGGGACGCGAGCGCGTTTCAATTCCGACGAAGCCGGAACCGTGGTTTCCGTCTGGGTCCGGATGACGCACGAGGACTCATAGACACCGCGCGCGGATCGTGCTTTTGCGGCGTCCTTGGTCCGCCTATAAGGGCGACATGCGGATTCTCTTCATCTCCTCCAGTCGTCTGGGCGACGCGATCCTGTCCACCGGGCTTTTGGATACGCTCGTCACGCGCTATCCCGAAGCGCGGTTCACGATCGCCTGCGGACCGGTCGCCGCATCACTCTTCGAAGCCGTGCCCGGCCTCGAACGGATCATCGCAATGCGCAAAGGACCCTGGCTCGCGCATTGGCGGGCGCTTCTGGGCGCGGCGATCGTCAAGCATTGGTACATGGTCGTGGATGTCCGCGGTTCCGCGACGGCCTATGTCCTGCCGACCTTGCGGCGTCATGTGTATCGGCGACATGACCGTGACGTGCACCGGGTCGAGGACATGCGCCATACGCTGGGCTTGGACAAGCCGGCGGCGCCGCGTATCTGGCTGGGCCCGGAGCATCGCGCCGCCGCCGACAGGGCTCTCGGCCCCGCTTCCGGCACGGGCGACGAAAGTCCGGTTCTGGCCTTGGGGCCGACAGCGAATTGGGACGCAAAGATCTGGCCGATCGACCGTTTCGTGGATCTTGCCCGGGTCTTGACCGGTCCTGGTGGGGCGCTGGAAGGCGCGCGGGTCGCCGTGGTCGGCGGGCCCGGGGAACGCGCCATGGCGGCGCCATTGTTGGAGGCGGTTGCGGCGCAAGATCTGGTCGATCTGATGGAGGCGCCGGTGCTGGATACAGCCGCGGTGCTGGCCCGGTCGACGCTCTACATCGGCAATGACAGCGGCCTGATGCATCTGGCGGCGGCGTCGGGGGTGCCGACCCTGGGATTGTTCGGCCCCACGCGCGACGAAAACTACGCGCCCTGGGGTGCGCACTGCGCGGTCGTGCGCACCGACCTCAGCTACGAAGAGCTTCGCGCCGATCCGAATTACCGGCCGCGTCCGGATGCTGATCTCATGAAAGGCTTGGCGGTGGAAAAAGTGATCCAGGCGGCGGCGGATCTATTGGCGAAGGTCAAGACCGCCCAGTGATTGCATCACCGCCTCGACGGTGATCTCGGCCATCCTGTCCTTGCCGTATTTCACGCGTCCCGCGGGCATGACCGGCGTGATCCGAGGATCCTCGTTGATCGGTATCGATCCTCCGAAAAGACCGATCGCCGGCGTCCCGGTGGCGGCGGCGATGTTCAGCATGCCGGTGTCGTTGCCGATGCAAACCGCGCAGCGCGACACGACCGCGGCCGCTTCGAGGATCGGTCGGTCGATCAGACGGACGAGCCAGGCCGGGTGCTCGAAGCGGCCGGCCAGCTGCTCCGCCGCCGCCGCGTCGACCTCCCCGCCCACCAGGACCACGGGATGATCGGTGCGCTGCCGCAACGCGGCGATGAGATCGCCGAACCGGTCTTCGCCCCATTGCTTGAAGGGCTCGCTCGATCCGATGGCCAGGGCGACCGGAGCTTTGCCTAGCGGCGCAAGGACGGCCGCGGCGGCGTAGCTGGCCTTGGAGGGGATCGGCAACGCCGGCTCGGCCGAGACCGCAAGGCCATGCAGTTCCAAAAGACGGGTGGCCTTGGCGACGGCGGAAAGATGCCGGTCCCGCCTCGAAAGACCATGCGGCGAGGTCAACAGAGCGTCCTGCCATCCGATTCCGTACCCCATGCGCTTCGGAATTCCGGCCGAAAGCGAGGCCAAGGCATAGCGGCTGGACGTGTGCAGTATCCAAACCGCCTCGAAGCCACGGGCGCGCAGGTCCCGGCCGAGCCGCCAGCCCCCCAGCGGTCCGGAATGCCGGCCCCGGTCCGGCGCCAAGTACAACACCTCGCGCACGAAATCCGCTCCGGCGAGAAGATCGCGGGCGAGGGATCGTTCCTTGGTCAGAAGGGTGATCGAACGATCCCGTGCCGTTGACGCGATCGCTTTCAGGTGAGGCAAGTGCCAGATCGTATCGCCGATGCCGGGCAGCGGCTGAATGACCAGGCTTCCTCCCTGCTTGCCGTTCCTGGAACTCATGCGGCGGGTCTCCATGCCGGATGCCGTGGATTGCCATGGCCTTGCCCTGGCTAAGTGCCTACAACACTATCGGCTTGATTGGCACGATCTTTTGGTGCGACGGACGGGCGGGCGGCTTGGACGATGGTTAAATTGCTGCAAGCGATGGCCGGAGCGCGGCATGGCGGGGCCGAAGCGTTCTTCACCCGCCTCGCCATCGCCCTTTCTCGAGCGGGTCAGGACCAGCGGGTGGTGATCCGGCGCGACCCCGATCGGGCCGCGGCGCTTCGAGCCGGCGGCGTCGAGCCGGCCGAGTTCAGCTTCGGCGGCGCGCTGGATCTGATCACCCGGCGCCGGCTTGCCAGGGAACTTCGTACCTATCGCCCGGACATTGTCGATGACCTGGATGAACCGGGCGACGGCGAAGATGCCGCGCGGGCGGTTCGTGCACGCCGCGCGTCTCGGTGGTTACTACGACCTCAAATACTATCGTCATTGCGATCATCTCATCGGCAACACGCCGGGGATCGTGGAGCACATCGTATCCCACGGCTGGCCAGCGGATCGGGCGCACTACATTGCCAATTTCGTCGATGCCAAACCGGGCGTTCCGGTGCCGCGCGAGTTTACGGACATCGCCCGACGCGACGGTGATTCTGGCGCTCGGCAGGTTGCATCCGAACAAGGCCTTCGACGTCCTGATCCGGGCGCTTGCGGACGTGCCCGGCGTGATGCTCTGGCTCGCCGGCGATGGGCCGCGCGAAGAGGATCTCAAGGCCTTGGCGCGGGACCTCGCCATCGCTGATCGGGTGCGGTTTCTCGGCTGGCGGAACGACACAGCGGACCCGATCGCCGCCGCCGATATCCTCATCTGTCCGTCACGGCATGAACCGCTGGGCAATGTCGTGATCGAAGGATGGGCGCAGGCAAAGCCCGTGGTGGCGGCGGCAAGCGACGGGCCGCGCCATCTGATCACGGATGGCGAGACCGGTCTCCTCTGTCCGGTAGACGCGCCGACGCCTTTGGCGGAAGCCTTGCGGGCTGTGGTTGCCGATACGGCCCTTGCCGCCCGGCTCGGCGCTGGGGGCGAGGCGGCGTTCAGGGCGCGTTTCACCGAGGAGATCGTGGTCGGGACTACATGGATTTCTTTCGGCGGATCGCCCGATAGGCGTTGGTTCGCCTCGACTGTTTCCCTATAGTGCGGGTCTGTTCTCAAACCATGCGGAACCGCCGGCCCGACCCGGAGCCGGGAGGAGTACATCATGTCGATCTCGGATTCGAACGTTCCCAACGACTTGGATTCCTATGGATGCCGTTCACCGGCAATCGCCAATTCAAGAAGCAGCCGCGGCTGCTCGCCGAGGCGGAGGGCATGTATTACACCACGCCGGATGGGAGAAAGATCCTCGACGGCACCGCCGGTCTCTGGTGCGTCAATGCGGGTCACCGGCGCAAACCGATCATTGAAGCCGTCCGCAAACAGGTCGAGAAACTGGACTATGCCCCGGGCTTCCAGATTGGCCACCCGCTGTCCTTCGAGTTCGCCTCGCGCCTGACCGGGATGATCGAGGGATACAGCCAGGTGATGTTCACCAATTCCGGCTCAGAGTCGGTCGACACCGCCCTCAAGATGGCGCTCGCCTATCAGCGGACCATCGGTCAAGGCACCCGCACGCGCTTCGTCGGCCGCGAGCGCGGATATCACGGTGTCGGTTTCGGCGGCATCTCCGTCGGCGGCATGACGCCGAACCGCAAAATGTTTGGCAATATGCTCACCGGCATCGATCATCTGCCGCACACCCATGATCCGGAAGGCAGCCGGTTCACAAGGGGACAGCCGGAAAACGGCGTGCATCTGGCCGAGGAGCTGGAGCGGATCGTCGCGCTGCATGACGCCTCGAATATCGCGGCGGTGATCGTCGAGCCGGTGGCGGGCTCGACCGGTGTGCTGGTGCCGCCGAAGGGATATCTTCAGAAGCTGCGCGAGATCTGTACCAAGCACGGCATTCTGCTGATCTTCGACGAGGTGATCACCGGTTTCGGCCGCCTCGGCGAGAGCTTCGCCAGCGAGTATTTCGGCGTGCAGCCGGACCTGTTCACCACCGCCAAGGGCATCACCAACGCCACGGTGCCGATGGGCGCGGTATTCGTGCGCGACGGCATCTACGACGCCTTCATGAACGCGGCGAGCGAGCCGAACGCGATCGAGTTCTTCCACGGCTATACCTATTCCGGACATCCGCTGGCCTGCGCCGCCGGTCTCGCGACAATGGACCTCTACCGGGACGAGGGTCTTTTCGAGCGGGCGGCGAACCTTCGGCCTTATTTCGAAGACGCGGTCCATTCGCTGTCCGATGCGAACCATGTGATCGACATCCGCAATATCGGCATCATGGGCGGCATCGATCTGGAACCGATCCCGGGCAAGCCGACGGCCCGGGCCTTCGAGGCCTTTAACCGGGCTTTCGAGAAGGGACTGCTGATCCGGACCACCGGGGATACCATCGCCCTGTCACCGCCTTTGATCATCGAGGAAAAGCAGATCGACTTCATCGCCGAGACGGTTCGCGACGTGCTGAAGGCGGTCGCCTGAGTGCTCTGCCGGCGAAGGTACGAAAAGCCCGCAAAAGGCTTTTATCTTGCCAAGGAATCGCGGAATTGCGAGTGTTGAGGCGGTTTCTTCATGCAAGGGGCTGTCCATGCGACGCTATCTCGTTCCCTTGATCGTCTTGTTCCCGCTCATGGGATGCGCTGAAGATATTCGCGCGGGAATCGACGAGGCTTTCGGCAAGAAAGAGGCGCCGAAGAAGGCCGTGGCCGCCGAACCTCGGTACTGCTATCGGACAATCGGCAAGGTGAATTGCTATGCCGAACCGCTGGAAGGTCAGGAGGCCAACCGGCTGATCGGCTATGACGGGCCGGCACCGCGGTCGACCTCGGGCACCGGGCCGCTGCGGCCTTGACGCGGTTTCCCTTCTGATTGGCGGAATTCTTGGGCCGACCAACTACCATCCAGGCGTTCGTGCTTGCCATCCTGTTGAATGTCGCGGCGGCTGGCGCGGCGGTGGCTCAGAACGACGTGCCGAAGTCCTACACGGAAGCGATGCGCTGGTACGAAGCCGGCGCGAAGGCCGGCGATACAAAGGCGCAGTTCTATCTCGGCGTGGCCCTTGAACAGGGAGCCAGGGGGGCGCCCCGATCTGCCGGCGGCCCGGGGCTGGTTCGAGAAGGCGGCGGCCGGTGGGCACGCGCTTGCGCGCTACAAGCTGGCGGTGATGCTGCAGAACGCGCGGGGCGGGCCGGCCAATCTTCCGGAGGCGCGCCGTCTGTATGAACTGGCCGCCGAACAAGGAATCGTCGAGGCGCGCTACAATCTGGCGGTCATGCAGCAGGACGGCGAGGGCGGGCCGCTCGACCGGACGGCGGCGGCAAAAAACTTCGAAGCGTCGGCCCGGGACGGCGTCAATTTCGCTTTTCTGCATCTCGCGGTCCTCAATACCAGGGGCCAGAGCGCCGATCTTGTCGAAGCCATGAAATGGGCCTTGCTCGCCGAGGCGGCGAAGGTCGATGGAACATCCGGCTATATCGACGCGCTGAAGCCGCTGTTGTCCGATAGGCAACGCGCGGAGGCGTCGGCCCGCGCGAAAGCCTGGAAGTAGCCGCCGGCCCGCGCCAAGCCTTGAGGATGACGCACCCCTTGGATCAGACATCCGCCAGACATCCCCGGTATCTGCCTTACCTGTCTGGCCAGTTCCGCCTTGCCATGGGGTTGGTCGCGCTTGATCCGGACCAGTGGATCGAGCCGGATGAGAACTTCGTCGCGGAACTGGCGGAAAAGCAGCGCTTGTTCGATGCGCGCCACGACGAGGTCGTCGCCATGCGCCCGGGCAGCGAGCCCGCGCAGCGCGAGGTGTTGAGCCTTCTGCAAACGCATATGGCTCGCCGCCATCCCGCCTTGCTTCGGGTCGATGACGATGTCCTGACGGTGCTGCCGACGGGCGCGGTTTATCGGGCCCGGGATTGGACCGAGACGGCGATCGATCTTGCCGGCCGTCTGGTTCAGGAAGATTTCTGTCTGATGGCGCCGGGTCCCGAGGGATATACCTTGGAAGCCGCCTCGCTCTGCTTCCCGTCGCGCTGGCGGCTTGCCGACAAACTTGGCCGGCCGATGTCGATCATCCACGAGCCGGTGCCGGGTTTCGGTGACAAACTGGCCCGTCCGGTCGATCGCTTCTTCGATCATCTACATGCGGACCGTCCGGTGTGGCGGGTCAATTGGTCACTGAATGACGATCCGGCCCTGTTCCAGCCGGTCCGCCGCCAGGGCCGGGAAACGGATGAGGCGATCACGCCGGACAATGCCGGCGAGCGTCTGTTCGTGCGATGCGAGCGCCAGACCCTGCGCCGCCTGCCGTCCAGCGGCTGGATCCTGTTCACCATCAAGACTTATGTCGATTCGGTCTCGTGCCTTGCCGGCCGCCCCGATGCCGCCGCCGGTCTCGCGGGCGCCGTGCGTTCCCTGCCCGAGGGAACCCGGCGCTACAAGAACGTCGCGCCGTATCAGGAGGCGCTTCTCGCCTGGTTGGACCGGGTCGCCGGCACTTGATCAGCCGGCCTTCTCCGCCTCGAAGATCCGCCGCAACTCGGTCTTCAGGATCTTGCCGTAGTTGTTCTTGGCCAGGGATTCGACGAAGCGATAGTCCTTGGGCCGCTTGAACCGGGCGATATTGTCGAGGCATAGCCGGTCAAGCTCCTCCGCCGTAACCGTCTTGCCCGGATGCGTGACGATGAAGGCCACCACCTCCTCACCCCAATCGGCGTGCGGCCTGCCGACCACTGCGCATTCATAGATCGCCGGATGCTTCAGCAGCACTTCCTCGATCTCGCGGGGATAGATGTTGGTGCCGCCGGAGATGATCATGTCCTTCGAGCGGTCCTTGAGGGTGAGGAACCCCTCAGCGTCGATCGCGCCGACGTCTCCCGTCCACAGCCAGCCGTCGCGGATGGCGTTCGCCGTGGCCTCCGGATTGTTCCAATAGCCGCGCATCACCACGTCGCCGCGCACGGTGATCTCGCCGACCTCGTCGACCGGCAGCGGTGTTCCGTCTTCGCCGCGGATGCAGAGCTGGACATCGGTGCGGGCGATCCCGGCGGAGGCGAGCCGCTCTTCGTAGCGGGGATGGTCGGCATCCTCGAAGATCCGTTTCGGCAGGCCGCTGATGGTCATCGGCGACTCGCCCTGGCCGTAGATCTGAACCAGCTTGTTGCCGAGCAGGTCGACCGCCTTCAGGGTATCGGCGAGATACATCGGCGCACCGCCATAAACGATGGTCTTGAGGTTGGAGGTATCCGCCTCGGCGATGGTCGGCGCGTTGATCAGCCGGGTGACCATGGTCGGCGCGAAGAAGAAGGTGCAGCCCGGCCAGTGGGCAATAAGCGCCAGGGTCTCGGCGACATCGAAACCGCCGCTTTCGGGAATGATGTTGTTGGCGGCGCGCGCCACATGGGGCAGGGCGTAGAGGCCAGAGCCATGGCTCATTGGCGCCGCGTGGATCATGCAGTCCTCGGGCTCGATCACGTCGACATCGACCAGATAGTTCATGGTCATCGAATAGAGATTGCGGTGTGAGAGCATCGCGCCCTTGGGCCGACCCGTGGTGCCCGAGGTATAGAACAGCCAGCCGAGATCGTTCGGCGCCACCTCGGCCATGTCCATGGCCGCACTGGAAAACAGCGCCTCATACTCGGGGCTTGAGACGTCGATGACGTGTCGAACGCCCGGCGCATCGGACCGGGCATCCGCGACCGCCTCGGCGAGATCCGCGGTGATGAAACAGGCTCTGGTGCCGCTGTTTTCCAGGATGAACCCGAACTCCCGGGGATGCAGTTTGGCGTTGACGGGCACGGCGGCCAGCCCCGCATGCCAGCAGGCATACATGACCTCGAGATCTTCCGCGCAGTTCTTCATGATCAGCGCCACCCGGTCACCGGTTTCTAGGTCGAGCGGGCCACGCAGCGCCGTCGCGAGCCGCGCCACCCGGTCCGCAAACTCGCGGTAGCTTCGGACCACTTTGGTACCTTTGGAGATCGCGGGTCGGTCCGGGTAGGTCAGTGCGATCTTGGCAAGGGTTGCGGCGATATTCATCGGTCGGCTCCGGTACGGCGTGCTGAACCCAGAATATCAAGACCGATACATCATTTCAGCGACCGATCTCCGATCCGCGACGACGGTTAGGACCGCCATCAAGAGGGTGCTTGCAATTCCGCGTGAGGGCTCGCCCTTCTGGCTTTAAGCTTGCCGTGCCAATGAGGGAGAGGCCGATGATCATCAAGGAAATTCGCACCCGTCATATCCGCGCGCCCTGGGTCGAACCGCCGGTCTTCGGCGCCAATGTGCCCAAGACCCGTGATCTGCTGGTCGCCGAGGTCGAGACCGCGTCGGGCATCGTCGGCATGGGATATCTGATCCTGCTGCGCGGCGGTGTGCCGACGGTGCGGGCGTGCCTCGACGAGCTGGTGATTCCCGAATTGATCGGCCGTGATGCGACCGACATCGAAGGGATCTGGCAGCATCTCTGGAAGGCGAATTACTGGATCGGCCGGATGGGAGTGACGGTCCTGGCGCAGTCGGTGATCGACATCGCGCTTTGGGATGCGATGGGCAAGCGGACCGGTCTGCCGCTGCACCGGCTTTGGGGACATTGCGCCGATGCGATCCCTGCCTATGGCAGTGGCTGCTGGCGCGGCTATGGTCCCGAGGGAATGGTCGACCGCGCCAAGCGCTATGTCGATCAGGGCTTCAAGGCGATCAAGATGCAATGCGGCCACATGTTCAACCGGCACCAGGATGTCCGCAACGTCGCCATGATGCGCGACGCGCTGGGGCCGGAGATCGATATCATGATCGACTGCAACATGGGCTGGACGGCGGATCAGGCGATCATCACCGGGCGCAAATTCCAGGACTACGACCTCTATTGGCTGGAAGAGCCGGTGGATTGCGAGGATTTCGCCGGCTATGCCCGGATCGCCGAGACCCTGGACCTCAGGATCGTCGGCGGCGAGACGCACTTCACCCGTTTCGACATGCGCCCGTTCTTCGAGCATTCGCGCCTGCCGATCCTGCAGCCCGATGTGATGCGCGGCGGCCTGACCGAGCTTCGCAAGATCGCCGTCGTCGCCGACACGCATGGGATGACCATCGCGCCGCATCTGT
This sequence comes from Alphaproteobacteria bacterium, assembly GCA_038146985.1. Lineage (GTDB taxonomy): Bacteria > Pseudomonadota > Alphaproteobacteria > Thalassobaculales > Thalassobaculaceae > JADHLJ01. The sequence continues at coordinate 178,179 of JAYQSQ010000009.1, forward strand.
TCCCGGAGCTGATGGTGCAGCTTATGGCCTCGATCCCGAACGGCCATATCCTGGAATACGTGAACTGGATGGACGACGCCTGGGTCGACCCGGTGCTGCCGGTGGACGGCGTCTATACGGCTCCGGAGAGACCGGGCCATGGCCTCGTCTTCAAGGACGATTTCCTGGCTGAATATACGGTGGGCTGAAACGAAATATCCCGCCTTGCGGCGGGATATTCCCATATTGAAAGAAGGTGGTTGCGGAGCGCTACTCCGCCGCCTCTATCTGGATGTTGAGACCGGCCAGTGCCTCGCGGATCCCCGCCTTCTGGGCTTCCGACGGGGCCGGCATCGGCGCGCGGGGCAGGCCCGCCGGGCAGCCTTGCAGGGACTGGGCGTATTTGGTGCAGGCCGGCAGATTGTCCGCGATTAGCGCGTTCCAGAGCCGCAGCAGCTTGGTGTGCAGGTCGAGCGCGCGGGCATGATCGCCCGCTTGAACCGCGTCCCAAAGCTCGACGCTGGCATGCGGCGCGGCGGTCAGGATCGCCGCGATCGAGCCTCGGCAACCAAGCGCGTAGGACGGGTACATCAAAGCATCAACGGCGCTGAAGATGTGATCCTCGGGCCGCGCGTCCATGACCAGATCGGCCATCAGCTTCAGGTCGCCGGCGCTCTGCTTGACGCCGATGACTCCCGGCACTTCCCGCATGATCCGCAGCAGCAGGGCGGGGGAAAGATAGGTCCAGGGCACCACGTTGTAGATGATGATCGGCACTCCGGTCTCTTCGGCCATCACGCGGAAATGCTCGATCATCGCCTCGTCGTCCGGACGGAACAGATAGTGGACCGGCGTCACCTGAAGCGCCGCCGCACCCATGCCGGCGACCGCCTTGCCGCGCTTGATCGCATCGCGGGTGCTGTCGGTGATGATGCCGGCGATCACCGGAATCCGCCCTGCGGCGGCGTCGATCGCGGTCTCGACCAATTTCGTGTATTCGCCGATTTCAAGGGTATGGCCCTCGCCGGTGCTACCGCCGACGGCAGTGCCGTGGGAGCCTGCGGAGATCAGCCATTCGATCTGCCGGCGTACCAGGGAGTGGTCGATTTCGTCATCCCTGCCAAAAGGCGTGCTCGCGGGCGGGATCACCCCCTTCAGTTCAACCATGTCGGCGTCTCCGTTTGATCCTTGGTTTTTATGAACGTATCGGCGCATTTCCACGCCGTCGCGCGGAGTTTAGTCCGCCGCCGTCATTGCGGCAATCGAACGCGAATTCAAGAGTTGGCACGCGACTTGCTTGGATCTGAGTGTGACTGATCGAACAACCAGCCCGAGGAGGCTAACATGCGGCACGCACCCCGTTTTTCCGATGATTACGGCTTCGCGGGCTCGAACGGCTCGGTCGCCGGTCTTGGCGCCATCTACACCAAGGATCTTGACGAGGTTTTCGAGTCCTATGGTGACGACTGGTCGCTGGATGCCGATGAGTTCGACGTCGAACTCCTGCACTGAAATTCGGACCGGTATTTAGTTTCCGACTCTGCGCGCGGTCTTCGCGTCCGCGTGCAGAATGGTGCCGAAATGGCTTAGAACCGGGATGATATCCTCGCGCCAAAGCCGCCAATTGTGATTTCCGTCGACGATCCTCATCTCAACCGGAAGCCGCAGGCGTTTCAGGCGCAGATAGAGGGCGACCGCGCCTTCGTATAGACCGAAGCCGTCGTCATCGCCGACGGAGATGAATAGGTCCGGTATCCGGCCCGTCGTCTGGAGCACGGGAAGCCTGGAGAAGAAGTTGAGTTGATTGTATCGGTTGGTCGCGAATGGCTCGCCGAACGCGCCCTTGAACATCCGGATCTGATCGTCGCTGACCTGCGCGGAATTCTGCAGATCTTCAAAGATGGCCCCGCTCAAGCTGGCGGCGCCCCGGAACCGCTCCGGGTGCATGATCGCCAGCCGCAAGGCGCCATAGCCGCCCATCGAGAGCCCGGCAATGAAACGCCCAACGCGGTCCGATCGCAGACCATGAACCCGTTCCACATGAGGCATGAAATCGTTCAGCAGCGCGGACGCGATCGGGCCGTGAGCGTCCGAGTCCACATACCAGCTGTTGCCGCCATTCGGCATGACGATGGCCATGGGCGGCATCCGCGCCTCGTCGATTAGCCGGTCGGCGGTCTTCTGGATCTGGCCCAGATGAAGCCAGTCGCGTTCGTTGCCGCCAAGCCCATGCAGCAGGTAGAGCACTGCCGGTGGACTGGAGAGGTTCTGCGGAAGGTAGAGGGAATAAGCGATGTCCCGGCCAAGCACCAGACTAGGCGCGCGCAGGGACGGCTCGACTTTTCCGCCCGCGAGCGCGCTAGTCGCGGACAACCCCAGCAGAAGAACAATGGCGGCCGCGGCGCGTATCATTCCGCTGGCTGCGGAACGGGTCGCGAGCGATGATTTTCCTGATCCGAAGCGGACCCGGGTACCGGCGCGGCCGTCCGAGATGCCCGTTTCGCGGCCGCAGCCTGCCAGGGGGACGATTTGATCCAGCTGACCAGATAGGCGAAACCGACCACACAGGCGAGGCCGATCAGATTGACCAGCGAGACGAAGGCCACCGAACGCCCACCGACATCAAGCGCCATCCCCGCAAGTTGCGCGAGCCACATATTCAGCAGGAAAACCGGCAGAGCCTGCTGTCCCACTTTAAGGATCGGTTTGGCCCAGCGCGCCTCGAGCAGGTGTTCGCGTCCTTTGACGAAAGCGATCGCGAGATAGGCCAGACAGAAGAAGTGGACATAACGCAGGAGGCCGTAATCGGTCTTGGCGCCGTGGATACTCACGGCGTCATGGATTTCCTCGTAGACAGGAATCCGGGTCCAGGTCGGCCAGTGGTAGAAGGGGATGCTGACCACCACGAAAACCAGTGCGAGCACGATCAGGATCGGCTTGACCGGCGGCGCCTTCACCCAGCCGCGCGATAGCGCGAATCCGGTAATGAACAGGATCTGCCAACCCATGGGATTGAAGAACCATTCCAGTTCCGGATGTTTCGGATGGGCCGGCAAGCCGCCGTCCATCACCCAGTTCGCGAGCCAGAGCGCCGCCGACCCCGCGAGCGGCAGCCAGGGATGCACCCGGGCCAGGAGCATCGCCACCGGTATCAGCAGCAGCGCGCCCATATACATCGGCAGGATGTCGAAATAGTTGGGCACATAGGTCAGGGTCACCAGACCGATCAGTGCCTCCGGCACCGAGGCAACAAAGTATCCGAGGTTCAGGGCGTTGACGTAGTTCTTGGTATCCAGCACCGCGGTCCCGGCGGCGCACAGGGCGAGGATCAGGAAAAAGATGAGGAGGTGAGACGTATAAAGCTGCCAGATCCGGTTCATTACACGGGCAAGGCCATATCAGAATCCGGCCCTGACGAAAGTACCGCCGAACGCGATCGCCGCCGCGTATCCTGAGCAGAACACGAACATCTCGGCCGCGTCCGACCAGCCGAGCGCGCGGGGAGTAAAACGCCCACATATTGCCGGGAACATGCGCGATGAAAATGATGAGCATCGCGGACACCGCGGAAAAGTCCAGCCGGGGGTCTCGTCGCTTGGTTGGTTGGCCCATCTCGCCCCACGGAATTATTTTTTCCGACTCTGGTCGGCCGCGTTCAATCGCATCATTTAATAACGGAATGGTCATGGGGCCAGTCAAATACCTCTCGCGAGATTGTGAAGCGAGTTGGCGTGACATTCCCCTTGAAAACCGACGTTTAGAGCTTCCGATGGCACGGCGAAGTCGGCGACGAGCGCACGTGTCCGGCGCGGCGATAGCGGGTCCGCGGAATGGCGCAATGCCGAGAGTTATGAGTACAACAAGACTATAGGGCACTTGGGTGATTTCGACGGATGAGGATGCGCTCAGCTTCCCGGCGACGGTGGCTATGTGCCAAACATGAGGCAGGCGCTGGACGTTTCTGGCGCTGGTTCTGGCGACGATGTCCGGTCTCACTGCGTCATTGGCCGCTCTGCTGCTCCCCTGGAGGACTAACCGGTTTCGAGATCGCGTTGATCGTGCTCTTCGCGCTCAATACGCCCTGGCTGTCGATCGGCTTCGGAACGCGGTAATCGGATCTGCGCTTCTGCACGGGGCAGGGAACTGCTCCACCGAATTGTCCCGATCCGGGGTCATGGCGATACAGAGTCCGGGATCACCACCCGCACCGCCATCATCATGCCGGTGTACAATGAGGATCCGGATCGGTGATCGGACATCTCGCACCGTCAGCCAATCCCTTGACGCGACCGGTTTGTCCGAGCAGTTCGATATCTTCTTGTTGAGCGATACGAACCGGCCGGACCTTTGCGCCGAGGAAGAACGGCTCTTCGATCAATGGCGCGACGCGGACCTCGTCCCGAACGCCTGCACTATCGCCGTCGGACCGTGAATACGCGCCAGAAAGTCGGCAATATTGAGGATTTCTGCGAGCGCTGGGGACGGTTACGACCATATGGTCGTGCTGGACGCGGACAGCCTGATGTCCGGCGCGGCGATCCTCCGGCTGGTCCGGCTCATGCAGGCCAATCCGAAACTGGGATTCTGCAGAGCCTGGTGACCGGCTTGCCGGCGGTCAGTGTCTTTGCGCGAGTATTCCAGTTCGGCATGCGCCACGGCATGCGCTCCTACACCACGGGCAGTGCCTGGTGGCAGGGCGACGAGGGGCCCTATTGGGGCCACAATGCGATCGTCAGGCTGGCACCATTCCGGCGCATTGCCGGCTGCCCAGGCTTTCCGGCGCAGCCCTCGGCGGCGAGATCTGAGCCATGACCAGGTCGGGCGGTGATGATGCGCCGCGCCGGTTTCGAGGTGCGTGTGCTGCCCATCGAAGACGGCAGCTTCGAGGAGAATCCGCCCACCTTGCAGGATTTCATCAAACGTGACCTACGCTGGTGCCAAGGCAACGTGCAGTATCTGAAGCTTTGTCGATGCCGGGCCTTAGACCGCTGGGCCGACTACAACTGCTGTTGGCGATCATGATGTATACCGCCGCGCCGGTCTGGTACGCGTTCATGCTGACGGAATGGCCCAGTTCATCCACGGCGGGATGACCGCAACTGTCGGCCTCAACGAGGAGATCTTCGGCCCTACCCGAATTGAGGCGGCGGGCGTGAGCGGCGGTGGTTCTGTTCATCACGATCCTCGCGATGAACTTCGCGCCCAAGATCCTCGGGGTCGCCGACGTGCTGCTCAGGCCGGGAGAGCGGGCGCGCTACGGTGGTGGTCCGGCCCTGGTGATCGGGGCGGTGACCGAGGCTGGTTTTCGATGCTGATCGCACCAGTGGTCGCCTCGCCCAGACAATCTTCTTGGTCGGATTGTTCATCGGGCGAAAGGTGACCTGGGATGCGCAAACCCGCGACCAGCATAGCGTGACGGTCGCCGAGGCGTTCCGCGGGCTGTGGCCACAGATGCTGATGGGCTGATCTTTGCAGCCGGATTGACGGTCTACGCGCCGGAATTCCTGATCTGGGGTGCGCCGGTCACCCTCGGTCTGCTGCTCGCGGTTCCCTTCGCGTCTCTTACGTCACGCCCCGATATCGGCCTTGCTGCCGCCAGGGCAGGGCTTTGTTCCATTCCGGAAGAGCGAGAACCCTCCGTCGAACTCCTGTGGCTAGGCTATGGTCCGAGATGATAAGCGGCCTGCCGCGTCGCGCCAGCTTCGAGAACTCATGCGGCCTTGCCGTCGGGAGATCAAGGCGACTGAGTGTGCCCTGGCAAGGCAAGTCCGCCGCTTCTATTGTCGGTCACGATCCGATATCGAAGAGGAACCGTGCCGATGCCCGATGAGGATGGCAATGCCGTTGCGGGTAACCCGTGGACCGTGCTGGAGAAACGTGTTGCCTATGACAACGCCTGGATCAGGTGGTCGAGCATGACGTCCTGAACCCGGCAGGGAACCCGGCGCTCTACGGCGTTGTCCATATGAAGAATCTGGCCGTTGGGGTGCTTCCCCTCGATGACGAGGGCCAGACCTTCCTGGTCGGCCAGCACCGGTTCCCGAGGGACTATTTCAGCTGGGAACTGCCGGAAGGCGGCGGGTCACCTGACCTGCCGGCGGAAGTATCGGCTGCCCGGGAACTGCGTGAGGAGACCGGCCTTCAGGCTGGTTCCTGGCATTCGTTCCTGCGCATGGATCTCTCCACTCGATTACCGACGAGACGGCCGTGGGCTTCATCGCCTGGGATCTGGAACAGTTTCCCGGCCCCTGAAGAGGCGGAGAAGATCATTATCCGCCGGATCCGTTTCGCTGAGGCTCTGGACATGGCCGTTTCCGGGGAAATCGCGGACACCTTCACCTTGGCCATGCTGTTCAAGGCGCGTCTGCTGGCGGACTGGCAGCTACTGCCGCCGCCGGTGATGGAACGGATCGCGCTCGGATCGTAGCCGTTGCGTGCTACGGCCGTGCCCATGCGCATCAGATTCAGCCGGCCCTTTTTCAAGGCTGCGGATCACCTCGGCGTCACCTTAGTGACGAGGATCTCAGCCGCGTTGGCGAGATCAGCCAGGACTTCGCGCTGTTGGGGATCGGGAACCATGCTCTCGATCCAGGTCACGGCGGCGAGCCGACGCCCCTTGGTGATCGGATTGACCCGGTGGTGAAATGGGTCGGATAAAGCACCGCGTCGCCCGGCGTGAGCTTGTAGGAGTGTTCTCGAAAGGGATTCCAGGATCAGCTCGCCACCTTCATAGGCATCAGGCGCATTGAGAAAGATCGTGATCGAGAGGTCTGTGCGCATCCCCGGATAGGGTCCCATCAGCGCGGCGTCGATATGGCGGTCGTAGCGTTCGCCTTGTTTGTAGGAATTGAAGATCGGTGACAGGATTCGGCGCGGCAGGGCGACCTGATTGAACGTCTCGTTGCGCCGCATCGTCCCCATGACCAGCTCGGACAGTTCTCGATAGTCGGGCTGTTGGGCGGCACCTGGGTGTTTTTCTTCAACTCGGAGCCGAGGACGCCGCCGCTCATACTCCCGTCCGCGAAGGGCATGGACAGAAGCTTCGTTGCGATCGTGCACCTGATCCTTGAAAGCAGTTCTGAAATCACCGCGACCATGTCGACCTCGTCTTCCTTGTCGACCGTGAGTCTAACCAACCGGGGGACGGCGTGAAAGCGTGACGGCGGGCCCGTTCCACCAGGGATGTCGAGTCTTGCCGGGCCGGGGAAAACTTGCCCGGCGCGGTTTGCGTTCCCGACAAAATCCTTGAAATCCGGTGGTTTCCTTCCGGCACGGCTCTTGCGTTTCCTAAGGGCAGAAAACCGAGAACGCCTTGAAAAGAGCGAGTGAGACGATCATGTCCTTGAGTGCGGTGCTGAAAGCGGGTCTGAGCGAGCGCGACACCGGAGAAACCGGAAGCGGTTCGGGCTGGGACCCTTATCCCGACGGAGGACAGACAAGATCGACCTCGGTGCTCAAGGCGGTATCTGGAAAAAGCGGCCGCTGGACAACCGACGCTGGATATCGGCCTTTCCAGAACTCGCTTCCCAAACCCAAGGTGACGGCTCCCGCGACCCGTAAGCCCGCCAACGCGAATGCCAGCGGCCAGCGCGTGGCGCCACAGATCGGCACGCGCCGCGTGGCCGGCTCGCGAAATCTCCGTCGCACCGGCGTCAAGCCCGCTGGGCAGGTGAACCCGCAGCAGTATATCCGCGAACTCGACCGCTATCATGCCGAGCAGAACCGCCATCAAACACGGGACGCGGTCATGGATGTGGCTTCCCACGAGGTGGAGCGTGTCGCCCGCCTCGCCGCCAGGGTAAGGGGCCGCTACATTGCCAGCTCCGGATGCCGGCAACTCGAGCAGGCCGGCCTGAAAGAGGCTGAACTCGCCGAGCTGCGGCGTTACCGGAATCCCATGAAGAGCTTTGCCACGGGCTTGATCTGCTGAAAGCGGCGATTGCCGAGGGAGATATCAGCATTTCGGAATGATCCGCCAGTAGCGGACATCGAAGAACAACATAAATACACCCAGAGCAGACCGGGGTCGCGCGCCAGAGCGGCCCCGGTCATTTTTTGGGCCTTTTCTTGGTCGCGTGTTCCGAGCCTTGTGGCATTCATCCCCTTGCTGGCGGCTAGGAGGATGAGGGATGAGCCTCGACGATTCGGTGGTTTCGGCCTTTCGCGAGACGGAGCTACGGTCTTGCGCGGTGTTTTCCGACGCATGGATCGACACCCTGCGCCGCGGCGTGGACGTCAACATGAACACGCCGGACCCTACACCCGGGGCTATACCAAGTACGGCGCGCCGGGACATTTCTTCGATTACTGCAACTGGAGCCGGATCGAGGAGTATCGGTCCTTCTTCTTCGACTCGCCCGCCGCCGAGATCGCGGGCGATCTTATGGGCTCCGACAAGGTCAATCTGTTTCATGAACATGTCCTGGTGAAGGAACCCGGTACGCTCGACCGCACGCCCTGGCACCACGACCAGCCGTATTATTGCGTCGACGGAAAGGATACCTGCTCGCTCTGGATCCCGCTTGACCCCGTCCCGCGTGAAACCTGCGTCGAATTCGTCGCTGGGTCGCATCTCTGGGGCCGATGGTTCACGCCGACCAAGTTTGTCGGTGTCGCGTTCGACCGCCAGGACGACGGATACGAGACGATCCCGGATATTGATGCCAACCGTGAGGCCTATCGGTTTCTTTCCTGGGATCTGGAGCCCGGTGACTGTATTGCCTTCAATTTCCTGACCGTTCATGGAGCCCCTGGCAATCCGTCAAAGTTGAATCGCCGCCGAGCCTTCGCCGCTCGCTTTACCGGTGATGATGCGGTGTATGTCAAACGTGCCGGCGAAATGTCGCCGCCGTTTCCCGGCGTGACCCTGAAGCCGGGGCAGAAACTCGATTGTGAGACGTTTCCGGTCTTGCGGGGCGCGTAGCGGATTTCTTCATCGGGTCAGACGGTATCGATCTCGGGATCTCGCAAAATGAGCCTGTTGCAGTAGCGCCAGACCTTCGGCGACAGCGCGGACGCTCCGGCATGGCGCGCGTGCGAGGCATAGGCTCCCGGCAAGGTGATCGGCGAGACGTGGTCCTTGACCGTCGGGATCATGGTGTAGAGAGCCTGAAAAATCAGACGGTCTTCGGTCTGTGGCGGTAGTCCCTTGTGGATGGCGGCGGTGTCGACCAGAAACGCTTCTCCTGCACGGCCCGTAATCGCAATGATGTCGGTGGGCCCATAAAGCGCCTCGATATGGTCGTCTTGGAAGCGTTCGCCTTTCGTGCTTGAGGTCATAAGCGCCTTGGCGGTCTCGGGGTCGCGCTGGTGCAGATCTTGAAAACGGCGACTTCGCGAGTCGTGATCATGCGAGCCGCGAACCAGGATATGCGGCCCGCTCGTCGCGTCGACATCGGTCAAATAGACAAACAGCTTCAGCCATTTGAAATCGTGTGAATCCACGTGAAAAAGTTGAGCGTCACGCGCCTGCGAGCGTCCATGGAGTGACCACCATGATGAAAGATAGGGAATTGTCGGCGGCACCCCGAGGTAGTGCGAGACCAAGGGCAACACACGAGGCCCCAAGGTCAGCGCGAGAAGATGCGGCGCTCGGGCGATGGCATCGGCGGTGAACTCGGCAACATTCACCGCCGGAGGTACCGATCCCCTGGAATAGGTCGGCCCATTCTCCTCCCAGGGATTGTGGAGTGGTAACGGTTTGAAATAGGCGTGGATGTCCGAAAGTTGCTGCGCCGACAACAGGTTGCCGAGCGGACAGAATCCGTCCCTTCGCAACATTTCCAGCGCCTTCTCGGCCATCCCCTCGCAGTCGGGCAGCGCGGCGCCCAATTGATTGTTGATAAACTCGCGGGAGACCTGAGCCAACTGGTGGTGAATGACCTTCGGAATGTTATTCCGGAGATGAAGCAACAATTGCCGCGACCATTGCGGGTTGTCGTAATCCAGGACATCCGGGCCTGTCGGTAAGGAAGGCATGAGCGGGTCCGAGGCACATCTCGTTTGTTCTGGTAGCGATCATAAGGCCGCTTGGCCGACCGGTCCACGGGCTCGCCCGCCGGCCGGCGTTGGATTAGGATGACTCGCCCGCAATCCCGACACGTGCCGGAGCCGGATGTGACATGTCTTTGATACTGCACGGGTGTTTCCATTCATCGGTGTTCGCCTGCAAGGCTGTTGACGGTTTTCCCGCTGTCGCGGCGCGTTCCAGACGGGAACTAGACGCTCAGTGAGCGAGCCGGGTTCATCATCCGCCGCCGTCGACCGACATGCCTTCGTCCGGGTCATGGCGATCATGGGTGTCTTCCTGCTTTTCGTTCAGATCAACCGGACCGGAGGCGCGGTGCTCGCGACGGCGCTCGCCGATACCCATGGATTGGCGCCGGCGACCATAGGCCTGGTGACTGGCGCGATGTTCCTTGCCTCCGCCGCCGTTCAGCTTCCGGTCGGGCTGATGCTGGACCGCTTCGGGCCCCGCCTCATGATCACCTCGCTCGGGATTCTGGCGGTCGCCGGCATGGCGCTGTTCGCCGTTTCGAGCGACGCCTTGGGGTTGACCGTTGCCCGGGTGCTGATCGGGGTGGGCCATGGTGCGTCGATCACCGGGGTCTATCTGCTTGTCGTCGCCTGGGCGCCGCCGGAGCGGGTCGCCAGCATCGCCGCCACCATCATCGCGATTTCAGGTGGCCTGGGCGGGTTGCTCTCGACGGCGCCCTTGGCAATCGTGCTGGGGACCGTCGGATTCACCGGGACGTTCCTGCTGCTCGCGGCGGTCTCTGCGGCAATAATTCTATTGATTTGGGGGTTTGTGCGCGATCGGCCGTCGACCTCGGTTGCGGACCGGCCCCGCGAAACCCTGGCGGAAGCGCTGCGTGGCCTTTTCGAGGTCATCGCCGACAGAAACCTTCGCCCCATTTTCGTCATGGCGCTCTGCTTTTCGGCGCCGTTCAGCACGGTCGGCGGATTATGGGCCGGACCCTATCTCAGGGATGTTCACGGGTTTGAACCTGCAAGCGCGGGGGTGATTCTTTTGGTCATGGTGTTGTGCCTGAACGCGGGCACTTTCGCCTATGGGCCATTGGACCGGATTTTCGCCAGCCGCAAGCGGATCGTGCTCGGCGGCGTCGCGATCATGACGATCTCGATGCTGATACTGGCCGCCGTGCCCCGGCCGCCCTTCTATCTGGTCCTTGGACTGTTCGCGGCTTTCTCTCTCGCGGCACCGATCTTCGTGACGCTGGCGGCCCATTGCCGAAGTTTCGTGCCGGAACACCGCGCCGGGCGGGCGATCGCCGTGATCAACCTCCTGGGCGTCGGCTTCATATTTCTGCTGCAGGGGGCGACCGGCTGGATCATTGACGCCCTGGCGATTGGCGGCGCGCCGGGAGAACTTGGGTACCGACTGGTATTTGCCGCCGTTGCCGCGGCCTTGATCGCGACTGGGAGCTACTATGCGGCGTTCAGCCGGGAAACGTCAGCGGGCTCGGCGCGGCCTTGAAGTCATCCCTTGGTTCGGGCCTTGGCGACGAGATCCGCAAGCCTGTCCTCGCCGATGGCGCCGGGAACAATCGTTCCGCCAATGATAAATGCAGGCGTTCCCCGCACGGAAAGTGCCTCACCAAGCTCCCGTGTCTTGCGGATGTGATCCAGGACCGCCGGCGTTTCCATATCCTGCCGCAGCTTTTCGGTATCGAGGCCGACCTCAAGCGCGGTCTGGAAGATCGCCGGTTCGGACAAGCGGCCCTTTAGGCTCATGAGCGCAAGATGAAACGCTTCGTACTTGCCCTGCCTCCGTGCCGCCAAGGAGGCCTTGGCCGCGATCATCGATTCCGGGCCCAGGATGGGAAACTCCTTCATCACGATTCGCAGGTTGCCGTCGGCGCGGGCGAAATTGATCAGTGGTTCGAGCATGCGCTTGCAATACCCGCACTGGTAATCGAAGAACTCTACCAGGGTGACGTTGCCATCGGGATTGCCGAGGATCGGATCGTCTGGATCGCGTTCGATGGCATTGCCGAGTGCCGCAACCCTTTCTTCCTGCATCCGTTGCTGCGCCAACCGTTCGCGCTCCTGCATGGCTTGGAGGGAGTCCATGATCACTTCCGGATGCCGCATGATGTAGTCACGGATCAGGCCGTCCAGAACCTGCTTCTGGTTGTCGGTGAAGGCGGTGTCGTCCGCCGCGTGGGCCGGCGGCGTGGCTTGCGCCCAAAGGCCCACGCCCAGGGCGGTGACCAATAGCAGGCGAGCTGTGACTTTCATGTAATCATTCCAAAGCATTGAGGCGCCTTTGCGGCCGGCATTTCCCGAGTGTCGCCCAAGAACCCATTGCGGGTCCAGCCACGTCGTCGTGAGGAACCGATATCCGGATCAACGCCGCCGCTCACGATCCTGAATCCGGCGCTTGGCCAGCTCTTCTATGTCCAGGGCCCGCAGCCAGCCCGGGGCGCCCCGGCTCATATGATGCTGCGCGCGCTTCGCCTGTTGGATTGCGTCCTCCAAGCGATATTGCAGAAGAGCTTCCTCCGCCAGGGACAGCGCGAGCGGACCAGGCATGTCGTTGCGGCCTTGAGCGGTCGCCAGTTGGCGCCAGGCGAAGGCCGAGGTTTCCATGTCGCGGATCGCGTTCTCCATGTGCCGGAGCGCCGCCTTGTTCGACTCTTCGGTGTTGATTGCCAACTCGGCGCGGGCCAGATCGGATTCCACCAAGGGCGCCTGGCCGAGCAGACTGAGGGCCTTCGTATAGGCTTCCCGGGCCAGGACCGGTTGCCCGGATTCGGCAAGGATCTGGCCGCGCAACTCCCAGAAATATCCGTCTTCTGGGTATTCTTCGAGCAAGGCGTCCAAAAGCTGGAGCGCCCGCTCGATTGACGGCTCACGGAAGGTCGCGATCACCCGTGCATAGCGCGCCGGGAGACTTTTGTCCTCCTCGGGATAGCGCTGGAAGGTTCGGGGCGGCGAAAACAGGAAGCCGGTCAGCTTGGCGACCATGCGTTCATGCATGGCGACGAACTCCGGTGGCGGCGGCACGTCGGTATAGCGCGAGTTGTCCGCATGGTTGCGGGCGAAGGTGATCCGGTCCCGGGTCATCGGATGGGTGTTGGCGTATTGTGACCGGCGCTCCGGCTGCAACAGTTCCTGACCGCTCAAAGTCTCGAGAAACTCATACAGTCCCTTCGAGGATTGTTTGGTCTCCTCCAAAAACCGGACCGCCGCGTGATCGGCGGAGGATTCCTGAGCCTGGCTGTATTGCAGCAGCGCGTTTTGCCCTGCGGTCGCGGCACCTTGGAAGACCGCGATGCCGACATCGGGCCGCCCGGTAGCCAAAGTCGTCGCCGCGCCGAGAAGCAGCCCAACCAGTGCCGAGTTTGATGTCTCTCGGATCGCGCCGGACGTGCGCGCAATATGGCCGCCGGCAATGTGGCCGGTTTCGTGCGCGATTACGCCGATCAACTGGCCCGGGTTCTCCGTTTTCATCAACAGGCCTGAATTCAGGAACAAGTTCTGGCCCCCGGCGACGAAGGCGTTGAGGGTTTCGTCTTTGATGATATAGATGCGCACTGCCTCGGGGCTCAGACCCGCGGCGCTGAACAATGGTGTGGCGTAGGCGCGAATGGTAGCTTCGATCTCGGTATCGCGAATGGGCGTCCGACCCTGGGCGTGGCTGTCCGTTATGGGCGTGGCGAGGCCAACCGCGAGCAAAGCGGCGGCAATCATACGTGTGACAGAGTCGGCCATGGGTATCATCGAACAAGGTCCGTCATACACCGCGAGACATCCTGGGCGGCGCCCCGGATTCTCGAAGTCCGTTCCGAGCAACAATAGAGGATTCCCTTCGCGGATGCGCGCTCTTGTTCGTCTGTCGTCAGCAACGGCTTGCCTGGCCGTCCTGGCGGGCTGCGGGGCCGAGCCGTTTGAAGTGCAAGAGGGATTTTTCGGCGGTGTCGCCGCGGATGAACCCCGGGCGGCGCTGATCATGCGGGATGTCCTGGTCGAGGGCGGCCGCGCCGCGGACGCCGCTGTGGCCGGGTTTTTTGCCTTATCGGCCACCTTGCCGTCGTCCGCCGGCCTGGCGGCGAGCGGAGCCTGTGTGGTCTTCGATCCCGCATCCAAGCGTTTCGAGCATTTGAATTTTCCGGCAATGCCGTCATCGCGAGAAACGCCGACGGTCGCGCTTCCCCTGGCGCCCCGTGCGATGTTCGCGCTGCATGCCCGGTATGGACGCCTGCGGTTCGAATCCCTGATCACCGAGGCCGAAAGACTGGCGAGGTTCGGAGATCCGGTCTCCGCGCGTCTGGCGGCTGATCTCGAATGGGCGGATCCGAAGATGCTTTCCCGGCCCGAGGTCGCGAGCGTGATCGCGGGCAGTGGCGGAAAGATGATCGCGCGCAACGACCTGCTGGTGCAGAACGCTCTCGGCGCGACGCTCGGGCATTTGCGCAATGCCGGCGTTGGCGATCTGTATGTGGGTCCGATGTCGCGGCGTTTTGTCGACGCGGTGCGCGCGGTCGGTTATCGGATCGAGCCCGACCGGCTGCGTGATGCCCTGCCGGTTTGGAGTCCGGTCACATCCTTCCAGCACGACAACCATATCTGGGGTGTCGCCGGCGCCGACCTTGAGCAGGGCCGGCGGGGCGCAGCGATGCTTTCGGCGCTGTTTTCCGCCGGCGGATGGGCGCCAGCGGATTCGGCGGTCAAAGCGCGTATGCTCACGAGAGTGTCCCGCGACGTCGGCCCGAGGGCGGGAGCCGCCACCCGGCCCGATGTTCCAGGGGCGACCAGCCTCCTGGCGGTTGATCGGTCGGGGCAAGCGGTTGCCTGCGCCATCGGCATGGCGGTGCCGTTCGGAACCGGCGAGATGGCGGCCGGCACCGGCATCTTCCTGCGGCCGGCGGCGGATTCCGGCCCTGCGGCGGCATTGGCCGTGATTGCCGGCAACAAGAATACCTGGCAGGTCCATTTCGGTGCGTCCTCGGGCGGCGGCGAGGCCGCGTTCTCGGCCTTTGCACAAGCGATTCTCAATCACTACGAGGGCGGTGTTTCCGTGGCGCAAGCCATCCTGGCCGCCCGGGTTCATGCAGATCCGGCCAATGGTGTGATCCATGCGGAACAACCGTCGTCCGGATCGCCGGCCGGAACGTTTTCCGGCCTTGATCTGCCTGTGAAGACGGCACCTGCACTTGGCCGTGTCGCCATGTTCCGCTGCCGTGAGGGGCTTTCCCGGAGCAATGCGGACTGTGACCTCGCCGGCGACCCCCGGGGCGGCGGGATCGCGCTCTTCGAAAGGCAATAACCATGGTTCTGAAGGTTGCCAGCCGGGGGCAAGTACCCCCGTTCATCGTCATGGACGTCATGCAGTCCGCCGCCAACCGGGAGGCCGAAGGCGGTGACGTGCTGCATCTCGAGGTTGGGCAGCCCTCGACCAGCGCGCCGCGCGGGGTGATCGAGGCGGCGAAGCGGGCATTGGACCAGGACAAGCTCGGCTACACGGTTGCCTTCGGCGTACCGCGTCTGCGTGAACGCCTGGCGGATCACTATCGCGCCTGGTACGGCGTCGAGGTTCCGGTGGAGCGGATTGCCATTACCAAGGGGTCGTCCGCTGCCTTCCTGCTGAGCTTTCTCGCTGCCTTCGACCCGGGTGACCGGGTGGCTATGGTCTCGCCCGGCTATCCGGCCTATCGCAATATTCTGAGCGCGCTCGGGATCGAACCGGTACTCATGCTCAGTGGCCCGGAACATCGCTTTCAGCCGACGCCGGCGTTGCTTGACGCGCTGGATAAGCCGGTGGACGGCTTAATCCTGGCAAGCCCGTCGAACCCGACCGGGACCATGGTGGGAGGCGACGAGATGCGGGCGCTGATCGACTATTGCTCGGCCAAGGGAATCCGTCTGGTCTCGGACGAGATCTACCACGGGATCGGTTATGGCCATCCCTGGGTTTCGGCTCTGGAGTTCGATCCCAACGCCCTCGTCATAAACAGCTTTTCGAAATACTTTTCGATGACCGGTTGGCGCCTCGGTTGGATGATCGTGCCGCCGGACATGGTCCGCGCGGTGGAATGTCTGGCGCAGAACATGTTCATTTCCTCGCCGACGCTGTCACAGCACGCGGCCATTGCTGCCTTCGACTGCCATGAGGAACTGGAAGCCAATGTGAGGCGCTATGCCCGCAATCGCGAGGTACTGCTGAACGACCTTCCGGGGGCCGGCTTCTCAGATCTGGCGCCGGCGGATGGGGCATTCTACATCTACGCGAACGTCGCCGATCTCACCAATGACAGCGTCGATTTCTGCCGCAGGATGCTTGCCGAAACCGGCGTCGCCTGCACGCCTGGCCTGGATTTCGATCCGGACCGGGGAAACGCGACCATCCGCTTTTCCTTTGCCGGCGCGACGGAAGACATGGTCGAGGCCTGCAAGCGTATGAAGGCCTGGACCGGGCGCTGATCGCGTCACCTTGACCGGTTAGGCCGCCATTCGGCCCCTATCCAATTGCGATCTAGGAAAGCAGCCGGTTCCACCACCCCTTGCGCGCCGGCTGGTCCGATCGGACCGGCTGGGATACTTCGGCGACATTGGCGTCGGGCCCGTCTTCCGTGCCGTTGGTCGCCTCGCCGCCGGTTTCTACCATGGAAACCTGCTTCACCGGTGTCGGCTCCGAGGACGGTGCCGGACCATCCGTGGCCTCGGCCTCGGGTTCAGCAGCCGGCTCGGCAGGCGCAGCGGCCTCCGTGGACGGATCCGCGGCTTCGGCCCGCCGGCGGGGACGGCGTGTGCGCGGTGCACGTTTCTTTGGAGCTTCAACCTCCTCGGGCGCCTTTGCTTCGGTATTTTCATCAGGGGCGCTTTCGGCGGATAGTACGGCTTCTTGCGAACCGGACATGTCGCCTTCCGCGACAACCTCTTCTGGAGCCTCAATCGTTTGATCCTGCGCGGAAGAGGCGGATTCCACCGCAACCTCCATGCCGTCCTCGCCCGAGCCGCGGCGTGCCCGACGCCGGCCCCCTCTTTTACCCCGGCGCCGGCGCCGTTTGTTGCCGTCCTCGTCCTCGCCGGACTCCTCATCGCCCGGGGCTGAACGCTCGCCATCCGACGGTTCACGCTCCGCGGCCGTATCCTCGGTCTGCTCCCGTGCCGACCTCTGATCACCCTGGCCTCGATCAGAACGCCGCCGGCGCCGGCGGGGCCGCCGTTCGCGCTGGTTTTCCTCTTCCTCGTTCTCCGTATCGTCGAGCGTCAAATCGTCGTCGTCGTCTTCTTCTTTGAGGACCGCCGCCGCCTTCGCGCCGATGGCACTCAGCACCGCGTTGCGTTCGCTTGCGGTCTTGGCGCCCAGACGTTCGATCCGGTGCTCCGGTGCGATAAGCGTGTCGTCCGGCAGTAATTTGACCCGGAAGGCATAGCGTTCCTCGGCCGAGATCAGAACGTCGCGCTTGTTGTTGAGAATGTAGAAACCGACCGCGGCCGGTACATGCACGACGATTTCCGACGCCCGTTGCTTCAGACCTTCATCCTCGATGTTACGCAGGACCTGAAGCGCGGCGGAATCGATCGAGCGAACCCGGCCGGTCCCCTCGCAATGCGGACAGGGCTGGGTGCTCGCCTCGGCCACGCTGGGACGCAGCCGCTGGCGTGACAGTTCCATCAAGCCGAACTGGCTGATGCGGCCAAGCTGAATGCGTGCGCGGTCGTCCTTGACCACGTCCTTCATCTTGCGCTCGACGGCGTGCTGATTGCGCGACTCGTCCATGTCGATGAAGTCGATGACAATCAGACCGGCGAGATCCCGCAGACGCAACTGACGGGCAATCTCCTCGGCCGCTTCCAGGTTGGTCTTGAGCGCCGTCTCCTCGATGTTCCGCTCCCTGGTGGAGCGGCCCGAGTTCACGTCGATGGCGACCAGCGCCTCGGTCTGGTTGAGAACGATGTACCCGCCGGACCGCAACTGCACGGTCGAGGCATGGATTCCGTCCAACTGGTTCTCGACCTGGAAATGATGGAACAGCGGGATGCCGCCGTTGCTGAAGGGCTGGACCCGGCGCGCGTGGCTCGGCACCAGCATCTTCATAAAACTCTTGGCGGTCCGATATCCCTCTTCGCCTTCGACCAGGACCTCGTCGATATCGCGGGTGTAAAGATCGCGGATCGAGCGCTTGATCAGGTTGGCCTCCTCGTGCACCAAGCACGGCGCCGAGGATTCCAAGGTCAATTCGCGGATCTGATCCCAAAGCCGAAGCAGATACTCGTAGTCACGCTTGATTTCGGTTTTCGTCCGCTGGCTGCCCGCGGTTCGCACAATCACAGCCATGTCCTTGGGCACGTCCAGGCTTTCGACGACCTGTTTCAGGCGTTTGCGGTCGACGGCGTTGGTGATCTTGCGGCTGACTCCGCCGCCGCGCGGCGTGTTCGGCATCAGCACGCAATACCGTCCCGCCAGCGACAGGAAAGTCGTCAACGCGGCGCCTTTGTTACCGCGCTCTTCCTTGACCACCTGGACCAGCATGATTTGGCGTCGGGTGACAACCTCCTGGATGCGGTAGCGGCGGTGCGAGGGACGCCTCGCCGGACGCTCGGTCCGCGAACGGCGTCGTGGGCCGGCCTCGGTCTTCGCGGCGGGTTCACCGTTTTCAGAGGCCTGTGGCTCGTCCTCGTCGGTTTCGGTCTCGTCCTGAAGTCCGTCACCGTTCGGCTCGTCGGGATCTCTGTCTTCGTCGCCGGGCGCCGCGTCCGGTGCCGAGGCCTCGACGGCTCCGGCCGTTTCGGCCTCGTCGTCGAAATCTTGATCCGGTGCGTCGGCCGCCGGCGTCTCGTTTGGCTCGTCCGCAAGATAATCATCGGCTTCGAGCTGAGCCGTGCCGCCGTTCTCGATTGGCTGCAGGTCGGAATCTGGATTGTCTCCCGTGCGGCCGTCTTCCGCGGCCTCATCGGGATCGTCGTCCAGATCTTCAATCGCGTGGACCGGCTGTTCGGCCAGCAACGCCTCGCGATCCTCCATCGGAATGCGGTAGTAATCGGGATGGATTTCGCTGAACGCCAGAAACCCATGGCGATTACCGCCATATTCAACGAAGGCTGCTTGCAGGGACGGTTCGACCCGAGTGACCCGGGCGAGATAGATGTTACCCTTAAGCTGTCTGCGGCTGGCGGTCTCGAAGTCGAAGTCCTCGACTCGATTTCCGCTTGTCAGAACCACCCGGGTCTCTTCCGGCTGGGTGGCGTCGATAAGCATGCGCTTGGTCATTTAATGTAAACTCCGGAACGCCCGTTCCGTCGCGAGGTCGATGTAGCGGCGCGTCGCGACGCCTTGGGGCGATCGCGCGTTGTGCCGGGTACGCGGACTTTGCCGCGGGCGTCATGTTTGATGTTCTTGATGTAGGGCGCCATTCATCGATGGCGATCCGCCGGTACCGGCGGCATATCGTGTCGCGTCCGCATTCCGGATTACCGGAAATGAAGTGCAAAGCGGTCGCGGCGACCCTCGTACTTCCGCCATCCGCGGCGAGGTTCGGCCTTTCGACTGCGATGTCATTAGCGCGCGTCACGTCAGGACCATGTCCTTGATTCACAGATCCGCTGCGTGCTTCTCTGGAAAGTTGTTGTTTGACAGAATTCGGGTTGAATATCCCGCATTGCCCCAAACGAATCGGTTTGATGCCCGGGGAACATACCGATTTTTGTCGATGTGAACAACGATTACATTCGACCCGCATCCAGCATTGCCGAGCCGCTCCGATGCGTTCAGACTTTCGATCTTAATTGATAGTTTGCGCGAGGCAAATCAGATACAATCATGATTCTATGAATTAATTTGTGTTTCGTGGCGCATCGGATTAAAACGCGTAGGGGCAACACACGGGATCGTGTCGATCATGCGGGCAAACCATGCCTCGACAATCATCGGACGAGTTTTCCGTCGTTTTCTGATTTCGGCGGCGATTCTGTGCGTCTTTTGGCTGCAGTCGACGGATTCGGCTTCGGCACAGACCTCGCAGACAACGGTACTTGGGCTGCGGATCGGTGTGCATGGCGCAAAGACCCGTCTTGTGATGGACATGGACGGTCCCGCGCGATTTCAGACCTTTGTTCTCGCCGACCCCTACCGTGTGGTCATCGACCTGTCGGAGGTTACCTTCCGAATTCCCGACGGCAAGAAGGTGAACCGCATTGGCGGCGTCGATGGCTACCGCTTCGGACTGTTCGAACCCGGAACCTCAAGGGTGGTGTTCGACCTTACAGAACCCCGGGTTATTGCCGCGGCGTTTGAGCTACCGCCACGCGCTGGCGGCAATCATCGACTGGTCATAGACCTTGGGAAAGTGGGCCGAGCGGAGTTTCTGGCGGCTTCCAAGGCGTCGATCGCCAAGCGGATGGCGGCGCGCAGAGAAACCCAAGCGCCGTCTGCCGTGGCCACGCGTCGCGTGCCCAGTTGGGATGAGCGCGCCAAGAACGTCAAAAAGGTGATCGTTATCGATCCCGGCCATGGCGGTGTCGACCCGGGCGCGATCGGAGCATCGGGCACCTATGAGAAGGCGATCGTGCTCGCGGCTTCGAAAACGCTGAAAAGCGTGCTTGAGAAGACCGGACGGTATGACGTGATCCTGACCCGGGAGAACGATCGTTTCATCCGGCTTCGAGAGCGTGTCGCGGCGTCGCGCGCCGCCGATGCGGACCTGTTCATCTCGGTTCATGCGGATTCGATTGCCGACAAGCGGCTGCGGGGAGCGTCGATCTACACGCTGTCGGAACAGTCGTCGGACAAGGAAGCCGCGCGTCTCGCCGAGGCGGAGAACAAGTCGGATATCATCGCCGGAATGGATTTCAGCGATGAAACGCCCGAGGTCACGAACATCCTGATCGATCTGGCCCAGCGCGAGACAATGAACCAGTCCGCGCGCTTCGCGGGGTACCTGGCGGAGGAACTGCGCGGCGCGGTCAGAACTCATCGCCGGGCCCACCGTTTCGCGGGTTTCGCGGTTCTCAAGGCTCCGGACGTGCCGTCGGTGCTTCTGGAACTGGGCTATCTGTCGAATGAAAAAGAGGAACGGATGATCCGCTCGCCCGAGTTTCAGAACAAGGTGGCGCAAGCGCTTACGAAAGGCATCGACCGGTATTTCGAGACGGTGCAATCGGCGGCGCGTTGACGCACGCGGGCGGCGGCAACATATTCAGGACATTATTCGGACGGATTTTGGGGTCATGTTCCTCTGCGGCTGGACCCTGAGGCCGAGACGCGAAGCGACCGCGAGCCTGAACCCATGCGTTGGATTCTCTATCTCTTGTCCTTGTTGCTGATCCTGGGCGCCGCCGGTGCGGGCGGCATCGCCTGGGGCCTGTACAAATACGGGCAGGGCCTGCCGGAATACAGCCAGTTGGAGGATTACGAGCCGCCGGTCGTCACCCGTGTGCATGGCGGCGACGGGCGCCTGTTGGCGGAGTACGCTACGGAAAGACGGGTTTTCGTGCCGATCGACGCGATGCCGAAGCGGGTAATCAAGGCTTTCCTGTCCGCGGAGGACAAGAATTTCTATAGCCACCCCGGTGTCGATTTCATCAGCCTGGCGAGCGCCATGGTCGACAATATCCGCAATTACGGCACGAACCGCCGGCCGCGCGGCGCCTCGACGATCACGCAACAGGTCGCC
Organism: Alphaproteobacteria bacterium; assembly: GCA_038146985.1. Classification (GTDB taxonomy): domain Bacteria; phylum Pseudomonadota; class Alphaproteobacteria; order Thalassobaculales; family Thalassobaculaceae; genus JADHLJ01. The sequence continues at coordinate 199,799 of JAYQSQ010000009.1, forward strand.
AAGAATTTCCTTCTGACCAACGAGATCTCCATTGAGCGCAAGGCGAAGGAAGCGATCCTCGCCTTCCGTATCGAACGGACGCTGACGAAGGATCGTATCCTGGAGCTTTATCTAAACGAGATCTATCTCGGCTTCGGCTCCTACGGCGTGGCGGCGGCGGCACTCAACTACTTCGACAAGTCCCTCGACGAGCTGACCATCGCCGAGGTGGCGTACCTCGCGGCGTTGCCCAAGGCGCCGAACAATTATCACCCGATCCGGCGTCTGGATGCCGCGATCTCCCGGCGGAACTGGGTGATCGAGCAAATGGCGCGGAACGGTTTCATCGCCGCGGCGCAGGCCGAGCAAGCGCAGGCCGAGCCTCTCAAGGTGAAACCGCCCTCGGCGACGGAGTTCGTCGCCGCCGCCTATTTCACCGAGGAGGTCCGGCGCGAACTGATGGAGCGGTTCGGGGAAAAGGGTGTCTATGGCGGTGGCCTTTCGGTCCGAACCACCGTGGACCCGCGGCTGCAGCGGATCGCCGACGATGCGCTGCGTTCCGGGCTGATGGGCTATGACCGGCGGCACGGCTGGCGTGGTCCGGTCCATCGTATCCCCGTGGTTGCCGGCTGGGGCGATGCGCTCGGCGATCTGGAGAAGCCGGCGGGAATGCTGGCGAACTGGAAAATGGCGGTTGTCCTGGTTGTCGAGCGTCAGGTGGCGCGTATCGGGTTTCCGGACGGAACGCTCGGCACGCTCCCGCTCGCGGAATTGCGCTGGGCGCGTGCCTGGCAGGAGAACCAGTCGCTTGGTCCCAGTGTGAAGACGGCGGGTGACGTGCTCGCCAAAGGTGACGTGATCCTGGTCGAACCGGTCGTCGAGAATGACGAAGGGGAGAAATACCCATCAGGATCCTTCGCACTCCGGCAGATCCCGGATGTCGGGGGAGCGATTGTGGCATTGGACCCGCATACAGGGCGGGTGCTGGCGATGAGCGGAGGGTGGGACTATGAGATGTCCGAATTCAACCGCGCAACCCAAGCCAGCCGCCAGCCCGGATCGGCCTTCAAGCCCTTCGTATATCTCGCCGCTCTGGATAACGGCTTCACACCGGCGACCCGCATTCTGGACGCGCCCTTTGTGATCGACCAGGGCGCGGGGCTCGGCAAATGGAAGCCGGCGAACTATACAAAGGAATTCTACGGTCCAAGCGCCATGCGCCTCGGGATCGAGAAATCACGCAATCTTATGACCGTGCGTCTGGCGCAGACCATCGGGATGGACAAGGTCACCGAATATGCTCGCCGTTTCGGTGTCGTGGAGTCCATGCCGCCGCATCGGTCGATGGCGCTGGGGGCGGGCGAGACCACGCTGCTGAAACTCACCACCGGCTACGCGATGCTGGTCAATGGCGGCAAACGTATCACGCCGAGCCTGATCGACCGGGTTCAAGACCGGAACGGTCGCACGGTGTTCCGTCACGATGACCGGCCTTGTGAAGGGTGCACGACATCCCATTGGGAAAACGCGCCGGTACCCGAGGTTCCGGACCTGCGCGATCAGGTCGCCGATCCAACATCAGCGTACCAAATGGTGGAAATGCTGGAGGGTGTGGTGCAGCGGGGAACCGGCCGCAGGATCGCTGAACTCGGCCGCCCGCTGGCCGGCAAGACCGGCACGACCAACGACAATGTCGATACCTGGTTCATCGGCTTCTCACCGGATCTCGTGGTTGGTGCCTTCGTCGGCTTCGATACGCCCCGGACCTTGGGTCGCAGCGACACCGGCTCCAACGTCGCGGCGCCGCTGTTCAAGAGTTTCATGGCCGATGCCCTGAAGGACCAGCCGGCGATCCCGTTCCGGGCGCCTCCGGGTATCATTCATGTCCGAATCAACAGCGAGACCGGAACCCTGGCGAAACCCGGCGACAAGAACGTAATTCTCGAGGTTTTCAAGCCCGGTACCGAGCCGACGGGTGAGGGGCAGGTTTTGGACGGCGGCTATGCGGCCGGTTGGACGGGCGGCGCGTCTCAATCCAGTCTCGAAGCCGTGGACGGCACGCCTGCTGTTGCGGGTTCGGGGCGCGGGCTCTATTAAGGGCGCGGCGTCTCGCCTTATCGGTTACTGGAGTTCCCATGCGCGCGGAAATAGCGGCCACGGCGGAAGAGATCCGGCAGTCAATCGAGCTTCTGCGGAGGCATCTTTGACTGGGATCAAGCACTCTTACGACTGGAGGAGCTGAACGCGCTCGCCGGGGACCCCGATCTCTGGAACGATCAGGAGCGTGCGCAAGATCTCCTGCGTGAGCGCACGCAGCTTGAAAAGTCGATCGCCGACATTAAGGGACTCGCCGATGGTGTCGCGGAGGCGCTCGAGCTGATCGAGCTCGGCGAGGCCGAAGGCGAGGACGAGGTCGTCGCCGAAGCCGAAGCGACTCTCGAGCGCATCCGCGAGATTTGCGAGAAGAAACAGCTTGAATCCCTGTTGTCGGGCGAAGCGGATGCCAATGACTGCTATCTTGAGGTCCATGCGGGCGCGGGCGGCACTGAAGCTCAGGATTGGGCGCAGATGCTGCTGCGGATGTACGCCCGTTGGTGCGATGCTCATGGCTACAAGGTGGAGTATCTCGAGGAAAGCCCGGGTGAAGAGGCGGGCATCAAATCGGTCACGCTGAAAGTGTCGGGCCACAATGCCTACGGCTGGCTGAAGACCGAAAGCGGGGTGCATCGCCTGGTTCGGATCTCGCCCTATGACAGCGCAGCGCGGCGCCATACAAGCTTTTCCTCGGCCTGGGTCTATCCCGTCGTCGACGATTCGATAGAAGTGGTGATCGAGGATAAGGATCTGCGCGTCGATACCTACCGCGCGTCAGGCGCCGGCGGCCAGCACGTCAACCGGACAGACTCGGCGGTGCGGATCACCCACGAGCCGACCGGCATCGTGGTGCAATGCCAGAACGACCGGTCCCAGCACCGCAACCGGGCAACGGCGATGGATATGCTTCGGGCCCGGCTCTACGAGCATGAGCTGCGCCGACGGGAGGAGGAAGCCAACGCCATCGAGGCGACGAAATCCGAGATCGGCTGGGGGCACCAGATCCGCTGCTACGTTCTGCAGCCCTATCAGATGGTCAAGGATCTGCGCACCGGCGAGGAGACCTCCGATACCCAGGGGGTCCTGAACGGCGATATCGACCGGTTCCTTGAGGCGGCGCTGTCGGCGCGGGTCGGCGGCGGAGGAGCCGAGGCCCAGGCGGAACTGGAGACCTGATCGGCGCGTGCTTGCTCCCGCTCCCGTCTTCCCGCAAAGTTCCGGGAAAACCCGAAACAGGGCGCGTGAAGGAGGAAGTCATGGGTCGCTATGCCGATGTTTACCGGCGATCAATGGAGGATCCTGAGGGATTCTGGGCCGAGGCGGCCGAGGATGTGGTCTGGCAGAAACGCTGGGACCGGGTCCTCGACAATGACAACCAGCCCTTCACCAAATGGTTCGTCGGGGGAAAGATCAACACCTGCTACAACGCGGTTGACCGTCATGTCGATGAGGGACGCGGCGACCAGGCGGCGGTGATCTATGACAGCCCGGTCACCGATACCGTTGCGTCGATCACCTACGCCGACCTGCGCGATCGGGTTGCGGCCTTCGCCGGAGTGCTGCGGAAGTATGGCGCCGGTTACGGCGACCGGGTGATCATCTATATGCCGATGATCCCGGAAACCGTCGTCGCGATGCTGGCCTGCGCGAGGATCGGCGCTATCCATTCCGTCGTGTTCGGCGGCTTTGCGGCGAACGAGCTCGCCAAGCGAATCGAGGACGCGGCGCCGAAACTGGTGGTATCCGCGTCCTGCGGGATCGAGCCGGGCCGGATCGTGGACTACAAGCCCCTACTGGACGGCGCGATAGAGATTTCGGCGCACAAGCCGGATACCTGCATCATCGTCCAGCGACCGATGCACGAAGCCCCGCTGATCGACGGACGGGATGTCGAATGGAACGCCGCGCACGAGGGAGCGCCGCCCGCGGATTGCGTCGAGGTCGCGGCGACCGATCCGGTCTACATTCTCTACACCTCGGGCACCACGGGCGTGCCCAAAGGCGTGGTGCGCCCGACCGGGGGGCATCTGGTGGTGCTCAAATGGTCGATGAAGAACATCTACGGTGTCGATCCGGGAGAGGTTTATTGGGCGGCTTCGGATGTCGGCTGGGTGGTGGGGCATTCTTACATTGTCTATGCACCGCTGTTTCACGGGTGCACGACGATCCTTTATGAGGGCAAGCCGGTCGGAACGCCGGATGCCGGGGCGTTCTGGCGGGTGATCTCCCAGCACAAGGTCTCGTGCATGTTCACCGCACCGACGGCCATGCGGGCGATCAAGAAGGAGGACCCCAACGGCAAGCTTCTGGCCAAGTACGACATGTCGCATTTCAAGGCCCAGTTCCTGGCGGGGGAGCGCTGCGATCCCGATACCTTGGCCTGACCGAGGAGATGCTGAAGGTGCCGGTCATCGACCACTGGTGGCAGACCGAGACCGGCTGGCCGATTGCCTCCAATTGCCTCGGGATAGAGGTTCTGCCGGTGAAGCCGGGATCGCCCACGACGGCGGTACCAGGCTGGAATATTCAGGTGCTCGACCCGGCCTGCCGTCCTGTGGCGGCGGGAGAGATCGGCGCGATCTCGATCAAGCTGCCGTTGCCGCCGGGCGCACTGCCGACCCTGTGGCGCAACGACGACCGGTACGTCCAAAGCTACATGTCGGAATATCCCGGCTACTACCAGACCGGGGACGCGGGGATCATCGACGGGGACGGCTATCTGCATGTCATGTCGCGGACCGACGATATCATCAATGTCGCCGGCCACAGGCTGTCGACCGGCGGCATGGAGCAGGTCTTGGCGTCTCATCCGGATGTCGCGGAATGCGCCGTGCTCGGCGTTGCCGACGCCCTGAAGGGGCAGGTGCCGCTCGGTTTCCTGGTGCTGAAGGACGGGGTCAACAAGGCGCATGACGAGATCGTCGCCGACGTGGTCCGGATGGTGCGTCAGGAAATCGGCCCGGTGGCGGCCTTCCGTCAGGCGACTGTGGTCAAGCGCCTGCCGAAGACCCGGTCCGGCAAGATCCTGCGTGGGACCATCCAGAGCATCGCGGATTCCCAGGACTATCAGATGCCGGCGACCATCGACGATCCGGCGATTTTGGGAGAAATCACCGAAGCCTTGAAACGTTTGGGATATGCGAGGGGCTGATTTCGGTCCCGCGGGTTTCGGAAATGAAAAACGGCGGCTCCGAACGGGCCGCCGTTTCAATTCCTACCGCGGTATCTCCGATCAGACGGCGATATCCAACTGGGTGCCACGATTGGGGTCGAACGGCGTCGGCAGTTGCTGATCCTGACCCGCGAGATCGTTCCGAACCTCCGAGCGCTGCTCGGTATTGTCGTTGTTCGTGCCAGCGGCATTGACCTGATTAACGTTTGCTGCGCCACCGGTCTGGACCGCCACGGCGCCTTGATCTTCGCCCGCGCCCGCCCTGGCATTCAAGGTCGCATTGCGTTGTTCGGCGCGTTCGATATCCGCGCCGCGATTGAATTCGTCCTGATCTTCGTCGCGAAGACCGGGGATTGCGGTTCCCGGTGCGATTCCGCGAACGCTCGCGGTTCCAGCCGGGTCGATCTGACCAATTGTAGCCATGCGCTCATCTTCGAGCTTGCCCCTATACCGTAGATTTAGCGGCGATTGTGGCTGATTTCAACGCTTTTCACGTGCCTTCACCGAATCGTCATGCTTCACGGCCGTGATGCCAAAAAGGCCTGCATGTGGAAACCCGCCTGATCCGGCTCCGGAAGATGATTCTTACCAACAGGACAGGCGCGACGGGCGCGACACCCGCCGGTCAAGCAGGACGAGCCGTCGGGCCTGTGCAGATAGGCCGTGCAATCGTCCACCCGATAGTCTTCGCCGGTGAAGGCACCGACCGGACAAGTAGTGAGACACGGTTTTTCCGGACAGGACTCACAAGGGCTTTGCCCGGCCTCGCGCGGAGGAACGTCGAAAGGCTCGCCAACGAGAAAGGCGCCTCGATAACCGTGCCACAAGCCCCATTTCGGGTGAATCAACAGACCCAGGGGCGAGATGAACACGGCTTCGGCGCGCATGGCCCAACGCTGAAACGGCGCATAAGGCGGTCCGTCCGATGGGAGCACCAGTCCGGCGCCGATCTCCTTGGCGATCTCGGCCAGGACCGACCGACACCAGCGGTCCAGTGGATCAGGTCCGGGACGGATGTCGGCACGAAACGCGCGCCACATTGCCGGACCCGCATTTCCCGCGATCACGACGGTTCGCGCGGCGCGTCCGTCGCCGAGCGGCGGTACGGCATCGTCTGGGCGAACGCGAAAGCCTCCACGAGCAATCATTCCGACCATGGAAAGCGCGGTCGCGATGGTGCTGTACTGGTCTCCGTTCACGGTTGACTCGCCTTTTTTGGAATCCGGAAGCAGCGGTTTGTTCCGTCCCATCGCGACCTGTTGTCTTTCATGCGACACCCCCGTTTCGTTCCACACTCGTCCCGGCCGCTCTTAGAAACGATTTGTATGGTCACAAGCGAGATTTTCGTTTTAACCTATTCGCGACGGGTGGCGGCTAATTTGTCTTGAAACCGCCACTCTAGGATCAAGCATGAAGTCGGGGTGTCGGACGCCGCTCCCTGCATATTAGAGAAAACGCTGGATGTTTGATGATCCCGGCGACGTCCCCCTCCAGATCGATTTCGTCCTGGTCCCAAATTTCTCGATGATGGCCTTCACGTCGGCGGTCGAGCCGCTACGGTCGGCCAACCGGATGGCGGGACGCACCCTCTATCAGTGGAGGATCTTGAGCCGGGACGGGGATCCCGTCGCGGCCAGCAACGGCATTGAGGTGGTTACGTCGGGTTCGATCGCCTCGGTCGAGCGCAGCAAAGTGGCCCTACTGGTTTCCGGCATTGATGTTCAATTGTACGAGGATGAGCGAATTTTCGCCTTCATGCGCCGAATGGCGCGTCAGGGAGCGGTCATCGGCGCGCTTTGCACCGGCTCGCACCTGCTCGCGCGAGCGGGCTTGCTCGACAACCGGCGGTGCACGATCCATTGGGAGAATTTCGACGGTTTCGTCGAGGAGTTTCCTGATATCGAGGTCTCCTCGGACATCTACGAGATCGACCGGGACCGGGTTACCTGTTCGGGCGGCACCGCGGCCCTGGACATGATGCTTCACCTTATCGGCCGCCAGCACGGTCAGACGATCGCCAATGATGTCTCGGAACAGTTCATCCATGACCGCATACGAGAACCGCATGATCATCAGCGCATGGAGTTGCGGGCTCGGCTCGGCGTTAGCCACCCGAAGCTGATCTCGGTGATCAGCGACATGGAGGACAATCTGGAAGAGCCGCTGAGCCAGACCGAACTGGCTCGACGCGCGCATCTCTCAACCCGCCAGTTGGAGCGGCTTTTCCGCAAGTATCTCGGAGCGACGCCGACACGGTACTATCTCAATTTGCGCCTGCAGCGGGCCCGTCAGCTTCTTTTGCAGACCACCATGTCAATTCTGTCGGTGGCGTTGGCGTGCGGTTTCGTGTCCGCCAGCCATTTCTCCAAATGCTACCGCGAATGTTTCAGCAAGACGCCTCGGGCGGAACGGGCCGTGCGTCAAGGCACGCCGGGATGGGTCGACGAAGATGCGGCGGCGGCGGGTTGAACGACGCTGAAGCGCGGTGAGCCGGACGGTCAGGGAACCTCGGATATCGATTCCAGTTGGCTTTCGGGCGACGCTGTCTGTCCACCAGCCTTGACGACTGCCTGCTCCAGATCCTGCGCCGGACAAAGCCCCAAGAGGACCGGATGACGTGCCGTGATGTTCTGGGAATTCCAGTGCGTACGGTCCCGGACCTTGTTGATCGTGTCCTTGGTGGTGCCGACCAGTTTGGCGACCTGGGAGTCTTTCAGTTCCGGATGGTGCTTCAGCAGCCAGGCGATGGCGTCGGGCTTGTCGCCGCGCTTTGCGATCGGGACGTATTTCGGCCCCTTGTTCTTGGTCGCCGGCTTCGGCAGGTTGCTTTTCAGCATTTCCATCCGCAGGCTCGGATCCTGGGCGCAACGCTCGATCTCCTCTCTCGAGACCTGACCGTTGGCGATGGGGTCGAAGCCCTGCATGCCGGTGCTGACTTCCCCGTCGGCGATCGCCTGGACCTCAAGCACATGCAAGTGGCAGAAATCGGCGATCTGCTCGAAGGTGAGGGCGGTATTGTCGATCAGCCAGACGGCGGTTGCCTTGGGCATCAGCGGTTGTGTCATCATGTCTCCTTTTCCGCCGCCGGGCGGCGTCCTCTCCTGAGGACCATCACGGGATCACGTTGATGGGGAAATTTTTATTTTGCGAGGGTTATATAGGGAAATCGTCGCGCATGATCAAACATCAAACGATACCGCCGGCGCGCTGATCGCGAAGGCGAGAACCGGACCGAGGGAGACCGGCATGGACATCGAAGATCTCGAGCCGAGGAACAAACAATCCAAACCCAAGGACCTCAGCGGCTGGAATATCGAGGACCTGGAGGAATACATCGAACGCATGCGCGCCGAGATTGACCGGGCGCAAGCGATGATCGAGTCGAAGCGGAATGTCAGTTCCGCCGCCGACGCGCTGTTCAAGCGCTGATCCCGGCGCTATAGAGTTTGCCGTCCCAACCGGCGGAGAAACAACGATCATGCAGGCGTCGATCTATTTCGAGGACTTGACCGTCGGGGACGTTTTCGACAGCGCGTCAAAAACGATTACCGAGAGTGAAATCATTGATTTCGCCTGGAAATATGATCCGCAACCCTTTCATATCAGCAAGACGGACGCTGAGGCGTCGATGTTCGGCGGATTGATCGCAAGCGGATTCCTGACGGTGGCCACGACATTCCGGCTGTTCTATCAGTCGAATGCCTTCAAGGAGAGCAGCGCCGGCGCGCATGGCATCGATCAGATCAAATGGCTGAAACCGGTCCGCCCCGGGGACACGATCCGTGCCAAGATGGAGATCCTGGCCCTGAAGGAATCACGGTCCCGGCCCGAGATCGGTAATGTGCTCGCCCGGACCTCGACCATCAATCAGGATGGGGAGGTCGTGATGACCATGGAAACCCCCTGGATCATCCGTCGGCGGGGTGCGCCGGCCAAACGTCCATAGACCTGATGCCTTGAATTCCGGCCTGCCCGCTGATTATTGAGCTTTGGCAGGCCAAGACAACGAGCGTAGACTTTGTGTTAAGGTTTTATTGGCAATATCGGCAGTTGGTCCGCGCGGTCACCTAGGGAGATATTCATGCCGAACCAAGGGTCACTTGCGACACGAATTCGGAAAGGGGACCGCGGGCTAGACTAGCCTGTGCCATGAACGAGCTCGCTCCCAAAAAAGAAAAGATTGTCGACGCGCCGGCGCGCGAGCCGGTGGCTCCGGTGCGGCGTGGCCGCGGTCTTTTCGCGATCGCCCGGGCCGTTTTGCTGCTGACCTTGCTGGTTGCGATGGTCGCCTGGGCGGTGCAGTGGGCCCGCACCTCGGTTCTGTTCGTGCATGAGACCGATGCCCGGATCATGGCGGATCTGGTCTCCATCAGCAGCGAGGTGGATGGGCGATTGACCGAGCTGCTGGTTGCCGAGGGTGACCACGTTACCAAGGGACAGACCCTCGCGGTGATCGACTCTCGGGCTCTCGCCCTGGCGCTGGACGAGACCAGGGCCGAACGCGATACGGCATGGGCCGAATTGGCGCGCGTCGAGGCGGAAACCCAGATGATCGCCGAGCAGACCGAGAGCCGGATCCGTAGCGAGCGCTCCAAACTGGCGGTCAGCGAGGCCAACCGAAGCGTTTTCGAGCACGAGTTCGGATTTACCGAGAGCGAGTTCCGCCGGATCGAGCAACTCGCCGCGTCCGGTGCGGTATCCACCTCCCGCCTCGACCGGGCGCGGGCCGATTTCTTGAAGGCGCGGCAGGAGTTGCAGAAATCCGAGGCGGAAATCACCACCGCGCGGGCCGAACTCGACGAGGCTCTCGCGGACCGCTCACGCCTGGAGGTCAAGAAAGCCGAGCACGCCGAACTGGAGGCGCGGCTTGCCGAGATCGAGGCACGGATCGCGCGCCAGAACGTCGACCTTGCCGACCGGACCATCACCAGCCCGATCAGCGGCGTCGTCGGTCAGACCTTCGCCAAGGCCGGCGAATATCTGTCGGAAGGCAAACGTATCCTGGTGTTGCACGACCCGGACCAGATCTGGATCGAATCGAACATCCGGGAGACCGAGGTCGGCCGGCTCGCGGTCGGCATGCCGGTCCGGGTCGAGGTCGATGCCTATCCCGATATCGAGTTCGAGGGAAAGGTAAGCCGGATCGGCGATGCGGCGACCAGTCAGTTCTCGCTACTGCCGCGCCTCAACGATTCCGGGACCTTCACCAAGATCACCCAGCGCATCGAGGTGCGCATCGACTTGGAACCCAGCGACGCGGCGTTGAAACCCGGGATGATGGTCGAGATTTTCGTCGATGACGGGACCGGCGGCGGTTTCTGGTCATGGCTACGGTAGCCGCCGGTACGTCCGCGCCGAAGCCGGTCAACAAGATCGGCGTCACCGTTACCGCGATGCTCGCGATGATTTCGATGATCATGTCGTCGACCATGGTGAATGTCGCCATTCCCGACATCATGGGCGCCTTCGGGATCGGTCAGGACGAGGCGCACTGGATTTCCACGGGGTTCCTGTCCGCGATGACCGCGGGCATGCTTTTGAACGCCTGGCTGGTAACCAATTTCGGACCGCGGAACGTCTTCATCGGGGCGCTGGCGTTGTTTTCGGTAACCGCGTTCGCCGGACAATACGCCCCGACCTTCGGCGGGATCGTCGCCGCCCGTTTCGTGCAGGGGCTATGCGCCGGCCTGATCCAGCCCTTGGCGATGAGCACGGTGTTCCTGGCCTATCCGCCCCACGAGCGCGGCGTCGCCATGGGATGGTTCGGCATGGGGATCGTGTTCGGTCCGACAATCGGGCCGGTCCTGGGCGGCATGATCATCGACGTTGTGCATTGGCGTTTCGTGTTCGCCGCCCCGGTCCCGATCATGTTCCTCGCCGCCGGTCTCGCCTCGGTGTTCATGCCGGGCCGCGACGAGACCACGGCGCGCGCGTCATTCAATCTCATCAGTTTCGTTCTGATCACCGTCGCCATCATGATGTTTCTGAATGGCATCACCACCGGTCAGCGCGACGGCTGGGAAAGCACGTCGGTCTTCGGATTGCTGTTCGGTTCGGTTTGCGCGCTGATCATCTTCCTGGCGCGGGAGACCAGCAGCGCGGCGCCGCTCCTGCAGCTCAGACTGTTCCGGTCGAGTACCTATGTGGCCTCCGCCGTGATCGGTTTCGTGTTCGGCGCCGGCATGTTCGGCTCGCTCTATATCGTGCCGGTCATGGTGCAGACGGTGCAAGGGTTCACGGCGCTGAAGGCGGGCCTGATGCTGCTTCCCGGCGGGATCGTTTCGATGCTGGTGTTTCCGATCGCCGGTCGCCTGTCCACCCTGGTGCCGCCCGCCTACACCATCGCCTTCGGACTCGGGGCCTTCGGCGTGTCCTGTCTGATGCTGGCGGGCAGCGGTATATCCACGGCGTTCTGGACGATGGCGATCATGGTGGCTTTCGGTCGAGTCGGGCTCGGTCTCGTGGTGCCCTCGCTCAATCTCAGTGCCATGACGGCTGCGCCGCGCGACTTGGTGCCCTATGCGGCCGGGACCATGAATTTCATCCGAATGACTGGCGCATCGATCGGTGTCAGCACGCTTGCCATCATCATTGACGGGCGGATCGTCGCGCACGGCGACGATCTGCGGGCAACGCAAACCGCGGAGAACCCGGTGACGGCCGAGATGTTCGCCGCCGTGGCCCAACGCCTCGAACCTGCCGGATTATCGCTTGTCGATCAGGCGGGCGCCGCCATGGTGTACCTGAGAAACGCGCTTTCCCTGAAGGCTCACGAGCTTGCTTTTCAGGACGGATACCTTGCCCTGGCGGCGCTTTTCACCGTCGGTGTCTGTACGACCTTGCTGATGCTGCGGCCTTCGACGCGGGCCGGATAGCGCGTCAAAGTGGAGCCGGTCGAGTGCAACTGACTGGTCCATATAGATTTCCGACCTCGGTGGATAGATTGTGGATAACAAATTCTCGGATAAGTAGAGTTCTCCGGAATTCTCCACGTGCTTGCCATGTCGGTTGACACCAAATGGCGACTCGCGGATCAGGTATTTTGCATCAAATTTAAAGCAAAAATCGGCTTGACGGTTTGGGGCCGAATCAACAATATTTAGGGTGCCTCTGGAAACCAGCCGCAATCGACAGCGTGTCGGAAAGACCCGATCCGGTGGCCGAACGGTTGGCGAAACCATGAGTTCGCGGGCCGCATGATACGACTATTGATCATTGTGATGGTTTTGACCGCCGGGTTGGTTCGGCCCGCGGCGGCGTTGCCGGACGAGTGGACGAAGGCGGTAATACAACTCGCGGACGCGGCCGGAATCCTGTCGTCCCGGTCGTGCCGGGATGGCGAATCCTCGGATCGCGCGCCGCGCAAGTGCTCTCCTATCTGCTCAACCAGGCGTCTCAAAACAAACATTTGAACTACGCCGAATGGCGGGAGTACAGCCGCAACTGGGTCATCCCGTCGATCCGCGCGACCCGAGGCTTGACCCATTCATCGCGTGATTGCGAGACGGCTAGACAGATCATCGGAAAAGTCATCGCGGAATGGGAGGTCCCAAGCGAGATCGTGCTCACCGGGACCACCGCCGCCCAGACCCTTGATGTCCAACGGGACGGCACCTTGCCGGGGGCGCCAATGCTGGGCGCGACCAAGTCCGATACCCTGCGGGACGACACGTCCAAATAGAACCAGAACCGCTCCTCGGGCTCGAGGCGCGTTGGCCCGCCGGTTCAGTCGAGGGCCGGGCTCTCGCCGTCCGGCAACGGGACGTGGAAGGTGTTCAGGGTCATCGAGATCAGCGTGTAATAGCCGAGGATGCCGACCAGATCGACAACACCGGTCTCGCCGAACTCGGCCAGGGCCTCAGCATAGGTTGCATCCCCGACACGGTGATCCCTGTGAAGCTGGGTAGCGAAGTCGTAAACGATGCGTTCGGCCTTGCTGGTGAAATTCGGAACCTTGCGAAGACGGATCGCCTCGACCAGATCGGGATCCAGACCGGCATTCAGCCCGATCCGCTTGTGGGCGTACCATTCGAACTCGGCGTTCCAGAACCGGCCGGTCACCAGAATGGCGAGCTCGCTCAACTGCGTCGGCAGAGAGGTTTCATAGCGGCAGAACTGGCCGAGCCGCTGGGCCTTGTCGGCGAGCGCCGGGCTGTGCAGCCAGACCTTGAGCGGCCCCTGCACCTGGCCGCGCGGACCGGCGGCGATTTCGTCGGCGATACGCCGCTGTTCGGCGTTCATGTCCTCGGGTTGAAGATCCTTGATGCGCATTTTTTGGTCCTCGTTGAACGGAATGTCGGGAAACAGCCGGTGGATGAAGCGCCTTAGACGGGATATCCCGGTTCCCGGCGCGGCATGCCGTCATAAAGATCGAGCATCCTTTCACGCCAGCCGGCCACCGGATCGTCGGATTCCAAGATCTTGAAGTCACTGACGCCTCGCGCCCACATAAAGGCACCGAAGACCGCGTAGTCGGCGAAACTCGGCGTTGAACCTCCGAGAAAGGGACGATCCTTGAGCGCGGTCCGGACTGGGTAAAGCGTGGTTTTCAGTTGCGCCTTGGTTTCCTCGTGATTGGCGACGATCGCTTCCAGGGTCATGCCGAACCGTTTCTCGCGGGACTCGCGGAAATACGCCTGGTCGTCCGCGTGGATGACCTTAGGGATATCGGCTACGACACAGCGCGCGACCAGCGGATGGATCTGGCTGTCAACATAGGCCGCGACCAGCCGCGCCGCGCCCTCTCCCGCCTCGCCGCCGAAAAGCGATGGCGCGGCCGGATAGGCCTTCTCCAGATAGCATGCGATCTCCCAGCTATCGCTGACCGTGGTGTCGCCGTCGACCAGAACCGGCACCAGATTCTGTCCCGAGAATTCCAGCTTGTGCTTATCGGAAAACCGGACGAGTTCGACGGCCGCACCCGTCTCCAGGCCTTTATGGGCAAGCGACATCCGGGCCCGCCATCCGAAGGGGCTGAACCTGCGGCCGTTCAGGCCGGAAAGATCGTAGAGGGTAACGGACATAGCTCAATCCTCGATCAACATGGGATGGGGATGCGGCGGTTACTCCGCCGCGCCGGATTTGGGCCGGTAATGGGTTTCGAAGGCATTGGTGATCGGATATCGCCGGTCGCGGCCAAAGGCACGGTGGCCGATCTTCACGCCTGGGGGTGCCTGCCGGCGCTTGTACTCGGCCCGGTCGAGCATGCGCCAGGTCCGCATCACCGTTGCCTTATCGTACCCCTTGGCGACGATTTCATCGATCGACAGCTCGTCCTCGATCAGACCTTGCAGGATCGCATCAAGCACCTCATAGGGGGGCAGCGTGTCCTGATCCTTCTGGTCGGGCTTCAGTTCCGCCGACGGCGGCTTAGTGATGATCCGTTCCGGCATCACCGGTCCGTCGGGGCCGAGCGCCCCGCGCGGCTTGTTCTTGTTGCGCCAGCGGCAGAGCTCGAAGACGACGGTCTTGTAAACGTCCTTCAGAACCGAATATCCACCGCACATATCGCCGTACAGCGTGGCGTAACCCACCGACATCTCGGATTTGTTGCCGGTGGAGAGCACCATCGCGCCGAATTTGTTCGACAGGGCCATCAGCGTCAGTCCGCGCGAGCGGGCCTGAATGTTTTCCTCGGCAATGCCGCTGTTCGTGCCGTCGAAATGGCCTTCCAGCATTTCGGAGAAAGCGTTCATCGCCGGACCGATGGAGACGATCTCGTGCTTGGCGCCGATCATCTCGGCCGCCGCCGCCGCATCGTCCAGGCTGTCCTGGCTGGTATAGGGCGAGGGCATCATGACGCAATGGACGCGGTCCGGGCCGATTGCGTCGACCGCAACGGCGGCGCTCAGGGCTGAGTCGATGCCGCCGGACATGCCGAGAAGGACGCCCGGAAACCCGTTCTTGTTCACGTAATCGCGCAAGCCCACGGTCATCGCCTGATAGATCGCGGCAAGCCCGGTTTCGATCGGCGCGGTCTGGCCTGGCGCGCAGACCCAGCCACGGCCGGCGCGGCGCCATTCGGTGATCGCAATCTCCTCGCGCCAGGCGGGGAGCTGCCAGGCGAGCGTGCGGTCGGCGTTCATGACAAACGAGGCGCCGTCGAACACCAGTTCGTCCTGTCCCCCGATCTGGTTGAGATAAACCAGAGGCAGCCCCGACTCGACGACCCGCGAGACCGCGTGATGGACTCTGAGATCGGACTTTCCTGCCTCAAAGGGTGAGCCGTTGGGAACCAGCAGGAACTCCCCCCCGGTCTCGGCGATACATTCGACAACATCCGGGGTCCAGATATCCTCGCAGATCGGCACGCCGATCCGCACGTCCCGGAAATTGATCGGCCCCGGCATGGGTCCCGGATCGAACACCCGCTTCTCATCGAACACGCCGTAATTCGGCAGATCGTACTTGTGTCGTGCCGCGGTCACGGCCCCGTCCTCAATCAGGAGATGGGAGTTGTGCAGCTTATCCCCTTCGACCCAGGGTGAGCCGAGCAGCACTGCCGGTCCGCCATCGGCGGTTTCCTCGGCAAACGCTTCGACCGCGGCCCGCAGCTCAGCCACGAAAAACGGTTTTCTGACCAGATCCTCCGGCGGGTATCCGCAGGCATAGAGCTCGGAGGTCAGAAGCAAGTCCGCCCCGCCGGCCGCCGCAGTCGCCCGTGCCTTGCGAAGCGCCGCCATATTCGCGTCCACCCTGCCCACGGTCGGGTTCAACTGGGCAAGCGCGATGGTCAGTTTGTCGGTCATCGTCGGTGTCTCTTCGATACGCGGGTCGCGGTGCGGGCGCCGATGGGTTGGTTTCGGGTCAGACCTTGAGGCCGTGCTTTTCCTTGATCCCCTTCAGGACCGGCATGAAATCGTAGGTCGGGTGGAATTCCGTTTCAAACGCGCCCCAGGCGCACCGTTCGAGTGCCAGGTTGACGTCGCGCAGACGATGCCCCGGCAATTTGAGAATCGCAACCTGACCGATGCCCATCATCACATACCAGCCGACGATCTCCACGCCCTCGGGCGGAAACTCTTTCCAGAAGCCGGTATCGTCCAGCTTGGCGTTGATCTCGCCGAGGTTCTTGTCCTGCTGGTGTTTCAGGAACACGGTCAGCAGCATCTCACCTTCGCCAGCGGCCATGATCTCTATCCTCCGATCAGTTCCGGCGCCGCCCCGGCCCGATACGTAATCCCGGAGCGGCGGATCCCGCATGTTGGCAAATCCGGGGTCAAGCGGGAAAGGATTTATCGTCGCGGGTGCGGCAGCCCCGTGGGGCCGTGTTCCGGTGGGGTTTCATCCGTGCCACACTTGACCTTCCAGTGACCGGCGGGGGAACCGGGAAAATGGCGGAAAGAACGCTCCTAGTTGTGGGCGCGACGGGCTTGTTGGGCCGGGCGGCGCTTGTCCATTTCAAGGGCCTTTCGGGATGGCGCGTCCTGGGGCTTTCGCGCCGCGCTCCCGACATCCAGGGGATCGAGCATCTGCCGGCGGACCTGATGGACCCGGCGGCGCTCGACCGGGTTCGCGGCGCGCTGGCTCCGGTCACCCATGTGCTCTACGCGGCGCTGTACGAGATGGAGGATCTGATCGGCGGCTGGCGGCACCGCGAACAGATGAACACGAACCTTGTCATGTTCCGCAACCTGCTTGACCCGGTGGAGCAAGCCGCGACCGGCCTCCAGCACGTCGCGATCCTTCAGGGCACCAAGGCCTACGGCATCCATGTTGAGCCGATGCGCGCGCCGGCCCGGGAACGCTGGCCACGCCACGACCACGAGAATTTCTACTGGCTGCAGGAGGATCACCTAACGGCACGCCAATCCGGCAAACCCTGGACCTATTCGATCTGGCGGCCCCAGGTGGTGTTCGGCCATGCGGTCGGCAGCCCGATGAACCTGCTCGGTGCGATCGCGGTCTATGCCTCGATGTGCAAGGAGCAGGGCCTGCCCTGCCGCTATCCCGGCGGCATTCCCGTGGTCACCGAGGCCACCGACGCACGGCTGCTGGCACGCGCGATGGAATGGGCGGCGGACAACCCGGGCGCGGCGGCGAACCAGACATTCAACATCACCAATGGCGAGGTGCTGATCTGGCCGAATCTCTGGCCTTTCGTCTGCGACTTTTTCGGCGTTGAGCAGGGAGAGCCGAACCCGCAATTTCTCGCCGAGACCATGCCGGCGATGGAACCTTTCTGGGCCGAGATGGTGCGAAAATATGGCCTTGCACCCTACACGCTCAAGGATCTAATCGGCGGCTCCTGGCAGTTCCTCGACCGCGCGATGCGCCCGACCGGCGGTCCGGTCCCGCCCTCCATCGTCTCCAATATCAAGCTGCGCCAAGCCGGATTCCAGGATTGCTATGACAACGAACAATCGCTGGCCTATTGGTTTGACGAAATGCGGCGGACAAGGGTGATTCCGGGTGGGTGAGGGACTCTGAATTGATCCAGCCGGTCCCTCTCGACCCAACCCTCTGGCTTTCGCCGGGGATTCGTTGTCTGGACTTGCGCCTAGCGCATGAACTTGGCAGCAATGCGCCATGAGTGTCGTCGGCCAATCCCTGGAGCGTGTTGAGGATCTCTCGTTGCTGCGCGGCGACGGGCGGTTCGCCGATGATCTGGCGGAGCCGCCGGGCTGTGTGCACGCGGCTTTCCTGCGCGCGCCGGTCGCCCATGCGGTGATCGAGAGCATCGATACCAGCCGAGCATCGGCGCTGGCCGGTGTTGCAGCCGTGATCACCGGGCAAGACATTCAGGCCGAGACCCGGCCTTTCTTGTCCGGGGTGAAGGTTGACGCGCCGCAATTCGCGTTGGCCGTGGACCGGGTCCGCTATGTGGGAGAGCCGGTGGCGATCGTGGTAGCGGAGGACCGCTACAAGGCCGAGGATGCGCTGGATCTGATCGAGGTCCGTTACCGGACGCTGCCGGTGGTGGTCGATCCCGAGGAGGCCGCCGGCGTCGCGGCACCCATCCTGCACGAAGGGGCGGGCGGGAACGTCCTGCATGAGCGGCTGTTTCGCTACGGAGAGCCAGAGGCGGCTTTTTCAAACGCCGCCCATGTGGTGGAAACCACCGTCCGCTACCCGCGCAATTCCTGCACGCCGATCGAGACCTTCGCTGTCCTGGCGGAGCACCGGCCCGGCGAGGGCGCCTTCGAGGTGACCGCGAATTTCCAGGGCCCCTATACCCTGCACACCGTGATGGCCCGGGCTCTGAACGTGCCGGGAAACCGGCTGCGTCTCAAGACGCCCCCGGATTCCGGTGGCTCCTTCGGCGTCAAACAGGCGGTGTTCCCCTATGTCGTGGCGTTGTCAGTTGCAGCGAAACTCTCGGGCCGGCCGGTGAAATGGGTCGAGGACCGTCTGGAGCATCTGGCGGGTGCGACCTCGGCCACCAACCGGGTCACGACGATCCGCGCGGCGCTGGACGGGGACGGCCGGATCACTGCTCTCGACTATGACCAGCTTGAGGATTGCGGGGCCTATCTGAGGGCGCCGGAGCCGGCGACGATCTACCGTATGCATGGCAACATGACCGGGGCCTATGCGGTACCGAACCTCGCGATCCGCAATCGGGTGGTGGTCACCAACAAGACACCGACCGGCCTGATGCGCGGGTTTGGCGGTCCGCAGGTCTATTTCGCGTTGGAGCGGGTGGTGGATCTCGCCGCTGGCAAGCTCGGTCTGGATCCGATGGAGGTGCGTCGCCGGAATCTGGTGCCAGGCTCGGCCATGCCCTTCACCACCACGCCGGGCGCGATCCTGGACAGCGGCGACTATCCCGCGACCATGGCGAGGGCGGAGCGCGAGGGCGGGCTTGAGGAGCTGAAGCGCCGGCGCGACGCCGCGCGGGCCGAGGGTCGGCTGTATGGGATCGGCTGCGCGGCCGTGGTTGAGCCGTCGATCTCCAATATGGGCTACATCACCACGCTTCTGACGCCCCAGCAGCGCGAGCGGGCCGGCGCCAAGAACGGGGCGCTCGCCACCGCAACGGTCAGCTTCGATCCCTCCGGCGCGGCGGTGGTGAACGTCTCCTCGGTCCCGCAAGGCCAGGGGCACCGCACGGTCCTGGCTCAGGTGGTGGCGGACGAGCTTGGGATCGACCCGAAAGACGTCGCCGCCGCCACCGATCACGACACCCTGAAGGACCCGTGGTCGATCGCGTCCGGCAACTATTCCAGCCGTTTCGCGGGCGCCGTCGCCGGGGCCGCGGCCCTGGCCGCCCGGCGTATCGCGGGTCGTCTGAAAGCCATCGCGGCGCCCGACCTGAACGTGCCGGTCGAGGATGTCGAATTGTCGGGCGGTTTCGCCCGGTCAACGCTCAATCCGGACAACGCGATCCCGCTTGCCCGGGTCGCCGCCAAGGCCCACTGGTCGCCGCTCTCGATCCCCGAGGAGGCCGGAGCAGGCCTACGCGAGACCGCGTTCTGGGCAGGGCCCGAGCTGCGCGAGCCGGACCCCGCGGACCGGGTGAATTCCTCCGGCGCCTATGGGTTCATCTTCGATTATTGCGGGGTCGAGGTGGACCCGTTGGACGGTTCTGTCCGGATCGACAAATACGTGACCGCCCATGACGCGGGACGGCTCTTGAACCCGGCGCTGGCCGATGGACAGATCAGGGGCGGTTTCGCCCACGGTCTCGGCGCGGCGCTGCTGGAGGAATTGTCATACGCCCCGGACGGCAGCTTCCAGGCCGGCACCTTCGCGGATTATTGCGCGCCCTATGCGACCGACATGCCGGAGCTGGTGATCCTGCATGACCAGTCGCCGAGCCCCTTCACCCCGACCGGTGCCAAGGGCCTCGGCGAGGGGAACTGCATGTCGACGCCGGTCTGCATTGCCAATGCGGTCGCCGATGCCATCGGCAAGCCCGTCGAGACCCTGCCGCTGACTCGGCCCCGAATATTGGAACTGTTGGGCGAGGAAGAGCCCGCGGACCCATCACCCCCGAGACCATCACTTGAGACGCCTTCGGGAGAAGGACATGCTCTCGTCGGCAATGGTTCGGCGACGGCCCCGGCGGCCCCCGAGGAGGTCTGGGCGACGCTCCTCGACCTGGATCATCTGGCGGCGCTGGTTCCCGGTTGTCACTCTCTCGATCTGGTCGGCGAGAACCACTACCGCATGGACGCCACCCTTGGCGCCGGGCCGGTCAAGGGCCGGTTCACCGCCGATGTCGCCTTAAGCGATCTTGACCCACCCCGCGCGCTCCGGCTCTCCGGTTCCGCCTCCGGACCGCTCGGGACGGCCACCGGCTCCGGCGAAATCCGGCTCACCGGCGTCGAGGGTGGCACGCGGGTGGACTATGCCTACTCTGTCCTGATCAGCGGCAAGGTCGCGGCGGTCGGCGGGCGCCTGCTGGACGGCGCGGCGCGCGGTGTTATCGGCATTGTCTTCAAACGTCTCGCCGGCGCGGCCAAACCGGAGATCGCGCCCGGGCTGCGCGCCAGACTGCCGCGCTGGCTTGGGGGCAGGCCATGAAACCGGCCGGTTTCGATCTCGCATGCCCCGACACAGTCGCCGAGGCGCTGGAGGTGCTGACGGAACACGGCGGCGATGCCCGAATCCTGGCGGGCGGCCAGTCGCTCGCGGCGATGCTCAACATGCGCCTCGCGACACCAAAGGTGCTGGTCGATATTTCGGGCCTCGGGGAACTCTCATCGATTGCCGAGGCGCGGGGAATGATCGAGGTCGGGGCGGCGGTGACCCAGGACCAGCTCCTGCGCTGGCCCGGCCTCCCCGCTCAACCGCTTTTGGCTCAAGTGCTTCCCTGGGTCGGCCACTATCAGACCCGCCAGCGCGGCACGGTCTGCGGCTCGCTCGCCCATGGTGACCCGAGTTCGGAATTGCCTTTGGCGTTGGCTCTGCTGGGCGGTGAGGTGGTCCTGGCGAGCCGGCGTGGCCGCCGGACGGTCACGGCGGCCGCGTTCCAGACCGGGATGATGCAAACCGCCATGGCAGAGGACGAGATGATCGTCGCCGCCCGGTTCCCGGTCGCAGGCAAGGGCGCCGCGTCCGCTTTCGCCGAGGTGGGTCCACGCCGGGGTGACTTCGCCATCGTCGCCATCGCCGCGGTGGCCGACGACAGCGGCGTCACGCTCGGGATCGGTGGTGTCGCCGACACGCCCGCCGTGCGGCACCTGCAATGGCTCAACGATGAGGGACTGGCCGACGCGTTGAACGCTATCGCCTGGGATCTGCGTGCCGGCTCCGACGTTCATGCCAGCGCCCAATACCGGCGGACTTTGGTGCGCAATCTCGGTGCCAAGGTAATCAGGGAGGCACGCGATGCGCTATCTCAAGGCTGACGCGGGGCATCCGGTGTCCTTCACCCTGAACGGACGACCGGTTTCCGGAATGGCCGAACCGCGAACCCTGCTGGCGGATTTCCTGCGCCGCGAGATCGGGCAAACCGGCACTCATGTGGGATGCGAGCATGGGGTCTGCGGCGCATGTACGGTGCGGATCGACGGGAGGGCGACGCGGTCCTGCCTGATCTATGCGGTACAGGCCGAGGGCCGCTCGGTGGAGACTGTTGAAGCGCTGGCGGCGGGTGGTGAATTGAACGACCTTCAGGCCGCGTTCCGCCGCCATCATGCCCTGCAATGCGGGTTCTGCACCCCCGGTATCCTGATGTCGCTCAGCCAGCTGATCGAGGAGGAGCCGGATGCCGGCGAGGCGCGGGTGCGCGAGGTCTTGACCGGCCATCTCTGCCGATGCACCGGCTATCATGGAATAGTCGCGGCGGCGCTGGATGTCCTGGCGGCGCGGAAAGGGAACAAAGATGTTTGATCTGGGCCGGGGGTTCCTCGCCAGCGCCGAGCGGATGCCGGACGCGACCGCGATCAGCGACGGCGCGGTGCGGCTGACCTACGGCGAATGGCGTGATGCCGTCCTGTGCCTCGTTGGCGGGTTCGACGCCATGGGCCTGGCATCCGGCGAGCACGTGGTCACCTTGCTGACCAACCGGTTGGAAACGGCAAACTTGCACATGGCCTGCCAGATCGCCGGGCTGGTGATCACGCCGCTCAATTGGCGCGCCAAGGCCGAGGAGCTGGACTATGTGCTCGCCGACAGCGGGGCCAGGGCACTGGTTTATGAGCCGCTGACCGCCGAAACCGTGGCGGCGAGCGGCGGGGCCAGGAAGGTCCTCCGGATCGGTCTCGATAGCGCGCCAGGCGCCGAGATCGGTTGGGAGGCGATCGCCGAGCGCGACCCCGCGGAGGCGGTCTCCCGGGCCACCCAGGACACCATTTCGGTCATGCTCTACACCTCCGGGACGACCGGGCGCGGAAAGGGCGTTCCGCGCACCCACCAGGCCGAACGGGCCGCCGCGTCGGCCCATGTGGCGCAGAATCTTTACGGCCGGGGCGAGGTCACGCTCGGGGTTATGCCGCTGTATCACACCATGGGGGTGCGCTCGCTGCTGGCCTCGGTGATCATCAATGGCCATTTCGTTTGCCAGCGCCGGTTCGACGCGGCGGAGGCCCTGCGTCTGATCGAGAAGGAGCGGATCAGTAATCTCTATCTTGTGCCGACGCTCTATCATGATCTGCTTGCCGCGCCCGGCTTCGCGGCGACCGATACAAGCTCGGTGCGCAAGCTCGGCTTTGCCGGTCAGGCGATGACCGACGGACTGCTGAAGCGCCTGGACGAGGCCTTCAAGCCGGAGCTTTTCGTCAACCACTACGGCTCGTCCGAGATCTACACCTTCACCATCGAACCCAATGCTCCGACCAAACCCGGCTCCGCCGGCAAGGCGGGACTG
Source organism: Alphaproteobacteria bacterium (assembly GCA_038146985.1). Taxonomy (GTDB): domain Bacteria; phylum Pseudomonadota; class Alphaproteobacteria; order Thalassobaculales; family Thalassobaculaceae; genus JADHLJ01. Next base: position 222,799 of record JAYQSQ010000009.1, read on the forward strand.
AACCAAGAAATCCGGGTGGTGGCGCTGGGCAGCACCGATCCGGGAGATACCGTCGGTCCGGATGTCGAGGGTCAGATCATCGCCGCCCTGGACGGGGACGAATCCTTCGCGGGCTATTGGAACCGTCCGGATGCCAATGAGAAGGCGCTGCACAACGGCTGGTACTTCACCGGCGATGTGGGTTATCGCGACGGCGACGGCGACCTGTTCGTCACCGGCCGGGTCGACGACATGATCATTTCCGGCGGCGAGAACATCCTGCCGGCGGAGATCGAAAGCGTGCTCTCACTACATCCCGCGGTGGGAGAAGTCGCGGTGGTTGGCCTGCCGCACGAGCGCTGGGGCCAACAGGTCACCGCTTTCCTCACCCGCCGCGAGCCGGTGAGCGAAGAGGCCCTGAATTCCTGGTGCCTCGAAAGCGATCTTGTCCCGTTCAAGCGGCCCCGCGCCTATGTCTTCGTCGCCGAGATCCCGAAATCCCCGGTCGGCAAGATCCTCCGCCGGATGCTGGTCGCGGGGGAGTACCGGGCGGAGGCGGGGGTGGACCTCAATTAGGTTCGTCGCCCCGCACGCGATGCGGGGCCCAAGCCTAAAGCGCTAGCGCGCGACGGATAGCGGAGCGGTGATCAAGATAGGTCCGATCCTGCAAACGAGTATCATGATTTGCCCGGTGTCACGTTGACACTTTTCAGGCTTGGATCCCGCGTCAAGCGCGGGATGACGATGAAGAGTGGAGCAGCCGGATCTGAGCGCGAAATCTCTGGGTCAAGTCCAGGGATTCGCAAACCAGTGTTCAATCCCGGAAATTCACATATTGCAGCGGCTGGTCCAGCTTCATCCCCTTGATCAGGGCGATGGCCGCCTGCAGGTCGTCGCGTTCTTGCCGCTGACCCGCAACTCGTCACCCTGGATCGCTACCTGAACGCCTTTCATCTTGGCGTTCTTCACGCCCTTGACGATCTTCTGCGCAAGCTCGCGCTCGATCCCCTGCTTCACCAGGACCGTCTGGCGCAGGGTGTTGCCGGACGCCGCTTCGGGGTCCTTGTAGTCGAGGGCGTTGTGATCGACCTTGCGCTTGGCGAGATAGCCGCGCAGTAGTTCCTGAACCTGTTTCAGCTTGAGAGCGTCGTCCGCCTTGATGGTCAGCACTTGCTCTGCACGCTCAATGGAGCACTGGCTGCCCTTGAAGTCGAAGCGCGTGCCGATCTCGCGCATGGCGCCTTGGATGGCGTTGTCGACTTCCGGCATTTCGGTGCGCGAGACGACGTCGAAAGATGGCATGAGGATCTCCTCCGCATATCGGTTGCTTGCCCGCAACATAGCGGTATTTTCGGGAAATCGAACCCCTTCCCGTCGACGCGCCCGCGCCGGGTGGCCAAAGACCTGACCTTGAGCTGAGGATCCCATCCATGCCCAACTCCTTCACCGCCAAACGGCACGAGATTCTGGCGGAGCTGAACGGCTTTCGCGTCGAGATCGACGAGACCCGCGAGCGCGCCGACATCATTCTCGACCGTCCGCCCCTGAACATCATTGAGATCCCCCAGCGCGAGCAGTTGCGCCTGGTGTTCGAGGAGTTGGACAAGGACGACCGGGTGCGGGTCATCGTGCTCCGCGCCGAAGGCAAGCATTTCTCCTCCGGCGGCAATATCGCCGGGTTTCTCGCCGCGCCGCCCGAGCTGGTCTCGCGCCTAGCCGACAACATGGCCGCGCCGGCGCGCTGCCATAAGCCGGTGATCGCGGCGAACCGAGGCTACACGTTCGGTGTCGGGTTCGAGATCTCGCTCGCCTGCGACTTCCGGATCGCGTCCGAAACCACGCAATACGCCCTGCCGGAACAGCGGATCGGCCAGATTCCCGGCTCCGGCGGCTCGATCCGCCTCTTGCACATGATCGGCATGCAGCGGGCCAAGGACATGACCTTCCGCTCGCGCCGGGTCTCCGGCGCCGAGGCGAAGGAATGGGGCTTCATCCTGGATTGCGTGCCGGACGACGAGCTCGAGGCCGCCACCGACAAGCTGGTGGACGAGCTTCGGGAGTTTTCGCCGCTGGCTCAGCGTACCATCAAGGGCGTGCTCAACGCCGCCCAGAACACCACGGTCGAGGCCGGTATCGAGATCGAGGGCAACGCCTATGGCCGCCTGCGCACATCGGCCGATTTCGCCGAAGGCGTCGCCGCCTTCCACGAAAAGCGCAAGGCGGTTTTCAAGGGCGAATAGGGCCGGGCCACGGCCGGCGCCCCTTGCTCCGGTTGGCAATTCCACGCGATAACCGGGATAAAGCACTCATACCTGCGGGAAGGATACGGACATGAAGATTGGTTTCATTGGCCTGGGCATCATGGGCGCGCCGATGGCGGGGCATCTGCTGGCGGGCGGGCACGAGGTGATCAGCGCCATTCACAAGACTCCGGCGGCCAAGGAACTGGTGGATGCTGGCCTCAAGGTTGTCGCCAACGCCAAGGCGGTGGCCGAGGCCTCGGAGATGATCATTGTCATGGTCCCCGATACGCCGCAGGTAGAGGCGGTGCTGTTCGGCGCGGGCGGCGTGGCCGAAGGGCTCTCCGCCGGCAAGCTCGTCATCGACATGAGCTCGATTTCGCCGATCGAAACCAAGGTCTTCGCCGACAGGATCAAGACGGCGCGCTGCGGCTATCTCGACGCGCCGGTTTCTGGCGGTGAGGTCGGGGCGAAGGCGGCGTCGCTGACCATCATGGTGGGCGGCAGCCAGGCTGATTTCGACCGCGCCACGCCGGTCTTCGAGCTGATGGGCAAGAACATCACTCTGGTGGGCGACAACGGCGTCGGCCAAACCACCAAGGTCGCCAACCAGATCGTTGTCGCGCTGACCATCGAGGCGGTGGGCGAGGCGCTGGTCTTCGCCTCCAAGGCCGGCGCCGATCCGGCCAAGGTGCGCCAAGCCCTGATGGGCGGCCTCGCCCAGTCGCGCATTCTCGAGGTGCATGGCGAGCGGATGATCAAGCGCACCTTCGCGCCGGGCTTCCGGATCGAGCTGCACCAGAAGGACCTGAACCTCGCCCTGCAGGGTGCCAAGTCGCTGGGTGTCAGCCTGCCGAATACCGCGACGGCCCAGGAACTGTTCAATTCCTGCGCCGCGCATGGCGATCAGGTGCTCGACCATTCCGGCATGGTCACTGCTCTGGAGCGCATGGCGGGCCATAAGGTGGCCGAGGGCTGAGCCTCGGATGACGGCCGAGCCGGTACCGTTCGGCGCCTGGCCGTCGCCGATCACGTCGGATAGCGTCGCCGGGGGATCGCTCGGTCTCGGCGGTGTCGTCCTTGACGGCGGTGATTTGTGGTGGACGGAAGCCCGTGCTTCCGAATCCGGCCGTGTGGTCATTGTCCGAAGCCGCGATGACGGTGCCATAGAGGACGTTCTACCCGCTCCCTTCAATGCCCGGTCGCGTGTGCATGAATATGGCGGCGGGGCGGTCACAATCGCCGGCGGGTGCGCCTATTTCGTCAATTTCCAGGACCAGGCGATCTATCGTGTAGCGCCGGGCGAAACGCCGGTCGCGATCACCAAGCCGGGTCCTTGGCGTTTCGCCTCCTTGGTTCTCGACGCTGGGCGAGGCCGGTTGATCGCGGTCCGCGAAACCCACATCGAGTCGGGCCCGCCCGAAAATGACCTTGTAGCGGTGCCGCTCGGTGGAGGGCCGGTTCAGGTTCTGGCTTCCGGTCATGACTTTTATGCGGCGCCACGGCTAGCACCGGATGGTGGGGCCGTGGCATGGCTGACCTGGGATCTGCCGGCGATGCCATGGGATGCAACGAAGCTGTGGCGGGCTGAATTCCTCCCCGACGGTTCCCTTGGCGAACCAATTGTTGTTGCGGGCGGTGATGGCGAGGCGGTGTTCCAGCCCGAATTCGCGCCCGATGGCAGCTTGCATTTCGTTTCTGACCGCGAGAGTGGTTGGTGGAACCACTATGCCGCGCGGGACAACGGCATCGAGGCGTTATGCCGTGACCAGGCGGAATACGGCTTGCCCTGCTGGTCCATATCGAGTGCTACCTATGCGATCGTCGAAGAAGCTCGGATCTGGACCTGTCGGATCGAAAATGGGCTGACCCGGTTGGGCGAGATCCGCGCCGGCGTCTTTCAGCCGCTCGACCTGCCGTTCACCGAATTCGGCGCGCCTTCGGTTTCGAGGGGCCGTCTTGCGGTCAATGCGGCCTCCGCGACAGAGCCTTGGCGGATCATTCTCGTGGACCTCTCGACGGGCGAGTGGGAGACGGTGAAGCGATCGGTCAACGAGGTGCCGGATTCCCGCTACCTTTCCGCGCCGGAGCCGATCGACTTTCCGACCGGTCCCGGCGGCGTGGAAACCGCTCACGCCTTCTACTATCCGCCGCGCAATGACGACATCACGCCGCCGAGCGGCTCGCCGCCTCTGGTGGTGCGTGGCCATGGCGGGCCGACCGGTGCCGCGTCCTCGGCCTTCAGTCTTGCCATCCAGTATTGGACCAGCCGGGGCTTCGCGGTTCTCGACGTGAACTATCGCGGCTCGACCGGCTGGGGCCGGGCTTTCCGTGAAGCGCTTTACGGCCAGTGGGGCATCGCCGATGTCGAGGACGTGGTCAAGGGTGCCGAAGCCATGGTCGCGCGCGGCCTCGCCGATCCGTCGCGCCTCGCGATCCGTGGCGGCAGCGCGGGCGGCTACACGGTTCTGGCCGCGCTCGCGTTTCACAATACCTTCACCGCCGGCTGCTCGCTCTATGGGATCGGTGATCTCGAGGCCCTGGCGAGCGATACCCACAAATTCGAAAGCCGGTACCTCGATCAGTTGATCGGGCCTTACCCGGAACGCCGCGATCTCTATATCGAGCGCTCTCCGATCCATCACACCGAAGGGCTGTCGGCGCCGGTGATATTCTTCCAGGGGCTTGACGACAAGGTTGTCCCGCCGAACCAGGCCGAGGCGATGGTCGCGGCTCTGCGCGGCAAAAAGGTTCCCGTTGCCTATATCCCCTTCGAGGGCGAGGGGCACGGTTTTCGACAGGCGGCGAACATTCGCCGCGCCCTGGACGGGGAGCTCTCCTTCTATGGCCAGATCTGGGGGTTCGAGCCCGATATCCCAGACGGCGCACAGGTCGAGGTGATGGGGCTTTCGTAGCGCTTATCGGCGGATTGCGAATCGTCGGTGATCAGTTTCGGGCTGTGGGATCTGGCTATTCTCCACCGCCTTGGCGCCAGGCAGAACGCCGCACCTGACCATGCCGCCGGCCCGGGTTAGACCATTCCGGCGGTGCTCCGATATGTTTAGACTCCGAATGGCATGGGGCCGCGCCGGCCCGCCCTGGGATCGAGACGCTCGCCATGACCCATACAGACGGCACTGACGGCCCCACCGCGCCCACGCCGTCGATTGATCCGGATGCGGCGCGGCGGGCGCTCGCGGATCTTTCCGCGTCCTTCGCCGCCGGAGATCATGTGCAGTCCGAGGTCCACGCGCGGTTGCTCCTAGGATTGGTGCCGGCGGATCCGACCCTGCGGCGCATTCTCGCGGAGAGCGAGCAGGCTTTGGGCAAAAGTGCTCAGGCATTCGCTAATCTGCGCCGCGCGCTGACGGCCAACCCGGCGTATCTGGAGGCGCTGTTCGACCTCGTGACTCTTCTTTCGCGTGCCCACGGTTCGGCGGCGCAGGTGATCCGTCTCGCCCAGAGATGCCAGCGTCTCGCACCGGACACGGTCGGCGCCAATCTCAACCTTGCCAACATCCTGCGCGATGCCGGGCGGATCGACGAGGCGATCCTTTACTATCATCAGGCATTGGCGATCGGGCCCGGCAACGCGGCGGCGCTGTCCCACGCGGCGGAAGCCTTGGCCCGGATGGGCGAAGATGTGCGGTCTTGTCCAGGCGAAGCGCCGCGCCGGATTCTGATCGCGTGCCTGGAGAGCCGCGAGGTCGAGAGCAACACCCTCAACCTTGCCAGCCAGGCTTTTTTGCGCCGGGATCTCGCACCATGGTTGGTCCTTGAACACGAGCCGCTCCAACCGGCCGATCTGCAAGAGCTTCTAAAGGTGGCTGGAGATCTTGCCATTGCCCATCTCATGGACTCGCTGATCACCGACCCTCTACTGGAAACCTTGTTCACCGAAGCGCGCGAATGCTTGCTTCGTGCCCGCATGCGGGGCGGCGTGATCCCCGTCGGGTGCAACGGCTTCGCACGGGCTCTCGCGTGGCAGGGTGGGCTCAACGAATATCTCTGGGCGGTTTCGCCGCGTGAGGAAGCATGGCTCGATGCGCTCGGCGTGGATGTCGTTGCGGCGATTGAAGGCGGAGCGCAGGTTGAGCCGGCCGATCTCCATCTGCTCGCGGCCTATCGGACACTGCAGCATGTCGAGCCGATCAGGCGTTGGGCATCGGCGCGGCGGGATGCCGCAGAAGCCGCGATGGCCGAGGATCTTGATGTCCTGATCCTTGACCGGGTACGCGAGGAACGCATCGCGGGCGAAATTCCGGATCTGACGCCGATCGATGATAGTGTCTCGCACGCCGTGAAAGCGCAGTACGAGGACAATCCCTACCCGCGATGGAACGCTCTTACCCGCTACGAGCCGATTGATCCGCTTGCGCAAATCGGGCAGGAAATCGCGCCCAACACGCCGGTCCTCGACCCGCTTCCCGATGCGCCCCGGGTTCTGATCGCCGGCTGCGGGACCGGGCGGCAGGCGGTACAGGCGGCGATGACCTATGCCGGCGCGTCAATCCTTGCGGTTGATCTCAGCCGGCCGAGCCTTGCCTACGCCAGGCGCGTGTCGGACCGTCTGGGCTACGGCGCGATCCGATATGCCCGGGCCGACATCTTGGGGCTGCCGGCCATAGCGGAACGCTTCCAGATCATCGAATGCACCGGCGTTCTGCATCACATGGCCGACCCTGCGGCCGGTCTGAAGGCGCTTCTATCGGTGCTGGCGACGGGGGGCGTGATGAAGATCGCCCTCTACAGCGCGGCGGCACGGGAGAATGTCACCAGGCTTCGGCGTTGGATCGCGGATCATAATTTCCCGCCCACACTGGAGGGCATCAGGGCTTTTCGCGCCGCGCTTTCCTTGAGCGGCCATCCGGATGCCGAGGCGACGTGCCGGTCGCTTGACTACAATGCGACGTCGGCGATCCGGGATTTGCTGTTTCATGCCCAGGAACACCAGTTCACCATCCCGGCGCTGCAGCGGCTTTTAGAAGATAACGAGCTGGAGTTTCTCGGCTTCCTGTTCCGCGATGCGACCGTGAAAAGCCGGTTTGTCGAGCGGTTTCCAAGCGACCCTGGCTGTATCGACCTTGCGAACTGGGCCGCGTTCGAAGCCGACAACCCGCTGACATTCGTTTCCATGTATCAGTTCTGGTGCCGCCGGCGCCAATGAACGGGCGAAAATCGGCCCCTTCGCCCTTCCCTGGGCGCCAATGCAATACTATAACATCTCAAAACAACCGGATGCCGCCATGGACGAGAGCATTCAGGGTCCTTTCGCCGATCCCGATCATGACCACACACATTGTGTGACCGGCGCAATCGCCAGCGCCGAGACGATCTGCCGGATGCGCGGGGCCCGGCTTACCGGGCAACGGCGCCGGGTGCTGGAGATCGTCTGGAAAAGCCACGTGCCGGTCGGCGCATACGAGATCCTGGCGGCCCTGTCGCCGGACGAACGTCCGGTGGCCCCTCCGACAGTCTATCGCGCGCTCGAGTTCTTGCGGGCCCATGGCCTGGTCCACAAGATCGAATCACTGAAGGCCTATGTGGGTTGCCGGCATCCGGGCCGCGACCATGTCGGCCAGTTTCTGATCTGCGAGGAATGCGGCGACGCCGCCGAGATCCAGGATTCGTCGATCGAGCGCGCCATCGAAGATCGGGCTGCTGCCGCCGGTTTCCGGGTGTCGGAAACGACCCTCGAGGTGCGTGGCCTTTGCCCGGCCTGTTTGCCGGATTACGCCCCGCAATGAGCGATGCCCTGATCGAATGCCACGGTGTGACCGTGCGCCGGGGCGGCGAGGCTGTTCTCGACAATGTCGGGATCGCGGTGATGCCTGGCGAGATGGTGAGCCTGATCGGCCCGAACGGTGCCGGAAAGACGCTGCTGCTGCGGGTGCTGCTGGGCCTGCTTCGGGCCGATGAAGGGCGGACGGCGATGCAGCCAGGGCTCCGGGTCGGTTACATGCCGCAGAAACTGGAACTGGACGCGACGCTGCCGATCACCGTGCGCCGGTTTCTGTCGCTGGGGGGCCCGGTCGCCGCCGGCCAACGCCGAGAGGTGTTGGAGGAGGTCGGGATCAGCGCGCTTGCCGACCGGCCCATGCGGGCGCTGTCCGGGGGCGAGACCCAGCGGGTCCTGTTCGCGAGGGCGCTGCTGAGGAACCCGGATCTGCTGGTTCTGGACGAGCCCGCCCAAGGCCTTGATATCCATGGTCAGGACGAGCTCATGGAGCTGATTGAGGCGACGCGGCGCCGCAGGGAGTGCGGCATCCTCATGGTCTCGCATGATCTGCATGTGGTGATGGCGGCGACGGACCGGGTGGTGTGCCTCAACCATCATATCTGCTGCACCGGCCATCCGACCGATGTGGAAATCGACCCGAGTTATGTGGCGCTGTTCGGCGAGCGCGCGGCGGGGCATCTGGCCGCCTACCGCCACCACCACGACCATGTGCACGGGCTCGATGGTGAAGTGGTCGATGTCGGTGGCGGACACGGCCATAACCATGACCATGACCACTCCCATTCTCATCCCCACGCGCATGGCCATTCCGGCGAGGCGAAAAGTGGATGAATTTCTGATTCGGGCGTTGTTGGCGGCTCTGGGAATTGCCGCTGTCGCCGGGCCTCTCGGCAGCTTCGTGGTCTGGCGCCGCATGGCCTATTTCGGCGACACGCTGTCGCATTCCGCCTTGCTCGGGCTGACGCTGGGATTCCTGATCGGAGTCGACCCGACCATCGGGATCGTCGGCGTTTGCGCGGCGGCCGCGTTGATCATGGCTTTGGGCCAACGGCAGAGCGCGTTGGCGTCAGATACCTTGCTGGGCATTCTCTCCCACGGCGCGCTGTCTCTCGGCCTCGTGTCCCTGGCTTTCATGGAAACCCTGAGAGTGGACCTGATCGGTTACCTGTTGGGTGATGTGTTGTCGGTCACCTGGAGCGACGTTGCCGTGGTCTATGTGGGGGCCGCCTGCGTGCTGGGCAGTTTGGTCTGGCTGTGGCGGCCACTGCTTGCGGTCACCGTGCACGAGGACCTCGCGCGGGTCGAGGGCGTCCCGGTGCGCCGCGTCCAGATCGCTTTCATGATGATCATCGCGGTGACCATCGCGATCGCGATGAAAGTCGTGGGGATCCTGCTGATCACCTCGTTGCTGATCATTCCAGCGGCGGCTGCGCGCTCGCTATCCCGTACTCCGGAGCAGATGGCCATCGTGGCGAGTATCTTTGGAATGCTCTCGGTCCTGGCGGGCCTTGCCGGCTCCTTTCAGTGGGATCTGCCGTCCGGGCCCGCGATCGTCACCGCTGCGGCACTATTTTTCATTCTGTCACTGGCGGGGCGCCGGCTGGCATTCCGCTAACCCCTGAGACAGGACACGAGGGATGATGCGAGACGACGCAGCAGCGTGGCATAGGCGTCCGGCCCGGGCTCGATATCGGCGCCAAGCGGATCGAGCGTGTCGAGGCGCGCCGGTGTTCCCTCCCTGGCGGTTTCGGCGAGTCTCGGAGGAAACTGTGGTTCTGTGAAAATGCAGGCGGCTCGGGATGTCGCGATCCGGGCGCGGATGTCGACCAGACGCCTGGCGCTTGGACGGCGCTCGGGTGAGACGCTGATCGACCCGGCCGCGTTGACGCCGAATCTCGCCTCGAAATACTGATAGGCGTCGTGGAAGACGATGAAGGGAACGTCGCGGATCGGGGTGACCAGATCGGCTATCTCCTGCTCAAGCGCCTTGAGATCCTGGATCATGCGCGCGGCATTGGCGCGATAGACCGGTGCGTTCCCAGCATCCATCCGGGCGAGCGTATCGGCGACCAGGGCGACGATGGCGCGCCCGTTCGCGGGGTCCAGCCAGACATGCGGGTCATGGTAACCGTGGGCTTCCTTGATCTCCCCATGCGCGCCGGCGCCGTGGTCATGAGGCGTCTCCCAGGCGCCGCCTTCGCGCGCCGGCAGGCGGGTAAGGCCGTCATGATCGATCAGGGTGAGCAGGGTCGTCTTCGAATCGAGTGACGCGGCGGCCTTGGCGAAGAACCCCTCCATTTCCGGGCCGATCCAGATCACCAGATCCGCCGCTGCCAGGGCGCGGGCTTGGGACGGTTTCAGCGCATGGTCATGGGGTGAAGCTGTTCCCGTTACCAGGAGGACAGGCGCTCCAACCCCCGCCATCACGCCCGCGACGAGAGAATGCAGGGGCTTTATCGTGGCGACGGTACGCGGCGATGCGTGGGCCCTAGGACCGAGGGAGAACATTGCGACGAGGGTGAAACACAACATGAGTGTCACTCCCCATCGGGCAGCGGGTTTTTTCATGAGTCTACTGGAGATGTTATAACATTACATATTGCTATCGATCAACGCGCGGTCTGTCAAATGGTGAAGCCGGGCACAACCGTGCAAATTTTTTTTGCGGGAGTGGCCAAACGCGCCGGCAGAGAGGTTCATAGGCATGCTCCTTGGAGCCGTTCGGCCACACGGTGAATCGGACTGACATGACGGTAGCGTTGGGTTACACCTCCATTTCAATGCAAAGTTGCCACGTCGCAGCGATCCCGGTACAGCGGTTGAAACGGCGTGATTCCGATGGAGTGCGGCGCGCGTGAACCAGTTGGCATACCTTTCCAAAGCCGTACCAAGAACCTCAGGTCCGATTCTCGAAGTCGGTGGCAAGGATCATGGTGGTGCGGCGGACTTCAGGTCGCTTTATCCGAATGTGCCTTATATCGCAGTGGATTTGGAAGCAGGCAAGAACGTCGATGTCGTGTTTGATCTTACGATGACTCCGCCCGAAGATATGCTTGCACCCGCCAGTTTCGCGCTGATTATTTGCAGCGCCGTGCTTGAGCATGTGGACCGCCCATGGCGCATGGCGGAACAATTGACGAGGCTCCTCAGGCCCGGCGGTTCGTTGTTCGTCGCCGTGCCTTGGGTTCACGCCTACCATCCCTATCCCGACGACTATTACAGGTTTAGCTGGAGGGGGATCATGGCTCTGTTTCCGGAACTGCAATGGAAAAACACCCTGTATTCGACCAATGTCCTCGGAGAGTTCTTCGAGATCTCGCAAGCTGAACGGTACGTCGACCATGCGCTCGCAGCGCACGGTTTGGGAGACGCGGGTGCGAGAAAGTACCTCCCCTATCTTATGGTCAATATGATAGGCGTTCGCCCGGCTTAGGATTAGCCACTCAGCGTCCGCCGTACCGCGTCGCGCCAGCCTGAAACCCGCTGATCGCGCACGGAGGCGTCCATCGACGGCGCGAACCGCCGTTCAAGCGCCCATTTCCGGGAAAACTCATCCATCCCGGGCCAGACTCCGGCTCGGGAGCCCGCCAGCCAGGCGGCGCCGAGAGCGGTGGTCTCCAGAATGACCGGACGGTCGACCGGCGCGGCCAGGATGTCCGCCAGGAATTGCATGGTCCAGTCCGAGGCGACCATGCCGCCGTCAACCCGAAGGACGGTATCGCCGGACATGCCGGTCCAGTCCCGTTTCATGGCGTCCAGCAAGTCGAGGGTCTGGAAGCCGACACTTTCCAGCGCCGCGCGGGCGAATTCACGCGGACCCGTGTTTCGGGTCATGCCGAAGATCGCGCCACGGGCCTCCGCGTCCCAATGCGGCGCGCCGAGACCGGTGAAAGCCGGAACAAGATAGACCGATTGCCTGGGGTCAGCCTTGGCCGCGAGACCTCCGGACTCGGAGGCATCACGGATCACCCCGAGCCCGTCCCGGAGCCATTGAACCGCGGCGCCTGCGATGAAAATCGATCCCTCAAGGGCGTAGGTCGTCTTGCCGCCGAGGCGATAGGCGATGGTTGTAAGCAGACGGTTGTGCGACGGCACCCGGTCCGTCCCGGTATTCAATAGCGCGAAACAGCCGGTGCCGTAGGTGGATTTCATCATTCCGGGCGCGAAGCAGGCATTGCCGATGGTGGCGGCCTGCTGGTCGCCGGCCACGCCGAGGATCGGGATCGCCGCGCCCAGCACGGTGGGATCGGTCGTGCCGAAATCGTCGGCACTATCCCTGACATCCGCGAGCAGCGCGGCGGGAATATCGAGAATGCCCAGCAGTTCCTCGTCCCACCGGTTGCCGGCGATGTCGAAGAGCAGGGTCCGCGACGCGTTGGTCGCGTCGGTGGCGTGAACCGTGCCGCTGGTCAGTTTCCAGATCAGCCAGGAATCGATGGTCCCGAAGCAAAGTTCTCCGGCCTGAGCCCGGGCTCGGATCACGGGATCGTGGTTCAGCATCCAGGCGAGCTTGGTGCCGGAAAAGTAGGGGTCAAGCAGCAGACCGGTTTTGGCGGTGAAGGTCGCCTCCAGACCCCGAGCCCGCAGATCCTCGCACATGGGGGCCGTGCGCCGGTCCTGCCAGACGATGGCCCGGCCGACCGGCTTGCCTGTTCGGCGTTCCCACAGGACCACGGTTTCGCGCTGATTGGTGATGCCGATGCCGGCGAGGTCGCCCGGTGAGATGCCGGCGGCGTCGATCGCCTGGCGGGCGGTGGAGACGACGCTGCCCCAGATTTCCTCGGGGTCGTGTTCGACGAACCCGGAGTCGGGATAATACTGCGGAAACTCACGCTGACTGACGCCGCGAACCCGGATATCTGCGTCGAACACGATGGCCCGCGAGGATGTCGTCCCCTGGTCGATCGCAAGAACATGGCCGGCCATCAGGCATTCTCCCCAGACCTTGGTCGTCCCCAACAATGGCATGGCCCGATCCGAGCGGGAAGGGCACGGCGCGGGGCCGTTCAGCTAAGTCTATGTGGTTGCGTAAGGAAATTCAGCGAGAGTCGATAGCCACGAAGCGCAGGCTCGCGCCGAAGAACTCGATCGCCGTCAGGACACCGGAGGCAAAGGCGCCGGTATCGATGCCGATCCGATGCGCGAATATCTCGGGTTCACCATGCGGAACGTCGATCGTATGGCCGTGGACCACCAGCACCTCGAATGGCCAGTCCTCGGCGTGCAGGAAGGCGTCGCGGATCCAGAGCTGCGTATGCTCGCTCTGATCCTCCAGCGGTCGGCGGGGATCAACCCCGGCATGAACGAACAGAAGATCGCCGACCCGATGGTTCAACGCCATCGAGCCGAGCAGCGTTACCACCTCCGCCGGTGCCTTGCCACGGATCGCGGCGCAAAGCTCTTCTGCGCCGGCCGGGGAGAGAATGCCGAAACTGGCGAAAGTGGCATCGCCGCCGTTATGCGCCCAGACCCGCGCATCCTCCTCGCTCAAGCTGCCCAGAACCGCCTGTTTCAGCCAGGCGTCGTGATTGCCCAGAAGCCGGATATCCTCGACCGGGGTGTTGCGAAGGAACGCCTGCAATCCGTCGGCGGCGAGGCCCAGGCAATCCAGCGAATCCGGGCCCCGGTCCACCAGATCTCCCAGCAGGATGCACGTGGTCTCCTCGGGCCGAAGACGTCCGACATCCTCGGCCAAGGCTTGGTACATCGCCTCAAGGTGGCCGGCGCAGCCATGCACGTCGCCGACGGCGACCACCATCCGGCGATCGGGTAACGGCTTTGGATTATCGCGCCATTCCGTTCGCGTGACCCGCACCGATTTTTCCCTATCCGGGGCGCCTGAACCGCATCTTGCCGAGAGCTTAACCCCATGGACCGGCGACGCCAACGCCCTCAAGCCATCCGCATTTCGATTGAGCCAGGGCATTCCCGCCGCCTAGACTGGTCGGGTGGCATTCGAGGAGGCCGAGATGAACCTTACCCCGGACCAGATCGACGCGTACAAGCGGGACGGCTTTCTCGTCTTTCCCGAACTGTTCTCGCCCGACGAGGTGGAGGTGCTGCGGGCCGAGACGGAGCGCCTGCGGCATGTGGAAGCCGACGGCATCTTCCGCGAAGGCGCGGACGGCAAGGCGAAGACGATGTTCCGCATGCACGAGCCCGACGGTCCGACCTACGCGGCGCCGTATCGCGCGCTCTCGCGGACGCCCCGGGCCCTCGGGGTTGCGCAACAGCTGCTGGGCGACGAGCGGCTCTATATGCATCACTGCAAGGTCAACATGAAACCTTCGATCGAGGGCACGGTCTGGCACTGGCATCAGGATTTCGGCTCCTGGCATCTCGACGGCATCGCCGAGCCGAAAATGGCGACGATGATGGTGATGCTGGACGAGGCGACGGAGATCGGCGGGTGTCTCTACATGCTGCCGGGCAGCCATGCCGATGGCCGGTTCGATCCGTACTACGACGAATCGACGGTCTACAAATTCTGGGCGACGCCGGCGGCCATGGTGCGGGCGCGCATGGAAGGTGCGCCGGATCCGGTGGCGATCACCGGTAAACCGGGAACGGCGGCGATCTTCGATTGCAACGTGCTGCACGCGTCGGGCCACAATCTGTCGGCGCGCGACCGCTGGCAGATCTACCTCTGTTACAATCTCTGCGCCAATCGTCCGGCGGATGTCGAAAACCCGCGTCCGGATTATGTCCGCTCGCGCAATTGGGCGCCGATGGAACTGGTCGGAGATAACGAGATTCTGGCCACCCGGCGGATGGCGGCGGAATAGAGGCGCCGCCTTCCGCCTCGGCGCTTATCCGGCGGCGAGGGAGTAGATGTCCTTGACCTCCACCGGCAGGGACATCTCTTTCCAGTTCTTTCCACCGTCCGTGGTACCGAAGATCTCGCCGTTGTAGCGGGCTCCGATATAGACCTGGTTCGGGTCGGAATTGTGCAGGCCGATCGACATGATCGTGCCGTGCACCTGAACCTTGTCGAAGCGGGTCCAGGTCTCGCCGTTATCCGTGCTCTTGTACACGCCGCCGTCATGGCTCGCCGCGGCGACGGACAGGGCCGAGTAGAGCGTGTTCGGGTCGTGCAGAGAGGCCTTGACGTCCCGGCCGTAGGTCGTCGGAGAGAAGCGTTTGACCTCCATGTCCTGCCAGGATTTGCCGCCGTCCCGGGTGCGGAACAGTCCCATCCGGCAGGCGATGATCGGGGAGCCGGGATCGCCGGGGCTGATGGTGATGGCGTGCCCGTCCAGCATGCCTTCGGCATTGGTTTCTTTCTGGACGATCTGGCTGGCCAGATGCGGCAGGTCGGAAAGCCGGACCAGATCGTCAGATAGATCCTCCCAGCTCTCGCCGCCATCGGTGGTCCGCATAGCGCCGGCAATCTCCAGGGCCGCATAAATCTCGTTCGAGTTTCCCGGCGTCTGAGCCATACGCATCACCCGGGGCTCGAACGGCCCCTTGCACCGTTCGGGAATTCCGGGGTTCGGCAGCTTGCGCCAGCTTTCGCCCCGGTCGTCCGAGCGATAGACATTGATCGGCGACGCACCGGCATACATTTTGTCGGGATTGTCATCGGCGACCAGAAAGCTCCAGATCTGCATCCCACCGTCCGGAAACGCCGTTTTCTTGAAGGTGGCGCCGTGATCCTTGCTGCGGAACACCCCTTCGGACGTTCCGGCAAAAACGATGCTGGGATCCTTCGGGTGAACGAAGACCGAGTAGGTTTCGTGATCGCCGAAAACATGGCTCCACTCACCGCCTTCGGTGGAACGGCGAAACACGCCGACCTTGCCGGTGGCATCGCGGCGGCCGACATAGCCGGCAATACCGACGAAGAGATTTGATTCGGGCATGAGTCCTCCGGGATGTTGTCCGGCGCGGGTTACCGCCCCGGGATCGTTAGGGTTTAGGCTTTCTCGTTTTTATGGGGCCCGTCGATGCCGCCGATGCGGCCGGCAGTGTGCCCCGGAATTCTTACGTGTTGGTTGGCGGTCGCGCGCTTCAAATGGTCACTCAAACCATCGCATCGTGCAGGATACAGGTCCAAGGGGGTTTCCTGGAAGACCGAGATGGTACGGGTTCGGCGGTAATTCTCCGCCTTGCTCGCTCGGAACGTCAAACGGTTCTCGTCTTCATCACATGGGCGAACGGCCCTTGGCCAACGGATCTGGACGTGGCCGGCACGTCGGCGGCAAGATGATCCGGGCGGGTTCAGCCGGGGAGGGTGGCGTGAAAATCGAGCCGATCACTGAAACCTTCGCCGCACGGATCAGCGGAGTCGATCTGGTCAACGATCTCGACGAGGCGGCTTTTGCCGAGATCCGCCGGGCGTTCGAGGAATACGGCGTTCTGGTTTTCCACGATCAGCCGATGACCGACGACCAACAGGTCGCGTTCAGCGAACGCTTCGGTCCGCTGGAAAAGACCATCAGCGCCAGCCCGACCGGGGGTACTTTCTTCGCGCGACAATCCAATATCGACATCAAATCGGGGGATATCATCGCCAAGGGCGACCGGCGCATGGATTATCAACGGGGCAACTATCTCTGGCACGCCGACAGCACCTTTAAGGAGACCCCGTCGCTGTGTTCGATCCTGACCGCGCGCGAGGTTCCGCCGGTCGGCGGCGCGACGGAGTTCGTTTCGACCCGTGCCGCTTTTGAGGCACTGGCACCGGATCGCCGGCGCGAAATCGACGGTCTCGTCGTCGAACATGACATTCTGCATGCCCGGCGCGAGATCGGTTTTCACTTCACCGCCGAGGAAGCGGCCCAGACCCCGCCTGTCCGTCATCCCCTCGTACAGACCAACCCTGTTACCCGTCGCAAATCCCTGATGATCGGCGCCCATGCCGCTCGGATTGAAGGATGGCCCGACGATAGGGGGAGCGCGTTGCTGAAGGACCTCCTCGAACTCGCGACGCCGCCCGAGGCGATTTACCGCCACGCGTGGCGGACGGGTGATCTTATTATCTGGGACAACCGCGCCGTCCTGCACCGCGCAACACCTTACGACACGGACAATCACCGGCGTCTGATGCAGCGGACCACGATCTCAAATCCCAATGCCGAAAGAGCCTAAGGCAGGATCGATCAGTCCTTGTCCCATTTGCTCTCGAGTTCGATCCGGTTTCGGCCGGCTTCGACCCGGTCCTGAAGTTCCGCATCCATTTCGTTCGTCGTCCAGGAATGCATCGACCGGACCAGGGTGAGCCGCGTCCTTTCCCGTTCCATCATGTCACCGGGATTGGCGCCGCGGATCTCTCGCGCGGGAATGACGGGCAGATAGAGCAATATGTGATCGACCGCGCGGAGCAGCGCTTGCTCTCCGCCAACCATGCCGATCCCCTCGATCGCCTCGTCCCAGATGTCGATCAGTTCCTTCCAACCGTCCAGGGCGTAGGTAACGTCGCGCAGCAGTTTCTTCAGTTTGGCGAGCGATCCGTCGATTTCCTCGAACATGTCCGCGAAACGGCCGAGAAGCGAATCGAGGTGTACAAGGCGTGAATTGACATAGGTGATGGTCTGGTCGCAGACCTCGAGGATCAGAGCGATCGATTGGGCAGCGTCACCGGTGGCGTTCGCCGTGTGGTGGTGCAGGGACTTGCGGAAGCCGAGAAGGTTGCGGTGCTGGGTGAACAGAAAGCCGTCCAAACGGTCCTCTCCCGCCGCCGGTACGCTTCCGAACGGGGCGATCAGACCGACCAGCGGGTCCATCCAGTCCCGCACTTCCTCGATGGTCGAACCGCTTCGCTCGGCGGCGAATTGCATGACCCGCTCGATCAGCATCCGTACATCGAAGCCGTCGCCTTGCTGGGCGTCGTTGATCAGGTCGAGCAATGTCGTGGTGTTGGCCTTCGACATAAAGGCGTCGCCCCGGCTTATCCCGCATTCGCGGGTCAGTTGGGCGAGACAGGACATGCGGACGCTCTCGCGATCGATCCGGTCGTTCTCCGCCTGCTCCCGGGCGAGCCGCCTTTCGTCCTCGTCGGGGTTGTGGATCGCGTCGGCCCGTTGGCAGAGCAGCCGGATATAGATCGGGTCGATAGGCTGCTTGCCGCGCAGCCGCATGATATCCTGGATGATGTGGTTGTCGCGTTCCGAGAAGGCGGCACGGTCTTTCAGATCGGTCCAGGGAATCACCGTCAATTCGCCACGCCGGACTCCGGAGTAGTTCGGCATGACCGCTTCCAGAACCCGGTCCTTGCCGAACTCGTATTCCCGGACACGGGTGTGCTTGAACCCGGGTTGCGAGAGCGGAACGGTCGTGCCGCGCCGTTCAAAGGTCGTGGGAAGATTGCGGTCCGTGGCCATTTGACGTCATCTTGCTTCGCCGGGACGGTTCCGATTGCTGCCGCGTTGAAAGCGGACCATAGCGTCGCCTGGGTCGGTTGCCCATAGGCTCGGTGCGGCTGATCAGGGAAGCGGCCGTGCCAGATGGCGAAACTGCTCTACCACGGCTTCATAGACCGGGCGTTTGAAGGCAACGATTAGGCCGGGCAGTTCTTCCAGAGCCCGCCATTCCCAGGCATCGAACTCCGCGTGTCGGTACCCTAGATCGATTTCCGCCTCGGCGCCGGTGAATCGCATTGCGAACCATTTCTGCCGCTGGCCCCGGTACCGGTTGACGAAGGAACGGCGGGGGATTTCCGGCGGATAGTCGTAGGTCAGCCATTCCCGGGTTTCCGACAATATCTCCACGGAACGAATGCCGGTTTCCTCCCGCAGCTCTCGGAATGCCGCCGCGCGGGGATCTTCGCCGGCGTCAATTCCGCCTTGAGGCATCTGCCATGCCGCCCCGCTTACATCGTTGCGCCGCCCGACGAAAACCTCTCCGGAGCGATTAAGCACGAGAATCCCGACGCAGGATCGATAGGGCAAGGTGGATACGGATTTGGCAGGTTGATGCATGCGCGGCTATCTCAAGCTTTGCTTGTCGGCAATGGCGGTGATGGGCGCCAAGGCGATGCCCTTGGCCCTGAGGCTCGGAAGCCACGCCGTCAGCCGATCCAAGGTGACCGGAAGCGGCTGGGCGAGGCCGACGGCGAAACGGTTGGCTCTGGTGATCTCTTCCAGCTCCGCGAGACGTCCGTCAATCGCCCGGACGGACGGCGTCACGTCGATAAATCGATTGCTGTAGGCACGGGGCAGCTGAATCTGCGACGCCAGTTCCGGGCCCATGGTCCGCGAGGTCGCCCGCCCGTCGACATAGAGCAGGCCTCTTTCCTTAAGGGTTTGCAGGACGGGAGCTAGAGATTCGGAGTTGACGGTGAATGCCGAGCCCATCCGGGTCAGGAGTCCGACATAGCCGGCGCTGCGTTTCATGACGCTTTCCAGGCGGTTTAGGTTCTCGACCTCGCTGGCGGTGGTCAGCAAGGTGTTCTGACCTGGATCACTTCGCGGAAACCCGTCCGGTTCCATCGGCAAGTCGATGAGGACCTCGTGACCTTTTCGCCGCGCCTGCGCCACCCAGTCCTGCAGGTTCGGCGTGATGGCCGAGAATGATAATGTAACTTCCGACGGAAGCGCTTCGAGGACGGCCTCGGTGGTTCGCGGCGACAATCCCAAATTGGTGACGATGATGGCGAGCCGCGGGCGGCGGTCGGTCTTGTCGAACGGTGCCGAATATTCAACCCACGACTGGCGCCCGTCGCTCGATATGATCGGGAGCGGTCCGCTATCCGTTTGTTCTACTAAAGCCGTGTCCACGATACCATCCAGTGGATCCACGGGCTTGACGGGTTCCGCTGGCGTCGTTCCTTCACCCTGCGACGTTTTTTCGCCCCCTTCCGAGGGCTGCCCCGCATCCGCTTCCGTGACCTCTCCGCTGCGGCTGGAATTGCGGGGCGCGGGTTCACCGTCGGCGAGAACTTCCACCGTCACCATGGGATGAAGGGCTTCCCGTGCTTCGACTGCGTGCTCGGCATTGACGACGAGCCACCCGACGACGGCGCCAAGCCCGCCCAGCACTAGAAGAACCGCGAGGACGCCGCCGGCGATTGCCGCTAGACGGCCCCACCGACGTTTGGATTTTTCCGAGGAAAGGCCCGGTCGCGTCTCGGCCCGAAGTCCAGAGGGCTCCGCCTCTTCAGCGGAGTCGTCGTCGGTCGCGCCGATCTCTTCGTCCGGTGCCTCACCGCCGATGTCCAGCTCCTCGGGGTCCAGGCGGTCGCGCTTGCGGAACCGGCCCAGAAGTCCCGAGAGGGACGGTATCGGAATTGGTAGTTTCAATTCACCATGCGTGTATTGAGGAGGCTGATGCCTCGCAGCAGATCAACCGCGCGCGCCAGTTGATAATCCTCCTCCGCCCGCTCCTCCGCCGATTTTCTTCCCGTGGGCCTCGGGTTCTGTTCATCCGATGGTTCCGGGGCCGTTGAGTTTTCCAGCGCATTGCGCAAATCGGTTTCACGCCGGCGCGCCCCGTCGATTTTCTCGATCCGGGCGGTCGGAACGGCAATATCCGGGGATATGCCGGTTTTCTGGATCGAACGGCCGGACGGTGTGTAATAGCGTGCCGTGGTCAGCCGCATCGCCACGTCCCCGGGCAGCGGAACGATGGTCTGGACCGAGCCCTTGCCGAAGGACTGGGTGCCCAGCACCAGCGCCCGGCGGTGATCCTGCAATGCGCCGGCGACGATTTCCGATGCCGAAGCCGAACCGCCGTTGATCAGCAGGACGATGGGCTTTCCGTTTGTGATGTCACCGGCCGTTGCGTGCACCCTGGACGTGTCGTTCGGATCGCGCCCGCGCGTCGATACGATTTCGCCCTTTTCAAGGAAAGCGTCGCTGACCGAGATCGCCTGGTCCAGCAAGCCGCCCGGATTGTTGCGAAGATCGATCACGAAACCCGCGAGTTTCTCGCCGATCTCGGTCGTCAGGGCCGCGACTCCGTCCTGGACACCCGAGGTGGTCTGCTCGTTGAAGGTGGTGATCCGGACGTAGCCGACATTGCCGATCGCCTCGTGACGCACGGAACGGATTTTGATGATTGCCCGCTGGATGGTGACATCAAAGGGTTTGGCCTCGCCTCGCCGCACGGAAAGCACGATCTGGGAGTCCACAGGTCCGCGCATTTTTTCGACGGCCTGCCCGAGGGTCAGGCCGAGGATCGCTTCACCGTCCAAATGGGTGATCAGGTCGCCCGGTTCGAGCCCGGCGCGGGATGCCGGGGTATCATCGATGGGAGAGACGACCTTGATCACGCCGTTCTCCATCGTCACTTCGATCCCGAGCCCGCCGAACTCGCCCTTGGTCTGGACCCGCATGTCGCGATAGCTTTTCGAACTCAGGAAGTTCGAATGAGGATCAAGCGAGATAAGCATACCGTTGATCGCGGCTTCGATCAGTTCCTGGTCGCTGACCGTTTCGACGTACTCGTCGCGAACGCGCTCAAACACTTCTCCAAAGAGGTTCAGTTGCCGGTAGGTGTCGGGTGACGTGCTGCTTTGAGCCAGGGCTGCGGGCGAGATTGCGACAGCCGACAAGGCGGCGACGCCCAACAGTGCCGCCACGATTGTCCCGCGCGCCGGACCGCCGTTTTGCGCTTTGTGGTTCTCTAAGGTGCGGTTCATTGGATTGCCGTATCCCTTTGGGTGGATAACCAGGCCAGCGGGTCCACTGGCGCTCCATTACGTCTTACTTCGATATACAGATCCCTTGACCTGACATCGTCGATTTCGGCGGGTCCCTTCATCGTGCCGACGGGTTCTCCCGCAAGCAGCGCCTGGCCGGCGCGGACATCGATCCGATCCAGCCCGGCAAGAAGAGTAAGAAATCCCTGCCCATGTTCAACGATTATTATACGCCCGTAGCCGCGAAAGGGACCGGCATAAATCACTTTGCCGTCATGTACCGAGACCACCGGCGCGTTCGGGCGCGTTTGTACGACGATGCCTTTTGCCGTCAGGCCCAGCTCGTCGGTCTCGCCGAAGCGTCCGATCACCCGGCCGAAAGCCGGGTTCGTCAACCGTCCCTTGCTCGCCGCGAACGACCCCGCGGCCGGAACTTGCGTCGCATCGGCCGCGCTCGGCGGCGCGGCGCGGGCGACCGCTGTTTGTTCGGATGGCCGAGCCCGCTCGACGGTTGCCGATCGCGGCGCCTCGATTGCGGGGGGCTTGGCATCTGCGGCCACGACCGGGGCGGGCCTGTGCGGTTTGGCGGGCCCGGTGGGTGCGGATGCCATCAGCGCTCTCAGACGATCGCCCGCATCGGCCCTCGCGTCCCCCTGTTCCTTGAGGGCGTCCAGGAGGGCGCTCAGTGCTTCCGAGGATTCTTTCAATTGATCGACCGGGGTTTGCGGACTGCTGATACCGCGCCAAAGCGCGTTCTTGCGTTCGATGAGTTTGTCGAGTTGCCCGCGCCGTTCTTCCAAGGCCAGGCTCGCGGCCTGATACCGGTCCCGTTCCGCCTGTACTTGTTGGTTCAAGGTCTCAATCGCTGATAACTGTCCGCGCACCGTGTCGACCTCGCGCTTGATGTCGGGAACCAGAAACCGCACGAGCATCATGGCCCGAGCGTTGTCCAGCGGTGGCTGGGAGGAGGTGAGGATCGCCTCCGGCGGGCGCCGGGCCAAGCGCTGCATCGCGGCGGTAAGGCTCGCCAGGCGGCTCCGCAGGTCCGAAAAATCCCGCGCGCGGTCCGCATGCAGTGCCGTTAATGCCGCCAGCTTGGCCTCCGAATCCGCCATGACGGCTTCGTTCGACTGGGTTTCGCGGGCTGTCTTGATGAGCTCCTGGCGAATGCCCTGCAGGCGGTCGCGAATTTCTGTTTCTACCGCGATTCGAGCTTTGTCTTGGCTGCGATTCTGGCCCAATGCCGGTTTGGCCGGGTCCATGGCCGCGAACAGAATCCCCAGCCCGGCCATGACCAAAAGAAAGCCGGCCGGCCGACTTTTCCTGGGCGGGGCGGTAAACCTATCCCGCGGCACGGACGTCCATCTTAATGTCGCGATCATGGCCGATCAGCAGTGAGTGTCCTCCCATCGCGGCCGGTATCGGCAGCCCCATCAGTTCCAGCAGCGTCGGCGCCACGTCGGCAAGGCGTCCCGACGCCAATCCGGCGACGTTCGCCGGCGCGTTGACCAGAATTGTCGGGACCAGGTTGGTGGTATGGGCGGTATGCGGGTTGCCGGTCTCGGGATCGATCATGGTCTCGCAATTGCCGTGGTCGGCGGTAAGGAACATGGTGCCTCCCACCGCCTCCAAGGCCTCGGTCACCCGGCCAATGCAGCGGTCCACGGTCTCGACCGCCTTGATCGCGGCGGCCAGGTCACCGGTGTGGCCGACCATGTCCGGATTGGCGAAATTGGCGATGATGAGATCGAAACGCCGCGTCCCGATCGCTTCGACCAGCCGGTCGGTAACCTCGTCCGCCGACATTTCCGGCTTCAAATCATAGGTCTTCACCTTGGGCGAGGGGATCAAAATGCGTTCCTCGCCCGCGAAGGTTGCTTCGCGCCCGCCGTTCAGAAAGAAGGTCACGTGCGGATATTTTTCGGTTTCCGCGATCCGCAACTGCTTGAGGCCCGCCTCGGCCACGACCTCGCCAAGGGTCTGCACCAGATCAATCGGCGGGAACAGCGTCGTCAGATGGCGGTTGAGGCCGGTCGAATACTCGACCATTCCGGCTCGGGCTGCGAAAACGGGTAGTTTCGGTCTCGCGAAGCTGCTGAACTCGGGGTCCACCAAGGTCGCAAGGATCTCTCGGGCGCGGTCGGCCCGGAAATTGGCGAACAGCAGGCCGTCACCGTCCCGCATTCCGTCATAGCCGCCGACGATGCCGGCTTCCACGAACTCGTCGGTCTCGCCGCGTCCATAGGCGGACTGGACGGCCGTCTCGGCGCTTTCCACCTTGTGTCCCTCGGCGAGCACGAAGGCTCGGTAGGCGGCCTCAACCCGTTCCCAACGGTTGTCACGGTCCATGGCGAAGAACCGGCCGATGACCGTCGCAATCCGCGCCTTCGGATGGTGCGCCGCCTCGAACCGAGCGAGCGCGCCAGACGCACTCTTCGGCGGCGTGTCGCGACCATCGAGAATGGCGTGCACCAGCACGTCGATTCCCGCCTCCGCCAGGATGTGGGTCAGCGCCGCCATGTGATCCTGATGGCTATGCACGCCGCCGTCCGACATCAGGCCCATCAGATGGCAGCGTCCGCCGGACTGGCGCAACCGGTCGATGAAAACACGCAATTCCAGGTTCGTTGCGAGGGAGCCGTCGCGCACCGCCGCGTCGATTCGCGGCAGGTCCTGCATCACCACCCGTCCGGCGCCGAGATTCATGTGCCCGACCTCGGAATTGCCCATCTGACCATCGGGTAGGCCGACATCGTCACCGGATGCGCTCATGACGCCGGTTGGGAAGTCACGGCGCAGCCGGTCGTAGACCGGCGTGTCGGCCAGGGCGATGGCGTTGTGGTCGGCCTCGGCGCGCTCGCCCCAGCCGTCCATGATGCAGAGCATGACGGGTTTCATGGCGCTGTTTATAGCGGATTCGAGGGACATTGGACAGTCAGTCCCGATGGTACGGATGGCCGGCGATGATTTGCTGTGCCCGGTAAAGCTGCTCCGCGAGAAGGCCGCGAACCAGCAGGTGCGGCCAGGTGACCCGGCCGAGCGACAACGTAAGCTGCGCGGTTTTCAGAAGGCTTGCATCCAGCCCGTCCGCCCCCCCGATGACAAGGGCCAGATCCGCCACCCCGCCGTCCATCGAACTGGATATCCAAGTGGACAGTTCCCGGCTGGATAGGGTCTTGCCCGACTCGTCCAAGGCGATGGTGGCGGCGCCGTCCGGTATCGCCGCGCGCAGCAGCTTGGCTTCCTCGCGCTTCAGGACCGCTCCGCTCAGCTTGCCCCGCGCCTCGACCTCCTGCAGGGTCACCGGCCATCGCAAGCGTTGGGCATAGTGGTCGAAAAGGGCGCGGTGGACACCGCCGCGATCGCGGCCCACCGCGAGAATGGTCACGCGCATGGCGGGGCTCCGACGGGTATGGGTTCAGGCGTTGGCGGCGCGTGGAGCCCGGTCTCCGACCGATACCGTTTCGGCGCCAACATCGACACCCCACATTTTCTCGAGCGCGTAAAACTCGCGGACCTCCGGACGGAACAGATGCACGATGATGTCGCCGGCATCGATCAGCACCCAGTCTCCGGCGCTCAAGCCCTCGACGTTGACACGTCGGACACCGGATTGCTTCAGCTTTTCAATCAGGTGGTTGGCCATTGCGGACACTTGGCGTGTCGAGCGCCCGCTGGCGATGACCATGTGGTCGCCGATGGAGGATTTGCCGGCCAGATCGATGGCGACGATCTCCTCTGCCTTGTCGTCGTCCAGTGATCCGGTCACCAGATCGAGCATTGTCTCCTTGTCGGGGGACGCTTTTCTTGTCGGTATGGTCTTCTCCTTGCGTGTTCTTGAGCCCACTTGCGCCGGCTCGGGATTCGGTTCAGCCGTCATGTCGCCTTTTGAGCCCGTAGGCGAATCTGCGTCGCCGACACAGGATTCAACAGGGTGTGATGGAACACCCATGCCGGAGGAGCGTGCCGGGCCAGCACCGCGCCCTGCCGCTCGGGCAGGCGAAACCGGGCGAAACGCCGCGCCGTTCGGCCGGACAGCGCTTTCAAAGAATAAGTCGGCCGGTCGAATACGGCAACGCCGACCGTGTTAAGAATATAGTGCCAATTTCGCCAGGCCGGCATCTGCGCGAGATTGTCCGCTCCCATGACCCACACGAACCGGGTGCGGGGAAAGCGCTTGCGAAGTGCCTTGATCGTATCCGCCGTGAATGTGGTGCCGAGTTCCGCTTCGAGGGCGGTCACCTCGATTCTGGGGTCCCCGGCGACCGATTTCGCCTGGGAGATGCGGGTTTCCATTGCGGCCATGCCGTCGGACGGCTTGAGCGGGTTCTGCGGCGAGACCAGCCACCAGACCCGGTGCAGGCGCAGCCGTTTCAAGGCCAGTTCCGCGATCATGCGGTGGCCTTCATGCGCCGGGTTGAAGGACCCGCCCATCAGGCCGATCCGCTGGCGGCGCCGGTCACCGAGACCGATGGTCGAGGGCAGGCGGCGCGGCGGGACGGAAGCCATCATGGACAGCGGAAACCGGTAATCAACGACACGGCAGAGCCCCGACGTCCGGTCACGGGCGGACCTGTCCGTTGCCGCGCACGACATATTTGAAGCTGGTGAGCTGTTCGGTTCCGACCGGTCCCCTTGCATGCAGGCGTCCGGTGGAGATGCCGATTTCCGCACCCATGCCGAACTCGCCGCCGTCGGCATACTGGGTCGAAGCGTTGTGCAGCACGATGGCGCTGTCCACCTCGGCGAGGAACCGTTCGGCGGCGGCCTGGTCGTTGGTGACGATGCTGTCGGTGTGGCTCGACCCGTAGGTATTGATGTGCTGAATCGCGCCGCCGACGCCATCGACCAGCCGAACCGAGAGGATGGCGTCGAGATATTCGGTGGTCCAATCCGCTTCGCTTGCGGCGATCATGCCGTCGACCAGGGCGCGTGAGCCCTCGTCGCCGCGAAGCTCGCAACCGGCCTGTTTCAGAGCCTCGGCGATCGGCGGCAGAAGCCGCGCGGCTGCGGCACGGTCGACCAGCAGGGTCTCGGCGGCGCCGCAGACGCTGGTCCGCCGCATCTTCGCGTTCAAGGTGATCTGCCGCGCCATGTCCGGATCGGCGGCACCGTCGACATAGACATGGCAGAGGCCTTCGAGATGGGCGATCACCGGAATCCGGCTTTCGTTCTGGACCCGCTCGATCAGGGATTTGCCGCCCCTGGGCACGATGATGTCCACGCTTTCAACCATGGTGAGCAGATGGCCGACCGCCGCCCGGTCACGGGTCGGGACAAGCTGCACGGCGGCTTCTGGCAGGCCGGCCTTGCGCAATCCTTCATGAATGCAGTCGACAATGGCGGTTGAGGAGTGAATCGACTCCGATCCGCCGCGCAGAATCGCCGCGTTTCCGGATTTGAGGCAGATCCCGCCGGCATCAGCGGTCACGTTCGGACGCGACTCATAGATGATCCCGATTACGCCGAGCGGGACGCGCACCCGGCTGATTTCCAGACCGTTCGGGCGCGTCCAGCGATCCATGACCATGCCCACGGGATCGGGAAGGTCGGCGATCGCCTCAAGACCGGCAGCGACACTTTCCAAACGGGCTTCGTCCAGGGCCAGGCGGTCGATCAGCGAGGCGCGCAGGCCCTTGGACTTGCCGTGTCCGACGTCCCGGGCATTGGCTTCGAGAATGGTCCGCGTGTTGGCCCGGATGGCGGCGGCGGCGGCGCGCAGGGCCTGATCTTTCTGTGCCGAGGAAGCCTGGGCGAGGGCGCGGAACGCGTCGCGCGCCTTGGTCCCAAGACCGAGCATGACGGTTTCGAGATCGTCTTCGGCTCGTGTCAGTTCCGCGATCGACATGCCGGTCTCCTTATCCGGTGAGGACCAAATCGTCGCGATGGATCAACTCATCGCGGCCACGGTAGCCCAGGATAGCCTCGATTTCACGGGATTTGTGTCCCTTGATCCGGTCCGCGTCCTCGGCGCCGTAGGCGGCAAGGCCACGGGCGATCTCCTGGCCGTCGGTCCCGTGCACGGTGATCAGATCGCCACGCTCAAACCGGCCGTGAACCTGGGTCACGCCGGCTGGCAGAAGACTGCGTCCACGGGCCAAGGCGCGTTCGGCGCCGGCGTCGAGATGGACCGAGCCGGCGGCGTTGATGGCGCTGGCGATCCAGTTCTTGCGCGCCGCCCTCGGCGTGTCCGAGGCCTGGAACCAGGTGCAGCGCGCGCCGTTTTCCAGAGCCGCCAGCGGGTGCAGGGGAGTTCCCGCGATAATCGCCATGCGGCAGCCGGCGTTGGTGGCGATGCGGGCCGCCGCGAGCTTGGTTATCATGCCGCCCGACGCGTGATCGGTCCCGGCGGCGCCGGCCATGGCCTCGATCTCCGGCGTGATTCTGTCGACAGTGCCGATATGCCGGGCATGGGGATTGGCGCGTGGATCCTGGTCGTAAAGCCCGTCGACGTCGGAGAGCAGGATCAGCGTGTCGGCACTGACCATCTGAGCGACCCGGGCGCCGAGCCGGTCATTGTCGCCGAAACGGATCTCCGCCGTGGTCACCGTGTCGTTTTCGTTGATGACCGGCACCGCGCCGAGTGCAAGCAGTGTCGTCATGGTCGCGCGGGCGTTCAAGTGACGGCGTCGGCGCTCGGTATCCTCGGGCGAAAGCAGGATCTGTGCGACCGTGATGCCGTGCCGGGCCAGGGCTTCCTCGTAGGCGTGGGCCAGTCTGATCTGTCCGGTCGCGGCGGCCGCCTGTTTCTCTTCCAGCTTGAGGATCTTGCCAGAAAGGCCCAGATGTCGGCGGCCCACGGCGATGGCGCCGGAGGAGACGATCAGGACTTCCTTGCCGCGGCCGCGCAGATCCGCGACGTCGTCGGCCAGCGCATGCAACCAGTCGTGCCGGACCTTGCCGGTCTTCTGGTCGACCAGAAGCGCCGAGCCGATCTTGACCACGATCCGCCGCGCATCGGCCAGGGGCGAGGTTTCCGCTGGTCTGCTTAATGCGGCGACCATACCGAGGCCTCCTCGTCCCGCACTCTCTCATCACGGGTCTCTCGCGCGCGCGATGCCCGCACCCGGTCGAGCAATAGGCTCAGCAACGGATCAAGACCGTCACGCGCCACGGCCGAGATCAGATGCACCTGCCCGCCGATCTCCTCGCTCAGCAGACCGGTGACGATGTCGGCGGTGTCCGCGTCCATTGCGTCCGACTTGGTCACCGCGACGATCTCGGGTTTTTCCGCAAGTCCGCCGCCATAGGCTTCAAGCTCGCCGCGGATGGTCCGGTAGGCCTCAAGCGGGTCGTCCTGGGTCCCGTCGACCAGGTGCAGCAGGACCCCGCAGCGCTCCACATGCCCCAAAAAACGGTCGCCCAGCCCCGCGCCTTCATGGGCACCCTCGATCAGGCCGGGGATGTCGGCAAGTACGAATTCCTGATCCGCGAAGCCGACCACGCCGAGGCCGGGGTGCAGGGTCGTGAAAGGGTAATCGGCGATCTTCGGACGTGCGCGGGTCACCGCCGCCAGAAACGTGGATTTACCGGCATTGGGCAGGCCGATGAGACCGGCATCGGCGATTAGCTTGAGCCGCAGCCAGACCGACTTCTCGACGCCCGGCCAACCCGGCAGGGCCTTGCGCGGAGCCCGGTTGGTCGAGGTCTTGTAGCGGGCGTTGCCGAACCCGCCGTCGCCGCCGCGCGCGAGCACCACCTCTTGTCCGACCTCGGTGAAATCCGCGATCAGGGTCTCCTGGTCGTCCTCCAGCACCTGGGTTCCCACCGGCAGGCGGAGCACGACCGGTTCACCAGACGCCCCGGTCTTCTGGCGTCCCGCGCCGGAGCGGCCGGTCTGGGCCTTGAAATGCTGCTGGTAGCGGTAGTCGATGAGCGTGTTCAGACCATTGACGCAGACCGCGACCACATCGCCGCCGCGCCCGCCGTCGCCGCCGTCGGGACCACCGAATTCGATGAAGGCCTCGCGCCGGAAGCTGACACAGCCGCCGCCGCCGTCGCCGCTCTTGATGTGGACCTTGGCCTGATCAAGAAACTTCATGGTCCCACTCGGTTTTCCCCTGGCCGGGACTGGCACGGCCCAAGCTCCTCGAATAAGAAAAAGGAACAGCCGAGCCTATTCCCTTCTTCGCCGCTCCCAGCAGCGGCGCACCGCCGGTGCCGCCGCGGGCTCGACGTCGATAAAGGTCCGGCCGTTCGCCTTATGCTTAGCGCGGATTTGCCCATGATTCGCGAAGATCGTGTGATCCTTGCCCATGCCGACATTGGCGCCGGGATGGAACTTGGTGCCGCGCTGACGCACATGATGCTGCCCGGCACTACTCGCTTCGCCGCCGAATTTCTTACGCCCAGCCGGCGCCCCGCGGAATCGCGGCCGTTGCGTGAACTGCCGCCAGCCTTCTTGTGAGCCATGAGACCTTACTCCTTGTTCTCGGTGGCCTCGGAAGCCGCCGCCTCGACGGGCGCTTCGTCGGCCTTCGCCTTGGCCCGGCTCGTCTTGGCCGCCTTCTTCTTGCCGTCGGCGAGAATATCGGTGATCCGAAGCACCGTCAGTTCCTGACGATGGCCCCGGGTGCGGCGATAATTCTGCCGGCGCTTCTTCTTGAAGACGATAACCTTCTTGCCGCGCTTCTGTTCCAGCACCTCGGCGGTGACCTTGGCGCCGTCGAGTGTCGGCGTTCCGACCTTGGTGGACTCGCCGTCGCCGATCATCAAAACCTCATCGAGGTCGACCGAGCTGCCGGCCTCGGCGGCGAGCTTCTCGACGATGATGACATCGTTCTCGGCGACCTTGTATTGCTTGCCACCGGTTTTCAGGACTGCGTACATCGGACATCCCGATAGAATTACAAAGCGCGCCGACCCATTGGGGTCCGCGTCGGAGCGGCGGACTATAGCGTCGGCGCCGCCTGTGTCAACCGATATCGCCAGGAAATTGGGGCCTTTGACCGGATCTTGGGTCGCAAGGCCGGGTTCGCGTGAGAAAGGGGTTGGCGGCGCCAGAGCGAGCTCAGCGCGTCCTGCTCCATTCCTGAACGAATACGCCCGCGGTGGGGTGCCGGAGTGGTCGAAACGGGGCGGTCTCGAAAACTGCCAGCGCGCGAGCGTACCGTGGGTCTGAATCCCACCCCACCGCCATTTAACTATCTGATATCGCCCTATTTTTATAATGCGGACGAGATTCGAACTCGACGTCTTTTCAGGGACTTGTGTCGGGCTGATCCAAGGCATGTTGACCCAGAGACGGTCGTAGTGCCGCAAACGGTCGCGATCTTCGGCCAAAGTCTCTTGCGTGAGTTTTGGTGGTACGCAAACTCGTGCGATGTTCCGCATGATATGGTCCGCGAGAAGCGGTTCGCCCTCCGCTTCAGTTGCGAAGGGCGCACAGGATTTTGCCGTTGATATTGTTGTTTCAGACGATGCCGGTCAGCGTCTTCTGGTCGGCCCAGTTGACCGGCACCGCCGGGTAGCGCGCGAGGCGCTTGGCGTTCAGTTCCAATCGTTGCCGACCCCGCAGTATCGCGTGGATGACGTCGGGGCTGAGGAAGCTCAGCTTCACGAGCCGAGTATAGTAGGAGCTGCCGACTCCGACCGACGCCGCCAGCTCGGCGACCGTCTTGCCCTGCGCGGTCATCATTATCTCGCGGTACCGATGGGCCTGGGCGATGAGCCTGAGTAGGCTGCGATCCGGCTCTCTCGGTGATCGGCCCGGGGGACCATCCAGCACCAGTTTCGTCTCCATGCCGACCCGTTTCAGGCGCGCCGGGATCGAGAGGACGATCGGCGCCTGGTCCGACGTCGCTTGAGCTCGTTCAATGGGCTCGAAGGTTTCAGCGGTGACATCGGCTATGACCGTGGGCCGGACGGCGACATCGATGGTGTCTGGGCGGGCGATCACCCGGTCGATGAGACGACATAGGATCGCGCGTTTGCGGTCAGGGGTCAGTTCTGACCAGCTCGCCGCGAGTGCATGTGCATCCTCGACAATCCGCTGCCCCGCGATCGAGGAGACCTCGGTCGCTCCCAAGGCCTCATGCACGGAGGCCGGGTCACCGAGGAACGATACGACGCGACCCTCGACGAGTTGCTCTATACCACCTGCCGGGATGCGGCGACCCGTACCGCTCTTCCGCGAGCCACCGGCACGAACCAAGCTGTGACTGACATAGTACCGATAGCGCCGACCCTTCTTGTTAGCATGGCTCGGTGTCATCCGTTCATTCGGCGTCGTCGAAGATCAGACCGGCGAGCAGGCTCGGCGCTGCGGCACCAACCCCATTGCTCCGGTCGATCCGATTCTCCGCCAACCGTTGCTGCACCGTCGCCCAAAGTTCTGGGGCGATGATCGCGTCGTGCAGCCCTGGATACGTCGCGTCCTTTGTGGGCGATGCGGCTGATGTAGGATCGGGTTCTGCAGCATCAGGTACCGCGTGCACCCCGGGCGATCGGCTTGCCCCGGTTGCCGACCAGCGGGTTTGATGTCACGTTTTATGACGATGCCGGCTCGGTCGAGCTCGTCCTGAGCGCGTGGATAGATCCGAGTACGGCATAGCGCCGATAGACGGTTCTGACGGTTTCGGCTTCTGTCCTGCTGACGACCAGCTGGCGATCTCGAACGCCGGCAACCGAGGGGCGGATTACCACCCATCCACATGCCCTTCTTGGAAAGGCTGCGATCTTGTCGCGGATGCGCCGGTGACCTCCCGCTCGAAACTGGGCAAAGGACAGCATGTTGAGTGTCAGCGGGTCATCTGACGTGGGTGGTGTTGAACTGTTGCGTGACAGAAAATGAACGACACGCTGGCCGCACGGAAGATCTCAACGATCTGGCGAAGTCGGCAAGCGACCGGGTTAGCCGATCGTAACCTGTAGACGACCACACGTCGATCTCCCGGCCTGATAAAATGTCAAGCAGACGATTGAGCGCCGGTCTTCCATGGTGCCACCGGATATCCCGCCGTCATCGTACATATCGGAAGGGCGACCAGCCCTCGTGCTTCATTGACGACATAGTTCACAGGCCTCGCGCTGCGCATCGAGCGAGTTGAAGGCTTGGTCGAGCCCTCCTCGGAAGATTTCCGCGTAGATGGCGCACCGGGTCGTCTTCCGGCTGGTGATCGCGACAGTCGACTTCGTCCCAGCATCGCCAGCCTCCTCCAAGTAAGATTGACGGGAACGCTGACGCGCAGAGGCTTCCAGGCCGAAGAACCGCGGGCCCGACCAGCGGGTGCTGGTGATCTCGCGCGATTCCGACAGCGACCGCCAGGTCTGTCCTCTCCACTGGAAGTCACCTCGGAGAACGAGGACGTCGTGGATCGCGCCGCGCCATTCGCGCACCAGTCGAGAGCCAGGCTTTGGCGTGACCGTTCGCGCCTTGGTCAGATCGCCCTTGGTCTCCAGGGTCCGGATCAATTCGGCGATACGGCGCTTGTCCGGGTTGAACTGAGACTGCCCAAGGTGGTCTCCTGGAGTTTCCAGGCCACGCCCAGTTCCAGGAGGTCGCGCTCGACCCTCGGCGGCGGGTGGCACCGATAAAGCCGGCGCCACCTGGCTCGAGCGTCCGTCACCTCCATGCCGGTAATCGCCTGAGGCGAGCGGACAGTTCCAGCCAATGGGACCGCCATCGTCAGTCCTCGGCGAGATTTGGCGCGGAAGGTCTTTGCGGCCGTCGACGGTGGTCGGTCGTGCGTCGATCCCAAGGCGTGGGCGGAGCCGCGCCAGCGCCGCTTATCAGGGGCTGCCAGCCGGTCAGCTGGATCGTCGTCGAGGCGGCACCAGCCGGTTTGTGGCATGGCGCTTGCAACAAGGCCGAGTTTGCCGCCGATCGTCGCTGGGTTTCGCGCCTGGCCCGTTCAGTGCAACGCTTACCCTGCTTCTTCCTCGGGGGTCTTGCGGCCATCTCCGGGTCCTCCGTTCGGCGCCGCGATCGCGGCGCTCCCACCACCCAGAGCCCGGAGGTTCTCCAGGCGGCTCGTCGGTGGCGGGCAGGGCCCGTCGTCATTTCCTGACGAAGGAATCGCTTCCTGCTGCAATGAACAGTTTGAATGTGCTGTTCCGAGACTTTGGTCGAGGCAGAGCGACGCACTCGCCTCGCAGGTTCAAATCGGGGGCTCAACCAGCGTTACTTGCAGCTTCGCATTGCCTCAGGTCGGCGAAGTTACGAATTACTTCATGCTTCAACGCTCTATAGAAGGTTTCCAGATAAGCTGTCTCATGACCCGATTACGGCAGATTCAAGTAAACAATGTATACGACCTATCGACCGGATGGCTAAGCATTCGTCATAATCGCAGTTGAGGATCGCCACGCCGTCCACGCGCTGGTTCAGCCTGGCGAGCAGACGGTCGTTTCGCCTCTTCGTTTCCCGGCTTTTCCTTCGAAAATGGGGAAACGAGATCCCCGCTTACTGTTTGCCGGTTCGGCCCAACCCCATTGGCTTCCATGGTTTCGTCCCGCTAGGGTCCTGCAGCTTCCTGAGTGATAGTTACGCTTGTTCTATCATAGTATTTATATCAACAAAAATTATCGTCTAAGTATTTTCTTTGAAGAATAATTTTATAATAAATTTCCGAACCTAAACGGTTCAACATCAGAACTATGGAAATCAGGTTGACACGATATTCATGATACACGTCGGGTCACAAATCTCAATATTTACGGTTCATGGCAGCCTGCTTTCGACCCGAAAACTGATACGGTAACCGACTTGGCGACGACAAGGCTGTAGCGTGTTCAGAATCACGTTCGACGGTAAGATGCAAACCGCAAAGAACGCTTTCAAAGGCATAAATAAACGGTATTTAAAAAATAATTTTTGTAATTTGAGCATTATAAAAATACGGGCGACCAATTATGATGACGATGAAATAAACGACAAATGCGTGAACTGTCACGGTGCCTTGAGAGCGGAATGTATTTTGAATCAGTAAAGATTTTGGAAAATTTACTGCCGAGATTTAATTCAAATTTATTGTACAAAACGAAGCTTCTGTCTGCCATTGCCTGTCACCGGCACATGGAAAACCTAAATACCTATCAGGCAAACTTCAACTCGGATGAAATTTCTCGCGGCCTGGCAGTGCATGTTCAAAAATTGAGAGCTCCTGGGAGGCATTGGGCCTGCGTTAGAAAATACTGCAGGTCACTATCGTTTGTCAAATCATACGTGCGCATTTATTGGTTTTGAGAGGAGAAACTCGCCACGCGATAGTGCTTATTAACAATAAACACGCTTACGCGATGGAAGGCGGCTACCAAATTGAATTTACTGATTGACAAAAGAAAGAGGCAAGAAATTCATATGAACGATATCGTTTCGGAAATATAGTATATTTCCACATGTCCGAATGGACTGGGAAATATTGAAGCAAGCACTTTACTATGGGGAAGTGCACGAAAGAGGAATTCGATTAAAGTCAAACCGTGGGCAAATTCTTCCGAACAAAACCATCCGTACTATCGTCGAAGACCAGATTTTAAATTGGTCTGGTGGCCCCAGAAGGCAATTCACCGCAACGTACAAATCGTAACCAGATCCATGCTTCAATCAACCTTGCTTATAGTCTGAAAACGAAGGGATGGCCGCTGAGGCATTCATGTTTGGCGAGAATGTTAATAATACATATACGAATAGAATATTTTTCGATAAAATTATTGCTTATCAAGAGTTTTAAAGGTTGATGAGAAATTTATGAATTTAGTATTTCCGAAATGTACAACCTTGTCCGAACGTGGCTGACGTTTTAATATATACGGCTGGCACTTCCATCGGTTTTTTTGACGGTCGGGACAGTCCAGTTATCCCCAAGTCAGATTCGGGGACAATAAATGCTGTATTTTTCAAATAGCTCCCGCACGGAAAAATTAGTGTG
The DNA here is from genome assembly GCA_038146985.1 of Alphaproteobacteria bacterium. Classification (GTDB taxonomy): domain Bacteria; phylum Pseudomonadota; class Alphaproteobacteria; order Thalassobaculales; family Thalassobaculaceae; genus JADHLJ01. The sequence continues at coordinate 258,208 of JAYQSQ010000009.1, forward strand.
CAAGAAAATTTAATTAATTTTAGGTATATATGCAATGCACAAAACTTTGAACTGGAAAAATGAAGATTATTATTACTGTTTCGCTTGGTTCCTCTAGGAAGAAGTTTCGGTGTGGATCGGCTGTATTAGGCGATTGTACTTGGAAATCGACCTTAGAGGGTAACTGATGAGTTATTGGATGAAGATTTAGGATGTTTTCTATTGGCCCTCTTTCGAAATTGCAAAATGGTTGCTTCCTCATTACGACATCATGGATCGCAAGGATTTGGAAGGTTCGGGGCTGATGATGATTTTCGCGCCACCTGGCCGGATCAATGGTTGATCTGATTGTAGAGTCTTTGGCGTACGCGGTGAAAGACCAATAAATTGCGCGCGCAGAGGATTTAACCTCCAAATGTTCAATTTGGCCCTTGATATTCTGTCCTTCTGACCTGAGCCCCGTTTGGTCCGCTATTTCCGAGGTGTCCGTCGACAAAGGGAGATGGATGATGAAGAAGAGCAGATTTTACCGAGGCCCAGGGTTATCTCGATTCTGGCTGAATAGGATCATGGGCGTCAGCGTCAGATATTTGCCGGCGCCAAGGGATCAGCTAGACGACATATTACAAAATGGAAAGCCAAATTCGGCGCGAGGGTCGAAGCTCCGTCAGCTGAAGGCGCAGGAGTCCGAGAACACGCGGGTGTCATTTCGCTTATTCCGAGCCTTGGGCCTAGCCATAGACTCACAAGCGCGCAATCTTAGCCGGATCGCAGCGAGCTTGACTCATGGCGAGCGAAGGTTGAGCTGAGTTTGTCATATCGTGTTGCGATACGTCTGAAGTATTTGAGTTTCGTTAAAGAAGCGTTCAATCTGGTTGCTAGCCTTGTAAAGGTAGGGGCTGAAGCAGATCGGGTCCCCTGCGGTTGCTGCGCGGCGGAATGTTGGCTCCGCGCCGCGTCGCTGGACCATCTCCTGATCCAGTCGGCGTCATAGGCCTTGTCGGCCAGCAACATCTGGCCACCGGCTTTCGTCGTCCAGCAGTCGCCGGCAACCGTGGCATCGTGCCGTTGTCCCGGGTGATCTGCGAGGCGCACCGGCAGGCTGCGTTCGTCGGTCACAGCATGGATTTTCGTAGTAAGACCGCCCCGGCTGCGTCCGAGACAACGATCCGGGTGGCTTTTTTTTAAAGCCGCCGCTGAATGGTGAACCGCACTGGTGCTGTCGATCATCCGCACGTCACCGCCGTAAGCCTCTGTGATGGCGTCCATTATCGTATCCCACACCCCGACTCCGTCCACCAGCGGAACCGGTTGTAGCAGGTCGGGTAGGAAGCCATAGCGTCCTGGCAGATCCGGCGCCCAGGGGGCGCCGGAACGAAGCACCCAGAAGATCCTGTTCAGAACCCGGCGGTCATCGACGCGCGGCACTCCACGCGACTTTTGCGGTAGGGACCGGCTGGATCACCGACCACTGGAACTGTCAATCATAGCGAGACATGGCCAAACTCCTTTGATCATGACGAATCAGATCCGCGAAGATGTGGGAATCCCGTCAATGAGTGTACGGCCTAGTCAGGAATTACAGCCTCGTATCATTTCCAAGGTGCGTTCGTCCCGAGCGATCTCCTGTTCGAGGTAAAGGCCTGCGATTCGGATTCCGTGCCCGTTTGAGCTGACTTTGTAGTTCTTCGAGTTCGATCTCAAACCGCGCTTCATTTCCCGGATTGCGATCCCATCGTTGCTTCTTCTTCCTTGGTCATCGGGCCTTGCATGAAGACCCCGGCCCTTGATTGCAAATCGACTATGATGTCATCTGATGAGGAATCGGGTCGGGCGCTGTGACCCCAACGCTTTTTCTGCGTTCAAGCTCTCTTTCCTAATCACATTTGTATGATCGCGGTTTCAAGGTATTCATCATGCAGCTTCCGATTCGAGCGTTCCGTCTCGGCGAGCAAATCCGCGAACAGATGCTGCGAGCGATGATTTCGACGGCGTTTACCGCAAGAGAACGCATGACCGCCTGCGCAATCGGCACGGTGACATTCCTCCATCTCGCACTTTGATCGTCCGATACGCTTCTCGAGAATGACTGACTTTATCCGCTCTTCATGCAGCGCGGGACGCTTGTTCCTGCATCCTGGGCCTTTCCCTTCGGATTGCCAGAAGTCCCCTGTTTGAACCTGGCTCTGGGGCGGTTTTCCGTAACCAACCTCGTACTCGGCAGCACCGGGCCGCGCAGCAAGCGCCTTTGCTTATCGCCCCATGCCGCCGCCGCCCAACCACAGAGGAGAAGTTCCGCATCGTCTTTGGCAAAGCTCTCCCAGCGATGAATGATCCGGTCACACAGAATGGATCCAGTTCCGCAGGCCGGGCGCGCCGACCGACCTTCTCCGCGGCGATCAACGTGGATCCAGATCCACCAAACAGATCGAGCACGATGTCGCCCCTGGGCCGAGACATCCTTTATCGCATCCGCAATCATCTGCACCGGCTTAACCGTCGGATGCATGGCGAGCTCCGTCCATCCGGTCGGCCTTGAGCGTGTTGACGTTCTTGTACTGCCAGACATTGGTTCGGTACCGACCGTGTTGACCAAGCTCAGGCGTTTGTCGATGCGATGCGGCGCCGAGCTTGAAGGCAAATATCAATCTGGCGCGACCGATAAAACGTTCCCATGCCACCATTGTCTTTCACCCAGAAGATCAGATTCTTCAACTCGCTGTAAATGCCTTCGGCCGTTTGCAGCAGTTCCACATGTGGCGCCAGTCCATGCAGATAAAGTGAATGGACCCGTCAGAAGCATGTCGGGCGAGATTGGCAAACGCTGATCGCAGGAAGGCCGTAAACTCGGTGGAGGTCATTTCACCGGAAGCCATGGCACCACGATGCCGGATCCGGCCTAACCCACCGACATTCGCTCACTGATGGCGACGTTATAGGGTGGATCGGTGAACACCATTTGTGCACTTTCGCCCGCCATGAGAATGTCGACTGTCTCGACATCCAGCGCGTTCGCGCAAACCGTCGATGATTGCTGCCGCCAGACGTCGCCGGGCTTACATCAGGATGGCACGGCCGCTGGATCGGGAAGCGATATCGTCTCGCGGGTCTCCTGGTTCCTCAGGCTCCAAGCTCGACCAACCCGTCGATCTCCGGAATCGAAAACCCCAGAATTTGAAGATCGAACTTAAGATCGATATCGAGCAGCCTGTTCAGTTCCTCGCCAAGCAGCTGGTCGTCCCAGCCGGCATTGAGGGCGAGCTTATTATCGGCCAGAACATAGGCGCGCTTCTGTTCCTGCGTCAGATGTCTAGGCAAACACAGGCACAGTTTCGATGCCACAATTTGGCGGCCTCGACCCGGCCATGCCCTGCGAGAAGGAAACCGTTTCTGGGTGACCTCAATCAAAACTGGATTGTAAACTGAAGGTCCGATGCTCTCCGCGATCTGGCGGATCTGCTTGGAATGGGTGCGGAGGCATTCGCTTCCACGGCGTGAGGGATGCTACTGCAACCATCTGATTTCTGGGTCGACATGCAAGCACTCCTTTCTGGAGGGTATCAATGAAAATATTCCGGTAATATACATATTACGACCTCGAGCGGCAATGATTGTGCTACAATCTCGGAATATCAAGTAAACACAAGGTGAGGACACATGCGGATCGGCGCGCGGATCAACAAGATGCGCATTGAACGAGGCGAATCGCTCCCAGGATGTCGCCAATGCCGTGGGCGTCTCCAAAGCGGCATATCTGGTAGCGTTGGAAAAGGCCGACCGATAATCCAGCGATGGAGTTCGTCAGCAACCCGCTGACCACTTTGACGTGTCGGTCAGCTATCTGGCCAACGAAGATGTCGCCCGACCTGACCCCCAACTACAGAGGATGTTTCGCTTGTGGCGGAAAAGCTTGATCAACGGGATCGAGACGTTCTCGACGCGATGCTCAAATCGTTCCCTTGAGCGGAAGTAATCGGGGAATGAACCTGACCTTGCAGGTCGAAATCGAATCGGTCGGTGGCAACCTGTCGACTCCCGCCAACGCTGTCATTCAACAACTGCCAGCAAGTTAATGCGCAATCCCGATTTGGGAGATCGCCCGAGCCTGACATCACCGAGATAAAGACCACCACGCTGCACAGGCATTGAAGCGTGTGTCTTCATACCGACACGTTGAAGAGCGAAGGCCAATCATTCTGAGCGTCGAGTCCGCCCCGCCGGCAACGCTATTCGATCGCCCATGAACTGGGGCACTTTCTGAACGAGCGGCACAGGCCGATCGAACCTGGTGGTTTCTTCTGCAACTCAGACGACATGCAAACACTACGCGGCGAGGATCGACATCGCCGACAAGAGCGAGAAGCCAATATCTTCGCGATTGAACTCCTGACGCTCGAGTGATGTTGAGCCGCCACATAAAGCGTGCTCCCGATCTTGAAAGAATTGTCGAACTATCCGACCGGTTCGATGTCAGCCGGGAAGCCGCTGCGCGACGATATGTCGACCTGCACCGCGAACCTTTGGCGATCGTATTCTCGGAGAATGGTCGGATTCGATACGTCCAAAAGGGAGGCGGGTTTCCATCAACATCGGTTTGGACCGATGACCAACTCGGCGACAGATTGGATCTGCCCAAGAACCAGCGCTCCATGACGGATCTCGTCGAAGTCGATTCTGCCGCATGGCTGAACCACGCCGATGGTTATGAACTCTACGCGCAAACGCTGTTCCAGGAAAACGGGTTCGCGATGACTCTTCTCGTTGCGGAAGTCCGAGAACCGGAAGAACATGATTTGCCTCGTTGGCCGACCTGACGCCGATCCAAAACCCGCGGAAAATTTCCCTGTTCGGCTGTTTTCAATTCCCTGATCGAATTCGAGAAATTCCCTGTTTCCGCGAGCAGGGAAATTCGCCGCAAATCATTGAAACCTCTCAGCGATGTGGGCTCAGCTTGACTGTTTTGAGCCGAAAATGAGTCGATTTCCCTGTATTTTCCCTGTAAACAGCGATTCCGTCGCGGAGCAGGGTTCGCTCAAGACTGCTTCCGCCGCCACCCGCCCTGGAAATTCGCTCAACCGCCGAGGCGGCCGGTCCGCGGCCAAAGCCGCTCTTTCGCGACAAGCCATTTTCCGAGTGACCTGTTACACTGATGGACATGCGAGCTACCTCCGTCACAGTGAATGCCGCCGCGGTGAAACCCCCATCCTTTCTCGGATGCGCGTTCGGGCCCTATGCCGTGATCTGGCGCAATCCGCTGCTGCTGATCCGCATGGTCGGCCGGGAGGTGGCGACCAAGTACACAGGCTCCTTGGCGGGGCTTTTCTGGGCGGTGCTGACGCCGCTGCTTATGCTCGCGGTCTTCACTTTCGTGTTTGGAACCATGTTCGCGCCCAAGGCGGTGAAGATCGACGAGACGACGGATCTGACGGCCTTCGCGAAGTTTCTGTTTTCCGGCCTGGTCCTGCACGGTTTCCTCGCCGAGGTAATCACCCGCACGCCGAATGTGGTCCTGGGCAATCCGAACCTGGTCAAAAAATTCGTGCTGCCGACGGAACTGTTGCCGCTGGCCGCCGTGGTCAGTGCCGCGACGACCGCCGCGGTCGGCCTGCTGGTTCTGCTGATCGTCCATGTCGTGACGTCGGCGACGGTACCGCCGACCGCGCTTCTGGCGCCCCTGGTGCTGCTACCCTTTGTCGTCCTGATGGCCGGCGTGGCTTGGTTCCTGGCGGCGATCGGCGTGTTCCTGCGCGATATCGGGCACGTCACCGGACTGCTGGCGACGGTGCTGCTGTTCCTGGGCCCGGTTTTCTACAAGATCGAGACTCTCCCCGAGAAGGTTCGCGCGGTTGCCTATCTCAATCCGCTGACCGTGCCCATACAGGGGCTGCGCCAGGTGCTGCTGGACGCAACGCCGCCTGATTGGACGGCATTGGTGATCTACTCCGCGGTGGCTTTTGGAATCGCTTGGGTCGGTTTCTATGTTTTTGTCCGATGCAAGCGGGTGTTTGCCGATGTCATCTGACGCGGATCGCCTGCCCGAGGATGTGGTGATACGGGTCGAGGATCTCGGCAAGGTCTACCGCACCTTCACGACGCCGATCGACCGTCTCAAGCAATGGGTGGTGGGGGACCGCCGTCGTCTCTATCAGGAATCCTGGGCGCTTCGCGATGTCTCCTTCGACATCCGGCGCGGCGAGACCGTGGGCCTGGTCGGGCGGAACGGCGCCGGCAAGTCGACGCTGCTCCAGGTGCTGGCCGGGACCCTGCGTCCAAGTACCGGTCAGGCGCTGGTGCGGGGCCGGGTGTCGGCGCTGCTTGAGCTCGGCGCCGGTTTCAACGGGGATTTCAGCGGCCGGGACAATCTCTACATGAACGCGGCGATCCTCGGCCTGTCGCGGGACGAGATCGAAGAGCGCATGGCCGCCGTCATCGATTTCGCCGATATCGGCGACTATATCGACATGCCGGTCCGCACCTATTCGAGCGGGATGTATGTGCGCCTCGCCTTCTCGCTGGCGATCAGCGTTCAGCCGGACATCTTGATCGTGGACGAGGCCCTGTCGGTCGGTGATGAAGGGTTTCAGAACAAGTGCTTTGCCCGGATCCGCGATTTCCAGGAGGGCGGCGGCACCCTGTTCTTCGTCTCGCACAGCCCGCAGGCGGTGATTCAGTTCTGCCGGCGCGCCCTGCTGATCGATTCCGGCGGCTTGCTGCTCGATGGTGAGCCGAAATCGGTGATCGACCAGTTCCACCGGCTGGTCTTCGCTCCGGCGGAGAGCCGCGAGGCGATTATTAACGATATCCGCTCCGGTGGCTCGACGGAGGTTACCGACGTTGCGCCCGCAGGCGAGGAAGTGGGCAGCGCGGCCGAGACCGCTATCGGCGAAAGTTTCGATCCCAACCTCACCGCGAAGGGCCGTACGGCACTGCCGGAAAACGGCGCCCGGATCTTGAACCCGAGGATCGAGACGCTGGACGGCAAACCGGTGAATACCCTGATCAGGGGCAACCGCTACCGCTTCTGCTTCGATGTCGAGTTTCTCGGCGATGCCTGGCAGGTCCTGTTCCAGATGATGATCCGAACCCATGCCGGCTATCCCCTGGGCGGCAGCCGATCGGCTCGGCCGTCGGAACTGACGCTCAAGGCCCGCGCCGGCGAGCGGGCGAGCGTCTCCTTCACCTTTCCGTGCCGATTGTTCTCGGCATCGCACTATACGATCAGTTGCGGCGTGATGGGCCGGGGAGGCGCCGAGTTCGGCTTTTTGCACCGGATCATCGATTCCGTCATGTTCCGAGTGCAGGCCGACCCCGACCTGATGCTTCAGGGCCTGGTCGATTTCGAGTTGGAGCCGGCTGTCACGATGAATCCGGAGCCGGCCCCCTCATGATCAGACCGAGCGCGATGCTTCTGCCGACCCGGATGGGGCAGGTACTGGCCGACCTTCTGGGCCGAAACGCGATGACCGAGCCGGTGGTGATCTGCGCGACCGGCGGGTCAGGCACCCGAGCCATGCGCGTTATTCTGGAGCGGGCCGGCGTGTTCATGGGGGCCGGCGACAGTGTGAACAATGTCGGCGACGCCATGACCTTCGAGCCGTTTCTCGACGAGTTCATCAATCCGGTGATGTCGCATACGCGCGGTCTCGACTATAGGTTGGATGAGCTCCCAGCCGACCTTACGGCCCGGATGCTGAAGGAGTTCCGGGCCTGCCTGCGCCGGTGGCTGGCGGAACGGCCACGACCGGCGGCGCGCTGGGGCTGGAAGAATCCGAGAGCGATGTACCTGCTGCCGGTGATTCGGGAGGTCTTCCCGAAGGTTCGCGTGATTCACATGGTGCGCGACGGGCGCGACATGGCGGTTTCCACCAACCAGTGGCAATTCATCAAGCACTATGAAGCGGTTCTTGGCCGTGACCGGACCGGTGACGAGGATCCGGTCGAATCATGCCGGCTTTGGAGCAAGGCGAATATCGACGCCGCCCGCTGGGCCGAGCGGGAAATCCCCGGCCGGTATCTGAGGGTGCGGCTGGAGGATCTGGCCCAACGCCCCCGTGATGTTGGGCGGGAGGTGCTCGCCTTCCTGGATCTCGACCAGCGGCTGCTCGACCATGCCATCGCCGAAATCGCCGAGCCGCCGAGCCTGTTCCGCTGGCAAAGGATCATTTCTGCCGAGGCGCTGGAAACCCTGCAAATAGAGAACCACGGGACGCTCGAGGCCTTCGGCTATCTCGCGGACGGCATGACCGAGCGGGCCCCGGCCCGGGTGCCGGACGCGCCATGACGGCTCAGGTCGCGCCGAGCCGCCGGGCGCTCATCGTGCTCGGCATGCATCGCAGCGGCACCTCGGCGCTGGCGGGCATGCTCTGGCGTCTCGGGCTCGATCTCGGCACCAATCTTATGCCGCCGGAGGAGGGGTCGAACTCCCTCGGCTTCTACGAGCATAACAGCATCGTGCCGGCTCATGAGATCCTGCTGCGGGCAATGGGGTCCCATTGGAGCAGCGCCGAGCCGTTTCCCGACGGCTGGCTGGAGAGCCGGGCCGCCGATGAGGCGCGGGGATCGATCAAACAGGTGCTGGACCACGACTTTCCACCGGGCAGAGCGGTGGATTGGGGTATGAAGGACCCGCGTCTCTGCCGGTTCGTCCGGCTTTGGCGGCGTTTGCTAACCGGCTCCGAGCCCTGTTTCATCCTGGTAAGACGGGATCCGCGAGAGGTCGCCGCGTCGCTCGCCGCGCGCGACGGCATGGAACCGGAAGACGCGGCTTGGCTCTGGTGGCGCTACATGTCCGAGGCCGAGCGCGATACCAGGGGCGCGCGGCGCATTTTCGTCGACTATGACGAGTTGCTGGGCGACTGGCGGAAACTGGTTTCCAAGATTGCCGGCGCTTTCGCCGTGCCGGGGCTTCCCGCCGTCGCGTTGGATCCGAACGGACCGGGCGCGGCGGAGGTCGACCGCTATCTTGATCCGGCCGAACGCCATCACCGGGGACGCGCGGCGACCGATGGCGTTCCATTACCGGACACGGTCGCCGCGTTTGACGCGGTATTCCGGGACGCGATCGCTGGAGGCGGTGCGTCGGCGAACCTGCAATTTGCCGCCTTGGGCCATCTGGAGGCGCGCCGATGAAGGCCGGCCTGATCGATAGACTATGCGCCGGCTTCGCCGCCTGGGCCTTGGCGCGGCCCGGCGTTGCGGGCCTGGTCAATCTGCGCTCGGGCGGCGTCGCGGCGTTGCTGCATCCCGAGCGCGATCCCTTCGAGGGGACCGACGAGACCCTGGCGACGGTGCTGGCGGCGATGCGCGAGCAATCGGGGGCGATGGCGCTTGCCGATATCAACCGGATTTGGCTGTTCGCCCAACTCGCGGCGCTGATTGAGCGGGAATCGGTTCCGGGCGCGGTCGCCGAGTTCGGCGTCTACAAGGGCAAGACCGCCAAATTGTTGCGCATGTTGTGCCCTGGCCGGGACCTGTATCTGTTCGACACGTTCGACGGGTTCGACGGCCGTGATCTTGCCGAGGGCGGTACCGATGACGCGGGCAGGCACGCATTGGACGGCGCCTTCAAGGATACCAGTGAAGCGGCGGTGCGGGCCTTTGTCGGTGAAGATCCCTTGACCCATTACAAGACCGGCTGGTTCCCCGACAGCGCGAATGGCCTCGGCGAGGAGCTTCGATTCGCGCTGGTCCATGTCGATTGCGACCTGGAACAGCCGGCCGAGGCGGCGTTGCAGTGGTTCTGGCCGAGGATCTCCCCCGGCGGCGCGATGATCTTCCACGACCACGGCAGCGGCCATTGGCCGGGCATCGCCCGAGCGCTGGACCGCTACTTCGCCGAGACGCCCTGGAGACCGGTTCCGATCGCCGATCTTTCCGGCTCGGCCGTGGTTCGAAAGGGACGCGGTTAGTCCGATTGGCGAAACCGGGTGCAAGTGCGTTCGGTTGACAAAGTTTTGACGTTCCGTCACTACCTTGGCGGCCAGCCCTTGCTCCACTGTTGCTGCGGGTTCCATGACCGCCATTTCGGTAGTGATTCCAACCTACAATCCGCGCCGGCCGCTGGCGGATCTTCTTTCGAAATGCATGGAATACGCGGGTGGCGTCGAGCTCGAATTCGTCGTCGTCAATGATGGTTCGACGAACGATGCGGCGGTCCAGCTCGAAAGATGCGCCGAACAGTTCGACAACCTGGTCTGGACCTCGATCGAGAACCGGGGCGCCGGCGGGGCGCGTAATGTCGGCGCCGACATCGCGCGGCACGATATCCTGTTGTTCCTTGGCGACGACATCACGCCGATCAATGACGATTTCTTCCGCGCCCACGCGGAAATTCACGAGAAAATGCCGGGGGACGACATCGCGGTGCTGGGCAAGGCCGTCTGGCCGTCTTCCAGTGATTTCGACGTCAGCTTCGTGATGAGCCACATCCAGGGCGGCGGCGGCGAGCAGTTCGGCTATGCCCATATCCCGCCCTACACGGAACTCGATTGGCGGTTCTTCTACACGATCAATATTTCGGTCAAGAAGTCGGTGGCGAAAAGCTGGGCCAAGGACGGGTTCAGCGATTCCTTTCAGACCTACGGCTATGAGGATATCGAGTTTGCCTACCGGTTGTTCAACCGGCCTCAAGGCCTGAAGATCATCTATGCGCCCCTGTCGGTCGGCACCCACGATCATCAGTACGACGTCGCCGGATTCCTGCGCCGCCAGGTGAATGCCGGCAACGCCGCGCGCGAGTTCGTTCGCATTCATCCCGACGTGGCGACCATGGTCGCACCCGAGGGTGTGCCGCGCGCGCTGCGCAAGCCGATCCTCGAGGAGGAGGACCGGCGCATCCCGGACCAACTCCTTCTGATCGAGGGCCTGAAGGCCTGGTTGCGCCTGCTAGAAGGGCGCGGAAAGCTGGGCAGCGAGCATTGGCACGCGGCGGCTCTCTCGGCGATGTTCCGGCTTGCCTATGCGCAGGGATACATCCTCGCCGAAACCGATCCCGAGGCGAATCTCGGCGCCGCCTATGACGTCGCGCTGGCGCGGTTCCGCGATGATATGAACCGCACCGCCTATATCGAGTTTACCGGTACCATGCTTTCGCCCGATCGGCTTTACCCCGTCGGGCAGGGCCTGGGCGCGGGGCACGGCCGCTTAATGTCGGCATTGCGGCTTTGGGCGATCCGCCGGCCCTGGATCGTCTCGCTTTATCGGATGGCGCGACGCGCGGTGCGCGGTTAGCCCGGGAAGCGCGGAATGTTCAGCGTTCTGATCCCCGTCTATAACCATCGCGGCTATGTCGCCGACGCGGTTCACTCGGCCTTGGCCAGCTCCCTGGTCAAGGAGGTGCTGCTGGCTGATGACGGCTCGAGCGACGACAGCCGCGAGGTCGTGGCCAGACTTTCGAAGGACCGGTCCGGTCGGGTCCGCGACCTGACACCGGCCAAGGGCGGCAATGTCGGCGCCCACGCTCGTCTCAATCAGTTGGCCGAGGCGGCGAGCCAGCCATGGCTGGCGGTGCTTAACTCCGACGATATCTTCGCGCCGGCGCGCTTCGAGGCGGTGCAGATGGCGGTGAACCGCACGAAATACGATTTCGTCACCGGCTATATTGCTCTTATGGATGGCGCGGGCGCGCCGCTCGGCGTGAAGCGCGGTCCGCTGTCGCCGGAGTTCCCGTTTCCCCAACGGACACGTGTGCGTGACCTTCTGAAACGGCACGATCTTCTGCCCCTGCTCGCAAACCAGAATTTCATGGCCACGACCAGCAACATGCTGTTCACCAAGAATCTCTACCGGAAGGTCGGCGGGTTTCGCGACTACCGCTACGTCCACGACTGGGATTTCGCGCTTCGGGCGGTCCTGCTCGGCAGACCGCTGTTCCTGCCGCAGCTTCTCGTGCGGTACCGGACCCACGCGTCGAACACCATCAAAGAGGACGGATCCCGGGTCACCGCCGAGGTCCGCCGTCTTTTCCGGACCGTCGAAGCGGACTTCGTGGAGGCCTTCAAGGCGTCCGATGTCGCCGTCGCGATGGCGGGCAATCGTTATCTTCTTGATGAGGCCGCCTGACCGTGGCCGGCCAAGCTGAAAAGCCGTTGCGCGGCAAGACCTGTCTGATTCTCGGCGGCGGCGGGTTCATCGGCCGCAACCTGATAGAAAGACTTCGCGGCGACGGCGCATCGGTTATCGCTTTGGATCTTCGCCCGGCGCCGCCCGATTGTCCGGACGGTGTCGAATGGGTCGAGGCGGCGCTTGACGACAGCGCGCGCCTTGCTGGTCTGGTGCGACGGGCGGACATTGTCTACCACCTCGCGGCCTCTTCGACCCCGGCATCCGTCAATGCCGATCCGGCGGGCGATGTACGAAACTCGATCCTGCCGGCTCTGGCGCTGCTGGAGATGCTGGCCGACCATCCGGCCCGCCTGGTCTTCGTCTCCTCGGGCGGCACCGTCTATGGCCCCGACGTCCCGGTGCCGACGCCAGAGACGGCGCCGACCGAACCGATCAATGCCTATGGGGTCGGTAAGCTCGCGGTTGAGAAATACATCGCCATCAATCGCCGTCAGCGTGGTCTCGACGCAATCGTACTCCGGGTCGCCAACCCCTATGGTCCGCATCAGAGTCCGTTTCGCGGGCAGGGTGCGATCGCCGCATTCCTGCACCGTGCACTCACGGGTGAGGCGATCGAGATCTGGGGCACCGGAGAGGTGATTCGCGACTATGTCTATATCGGAGATGTGGCGGCCGCGCTTTCCGCAGCCGCGATCTATGACGGGCCGCTCGGGCTGTTCAACATCGCCAGCGGGACCGGTCTCAGCCTGAACGACATCGTCGAACGGATCGCGCCGTTGTTCGGCGCGCCGCTCCGGGTGGAGCGGAAACCCGGCCGGGCACTCGACGTTCCGGCCAGTATTCTCGACATTTCGCGGGCCAGAGCGCATCTCGGCTGGCGGCCGGAAACAGACTTCGAGACGGGGCTGAAGCGGACGCTCGACTGGCTGCGGCGGACGATCTGACCTGATAGCTGACGGCGGGGGCCGATATCCGGCTGGCCGGTCCTTGCTCGGTTCGCCTCCCGCCGATATCGGCAGCCGCCAGGGTTTGCTATAAACTAAGGGGCAAAAAGGCGGGAACGGAAACATGGCTGCAGAGGTCTTCGCGATACACGGGGTGGCGGCGTCGGAAACCGGCACGGCGCTTGCCGATGCGTTGATCGCGCTCTGTGACGACGCCATGCCCGGTGATCAGCGATCCTGGCTGGTGTTCTCGGATCCGATCGACGCGGCGGCGGCCGCTCATTTGGACAGAATCATCTCGACCTCGCCCGCTGCGGTCGGCGAGGTCGAGGCGGCGAGTGTCATTGCCGCGCCGCTGGACGGCCCGGCCCTCGCGCTGTTCGAGCCTCTGCCCGAAGCGCCGACGCGGACGCTCGCCTCTGTGCTGATCGAGTCCAAGGATGACGAGGCCTGGGTCCGGCTCGTGGTCGAGCGTCTGCTCGGCAAATATACGCTGACCGTCGCATCCCGTGTCAGGGACGACCTAGCCGGTTTGTTCCGCACGGAGGGCGTCTGGTCCCTGGTCGCACCGAGGCGGCGTGACTGGATCGATCTGGTCAGCCGGCATGACCTCGTCATCACCAGCGATCCCTACACGGCGGCACTTGCGAACGGGGTGCTGAAGCCGGTCTTGCTGGTCGAAGGGGATGCGGTCCTGGATCTGCCTGTTTGCCTTGCCGCGGAACTGGACGGGATCGAGGATCAGCTTTCGCGCCTCGACATGGTGTCGATCGGCGCGGACCTGTTGAACGGGAAGCGACGCGCCCGTGAAGAGGCTGTCCGTCGGATCGGCGATGCCCTGGGAGACGGCGGCACATGACGCCGATTCTGGACCGGTACTCCCGGCACGGAGAAGAGCCGGAACCCGGAGCGGTTTCCGCAATCCACAGCGGCAATATCGGCGACATCGTCTACGCGCTCCCGACGGTCCGGGCATTGGGTGTTTCGCACCTGTTGTTGAATGTGTGCGAGGATCCCGGCGTTGGCGGGAGGTTGATGACCGAGCCGATGGCAATGTCCCTGGTGCCGTTGCTTCTTGATCAGCCCGGTATCCGAACGGTTGATATCGTCGGTGCGCCAATTCGGCTTGGCTCGGGATTTGGGTATCAGGCCAAGATCTCCAGGCTCGCCGTCGGTTTGCCCTTGGAGCATGTTTCACCGTCGGTCCTGGGCGTGGATTTTGTCCTCGACGCGTTTCGGCTACAGCCGCTGGAACGCCGGCATCTCGTCCACGCCCATGCCATGGCGTTCGGCAGCCGCGTGGATCCGGCAAAGGCGTGGATCCAGCCGCCGCCGGCCTCCGAGCCGGGTAACGGGATCGCGGTTTCCCTCACGCCGCGCTATCGCAACCGGTCGAACGAGCGGCTTGCGGAAATTCTGGACGGCTTCGGCCCGGTTACCCTGATCGGCTTTCGCAGCGAGCTGCCGAACTATTTCGGGATCAACGGCTCGCTGCGTGAGTTCACCGATGCCGGCGACTTGGCGGCGTTTCTTGCCGGGTGCTCGGTATTCGTGGGGGCGTCGTCGTTTCCCGCGGCCCTGGCCGAGGCGATGAAGGTTCCCCGGCTGATCGACCTTGCCGATGGCCTCATCAATGCCTTCCCGGTGGGACCGAGAGGTTGGGCGATGCCGGAAGCGACGGCGGACGCGCGGCATCTGCTTGATGGCCTGTTGCGCGCGCCGGACCGCGCCAATGAGCGGCTCCGGCCATCCGTTCCGATTGCGCCCCCCGCCGCAGTCGTTCCGTTCCGGTTCACGCTGGAATGGCGGCAAGTCGACGCCGAGATCTTTGGAACTCACCGCGCGAGGGCCGAGGCGACCCTGGGCCGGGCGCCGACGAGGGTCCATTTCGACATCCCGCGCATGGTGGATCATCCATCGGGGTTCGAACTGGTAATCGACGCTCCCGACTGCGCCTTCGAAGTTTCCAATTTGCGATGCACGCGGGGTGCACAAACCCTTTGGACGGCGCGCGAGCCCGACGACTTGACGGTGCCGGAAGGCGCGCTGATGTCATCGCCGCCCGGCGTCTTGCGTTGGCTGCTGACGCAGGACGGCCCGGGCCGGATTCGAATTGCCGTGCCAGACGCGGTGTTGGCACGATTCCGGGACGCTGACTTGTCGATCGTTTTCGATTGCCGCGCGCCGAAACCGGCGGAGTCCGGCCAATGGGCGGCCCGGGAAATCTTGGCGCTGCGCGGCGCCTTGGCGCGGGAGCGTGCCAGTGGCGAGGACCTGCAAAACGAGCGCGCCGAAGCACTGCATAAACGATCGGACATGGAGCACCGGCTGACCAGTCTTGAGGAGTCAACCTCGTGGCGGATGACCGCGCCGCTGCGCACCGTGATCGGGTTGGTGAGGCCGAAGCCGGGCGGCGCGCGCGATGACGTCTGACTCGGCGGGAGGTCTCGCCCGCACGGTGGTTTTCACCAGCATCGCCGCGAATTATCTCCCCAAGGCAAGAGTGCTCGCCAAATCGGTCAAGCGGCACCATCCGGAATGCCGTTTCGCCGTCGTGGTGGTCGAGCCCTGGCCCGGGGACCTCGATCCGACGCTGGAGCCCTTCGATGAGATCATCGGGCCGGCGGAACTGATGGAAACCGGTCTGGCTGCCGGGCGATTCGAGGCTTGGGTGTTTTCGCATTCCGTCGTCGAGGCCTCGACGGCGGTCAAGGGTACGGCGCTCAAGCGGTTGCTGGCCGACTCGCGGCACGACAAGGTGATCTTCCTCGATCCCGATGTCGCGGTGTTCGGTGATCTTTCACCAATCGCGGCGCGGCTGGAGAAGAGTCCGATCCTGCTGACGCCGCATGATCTTGTCCCGATCCGCGCGGACGACGGCGGCGGGGATTATCTGCAGGCGATCCGCGACCACGAAATCATCCTGCTGCGTCACGGCGTCTATAATCTCGGTTTTCTCGCCGTCGCCGACTGTCCCGAGGGCCGGCGGCTTGCCGAATGGTGGGCCGACCGTCTGACGCATTTCTGCATCGACGACGTTTCCGAGGGGCTTTTCACCGACCAGCGATGGGGGGACCTGATCCCGGTCTTCTTTCCCGGCACGGAGGTCTTGACCGACCCGGGCTACAATGTGGCGGCCTGGAATCTCATCCACCGGCAGGTTTCGGGTTCCGTCGAAAACGGTCTTCAGGTGGAAGGGGGACCCTTGCGCTTCTACCATTTCACCGGTTTCGATTCCGGCGCGCATGCGGTCGTGAATTCCATGTACGGCACGCGCCAGCAAGCTATCGGTCCGCTGCTGGATTGGTATCGCGCGGCCTGCCTGTCCGAGGGACAGGAGCGCGACGGAAAGCGGGTCTGGGCTTACGCACGCTATCGCGACGGCACCCCAGTCACCCTGGCCGAGCGCCGGTTCTTCCGCCATCATCCGGATGTCGAAGCGACCTTCCGCAATCCGTTCCTGGTGGCGCCTGACCCATCCTACAAGGACTGGTACCGCACCCATGTCGGTGATCCGGGAGACGGCGCATGATGGCCCTGAAGCGGCTGGTCGCCCGGATTTTGCTGACGCTTCCCGGCGGCGGCCGGCTGTTGGCGGCGCTGCGGCGACTGATGCGCGGCGGTCCTGTCCCGCTGGAAGCCGCGGGCGATGCCGAGACCGTGGCCTTCGCGATCCGTCTTCCTGAGGGAAGGCAAGTCCCTTACGGCTACGAGGGTTTCACCTCTATTTCCGCCACTTCCGGGTTTTCCGGCCTGATTTACGAGCCTGATCAAACGAATCCCATGCTGCGCGCCGGCCATTTGCGGAACATGCTTCTCGCGGCGGAAGTGAACGGCCTCGATACCGTGCTCGCCTCGCACACTTTAGACGATCCACCGGCGCTGCGATGTTTGCCCGCGCCCAACAGCATGATCCGCCGCCAAGGCGGCCCGCCGAATGCAGCGGCGGGACGGGTTCTGCGTATGCTGCCGCCGCCGGATGAGGGGGCCTTGGACATGTCCTTCGCAAAGCTCTTTGCCGGAGCGGCGGTGACCCATCCGGCCGGCGCGGTCGCCGATTTTCGGCTCGGTGATGCCGTTCCCCGGGCGGCCTATACCGGTGCCTGGAACCCGACGCCGCTGACCCGTGACCGGCCGGTGGTGCTGGTGCTGCCGATCTTCCTCGCCGTCGGCGGGGTTGAGCGCAACACGATCGAGATCATCCGAGCGCTCAAGAAAGCCTATCACTTCGTCGTCGTCACCACCGAGCGTCTGCACAAGGATCAGGGCAGCCTGCACCACCAGATGGCCGAGGTGGCCGAGGTGATCTACGACCTCTCCGAGATCGCCGAGAACCGCCACCACCTGGCGCTGCTGCACCACCTGCGCGACGGGTACCACCCCGATCTGGTCTGGATCTGCAACGGCTCGCCCTGGTTGGCCGATAATGCCGGAGAGCTTCGCCGCCTCTTCAAAGACATTCCGATCGTCGATCAGCAGGTCTATGACACCAACGAGGGCTGGATTCAGCGCTACGGCGAGTCCGGTATTCAGTCCTTCGACCGTTTCATCGCCATCAACAGCCGTATCCGCGATGTCTTCACGGACCGTTTGAAAATGCGGCCCGAGGCGATCGATCTCATCTACTCGGCCATTGACGCGCCGCGTTTCGACAAGCCGGTTCCCAACCCCGAGGAGCGGACGGCATTAGCCCGATCCCACGGGTTGCCTGACGACAAGCCATGCTTCGCCTTCATCGGACGGTTGGTCGAACAGAAGAACCCTGTCGCATTCCTCACGCTCGCGCAACGGTCCTCGGCGGCGGGCAAGAATGATCACTTCGTGTTGGTCGGCGACGGCGCGCTGGGCGAGATCTGCGATGCTTTCATCCGCGAGCATGCGCTCGCAAATGTCACGCGCATCCCGTTTTGCGACGATCTGACCAGGCTCTACCCGGTGCTCGCCGGATTGATCGTGAGTTCCCGTTACGAGGGGCTGCCGATCGCGATGCTGGAAGCGATGGCGATGGGGGTGCCGGTCTACGCCACCGATGTCGGGGATATCGGCCCGGTTCTGGCCGACTATGAAAGCGGCACAGTGTCGGGCGATATTGCCGGTGGTAGGGGGTTTCTTGACGGTTTCCTCGAGTGGCGAGAACGTCTCGGCGAGTTTACCGAGGCCGCCGCCGCTGCCGCCCCGCTGGTGCGCGGGCGCTTCAGTGTGACGGCGATCGCGAAGACCTACGAGGAATGCTGGCAAAAAGCCTGGCGACAGCGGGGGCGCGATGTCTGAAGGGAAATTCCGGATCGGCGTCGATATCGGCGGCACTTTCACCGATTTCGCATTGTTCGACGAAAACGCCGCCCGGATCGCCATTCACAAGCAACTGACGACGCCCGACGATCCCTCCCGCGCGGTGATCGAGGGGGTGACGGCGATGCTGCGGGACAACGCCGTCGACATTGGGGAAGTCGCCTCGCTCGCCCATGGCACGACGCTGGTTACCAACGCGCTGATCGAACGCAAGGGCGCGGTCACCGGGATGCTGGTTACCCGGAACTTCCTGGATGTGCCGGACATGGGCCGCGAGCAGCGTTATGACCTGTTCGACCTGCGCCTGCAATTTCCGGAGCCCTTGATTCCCCGCGACCGGCGCAGGGAGGTCACGGAACGGGTCGGCTATGACGGGATGGTGGCGACGCCCCTCAATCTTGCCGAAGCCGAGGCCGCGGTCCGCGATCTTGTTGAGAATGCCGGGGTCAAGGCCCTGGCGATCTGTCTGCTGCACGCCTATGCCAACCCGGAGCACGAGACGGCGATCGCGGAAATGGTCCGCGAGAAGTTCCCAGGCCTGCATGTTTCCGCCTCGGCGGACGTGCATGCCGGTCTCGGCGAGTGGGAGCGGTGGACCACTACATCGATGAACGCCTATACCCAGCCGCTGTTCGACCGCTATCTGGCACGGATCGAGGGCGGACTCGCGGATCTCGGTTTCAAGGGCCGGCTTTACATCATGACTTCCAGTGGTGGCATGCTGCTGCCGGATGTCGCGCGGCGCTATCCGGTGCGGATGCTTGAATCCGGGCCCGCCGCCGGGGTGCTGATGTCGGCCTTCCATGGAAGGGCGCTGGATCTCGCCAATGTGCTGTCCTTCGATCTCGGCGGCACCACGGCGAAGGGCGCGCTGGTGCGTGGCGGCCAACCACTGAAGACCGACCAGATGGAGGTCGCGCGGGTTCACGACTTCAAGCGCGGCAGCGGTCTGCCCGCGCGGGTTCCCAGCATCGATATGATCGAAATCGGCGCCGGCGGCGGCTCCATCGCCTGGATCGACGAGCGCGGGCTGCTGAAAGTCGGTCCGAAAAGCGCCGGAGCCGATCCAGGCCCCGCCTGCTACGGGCGCGGCGGCGACAAGGCCAGTCTCACCGACGCCAACCTGATGCTGGGGTTCCTCGATCCGGACTTTTTCCTCGGCGGGGCCATGACCTTGGACAAGCCGGCGGCGGAGCGCGCGATCACCGAAAGCGTAGCGACGCCGCTGGGCCTCACCGCGATGCGGGCCGCGTGGGGCATCCATGATATCGCCAATGAAGACGTCGCCCGCGCTTTCCGCATCCACGCCTCGGAACGCGGGTTCGACTATCGTCAGGCGACGATGATCGCGTTCGGCGGCTCCGGGCCGCTCCAGGCGATGGCGATCGCCGCCAAGCTGAACATTCCCCGGGTGATCTTTCCAATCGGCGCCGGCGTGATGTCGGCCATGGGCCTGCTGGCGAGCCCGCTTTCCTTCCAGCAGGCGCAAACGAAACGTACTTTCCTTGAGGATATCGATGGCGCGGCTTTCGAGGCGATCCTCAAGCCGCTGATCGAGGCCGCCAAGGGCCCGCTTCTCGCTGCCGGTATCGATGATGCGGCGATCGGGGTGACCGTGCGTCTCGACATGCGCTATTTCGGTCAGGGCCATGAAATCGAGGTGACCGTGCCCGGTACCTCCCTCGCGGGTGCTTTCACGGATCTTGCGAAACTCTTTGCGACGCGTTACACCGCCCTGTTCGGTGTGGCGCCCCTGGACGAGCCTTTGGAGATCGTTACCTGGAAGGCCGAGGTCGAGGGGCCGGCCCCGCCGCTGTCCGCCGGCTACACGGTCACCGGAAAGTCGCCAGCGACGGGTAAGGCGCTGAAGGGGGAGCGGCTGTGCCATTTTGGGGGTGAACCCGCTCCGACGCCGGTCTACGACCGCTATGCCCTCAAGGCCGGAACCGTCATCAAAGGGCCCGCCCTGATCGAGGAGCGCGAGTCGACCTGCGTCATTACCCCCGGTCACCGGGCCATGGTGGACGGTGCGCTCAACATCGTTGCCGAACTGGAGGGTTGAGCCGTGGCCCCATCATCTCCCTCGACTTTCGATGCCGTCTCGCTCTCCATCATGTGGGACCGGATGGTCGCGATCGCGGACGAGATCGTCGGCACCCTGGTGCGGACCTCCTTCTCCACCATCGTGCGCGACAGCTACGACCTCTCGGTGGTGATCCTGGACACCAAGGGCCGCCTGATGGCCCAGGGGACATACGCGGTGCCGGTGTTCATCGGGACCGCGCCCAGGACCCTGCGCTACATGCTGGAGAAGTTTCCACCCGAGACCTTACGGCCCGGCGACATCATCGCCACCAACGATCCCTGGATCGGCACCGGGCACATGTTCGACATCTCGATGATGCGGCCGATCTTTAAGGGCGACCGGCTGGTCGGCTATACCATGTCGATCACCCACCTGCCGGATATCGGCGGCCTTGGATTCGGGGCGGCGGCGCGCGAGATTTACCACGAGGGTCTGCGCCTGCCGATCTGCCGCTTCGCCAAGAACGGCGTAATGGACCCGTTCCTGGAAGAACTGATCCGCACCAATGTCCGAGTGCCGGAACAGACGATTGGTGATCTCGTTGCCAATATCGCCTGCAACGAGGTCGGCGGGCCGATGGTCACCGCCTTCATGGAGGAATACGGCCTCGAAAGCCTGGAGCCCCTATCGGACGCGATCGGCGAGCATTCCGAACGCGCGATGCGCGCCCGGCTCGAGGAGATCGCCGACGGCCGCTATGAGAACCAGATCCAGATCGAGGGCACCGACGGTCCGATCCCCATGGCCTGCTCGGTGGAGATCAGGGGCTCCGATGTCGCCATCGATTTTACCGGCACCGGCGGATGCGTGCCGCGCGGGATCAACGTGCCGTTCTGCTACACCAACGCGATGTCGCTCTATGCGATGAAGTGCCTGACGATCCCGGCCCTGCCAAACAATTCCGGCGCCGTGACGCCGATCCGGGTTTCGGCGCCCGAGGGCTGTCTGCTGAACGCCCAGCCGCCGTTTCCCACCGGCGGACGCCACGCGATCGGGCATTTCGTGCCTGGCCTGATCTTCGGTGCCCTGGCCGAGGCGGCGCCGGACAAGATCCAGGCGGATTGCGGCATGATGGATCTGATGACCGTCCAGGGCACGCACCGTGACGGCCGGGGCATCTCGACGATCTATTTCGCGTCCGGCGGATTCGGAGCGTTGCAAGGCGGCGACGGCGGCGATTGCGTGCCCGGCCCGTCCAACATGGCGGTGGTCCCGGTCGAAGTCTGGGAGACCATCACCGGCACGACCATCGAGAAGAAGGCCATCGTTCCCGACAGCGGCGGCCCCGGCGCCTGGCGTGGTGGCACCGGCCAGGAAGTGGTGATCCGCAACGATACCGGCCATCCGATGACCATCTTCTGCATGGCGAACCGAACGGAGTTCCCGCCGCTCGGCTATCTTGGCGGCAAACCGGGTGCGCGGCGGGTACATCGGCTGAACGGCAAGGAGGTGGACGCCAAGGGCAGCTACATCCTGACGCCGGGAGACCGTATCGCCATGGTCGAAGCGGGCGGCGGTGGCATCGGTGATCCAGCCAAACGCGACCCGGCGCTGATCGAACGCGACCTTGCCCTCGGCTGCGTCACCCCCGAGGGGGCGGCGCGCGACTACGGGTACAAGGGTTAGGCGGCGGCGGGCGGCTTTCCCGTCAGTTATTTTCGGATCATCGGTGGACAGGACCCTTCGAGACGCGGTTTCACCGCTCCTCAGGGTGAGTCCGGTTTTTAGAAGCAAGACTCACCCTGAGGAGGTGCGTCAGCACCGTCTCGAAGGGTCTTGCCGGACGACCGCGCACGATGCCAAACGCGGCGACCGGTCCATCACACCCGCCCGGCTCTGTCGCTTGCGCGCCATGCCATGTCGGACGCTGGCAACCTCTATTCCGCAGGGCTCATAGGTTCTCGTTTCATCCGGACCGTTTCGCTAGGATTGATCCGGTGTGACGAGGGGAGGGGCCGATGGCGGCAGGCGGTGATCAGGTCGGCGGGATGCTGGCGAAGTCGCGTGGCGGCAAGCAGCGCTACTCGATCTGGAGCCTTGCCCGGAACGCGTTCAGCCATCACGAGAACTGGGAGGCCGCGTGGCGCTCACCAGAGCCGAAACCGGCCTATGACGTAGTGATCGTCGGCGCTGGCGGCCATGGCCTCGCGACCGCCTATTACCTCGCCTCGACCCACGGGGTTCGCAACATCGCGGTGATCGACAAGGGCTGGCTCGGCGGCGGCAATACCGGGCGCAACACCACGATCATCCGCTCGAACTATCTGTGGGATGAAAGCGCGGCGATCTACGAGCATTCGATGAAGCTCTGGGAGGGTTTGAGCCAGGAGCTCAACTTCAACACCATGTTCTCCCAGCGCGGTGTCCTGACCTTGGCACATTCCGAGCATGAGTTGCGCGAGATGACCCGCCGGGTCGAGGCGATCCGCCTGAACGGCATCGATTCCGAGGTCATGACGCCGGACCAGATCAAGCGCCTGGTGCCGATCATCGATACCGATCCGGCGCTGCGCTATCCGGTGATGGGCGGTTTCATTCAGCGCCGGGGCGGCACCGCGCGCCATGACGCGGTCGCCTGGGGTTATGCCCGCGCCGCCGATGCCCTCGGTGTCGACATCATTCAGAATTGTGCGGTCACCGGCTTCGTCATCGAGAACGGGGTGGTCAAGGGTGTCGAGACCGAGAAGGGCACGATCAAGGCCGGCAAGGTGGCCTGCGTCGTCGCCGGACATGCCGGCGTGGTTGCAGAGATGGCCGGTTTCCGCCTGCCGATCACCAGCCGTCCGCTGCAGGCCCTGGTTTCGGAGCCGATCAAGCCGATCCTCGATGTGGTGATCATGTCGAACGCCGTGCACATGTATATCAGCCAATCCGACAAGGGCGAGATGGTGCTCGGCGCCGGCACGGATTCCTACAATGCCTATACCCAGCGCGGCAGCCTCAACGTGCCCGAGGGCATGCTGGCGGCGGCGGTGGAACTGTTCCCGGTGCTCTCGCGCCTGTCGATGCTGCGCTCCTGGGGCGGCATCGTCGATACCTGTCCGGATGCCTCGCCGGTGATTTCCAGAACGCCGGTCAGGAATCTCTATTTCAACTGTGGCTGGGGCACTGGCGGGTTCAAGGCGACGCCGGGGTCGGGCCATGTCTTTGCCGACCTCGTGGCCCGGGACGAGCCCAACAGGATCGCCGCGCCGTTTTCCCTCGACCGTTTCTCCGGCGGCTATCTGATCGACGAGCACGGCGCCGCCGGCGTCGCGCATTGAGGAGGCGGGGATGGTGATCGACCTCTTACCAGTCCGTCGCCCCAGCGAAAGCTGGGGTTTGGGGCAAACGACGTTTGAGCCCCTGTTTTCACAGGGGCGACGGATAAGGTCGAGACCGTCATCAACAACCCAGCCTTTGCATCGGCGGCCGACAGGACCCTTCGAGACGCTCGCTACGCTCGCCCTCAGGGTGAGGCCGATATTTTTGCTCACCCTGAGGAGGCGCATTTGCGCCGTCTCGAAGGGTCCTGTCACCCAATGGTGCGTCGAGGAATCAAGCCGATGCTGCTGATCGATTGTCCCTGGTGTGGCCCGCGCGACGATGCCGAGTTCCACTACGGCGGCGAGGCGCACAGGCTGCGGCCGCGCGATCCGGCAGCGCTGTCGGACGAGGAATTCGCGGAATATCTGTTCATGCAGCAGAATCCCAAGGGCCCGCACCTGGAGCGCTGGTCGCACTCCCATGGCTGCAGGCGCTGGTTCAACATGCTGCGGGATACCGCCAGCAACGAAATTCTCGAGATCTACCCGATGGGCGAGATGCCCCGGACCGAGGCGGGCAAGGCGGCATATGAGGCCAATTGGCGCCGCCGCTCCGCCGCCGAGGCCAACGCGCTCGGTGGAGAAAAGTCATGAGCGATCAGGCCTTCCGGATCGACGGAGCCGGCGACATCGACCGCTCGGCGCCGCTGAAATTCACCTTTGATGGCCGTCGGTACGAGGGCTATCGCGGCGACACGCTGGCCTCGGCATTGCTGGCGAACGGCGTGCATCTGGTGGGGCGCGGGTTCAAGTATCATCGTCCGCGCGGCATCATGACCGCCGGCTCCGAGGAGCCGAACGCGCTGATCCAGCTTGGCGACGGCAACCGGACCGAGCCGAACATCCGGGCGACACGGATCGAGCTGCGCGACGGGCTGGTCGCCGCGAGCCAGAATCGCTGGCCGAGCCTGAAGGCCGATATCGGCGCGGTGAACAGCCTGCTGCACCGCTTCTTGCCCTCCGGCTTCTACTACAAGACCTTTATGTGGCCGGCGAACTGGTGGCTGAAATACGAGCATTGGATCCGCCGCGCCGCCGGCCTCGGCAAGGCGCCGGAGGGGCGTGACCCGGACCGTTACGAGAAACATCACGGCCACGCGGATGTGCTGATCGCCGGCGGCGGGCCCGCCGGCCTTGCGGCGGCGCTGGCAGCGGGCCGGGCCGGTGCCCGGGTCCTGCTGGCGGACGAGGGAAGCGAGTTTGGAGGCGCTCTGCTGGCGGACCGGGATCAGACCATCGGCGGCACGCCAGCGCTCGACTGGGTCCGCCGGACGGTGGCGGAGCTTGAAGCCCTGCCCGAGGTCACCTTGCTAAAGCGGACCTCGGTGATCGGCTATCACGACCACAACTATCTCTCGCTGATCGAGCGGAACGGTGATCATCCGGATGCGGCCGGCGGCACTGCGCCGCGCCATCGGTTGTGGAAGGTGAGAGCCAAGCGCGTGGTGCTCGCGGCCGGTGCCATCGAGCGGCCCCTGGTCTTCGCCGATAATGACCGCCCGGGAATCATGCTGTCCTCGGCGGTCCGGGCCTATGTGAACCGGTTCGGTGTCGCGCCGGGCCGCAAGGTGCTGCTGTTCACCAATAATGACGATGCCTACCGCACCGCGCTGGCACTGAAAGCTCACCACGTCGCGGTGGTCGGCATCGTGGATATCCGCGCCAAGGTGGATGGAGCGCTGGCACAGGCGGTGGGCGCGGCCGGCATTTCCGTTCATACCGGCCATGCCATCGTTTCGACGCGCGGGATGCATCGCATCTCCTCCGTCGAGGTGATGCGGCTCACCGCCGACGGTACCGGGGTGACCGGCATGGGGCGGCGGATCGAGTGCGACGCGGTCGCCATGTCCGGGGGCTGGACGCCGACGGTACATCTGTTCTCGCAAAGCGCCGGCAAGTTGCGCTGGAGCGAGGAGGCCGGCGGATTCGTGCCCGACGTCTCGGTGCTAAAGGAAACCTCGGCCGGCGCCTGCAACGGTGCCTATTCCCTGGCCGAGTGCCTCGCTCAGGGTTTCGCGGCCGGCGCCGCCGCGGCGACGGCAGCGGGATTCGCAGCCGATGCTCCCGAAGTTCCCGGCGTAGAGGAGCCGGCGATCGGCGACCGGCTCGATCTCTGGCTGATCCCCGGACGCAAGCCACTCGGCCATGCCGGCAAGCACTTCGTCGATTTCCAGAACGACGTCACGGCTGCCGATGTGCATCTGGCGGCGCGCGAGGGGTACCGGTCGGTCGAGCACCTGAAGCGCTACACCACCACGGGCATGGGAACCGACCAGGGAAAGACCTCGAACATCAACGCGCTGGCGATTATGGGGGATGTGCTGGGCGCTAGTGTGCCGGGGATCGGTCACACCACCTTCCGGCCGCCCTATACCCCGGCGACCCTCGGCGCCTATGCCGGGCGGAATATCGGCGATCTGTTCGACCCGGTCCGCGCGACGGCCATGGACGAATGGCACCGCGAGGCCGGCGCGAGGTTCGAGCATGTCGGCCAGTGGATGCGCGCCTGGTATTACCCGAAGCCGGGCGAGACCATGCGCCAGGCGGTCGACCGGGAGGTCACGGCGGCGCGCGCCGGCGTCGGCATTCTCGATGCCAGCACCCTCGGCAAGATCGACATCCGGGGTCCCGACGCGGCCGAGTTCCTGAACCGGGTCTACACCAACGCCTGGCTGAAGCTGGCGCCGGGACGGGCGCGCTATGGCCTGATGCTCAAGGAAGACGGCATGGTGATGGATGACGGCGTGACCACCCGCCTCGCCGAGGACCATTTCTACATGACCACCACCACCGGCGGGGCGGGAGCGGTGCTCGACTGGCTGGAGGAGTGGCTGCAGACCGAATGGCCGGACCTCAAGGTCTTTTGCTCCTCGGTGACCGAGCAATGGGCGGTGGCGTCGATTTGCGGGCCGAAATGCCGGGACTTGCTGGCCGAGCTTTGCACCGATATCGATCTTTCGAACGAGGCCTTTCCTTTCATGTCGATGAAGGAAGGCATTGTCGCGGGCATCCCGGCGCGGGTGTTCCGGATCTCGTTTACCGGCGAGCTCAGCTACGAGATCAACGTGCCGAGGCGCCACGGCCTTGCGCTTTGGCGGGCGTTGATGGGTGCAGGCGAGAAATACGACATCTGTCCTTACGGGACCGAGGCGATGCATGTGCTGCGGGCCGAGAAAGGCTTCATCATTGTCGGTCAGGAGACCGACGGAACGGTGACACCGGGTGATCTCGGCATGGATTGGATCGTCTCCAAGACCAAGGCCGATTTCATCGGCAAGCGGGCGCTCGTCCGGCGGGATATCGTACAGCAAGACCGCAAGCGCTTGGTCGGCCTCCTGACCGAGGATCCGAACGAGGTGCTTCCCGAGGGCGCGCAGATCGTCGAGAAGCTATTGCCGGAACCGCCGATGGAGATGATCGGCCATGTCACCTCCAGCTATTACAGCCCAAGCTGCGGTCGCTCCATCGCCATGGCCCTGGTCCGGGGCGGGCTCGACCGGATGGGCGAGACCCTGACCCTTCCGCTCGCCGGCAAGACCGTCCGGGCGGTGGTGACCGAGCCCCGGTTCTTTGATCTGGAAGGGAGCGGGCCAATGGCTGAGGCAATGCTTGACGACGCTCCGACGCCGCTGGACGGCATCATCGGCTCCCCAAATGCCCGATTGGCGGGCCGGCGGATGCCGGTGTGGTTCTTGCGGAGCGACGGCACCTGGGCAAGCTGGTGCTGCGGGCGATCCGGCGGACAGGAAACTCCTCGGCGGTGCCGCCAAGGTACTGGGAGTGCCGCTGCCGGTGACGCCCAACACGGCCGTGGGCGAGGCTGGCACGACCGTGGTCTGGACAGCCCCGGACGAGTGGCTGGTGATCACCGAATCCGGCGCGGAAGCTGCGCTGGCGGATGCGTTGCGCAGGGCTTTGAAAGCTCTTCATCACGCGGTGACCGACACAAGCGATCAATCGACCGTCATCCGGCTATCCGGCTCCAAGGCCCGTGCGGTAATGGCCAAGGGATGCGCCATCGACCTGCATCCGCGCGTCTTCAAACCCGGCTCGGCCGCGCAAAGTCACCTCGCCAAGGCGCTGGTCACCTTCTGGCAGGTTGACGAGGCGCCGAGATACGACATCCTCGTGCGTGCCAGCTTCGCCCCCTACCTATGGGCCTGGCTTACCGACGCGGGACTGGAATTCCGCGTTCGCGTCGAGCGGTAGGGTTGACGTTCAATATTCATCGTCGCCACAGCGAAAGCTCGGGCTTGAGCCACACGGTGCATAAGCCCCTGTTTTCACAGGGGCGACAGTAGTAGGTTGAATTTTCAACAACTCAGTAACTCCATGCCCGTCGTCCGTCACGCCCTTCTCGAAGAATACGAAGCCGCCGCCATGATGACGGTGGAGGCGTTCCGGCAGTTCGAGCCGCTGATGGCGCCGGGGCTGTGGCCCGAGATGGAAAAGAGCGTTTCAGCGACCGCCCAGCTGCGCAACGGCGGAGAGCTTCTGGTCGCGGTCGAGGAAGGGCAACTTCTGGGCTCCGTCGTCTATTGCGCGCCGGGCGCGATGGAGCAGGACCGGTTTCCCGATGACTGGGCCTTCATGCGGGTGCTGGCGGTGCCGCCGAGGCACCGTGGGCGCGGCGCGGCTCGGGCGCTGGTCAAGGCCTGCCTGGATCTCGCCCGGTCCGACGGAGTGAAGACCTTCGGCCTGCATACCAGCGAGGCGATGAACGAGGCGCGCGCGATATACGAGTCGCTCGGTTTCGAGCGGGTGCGGGAGATCGCGCGCATCTATGGTTTCCGCTATTGGATCTACCGGCTGGATCTATAGGCGGAAGACAAGTCCTTTAGTTCTCGTCGCCCCGCACGCGATGCGGGGCCGAAGCCTGAGGCCGTGGCGAGTGACGGCTGGTGGAGCGCGATCAGTGAAAATTGCAGCGGAAAAAAGTTCAAAGTGATCTTCCGCGCGTCACGTTGACGGGATTCAGGCGTCGGTCCCGGATCAAGTCCGGGATGACGATCGGGAGAGGGTTACGATTGCGGAGCCCGGTCAAACACCCCTAAACATTCGAATCCGGGAAGCTCGCCTTGCGCCGGTCGATATAGTCGCGGATCGACTCATCGACGCCGGGATCGATGGCCGGCGCCTCATAGTCGGACAGCATCTTTTTCACCAGTGCCGAGGCGCGGACCTGGGCATCGCGGCTGCCTTCCAGTTCCCATTGCTCGAAAGTGCCGTTGTCGGCGATGGTGGAGCGGAAGAAGGCGCTCTCGAAATTCGCCTGGGTATGAGCGCAGCCGAGGAAATGCGCGCCCGGGCCGACCTCGCGGATCGCGTCCATGGCCTGGCCGTTCTCCGAAAGATCGATGCCCGAGAGCATGGTCTGCATCATGGCAAGCTGATCCGCGTCCATGACGAACTTCTCGTAGGACGAGACCAGCCCGCCCTCCAGCCAGCCGGCGGCATGCAGGACGAAATTCACTCCCGCCATGCAGGTCGGCAGCAGGGTGTTCGCGGACTCGTATGCGGCCTGGGCGTCCGGCACCTTGGAGCCGCAAAGCGATCCGCCGGACCGGAACGGCAGGTTCAGCCGTCGCGCGAGCTGTGCGCAGCCGTAGAGCACCAACGCCGGTTCCGGCGTGCCGAAGGTCGGCGCGCCTGACTGCATCGAGATCGAGCTTGCGAAGCTGCCGAAGACCACCGGCGCGCCGGGGCGGCAAAGCTGGGCGAAGGCGATCCCGGCCAGCGCCTCGGCCAGGGTCTGGGCGAGGGTTCCGGCGACGGTGACCGGCGACATGGCGCCCGCGAGGATGAACGGCGTGATCACCGTCGCCTGATTGGCGCGCGCATAGGTCTTAAGCGCACCGAGCATGGTGCCGTCCCAGGTCATCGGCGAGTTGGCGTTGATCAGGCTGGTGATGACCGTGTGGTCCTCAAGATAGTCCGCGCCGAACAGCAGCTTCGCCATCTCGACCGTGTCGGCAGCCCGTTCCGGCGCCGTGACCGAGCCCATGAACGGCTTGTCGCTGTATTTCATATGGGCATAGACCATGTCGAAATGCCGCTTGTTAACGGGCAGATCAACCGGTTCGCACACCGTTCCGCCGGAATGGTGCATGGCCGGCGACAGGTAGGCGAGCTTCACGAAATTCTCGAAATCCGCCATGGTCGCATAGCGCCGGCCGCCCTCCAGGTCGCTGACGAAGGGCGGGCCGTAGACCGGGGCGAAGACGGTGTTGTTGCCGCCGATCTCGACCGTCCGCTCGGGATTGCGGGCATGCTGGGTGAAACTGGCGGGCGCGGTCTTGGCAAGCTCGCGGCAGAGGCCACGCGGGATGTGTACCCTGACCCCGTCGACATCGGCACCGGCATCGCGCCAGATGGCCAAAGCCTCGGCATCGTCGCGGAATTCGATGCCGATCTCCTCAAGGATCGTCTCGGCATTGTGCTCGATGATTTCCAGCCCCTCCTGGCCGAGCACATCGAATACCGGCACCTGGCGCGAGATATAGGGAAACTGAACCTGCTTGGGTTGGCTGCGGGCGGCCCGGCGGGCATCGCGGCCACCGCCGGCCCGGCGCCGGGCCCCGCGTTCGGAGCTGACCGGTTCCGCCATCACGATTTCATCCGACATCGCCCGCTCCCGTGGCAATTCACCGAGTGAATTCCGAGTGTCACGGGCCTGTCATACTCTTTGCGGAAAGCGATACTTGTGGCTTTGCGACAATCCCATGTCGCGAGAAAGCCATATCGGATGCAAGGGCGCGAAAGCCGCCCGGCCGTGTGCGTTTTTCCGAACCAACCGTCAAACCCGGTTCCCTGCCGAATTTCGGTTTCCGTCACGCGCCGTGATAGCGCCGGTACCAGTCGACGAAGCGGGGGATACCCTCTTCGATCGGGGTGGTCGGCGCGAAGCCCAGGTCTCGGGTGCTGTCGGTGATATC
This sequence comes from Alphaproteobacteria bacterium, assembly GCA_038146985.1. Lineage (GTDB taxonomy): Bacteria > Pseudomonadota > Alphaproteobacteria > Thalassobaculales > Thalassobaculaceae > JADHLJ01. The sequence continues at coordinate 288,812 of JAYQSQ010000009.1, forward strand.
GGCGTAGGTTTCCAGCACGTCGCCGGGCTGGAGCGGGCGGTACTCGATGACGGCCTTTTTGCCGCACGCCCGCTCAATCACGCCAATATAGTCCATCAGCGGCACCGGTCGGTTGTTGCCGAGATTGTAAAGCCGGTGCGGAGCCCCGGCCTCGCCTGTCTCCGGCGGGGTGTCCAGCGCCGCGACGACGCCGCTGACGATGTCGTCGACATAGGTGAAATCCCGGCTCATCGCGCCGTTGTTGAAGACCTGGATGGTCTCGCCCTTCATGATCCGGTCGGTGAAAATGTAGGGCGACATGTCGGGCCGGCCCCAGGGACCGTAGACGGTGAAGAAGCGCAGCCCGATCGAGGGGATGCGGTAGAGATGCGCATAGCTCTGGGCCATCACCTCGCCGGCCTTCTTGGTGGCGCCGTAGAAGGACATGGGGTGGTCCGTACGCTGGTCCAGCGCGAACGGCATCTCGCGGTTGGCGCCATAGACCGACGAGGAACTGGCATAGACAAAGCTCCGGCAGCCGCCGGGGCGCTCCATCATCGCCCGGCAGGCCTCCATGAGCACCAGTTGGCCGGTAAGGTTTGAGGTGAGGTAGTCGAACGGCTCCTCAATCGAGTAGCGCACCCCCGCCTGGGCGCCGAGATGGACGATCCGGTCGATATCCGGATTGCGGGCGACGAGGTCGAGCACCGCGCCCCGGTCCGAAAAATCGAGCTTCTCGAAACTGAAGCCGTTCGAGCCTCGCAAGGTCGCGAGCCGCGCCTCTTTCAGCGCCGGATCGTAATAGGCGTTCATCACGTCGATCCCGATCACCCGCTCGCCCCGGTCGAGCAGGCGCCGCGCGGTATGCATGCCGATGAAACCGGCAACCCCGGTCAGCAGGACGGACATCAATTACTCCCGGCGAAACGATGCGCCCGGTTATGCCGGATCGAGGCGACTTGGCCAAGAGAATGTGGAGGTGCGGCCGTCGCCCTCGCGGACGCGGGGCCTCGAGAGATGGAAAAGGTGGGGTCCGCGTCGACAGGATCGAGGTCCCCGCGTCCGCGAGGACGACGAAAGAAAGAAGCGTCCAGCGGTCCAGCGATTTTCACGAACGCCAATGCGCGAGGGCAACCGCCGGGAAGCCCAACGGTTTTCCCGCCAAAGATTTCTCGTCCGCACCCAATCACGACATAGTTTTACGCCCCCGGCGCCATTTCCCGGATCAAGCTTGCGTTTTAGTGGGCTTCTCGCTCGGCCGGATTGTTCCCTAGGCCCCATCGTCGTAGGCTGAGGGTCCGCGAAAGCTGCCCGACGCAATGGTTTCGGCCTGGAGATACCAGCATGACCCTCGCCGCCGTCTCGCTCGACGACAAATACACGTTGGAAGAAGGCCGGGTGTTCCTGACCGGCGTTCAGGCCCTGGTCCGACTGCCGATGCTTCAGCGTCAGCGCGACGTGAAGGCGGGACTCAATACGGCGGGTTTCATCTCCGGCTACCGCGGCTCGCCGGTCGGCGGCTACGACCAGCAGCTCTGGCGGGCCCGCAAGTTCATGAAGAACAACCATATCCATTTCCAGCCCGGCGTGAACGAGGACCTGGCGGCCACCGCGATCTGGGGCAGCCAGCAGACGAACCTGTTTCCGGACGCGAATTACGACGGCGTCTTTGCCTATTGGTACGGCAAGGGTCCGGGTGTGGACCGCTGCGGCGATGTCTTCAAGCACGGCAACATGGCGGGTCCGTCGAAACATGGCGGCGTGCTGCTGATCGCGGGCGATGACCACGCCGCGAAGTCCTCCACCGTGCCGCACCAGAGCGAGTTCGCCTTCGTCGACGCCAATATCCCGGTGCTGAACCCCGCCGGCATTCAGGAGATCCTGGACTACGGCATTCTCGGTATCGAGATGTCGCGGTTTTCGGGCTGCTGGGTTGCCTTCAAGACCACGGCGGAGAACATGGACAGCTCCGCCTCCATCGATATCGATCCCCAGCGCGTGAAGATTACGCTGCCGGACGTGCCGATGCCCGAGGGCGGGGTGAACATCCGCTGGCCCGATGACTGGATGGAGCAGGAGCGCCGCCTGCACCGCTACAAGATCTACGCCGCCCGCGCCTTCGCCAAGGCCAACGGCCTCGACCGCATCGTCATTGAGAGCCCGAACCCGCGCCTCGGCATCGTGACCACCGGCAAATCCTACCTCGATGTCCGCCAGGCGCTGGACGATCTCGGAATCACCGAGGAGATGGCGGCGGAAGTCGGCATCCGGCTCTACAAGGTCGGCATGCCCTGGCCGCTGGAGCCCGACGGCGCCCGCGCCTTTGCCGACGGGGTCGAGGAGATTCTGGTCATCGAGGAAAAGCGCGCGCTGATCGAAAACCAGCTGCAGGAACAGCTTTACCAGGCCGATATCGCGAACCGGCCCCGGGTGGTCGGCAAGTTCGACGAAAACGGTGACTGGGTGCTCCCCTCGGCGGGAGAGCTCAACCCCGGCCTGATCGCCCGGGTGATCGCGGCGCGGCTCGGGCGCTTCTACACCAGTCGGGCGATCGAGGACCGCCTCAAATTCCTCGCCGCCAAGGAAGCCCAACTGGTCAAGCCGAAGACCGATTTCGCGCGCACGCCGTATTTCTGCTCCGGCTGTCCGCACAACACCTCGACCCGGGTGCCCGAAGGCAGCCGCGCCACCGCCGGCATCGGCTGTCACTTCATGTCGGTCTGGATGGACCGCAACACCTCGACCTACACCCATATGGGGGCCGAGGGGACGCCCTGGATCGGCCAGGCGCCCTTCACGGACACCAAGCACATTTTCGCCAATCTCGGCGACGGCACCTATACCCATTCCGGTCTCCTGGCGATCCGGGCGGCCGGCGCGGCCGGTGTCAACATCACCTACAAGATCCTCTACAACGACGCGGTCGCGATGACTGGCGGTCAGCCCGCCGACGGCGGCTTCACGGTGCCGCAGATCGCGGCCCAGGTTGCCGCCGAGGGCGCCAGGGAAGTCCGTATCGTCACCGACGAGCCGGACAAATACCCGATCGGCACCAAATGGCCGGACGGCACCTTGATCCATCACCGAGATGAGCTGGATGCGGTGCAGAAGGAGCTGCGCGAGGTCGAGGGCCTGACGGTGCTGATCTATGATCAGACCTGCGCCGCCGAGAAGCGCCGGCGCCGCAAGCGCGGCACGATGATCGACCCGCCGAAACGGATCTTCATCAACGAGCTGGTCTGTGAGGGCTGCGGCGACTGCGGCGTGGCCTCGAACTGTGTCTCCGTCACCCCGGTGGAGACCGAGTATGGACGCAAGCGGCTGATCGATCAGTCGGCGTGCAACAAGGATTATTCCTGCACCAAAGGATTCTGCCCGAGCTTCGTCAACGTGATCGGCGGCAAGGTCCGCAAATCCAAGGCCGCCGACGGCGGCAACGCGCCCGATCTGTTCGAGGTTCTGCCGGCGCCGACGCAGCCCAAGCTGGATGAGCCCTACGGCGTGCTGGTTACCGGTATCGGCGGCACCGGGGTGGTGACCATCGGGGCATTGATCGGCATGGCGGCGCATCTCGAGGGCAAGGGCGTCTCGGTGCTCGACATGACCGGCCTTGCCCAGAAGGGCGGCGCGGTGATCAGCCATATCCGCATCGCCGAAAGGCCCGAGGATCTTCATGCGGTGCGCATCGCCGCCGGCAGTGCCAAGCTGCTGCTGGCCTGCGACATGGTCACCGCCGCTGGGGCCGAGGGTCTCTCGAAGATCTCCAAGGAAGAGACCACGGCGATCGTCAATACCCAACGCACCATGACCGGTGCCTTTACGCGGGATCCGGATCTCGCCTTTCCGGCGGATGCTTTCGAGGAAGCGATCCGCGGCTCGGCCGGCGAGAACTCGACCGATTTCGTCGATGCCAGCCGGATCGCGACGCAACTGCTCGGTGACAGCATTGCCGCCAACCTCTTCATGCTCGGCTATGCGTTGCAGAAGGGTCACATCCCGCTGTCTCTCGAATCGGTCGAGCGGGCGATCGAGTTGAACGCGGTCGCGGTCGAGTTCAACAAGCAGGCCCTGCTCTGGGGCCGCCGGGCCGCGCATGATCTCGCCACGGTCGAGAAGATCGCCACGCCGCCGGTGCCGAAGCCGGTGCACCGGGAGATCTCCGCCGGTCTGGAAGAAATGATCGAAAAGCGCGTCGCGTATCTGACCGCCTATCAGGACAAGGCCTATGCCGACCGGTATCTCGGCCTCGTCCGCGAAGTCGAGTCGGCGGAGCGTAACCAGACCCCCGGTTTCGACGGGCTGGCGGAGGCGGTTGCGCGCTATGCCTTCAAGCTGATGGCCTACAAGGACGAGTACGAGGTGGCCCGGCTCTTCACCGACGGCACCTTCCAGCGCCAGTTGGCGGACCAGTTCGAGGGCGACTACAGGATTGAGTTCAATCTCGCTCCGCCGCTGTTCTCGCAGCGTGATCCCGAGACCGGGCACTTGAAGAAGAAGACCTATGGCGCCTGGATGCTGCCGGCCTTCCGGATACTTGCCTCATTGAAGGGCCTGCGCGGAACCACTTGGGACATTTTCGGCAAGACCGAAGAACGGCGGACCGAGCGGCGCCTGATCGAGGAATATTTCACTCAGATGAAGGAAGTGGCCGGGTCGCTCAACCGCGAAAACCATGCGGCGGCTGTGGATCTGGCCCGTATTCCCGAACTGATCCGCGGCTTCGGTCACGTCAAGGACCGGCATCTGATGACGGCGAAAGCCCGCGGGGAACAGGCGCTGGCGACATTCCGCAACCCGGAGATGGCAAAGACGGCGGCCGAGTAACGGCCGCGCGCACTTGTCTTACGGACCGCCTACCACCCTGGCGGGTGCAGCTTGTGCCACTCGGTCGCGCTTTCATAGGCCATGCCGGCGCGCACCAGCAGCGGCTCGGACAGCCGGTTGCCGACAAACTGCAGGGACAGCGGCAAGCCGTCCTGGTTCAGGCCGCAAGGCAGAGAGATCGTCGGCAGCCCGGCGAAATCCATCGGCACGGTGAAGCGCGAATCCCAGGGGTCGCGATTGGCCGGGATCGGGCCGTAGGCCTGCTCCGCCGTGTAGGGATAGGCGGCACGCGGCGTGCTCGGGCAGGCCAGCAGATCGACGTCGCGCATGGTCACCGCCATCTCGCCGTTGCAGGCGTGGCGCAACACCTGGGCGGCGGCATAGTCGGCGGCACTGAACCCGGCGCCCCTTCGCAGCCATTCCCGGAACCAGGGACCGTACTCCTCGGCCCGGTCGGGGTAGAAGGCACGATGCGCGTCGGCGGCTTCGGCGGCGCATAGGGTCGGCCAGGCGGCCATGTACTCCCGCAGCCGCTTCGGCATGGCGACCTCAATGACTTCGGCGCCGAGCGCGCGCATCACATCGACGCCGGCGGCAATGGCGGCGGCATGGTCCGGCGCCAGATCCTGTGATGCGTAAGCCGGGTCCCAACCGATCACCAGGCCGCGCGCACCGGCCTCGGCGCCGCCGAGCATGTCCGGAACCGGATCGGCAAGCGTGGTCGGGTCGTCGGGGTCGATACCGCTGATCGCCTGCATGACGATGCCGGCATCGGCGGCGGCGCGGGTCAGCGGGCCCACATGGTCCAGCGACTGGGCAAGGTCGAGCACGCCGTGCCGGCTGACCCGGCCCCAGGTCGGCTTCAGACCGACCGTGCCGCAGACCGCGGCCGGGTGGCGGATCGACCCGCCGGTATCGCTGCCCAGCGTCGCATAGGCGAGGCCGGCTGCCGTCGCGGCACCCGAGCCGCTGGACGAGGCGCCGGGCCAATGATCCTCGCGCCAGGGGTTCTGGGGCACCTGGCGCCGCGGATTGTAGCCGGCCATCGCCCCCTCGGTGAGATTGAGCTTGCCGAGCATCACTGCCCCCGCCGCCCGGAACCGGCGGACCACCGTGGCGTCGAAATCGGGGACATGGTCTTCGAGCACCGCGGTGCCGCCCATAGTGCGTATGCCGGCGGTATAGCAGAGGTCCTTCACCGCCACCGGCACCCCGTGCAGCGGCCCGCGATATCGTCCCGCCATGATGTCGGCCTCGGCTTCGCGAGCCTCGGCGATCGCCTGGTCCGCCATGACCGTCGCGTAGGATTTCAGGGTCCCGTCCAGCGCTTCGATCCGCTCCAGCTGGGCCATGGTGACCTCGACCGGGGAGAGTTCCCGGCCCTCGATCAGTTTCGCAAGCTCGACGATCGTCAGATAGTGAAGCGGTTCGCTCATCGGATGGTTCCGGATCTGGGGCGGTGGGGTGCCTGAAATGGCTTGTACGGATGGGGCCTCGGGGGAATTATCACTCACAATGCGCGAGGATGCATCCATTCAGAGCGTTCGAAGATACGAGGTCTTGCGGGAGAGTCGACGATGGCGGACGTGATTGGGGTGATCGGGCTTGGCAACGCGGGCGGCGCGGTTGCCGGCGCGCTGGCGGCCAAGGTTCGCGTGGTCGGCTTCGATATCGACGCGGGCCGGCGCGAGGTTGCGGCCGGGCTCGGCGTCGAGTGCGTCGCCTCGGTCGAGGAGGTCGCGGGCAGGGCCAAGCGAATCCTGCTTTCCTTGCCCAAGCCGGAGATCTCGATTGCGGTTGCCGAAACTCTGGCCGCATCGGCGACCCGGCCCGACCTCGTCATCGAAACCAGCACGGTCACACCGAAGACCGCCCAGACGGCGCACGCGATCTGCGCCGCCAAGGGCATCGCCTTCGTCGACGCGGCGATCGCCGGCGGTGTCGCCAGCATGGCCGCCGGCAAGATCACCTTCTTTCTCGGCGGCGGCGAGGCGGACAAGGCGCTTGCCCGGCCGATCCTCGATCTGGTCGCCGACGGGATCTACGATCTCGGACCCATCGGCGCGGGCATGGGAACCAAGGTGGTGAACAATGGTGTGATGCACGCCCTCATGGTGGTTCTGATCGAGGCTTTCGCCATGTCGAACAAGCTGGGCGTGCCGAGCCAGACCATGATCGATATCCTGAACCGCGAGGAAGGTCTGCTGCGCCCGCTGGTGCACCGGGTTCAGGAGCGCATGCAGCAGGGCAACTATCAGGGTGGCATGTCGGTCACCAATGCCCGCAAGGATTCGGTCCTGGCGCTCGAGACCGCCCAGCAGCTGGGTGTTCCGCTGTTCGCCACCCTGGCCGCCCACACGCCGTACGAGATTGCCGAGGCGCGCGGCATGGGCGATCTCGACTACGCCTCGCTGGCCAGCCTGTGGGAGCAGTGGTCGGAGGTGAGTTTTAAGATCGACGGCTAACGGAGGTCATGTGAACGAACCGAATACCCGGGCGGATATTCTCGATGTCGGGGCATTGATACGCTCCGGCATGAAATGGGCGCGTACGCCCAACGCCCTTCCCCGGGCCTCGCATGATTTCCGAAAGGCCGCGCTGATCGACCCCGGCGCGCCCGCGCCATTGAGCCTGATCTCGCAGGTTCTGTCGCTACGCTCCAGTTCCTCAAAGATCCAGAGCGACGCGATGCGGTTCAATGGCTATGCAAGGGCATGCGATCCCACGGACACCAATCTGTGGATTCAAAAAGGCCATATTCATTCCAACATGTCCCGCAAGGATCTGGCTTTGGCATCGTTCGAGACCGCGGTCGAGATGAAGCCGGATGAATTCACCGCATCCGCGAAGGCGCTTGAAATGGCGCTCGAGCTCGGCCGAGATACCGTGGCACGGAACCACTTGGACCGTTGCCGCCGTTTGCGTCCCGATGATGAGCTGGTTCAGAAGGCCGAAGCCGCCCTTGGTCACGGGCCCGGTGAGCGCGCGCGCCCCCGGATCGACCGTTTTCCGGATACCGTTGAGGACATTGCCGATCTGAAATCGGCGATGTCCCGATTCCTGCTCCACAAACTCGAATTTCCGCGGATACTTACGAGAGAATCGCGAATATTCGCTGCCGGATCCTGCTTTGCGATCAATTTGGCAACCGCTCTGAACCGCCTTGGATATACCGCTTTTTCCAATGGTTTCGGGGAGTCGATCAACTCGACCTTGGCCAACCGGGCCTATGTCGAATGGATCTTTGCCGATGATCCGTCGGGTTCCGAGATTTCCAAACTCTTGTCCGAAAATCTGCGGGAGGAAACCCGGCAGACCGTCTTGTCCACCGATATTTTCGTTTTTACGGTTGGGGTCGCGCCGGTATTTTTGGACCGCGCAACCGGAGATCTGCGGCTTCAAACCAACGAAGGCAGTGACATAAGGCGCCTACTCCGCGAATGCGATTTCCGCACGCTTTCCGTCGAAGAAAACGTCGAAAACCTGTGTCAAATCATTGCAAAGATTCGCGAACACAGGCCCGAAGCTGCGATCTTTCTGACACTTTCGCCGGTGCCGTTGAACGCGACCTTCGAGTATCCGTCCGCGGTCATGGCGGATTGCGTGTCGAAATCGGTCCTGCGCGTATCGATCGATCAGATCGAACGCATGAACTTACCGAACGTCTATTATTGGCCGGCGTTTGAGGCCGTCCGATGGCTGGGTGCTTATCAAGGGAACACGTTCGGCGAGGATGACGGGTCTACCCGGCACGTTTCCCTGCACACGATCGATGCCATTATCGGCGCATTTGTCGACCGGATACGTAAACAGGACTAACCGACAGGGCTCAAAGGGGTCCCGGCGCGTTAACACCAAGTTTCGTGCCGATCTTCGCCAGGTTCTCCATCAGCCCAGGATAGACCTCCAGCCCCTCGGCCAGCGCTTTTCGCTTGCGGGCCAGCGCGCCGTCGCCGGGCATGCGGACCGGGCCGCCGCCCGTTTTCGGCGTGTCGTTCCGGCAAGCCTCGGCCAGCCAGGAGGTCTGCCGGGTGAAGTCATCGGTGCCCGAGAACGCGCTGGGATCGGCGACCTGAAGATAGACCGCCGCGCCCCAGCCTTCGCGTACATCGGCGCGGCCGAGCCCGGAGAGGCCCTGGGTCATCGCCTCGATCATCACCGCCAGCGCGAACCCCTTATGGCCGTAGTCATGCCCGCCGATCGGCAGGATGGTGCCCGGCGGGTCGGTGAACAGCACGGCGGGATCGTCGCTCGGCCGGCCCTCGGCATCCTGCACCCACTGGCCAGGCAGGGTCTTTCCCTCGTTATAGAGGCGCCCGGTCAACCCGTTTGTCGTGATCGAGGCGGAGATGTCGATCAGGATCGGATCGCCCTTGGTCGGAATGCCCACCGCGATCGGGTTCGGGGTAAACAGAGGGGTGGTGCCGCCATAGGGGGCGACGCTCTCCACTGACGGGTCCGAGGAGGCGAGCGTGATCATGCACCCCTCGCTTGTCGCCATCTCGAGATAGGCGGCAAGGCACGCGATATGGCCGCAGCGCCGGATCACCACTGTCGCCGTGCCATGGGTCCGCGCCCGCGCGACGGCCAGCTCCACCGCTTTGGCGGTCAGCCAGACGCCGGAGATCCGCTGTCCGTCCCAAGTGATTACCGCGCCCCTGTCGGACACGGTGATCGGCTCTCCCGTGCCGAGCATGGCGCCGCTTTCGAGCCCGTTCAGATAGGCCGGTGCCTGGGCGAGGCCGTGGGTCGTATGCCCCATCAGATCGGCTTCTACCAGGAGCGGCGCCACGACGGCGGACTTGTCCCGGTCCATCCCGGCGGCGTTGAACAGGGCCTCGGTATAGGCAACGAGGGCATCGGGGGCGTAGCGGACAGGCATGGTTTCGGGCTCCAGGTCTTGTCGGAACATCTGGGTCACTGACCCGCGCGCCTATGCCACGCCATGGCGGGCCAGATCAAGGTCGAGGGTCATGCCCATGGGGTTTGTGATCAATGTTGCGCGTGTCGCATTTCCGGCTGGCGCGCATCGGCGGCCCGTCGTTATGCTCGCCACCGAGTTCAACCCAGGAGTGCCCACCCCATGCGCAAGGTCAACACGTTGAAGCAGAAACTCGCCGCCGGAAAGCCCGTGGTCGGCATGTGGGCGTCCCTGGCCTGTCCCGCCATTGTCGAGGCGGTAAGCCTGTGCGGCTACGACTTCGTGATCATCGACAGCGAGCATGGCCAGCTGAACCTGGAAACCACGATCGACATGATGCGGGCCTGCGCGGCCGGGCCCGCCGAGGCGCTGGTGCGGGTGCCGGGGCAGGATCCCGACTATCTGAAGCGGCTTCTGGATGCGGGGTGCTCATCGTTCATGGTGCCGATGGTGGACACTGCCCAGCAGGCCCAGGCGATCGTCGATGCCTGCCGCTACCCGCCGCGCGGACGGCGCGGCTACGCGGCGCCGATCGTGCGCGGCTCCCGCTATGGACTGGATGAGGACTATATCCACTGGGCGCATGAGGAGCTGTTCCTGACGCTGCAGATCGAAAGCGTCGAGGCGGTGACCAACGCCGAGGCCATCGCCGCGATCGATGGCGTGGATCAGTTGTTCGTCGGCGCCAACGATCTCTCCGGCTCGCTCGGTGTGCTGACCGAGACGTCGCATCCGGATGTCCTGGCGGCGATCGAACGGGTCAAAACCGCCGCGGCAAAACACGGCAAGACCCTCGGAACGATCCCGCGCGCCGATGTCTCGACCGCGGATCTGGCGAAGACCGGCTTCCTGCTCGCCGCCGGTGGTTCCGACATCTATTCGATCTGTGCCGCCGCCAGGGCGGACATCGCGGCTTTCCGGGCCGCGAATGGATGACACGAGTTTGAGAGCGGTGCTGGCGCAAGGTCGCGGGATGATGGTAGGGTGCGGGCTTGCGAGCCATTTCAGGGCGAGGTCCTGATGCTGAATTTCATCCAGGCGTTCCTGAGACGCCATTTGACCAAGGAACGGGCCGAGGTCGGCATGGCCTGCTGCGGCATCGTCGCCCTTCTGACGCCCTTGCTGTTGTGGGTGTCCTGGTCGGTCAACGGATTGAAGATCATCCTGATGACGGGCTTTGCCTCTTTTCTGCTGGCGACATGGTTCGCCCAGTATGCTGCTCCGGAGGCGATCGATCCGAATGAGGAGCGGCTTCCCAAGCCGGGTGAGCTGCCATTGCCGGGCCGGAACGAGGCGAAAAGCGAAACCTGGCGGGACATTTCCTGAAGCCTTCGCGGCTTGGTTGATCTATGCCGCCGCGTCGAGCGGGCACCACCGTCAGGAGCGCGTCCGTCTCAGGTTGTCCGAGCGCACGCGATAGCGCCGATGCGGCATCATCGCGCCGATGATGGCGCTCAGAATGATATAGATGAACCAGCCGACCCCGAGGCCGATGGCGCCGAATTCCGGGTCCAGGGTCAGCGTGTAGTTATACGCTTTCCAGGTCGCCCCCATGATTTCGCGGTCGCCATTGCCGATTAGGATCACCGGTTTCATGAGGCGGGAGCCCGCCGCCAGTTCCTCGGCATGGGCGCCGAGCCGCTCCTCGCGCGCCGACAGTCCCATGATTTCACGGCCGGTGGCGCTGATGCTCGCGTCCTCGTTCTCGATCAGCAGCGTAGTATAGGATGCCAGATCCTTGCCGGAGCGCTGCGCGATTGCCGTAAACTCCGAGAGCAGCCGCGCGACCTCGTCGCGGGCGCCGCCGAGGCGTTGTTCGTATTCCTGGACATAGCCTGGGATCTGGCTTGCCGCGAGCAGACCCGCGAGCGCGAAGCCGATCAGCAGGATGTCCCGGATGCCTCGAAGCACGCTTCTCTCCCCGGCGAGTGAGAGCGCGAGGGTAACCCGGATTCAGTCTCCGTTAAATCCCCCGGTCGCCGAAACCACGCAGCGGAAGGTCCGGCGCCCGGCGCAGCCAGTTGTCGAAAGGGTAATGCGCCGTGCCGTCGATCAGATGCAGGGTATAGGCAACGCGCGAGACCGCCGACCGGTTGGCCTCGGAGAGGTGCGGCAGGCGCCCATGCAGGACCACCAGGGTTCCCGCCGGGGCCTCCAGCGGTATCCTCTTCTCCTCTGGCCAGGGGCTCGGATCGAAGGTCTCGGTGATCAGCGCGCCGTCGCGTTCCCGGAACCGGGACTTGAGCGGGCCGAGATGGGCGCCGGGGATCGCCCAGAGACAGCCGTTTTGCAGGGTCGCGTCCTCAAGCGCGAACCAGAAACCGATGCAGCTTTCGGGCTCGGTGAAAAGGAAGGCCGAGTCCTGGTGGCAGGTCACTTCGCCGCCGATCCGGGGCGGCTTGACGATGATCATGCTTTGCAACAGCAACGGGTTTCGAAAGCCAAGGCTGCGGGCGAGCGCCTCCAGCTTGGACGTGCGCGAGAAACGATCGAAGACCGGGTCGAGATCATGCAGCGCGTGGCCGATCTTGTTGATCGTGCCGAGCCCGTCTGCTTTTCCGGGCGCGGCTTCTTCTTCGAGAAAGAACCTGATCTTGTCGCCGGAACCGCGGAAATAGTCATCGCGGGCATGAGCGACGGAGGTGGTGGAAAACACGCTCGGCGTTGCGTCCGGCGTGAAACCGGCGGCCAGTTCCTCGGCACGGCGGATCAACGCCCGGCATTGTTGGCGGGCGACGAAATCTTCGAGAATCAGGAAGCCGTCCCGCTCCCACGCGGCGGTCATGTCTCTGTCGAGTCTACCGTTGGCGCTCGCCGTGAAGCGGGAGGGCGCGGTCATCGGCCGGGCTCCAGAAACGAGCGTCCCTCCGCGAGTGGCGCAAGACAGAGATGCTGGGCGAGGCTCTGCCCGACATCGGCGAATGTGTTCCGATGCCCGATATCTCCAGCGCCAATACCGGGTCCGAAGGCAATCACCGGCACGTTCTCTCGGGTGTGATCGCTGCCGGGCCAACTCGGATCGCAGCCATGGTCGGCGGTGATCACCGCCAGATCGCCGGGCCGCATCAGGGCCTCGAAGCGCGGTAGAAGACGGTCGAACACCTCCAGCGCCGCCGCGTAGCCGGCAATGTCGCGCCGGTGGCCGTACAGCATGTCGAAATCGACGAAATTGGCCAGCACCAGGGTCTTGTCGGGTGCCGTCTCGGTCTCCGCCAGGAGGGTGTCGAACAAGGCGGCGTTGCCGTCGGCCTTGACCTCGCGCCCGGTGCCTTGATGAGCGTAGATGTCGCCCATCTTACCGATGGAGATCACCGAGCCTCCCGCCGCCTCAAACAGCGAGAGCAGGGTCGGCGCGGGCGGCGGGACGGCGAGGTCCTTGCGGTTACCGGTGCGGCGGAAGCTGCCCGGCCCGTCGCCGACGAAGGGACGGGCAATGACACGGCCGATATTGTAGGGCTCAAGCAAGGCGCGGGCGATCCGGCAGACCTCATAGAGCCGCTCCAGCCCGAAATGCTCTTCATGGGCGGCGATCTGCAGCACGCTGTCGGCGGAGGTGTAGAAGATTGGCTTGCCGCTCGCGATATGCTCGGCTCCGAGCCGGGCGATGATTTCGGTGCCGCTGGCGTGACAGTTTCCGAGTATCCCCGGCAGGTCTGCTTCCTGGATGATGGCCTGGGTCAGCGCCGCCGGAAAGGTCGGCACGGTTTTCGGGAAGTACCCCCATTCGAACCGTACCGGCACGCCGGCGAGTTCCCAATGACCGCTGGGGGTGTCCTTGCCGAGGCTTTGCTCGGAGGCGAAGCCGTATAGGCCCTCGGGTGCGTCCCGCTCCTCCAGGCCAGGCAGAGAGGTCCCTCGGCTGGCCTTGGCGGCGGTGGCGAGGCCGAGGCGGGTGAGGTTCGGCAAGGTCAGCGGCCCGCGCCGTCCGTCCGTGTCCGCGGTTCCGGCGGCGCAGGCCTCGGCGATATGGCCAAGGGTGTCGGAACCGACGTCGCCGAACGTCTCCGCATCCGGCGCGGCGCCGATACCGAGGGAATCCAGCACGAGCAGGAAGGCCCGGCTCATCGCCTTGCCTCGATCCGCTGGAGGACAACCGGCTTCGGTGTCGGAGCTGCGTCGCCGATCTCGAATGCCTTTGCCAAGGCCCTTGCGGCCTGTTCCGCACCTTCCATATCGCGGGCGTGGACGAGGCACAGCGGATGATCGTCCGAAACCGACGCGCCGATCCCCTGGACATCGGAAAGACCGACAGCCGGATCGATCCTATCTTCGGAGCGCCGCCGTCCGCCGCCAAGGGTGACGACGGCGAGGCCGACCGCCCTGGTGTCGACGGCGGTGATTACCCCGCGCCGCGCCGGTTTTGCCGCCAAGGTGACGGAAGCGTCGGCGAGGTGTTTCCCGGGAGCTTCAAGCAGATCGCCGGGGCCGCCGAGGGCGCGGATCATGCGCGCGAAACGCTCCGCCGCGCTTGCGTCGGCGAGAACCGATTCGACCTTCGCATCCGCATCCGCATCGCTGGCGGCGAGGCCCCCCGACCGCAGCATTTCCCGGGCCAGTGCCCGCACCACCGTATCCAGCCTCGGCTCCCACGCGGCGCCGGTCAGATAGTCGATGGCCTCGCGCATCTCGAGTGCATTGCCGGCGGTGGTGCCCAGCACCTGATTCATGTTGGTCAGCAGCGCCGTGGTGGCGACGCCGGCGCCCGTCGCGACATCGGCGATGGATCGTGCCAATGCCTCGGCGTCGTCGCGCTTCGCCATGAACGCGCCGGAACCGGTCTTCACATCCATGACCAGCCCGTCCAGCCCGGCCGCCAGTTTCTTGGACAGGATCGAGGCGGTGATCAGCGGGATCGACTCGACGGTCGCGGTGACGTCGCGGATCGCGTAGAGCCGCCCGTCCGCCGGAGCAAGGTCGCCGGTCTGGCCGATGATCGCGCAGCCGGCCTCTGCGACCACCCGTTGAAAGGTTTCGATGTCCGGCGTGCTTCGATAGCCGGGAATGCTGTCGAGCTTGTCCAGGGTGCCGCCGGTGTGGCCGAGGCCGCGGCCCGAGATCATCGGCACGTATCCGCCGCAAGCCGCGACGATCGGGGCCAGCATCATGCTGACTTTGTCGCCAACGCCGCCGGTCGAGTGCTTGTCCAGGATCGGGCCGCCGAAACGATCTCGGTCCCAGGCGAGCACCCGCCCTGAATCTCGCATCGCTTTTGTGAGGCCAATGGTTTCATCGTTACTCATGCCGCGCAGGAAGACGGCCATCGCGAAGGCCGCGACCTGTGCGTCGCTGGCATCGCCGTTGGCAATGCCGGTGACGAAAGCTTCGATCTCCCCGGCGTCGAGCGTGGCGCCGTCGCGTTTGCTTCGGATGATCTCCTGGAGCAACGGCATGACCCTAGCTCCCCAATTCGGCAAGAAATCCTGTCAGCAAGCGTCCCATGTCACCGGCGAGCGCGCCGCCACGGACCAGGGTGTGGGCGTGATCCAGCGCGCTCCCGTCGCCCATCCCGGCGCCGAGATTGGTGATCCCGGAGATCGCCGCGACACGGAGCCCGCAATGCCGCGCGGCAAGCACCTCCGGGACCGTGGACATGCCCACTGCGTCGGCGCCGAGCATGCGGAAAGCGCGGATCTCGGCGGGGGTCTCGAAACTCGGTCCGGGAACCCAGATATAGACCCCTTCGGCAAGATTGATTCCGGCCTGCCGCGCCGCGCGCCCGAGGCGCTTGCGCAAATCCGGATCGTAGGCCGCGCTCATGTCCAGAAACCGCGGGCCGATCGTCTCGTCATTCGGGCCGGTGAGCGGGTTCAGGCCCGACCAGTTGATATGGTCGGTGATCGCCATCAGCCGTCCCGGCGTCAGATCGTCGCGCAAGCCCCCGGCGGCGTTGGTCAGAACCAGGATGTCGGCACCCGCCGCCTTCAGGGCCCGGGCCGGCAGGGTGACTTCCCCCATATCATGGCCTTCATAGACATGGCTGCGGCCCTGCAGAATCATCACCGGCGTGCCGGCGATGGTTCCGGCGTGCATTCTGCCCATATGGCCCGACACGGTCGGTCTCGGAAATCCGGGAAGATCGGCATAATCGATTGTGATGGGAGAATGAACGAGATCCGCGACCGCGCCGAGGCCACTGCCCAGAACGACGGCGACCCGGGGCACATTGCCGTTGAGGCGATCGTGAATAACGGATGCGGCGGCGACGTGCGAGATCATTTGGCGCTCTCGACAGGGGGAAGCGCCGCGCCTCTTTTGTGATGGAGCAACCGGTTCAATTCGTCCGGACCCCGGCCATGCCCAACTCCTGTCGCCTCAATAGTTGATCAGCACGAACCGGCCGAGCGCCTTGCCCTCGCGGAGTTCCTGGATCGCGATCGGCGCATCGCTCAACTGGCGTTTGACGTGCGGGACCGGTTTCACCTTGCCGGCCTTGATCAGCGCCAGCAGTTCCACCAGATCCTGCTGGGTTCCAACATAGGAGCCGATCAGATTCACCACCTTCAGTGGCAGCATCGAGATCGGCAATTCCATGGCGCCGCCATAGAGGCCGACCACCACCATGGTCGCGCCCTTGGCCAGAACCCCGAAACCGAAGCGGGTGCTCGCCGGCGCGCCGACGAAATCGACGCAGCCGTCGGGTCCGCCATTGGTCATCGCCATGAGCTGCTTGCGCGCCGCCGGATCGGAATTGTCGATCACCTCATCGGCGCCGGCATCAAGCGCCGCCTGACGCTTGGCCGGATCAATATCGGCGACAATGATCTTGCCCTTGACGATCGCCTTGGCCATGCCAACCCCGGCGAGGCCCACGCCGCCGGCGCCGATGATCAGCAGCGACTGATCGTCGCGCAGATGGCTGACTTTCTTCAGCGCGCTATAGGCGGTGATGCCGGAGCAGGCCGCCGTCGCCGCCACCCCCTCGTCGACGCCGTCATAGGGCACTAGGTATTTCGCGTGCGGCACGATCAGATATTCGGCATAGCCACCGTCCCGCCGTGTGCCGATGGTGATCGGATTGTTGCACAGCAATTCCTCGCCGCGCTTGCAGACCCCGCACTGGCCGCAGCCGATCCAAGGATAGACTACTCGTTTGTCGCCGATTTTCGCTCCCGAGGCATCCGGTCCAAGCCCGGCGACCTCGCCGAGCGGCTCGTGCCCCATGGTAAAGGGCAGGGTCAGGCCGCGCTCGGAAAGTGTGAGCCTGCGCCCGCCGCCCATATCGAAAAAGCCGTCCCAGATGTGGATGTCCGAATGGCAGATCCCGCAGGCCGTCACCTTGATCAGAACTTCGGTTCCCTTGGGTTCCGGGATCGGGATCTCGCGTTCCTGCAGCGGTTGGCCCCATTCGGTGATCTGATAGGCTTTCATGGCTCTGTCCCTTGGTGACGCATTCGGATGACACGCAAATAAACCCAGTCGGGCAGTGCCGCGCCAGCAAATTCGCCCTGTCCGGGGCGCTCGCTTGAAACTAATCTCCGTCTCGCGCGGGTCCGGCGGTCACTCGGAACGAGCGTTGGACAAGGTCTTGCGGGCCGATATCCCCGGGTGCGGCATTGCCGGGAACACGCGATCCATGCGACGGTGCGGGCCGCGAAAACCCATTCCGGCAATCCGGATTCCGAGCCCATCCATGATGAGCGCCGCATCCCCCAGGGCCGTATGCGCCGCGGGCTTCAAGGCTGAAACCACTCGCGAGGAACAGCGATGACGATAAGACTCGGCGTAACCCTTCCTCTGGTAGATACCGGCGGCGCGCCGGGCTTCGTGAAGGACTTCGCGCAGCAGGCCGAAGAACTCGGCTATCACGGGCTGGCGGTGCCCGACCATGTGCTCGGCGTCAATGCCGCGAGCCGGCCCGACTGGGGCAGCCGCAACACCTCGGCGGATTTCTTTCATGATCCCTTCGTGCTGTTCGGCTATCTTGCCGCCTGCACGTCGACGATCGAATTCTCCACCCAGGTGATGATCCTGCCCCAGCGCCAGACCGCGCTGGTCGCCAAGCAGGCGACCTCCCTGGACGTGCTGTGCGAGGGGCGCTTCCGGTTCGGCATCGGCAGCGGCTGGAACCCTGTCGAGTACCAGGCCTTGAACGAGGATTTCACCAACCGGGGCCGGCGTCTCGCCGAGCAGGTCGAGGTGATGCGCAAGCTCTGGGCCGAGCCGCATGTGACCTTCAAGGGCGATTATCACGAGATCGACGATGCCGGGATCAACCCGCTGCCGCCGCGCAGGTCGATCCCGCTCTGGTTCGGAGGCCATGACGACCGCATGCTCCGGCGCATTGCCAAGCTCGCCGATGGCTGGATCATGCTCGCCTATCCGCCGGACGAGACGGCGCTCCAGGCGTTTGAGACCCTGCGTGGCTACATCCGGGCCGAGGGCCGCAAACCGGAGGATGTCGGGCTGGAGATCTGGACCTCTCTCGGCGACGGCGACGACGAGAAGCTGCGCGCCGATTTCAAATTCTGGAAAGAGGCGGGGGTCAGCCACATCACGCTGAACAACTGGTATGGCCGTCCCCCGCACAAACGCATTCCGGATGGCGGCGCCGAGGCGCATCTGAAGGCGATGCGCCACTACCGCGCCCTGGTGGATGACCTGCTTTAGGGGCACGGACGGTGGAAAGGACCCTTCGAGACGGGCGCGATGCGCCCTCCTCATGGTGAGTGCAATGAAAAAAGTGACTCACCCTGAGGAGGCGCGGTAGCGCCGTCTCGAAGGGTCTATTCTTGGCTGAAACGAAAACGAGAACGGGCACGCCAATGCCAGACGCCGACAAACAGTCCCTCGATACGGACGCCGCCCTTTACCGGCGCATGCGGCTGCTGCGCCGGTTCGAGGAGATGGCCGGCGACCTCGTGCGTGGCGGCGAGATACAGAGCGCGGTGCATGACTATATCGGCCAGGAGGCGGTGGCGGTCGGGGTTTGCGCGGCGCTCGGCCCGGATGATGTGATCACCAGCACTCACCGGGGGCACGGCCATATCCTGGCGAAGGGCGGCGATCCGGCGCGGATGCTGGCGGAACTGCTGGGTCGCGAGAGCGGTTACAACAAGGGCCGGGGCGGCTCCATGCATATCGCGGATCTGGATCTCGGGATCTTCGGAGCCAACGGCATTGTCGGAGCCGGCGCGCCGATGGCCTGCGGGGCGGCCTTCATGTTCAAGACACGGGGCGAAAGCCATGTGGCGGTGCCGTTCTTCGGCGACGGGGCGATGAACCAGGGGGTGCTGCTGGAAAGCTTCAATCTCGCGGTGATGCTCCATCTGCCGGTGGTCTTCGTGTGCGAGAATAACGGATACGCGGTCACGACACCGATCGGTGAAGTGCTGAAGGGATCGATCCTGGAGCGCGCCGCCGGCTTCGGGCTTGCGGTGGAGGCGGCGGACGGCATGGATGTCCGCGCCGTGCGTGCCACCGCCGAGCGGGCCGTGGCGCGAGCGCGGGAAGGCGGCGGTCCAAGCTTCCTAGAATTCGGAACCTGCCGCTACTCTGTCCATAACATATCGGCGGGGGCGGCCTGGCAGGACGAACGCGCCGAGGCGGAGCTCGCCGACGCTCGGGGCCGGGACCCGATCGACCGCCTGGCGCGCGAGATGCTGGCCGAAGGCCTCTGGTCGCCCGAGGATCGGACGCGCATCGATGCCGAGGTCGAGAGCGAGCTTGAGGGCGGTCTCGGATTCGCCCGCAACAGCCGCAGACCCGATCCCGAAAGCGCCTATGACTTCATGTATGCCCGGCTCTATCCCGGCCTGCCGGCGCGGGGGACCGACTCATGAGCCGCCAACTCAACTACGTGATGGCGATCCGCGAGGCGCTGTTCCAGGCGATGCAGGCGGA
Source organism: Alphaproteobacteria bacterium (assembly GCA_038146985.1). Lineage (GTDB taxonomy): Bacteria > Pseudomonadota > Alphaproteobacteria > Thalassobaculales > Thalassobaculaceae > JADHLJ01. Next base: position 308,376 of record JAYQSQ010000009.1, read on the forward strand.
CCCGTCGCTGTTCATGATCGGCGAGAACATGCGCGCCGGTATCCGGCCGGAATCCCGCGGCCTCTTCCAGGAATTCGGCGACGACCGGGTGATCGACATGCCGATATCGGAGGCGGCGTTCACCGGCTTCGCCACCGGCGCGGCGCTAGCCGGCGGGCGGGTGATCGTCGAGTACCAGGTCTCCTCGTTGATCTTTCCGGCCTTCGATCAGCTGGTGAACCAGGTGGCCAAGCTGCCCTACATGCTGGGCGGCCAGCGGTTCCTGCCGGTGACTTTCCTGATCATGGGCGCCGGGGCCGGCGGCGGGCGCGCCGGACAGCATTCGGACAATCCCTACCCGTATTTCCTGCATGCCGGGATCAAGACGGTCTTCCCGACCACGCCGGGTGATGCCAAGGGCCTGATGCTGGCGGCGATCGCCGAGGATGATCCGGTCGCGGTCTTCGCGCCGGTGGGTGTCTACGGCACCTCGGGCCCGGTTCCCGAGGAACGGATCGCAATGCTGCTCGGCCAGGGCGTCGTGCGCCGGGCTGGGACCGATGTGACGGTGGTCGCCGGCGGGCCGCACGCCCTGCAGGCGGTGGCGCTGGCGGAGACGCTGAAGGAAGAGGGAATCTCACTAGAAGTCTGGGACCCGCTGTCCCTGCTGCCGCTGGACAAGGCGGGGCTGGAGGCCTCGGTCAACAAGACCGGCCGCCTGGTGATCTACGATGATTCCAACCGCACCTGCGGTTTCGCCGCCGAGGTTGCCGGCCTCGCGGCGGAGCGCTGCTTCCATGCCTTGAAAGCACCGATCAAGCGGGTCACAAGGGCCGATGTGGTGATCCCCTACAGCGCCCCGATCGAGGCCGAGCTTCTGCCGACGCCCAACCGCCTCGAGGCAGCCGTGCGGGCGGTGCTAGGGTGAGGCGAGTGCGCAAGCCACGGCGCCCGTCAATCCATCACCATCAAGGTTTTAGCAAAGGTCCTTCGCGCTTGATTTGACGGCGCCTTGAAATTGCTTTGTGGTGGAGCCGCCGTCTCGGACGGCCAGGCCGCTCAACCCGTTGGACCCTCATGGCGTTGTCACCGAAAAGACGTGGAATGCTGAAATGGCTCGGCCTTTTGTCGGTGGTCGGGCTTTTGGCTTTCGGCGCCTACGAGCTGTTCTACTGGTTCACCCATGTCTACGAGTTCGATGCCCGGATCCGTACGGATCTGACCCGGATCTCCAGCAAGGTGAACGGAACCATCGAGACCATCGAGGTTGCCGAGGGCGCGCGGGTGACGCAGGGCGACGTGTTGGTCACCATGCATTCCGGCGCGGTGCGCCAGCGGATCGAAGCCCTGCGCGCCGACGTTGCCCGGACCTCGGCGGAAGCGGAGAAACTGACGGCGGAGAAGCATGCCCTGGAAGTCGATCTCGATGCCCGGACCGCGACCAAGCTTGAGCTGGTGCGGGCGCTGGAGATCGAACGCAGGGCCCTCGTTGACCGCCATGAACTCGCCACCAAGAAGTTGAAGCGCACGACCTATCTGGTCTCGCGCAAGCTGGTCTCGGAGCAGAACCTGGAGGACGACCAGGATCATGTGCTGGATCTGTCCGGCCAGCTCAGCGTCGCCGCCGCCAAGGTCAAGGTAGCCGAAAGGGAGGTCGCCGAAATCGCGGCCAAGCGCGCGGATATCGCGGTGCTCGATGAAGCCATCAAGATTTTGCGCATCGAGGTCCGGCGTCTGGAAGCGCAGATCGAGGAACAGCGCGTGGATCTCGAGGACCGGATCATCCGCAGCCCGATCGACGGCGTCGTCGACCGGATCTTCAAGAATGTCGGCGAATACGTGGAAGACGCAGATGAGCTTCTGATCGTGCACGACCCCGACAATATCTGGATCGAGGCGAATATCGGCGAGGATCAGATCAGGCATCTGGCGGTGGGCCAGCCGGTGCGGGTGGACCTCGACGCCTACCCCTTCGAAACCTTCCGGGGCGAGGTTACCGGCATCGCTATGGTAACGGCCGCGGATCTGGTCAAGGGCGGCAACGGCGGCACCGCGCGATCCGTCAAGGCGACCCAGAGAATTCCGGTTCGCATCAAGCTGCTCGACCCGCCGCCGCTGGCCGCGCCGGGCATGCTGGTCGAAGTGAACATCCAGATCCGTGACAAGGCGTCGCTGCGGTGACGGGGCGGGGGATGGTTCCGCTCAATCGCGATCTCAATTCTGACCAAAAGAGTCCGTCGTCCTCGCGCAAGCGGGGACCCCTGGCACAAACGATCCGACATCGTCGATATCTCCGGAAACTCGAGGTCCCCGCATGCGCGAGGACGACATGGTGTATCGGTACAATCGCCACACGTCCTAACCAAACGCTTGGCGGGACACCCGGCCCATGAACATGGAGAAGTTTGACTGGCGGGTGGTGCTGGCGCTGGCGACCTCGTCGATGCTGCTGCAGCAGGCCTTCTCGTATGTCTGCCAGATCGTCATGCCGTTCCTGGCCGACCGGCTGGCAGAGGAGTTCGGGATCTCGCGGGCCTGGCTTGGGCTCTATCTGTTCATCCAGAATATCGCGGCGATCTGCGCGGCGATGGGCTGCGGGGCGCTGATCGTCAAACTCGGGCCGCTGAGGATCAGCCAGCTCTGCCTGATCTTCATGGGCGGCAGCCTGTTCGTGATTGCCACCGGTGTCCTTTGGCTCTACCCGCTGGCGGCGATCCTGCTCGGCGCCGCCTCGGTCTCGACGCCGGCGAGTTCGCACATTCTAGCCCGGTTCTGCCCGCCACGCCTGGCGCCGCTGATCTTTTCGGTCAAGCAGACCGGGGTGCCGGTCGGCGCGCTGATCGCCGGGCTGCTGATCCCCGCCCTGCTTGGCCTCGGCATCTACAGCGCGACCCTGCGCGGTTCGATCCACCTCGACGCTTTCGGCACCGCTTTCGTGTGCGGCCTCCTCGTCTATGTGATCGCCGTGATCCTGCAACCGCTGAGGGAGCATTTCGATTCCGACCGCAAGCCGGATACGAAATTCACCGTATCGGGCGCCGCCCAGACCATGCGGATCGTGGTGCGCGACGCCAAGCTCCGGGATCTCGCCCTGTTGTCCTTCACGCTTGGCGGTTTGCAGTCGATCTGGTCCGGTTTCTTCATCGTTTTCATGATCGACGATCTTGATTTTTCCGAAGTTGAGGCGGGCTCAGCCTTCGCCATCGCCAGTGTGACCGCGATCGTCGCGCGGATTCTCTGGGGCTATCTCGGCAGCACCATTGTCTCGCCGAGGCTGGTTCTGGGTACGCTCTGCGTGTTTGCCGCCGTGTCGGCGGTGCTGACGGGTTTTTACGGGACCGGTTGGAGCTTGAACGCCATCATCGCGGTCGCCATCGTCTACAACATCACCTCGCTGAGCTGGCACGGCGTGCTGCTGGCCGAGACGGCGCGGCTGGCGCCGGAAGGCCATGTCGGCGGCATCACCGGCGGGGTGCTGGCGTTCACCTCCGTGGCGATGATGATCTACCCGGCAATCTATGGCGGCCTGCTGGCGGCTACCGATTCCTACGGGATAGGGTTCATTCTCGCGGCCGCGCCGGCGGTGTTCTGCGCCTTCGTGTTCTATAACGAGCCGCTGGAGGGATCCTGGCTCGGCACGATCCTCGGCGGTCTCGGATGGGCTCTGCATCCAGCCCGGCTCGCGGTGTTCTGTCTCTTGACCCTGGTCTCGGTCATGGGGGCGGCGGTGCTGGTTTATCGAGGCCTCGTGTAGGCTGGCGGATTCGCGGACATTGCGGTCCGGGGCTTCGGCCTGTATCAAGCCCCGAAATCATTTTCCCGAAAACGTCTGATGTAAGGAACGGATCGATGGCCAGCGCGACCGCGAGACATATTTTGGTGAGCAGCGAGGAATTCTGCGAGGAACTCAAGACCAGGATCGCCGGCGGCGAGGATTTCGGCGCCCTGGCGAAAGAGCATTCCTCCTGCCCGTCGGGCGCCAGCGGCGGCGACCTCGGCTCCTTCGGCCCCGGCATGATGGTTCCCGAATTTGACCGCGTGGTGTTCAGCGCCCCGGTCAAGGAAGTGCAGGGTCCGGTGAAAACCCAGTTCGGCTTTCACCTGCTGGAAGTCACCAGCCGGACCGACTGAGGAACCTGTTAGACCACCACGAAGCCGTGCGCGTAGGGATCGCGGTCGTCGATGAAGAGGGTGTTGAGCCCGGTGATCCGGGCCCAGCCCTGGACCGACGGGATGATCGCGGGAAAGTTTCCGACCGTGGTCTCGGACTCGACTTTACCGGTGAAGGTCGAGCCGATGATGCTTTCGTGCACGAATCCTTGACCCACTTTTAACCTGCCGCGCGCCGCCAGTTGCGCCATCCGCGCCGAGGTGCCGGTGCCGCAGGGTGACCGGTCGATGGCCTTGTCGCCGTAGTAGACCGCGTTGCGCGCGTCGGCGCCGCTCACCGTCGGCGCGCCGGTCCACATGATATGCGAGAGGCCCTGGATCGCCGGTTGCTCCGGATGGATGAATCGATAGGCTTCGTTCATCGCCCGGCGCAGTTCGCGCGCCATGTCGACCAGTTCCGAGGCCTTGTAGTCGGCCATGTCACGGAAATTCTCCTGGGGCTCGACGATGGCGTAGAAATTTCCGCCATAGGCGACATCGACCCGTAGCGGCCCAAGATGCGGCGAGGTGATCTCCAGATCACGGGAATGCAGGAACGAGGCGACATTGGTCAGCCGGACCCAGTCCACGTGCTCGCCGTCCATGGCGTATTCCGCAACGATCCGCCCGGCCGGCGCGTCGAGGACCAGACGTCCGGGCTCGGACGGTTGGGCAAGGCCGCGCTCGATCGCCACGGTGACGGTGCCGATGGTGCCGTGCCCGCACATGGGCAGACAGCCGGAGGTCTCGATGAACAGAATGCCGATGTCGCAATCGGCTCGGGTCGGCGGCATCAGGATCGAACCGGACATCATGTCGTGACCGCGCGGCTCGAACATCAGGCCGGTGCGGATCCAGTCCAGATTCTCCAAAAAATAGGCCCGTCTTTCGATGGCGCTGTTCCCCGGTACCGCCGGTGCGCCGCCGGCCACAACGCGCACCGGGTTGCCGCAGGTATGGGCATCGACGCAAAAGAACGTGTGGCTCGGCATGGCTGGTCTTCCGGGACGGCTGCGGTTCCGTGAAGTCTACCTTTTCGCCTTCGGATTGCCATCCTTTCGCTCAGACCGTAGGTTTCCCTCGTCGCCTTCGAATCCCACCCTGGAGGCTTTGATGATGCGGATTCTCTCGAGGATTTCACTGACCGGGATAAGGATAGCGCTTGCCGTCTGTGTCCTGCTTGCCGCCGGCTCGATGCGAGTGGACGCGGAGACCCCGCCACGTCAGGACGAGATCGTTCTGGAACTCTCCGCCGAGGATTGGGTGGAGACCGAAACCGCGCGGGTGGTGATCGCCGTGGACCTGGCGATAAGCGCCGGTCAGTTCGGGCAGGCGCGGGCCGAGGTCGAGGGTGATCTGCGGGCGATCTCGCCCAAGGGGACCTGGCGGCGGACCAGCTTCGACAAGCTTCGGGACGAGGCGGGTTATGAGCGCTGGCGTGTGTTGGCCGAAGCCCGTCTGCCGGGCGCGGCGCTGTCGGCGCTCGGACAGACGGTGAAGAACGTGAGCCGTTCCGGGCGGGCTTTCGCCATTCAGGAGATCGACTATACCCCGACCCTGGCGGAACGCGAGGCGGCGCTGGCGGCCCTGCGGGCCCGGCTCTATGCCGAGGCGGGGCGCGAGCTCGCGGCGATCAACAAGGCGTTCCCGGATCGTGGGTTCCGGATCGGCGCCATCGATTTCACCGGTCAAATGATGGTCGGGCGGCCGATGGCCGACGCACCGCGCGTCACGCGCATGATGGCGGCCCAGGCAAAATCGGCGCCGGCAACCGCGGTCGCGGAGAAGCTTATCGTCGAGGCCCGTGTTATCCTGGCTGCCAAGGCACCCTGAGGGTCGGGCTTTCCACGCCGGCGGGGTCAGTTGGGGGAGACACTCGTGAGCAAGGGTTTGTTGATCGTGACCGGGGGAAGCCGGGGGATTGGCGCCGCAACGGCGGTGCGGGCGGCGGCCGACGGCTGGGACGTCGCGGTGAACTACGCCCGCGATGCCGAGGCGGCGGACCGGGTGGCGCTCAAGGTTAGGGCGGCGGGCCGCAAGGCGACCACCGTTCAGGGCGACATGCGCGATGAAGCCGATATCCTGCGGATGTTCGAGGCTTCGGAGGCGGAACTCGGGCCGGTCAAGGGCCTGGTGACGAGCGCCGGCACCACCGGCCTTGGCACCAGGGTAGAGGATATGACGGCTGACGCGATGCGCGGGGTCATCAGCCTCAATGTCATCGGCCTGATGCTGTGCTGCCGCGAGGCGGTGCGGCGGATGTCGACCAAGAACGGCGGTTCCGGTGGCCGGATCGTCAATCTGGGTTCGGCCGCTTCCCGCCTCGGCGGCGCCAATGAATTCGTCCATTACGCCGCCTCGAAGGGCGCGGTGGATTCCTTCACGCTGGGTCTCGCCCGTGAAGTCGCCGCCGAGGGGGTGCTGGTGAACGCCGTCTCGCCCGGCATGATCGATACCGAGATCCACGCGGCCGCGGGGCTGCCCGACCGGGCCGCGAACGCGGTACCCAACATTCCGATTCGCCGTGTCGGACAGCCCGAGGAGGTCGCCGAGGCCATCGTCTGGCTGCTTGGCGACGGGGCGAGCTATTGCGCCGGCGCGATCATCGACGTCACGGGCGGCCGCTGAGCATGAGTTCCGCCGACGGTCCCCTGCGCCGCTATGAGGCGCTGCTCGCCTCGGGAGAGGTGAACGCCGATCCGGCGCAGCGACTGGCGGTGGAGAAGCTGCAGGCGATGCACGAGCAGTTGCGGGGCTACCGGCTTGCCTCGGCCAAATCCGGCTGGGCGGGGCGGCTCGGCTTCGGCAAACGCACGCCGGAATCGGCCCCGAAGGGGCTTTACATCCACGGTGCCGTCGGCCGCGGCAAGTCGATGCTGATGGATTTGTTTTTCGATTGCGTCGAAGTCGAGCGCAAGCGCCGGGTGCATTTCCATGAATTCATGCAGGAAGCACATGAGTTGATTCACCAATGGCGGCAGTCGAACAAGGTCTCGAAAACCGCCGAGCCGATCCGCCCGACCGCCGCCAAGCTCGCGGACAGGAACTGGTTGCTGTGCTTCGATGAGTTCGAGGTCCGGGACATCGCCGACGCGATGATCGTCTCGCGGCTGTTCCACGCGATGTTCGAACTCGGCGTCGTGGTGGTGGCCACCTCGAACCGTCATCCGAACGATCTCTACAAGGACGGGCTGCAGAGGGACCTGTTTCTGCCGTTCATCGCGATTCTGCAGAAGCGGCTGGAGGTGTTGCATCTCGCCGATGGCCGGGACTATCGGTTGGACCGATTGAAAGGCATGAGCGTCTATCACATGCCGTCCGGCCCCGAGGCGGACCGCGAACTGGATCTGGCCTTCGAGGATCTGACCGACGGACAGCCCGGCAAACCCGAACGCCTGGCCTTCCGGGGACGCGAGATCGTGGTGCCCAAGGCCAATGGCGCGGTCGCCCGGTTCGGATTCAAGGACCTCTGCGAATCTCCTCTCGGACCCGGTGACTTTTTGGAGATCGCGAAACGCTACCGTTCGATCATCATTTCCGACGTGCCGGTGATGAGCAGTGAAAAGCGCGACGCGGCGCGCCGTTTCATGACCATGATCGACACCTTCTACGACAATCACATTCACCTGATGCTGTCGGCCGACGCGCCGCCCGAGGGCCTGTATGCCGGTGAGGATTGGGGTTTCGAGTTCGACCGGACGATTTCCAGGCTCATGGAGATCCAGTCGGCCGACTATATCGAGGCGGCCCGTTCCGAAACCGCGGAGGCAGCCTGACCGGGAGACGCGCGCCGCGGATGGGCGATTCTATCCGGACATGAAAGGGACAAAGCGGTTGAATCTCGCGTAAAATACGGTTTAAATTGGGTCTATTCATGGAGCGGCGCGATCATAGATCCAACAACAAGCGCCGAGCGGGTTTGTGCTAGATACGATCGACGCCCAGCGCCAGGCGGATGCGGGTCCCGCCGAGGTGCTTGTTACGGATTATGACCGCGACTCAATTCATACTTTGCCGCTCGGCACGGTCCCGATAAAGGATTCCGGCCTGCGCAAGGCGCGGCTGATAAAGAACGTCCGCCTGGAAACCAGGATCGAGTTGTACCGCGAGTCGGGAATGGGTAGCGCCCAGATCGGGGTCGACGAAATTCCGGACTTCTTTCAAAGCAATAAGGCAAACCTGGCCAGCGACATGGCCATCTTGCACAAGCTGGAATCGCTGAACAGCTTCGATTGCTATTCGCTGCGCCGGGGATTTCGAGACGCCGGCATTCAGGTCGATTCCGGCGAGGGGCTGTCGCTGTCGAGTACCAAACGCCGCGAATTGTTTCCGTTCATGCGCAACCTTACGCGGCCGCTGATCCGGTACCTCTACGGCGGCAAGGCTCTGGACGTGAACGACACGCAAGCCCTGATCGACCTTATCAAGAACCCGGATGAAAGAGCGGTCCGGTCCCGCTTGGAGGGCATGGCGGGGGCGTTGGAAACAACGTTGGATGAATTGCCCAACATGCTCGAGGATTTCGGCGACGTCTTCATGTCCTTGTCGTACTACCGAAGCTACTTCGTCCATGTGGTGCCGAAGATGGACATGCTGATCGACTGGATGCGCGAGGTCGCCGGCAGCCCAATGGTGCGGAACGATTCCCGGATGCAGCAGAATTTCAAGGGGATCGAGCAGGACCTGACCTTCCTGTCGAAAAACGTGACCCGGCGCTTCAATCAATTCGACAAGAATATCGTCATCGATTGGGACAAGGTGACCGTCGGGACCTTCAATCAGGTCCGCAAGCTGATCCTGACCCATCACGCGTCCCTGGCACAGGTGCTGTGTGGTCTCACCGTCAAGGTCTTTGAATGGGAATCCGCGTTTCCCAACCGGGGCGGAAGCCCGGACCGCCGTTCCGATTTCCTGTTGTCGGAGATCAAGCCTGGCCTTGACGATCTGCATCGGGTCGAACGGTCGGCCCCGAAGTTCTGACGTCCGTCCCGAGGTGGGGCGTTGATCTTGCCGCCGGGACGGATTCGCGCTAAACCGCGCCGCGACCGGACAATTAGAGTCGAACCGAACATTTGACACTGGAGACAGGCATGGCCCGCAATAAAATCGCGCTTATCGGCGCCGGCAATATCGGCGGAACGCTCGCCTTGCTGGCGGGGCTCAAGAAACTGGGCGATGTCGTGCTCTTCGACGTGGTGGACGGGCTGCCCCAGGGCAAGGCGCTGGATATCGCCGAGGCGTCGCCGGTTGAGCGTTTCGATGCGAACGTGACGGGCGCTAACGACTATTCGGCGCTGAAGGGCGCGGATGTGGTGATCGTGACCGCCGGCATCGCCCGCAAGCCCGGTATGAGCCGCGACGATCTTATCGGCACCAACTTCAAGGTGATGGGCGCGGTCGGCGAGGGGATCAAGCAGAACTGCCCCGACGCTTTCGTCATCTGCATCACCAACCCACTCGACGTGATGGTCGGGGTTCTGCAGAAGGCTTGTGGTCTGCCGACAAACCGGGTCGTCGGCATGGCCGGTGTGCTGGACAGCGCCAGGTTCCGGTATTTCCTGGCCGAGGAGTTCAATGTCTCGGTGGGGGACGTCACCGCGTTCGTTCTCGGCGGTCACGGCGATACGATGGTACCGTTGGTGCGCTATTCGGCGCGTGGGCTCGGAGATGGGTATAAGAGACATAGATGGGGTGGAGCACCCAGGAGAAGATCGACCAGATCGTCCAGCGCACGCGGGACGGCGGGGCCGAGATCGTCGGCCTGCTGAAGACCGGGTCGGCCTTCTACGCGCCGGCCTCATCGGCGATCGAAATGGCGGAAGCGTATCTGCTAGACCAGAAGCGGGTGCTGCCCTGCGCGGCCTTCGTCAAGGGTCAGTACGGCCTCGATGGTCTCTATGTCGGTGTCCCGGCGGTCATCGGCGCGGGCGGGATCGAGCGGGTCGTGGAAATCTCGATGAACGCCGAGGAACAGGCGATGTTCGACCATTCCGTGGCGGCGGTTCGCGAGTTGAATGCGGTTGCGGCGAAACTCTAGGCGACTGGGTGCCCGGAGTCGCGGAGTCGCGAAAGGAAAAAGCGGGGCGCCGGTTGCGCATGACCGGCGGGCCACCTAAATCAACCGAGGAATCGCGCCAATCCTGGACCACCAGATGACGCGGGCGGGGTAACGTATCGTCGCTGGCGATCAATATGGTATAATTGCTCGCTTCGAACGTTCGGTGTCCGTGATGAGCGAGAACGAGCCTGAATGAACATTCATGAGTACCAGGCCAAGCAGCTCTTGGCCAAGTTTGGCGTTGCCGTGCCGGATGGCGCGGTCGCCTATACGCCGGCAGAAGCCGTTGCCGCAGCCGAGAAGCTCGGCGGCCCGGTCTATGTGGTGAAATCGCAAATCCATGCCGGCGGCCGCGGCGCCGGACGCTTCAATGGCAACGAGGGCGGCAAGGGCGGCGTCCGCGTGGTCAAGAGCGTGGACGAGGTACGCGCGAACGCCGAGGAGATGCTGGGCGGGATTCTCGTCACCAAGCAGACCGGCCCGGGCGGCAAGGAGGTCAAGCGCCTCTATATCGAGGCCGGCTGCGACATAGCGCGCGAGCTTTATCTGTCCTTCCTGGTCGACCGAGGGACCAGCCGGGTCACGGTCATCGCCTCGACCGAGGGCGGCATGGAGATCGAGGCGGTTGCCGCGGCGACTCCGGAAAAGATACTGACGGTGCCGATCGATCCGGTCACCGGCCTGCGGCCGCACCACGCGCGCCGCATCGCTTTCGGTCTCGGGCTGGAAGGCAAGCAGGTCGGCTCCGCCGTCAAGTTCCTGCAGGCGATGTACCGGGTCGTCGTTGATCTCGATGCCTCGATGGTCGAGATCAATCCCCTGGTGGTCACCGGCGCGGGCGAAGTCCTTGCCCTCGATGCCAGATGATTTCGACGACAACGCGCTGTACCGACATCCAGAGGTCGCCGAACTGCGCGACGAGACGAAGAGGATCCCACGGAAATCGAAGCGGCGCGGCACGAGCTCCAACTACGTCGAAGCCTCGACGGCGGCATCGGCTGCATGGTGAACGGCGCCGGGCTTGCATGGCGACCATGGACATCATCAAGCTTTACGCCGGCGGCGAGCCGGCCAATTTCCTCGATGTCGGCGGCGGCGCGAGAACGCGTCACGGCGGCGTTCAAGATCATTCTCCGATCCGAATGTCGAGGGCATCCTGGTGAACATCTTCGGCGGCATCATGCGGTGCGACGTGATCGCCGAGGGGTCGTCGCGGCGGCCTCCGAGGTCAGCCTGCAAGTCCCGCTGGTGGTGCGGCTCAGGCACCAATGTCGAGCTCGGCAAGCAGATCATGACCGATAGCGGCCTGCCGATCGTCTCCGCCGACAATCTCGGCGATGCCGCCGAAAAGATCGTCACCGCCTTGAAGGAGGCCGCGAGTGATCGGTTCTGGTCGGAAAGAACAAAGGTCCTCTGCCAGGGTTTCACCGGAAGCCAGGGCACCTTCCATTCGGAACAGGCGATCGCCTACGGCACCTGCATGGCTGGTGGCGTCACCCCGGGCAAGGGCGGGCAGGAGCATCTCGGCCTGCCGGTTTTCGACACCGTGGATCAGGCGGTTCAAACAGACCGGCGCCGATGCCTCGGTTGATCTATGCCGCCGCCATTCGCCGCCGATTCCATTCTCGAGGCGGTTGGAAGCCGGATTCCCTGGTGATCTGCATTACCGGGGCATACCCGTGATGGACATGGTCACGGTAAAGCGGCTGCTGCAGGGCTCGGGCACACGCCTGATCTGGCCGAACTGCTCCCCGGGGTCATCACCCGGTGAATGCAAGATCGGCATCATGCCGGGCCACATCCACAAACGCATGATCGGTGGGCATCGTCTCGCGCTCGGCACGCTCACCTATGAAGCGGTGGCCCAGACCACCGCCGTCGGCCTCGGCCAGTCGACCTGTATCGGTATCGGCGGTGACCCGGTGAACGGTACGAATTTCATCGACTGCCTGGAGATGTTCCTGGCCGATGACCAGACCGAATCCATCGTGATGATCGGTGAGATCGGCGGCTCGGCCGAGGAGGACGCGGCGGCGTTTCTCAAGGAAAACAAAATAAAAAAGCCGGTGGTCGGTTTTATCGCCGGTGTCACGGCGCCGCCGGGCCGGCGCATGGGGCATGCCGGCGCGATCATCGCCGGCGGCAAGGGTGGCGCCGACGACAAGATGGAGGCAATGCGGTCCGCGGGCATTCGGGTCGCCATGTCTCCGGCGGCGCTCGGTTCGACCATGGTCGATCTGCTGAAGGGCTAGCGGACCGAACGGCCGCGCGGGCATGCGGGGCCGGGATGCCCAGCCAGGGGAAGGCAGGTGAAGAATGACGACTCTGCTTGACGATTCAAGTTTCCTGAATGGCGCTAACGCGCCTTATGTCGCGGAGCTTTACGACCGGTATCTCGATAATCCGGGCAGCGTCGACGAGAGCTGGCGCGATTGTTTCGCCGCACTGGCGGATGGTGTTGCCTCGTCGCGGGGCGCAAGCTGGGCGCGGACATCCAGCCGCGTCATCGGTCAGCAGGATGAAGACGCGCCGCCGGTGGCCAAGGCCACGACCTCCGGCGCGTCGGAGGCGGATATCCGCCGGGCAACGCTGGATTCCCTGCGCGCGATCATGCTGATCCGCGCCTACCGGATACGCGGGCATCTGAAGGCAAAGCTCGATCCGCTGCAACTCGCCGCGCCGGAACCGCATCCGGAGCTGGACCCGAGCCACTACGGGTTCGGGCCCGACGACTGGGATCGCCCGATCTTCATCGATAACGTGCTCGGCCTTGAGGTCGCCACCTTGCATGAGATCATGCAGGCGTTGGAGGAGACCTATTGCGGGAGCATCGGCGTCGAATACATGCACATGCAGGATCCGGCGCAGAAGATCTGGATTCAGCGCCGTATCGAACAGATCCACAACCACACCGATTTCACCGCGCTCGGCAAGAAGACGATCCTGGAGCGTCTTACCGCCGCCGAATGTTTCGAGAAATTTTTGGCCACCAAATACGTCGGCACCAAGCGCTTCGGCCTCGACGGCTGCGAGTCGGTGATTCCGGCGCTTGAGCAGATCCTCAAACGCGGCAGCCAGCTTGGCCTGGAAGAAGTCGTGGTCGGCATGGCGCACCGGGGCCGGCTCAACGTGCTCTGCAACTTCATGGACAAGCCCTTCCGGGCCATCATCTCGGAGTTTCTCGGCAATCCCGCGAATCCCGAGGAAGTCGGCGGCTCCGGCGACGTGAAATACCATATGGGTGTCTCGGCCGACCGGAGCTTCGACGACAAGATGGTGCATCTGACCCTGAATGCGAACCCGTCGCATCTGGAGGTCGTCAATCCCGTCGTCGTCGGCCGGGTGCGGGCCAAGCAGGCCCAGCGCGGCGATACCGACCGCAAGAAGGTGCTCGGCCTGCTGATGCATGGCGACGCGGCCTTTGCCGGCCAGGGAATTGTCGCCGAAACCTTCGATTTCTCGGAGTTGCGCGGCTACCGCACCGGCGGGACGATCCATGTGATCATCAACAACCAGATCGGTTTCACCACCTCGCCGTCCTTCTCGCGGTCCTCGCCCTATTCGACGGATGTCGCGAAGATGGTCATGGCGCCGATCTTCCACGTGAACGCGGATGATGCCGAAGCGGTTATTCACGTCGCCCGCATCGTGACCGAGTTCCGCCAGGAGTTCGGTGTAGACGTGGTCTTCGATATCATCGGTTACCGCCGGCTTGGCCACAACGAGGGTGACGAGCCGATGTTCACCCAGCCGGCGATGTACAAGAAGATCGCCACTCATCCCTCGACCCGCGAAATCTATGCCCGGCGGCTCGAAGCCGAAGGCCTGATCGAGGCCGGTGGCGGCGATGCCATGGTGGCGGAGCAGAACGCTTTCCTTAATCAGGAATTCGAGGCCGGGGTCAGCTACAAGCCCAACAAGGCCGACTGGCTCGACGGAAAATGGTCGGGTTTCAAGGCAGCGCACGGCGATGCCCGCCGGGGTCAGACATCGGTCGAAACCGGCACGCTGAGGAAGATCGGCGAAACCCTGTGCACCGTGCCCGAGGGTTTGAACATCAATAGCAAGTTGCAGCGGGTGCTCACCCAGAAACAGCGGATGTTCGAAACCGGCGAAGGGTTCGACTGGGCAACGGCGGAGGCACTCGCCTTCGGCTCGCTGCTGATGGAGGGTAACAGCGTGCGTCTCAGCGGTCAGGATTCCGGCCGCGGCACCTTCTCGCACCGCCATTCGGTCTGGGTCGATCAGGAGACCGAGGACCGCTACATCCCGCTCAACCATCTGGGCGCGGATCAGGCGCATTACGAGGTGATCGACAGTCCGCTTTCCGAGGCCGCCGTGCTCGGCTTCGAATACGGTTTCAGCCAGGCGGAACCCAACGCCCTGATCCTCTGGGAGGCGCAGTTCGGTGACTTCGCCAACGGCGCCCAGGTGATCGTCGACCAGTTCATCAGTTCCGGTGAGCACAAATGGCAGCGCATGTCGGGCCTGGTGATGCTGTTGCCCCACGGCTATCAAGGACAGGGCCCCGAGCATTCATCGGCCCGCCTGGAGCGCTATCTGCAGCTCTGCGGCGAGGACAACATGCAGGTGGTGAACTGCTCGACCCCGGCGAGCTATTTCCACGTTCTGCGCCGCCAGTTGCGCCGCGACTTTCGGAAGCCGCTGGTGATCATGACCCCGAAATCGCTGCTCCGGCACAAGCTCTGCACCTCGAGCCTGGATGAGATGGGGCCGGGCACGACGTTCCACCGGGTGATGTACGACAATGCCACGCTCTGCGACGACGCCGACGTGAAGCGCGTCGTTCTGTGCAGCGGCAAGGTTTATTACGACCTCTACGAGGAGCGCGAGAAACGCGGCATCAAGGACATCTTCTTCCTGCGCCTGGAACAGCTTTACCCGTTCCCGCGCGCGGCCCTGACCCAGGAACTGGCGCGTTTCCCCCAGGCCGAGGTCGTCTGGTGCCAGGAAGAGCCATGGAACATGGGTGCCTGGACCTATCTCGACCGCAAGATCGAAGACGTGCTGATTGAGCTCGACGGCGCCTGCAAGCGTCCGGTCTATGCCGGCCGGCCAGAGGCCGCCTCGCCGGCGACCGGCAGCCATCGCCGCCACGTGCGCGAGCAGGAGGCGCTGGTGAACGATGCGCTGACCCTGCGAACCAGCGGTGCCGTCGGGCGAAGGGCCGCCCGGCGTCAGGCGGCGGAATAGGTTTACGCCCGGGATCGGGCGGCGAGAAATACGGGGAACGAGATGACGACCGAGGTAAGGGTACCGACGCTTGGCGAATCGGTAAGCGAGGCCACCGTGGCGGCATGGCGCAAAGCGCCGGGCGAGGCGGTGGCCATGGACGAGCCGCTGGTGGAACTTGAAACCGACAAGGTGACGCTGGAGGTCAATGCCCCGGTTGCCGGCGCGGTCGGCGAGATTCTTGCGCCGACGGGAAGCAATGTTGCCGTCGGCGCGCTGCTCTGCACCATTGCGGAGGGGTCCGCCGGGTCCGCGCCCGCGCCGAAAGCCCCGGCACCAGCGGCGGCTCCGGCTCGGCCGGCGGTTTCCAAGCCCGAACCGCCGAAGGTGGAGCCACCGGCACCCGCCGCCCGGCCGGCCCCGGCCACTGCACCGGCTGCTCCGGCGGGTGAGCTGAAAACCTTATCTCCCGCGGTGCGCAAGCTGGTTGAGGACAATAATCTCGACCCGCGCCGGATCACCCCGACCGGCAAGGACGGGCGGATCACCAAGGCGGATGTCCAGGCCGCGATCGAGGCGGGCACCGCGAAGGCCTTCGTGCCGCAATCCGCTGGCCCGGCCGCTCCGGGTTCCTTGGATATGGAGGCGGCATCCTTGCCGCCGCGCGCCGACGACCCGCGCGAGGAACGGGTGCCGATGAGCCGCCTGCGCCGCGCCATCGCCCGGCGTCTGAAGGAGGCTCAGAACACCGCCGCAATGCTCACCACCTATAACGAGGCCGATATGGGCCCGGTGATGGAGCTGCGGGCCGAGTATCGGGATGCCTTCGAGAAGAAGCACGGGGTGCGGCTCGGCTTCATGTCGTTCTTCGTCAAGGCGTGCGTGAACGCGTTGAAGGAACTGCCGGCGGTCAATGCCGAGATCTACGGCAACGACATCATCTACAAGAACCACTACGACATCGGTGTCGCTGTCGGCACGCCCCAGGGCCTCGTGGTGCCGATTCTGCGCGACGCCGACGCGTTGGGGTTCGCCGATATCGAAAAGGCGATCAACGATTTCGGCCGCCGCGCCCGCGACGGCAAGCTGACCCTGGCCGAAATGAGCGGCGGGACCTTCACCATCTCCAATGGCGGTGTTTACGGCTCGCTCATGTCCTCGCCGATCCTGAACCCGCCGCAATCGGGCATCCTCGGCATGCACAAGATCCAGGACCGCCCGATGGCCATCAGCGGCAAGGTCGAGATTCGCCCGATGATGTATCTGGCGCTGTCCTACGACCACCGCATCGTCGACGGTCGCGAGGCGGTGACCTTCCTGGTCCGCGTGAAGGAAGCGATCGAGGACCCGAGGCGGTTGCTGATTGATATGTGAGGCGGCTGGCCCGCCCCGCGAATGACCGGAGACCATCCATGACCGACATCTACGATCTCGTTGTCATCGGCGCCGGGCCGGGCGGCTACGTGGCGGCGATCCGGGCGGCGCAGTTGGGCATGAAGGTCGCCTGCGTCGAGAAACGCGCGACCCTCGGCGGGACCTGCCTCAATGTCGGCTGCATTCCCTCCAAGGCGATGCTGTCGGCCTCCGAGAAATATGCCGAGGCGGCGGGCCATCTGGCCGATATCGGGGTCGAGGTGGGCAAGGTCTCGCTGAACCTGAAAAAGATGCTGGCCAATAAGGACAAGGTGGTCGAGGACCTGACCAAAGGCATCGAGTTCCTTTTCAAAAAGAACAAGGTGGACTGGGTCCAGGGTACGGCTTCGGTGAAGTCGGCGAGCGAAGTTGTCGTCAAGCCGGAGTCCGGCAAAGCCACGACCTTGAAGACCGAACGGGTGCTGATCGCCACGGGCTCGGAATCCATGCCTCTGCCTGGCGTCGAGGTGGACGAGAAGAAAATCGTGACCTCGACCGGCGCGCTCAGCCTTACCAAGGTGCCGAAACATCTGGTGGTGATCGGCGGCGGCTATATCGGGCTTGAGATGGGATCGGTCTGGGCCCGGCTCGGCGCCAAGGTCACGGTGGTCGAGTTCCTCGATCGCATCGTGCCGGCCATGGACCGCGAGATCGGCAAGCGCTTCATGGCGGTGCTGCGCAAGCAGGGCCTCGACTTCAAGCTTTCGACCAAGGTGACCGGCGTCAAGAACACGCGTACGGGTGTGACCCTGTCGCTCGAAGCGGTGAAATCGGGAGAGGCGGAATCGCTTGAGGCCGATGCGGTGCTCGTCGCGATCGGCCGGCGCCCGGTTACGGCGGGTCTCGGCCTCGACAAGCTGGGTGTCACGCTGGACAAGCGCGGCTTCATACTGGTCGACGCGGATTTCGAGACCAGTGTTCCCGGGATCTTCGCCATCGGTGACTGCATCCCCGGCCCGATGCTGGCCCACAAGGCCGAGGAAGACGGCGTGGCGGCGGTCGAGATCATGGCGGGCCAGTCGGGCCATGTGGATTACGGCCTCGTCCCCGGAATCGTCTACACCCATCCCGAGGTCGCGACGATCGGCAGGACCGAGGAGGATCTGAAGGAAGCCGGGATCGAGTACCGCAAGGGAGCGTTCCCCTTCACCGCCAATAGCCGCGCCCGTACCACCGGCGAGTCGGACGGCACGGTGAAGATCCTTGCCGATGCCAAGACCGACCGGGTGCTGGGCGTCCATATCATCGGTCCCGAGGCCGGCAACCTGATCCACGAATGCGCCACCGCCATGGCCTTCGGCGCCACCGCCGAGGACATCGCCCGCACCTGCCACGGCCACCCCACCTATAACGAAGCCGTCAAGGAAGCCGCCCTCGCGGTGGACGGACGGGCGGTCCATATCTGAGGGTAGGGCGGCGAGCAGGCTGAGGTGGACCCCTCTCCCTTCTCCGTATCCCCGGCGCAGGCCGGGGCCCAAGCCTGAGGCGCTGGAGACGGAGAAGTGGCGGATCACTTGCAACGAAAGTTCGTTGTGTTCCACCACCCGTCACGCTGAACGGCTTCAGGCGTTGGCCCCGACCTGCGTCGGGGATACGGATGACAAGCGCTACGAAAGCGGCGCCCAGGATGTCGCATCGTATTTACACGTCATCTCAGCCAGTGGCAGTTATCTTGTTGAATCCAATAGAGAATAGAACAAATGATTGTGAAATTTTCTAAAATGCAATTATCATCTCTATATTTGGTAGTTTCTCATTGAGTCGTTCAAGATATAGCATCATGTTTCTTTATAATTCACTTTAAGTTCTGTTATTTTTTATTTTTGATCAAGGAATTATATTTTGGTCTTAATTCGAAATCTCTTTAGACATTCTAACTTGCTGAATTTTCTGCATTTTCCGACTGGACTCCAGCGCCCATCCCCGGCAGTTCGGATCGACCCTCTTTACCGCCGGTCCCGGGGATGCGCGCCCCGGTGGACCGCGAGCAGGTGCTCGGCATCAACATTGGTGTAGCGCTGGGTTGTCGACAGCGAGGCGTGGCCCAGCAGTTCCTGGATCGCCCGCAAGTCCCCGCCGCCGGAGAGCAGGTGCGTCGCGAAGGAGTGGCGCAGCGCGTGCGGGGTCGCGCTTTCCGGCAGGCCGAGGGCGCCCCGGATCAGGCGCATGGCGCGCTGCAGAACCGCCGGCTGCAGCCGCTTGCCCCGCGCGCCGAGAAACAGCGGATCCTCGGGCCCACCCGAATAGGGGCAAAGCGCCAGATATTCGGCGACCGCCTTTCGCACCGCCGGCAGCACCGGTACCATCCGCTGCTTGCCGCCCTTGCCGAGGATGGTCATCACATCCGCCGCCGGTGCATCGCGCCGGTTGAGCGCCAGGGCCTCGCCGATCCGCAGACCGCAGCCGTAGAGCAGACACAGCACCGCCACGTCGCGGGCGGCGACCCATGGCTCCTCCGCCATGATTTCGGCCACCTCCAGGGTCTTGGCGGCATCCTCGATCCCGATCGCCTTGGGAAGCGAGCGCGGCAGCTTCGGCGTGCGGACGGTCTGAATCGCCGGATTGGCGACCCCGTGTCGCCGCTCGAGATAGCGGAAGAAGGTACGGATCGTGGAGAGCGCCCGGGCCGTCGAGGTGGCGGAAAGCCCGCTGGTCCGGCGCCTGGCAAGATAGGCCCGGAAATCCAGGTTCTTGAGTTCTCCGAGATCGTCGAGACCGGGCGGCGTGCCGAGATGACCGGCAAGGAAACCGAGGAAGGCGCGCAGATCGCGGGTATAAGCGGCCTGGGTGTGATCGGCCATGCGCCGCTCTCCCGCCAGCCACTCCTGCCAGCCCGACACCGCCCGGGCGAGATCGGCGGCAACCGGTAGGCCTGGGTTCAACTCGGCAGGTTCAGCCATTGTCTGATGGTGGTCTCCAGCGCCTTGGCGAGGAAGCTGATCAACTCGGTTCCCTGGCCCTGATGGAAGGTATCCACATCGCGGCTGCCGATCGCCAGAAGCGCTTTCGGCGCTTGCGTGCCGAGGTTGAGACGTGCCAGCGCCTGGCTGCGCACCAGGCTGGCGGCCGCGTCGAAGATCTTCTTGTCGGCGGTGATGTCGGATGCGAGCGCGATGCTTCGGCCCGGCCCGAGCAGGCGTTCTATGGAGCCTTCCGGGATGGACCTCAGGCTGGAGGCATAGGCACGGGGAATGCGCACATCGCCCACCTCGAGGCAGATCGTGACCGCATCGACCTCCAGAACCAGGGGAAGGTCGGCGGTGGCGGTGTGGATCAGCTTCTCGAAACTGCGGGCGGCGAGGATCTGAAGCACCGCCTCGTGCACCTGCAGCTGGGCCGAGCGGTTGTCCCGCGCGGTGCCGACGATGGCGGCATGGGCATCGCGGAGCCGAGTGTTCTCCTCGCGCAGCCGGTTCAGCATGAGGTGCTGCATGTCGACCACATTGCCGTCGAACCGCGCCGACTGGGTCAGCGCTTCCAGCAGGACCGGGTTGTCGACCAGCAGGTCCGGGTGGCGGCGCAGATAGTCGAGAACCGCGTCCTCGGTAACAGCCTTGGAGGGAACGTCATTCGCGGCCGTCGAGGCGGAAGGGCCCGGTGAGGCGACGGATCCCTTTTCGCTCATGCCCCGCCGCCTCCCGATCCGAGAATCGACTGGCCGGTCTTGGCCCAGTCATCCAGGAAGGCCTGCAGGCCCTTGTCGGTCAGCGGGTGGTTGTACATCGCGCGGATGACGCCCGGCGGCAGGGTCGCGACGTCGGCGCCGAGTTTGGCGGCTTCCAGCACGTGTTGCGGGCCGCGCACCGAGGCCACCAGAACCTCGGTCGCAAAATCGTAGTTCGCGTAGATCTGAACGATGTCAGCGATCAGCTCCATGCCGACCGCGCCGATATCGTCGAGCCGTCCGACGAAGGGCGAGATGAAGGTCGCGCCCGCCTTTGCCGCCAGCAAGGCCTGGGTCGCCGAGAAGCACAGGGTGACATTCACCCCGGTTCCCTCGTCCGAAAGCGCCTTGCAGGTCTTCAGACCGTCCACGGTCAGCGGAACCTTCACCGTCACATTTCCGGCGATCTTGGCGAGCTTGCGGCCCTCGGCCAGCATGGTCTTGAAATCGGTGGCCGCCACCTCGGCGCTGACCGGCCCGTCGACCAGATCACAGATCTCGGCGATGACGTCGATGATGTTGCGTCCGGACTTGGCGATCAGCGACGGGTTCGTGGTGACACCATCGACCAGTCCGGTCGAGGCCAGATCCGCAATCTCGGCCACATCGGCGGTGTCGATGAAGAATTTCATGGGCGGCCCCGTTCGCTTGTGGATGCATCGCGCATCCGAATCACCAATGAGTCTAACCCAGGCTCCGGGTACTGGCTAGGGCGGCTCCGGCGCAAATGTTGAATTTTAGGGCCCGCGGTTGCGGGTGTCCGGGAGGCGGCACACACTCGGGTGATGACGAAGAAAGACGACCTAAATCGGGCTGACTCCGGTGACCTGGAAGCGGCGGGATTGTTCGGCCCGGCGCGCCGGGTCGGCGTGCTGCTGCCGCTGCCGCTGGCCGGCGCCTACGACTATCTCGATGAAGGGCTGGATCTGGAAGCCGGCGACGTGGTCGAGGTTCCGCTTTCCGGACGGCGGGTCATGGGCGTGGTCATCGGCGAGGGCGAGGGGACGGTCGAGGCGGCAAAGCTCCGCCCCGTGTTCCGGCGATTCGAGGTGCCGCGTCTGCCGGCGGCGATCCTGGAATTCGTGCAGTGGGTGGCCAACTACACCTTGTCGCCGCCCGGTTCGGTTCTGCGCATGGCATTGAGCGTGCCGGCGGCGCTGAAACCCGCCGAACCGGTCGTCGCCTATGCGCGGTCCGCGGCGCCGATCTCCGAGGGACTTCGCATGACACCGGCGCGAAGCCGGGTGCTGGACCTGATTGCCGACGGGCCGCCACGCACCGTGTCCGACATCTCCAAAGAGCTTGGGGTTACGGCCTCGGTGGTGAAGGGGCTGGCGGAGGTCGGAGTGCTCGCCACGGTCAATCTGCCGGCGGACCCCGCAATCCCCGCGCCGAATCCGGACACTCCCCGGATGATGGCGTTGCGAAGTGAGCAGCGTGCCGCCGCCGATACTCTTATATCGAAGGTGCGGGACCGCGCCTTCTCGGTCACGGTCGTCGACGGCGTCACCGGGGCGGGCAAGACCGAGGTCTATTTCGAGGCGGTGGCGGAGACGCTGCGGCAGGGACGCCAGGTGCTGATCCTGGTTCCCGAAATCGCGCTGTCGGCGCCGTTCCTTGCCCGCTTTGAGGCGCGTTTCGGCGTTCGTCCAGCGGAATGGCATTCCGACCTGTCGCCGCCCCAGCGCCGACGCACCTGGCGGGCGGTAGTCGAAGGCCGGGTTCAGGTCCTGATCGGCGCCCGCTCGGCCCTGTTTCTACCCTTTCCGGATCTCGGATTGATCATCGTCGACGAGGAGCACGAGGCAGCGTTCAAACAGGAGGACGGTGTCACCTATCAGGGTCGGGACATGGCCGTGGTCCGGGCAAGTATCGCCGGGATTCCCGTTGTCTTGGTCTCGGCGACGCCGTCCCTGGAAACGGTGATCAACATCTCGCGGAGCCGTTACGGCGTGGTAGCGCTGAGCGCGCGCCATGGTGGGGCATCGCTCCCCGAGGTCGTGCCGATCGACATGCGCCATGCCGGGCCGGAGCGCGGTCGGTGGGTGGCGCCGCAACTCGCCAATGCCATGTTCGCCGCGTTGGAGCGAGGCGAGCAGGCGATGCTGTTCCTCAATCGGCGCGGCTATGCTCCCCTGACCCTTTGCCGGGCCTGCGGGCACCGCCTGGAATGTCCCAATTGCAGCGCCTGGCTGGTGGAGCATCGGTTGACCCAACGCCTGCAGTGCCATCACTGCGGCTATGTTTCCGGGCGGCCGGACGAATGCCGGGAATGCGGCGCCGTCGACAGTTTCGTGCCCAGTGGCCCGGGGGTCGAACGCCTGGCCGAGGAAATCTATGACCGGTTTCCAGACGCGCGGGTACAGATCGCCTCCAGCGACACCCTGGCCGGACCCAGTGCCGCCGCCGAGTTCAGCCGCGCGGTGCGGGCCGGCGAGGTCGACATCATCATCGGCACCCAGGTTGTCGCCAAGGGCCATCACTTTCCCTTGCTGACGACCGTCGGTGTGGTCGATGCCGATCTCGGCCTCGCGGGCGGGGATCTGCGGGCGGCGGAGCGGACTTATCAACTGCTGCATCAGGTGGCCGGAAGGGCCGGGCGCGAGGACAAGTTCGGGACCGTGTATCTGCAGACCCACCAGCCGGAAAATCCGGTGATGCGGGCGCTTGTCGAATGGGACCGGGACGGTTTCCTGGCGGAGGAGGCGCGGGCCCGCGAGGCGGCGGGAATGCCGCCCTTCGGGCGTCTGGTGGCGCTGGTGATCAGCGCGCGTGATGCCCGGTCCGCCGACGATGCGGCGCGGCTGCTTGCGCGCGCGGCCCCCAGGTTCTCGGATGTCCAGGTTTTCGGACCGGCTCCGGCTCCGCTGGCCCTGCTGCGTGGCCGGCATCGGCGCCGGCTGCTGCTCAAGGCGGGCCGCGCGGTCAATGTCCAGAGGATCGTGCGCGACTGGCTGGGCGGGCTGAAACTGCCGTCCGCCGTTCGCGTCAGCGTCGATGTGGATCCCTACGGTTTCATGTGACTGGGATCGTGCGTCAAGGTTGAAGAACTTTCGAATCCCGGGTGAAAGCCGGGGTCCGCTCCGCGAAAATCGGATCGTGGGGGAACACCGACGAAACACGGAACGATCGTCCGGGTTCCAGCACTAACGGAACAGGGTCTGGCTTTCGCCAGGGATCCGGTCACGAGTTGTGCCCAACGGGAGGCCTGCCGGCGTATCGTCCGCGTCGAATGGCCGCGCTGGTGCGGTTGGTTGAACGGGTATGATCGGCGCGTGAACCCCCGGTCTTGAGGCATGGTCTCGAAGGGCGCGGATTTCCGCGAAAAAAGGGCTCATTGGCTCACCGGTCCCGGGATCTTGATTTCCGCGTTCCCGACCGCTTGCACCCCCCCAATGTCTATGCTAGGAAACCGCCGCGTCCGGGCGGGGAGGGTTCGGCGTGTCGCGCCGCCGTGGTCCTCGGCATTCCAGGGCGATCCGGAGCGCGGGAAGGTTCTCTAAAATCGACGAGGGGCGGTCCCTGGTGGCTTCCAATTCGCAAGGTCTCGCGGCACGTTACGCATCGGCGCTTTATGAGCTGGCCGACGCTGAGCGCGCCCTGGACGAGGTTGCCGCGGACCTGACGCAACTGCGTCAGCTGATCGCGGAAAGTCCCGACCTGGAACGGCTGGTCCGCTCGCCCGCCATGGGACGGGACGATCAGGCCAAGGGCATGGCGGCGGTGCTGGACAAGGGGGGAGCGCATGCGCTGACCCGCAAATTCGTCGGCGCCGTGGCGATGAACCGCCGGCTGTTCGCCATTGAAGACATGACCAAGGCGTTCCTGGAGGAATTGGCCCGCCGCCGTGGCGAGGTCGCGGCCGAGGTGACGTCCGCCGTGGAATTGACCCAGGAACAAATCGACGCCGTGAGTACGGCGCTGCGTCAGGCGGTCGGCCAAAAGGTCGCTGTCAATCTTGCCGTTGATCCTTCCCTGATCGGAGGGCTGGTCGTGCGTGTCGGTTCGCGCATGGTCGACAGCTCGATCAAGACCAAGCTGCAA
This sequence comes from Alphaproteobacteria bacterium, assembly GCA_038146985.1. Taxonomy (GTDB): domain Bacteria; phylum Pseudomonadota; class Alphaproteobacteria; order Thalassobaculales; family Thalassobaculaceae; genus JADHLJ01. The sequence goes on from JAYQSQ010000009.1 coordinate 332,876, forward strand.
CGGCTACAATTTGCCATGAAGGGTGTAGGCTGATGGATATCCGCGCCGCCGAGATCTCCTCAATCCTTAAGGACCAGATCGCCAATTTCGGCTCCGAGGCCGAAGTCGCCGAGGTCGGCCAGGTGCTGTCCGTCGGTGACGGTATCGCCCGGGTCTACGGGCTGGATCAGGTTCAGGCCGGCGAGATGGTCGAGTTTCCGGGCGGCATCCAGGGGATGGCGCTGAATTTGGAAAGCGACAATGTCGGTATCGTCATCTTCGGTGACGACCGGGATATCAAGGAAGGCGACACCGTCAAACGGACCGGCGCCATCGTTGACGTGCCGGTCGGCAAGGGGCTGCTGGGCCGTGTCGTTGACCCGCTGGGCAACCCGATTGACGGCAAGGGGCCGATCGTCTCCGACGAGCGCCGCCGGGTCGAGGTCAAGGCGCCGGGCATCATGCCGCGCAAGGGCGTACACGAGCCTATGCAGACGGGCCTCAAGGCGATCGACAGCCTGATCCCGGTCGGCCGCGGCCAGCGCGAGCTGATCATCGGTGACCGCCAGACCGGCAAGACTGCGATTGCCGTGGACACCTTCATCAATCAGAAGTCGGTCAACGACGCCGCCGGCGGCGACGACAGCAAGAAGCTGTTCTGCATCTATGTCGCCATCGGGCAGAAGCGGTCCACTGTCGCCCAGATCGTGAAAAGCCTCGAGGACCAGGGCGCGATGGAATACCCATCGTCGTCGCCTCGACCGCGTCAGAGCCGGCGCCGATGCAGTTCCTGGCGCCCTATGCCGGATGCACCATGGGCGAGTATTTCCGCGACAACGGCATGCACGCCCTGATCGTCTATGATGATCTGTCCAAGCAGGCGGTCGCCTATCGCCAGATGTCGCTGCTGCTGCGCCGCCCCCGGGACGCGAGGCCTATCCGGGCGATGTGTTCTACATTCACTCGCGCTTGCTGGAACGCGCGGCCAAGATGAACGACGCCAATGGTGGCGGGTCGCTGACGGCGCTTCCGGTCATCGAGACCCAGGCCGGCGACGTGTCCGCCTATATTCCGACCAACGTGATTTCGATCACCGACGGCCAGATCTTCCTTGAGACCGAGCTGTTCTACCGCGGCATCCGTCCGGCGGTGAATGTCGGCCTCGGTCAGCCGGGCCGGCTCCGCCGCTCAGATCAAGGCGATGAAGCAGGTTGCCGGACGCATCAAGCTGAACTGGCTCAGTATCGGGAGATGGCGGCCTTCGCGCAGTTCGCATCGGACCTCGACCCGTCGACCCAGCGCTTGCCGGCGCGCGGCGTGCGTCTGACAGAGCTTCTGAAGCAGGGCCAGTACTTCGCCGATGGCGGTCGAGGAACAGGTGGTGTCGATCTTCGCCGGCGTCCGGGGATATCTCGACCGGATCGAAGTCAATCAGGTCACCCGGTTTGAGCAGGGCTCCTCTCCGAGGTGAAGGCCAATGCCGCCGACATCCTCACCGCGATCCGCGAGGAGAAGGAACTGAGTGACGAGACGGACAAGAAACTGACCGAGTTCGTCGACGCCTACGCCAAGAAGTTCGCCTGAGCGCGGCCTGTAGCTCCGATTTCGGCGAGGAGAGGGCATGCCAAGCCTCAAGGACCTAAAATCCGGATCAACAGCGTCAAGTCGACGCAGAAGATCACCTCGGCCATGAAGATGGTGGCGGCGGCCAAGCTGCGCCGTGCCCAGGAACAGGCCGAGGCGCGCGTCCCTACTCCGCTCGCATGGACCGGATGATCGCCTCGCTGGCCGGGAAATCCAGTGGTGCGGGCGGGCCCAAGCTATTGGCGGGGACCGGAAACGATACGAACCATCTGTTGGTGGTGATGACCGCTGATCGCGGTCTCTGCGGTGGTTTCAACACCTCGATCGTGCGTGCCGCGCGGTCCCGCATCCGCGCGCTCGAGGGTGAGGGCAAGACCGTCAAGATCCTCTGTGTCGGCAAGAAGGGGCGGGACCAGTTGCGCCGCGATTTCGGCAGCCGGATCACCGATTCGATCGAGGGGGTGGCCCGCCGCACCGTGGAATTCGCCAGCGCCGACGAGATCGGCGGCCGGCTGATCCAGATGTACGAAAATGGCGAGTTCGACGTCTGCACGCTGATCTACAACCGGTTCCAGTCGGCGATGACCCAGATCGTCACGCATCAGCAGATCATTCCGGCAAGCGTTCCAGAGTCCGCGAACGACGACAATGCCGGCGCGTCGGGGCCCTACGAGTATGAGCCGGACGAGGAAGGCATTCTTGCCGAATTGCTGCCGCGCAACGTCGCGACGCAGATCTTTTCGGCCCTGCTGGAAAACACCGCCAGCGAGCACGGCGCGCGGATGACCGCGATGGACAACGCGACCCGCAACGCGGGCGACATGATTGACAGGCTGACGCTGACCTACAACCGGACGCGTCAGGCATTCATCACCAAGGAGTTGATCGAAATCATCTCCGGCGCCGAGGCTCTGTAGGGCTCAGGCGGAACGATACCATACGGAAGAGCCCAAGGGCCGGAACAGGCTGGGCGAACGGGAGTGGAAGATGGCAACGAACGCGACAGGTAGGATCAGCCAGGTTATCGGCGCCGTGGTGGACGTGCAGTTCGATGGCGACCTGCCGGCGATCCTGAACGCGCTGCATACCCAGAACGGCGGCAACCGCCTGGTTCTCGAGGTGGCGCAGCATCTCGGCGAGAACATGGTGCGGACCATCGCCATGGATAGCACCGAGGGTTTGGTGCGCGGCGGCGAGGTGACCGACACCGGCGCCCCGATCAACGTTCCGGTCGGCCCCGAGACCCTTGGCCGTCTGATCAATGTCGTCGGCGAGGCCATCGATGAAGGCGCGCCGATCAAGTCCAAGACCACCTACCCGATCCATCGTCCGGCACCGGAATATGTCGATCAGTCGACCGAATCCGAGATCCTGGTGACCGGCATCAAGGTCGTCGACCTGCTGGCGCCTTACGCCAAGGGCGGTAAGATCGGCCTGTTCGGCGGTGCCGGTGTCGGCAAGACCGTCATCATCATGGAATTGATCAACAACATCGCCAAGGCGCATGGCGGCTTCTCGGTCTTCGCTGGCGTCGGCGAACGCACCCGCGAGGGCAACGACCTTTATCACGAGATGGTCGAGTCCGGCGTCATCAAGGAGAATGGCGAGGAAGGGTCAAAGGCGGCGCTGGTCTATGGCCAGATGAACGAGCCTCCGGGAGCCCGCGCCCGCGTCGGCCTGACCGGTCTGACCCTGGCGGAGTATTTCCGCGACGAGGAAGGCCAGGACGTGCTGTTCTTCGTGGACAACATCTTCCGCTTCACCCAGGCCGGCTCCGAGGTCTCGGCGCTCTTGGGCCGCATCCCCTCGGCGGTGGGCTATCAGCCGACCCTGGCGACCGACATGGGCGCCTTGCAGGAGCGGATCACCTCCACCAACAAGGGCTCGATCACCTCGGTGCAGGCCATCTACGTGCCCGCCGACGACCTGACCGACCCGGCGCCGGCGACCTCGTTCTCGCATCTGGACGCGACCACGGTGCTCTCGCGGCAGATCGCCGAGCTCGGCATCTACCCGGCGGTCGACCCGCTGGATTCCACCTCGCGCATGCTCGACCTGCGCATCCTGGGTGAAGAGCATTACAATGTCGCGCGCCGGACCCAGGAAGTGCTGCAGACCTACAAGTCGCTGCAGGACATCATCGCGATCCTGGGCATGGACGAACTGTCGGAAGAAGACCGTCTGACGGTGGCCCGGGCCCGCAAGATCCAGCGCTTCCTCTCGCAACCGTTCTTCGTGGCCGAGATCTTCACCGGAACGCCGGGCGTGCTGGTGCCGATCGAGGAAACCATTCGCGGCTTCAAGGAAATCGTCGATGGCCAGCACGACGACCTGCCGGAGGCCGCCTTCTACATGGTCGGCACCATCGACGAGGCCATCGAAAAGGCCAAGAAGATGGCCGCGGAAGCCGCGTAAGGGCCGTTTAGCCGGGAGCCGAAGCAATGGCCGACACAACAATGTTCGAGCTGGTCTCGCCCGAGCGGCTGCTGATGTCCAAGGAGGTCAGCATGGTCGTGGTGCCGGGCGCCGACGGGTTCTTCGGTGTTTTGCCGCGCCATTCGCCGCTGCTGTCCACTCTTTTGCCGGGGGTGATCGACGTCTATGAGGACGGCTCGATCACCGACAGGATCTTCGTTGCCGGCGGGTTCGCCGAGGTGACCGAGGATCGCTGCACGGTCCTGGCCGAGGAAGCGACCGCGGTCGCGGAGCTCGACATTGAGGCCGCGGAAAAGCGACTTGCCGATCTGCGTGACGATCTGAAGGACGCGAGCGGCGACGAGGCCGAACGCCTGTCGCGACGTATCGCCGAGTCCGAGACCGTCCTCGCGGCGATGCGGGCCGCCAAAAACAGCTGATTTTAAAGAGTTTTTACGGTTTATGGATTCCCGCCATTGGCGGCTTCGCCAGAATGCGTGCGCGCCCGCGCTACGCCCGTGACCGCCATGTGTCGGGCTGGATTCAGTACCTGTTCGAGTGACATGACCTTGTTAGCCGCGTAAGGACACGCTACGGCGAGCGGAGCGCTTTTTCCGTGTGGCGATTGGAAAACGTTTTGTGATGCTGCCATAGTTACCCATCGCGGATTTGGCGTGGCGGTCCGGTCTTGGCATGAGAGTCATCGCTCGCATTTGTCTTGTTGTTGTCGTCTTCGGGATTCTGGCCGGTCCCGCCGTCTATCTCGGGCGGCATACGATCGCCCCGCTGGCGGTCTCCTGGCTTGCCCATGCCGGGTTGGGATTGAACGATCTCGGCGGTCTCGATTTCCGGATCACCGGGTTGAGCCCCACCGGCCTGTCGCTGGAGAGCATCACGCTAGCCGATGGCAGGGTGACGGCGGACACGCTTGAAGCGGACTTCGAGCTTGCGGAGCTTTTCTCGGGCCGGCTGAAATCACTGACCATTGCCGGAATGACCGTCCGGACCACCTACCGGGACGGTGGCTTGGATCTTGGCCCCTTCGAACCGATTCTAACCGCCGGTCCCAAGCCGGAAAATGCTTCCCCGGGGCCGCCGCGTTTGCCGGCCGAGAAAGTGGTGCTTAACGCGGCCCGGCTGTTGGTTTCCAGTTCCTGGGGAGAACTGAGTGCCGGTTTGGACGCCGAGGCGACGCAGGCTCCGGACGGAGCGCTTGCCTGGTCTGGAGACCTTCGTGCGCGGGCGGTCGACGACACGGAAATTGGCGGCGTGGCCACGATCGACATGGGTGTCGAAGGGCAACTGACGACCGCCAGAGATTTGTCCGCGAGATTGGTATTGAAACGAAGTGATGCCCGGTTCCGCGATGTCAGCCTCGAGTCGGCGGACGGCGGTGTCACGCTTCAGCATCAGATCGGTGGGCCCCTTATGGCGCGCGCCGCCGTTCGGCTCGGCGGATTGGTGGTGCGCGGGACGACGATTCCGGCCCTGTCCATGGATGGCTTCGTCCAGGATGGCGTTGGCTCCCTGCTGGCGACAATTGGAGATGCCTCGGCGTCCGCAGGCGTCTTTACCGTGGCGGCCGACATGGCCCGTGGCGATGGTGATCGGATCAAACTTTCCCTCTCCTCGCACGGCGCGCTCGCGGTTCCGCACGCTATCTTCGGCGGACTCTTGGGATCGCCTATCCGGGACGTGGATGGGGATCTTGCACTACGCGGTGAAATCACGCTGCCGGGACCGCTCGGCGATGTGGTGTCGGCGCCGGCAACCGCGCTACTGAATGCGGTTGGAACCGGCGAGGCGGAACTGTCCGTGTCGTCGGTCACGCTTGGTGAAAGGTCCCATGCGGTGGAGGTCCAAGTGGGACTCTCGGCGATCGCCGCTCCGGGCCTGATGGAGGTCCGAGCGTCCGAGACTTCGCATGCGCGGCTGGCGAAGACTTTGCTGGCCAGAATTAAGACGCTAGTGCCGTCCGTCATCCACGCTTGGATCGAGGACGGAGTTTCGGTCTCGCTGGGCCAAAAGGACAGGCCGGTGTCCCTGCTCGTCTCGTATGGACAAGGTGTTCCGAGCGCTCGTCTCTCAGGTGCCGTGGCCGGAGAACTGGGCAAGGATGCCCGGATCGATCTCGAGGGCGTCGCGGGTTTTCGCGCGCCGATGGAGGAGCCGACCGGCTCTTGGGCCCTGGATCTGGACGACCTGTCGGTCAAGGCCGGCGGTCTGCGGATCGGGGGAAGCGTGCTGCGGAGTGCAGAGGTGACGTTCAACGGACAGGCCGGGTCCGACGGCGTATCCGGCAGTTTCACGCTCGATGGGGCCGGTACGCTCGATTTCGCGGAACTCGCCGGTGATGCCACGATTGGCCTGGCGGGCCGGCTCGACGGCGACGGGCGTGAAACCCGGTTGTCTTTCACCAGGGTCGACATCGGTGCCGAGCGGCTGGGCCATGCCCCGAGCGGAATTTCGCTTCTTGCGCCGCTCAGCGTTTTCCAGACGCCGTCGACGGTGACCGAGGTGGCTTTCTCCAACCTTGGAAACGGCAAGTTTCCGCGTGCGGGGCGCACCGATCTTGATTTGGGCACCGTCGTCCTAGGATTGCCGGGCGGTTCCGAAGTGCGAGCCGTCAAACTCACGCTTGGCCGTATCGCCGCCGCTTTCAAAGACGCCGAGGGCGATTCCCCCGGCAGTCTTACGGTCGACATCGACCGGCTTCTCCTTGATCAAGGAACGTTCCCGGTCCGCTTCTCGGGTTTGTCCGCGGGCGCCGCGTTCGGTCGGGTCAACGGTGATCGCAAGTTGACCTCGTTCGAACTCGCCGTGGCGGAATGCGCCGGTACCGGGCGGCCGGTCTGGATTACACCGTTCAAGATCGCGTTTTCCGGCAGCCAGGGCGCCGAACCCGGGGAGTTGGCGTATCAGGGTGCGGTCTCAAGTCTATCCGCACCGGTCGCGATCCCGATCAGCGGGGTTTTACGCCCGTTGGAGGGATCCGGCCGGGTGGAGATTTCCAGAACGGTGCTCGACCTTGGAATTGAGCCTCCCGTATTGGCGGCTCTTTCCCCAGCGCTTGCGAGCCACGTTTCGACCTCGAAGGGAAAAGTCGGTTTCTCGGGTCGGTTGACCTGGCCTGAGATCGGCATCGCCGATGTCCAAGGACTGGCGATTGAAGTGGAAGGTCTCTCGTTGACGTCCGACGGCATCGTGGTGGAAAACGCCAACGGCGCTGTCGCGTTGGCCGGGGTCGCTCCGATACGAACCGATGGCACCGGCTCGCTGTCCATGGATCTATTGGGTGTCGGTGTTCCGATCTCGCGGCCGCGCGCCGAGTTTTCGGTCAATGGCCTGTCACGTATTCGTCTTCATCATGTGTCGGGCGAACTCGCGGGCGGAAAGATTTCAGCGTCCGATGCCAGCCTTTCGCTGGATGGCCCCACGAACCTGACGATCCATGCCGACGGGGTAGACGCGGCGGATCTGTCGGCATTGGTGAAGGTCGAGGGATTGGCCGCGGAAGGCCGGCTGTCCGGCACGCTTCCGATCACCTGGATGCCCGGCATTGGCCTCTCCATCCGCAATGCAGAACTATCGGCGGATGGACCGGGGACCGTCCGGTACAAGGCGGGCCAGCGCGACGAGGCGTTGCGGCAATCCGGTGAGCAGGTGGGGCTGATGCTCGATGCCCTTTCGGATTTCCGCTTTACGGTCTTGGATATGAAGCTCAACGGCGCGCCGGGAGCCGGATTTCGGATAGGCCTTGCTTTGGAAGGCGCTAACCCTAATCTCTATGACGGATATCCGGTCCGCTTCAACCTTGACCTGGCGGGTCAGCTTGATGACATCATCAAGACCGGGTTACGGACCTATACTCTGCCGGATCGGGTAAGGGATGCGGTAATGCGAGGCGAAGCGAATGAGTAGACCAGCAATGATCGCCTTGGCGGGCTTGGTGTTCCTCGGGATTGCCGCGTGTTCCCCGTCGGTCAAGATCGAAGCGCCGGACAAGCCGATCGTCATCAATCTCAATGTGAAGATCGAGCAGGAAGTCCGGGTTCGGGTCGAGAAGGACCTCGACTCGCTCTTCGAGTCGAAAGACAAGATTTTCTAAAGTGGCGAGGAGAAGACGGATGTTTCGGATCTCGGGCAAAAGCGGGTGGCTAGCCCAGCTTTTCGCGGTCGCGCTGGTGTCGGCGGTCGCGGCAGCGGCGTGGTCCGCACCCGTTCTCGCCTTGTCCTTGGACGAAGCCAAGGAGCAGGGCCTGGTCGGCGAACAGCCCGACGGATACCTCGGTGTGGTGCCGGGGCAATCCAATCCCGACGCGGCGGCGCTGGTCAATCAGATCAACGCCCAGCGCCGCGCCGCGTATCAATCCGTCGCGGACAGCAACGGCACGACCCTCAAATCAGTGGAGGTTCTTGCCGGCCAGAAGCTGATCGGCAGGCTTCAGTCAGGAGAATGGTTCCAGGACCAGAGCGGTCAATGGCGCCGCCGCTGATCATGCCGCGGATCGGCGGACCGCTCTAGACGCTAGGGTCGCGTTTCGCGAAAACTTCAAGCTCACCGGCAACCCGGCCGACCAGATTGCGCCAACTCGCTTCATCACCGCCCGGTCCATCGTCTTTGGTCATGCGGAACAGGCGCATCATCGGGTACCAGGGCGTGTCATTGCGGTCGGTGAGCCAGCGCCAGTCAGAATTGCGGCCAAGAAGCAGCCACACCGGTTTCCCCATCGCGCCGGCTAGATGGGCGACCGACGTGTCGACGGAGATCACAAGATCCAGTCCGGCGATCACGTCGGCGGTGTCCGCATAGTCGGTGACGCTTTCATCCAAGGGCGAGACACTGGACCACGGTCCGGGCTTGGCCCCCGGACGCCAGCCGTATTGCAGGCTCTGAAAGCGCAGGCCCGGAATTTCCAGAAGCGGTGTCAGGGCGGCACTGGGGCAAGACCGCCATTCATCCCGCGTGTTCTTCGGCGTTCCCGCCCAAACCAAACCGATGCTTGGAACCTTGCCGCGAGCTGGGATCTCCGCGTCTGGCCGAGCGTGCAGATAGGGGCCGGGGTCGGGTATCTTATCCGGGCGGGTCCCAAACCGGTGCGGCAGGCTCATGATCAGACATGTTGAATCGAAATCGGGCTGTGTGCCGGTCGATACATTCTCGATCCATGGAACCTCAGAGAACAGTCGGGCCAGAGCCGGCTGGCAGTGCACCAGGACACGCATCCCGGCCTCTGCGAGGTAGCGCGCGTACCGGATGAACTGGATCGCATCGCCGGCTCCCTGTTCGGCGATGAGCAGGATGCGATGTCCTTTGTCCAACTTGCCGTCCCAGACAACACGGTCGAGGTCGTCCATCTGCGCCGTGAATTGCCGGCAAGACTCCCTGGTTTCATACAAAGGCCAAGCGGCGGCCCAATCGCCGGCTTGCAGCAGCGCCAGGGAAAGGCCGGTCAGGATTTCTGGCCGGGTTGGATCAAGGATCAACGCCCTTCGATAGATCGTCATCGACAAGTCCGGATCGTCGAAACTGAGAACCGCATTCCCGAAATTGTAGTAAAGCGCGACCGCTTCGGGCTGCAGCAGGATGGCGCGATGAAACGCGCGCACCATTTTCTCGCGATCGCCATGTCCCCTGAACGATTGTCCGAGAGCCATGTGGACGCGAGGGTCGCGCGGGAAACGCAACGCGAGGATCCGGTGGATCTGCACCGCTTTGTGATAGTTTCGAACCGCAAGAAGCTGGCGTCCGGTCGCCAACCCGTCTTCTACGGACCTTCCCTTGTCAGCCGCCATGCCGGCGCAGTTCTCAAGGTTCCCGAAGAGCCAATTCGAAGCTCACGATCATCGGGGTCATCAAGTAGCTCAATAGCGTTTGTTCGCCAACAGCGATCAGTCCGGCCGCGGGCATTCCGGCGGTAAGCTGCTGGTCTCCAATGGCCTGCCTGAGTGACTCCGGGTCCAGCTTCACCGTCACGCCGTAAACCGGCTCACCTTTCGCGGACGGCATCGTGGAAGGTGTGACGCTGACCAGTTGGCCGTCCACCGGTGGTGTCAGTCTCGGGTTGAAGGCCATCAGACGTACATTCACCATGGCGCCGACCTTCACCTGCTCGATATCCTTTGCCTTCAACTTGCCGTCCAGAACCATGGCTTCGTTTTCAGGGACGATTTCCAACAGGACCTGACCGCCACTCACAACCTGTCCAATAGTTTTGACGTGCAGGTTCATCACCCGGCCATCTGATGGCGCACGGACATCGATTCGCGCCTTCTGGTCATCCAGAACACCAATCGCTTCGCGTCGGCGCGCTATTTCCGGATCGAGTTGGTTCAAACGGCTCAAACTCGCGGTCAATTCGGATTGGGTGGTTGCCTCGATGGCGAGCTGATGCTCCGTCAATTTCTGTTTGGTCTGCGCGATCGCTTCTACGAGGGTGCCTTGCTGGCCGAGCAAGCCGGTTTGAGCTCGTTTGATCGCCAGAAGGCGGGACTTGGTCGTGAGCCTCTTGTCATACAGCTCTTGCACCGAACTCAGTTCTTCCTCGATCAGGGCCAGAGCGTCGACGGTCGTCTTCATCCGAATATCGTACGAACGCAGTTCGGTTTTGATTTGTTCAAGTTGTTCGAGCTGAATTTTCAGGCGCTTGGCGCGTGCTTCCCGCCGTTCATCAAAAAGTTTCATCTCGCTTTCGACGATTTTTCCGAAAATCGGATGCGTAAGCGCATCGGTTAGTTCCGCGTCGAGGATCATCGAGGTGTCCCCCGCGATCTCAGCCTGCACTCTCGCTTTTTCGGCGACGAGAGAAATCAGCGACGATTCTTGAACCGCAGCCTGGGCGTCGGTACGCAATGGATCAAGGCGCATCAACACCTGGCCTTGCGTGATGCGCTCACCTTCGCGAACGAGGATCTGCTGAACCAGGCCTCCCTCAAGATGCTGCACGGTTTTGACGCCGGAATCGACTTCGATCGTTCCTATTACATTCACGCCGCTCGCCAAAGGCGCCAGCGCGGCCCAACCTCCAAGGCCGCCGAAAAACAGGAGAATGATCAGATAGCCGAACCGGCTAGCCGACGCCCAGGTTGGCTTTCCGGGCTGATCCGACATGGACACAGACAACGGGCGGCCGGGGAGGGTTTGCTGAGTGACGGTTTGCAGGGCCATTGGGGTATCACGCCTCGGCTTGATGGGTAACGACGTTAATCGCCCGGTCATCAGGCTGTTTTGCGGCAGCCGTGCCGGTGATCAGCGGCAGCATCTCGTTTTTAGGTCCGTATTTCTGAATCTTACCATCAACCATGATCATCACATAGTCCAAGACCTTGAGTATGTTCGGTCTGTGAAGGATCAGAACGACGGTGACACCCCGGCGCTTGAGTTCCTCAACCGCTTCGGCCAGCGCTTGCTCGCCATGCGCGTCCAGGTTCGCGTTGGGTTCGTCCAGAACGACGATCTTGACGTCCCCGAACAGGGCACGGGCCAGACCGACGCGTTGCTGCTGCCCGCCCGATAGCAAAGTTCCGCCGGCTCCGATTCTGGTCTGATATCCCCGGGGCATGAACTTCACCATGGTATCGACATTGGCTAGCCGCGCGGCATCCAATATCTTGTCTCGGCTCGCTTTGCGGTCATGGCGTGCAATGTTGTCCCTGACCGTTCCGCCAAACAGTTCGACATCCTGCGGGAGATATCCAAGATGGGTCCCAAGGTCATCGGCGGGCCATTCGTGGATGTCCTGGCCATCGAGCTTGACACTACCTTCGGTCGGCCGGTCGAGCCCCACGAGCAGCCGGGCCAGGCTTGATTTTCCGGACGCGGAAGGGCCGACAATGCCCAAGGATTGTCCGGGTTTCAGGGCGAAGCTGATATCAGACAGAACCGGCTTGCTCGCGGTAGGAGGATGGAAGGACAGGTTTTCGACCGTAAGATTGCCCGTCGGTTTGACGGGAACGTCATGACTCTGATCCTTCGGCGCGAAACTGACCGCTTCACGGAGCGCCTCTGAAAGTGCCTGATAGTTCTTCAGCGCCTCACTGATCGGTCCCCACCCGGTCACCAGGAACTGCACCGGCATCAGAACCCTGCCGACCAGGATCACCGATGCCATCATCGCGCCGCGCGAAAGATTGGTTTCAGGATTGATGATGAGAATTGCGCAAACCGTCATGATCGCCATCATCGAGCCGAACTGCATGGTCTTGCCGATCGCCGCCATCAGGCCCATTCGTCGCGTGAAAACCGAGAAGCGGTCGAGTGCGACATCGTTGTCCGCGGCCCATCGCCGGCGGACCTGCGGTCCCATCCCCATGGATTCGATGACATCGGCGTTCCGAAGGCTTATCTCGGCGTTCCGCGTCGAATTCTGCATGGCTTCCATGCCCACTTCGCGCACCGGGTCGGTGATCCACTTGTTGGCGAGGGCCAGGAGAAGGATGATCACGGCGATGGTCGCCGCCGCGGCCCCGATCCAGAACTGTAGAAAAAACAGGAACGCGAGGAAGAGCGGCAGCCAGGGCAGGTCCATCAGCATGAAGACTTGTTCGCCGGCGAGAAAATTCCTGAGCGCATCCATACGCCCGAGCAGCTCGATGTCGCGCCGCGATCCCCGAACCGTAGCGTGGCGCAGGGTAAGTGCGAAAATCTTGGCGCCGATCTGGCGGTCGATCCAGGAGCTAACCTGCACGAACAGGTAGGTCCGGGCCATGTCGATCACGGCCTGGATCAGCAGTGCGCCCATCGCGAAGATCGCCAGGAAAGCCAGCGTGATCTCGTTCCCGCCGCCGCCCAGAACCCGGTCGAAAAGCGAGAACATGTAGACCGGCATGACGAGAATGAGCAGGTTAACAAAGAAGCTGAACACCGCCGCCGTCGCGAATGCGCCTCGGGCCGCCCACAGCATCTCCTTTAACGGATCGCTGCCCGACGCTGTCGTGGTTTCTGCAACCATGGAATCACCTGATCAAACCAAGCCCCGACACGCGAAGCCGCAAAGTCGCTTTTCCTGAACCCGGGACCCGGCGGAGGCGAGTTATAACACGCGTGCCGTCGATCACCGGTCGGTCATGACGCATCCTGTTTGACGATCCGCCTTGGTTGCCCCTATTTAGGCGTTCAAACGGAATGCCGCAATTGATTTCGGTGTTCGCTTTGTGTTCATGAAAAAGGCACGCACGGTGCAGGTTCTCTTCGTTCACCAAAACATGCCCGGCCAATACAAGCATTTGGCGCCAGCCCTGGCTGCCGATCCGGCCAACCGCGTCGCTTTTATCACCAAGGAAGGTAAACCGGAGATCCCGGGCGTCACGAAAGCGACCTACAAGATCACACGGCAGGTCACGCCCAATATCCACCAATATCTAAGCCGGCTTGAAGACCAGGTCCTGCACGGCCAGGGGGCGGCTCGGGCTGGTCTCGACTTGCTCAACTCAGGCTTTCGTCCGGACGTCATTTGCGCCCATACCGGTTGGGGCGAGGCGCTGTTCTTGCGCGACGTGTTCCCCGATGCCCGTATTCTCGCGTTCTCGGAATTCTATTATGCGGCGAAGGGTGCCGATATCGACTTTCCGCCGGACTACAAAGTCAATCTCGATCGAGATTGTCGGACCCGGATGCGTAATGCCCACATGCTGATGAGCCTGGAGGCGGCGGATTGGGGTATCAGTCCGACATGGTGGCAATGGAGCCGGCATCCGGAAATCGTCCGTGACCGCATCTCGGTGATTCATGAGGGCGTGGACACGGAAATCTGCACCGCCGACCCGAATGCCGTGCTCGAGCTTCCCAACGGCCTGACGCTGTCTCGCAAGGACGAGGTGGTGACCTATGTGGCGCGAAATCTGGAGCCGTATCGGGGCTTTGACGTGTTCATGCAAAGCATCGATGGGATCCTGACCCGGCGCCCCAACGCCCGTATCGTGTTGGTCGGCGGAGATGATGTGAGCTACGGAAACGCGCCGCCAAACGCGGAGAACTGGCGGACATTCATGCAGGCGCGTACCCGGTTCGATCCCCGCAGGGTACATTTCGTCAATCGGGTCCCTTACTCCGTCTTCCAGCAGGTTCTTTCGATCTCGAAGGCCCATGTCTATCTGACCTATCCCTTCGTGCTGTCATGGTCGATGTTGGAGGCGATGTCGCACGAATGCATGCTCGTGGCATCGCGCACGGCGCCGGTGACCGAGGTCGTCAAGGATGGCGTGAACGGGCGCCTGGTGGATTTCTACAAACCCGCGGAAGTAACCGATGCGGTGGTCTGGGCGCTTGAGAACCAGGATGCGACGGTGAAGCTGCGGAAGCAGGCGCGGGATACCGTCGTGAAAAATTACGATCTGCGCAGTGTTTGTCTGCCCGCGCAGATCGATCTCATCACGACGCTTGCAGAAGGGCGCCGGCCGCCTCGAACCGAACAGCCATGAGCGGCGTCTCCGGCCTGATCGACCGCGCCCGCGCGGCGCTGGCGAGGGGAGACGCCCAATCCGCCGACAGGATGCTCCAGGCGACGATCTGTGTCGAGCCCGAGCGGTCGCGGAGCTACTTCAATCTCGGTGTGTCGCGGGCCCGCTTGTCGCTTGCCGGCGACGCGGAGCGCGCCTACCGGCGGGCGCTGCTCGTCGAACCCGGGCACGAAGGCGCCGTCGGAAACCTCGCGGATCTTTATCTGTCCGCTGGCCGGGATACGGATGCCGAACGGATCTGCATCCGCGGTTCACGCTGGTCCCCGCTATCGGCGCGGATTCGCGGGAATCTCGGGCTTGTGCGGTTGCGTTTGGGGGATGCCGCCGCAGCAGACGCCGATCTGCGCCGGACATTGTGCGCCGAGCCGGGTTATGCCCAGGGATGGCAGATCATGGCGATGCTGCATCACGACCAGGCGGATGCGGCGGATGCGTCCTACCGGCGGGCATGGTCGAGCGGTTTGCGTGATTCCAAGCTTCTGATGAACCGCGGCGAGATCGCGCAGCGCTTGGGGAGGATCGAGGACGCCCTTGATCTGTACGGCCAAGCGCTGGCGCTGTCGCCGCGCGATCCCGACCTCCTGGCAAACCTGGCGACCGCCAGCATTGATCATGGCAGCTTCGAAGCGGCGGAGCGCTATGCCGGCGCGGCCTTGTCGGTTCAACCTGAACACCGCGTGGCCCGGTGGATCAGCCGTTGGGTCCGGCTGGCGCACCGGGATTTCACCGCCGGGTTCCGGTTTTTCGACGAAACCTGGGCATCTCCCGATCCGGATTTGCCGCGACATGCGCGCGAATTTGATCTTTGGGATGGCGGGTTTTCGTCCGGCACGCTGCTGCTGTGGTGCGAACAGGGGCTGGGCGACGAGATTCTCTATGCCGGGATGATCGATGACGTTCTCGCGCTTGGCCTCTCGATCGTCCTGGAAACCGATCCGCGTCTCGTGCCGCTATTCCGGCGAACCTGGCCGAAAATTCGCGTGGTTGGACGGGGCGACCCGCTTCCCCCGGATATTGCCGTGCAATCCTCGGTCCTGAGGCTGCCGATGTTCTTCCGCCGCAGACTTGAGGACTTCCCGCCGCGAAAGGCCTATCTCAGGCCCGACCCGGCCAGGGTCGAGCGCTATCGGGAACAGTTCAACAGGCTTGGCGCGCGCAAGACCGTCGGACTTTCCTGGCGTTCCGGCAATCCCCGGACCGGCGCCGGCAAGTCCACGCGCCTCGTCGATTGGACGCGGCTGCTTGATCTGCCGGAGACCCAGTTCGTCAGCTTGCAATACGACGACGGCGGCGAGACCGATCCTCGGGTGCGGAGCAATCCTGGCGACGCGAGGAACGATATCGACGACCTCGCCGCCCAGATCGCCGCGCTCGATCATGTTGTCTCAATTTCCGGTACGGCGGCGCACCTCGCCGGCGCCCTGGGCACGCCCGGCCATGTCCTGTTGCCCCCGGCACCCTTGTGGTTCTGGTTCGCCGAGGGCCATGACTGTCCCTGGTATCCGTCGTTAACCCTGCATCGGCGCGCGTCGGGGGAGGAATGGGCGCCGGCGGTCGAGCGGGTCGCCGATGCGGTTCGGACCACCTTGCTTGCTTAGCTCAGGCGATCGAGTTCGGCGAGCCAGAGATCGGCATAGTCGACGTGTTGCCAATTGTCGAACCAGGGGCCGCCGCGGGTGAAATGGATCGCGCCGGGCGGGCCGTCGGGGCCCGGCTCATCCCAGCCTTCAAGCCAGTTCCATGTCGGGTCGAGTCCGCCGATCTCGCTATCCTCGGCCCATTGGAACCGATGCAGATAGGCGCCGGACTCGGTGTTCGCGGCCTCCACCGTCAGACGCTTTGTCGCGGGATGGCCGCAGTTCAGAAGCATCAAACTGGACCAGTTCTTCCGCGGATAGACGGTTTGCGCCTTACCGTCCATTTTGACCGTTTCCGTGGGCCGGTAATCGTGTTTGACGCACATCACGGCGAACCGGTCATCGGCACAGGCGAACACATCCGCAACATCCCGCGTCCACAGGAAGTCACAGTCGCAGAACAAGGCCCATCCCTTATAGCCCGCCAGATGGGGCACCAGAAAGCGGGTGTAGGTGAATTCCGTCGAGGCGAGAGGGTCGATGGGGCGCCGGTAAAGCCCCTGATCGCGCAATTCGCTCTGGATGATCGGTATTACCTCCAGCTCGGCGCCCGCGTGCCTCTGGAGCGAGGCGCGACAGACCTCGTACGCTTCAGGTTCTCGGCTGTCCCATCCGACGAAAATTCTAAGCACGCTCATTCGGTTCCTCGTTCCGGGGTCGGCGAGTGATAACCAACTCGTCCGACCAAGGCAACGGGCCAATCCGCCAGCGGCTGGTGCCACACTCGACATCGCTCCGTATCTCGGATAAAGCCAAGCCCTCGAATTGAGACTTGGTATCATCGTCGAATTGGCCGTTTCGCGAATGTCTGCCAGACCGAATTGCGTGATCAACTACCATCCGGACGGATATAAGGCGGACCGGGAGCAGGTGAAGGGCCGGCATGCGGCGGGTGCCGGCTTCCTGAAAGGGTTCATCGACCATTCCGGGGTCGATCGGTTCGTTGCCTTGACGACCAGCAAGGCGCATTTCGAGGATTTTCAGCAACTCGTCGATGGGTTGGACGTCCGGAAGCGACCGGCCGAATGGGCTCGCCCCCTGGATTCCAGGGTGCTTCGGTCGGTGGGCACGGTTTTCATGCCCGGCCCCGGGTTTGAAGAGGAGGCGTGGACCCGCCGCCTCGGGAGTGAGCGGAACTACAGCCTGTGCGGTCTGACCCACACGGTTGCGTCCGAGCGGGTGATCAATGCGATCGGCCGCTACCTGCTTGCGCCGACTCAGCCCTGGGATGCGTTGATCTGCACGTCGACCTCGGTGCGGGCGGTGGTCGAACGCCTTCTGCATCAGCATGCGGACTATCTTACGGAACGGTGCGGCACCCGGGTCACCAGTCCGGTGCGTCTGCCGGTGATCCCGCTCGGTGTCGATTGTGATTTCTACGATGCCGGGGAGGACAAGACCGGTGCCGGCGCTGCGTTGCGCACGCGTCTCGGCATCGGGGAAAACGATCTGGCGGCGATGTTCCTCGGCCGGTTGTCGTTTCACGCAAAGGCCCATCCGACGCCGATGCTCATGGCGATGGAGCGTTCGGCCGAAAAGACGCCGGACGTAACCCATCATCTGTTGATCGTCGGACAGTTCCCCAACCACTGGATCGAGAAAGAGTTCAAGGAAGCCTCGGCGCGCTTCTGCCGCCATGTGCGCGTGCATGTCCTGGATGGGGCCGACAACGCGATTGTGCGGGCCGCCTGGCGGGCAAGCGATATCTTCATCTCGCTGTCGGACAACATTCAGGAAAGCTTCGGCCTTACCCCGATTGAGGCCATGGCCGCGGGGCTGCCCTGCGTAGTCTCGGACTATGACGGGTACAAGGACACCGTGGTGGAAGGCGAAACCGGGTTCCGGGTTCCGACGCGCGCGCCGGGACCGGGAGCCGGAATCGATATCGCCGACCGTTATGGCATTGGGCTCGACAGCTATGACCGCTTCATCGGGATTGCCGCGTTGTCGACCATGACGGATATCGGCGCCTGCGCCGAGGCGATCACCCGCTTGGCGGTCGATCCGGATCTGCGGGCGCGGATGGGCCGAGCCGGTATCGATCGGGCGCGCCGGCTCTATGACTGGAAGGTGGTCGTCAATGCCTACCAGGATTTATGGGCCGAACTCGCCGAGATCAGGGCGCGCGATAAGGGGATCGGCATCCGTGACCATGCCGTCCAGACGGCGAGGGCGGATTTTCCCGATCCTTTCGCCATGTTTCAGGGGCATCCCAGTGCGCTTATCGACGCCGAGACCGAGGTTCGGCTCAAGAGCGCGGAATGGCGAAGCGATCTCGCGACGGTTCGCGAAGGCGAACTGCATACCTTCGTGGCATACGCGTTGTTGCCGGATGCCGTGATCGACGGCATGCTCGAGGAACTGACCACGGGGCCGAAGAAGATGCGGGACCTGGCGGCCTTCGCGGGTGACCGGCGCAAGATGTCCCGCACCTTGGGATGGCTGGGCAAGTTCGATCTGGTGGAGTTTCAATGAACAACCCAGCTCAGACGGCCGTGAAACCGGTGCGGTCGATTATCTACTACGAGCAGGAAGCCGACAAGTTTCTGAAGGACGGCAAGCTTGCCGATGCCGAGACGGTGTTGTCCGAGGGGATCGGGGCACATCCCGGTGCCAACGCCCTGGAAAGGCGGATGGCGGACGTGGAGTTCCGCAAAGGTCTTGTGGAAGCCGCGAAGGAAAGACTGATCCGGGCCGGCAGAACCAATCCGACCGGGTGTGACGATGCCTTCTTCAATGCCGGCGTGCGCCTCGGACGCGCTTGCAAGGACACCGCATATGCCGAAGGCATGATCAAGGCGGGGCTTGAGCGGTTCCCGCTCAACTCGGAGCTGCGGACGCATGCCGGTTCTATGCTCGCGGAGGCCGGACGGCACGACGCGGCGGTGGAGCAACTCGAGGCGGCCGTGAACATGGATCCGACCAATGGGGCGGCGATCAACGCCCTTGGTTACTCGTTGGAGCAAATCGGCGAGCTTGAGCGCGCGGACCGGGTGCTGCGAAACCTGGTCGATCGGGCGACGCCGGATATCAAGTTCAACGTCGTCCTGAATCTCGGCAATGTCGCTCAGAAGCGTGAGAGATACGAGGAGGGAGACCGCTACTATCGGGAAGCGCTCAAGCTCAGGCAGCCCGGATACCTATATGCGAATTACGGCGCGCTCCTGCGCAAATCCTACAAGTTCGATGCCGCCCTCACGGTGTACCGGAAAGGCCTGGCGATCGACCCGCGCAACGGAGGGTCCTACTACAATCTCGGCAATCTTTATAAGGAAGTCGGCAATCTGGACCTCGCGATCATGGCCTACCGGCGGGCTCTCAGGATCACGCCGACCGTGCCGTCGATCCACTGGAACCTGGCGCTCACTTATCTGGGTGCCGGCCGGCTGAGGGAAGGTTTCCAGGAATACGAATGGCGATGGAAATACGAAGGGTTTCCGTCCCGTCGCAGGGATTTTCCACAGCCGCAATGGAACGGGGAGCCTTTGGCCGGACGTACTCTTCTGGTGCATGCCGAGCAGGGCATTGGCGACCACCTTCAGTTCGCACGCTTCATACCGATCCTGGCAAAACTCGATGGGCGGGTCATCGTCGAATGCCACGAGCCGCTGATGCGGCTGTTTCAGCACTACGCGGGGGATGTCGAGATCGTCGAACGGCTGAAACAGCCCGATGACTTCGATCTGCACCTGCCGCTGTTGAGCACGCCGTTGGTTCTCGGGACCGAGACCGTCGAAGATCTTCCCGCCGCGCCCTATCTGGCGCCGCCCAAGGATTGGAAGTTCGAGATTCCAGAGGCGCGGGCGGGGGCTTTCAAGATCGGTATCATCTGGGGCGGCAATCCGAATTTTCCGGGAGACCGTGAACGCTCGACGAAACTCGATTTCTCTCTGCCGCTGCTGAAGAACAAGAATGTCCAGTTGTTCAGTCTGCAGAAAGGCGAGCGGGAGCCGGAGCTGAAGGACGCGCCGGCCGAGATCGTGCGCTTGAGCGACCGGATATCGGATTTCTGCGACACGGCGTCGATCATGACACAGATGGATCTCGTCATTTCCACCTGTACCTCGACCGCGCACCTTGCCGGCGCGCTTGGGGTGCCGGTTTGGGTCGCGCTGCACCACAATCCGGACTGGCGCTGGCTGCGTCACCGTGAGGACAGTCCCTGGTATTCCAACGCCAGGTTGTTCCAACAGAAGGCCCCGGGTGACTGGAAGGGCGTCTTCAGATCCATCAACGACGCCTTGAGCAAGATCACCGCCAAACGCTGATTGGATTGGGCATGGCAGGCCGCCGCATTCTTTTCGTTTGGGAGCTTGGCGACGGATTGGGCCACGTCTCCCGGATGCTGCCGCTGGCCCGCAGGTTGCGGGAGGCGGGCGAGGTCTGCCTGTTCGCCGTCCGCAATGTCGAGAACAGCCACAAGGTTCTTGGCGGAACCGGGATGACGATGCTGCAGGCGCCGATCACGCAGCCGGTGACCGACTATGACGGCAAGGCTTCCATTGGGGCCTTTGGCGATATCATGGAAACCATCGGCTACGGACGGGTCGAACGGCTCCATGCGCTCTTGAGCGCTTGGGACGGGCTCTACGAATCGGCGCGCCCTGATCTGATCATTGCCGATTACGCGCCGACCGCCCTGCTTGCCGCGCGCGGCCGGATTCCGGCCGTCGCGATCGGCGACTGGTTCACGCTGCCGCCGAACACGCTGCCGGCCTTTCCGTTTCTGCGGGAATCAGGCCCCCGGATTTCCGAGGTTGGCCTTTTACGCGTGGTACAGGAGGTACAGGCCCGCCGCGGGGCGGCTGCGCCTTCCGCCCTGCCCGGAATTCTCGACTGCGTCGCCCCGTTCATTATCACCCTGCCCGAGCTCGATTCCTATGCGGATAAGCGCGCCGGCCCTGCGGTCGGCCCGTTGACTCCGCTGCCGGAGCCGTTGGAGACAACCGACCACGAGGTCGACTATTTCGCGTATCTTTCCCTGGGCTTCCGGCCGACGGCGAAAGTGCTGGACGTGCTGAGCAAGATGCCGCTGCGAGGCAGTGTCTATTTGCGCGACGCTTCCGCTTTGCAGCGCGACGGCTGGCGAGGCCGGGGTCTGATCATCCACGACTCGCCCCAGGACATGCGCGAAATGGCGCGCCGGAGCGCGGTTATGATTCATCACGGCGGGCTCGGGACGATCGAAACGGTGTTCGCGCTCGGCCGTCCCCAAATGCTGGTGCCCCGTCATCTCGAGCAAGGTGTCAACGCGGTGATGGCCGGACGGCTTCGGCTCGCCGTTGGAATGCAGACCGGCGGGCGGTTCGCGGATGAGCATCTCGTTCAGGCGTTGCGGCATGCCCTGGAATCAAAGGAATTGCGGGACAACGCCGCAAAAAAGGCCGCTGAACTGGCGCGCCGTGGGCCATTCAACGCGCTTGAACCGGTCGCCGAATTCTGTTTAACCACGCTCCAAGCGGGACTTTGAAAAGCGAAAGGGTCGGATCATGGCTTTGGACAACAAGATGGCGGGCAAGGATCTCAACGATGATGATATCCAGAACAAGATACCGCTGGTGGCCAAGGATCACCCCGACCACAAATCCCGCTTCACCGTCGGCGGCGTCGAGTTCGGTGGCCCGCTGATTCCGGTCATGGCCGGGCCGAACACGGTCGAAAACGAGGAAATGATCGTCAAGACGGCCCAAAGCATCAAGGCTTCGGGCGCGCACTTTCTGCGTGGCGGCGCCTTCAAGCCGTTGACCTTCCCGTATCGTAGCGAAAAATATTACGAGACCCGCGAGCAGGGGCTGGAATGGCTCCAGGTCGCCAAGAAGGAAACCGGGCTGCCGATCGTCACCGAGGTGATGGACGTGGCTAAGATCGACGTGGTCGCCAAGAACAGCGACATGCTGCAGATCGGCACCCGCAACATGCAGAACTATGTCCTGCTGACCGAGGTGGGCAAGACCGGCATGCCGGTGATGCTGAAGCGCGGCTACGGTTCCTCGCTCCGCGACTGGCTGATGGCGGCGGAATATATCGCGCTGGAACATGACCGGCTCGGCCAGCAACAACAGATCGTTCTTTGCGAACGCGGGGTGGTCTCCAACCATACCCACCGTGCCGGCTCGCGCTTCCTGCTGGATCTCCAGGTTGTGCCGGCGGCCCAGGACGTCACCCATTTGCCGGTGATGACCGATCCCTCGCACGCCACCTTCTGGCAGCCCTGGGTGCGCCCGATGATGCTCGCCTCGATCGGCGCCGGAGCGGATGGCCTGATGCTGGAGGTGCATCCCAACCCACCCGAAGCGGCCGTCGATCCGCTGCAATGCAGCTCGCTCGAGCAGTTCGACGAGATGATGAAGGCGATGCGCCCGGTAGCCGCCGCGATCGGACGTACGCTCGACGCCTAGCTGGACCGGCCGATTGGGGTGAAACCTCTTGGCGTGCCGCCGGTCGGTGCGGTAAATCAGGGCCGACCACCAGAAGGCAAGGACCATGTCGGACATTCTGTTTCCCGCATTTCTCGGCAATCAGGTCTCGTGCGACACCGAGCGGTATGCGGCAATCCTGGGGCTCGCGCCGTCCAAGGGCGCCCGCTCGCCGACCCTATGGAACGCCGCTTTCAAGGCAGCGGGTGCAAGCGCGGTGATGCATCCCTTCGATGTCACCGAAGACAACCTCGCGGATCTTTTTGCCGCTCTGAAGGCCGACCTGCGCTATATCGGCGGCAGTGTCGCCGTGCCGCACAAGGTTGGCCTGGTGCCGCTGCTGGACCGGCTCGAGCCCGAGGCGGAACGGATCGGCGCGGTGAACGCCATCTATCGTGACGGCAAGGACCTGGTTGGCGCCAACACGGACGGCGCGGGTGCCTTGGCGCAGCTCCAGGATCTGGTGCACGACCTGAAAACCCGGCATGCCATGGTCCTTGGGCTTGGCGGTGCCGGGCTGGCGGTGGCGGCCTATCTGGCGGGACATGTCGCCTCGTTGCGCCTCGCCAATCGGACTGTCGAGAAAGCCCTGGCTTTCGCCGAACGATTGGGAGGCAAGGTGCGCGGCGTTGCCATGCCCAGGACGTCGGCGGATCTGCGTGGTGTCGATCTGATCGTCAACTGCACCTCGGTCGGTCATCAGGACGGCGACCAGGAGTCTCCCCTCGGCGAGCATAGCGAGGCGCTGCTGGAGGCGATGCCCGACGACACGGTCGTCTACGACATCATCTATCAGCCGGCGGAGACCGAACTCCTGCGCCAGGCCAAGGTGATCGGGCTCGTTACCCTGAACGGGATCGGCATGAACATGGATCAGGCGGTCATCGCCTTCGAGAAGGCCAATCCGGGATTGCTGTCCCTCGACGAGATTCGCGGCGCCATGCAATCGGCGGGGTGATCCGTCGATGCCCGTGACTTTGGTACAAGATCCCGCCGGTGCATTCCCGTTTGACGGGGATGCTGCCGGTTTCTGGCCAATTTCCTTCGATCGTGTCGCCGAGGGGGCGCTTGAGCCGGTCTTGGCCGAATACGATGTGGTCATTCCCGCCGACGGGCTTCTGGAACCGCCCCGATTGTCCGGCGGCGCGCGGGTCGCCTTGGTTTGCACGCGGCTCGACGCGTTGGAACGTCTGGTTGGTTTCGGAGACGGTTTTCACATCGTCTTTCATCCGACGATGCTCGCCCGCTTGGACCGCCACCGGGCCTTGCGGGCAACCCTGGTCGCCGCAAGAGCGATGGATTACGGACATCGGATCCGAGCGCAAGACCTGGCGGAGGAAATCGGCGGTCCCGGCCTTTCGGCGGACTTCAAAGCCGCTGTCATTGGCCGCGTGCTGCTTTATGATCTGCCTTCCGGATCCGCCATCGATTTCGGCATGATCGGAGAGCGCGGGGAGGAGCCGGCGTGATCAGCGTGGTGTTGCGAGCCAAGAACGAGGCGTTCTGGATGGACCGGTGCCTGACCGCGCTGCGCAATCAGCGGGTGCCGGATATCGACATCATCCTCGTGGACAACGAGTCGACCGATGATACCGTCGCCATTTCAGAGGCTTATGGCGTCACGGTGCGGACCATTACCCGGGACGATTTTTCCTATGGCCGGGCGCTGAATATCGGCATCGAAGCGGCGCGATACGACGTGGTGGCGCTGTTGTCCTCCCACTGCGTGCCGATCGACGAGTTATGGGCCGACTATCTCCTGGCCCATCTCGGCCCGGACGGCGATCCCACGGTCTGCGGTGTCTATGGCCGGCAGGAGCCGATGCCGGATACCAGCGCCATCGACAGGCGCGATCTCTGGACCACCTTTAGGGACGAGCGGGTGCGCCAGCGGCGCGACTATTTCTTCCACAACGCCAATTCCGGAATCCGCAAGTCGATCTGGCGCGACGAGCCGTTCGATGAGGAAATCCGGGGCGTCGAGGATCGTGAATGGGGCAAGCGGATGATCCGCCTCGGCCACGAGATCGTCTACGAGCCGCATTTGCGGGTCTATCACCAGCACGGCATTCACCAGGGCCGCGATGAAGGCCGGGCCAAGCGCGTCGCCGAGGTGATCGACTATATCCGGACCAGCGCACCATGAGCGGCACTTTGGTCATCGTTCCGGTTCTGGCGGCCTCGAAAAGTACCGACGCGATCCTGAAGCCATTGCGCGGACCGTCGAGCCTGGAGCGGACTCTCGCCGCCGCGATCGAAGACCTGCCGGACGCGCGGATCGTGGTGACCACCGACAGCGAGGCGGTCGCCGCCCAGGCCCGTGCCGTGGGCTCCAGAGTGACCCTGATGAAGCGGACCGCCGAGTCCTATACCGGCGCGCTGATCGACGTGCTGGATGCCTATCCGGCGGATCACGTGGCCGTTGTTGAGGCGACCCATCCGTTCCGGCCGAGAGGCCTGATCCGGCGCACGGTCGAAAACCTGATCGAGCGGGACCACCTCGACAGCGTGGTCTGCACCCGTCAGTTTCGCGCCAATCTCTGGCGTCTGGAGGCGGGAAATTCGATCACGGCGCTCGGACCCGGCGGCGAGCGCCGGGATGCGACCTATTTCCAGGAGATGGTCGGACTGGCCCTGGCCACGCGGCCGGCGCTGATCCGCAGCGGCCGCCGCCTCGGTGATGCGGTGGGTTTCGAGGTCGTGGACCAGTTCTGGGCGCTGGTCGACATCGGAGATGACGTAACCCACGCGGTTGCCGAACTGGTCGCCGACCGGCTGACCGAATTGAGGGACAGGATCCAATGAACGCTTCCGCAAAACGTACCATCGCGCTGATACCGGCACGGGGCGGCTCCAAGGGATTGCCGGGCAAGAACGTGCGTCCGATCGGTGGCAAGCCCCTGATCGCGCATTCGGTCGAGCACGCGATCCAATCAGGAGTCTGCGACCGGGTCCTGGTGACAACGGACAGTCCTGAAATCAAGGCCGCGGCGGAAGCGGCGGGTGCTTGGTGCCCGTTCCTGCGCGAGGGCGGCCTCGCCGAGGACCTGACGCCGACCGAACCGGTGCTTACCGACGCCCTGGCGAAGGCCGAGGCGATCGACGGTGCCTTCGACATCGTGGTTTTTCTTCAGCCGACCGACATCTTCCGTAAACCCGAATGGATTACCCGGGCCGTCAATATGATGAAGGCCGACGAAACCCTTGAGAGCGTCTTCGTCGCCAACAAGACCCACAAGAACTTCTGGTACCGGGCCGAGGACGGCGAGTGGAAACGGGTATTTGACTGGATGGCGATCTACGGGCCTCGGCAGACCCGCACGCCGTTGTTCCGTGAGGATACCGGGCTGGCCAGCGCGATCCGCTCGTCTTTGATCCGCGAAGGACGGCGCACCGGCTACAAGGTCGACATCATCGAAATCGACGATACCGCCTCCGGGATCGACATTCATAATGCCTTCGATTTCCATCTCGCGGAAACGGCGCTCGACTATTTCGAACGTAATGGCGAATAGGCCGACGCGGGACCTTCTGGAGGAAGCCAAACGCGCCGCCGGGGAACGCGACTGGCCGTTGGCCGCGCGGCTGTTCAAGGATCTGGCGAGCGCCGAGCCGGACATTCCGGCCAACTGGCACAATCTGGCGCTTGCCGAAATGAAAGCCGGCCTTGCCGTGCCCATGGGTCCGCTTCGCCGCGCGGTTCTGCTGCGCCCCTGCGAGCCGAATTATCTGAACAATCTTCTGGTGTCTGCCGGCGGGGAGGCCAGGCAAAAGCTGCTGGAGCGCCTGCTAGTGTTGGATCCGGCCCATGTGCGGGCGCTCGTGGATCTCGCGTTCCTGCGCCGGCGGGCTGGACGCAACAGTGACTCGGGACGCCTCGCCCGCATGGCGCACCTCGTGGAGCCGGGGATGCCGGATGGTCTTGCCCGCACTGTCCAGGCGCTGATCTCGGCGGGCGATGCGGGCCGGGCCAGGGCCGTCTATCACCGCTATCTGCTGCTTGATCCCGAGGACCGGCTCGGCCTCGGCCGGGATCTCGCTCGCGCCGGCCTGCTGGAGACGGATCAGGCGATGTCGCCGAGCTTCGTGGCCGGCGTTTTCGATGGCTATGCCGCGACCTTCGATACCCATCTAACCGACACGCTGCGCTATGTCGGGCATGAGGTTCTCGCCCGCATGCTGAGGGATCTCGGCGTGGGGAAGGCCGCCCGCGCAGTCGATCTCGGCTGCGGAAGCGGGTTATCCGGGCTGGAACTGCGGCGGTACGCGGCCCATCTCACCGGCGTCGACCTGTCCGAGAGAATGCTGGAGCGGGCCCGGGCTCGCGGCATCTACGATGCGTTGCACCGCGCCGAAATCGTTGCATGGCTGGAAGCCGACAGCGCCGTCTACGACATTGCCGTGGCGGCGGATGTGACATCGTATCTGGGGGATCTCGGGCCGTTTTTCCTGTCCATCTCTCCGAGGCTGTCGCCCGGCGGTGTTTTGGCGATGACGGTCCATGAGCAGGAAGCGGACGGTTTCGGCCTCGTTATGGGCGAGACCTACAGCCATTCACAAAGCCACGTCGCGGCCGCCGCCGGGGCGGCGGGCCTTCGGATCAGGGCCACAGAACGTGGCGCGATGCGCGAGGAGAACAAGAAGCCGCTTCCGACGCTGTTTTTGGTGCTCGAGAAAACCTGATCGCCATTTGACGCGCGGGCCCGGCCTTGCGACAACCGGATATTGCCGACGGAGGATGCCGATGGAGCTTAAATTCGACTCGCGCACCGATATGGTGAATGCCTTCGCGACCCCGTTCTTTCTGTTCCGGATCGATGAAGCCGAGCGTCTGAACGATGCCCTGAAGGCCCTGATCCTGGCCAAGGAGCGGGAGACTCCGGGGGTGCGGCGCAGTAATATCGGCGGCTGGCATTCCGAGGACGACCTGTTCTCCTGGAAAGACCGCGCGATCGATGCCCTGCGCCAGGCGGCGCTGGGCGCGATCCAGACCGTGGTCCCGCTCATGATCGGGACAAGCTGCGATTTCGAGGTGCGCCTCGCCGGCTGGGCCAACGTGTCCCGCACCGGCGCTTACAACAAGCGCCACACCCACCCTGACAGCCAAGTTTCGGCGGTATACTACGTCGAGGCGGGCTCACCGCCGAGCGAGGAGATGCCCGAGAGCGGCACCTTCGAGTTCATCGATCCGAGAACACATGCCGAAATGTCGGCCTTGCCCGGGGAGCCTGTGGGCCGGCCGGTGACGGTCCAGCCGGTCAATGGCCGGATGATCCTGTTTCCAAGCTGGCTCTATCACCAGGTGAACCCGTATCACGGCGAGGGTGAGCGGATTTCGATCTCGTTTAACGCGCATATCTCGAACCTAAAGCATACCTGAACGCTGCGGCGGTATGGAAACTGGAGCCAAGGAAGGGAGCCGAGTGATGATCGCGAACCAGCGCGGGTTGTTTCAGATTCCCGAAGAGATCGCTTATCTCAACTGCGCCTATCTTTCGCCGCTGATGCACGCGGTGCTTGAAGCGGGGCGTTGGGGGTTGGAGCGCAAGGCGCGTCCCTGGGAGGTGGGCGGCGATGACTTCTGGCTGGAGCCGAACCGCGCCCGGGCGCTGTTCGCGGGATTGATCAGCGCCGATCCGGAGGGTGTCGCGATCGTTCCCTCGGCAAGCTACGGCATGGCGACGGCGGCGCTCAACCTGCCTTTGGAACGTGGACAGACGGTCGTTCTGCTGGAAGAGCAGTTCCCGTCCAACGTCGTGCATTGGGAGGACCTGGCGGCGGAGAAGTCGGCTGAGGTTGTGACCGTTCCGCGGCCGGCCGACAGCGACTGGACCCCCGCCGTGCTGGAGGCGATCGATGGGCGAACAGGCATCGTGGCTCTGCCGAATTGTCACTGGACCGATGGAACGCTGGTCGATCTCGTCGCCGTCGGCGCGCGCTGTCGCGAGGTTGGCGCGGCTTTGGCGTTGGACATCACCCAGAGCATCGGCGCCATGGCCTTCGACACCGGGGCCGTCCAGCCGGACTTCCTGGTAGCGGCCGGCTACAAATGGCTGATGGCCCCCTATTCGATCGGCTTCCTCTGGGTTGCGCCCCGGTACCGGCAGGGCAAATCCCTTGAGCTCGGTTTCATCGCCCGCGCCACGCATCCGCGCTTTGAGGCGATGATGGGCCGGGGTATGCCGTTCGCGGTGGGCGGCCACCGCTTCGATGTTGGTGAATCGGGCAATTTCGCCTTGGTTCCGGCCGCTTGCGCGGCGATGGAGCAGCTCACCTCCTGGGGGCCGGCGGCGATCCAGGAGACGCTGGCCGCCTATACCGCGCCGATCGCCGCCTGGGCACGCGAGCACGGCCTCAGGGTCGCCGAGGATCGTTTCAGGGCCGGCCATTTCGTCGGCATCCGTTTTCCTGGAGGCCTGCCGGACCGCGCGGTCGAGCGGCTGGAGGCGCGCAACGTCTTCGTCAGCAAGCGAGGCGACTCCTTGCGCATCACCCCGCACCTTTACAATACCGAGGCCGACCGCAACCGGTTGCTGGACGGGCTCGCGCATCTGCTGGAACCGTCGGCGCGGGAGGTGGCATGAACAGCAGTACCCAACGCCGCTTCCTGATCACCGGTGCCGCCAGCGGCATCGGCGCGGCCTTTTGCCGCCGCGTGGCCGGCCCTGGTGTCTCGATCCTGGTTCACACCCGCCGAAACCGCGACGGCGCCGAAAAGGTGGCTGGTGAGATCCGCGCCGCGGGCGGGCATGCCGTCGTCGAGCTGGCGGATCTTTCCCCGGCCGGCGCCGGGCGCGCTCTGGCCGCACGCGCGATCGAGGCCTTAGGTGGGCTCGACGTTTTGATCGCGAATGCCGGCTACGCCCTGCGCAAGCCGGCTTTCGAAGCGGGTGACGAGGCCTTCGAGGCAGCCCATGGGGCGATTTCTCGGAGCTTTTTTGAAATGGCGACGGAGGCGGTGCCGTCACTGCGCCAGTCGTCGGCGGGCCGTATCATCGCGGTCAGCGCCTTCGGCCCGCATGTCTGGCGTACCCAGGTTCCGGCCTTTTCCGTGACGTCGGCCGCCAAGGCGTCCATGGAGACCATGGCGAAATCCCTGGCCCTCGATCTTGCGCCCGAGGGGATCACGGTGAACGTGGTCGCCCCCGGCTTCATCGAGAAGGACCCCGGCGCCCACTATGCGGTGCCGCCTTCCGCTACCGAGGAACTCAACCGCCAGATCCCCATGGGCCGAAAGGGCACCCAGGAAGAGGTCGCGGCGGTGATCGACTTCATCTCCTCGCCAGCCGCTTCCTATGTCACCGGCCAGGTGATCCACGTGAATGGTGGGTTGGTTTAACCAAAACTGATTGTTCCCGACCTTCGTCCGGGATGCGCATATCAGAGAAATTCGGCGACCAGGAGGGCGATGCAGGTAATTGCGCCGGCCGACGGGATCAGCAGCCTCGAATAGGCGCCTTCGCGGGACAGAACCAGCCACAAGGCCACGTTCACAAGAAGGAAGATCGTCAGCACGATCCTGGATGTCCACGCGGCCAGACCTTCCAGCGGGAAGGCAACCGCCAGTATCAAGACGGTGCCGGTTGTCAGCAACGTCGCCAGGACCGGCGTTCGGGTCAACGGGTGCACCCGGGCGAACGCCGCCGGCAGAACACCGAGGCGTCCGAGCCCGTAAAGCACCCGTGAAGCCATGACGATCTGGATGATGACGCCGTTCAGCGTCGCGACGATGGCGATCAGGGTGATGACCGCGGCGGACGCACCGCTGACTCTTTCGAAGATCAAACTCATCGGCGCTTGGGAGACCGAAAGTTCCGCCACCGGAACCGACAGGACCGCCACCGCCGAGACCATGAAATAAAGGACCGTCGCCACGCCGAGCGTCAGAAAGATCGCCAGGGGCAGATTCTGCTCCGGCCTTTCGACCTCCTCGGCGAGATTGACGATATCCTCAAAGCCGATGAACGCGAAGAACGCCAGGAGCGCGGCTCCCGATGCCGCCGACCAGGCCTGCGCGTCGTCAAGCGGGGGGAAGACATCCGGCAATTCCTTGACCATGCCGGGATCGTTCCAAAGACCGACGGCGACCACGGCGACAAGCGCGCCGGCTTCGATGATGGTGAAAACGCCGGCGAAGAGGATCGATTCCGAGATCCCCCAGACGGCGATCCCGCCGAGTATGAGGATCGCCAGAACGATCAGAATTTCCGAGGGAACGTCGAGAACCTCCCTCAGATATCCGATGCTTCCGACCGTGATCGCCGCGGCCGATATGACACCCACCGAGACGACAAGCAGGCCGACGATGGTCGACAGAACCTCCGAGCGGAAACCTTCCTTCACATAGGCGGCCTCGTCCGCGCTGACCGGTAGACGGCGCGACCATTGGGAGAACGAGCAGGCACTGAAAAATACGGCGATCGCCGCGAGGATGAAGGCGGCGGGAGCATGGACGCCCGCCTTCGCGGTTGTTACCCCGAGCAAAACATAGATCCCGGCGCCAATCGTCACGCCGAGCCCGTAGAGCACCAGCAGGGGCAGGGAGATCGACCGTTTCAGTTCCGGTTGAGTCATGCGATGCCCCCTCGGGTCATCCCCCGGTGGTCTTCGCGTGCCGCGTCAGCCCGTCGGAGATATGCAGCCACGGCAGCTGCTCCGAGGTGAAAACGTGGAAGCTCGGTTTGTAGGCCGTCGGATCGTCCAGGGTCGCGGCGTAGAGGTGGATTTCATCGCCGAAACGGTCGGCGGCATAGGACATCGGCGTCCCGCAGGTCGGACAGAATTGGCGCCGGACCCCGGGCGAGGACTCGTACAAAGCCGGCGGCTTGCCGGTCCAATTGAAGGCGGCGTTGGGCACGCCGAGGAAGCTGGTCATCGGCGAGGCGGTCTGGCGCCGGCAGCTCTCGCAATGGCAGTGGCCGGCCCAATTCACCGGCCCGGTGAAGGAATAGGTGACCGCGCCGCAGAGGCATCGTCCGGTGGTTGGGCGCATGCGGACCTCCAATGAGTTATCCGGCCTTGCTCGGCACCAGGATATGCGGGGCGCTCCCGGGCACCCATCCGGCGGGCGCGCCTCTGTTCTCGTGGTCCGGGAAAGCTTCCGGCCATAGCAGCGGATTGGCGCGCCGGTACTGGTCCGGATAGGCCGCCTCGCCGCCAAGCTCGAACGCGGCGCGCCAGGTCCAACGGGGCTCGTAAAGCATGCCCCTGGCCAGTGCCACCATGTCGCATTGGCCCTCACGGATCACCTGTTCGGCAAGGCTCGGGTCGCGGATCATGCCGACGGCCATGGTCGGCACGCCAGTCGCCTTCTTGATCGCCGCTGCGAAAGGAACCTGATAGCCGGGGCCCACGGTGGGACGTTTCGAACTGTTGCCGCCGCCGGAAATGTCGAAGAAGTCGCAGCCGTGATCCTTCAGAGCCTTGGCGAAGATGATGGCGTCTTCCAGGACCAGACCGGCATCGTCCCAGTCGGAACCGTTAAAACGGATGCCCATCGGCTTGTCCGCCGGCCAGACGGCGCGGCAGGCGTCGAACACCTCCAACGGGAAGCGCATGCGGTTCTCGATGGATCCGCCATACTCGTCGGTCCGCCGATTGGCGATCGGCGAGAGGAACTCGCTCAGCAGATAGCCGTGGGCGCCGTGCAGTTCGATGGCATCGAAGCCGACTCGCTCGCTGCGTTCCACCGCCTGGACGAAGGCGGCGATCACCTCGTCCATCAACGCCCGGTCCATCTCGCGTGGACGGTGCCAGTCGTTGCCGAACGGGATCGCCGACGGAGCGATGGTCTCCCAGGCGCCCTCTTCCGGGGTCAGGGACGCGCCGCCCGCCTGCGGCGGCTGTGCCGACGCCTTGCGTCCGGCGTGTCCGAGCTGAATGCCGATCGGCGTGTTGCCGTATTTCTTGGCCGCCTGGATCACCCGGGTCATCGCCGCCTCGGTGGCGTCGTCGTAGAGCCCGGTGCAGCCATGGGTAATCCGGCCGCGCGGCTCCACCCCGGTCGCCTCGATGATCAGCATACCGGAGCCGGACTGCGCGAGCTGGCCTAGATGGATGAGGTGCCAGTCGGTCGCCTGGCCCTCCTCGGCGCTGTACTGGCACATCGGCGCGATGATGACCCGGTTCGGCAAGGTAAGGCCGCGAAGCGTGATGGGGGTGAAAACCGAAGAACTCATGAGGCTTACTCTCTAGGTTGATGCGTGTGGATTGCCGGCGGATGATCAGATGCCGAGCGAGCGGGCTTCCTCGTCCATGACCAGGGCGACGCGGCCGAGAGCCCGGCGGGCCAGCACCGTGCTCATGGCTTCCTGGAAGTTTTCCAGCGGATAGGTGTGGGAAACGCGCGGCTTCAGCAAGCCTTTCTCATACCATGAAAACAGTTCCGCCATGCTGTCGCTCATCTGCTGGTCGTATTCGTCGCGCATGTCGCGCGGGCTCCAGCCCATGTAATAGCCGAGATTGAGGCCGCAGACGGTGATGTTCTTGACCAGCAGGATATTGGCCGGGATCTGCTGGATGGTGCCGCCGGCAAAGCCCACGGGCATGATGCGCCCTTCCGGCGCGATGCAGCGTAGCGACTCCGCAAACACATCGCCGCCGACCGGGTCATAGATGATGTCGGCGCCGATGCCGTCGGTCAGCTCCAGCACCTCCTCGCGGAAGCCGCCGTCGCGGTAGTTGATGGTGTGATCGGCGCCGTGCTCCGTGGCGATGGCGCGCTTTTCCTCGGAGCCGACGGTGGCGATCACCGTGGCGCCCTTGATCTTGGAGATTTCGATGGCCGCCACGCCGATTCCGCCGGCGGCGCCGTGGATAAGAACGGTCTTGCCCGGCGCCACCTGGAGCAGGTGTGGCCAGACAAGCGCGGCATAGGATGTCGCGTATGAATTGGTGAAACAGATCGCCTTGTGAAACGGCAGGCTGTCGGGAAGCCGGAAAG
The DNA here is from genome assembly GCA_038146985.1 of Alphaproteobacteria bacterium. Taxonomy (GTDB): domain Bacteria; phylum Pseudomonadota; class Alphaproteobacteria; order Thalassobaculales; family Thalassobaculaceae; genus JADHLJ01. The sequence goes on from JAYQSQ010000009.1 coordinate 366,307, forward strand.
TGTTGACCTCATGCGCCGTGCATTCCTCCGCCTGACCGCCCCAGTCGAGAACGGCGGTCACCCGGTCGCCGACCTTGAACCGGCGGACCTCGGACCCGGTCTCGGTGACGATCCCGGCGGTCTCGGTGCCGGGAACGAAGGGAAGGGGCGGTTTTCGCTGGTATTTCCCGGCGACCACGAGGCTCGTTGCGAAACTGACCCCGGCGGCCTGGGTCTTGATGCGTACGTGACGGGGGCCAAGCTCCGGCTTCGGGCATTCCTCAAGGGTGAGGTTCTTGAAATCGGTATATTCCTTGACGAGCACGCCGCGCATTTTCGGTTTCCCTGGTATCGATGGTCGGTCGGTTCTTGTTTTTACCGCATGAACCGTAGAATACGCGCGATTTCCATGAAGTCGCCGGCCTCGAAGGCGACGGTTTCCGAATCCTCAAGCCGCGCGCCGGGATAGAAGGCGTTCCGATACGCATCCCCGTGATGCTTGAAGCGCATCCGCAGGGCGTAGTGATCGGCGCGGGGAAGGGCATGTTGCAGGAGGTCGCCGCGCAACGCGTTCTCGATCCCCTTGCGGATACGCTCGCGGGCAATGTCGGGCTGGATCGAGATCACTGACTCGCCCCGGCCCGTATTGGTCTCTACCGTATGGATCGCCGGGTTGACTGTGCGGGCCTGGGCGCAAATGCCGCTGTCGCCGGAAAGAAAGACAATGGGGGTGTCGACCAGGGCCGCGATGTGAGCGTGCAGCAGATATTCCGAGCACAAAACGCCGTTGAGAGTCACCTGACCATAGAATCCGGTCAGGGTGTGGGACAGCGGGTTGTCGGGATGCGAGGCGCCGCCGTGCCAGCCAATCACGGCGGCGGCGTTGAAACTCTCATCCAGCTCCTGAAGCATGCAGAACGGATGGCCCGACCAGCCGCGGATCAGCCGCACCTCACCCGGCAGCCGTTCGGCGAGGATGTTGCGGCCGGAGCCGTGGGCGTCCTTGACCCAGATCTCCCGCGCGCCGGCGGCGAGCGCGCCCTCGCAGGCCGCCACCGCCTCGGCGGTCATGCGCTCGCGAAACTCCGGATAGTCGCCGTGCCGCTTTGCCGCTTCGTCCCAATGGGTGATGCCGGCCGAACCTTCGATATCGACGCTGATATAGACTTTCATGGGTGCACGCTTTCCGTTGCGCGGGATGCGGCGCGCACTCTACGCAAGTTTTGCGCTCCCGGCGAGCCCGCGTGCCCGCTCGAGGATCCACGCATGGAATACCCGAAACGCGGGTTCCTCAAGCCGGTTCTGGCGATACACCAGGTACCACTTTGACCCCTTTGGGACCGTCAGCGCGAAGGGCGCGGCGAGGCGGCCCGCCGCCAGATCGTCGTCAACATAGGGGCGAATTCCCATGGCGACCCCGACCCCGTCGAGCGCGGCCTGCAGGGCCTGGCCGTAGAACCCGAATTCGGGTCCATATCCGGCCGGCGCCGGGGCGCCCGCCACCTTCAGCCAGCGTGGCCAATCCTCGGGTGCGTGCTGTACCCGGATCAGGCTTTCTCGGGCCAGATCCGCCGGGCTTTTCAAGCGCTCCGCCAATGCCGGCGTGCAGACCGGCAGCAGATCGGCGGCGACCAGCGGTTCCGATGCCAGGCCCGGCCAGATGCCGTTGCCGAGGCTGATCCCGCAGCTCCATTTCTCGGAGAAGGGCGCGGCGATTCCTCCGGCGGTGATGTGCACGTCGATATCCGGATGCTCGGCGCGGAAATCCGCGAGCCTCGGGATCAGCCATCGGATGGCGAAAGTCGGCCCGACGCCAATCGTCAGGGTCGGCGGGCCCGCCGTCGCGGTTACTTCCACCGTCAACGCCGCCAGCGCATCGAGGATCGGGCCGAGCTCGGTGCTGTAGCGCTCGCCCGCCGAGGTCAGTTCCAGCCCGTTGGGCCGGCGGTGGAACAGCGCGACGCCCAATCGCTCTTCCAGCAGCTTCACCATCCGGCTGACGGCGGGCGCGGTGACGTGAAGTTCGTCCGCCGCCTTGGCGAAACCGCCGTGGCGAGCCGCCGCTTCGAAGGCGCGTACTCCGTTTAGGAACGGCAGATCTCGCATCATAGACATAGTTTAATTGAGCCTAAGCCCAAGATAACGCGTTTTGCCAGGCGCCGGCAACCGGCCCATGGTGCGCCGTGGAGGGCATGGGCATGGAAACCGAGTTGATCATCCTGATTTGCCTGGCGATGGTGGGGACCGGGTTCCTTTCCGGCGTCTTCGGCATGGCCGGCGGGCTGGTGCTGATCGGTTTTCTGCTGTTCGTGATGCCGGTGCCGGAAGCCATGGCGCTGCACGCCGTCACCCAGATCGCCTCGAATATATGGCGCGCCGTGTTATGGTGGCGCGCGGCGGTGTGGCAGATCGTGGCCGCCTATATGGCCGGATGCTTGATCGCCCTCGGTGTCTGGAGCGTAATCCTGTTTGTGCCGGACCGGGCGGTCGCGCTGCTGGCCCTGGGGGTTATACCGTTCATTGGGCATGTGGCTTCGCGCTATGTGACACTCGATCCCGAGAGCCCACGCCAGGGCGTGCTCTACGGCACATTGTGCATGTCGCTGATGATGCTGACCGGCGTCGCCGGGCCGATCCTGGATCAGTTTTTCTTGGCCGGGAATCTTGATCGCCGGCAGATCGTCGCGACCAAGGGCTTTTGCCAGGTCTTCGGCCACGCGATCAAGCTCGCCTATTTCGGCGGCATTGTCACCCAGGCGGCGGAATTGGACCCAACGCTCATGGTCCTGGCGGTCGCGGCCTCCTTCGCTGGCACCATGCTGTCCAAGAAAGTGCTCGAGGCGATGAGCGATGCGCAGTTCCGGCGCTGGGCCGGTGCGCTGACCCTGTCGATCGCGGGCTATTACGTGGCCTATGGCGGATACCTGATGTCCGCCGGCTAAGGGGAATGACGCGGTGACGGCCGCCGCGTTAATCTCGTCGATAGATCCGGGAGGCGATGATGACCGACCCTAAGGAACCTTTGATCCTCGATCTCGTGCAATGGGTGGCAGGCGGGCCGAGACCCTATGTCGAGGTGATGGACGCCTGGCGTACCTCCTGCCCGAGACTGACGGTGTGGGAAGACGCGGTCGACCGGGGCCTCGTCACCCGCTCTCCGATGCGTGGCGGCGGGTTTCAGGTAACCGCCAGCGCGGCGGGGCTCCGGGCACTGGCCGAAAGTGGTCGGATCTAACCACTGGCCTCGCCATCACATCGGCGCTTCACGCGTCCGTACCGATACAGCCGATTGCCGGGCGTGGCGGAGCGTGTAAACTCGCCGCCATGTCCGATTCATATCCTCTGCATCTGATCGCCAAGCGGCCGAACTTCTACGGCTTCAGTGGTCTCGACCGGTCGGCCCATATCCGCGAGGAGGAGGGCTGGCTGGAGCGTTTGATGATGGCGCCGGAAACCGTGCTTGTGCCGGTCTGGCGCTCGCGCTCGCTGATCACGGACGATGCCACGGGAGAGCCCCGCGCGGCGCTGCTGCGGGCGGTGGAGCATCGGGTTCTGTTCGAGCATGCAGAGTTCGTTGCCTTCCTCGGCGAAAAGGGCGGGGTGCCGCATATCGGCCTCGACCTCTCGCCGCTGGACGAGCGCCTTGTCCACGATCTTTTCGCTGATCACGGCATGTTCACGGATCTCCGCCAGATTGGCCCGGTGCTGGAGCGCTTCGAGGGCTCCATCCTGGCCTATGTCCGGGGCCTGATGTACTGGCACCAACGGCACCGGTTCTGCGGTGTCTGCGGGGCTCCGACCCAGTCGGTCAAGGGCGGACATCAGCGCAACTGCACCAATGCGGATTGCAAGGCTCCGACCTTCCCGCGCACCGATCCGGCCGTGATCATGCTGGTCCATGACGGCGATCGTGCCCTGCTGGGCCGCCAACAGGTCTGGAAGCCCGGCATGTACTCGACCCTCGCCGGTTTCGTCGAGCCCGGCGAGACACTGGAGGAGGCGGTCGCCCGCGAGGTTTGGGAGGAGACCAATGTCGAGGTCGAGGACGTGCGCTATCACTCGTCCCAGCCCTGGCCGTTCCCGGCTTCGGTGATGCTCGGCTTTCACGCCCGGGCCCGGACCACGGCGATCAACCGCAACGACGAGGAAGTCGAGGACGCCCAGTGGTTCACCCTCGACGAGCTTAGAAACTTCGAGCGCCTGGGTAACTCGTTGCCGCGCCCTGATTCCATCGCGCGCCGGCTGATCGAGGACTGGATGGCCGAGTTCGGTTAGGCCTCCGGGTCTTTTTCCCTGCATCCCCGGCGCAGGCCGGGCCGATGCCTGAGGCGGTGGGTGGCGACGGGTGGCCGAGCAATCCCGCCGATCTTTGACAGTGCTCCGCTATCCGTCACGCGGATCAGCCTCAGGCGTCGGCCCCGACCTTCGTCGGGATACATTCATGTTTTCAACATCAATCAAACCGAGCGAGGGGTTCGGGACAGGTCGTCCCAAACGGCCGTGTGCAGTTTTGCACCTCTTTCCCGTATCCCCGGCGCAGGCTGGGGCCGACGCCTGAGGCGGTGGGCGGCGACGGGTGGTCGAGCAATTCCACCGATCTTTGACAGCGCTCAGCTATCCGTCACGCGGATCAGCCTCGGGCGTCGGCCCGACCTTCGTCGGGGATACGGATTATTGCTTTACTTGACAGAACACCAGCCGTGCCGCGCCGTAGCGGCGGCTGTCCTGTTCGTCCAGCCATTCCGGCCGCTCGAACAACTCCTTCGCCGCCACTTCCACGACGATCAGCGTATCCGAGCCGATCCAGCCATGCCGTTTCAGCGCCTCCAAACACGGCACCGCGAGGCCGCTGTTATAGGGCGGGTCGAGCATGATTAGGCCTGCCGCTTCGCGAGCCGGGCGACGCATTACCGTCGCGTCGCCGTCGATCACCGTGGTGATTTCCTCGTACCGTAGAGCCCGGATGTTCTGAAACAACGCCTTGCGCGGACCGATCGCCTGTTCCAGGAAGGCCGCGTGCCGGGCGCCGCGCGAGAGGGCTTCGAGGCCGAGGCTGCCGGTGCCGGCGAAGGCGTCGACGACCAGCTTGCCGCGATAGGGATCGCCGAACCGGCCGCCGTCGAGAATGTTGAACAGAGACTCGCGGACCCGGTCGGCGGTCGGCCGGGCCTCCACGCCAGGCGGCGCGGCGAGCCTAGCGCCCCGCCGGTTTCCGGCGATGATCCGCATGTCCGGTTCCGGTCCGGGCGTCATCGCGCCGCCTGCCGGCGCGTGACTGTTTCTTGGCGTCCAAGGTCTGCTGGCGCTTCGAGGCGAAGCTCTGCCCCTTGGGCTTGGCGTGCGGTTTCGGCTTCGGCTTTGCCTTGGCGGTCCCCTGGGTCTGAGCCTCGGACTTCTTGAGACCAAGCTGGTCCTTCAGCGAGCGCTGCTTGACCTCCTCCACCTGACTCGGCTCCAGGTTGCCGAGCTGGAACGGTCCGAAGGAGACCCGGATCAGCCGGTTCACCGTCAACTCGATACGCTCCATCAGGCGGCGCACTTCCCGGTTCTTGCCCTCGCGCAACCCGACGGTGAGCCAGGCGTTGCTGGGGCCCTGATGATCGAGAACCGCCTCGACGGGGCCGTATTTCACCCCGTCGATCACCACGCCGCGTTTCAGCCTTTCCAGCGCCTCGGGCTGAGGGCGGCCGTGCACGCGGACCCGGTAGCGCCGCACCCAGGCGGTTGACGGCAGTTCCAGCAGCCGCGCCAGCTCCCCGTCATTGGTCAGCAGCAGCAGGCCCTCCGACTCCACGTCCAGCCGCCCGACCGTCACCACCCGAGGCATGCCGGCCGGCAGGTCCTCGAAAATGGTGGTGCGCCCGCGCATGTCCCGGTTGCTGGTGATGTGGCCGCGCGGCTTGTGATAGCGCCAGAGCCTCGGTACCTCGATCTCGGGCAGCGGCTTGCCGTCAACCATGATGCGGCTCTTGGCGTCGACCGTGACCGCGGGACTTTCCAGCACCTTGCCATCCACCGAGACCCGCCCGGAGGCGATCCAGCGCTCGGCGTCGCGGCGCGAGCAGAGCCCGGCCCGCGCCATGCGCTTGGCGATCCGCTCGGGGCCTCCGTCTTCCTTGAAGATGGCTTGAAAGTCAGTCATCGGCTTTGGCGCTTTCCCGGCGCTTTTTCTTTTTCACCCAGGCCGGAGGGCCGAAAGTCGGCACCGGTTTCGGCTCGGTCGGGCCGCCCGGACGGTGCGGCCTCGGGGCGAAGCGGCCATGGGTGATCAGCCGGTCATACATGACCAACGCCCCGGCAAGCCCGACATTGATCGAAAACTTCATCGGAATCTTCACCGTGAAGTCACAGCGTTCCAGCATCGCCTCGGACAGGATGCCCCGTTCCGGCCCCAGCACGTAGGCGGCGCATCGGGGATGGTGAAAGCTCGGCAGTTCGATCGCGTCCTCGGTGATCTCCACTCCGACCAGCGCGCACCCCTTGGGCAACAGCAGGTCTTCCGCGCTCTCGAAGGTATAGAACGGCAGGTTCGCCGCCGAGCGAGAGGTATCCGCCAGATTGACCTTGCGTGTCGGCACCGCCGGAGAGACGGTGAACACGAAGCTGGCTCTGAAAGCATGGGCGGTCCGGGTCACCGCGCCGAGATTCATCGGCTTGCTGATCCCCTCCACGCCGATTCCAAAATATCCGCGCATGATCGCGGGTGTTGCACGAAGCGGCGGCCAAAGGCAAGGTTCAGCACCAATCCAGCATGGAGATTCCTCGATGAACATCGAGACACCGGTCGGCGCGACCATGGGCAAGGTTGAGCGGGTCTATCTGAATGAGGCGGACGCGGCCCCCGTCGCCGTCGAGGTGACACGCGGCGGCATGGTCGAGAGCGTGCACCGGGCCATTGTCGCGATCTGCGATGCCAAGGGCCGGCTTGTCCGTGGCTGGGGGGCGACCGACCGGCCGATCTATGCCCGCTCGGCGATCAAGCCGCTCCAGGCGCTTGCGGTGATCGAAACCGGCGCCGCCGATGCCTTCAAGCTCGGCGAGGACGAAATCACGCTCTGCTGCGCCTCGCATCGGGGCGAGCCCATGCATGTCGACCGGGTGGTGCCGTGGATCGGGCGCCTGGGCCTCTCGGTTGAGGATTTCGAGTGCGGCCCGCAGATGCCGGGACATGAGCCCTCCGCCAATGCGCTGATCAAGGCCGGGGTCGCGCCGAGCCGGGCGCACAACAACTGCTCGGGCAAGCATTCGGGCATGCTGACCACGGCGGTCCATATGGGCGAGCCGGTCAAGGGCTACACGCGCCCCGATCATCCGGTACAGACCCGGCTGATCAAGCTGATGGAGGAGATGGGCGAGGTTGACCTGTCGCGCACCGCGCGCGGTGTCGACGGCTGTGGCATCCCGGTCTTCGGCGCGCCCTTGCAGACGATTGCGCATGCCATGGCCAAGCTCGCCGATCCGTCGGGGCTGTCCGAGATCCGCGCCGCCGCCTGCCGGCGCATCGTCAAGGCCTGCGCCGCCCATCCCCTGCTGATCTCCGGTACCGGCGGTTTCAACAGCGTCACCCTCGCCGAAACCGGAACCCGGTGCCTGCTGAAGGGCGGGGCCGAGGGGGTCTACACCGCGGCGATCGCCGATCAGGGCCTCGGCGTCTGCCTCAAGATCGATGATGGAGCCGGCCGTGGATCCTCAGCCGTCATGTTGGCGATCCTGCGCCATCTCGGCGTGCTCGACGATGCGGCGGCGGAACGCATCGACGGGGCCGTGGTACGCGACGTGCGGAACTGGGCCGGGACCCTGGTTGGCGAGGTCCGCCCGACCGCCGCGCTCGCGTTCTAGGGGTCATGACCGAGGACGTCCGGTCGGCGGCGGTTCACGCCCAGTATGAAAGCTATCCCTATCCGGCGCGTGATCCGGCGGATGAGGCGCGGCGGCTGATTACCGGCTCGCCCAGCCATCTTCTGGAGATTTCCCCCTATCTCAACCGGGGGCGCCTGGACCTCTCGAAACCGTTCCGGGCGCTGGTCGCCGGCGGCGGAACCGGGGACGCTGTCATCATGCTGGCCCAGCAATTGACCGATGCAGGCGCGTCCAATGCCCGTGTGACGTATCTCGATCTCTCCACCGCCTCCCGGGCCGTTGCCGAGGCCCGGGCGGCGGCACGCGGGCTCTCGAACATCGATTTCATGACCGGGGAGATCGAGGCGGTGGCGCGCCTTGGTCCGGGCCCCTACGACTACATCGACTGCTGCGGCGTGCTGCATCATCTGGCTGACCCGGAGGCGGGGCTGCGGCCCTGATCGGACAGCTTGCGCCAGGCGGAGGTTGGGGCTGATGGTCTACGGCGCGCTCGGTCGGCGGGGCGTCTACGATATTCAGGACGCTATGAAACAACTGGGCGCCGGGCTCGGCGACGGTGCGCGTCTCGAGATGGTAAAGCGCCTTCTCGACGGGTTGCCGCAGAGCCATTGGCTGCGGCGCAATCCGTTTATCGGCGATCATTTCCAGGGCGGAGACGCGGGGCTCTACGACCTTCTGCTGCACTCCCGTGATCGGGCGTATACGGTGCCGACATTGCTGGATTTCATCGCGGCCGGCGGCGGCCGGCCGGTCGCGCTGATCTCGCCGGCGCAGTACGACCCCCAGCATTACCTGAAAGATTCCGACCTCGCCGAACGAGCCGCGGCCTTGCCGGAGCCGGAGCGCTGGGCGCTTGCCGAGAGGCTGTCCGGGGCGCTTACCAAGCATATCGCCTATATCGTGGCCGGGACACGGCCCGACGATCCCGTCGCCCGGCTGGACGCCGATTGGCGTTCCATGGTCCCGGTCCTGCGCGACATGGATCCGCGCGCCATCTCCGCCGGGATCAGAGGCGGTGGGATATTGAAGGCCGACCTCGCGCCAGGCCAACCCTACCGGGCCGCCCTGCCGGATTTTGCTCCGGAAATCGTGGCGAGGATCACCGGCAAGGCGTCCTTGGGCGAAATATTCGAAGACTTTTCCGCCGGACCGGGCAGCGGCCTCGGCGCGGAAGCCTTTCTTGAGCTTTTCGTGCCGCTAAGCCGCGCGTTTGGAGATATCAATCGGTTGCTGTTCCACGGGTTCTTGAGGTGACGGCGCGGCAATTGGCTGTTAAATGTCGTCGATATGCAAATAGAAATTTTTAGAATTTAAGGAGTGGTTCTAAACATCTTAAATTTATATTTCGAATTTACTTGGATTTTCGAATCATATTGATTCGAAGAAATTTCGATGCTAAAAATCAAGGCTTGGTTCGAGGTAATCGTCGCGATCGCATCGATTTCTTGAGTCGCTTCCGGATGCATCGTTACGCGCCTGGGAGATTTCGTCGATGAGCGGTGGCGCGTCAATCCTCCTGGCCGTGAATGCCGCCGTCATTTTTTGCTGGGCCCACGCGAAGGAACAGGCATGACCACGTCACCCGCAACAGACACGGCGATCGAAAGGCCTTCGTCGGACGTGCCGAAAATGCGCCAATGCCTGAGGTGCAACGATACCTTCCAAAGCCAATGGTCCGGTGAGCGGATCTGCTCGCGCTGCAAGAGCTCCAGCACCTGGCGGAATGGCACGCCGCTCGGCTCCGCGCCGTCCAGTAGCCGTTAGATACATTTCCGACCTTGTCCGCTGGCACCCGGTTCCGACCGTCGTCTTGGGAACGGTGTCCGGGCCGATGGTGAAGGGGTGAAATTTCCTTCTTTTTCGGGGCGGACGCCGGAGATCTAATCCAGGATTCCGGCCTTGGCCGATAAGCCGTGATGCCGACGGGCCGTAAGACAGGCGTCGTCGCCCGGCTCACAGTCCCGGCAAACCAGTGGTCTGACGTCGTAAACAAGACAGGTCGCGGTGATGCCCACCGTGCCGCTCAAAGCGGCGCAGCGCCTGCCGACCCATTTCATTCGACCATTGCTGTGATCGGTGTAACGTTCTGGGATCGCTGCCAATTCCGCTTCGGATTCAAGGCTGAAACGGGGCCAGTCAGCGCAATAGGCGCAACAGCCGCCGCATGTCCGGCAATCCTCGGCGTCGGATGAGTTCGCGTCGGCGAGCGGCCCGCTCGGCATCAACGGCGCTGTCTCGCCTTGCGTGCTGCGTAGCGGGCGTCCCGGGCCGCCTTGCGCTCGGCTTCAAGCGCGATCTCGGCGGCTTTGGCTGCCTCGGCGGCCTGCTTTTCCGCCTCCTCGCGCGCGGCTTTCTCAGCGGCCTTGCGCTTTGCCTCCTCCGCTTTGGCGGCCTTGCGTTCCGCCAGCCTTGCCTCGCGCGCTTCGGCGACGGCCTTGCGTTCCGCCCTTAAACGCTCGAATTCCGGATCGCCGGGTTGGAGCTGGGTTTTCACTCTTTCCTGAACCGCTTTCCTCGCCTTGGCGGCGTTCTGGAGGCGGGCGTTGAAGCTGTCGTCTCTGTAACTGTTTTTCATCGTCTTCCATTGTTGTGGGCGCGGCACCCCGTGGCGCCCCGCACGGCGCCCTCCTTTACCATCGCGATGCCCACCTGACCAAGACTTGATGGTATCGAACGGCCCGGATCGGATGAAATATCATGCACCCGAAGAGTAACATTCCCGCTCCCCTCACCGCCGTCTCGTGTTAAACCGGTGCGAGATGCAACGGGCAGCGGGAGAAAAGCGTCATGCCGTTCGATGATCTTTCTGCGATCGCCAAGCCGGCTGATGTCGGGTTCTGCCCAGACCGTCTTGCCCGGCTGACACCGTGGCTGCGGGGCTACGTGGATGGCGGCAAACTGCCCTTCGTTTCGCTGGTGGTGATGCGCAAGGGCGAGGTCGCCTTCGCCGACCATTACGGACTGCGCGATATCGAAGCCGGCACGCCGGTGATTGCCGATGGCCTGTACCGCATCTATTCGATGTCCAAGCTGATCACCACGGTCGCCGCGATGAGCCTGTACGAGGAAGGCCGGTTCATGCTGGACACGCCGATCGGCGCGTTCCTGCCGGAGCTGGCGGATCAGAAGGTCTATGTCGCCGGGCCGTTCGAGGACATGGAACTGGTGAAACCCGACACGCCGGTGACGGTCCGTCAGCTGATGAACCATACCTCGGGCTTCACCTACGGTTTGTTCGATCCCGGTCCGGTCGGTCGGGCGATGCGTCGGGCCAAGGCGGATTTTTCCGGACCTGGAGAGACCCTGGCCGAGGTGGTGCGGCGCCTCGGCGACGTGCCGCTCTGTTTCCAGCCGGGTACGCGTTGGAATTACGGCGTGTCGACCGATGTCCTCGGTCGTCTGGTCGAGGTGATCGCCGGCAAACCGTTCGAGGATGTCCTGCGCGAACGGATCTTCGAGCCGCTCGGAATGAACGACACGTTTTTCGGTGTTCCCGACGACAAGCTCGACCGGTTCTGCGCGCTTTACACCAAGACCGACGAGAACCCGTTGAAGCTGATCGAAACCGCCGTGGATAGCCGTTTCCGCGCTCCCGCCACGATGATGTCGGGCGGCGGCGGGCTGGTCTCCTCGATGGCCGATTATCTGCGGTTCGTGGAGATGGTGCGGCGCGGCGGCACGCTCGGCGGCGCCCGGGTGCTGGGGCGCAAGACGGTTGAGCTGATGATGCTCAACCATCTGCCCGGCGACATGGCGTCCATGGGGCAGGCGACGTTCAGCGAGATGCCGATGCATGGGATCGGTTTCGGTCTCGGCGGCGCGGTGCTGCTGGATCCGACCAAGGCGCAGATCCTGGGAAGTCCGGGCGAGTTTAACTGGGGCGGCATGGCAAGCACGGCGTTCTGGATCGACCGCGCGGAGGAGATCTCGGTGGTTCTGATGACCCAGTTGATACCGTCTTCCAGCTATCCGATCCGCCGGGAGCTGCGGGTGCTGGTCTATCAGGCGCTGGTCGATTGAGTGGGCCTGCCGGCGTTGAAATCTCGGGGTTGTTTGATTAGGTTCAGTCCAGCTTTCGACAACCGAACGACGAGGTGACGCCATGACGGGCAAACGCAACCCGGTCGCGAAGGCGGTCCGGCGGCTGCGGCCCCTGGTGATCCGCTCGAAGCGCCGCGATGTTCCGCGAAGACAGAAGGACAAGGGCCGCGGCGACGCGGCCCTTCGCCGTTCCGCCTGATGGATGATTGGAAAACACCACCGCCGGGCTATACGGCAGACGAGACCCGTACCGGCTGGCGGCGAAAATGGCCGGTCGTCACGCTGTTCAGCGCGGTCGGGGTCATTCTTCTGGGTGCGGCCATCGCCTGGACCTATGTGGTTCATTTCCGTGATTTCCCGCCGGATGTCGCCGACCCTTCCGCGTTGGCCTGGCCGCTGCCGGAGGAGCCGTCGGTCGTGGTGCTGCCGATCGCGGCGGTGACATCCACGGATCGCGACATCCTGCTCGCGGAACGCTATGGCGACGATCTGATCGAGCTGTTCTCGCGGGTGCCTGGGCTGTTCGTCATCTCGCCGGAAACCAGCAGCCGCTTCGGCGGCGGCCAGTTCAGAATCAAATCCACCGCCGAACAGCTCGGCGTCCGTTTTCTGATAACCGGCAACCTGTCGCGCGCCGGCACCAAGTACCGGGTGCTGCTGAAAGTGATCGACGCCTTTAGCGGCGAGCCCGAATGGGTGAAGGATTTCGATGTCGAACCGGAGCGTCTGTTCGAAGTCTCGCTCAAGGCGCTGCCAAGGATGCTCGACGCCATGGACGTGGATCTCGAGGATGATCAACTGGCGGCGCTGAGAGCCTTGGCGCCGTCCGATCCCTCGGCCTGGATCGCCTTTGCCGAGGCGGTCGCCTACCGGGTGGTGGACGATCGGGAAAGCATGGCGAACAGTCTCGCGCGCTTGAAACAGGCCCACGAGGCGGATCCCGAATGGGCGGGCCCGGCCCGGGAGATCGCCTGGACCTATCTGAATGCGGCGCGCCGCGGATGGACCGGGCTCGACAGCCCCGACGCCGAGGATCTGGCGCGCAAGGGGTTGCGGTACGCCGACGCGCTGATCGACCGAGACCCGACCGATCCCTTCGGCCCGGCCCGCAAGGCGGCGCTGCTTCGGGAGATCGACGGCGACACCGAGGCGACTCTCGGTCTTTGGCGCGAGGCCGCAAGGCTTGGCCCTAACGTATTCGCGATTCAGTGGGAGCATGCCCAGGCGCTGATCCGGGCGGGACGGCGCGCCGAGGCACTGCCGGTCATGAAGCGGGCCCTGCGGGTGCATCCGCGCCACCCGGTGGCGCTTGCCCAGGAACTGGCCGAACTCGAATTCGCGGCTGGGGACCCCGAGGTCGCCTTTGCCTCGCTGGCCGAGGTCATCAAGATACGGCCGGCGGCGGAGGATCCGAGACTGATGCGGATTTTTCTGCTCGCGACCATGAATCGGACGGCCGAGGCGGAAGCCGAAGCCGGGGAATTCCTTTCCTTGCACTCGGATTTCAGTTTCGCGGCCTGGTCCGAGCGCCAGGGCCGACGCGGTCGCCCAACCCGTCTTGATTGGCGCGAGACCTTGCTGCGGATCGGCATCCCCGAGTGACGGCGCTGCTTGATCGGCTTTCATGAAACCTGTTGAATGCGCGTGGTGATACCGCGCCGCGTTTAGATGGAAAATCAGCCATGTCCCTGAATGCCGTCCACGATTCCGAGGCCGAAGGCGTCGAGCTTCCGGCTCCGATATCCGGCCCACAGGCCTGGTACGGACCCGAAATGAGCCGAAGCGATGCCTGGATGCATCCGCTGGGCGAGGCCGAGGTTGCCGAGATCGAGGCGGCGGTACGTCCCCTGGCCGACTCCGGCGCGGATATCGCCAGGATAACCCGAACCGATTTCCATCTGCCTCGCTTGGCGCCGAAACTGTCGGCGATCCGCGAGGAGGTGATGACGGGGCGCGGCTTCGCCCTGATCCGCGGTCTTCCCGTTGAGCGCTGGTCGATCCGAGAATCCGCGATCGCTTATTTCGGGATCGGCGCGCATTTCGGCAATGCCCGTTCCCAGAACGCGATGGGCCACGTTTTGGGCCATGTGCGCGATCTCGGCCGGGACGCGGTGAACGATCAGACGGCGCGGATCTACCAGACCCGGGAGCGCCAGACCTTCCACACCGATTCCTGCGATATCGTGGCGCTGCTGTGCCTGAAGACGGCGCGGTCCGGCGGTGCCTCGGCGCTGGTAAGCTCGATGACCATCTACAACGAGATGCGGGAGCGGCGTCCGGACTTGCTGCGCCTGCTGTTCGAGCCCTTCGCCACCGACCGTCGGGGCGAGGTCCCGGCCGGCAAGAAGCCCTTTTTCGAAATCCCGGTCTACAACTACCACGCCGGGTATCTCTCGGCGCTCTATGCCCGGCGCTATATCGAATCCGCCCGGCGGTTTGACGAGGTGCCGGAACTGACGGCGGAACAGCGCGAGGCGCTGGACCTGTTCGACGCCCTGGCCAATGATCCGTCGCTCAATCTGCAGATGGAGTTCCGGCCGGGAGACGTGCAGTTGGTGCACAATCACACGATCCTTCACGATCGCACCGCCTACGAGGACTGGGAGGAACCGGACCGAAAACGGCATCTCCTGCGTCTCTGGTTGGCGGTTCCCGGCGCCCGGCCGCTGCCCGAGATCTATGCCGAGCGCTATGGCCAGATCACCATCGGCGACCGTGGCGGCATCATTGTCCCGGGCTCCCGCCTCAACGCGCCGCTAGAGGCGGAGTAGGGGACGGGGGTCTCACCTGCCCAGGTGTTCCTTGTGGTGCTTCGATCGGTCACGGCCTGCGCCGGGAACAAAAGGTACGCAATGGAAGAAGACCTTTTACGGTCTCGGCCTCATATGTCGTCTCACCCTTCCCGCCTTTTTCCTTGTCCCCCGGCGGGCCGGCGCGCTAGGTAACGCCGCCGTGCCTTTTCGGTCGGCACACGGATTTCGGAACCAGACCATGCATCGCTACCGCTCTCATACCTGTCACGATTTGCGTCCCGACCATGTCGGCCAGACGGTACGGCTGTCCGGCTGGATTCACCGGCGGCGTGACCATGGTCAGCTTGTGTTCCTCGACCTGCGTGATCACTACGGCATCACCCAGTGCGTCGTCGATATCGAGGACGAGACCTTCCAGGCGGTCGAGAAGGTTCGGGTTGAGAGCGTGGTGACGATCACCGGCCGGGTGGTGCGACGGGATGAGGAGACCATCAATCCGCGCCTGCCGACCGGCGAGGTGGAGTTGCGGATCGACTCCTTCGAGGTGCAGTCCTCGGCCGAGGTGCTGCCGCTCCAGGTGAACGCCGAAGAGGATGCGGGCGAAGAGACGCGCCTGCGCTACCGTTTCCTGGACCTCAGGCGCGAGCGTCTGCACAACAACATCGTACTGCGCTCCAAGGTGATTTCCTCGATCCGGCGGCGCATGGTCGAGCGCGGCTTTACCGAGTTTCAGACGCCGATCCTGACGGCGAGTTCCCCCGAGGGCGCGCGCGACTTCCTGGTGCCCTCGCGCCTGCACCCCGGCAAGTTCTACGCGCTGCCCCAGGCGCCGCAGCAGTTCAAGCAGCTGGTCATGATGTCGGGCTTCGACCGCTATTTTCAGATCGCGCCCTGCTTCCGCGACGAGGACAGCCGCGCCGACCGCTCTCCAGGCGAGTTCTACCAGCTCGACCTTGAGATGAGCTTTGTCGAGCAGGAGGATGTCTTCACCGAGATCGAACCGGTGCTGGCCGGCGTGTTCGAGGAGTTTACCGACTGGAAGGTGCCGCAGCCCTTCCCGCGCATTCCGTTCTCGGAAGCCATGCTGAAATACGGCTCGGATAAACCGGATCTGCGCAACCCGCTTGAAATCTGCGATGTCTCCGACGTGTTCGAGGGCAGCGACTTCGCGATCTTTGCCAAGACCGTCGCATCGGGCGGCGTTGTCCGGGCGGTGCCGGGTCCGAAATGCGGCAGCCGCGCGATCTGCGACCGGATGAACTCCTGGGCCCAGGGCGAGGGCGCGCCGGGCATGGGTTACATCATTCTCGGCGACGGCGGGGGGCGCGGACCGATCGCCTCGCGGATCAGCGACGAGGCCTTGGCGACCCTGAAGCAGCGCACCGGCATGGACGACGGCGACGCGATCTTCTTCGCCGCCGGCAAGGAAGGCGAGGCGGCCAAGCTCGCCGGTCAGGCGCGGATCAAGCTCGGCACCGATCTCGATATCTGCGAGAAGGGGATCTACCGGTTCTGCTGGATCGTCGATTTTCCGATGCACGAACTGGATGAGGCCACCGGAAAGATCGAGTTCTCGCACAACCCGTTCTCGATGCCCCAGGGCGGCCTGGAGGCGCTCCAGTCCGCGACCCGCTGGATATCCTCGCCTATCAGTACGACATCGTCTGCAATGGGGTTGAGCTTTCCTCGGGCGCGATCCGGAACCATCTGCCGGACGTCATGCTGAAGGCCTTCGAGATCGCGGGATACGGCGCCGAAGAGGTCGAGGCGCGGTTCAGCGGCATGCTGAACGCCTTTCGCTACGGCGCCCCGCCGCATGGCGGTTTCGCGCCGGGGATCGACCGCATCGTCATGCTGATCGCAGACGAGCCTAATATCCGCGAGGTGATCCTGTTCCCGATGAATCAGCGGGCCGAGGATCTGATGATGGGCGCGCCGAGCGAGGTGCGTCCGGAACAGCTCCGCGAACTGTCGATCCGACCAGCCGTGCCGCCGAAGCCGGCGGAGAAATAACCGTCAAGCGGCCAGGAAGGCTCGAATTTCGGCCTCGTCCGGCGGAATGCGTCTGATCCCGAGGCGGTCGAGAAAGCCGTGTTCGAGCGGCATGTCGATCAGGTCGGACACGATCTCGTTGTAGCGCTCTTGCAGCACGGCATTTTGCGGATCGAGGCCGCGGACGACCGCCAAGCCAGACGGGCCGACATCGATCACCGAGACATCGAGATCCGGGCGATGGCGTTCCAGGGCCACCATGATTTTCCAAACGTCACCCGTCCAGGTGCCGGTGCGTCGCAGCCGGGCGCCCATCGTCTTGGTCGCCGGGATGATGTCATGAATCAGCACGGTCGAATGCGTATGTGCCCGGCGCTCAACGTTGATGAAGTCGCGCAGCGTGAACTCGAACAGATGCATGCCGTCGATGAAGGCCGTGTCGATCCGCCTTTCGCCGCAAGTCGTCTCGTAATGGCCCTTGGCGAAGAAGTCGTCGCTGGTCATCTCGTACAGGCGGCCCCAGTCGTGATACTCCGCCGGTACCTTGCCCAGCATTGGATCGATACCGATGGCGATGTCCGCGCCCTTTGCGTGCTTGAAGGAGCGGCCGTGATCGACGCCGGTTTCAAGATAGATTTTGGGGCCGAGACACTCGTGAACAAGCGGTAGAAAGTCCCGATAATCGGAGCTCGAGAAGGCGCACCGGCTGTACAGGTCCTGCAGGCCCGGAAAGTCCGGAAGCTCGTCCAGGACCCGCTGGCAATGCAGGACTGCCCGCTCGATTCTTCCAGACTGAACGTGAATGCGGGCCGCTTCCAGGTTCGCGCCGAGATGGCCCGGGTCCAGACGCAGGGCCGCGTCGATCGTCCGGGCCGCTTCGTCGAGCTTGCCCTCAGCCAGTTCCAAGGCGGCCGCCAACGCGAGCGATGTCGGCGAACCCGGCGCCTCTTTCGCCAGTTTACGGTTGAGGTCGTCGGCTAGGGAGGTGTTGCCGGACTGAACTGCACGAGCGGTCAGCGCAACGAGGTCCAGAATCCGTTCTGACATTTTCTTTTCCAAAGAGGGCCGCGATACCGGCCGAAGGTCATCCGCCGGTTCCCGTCGCGGCCGGCTTGTCGGCGGGAGGCGCCGGCGCCTTGTCGTCCGGCCGCGGGCCGAGGGAATCCAGCACCCCCTGATAGCGGCGCAGCAGATCGCGGGTAACGCCCCTGGCGTCGTCCTTGTCCCGGATGACGCGCGGGGTGATGAGCACGATCAGCTCGGTGCGCTGGCGATCCGAATCGGTGGTTCCGAACAGCTTGCCGATCACCGGCAGCTTGTGCAGCCCGGGAATGCCGTTCTCAAGATCATCGTCGCGTTCGCGGATCAGCCCGGCGAGCAGCACGGTCGCCCCGTCCTCGACGGCGGCCGTGCTGTTGATACGCCGTTGCTGAATGGTCGGAGAATCAATGTTCGAACTGATGGTGCGGGCGACGCTGGATACCTCCTGAATGATCTCCAGGGAAACCAGGCCGCTCGACTTGATCTTCGGCGTGACATGCAGGGTAACGCCGGTGTCCCGGTACTCGATCTCGTTGACCACGCGCGTGTCGTCGGTGACCGCCGTCGAGGAGGACCGGGTGACGATCGGCACCTGATCACCGACGTGCAGACGCGCGGTGCCGCCGTCGACCACCAGCAATTGCGGCGAGGAAACCACGCGGACATCCGTCAGGTCGGAAAGCGCATCGATCACCAGGCGGGAATTGTTCGAGCCTTCGATGGTCACGCCGAAACCCGGGACCGTCGGGTCGACCGTGGTGCGGCTGTCGTCGCGGGTAAAGATCGACGAGACATCGCCGACCTCGAGAAAGTACTGCAATCCGTAGCGCAGCCGGTCGCGGAGCGCGATCTCGATCACCGTGCCTTCGATCAGTACCTGAAGCGGGGTGATGTCGAGTTTCGCCAGAACCTCGGCGATCACGTCATATTCCCGGCGTGTGGCCCAGATCAGCAGTGCGTTGCTTTGCTCATCCGCCATGAAACGTGGTGCCTTGGCCGAAGCGGCCTGGACCGTGGCGGTTTCCGTCGCCGGTTTCGCCGGGTCCGGTCCCGGACCGCCGGTGCCGGCTCCAGCGACCGTATCCTGGGTCCCGAAAGCACCGCTCAGGGTTTTCACGAGCGGGCCGGCGGCGCCGTTCTTCACGAAATAGACGAACAGACGGCGCTGGTCCGCGTCGCGGGTGCGGTCCAGGCGGCGGATCCATTCCCGCGCCTGTTCCAGGTAATCGGGCTGACGGGCGATCGCCAACACGGCGTTCATGCGCTTGATTGGCACGAAGCGGACGAGGCCACCGAGCGGGCCCTTGGCGCCGTCCCCGAAAAGCTGGGCCAATTCCTCAATGATCGTCTCGGGATCGGTTTTCTCGAGCCCGATCAGAGCGACGCCCTGGCCGGCCATCTGGTCGATGTCGAAGACCTCGACGGTGCGCCGGGCCGCCGCCCGCTCGTCCGCGTTGGCGGAAAGGATGATCAGGTTGAGCGTGTTGTCCGCGACCAGCACTCTGCCCGCCGACAGAACCGGGGTGAGCAGGTTCTGCATCTGGGCCGCGCCGATATAGCGAAGCGCCAGAACTTCCGTGCCGTGCCCAGGCACGGCGGCGTCCGCCACCACCCCGCCTCCGGCGGCGCCCGGTTCGATGCGGGTGAGATTGGCGTCGTGGATAGCCGCAAGGCCGTACCCAGCAAGCAACTGGTCAAGCACCCTCAGCATCTGCGAGCGGGTCAGCGGCCGTGACGTTTGCAGGGTCACCTTGCCTTGCAGGTCCGGGGGCAGCACATAGTTGAGCCGCAGCAGATCGCCGAGGATGACGCGGAGAACCTGTTGGAGGTCGGCGTTCTGGAAACTGACCGACAGGTCGCCGATCGGCGCTGCTTCTACCGTCGCGGCGGCGGGCCGGCGGGACGGGCGGGCGGGATAGACCTCGTCGATGGGCTTTGCCTCGGACGCCGGCGGCGCCTGAAGCTCCGCGTCGCGGCGGCTCGCCGGCGTTCCGGCGCCGGGTGACCCGGCCGCGGCGGCGGCGACGGCGGGCACGGGTGTGCCGGTCGGTCCCGCCAGTTCCCGATCGCAGGCCGCCAAGAGCGTTAGCGCGAGAAGACCGGCCAGCGCGGGCAACGGACGGAGGCACCGGAACATCACCGCCGTTCTCCACCACTCGGTAGCCAACGCGTATTGCGGCCATTCGCTTCCGGGGAGACCGTATTCCGATCCGGCAACGCGATCTCAAGCCCGTCCCGCGACAGACGCGCGTGATCGCCTTCGATCGATGTCAGCCGCCAGCCATCCACTTCGTCGCCCTCGTGCAGTTCTACGACCCGCCCACTCTTTTCCTCGGTCAGGAGGATCATCCGCCGGCTGGACGAGCGCACTATACCCGTCAGGCGATAGCCCACAAGACGCGAGGGTTTCGGCGCGGGCTGCCTTTCCGCTGTCGCGGTCTCGGGCGGCGGTGGGCGCCGGCTTGCCGAAAACAGTGGGCGGGACGTGGTTTCCGTCATCTCGGCAAGAGCCGGAACCTCGTTTGCGGGCGGCGTGGGTGCTTCCGCGATGATCGGCGCTTCGTCGGTGGGGTTGGGCGGGGGACCGGAAACGAACCAAGGCAGGGCCGCCGCTCCTGCGAGAAACACCCAGACCACGATCAAGCGGCGGCTAATCCGCATGGCTCGTACTTTCCGCCAGTCCGGCCATCTCCAGGGTGATTTCCAGATCCGCCGCGCCGGGCCTGCCCAGCAGCGACAGTTCGGAGATCCGGATGGCGGGGGTCCCGGTTTCGAGACGGTGAAGCAGGCCCTGAACCTGGGCGACCGAACCGCTGAGGGTTGCCCGCACGGCAACTTCGCGAAATGGCTCCAGCGCGCGCTCCGAAAGCACACTGAGCGTCTCCACCCGCAAGGTCTGGGCGGCGGCGGCAAGACGAAGATGTTCTTGCAACTGCGCCACGGCGGAAGTGTCGCGTGATGCGATGATCGCGTCCGTGTCGGCGTTGCCGGCCGCCAGCCGGTCGCGCGTGGCCGCCAGGGCCGGGCCGCCGGCGATCCGTGCCGAGCGCTGCAGGATCGCTTCGTCGAGAAGATCGAGCCGGGTCTGGCGCTCCCTGTAGAGTTCCAGCAACGGGCCCGCGACCCCCGCGTAGCCTGCCAGCAAACATAAAACGACCAGGGCCCAGGCCATGGTGACGGATGGCCGCCGCGCCGTCATGGCTTATCCACCACGGCGTCCAGGCGGAATCTTTCGGCGCCGGAAGCCGGATCCCGGGTCACGGGCGCGTTAAAGCGCACGTCGCTCAGTCGCGGGGAGCCGTTCAACACACTGATCAGTGACGTTGCCGAGGAGGATTGGCCCTCCAGGGTCATGCGTCCGTCGCCGACCCGATAGAGGGTGAGCCAGGTGTGGTCGGGCAGGACGCGCGTGGTTTCCTCCAGGAGCGCTGTCATCGCCGTGCGTTCCATGAGAAACCGGTGCAATACCCGCTCGCGGGCCTGGGCGGCCTCTACGTCCCGGGTCAGCCGCTGGACTTTCGCGAGTTCAGGGCCGAGCTCCTCCAGCTTGGCCTGCCGGTTCTCCAGTTGCTGCTCCTGGGCGGCGAAAGGCGATACAAGGGCGGCGGCAAGCAGGGCGAGGGTAACCACCGCCGGCACCCATCCCGCCGTGTCGCGCCGCGCCACCTCGGCCGCGCCGGACACGCTCATCTCCGGCGTCCGGCTTAGATGCGCGCGTTGGGCCAGCACATGGGCCACGTTTATGCCGGCGTCACGCAAGGGCGCCACATGCTCCTCAATCCGGGCGAGAGGGACAATCGTCAGCGCAACCCGGATTTGCCCGTCGGCGCTTGGGGCAACTTCCTTGGCCACCGCGACATCGCTTGCCTTGAAGGGCGTGAGCCGCTCAATCTCGACATCCAGGACCTGATCCAGGGATCGCGCGGCGGTTCCCGGTAATGTCAGCACCGGCCGCATTGCGAGTTCCTCGGGAAGCAGAAGGACGGTTGGCCCGTCGAGCCGGCCCACATCCTCGGCGAGCCGCGCGGGATTGCCGGTCCCTTGAGGGTCGAGAGCCGTGCCGCGCGCCTGGAACAGCCGCCAGCCGTCGCCGGTGGGTTCCAGCACCGCGAAACGCCGCCCGAGGCCGAGGGCGTTCTGCACCCCCAAGGGCAGGCTGTCCCTCAGCACCGCCCCCCATTGCGTCAAAAAATCGAGGACTTGCCTCATTGCCATCCAGTCCGTGCCAATTCCGGCCCAAGCCGGAGCGGAGACTCTATCGTTTCCGACGGCCGAGGTGAAATCACTTACTGGCCGATATCCCAGTCGACCACCCGGTACGGTTCCGCCGGATTGTAGGTCAGGGTGACTTCGGCGCGCCGGAAGACGAGCGTTCCCGGCCCGAAACCATGGCTCGCCGTGATCTCGTAGGTTTGTCCCGGTCCGGGCGCGATATGAGCGGCGGCGGAGGCGAGCAGATCCGCGTCGATCGGGCCGACCCGGCGCTGATCGACGATCGCGGCGGCCTGGCGGTCGGTCAGGCCCGGTACCGAGGAAAGCAGTAGCGGGGAGGCGAACTCGGGATCGATCCGGTCGGCGCGGCAGTTCACCGTGACTTCCCCGCCGAGGCGGGCGTAAAGCTCGTGGTCGAGACCCGGCAACGCGCGAAGCTGTTCGCGGGAAAGCAATCCCGCCTCGACCTGCCGGGCCGCGGTCAGGGAGCCGGCGATCAGATCAACGTCGGTAACGCCGAGCCGCGAGAGCAGGTTGACGAACACCGCCATGTCGCCCTGGTTGATGTCCCAGAGGCCGCAGGAATCTCGGATGCGCGCGGTGATCTCGGTTCCGGCGATCTCGATCACATGGATACCTTCATTCATGACCAGGCGACGTCTGGTGTCGGGGGCGAAGAGCGCGACGATCGAGGAGTCGACGGCGCCTTCCACAAGAGCTTCCGCCCGGGCGCGGTCGAGGACGGTGCTGCCTCTGCTGACGTCGCGACCGGCATGGGAAAGAAGCGCGATGGAAATCATCGACAGAATCACCAGGCCCCCCAGCACGATGGCGAGCGCCATGCCCTTCTCTTTCGCGCGCGAGCTCATCGGATCGCCTCCCGCATGCGGGGACGGGCTACCGCGTCCGGCCAGCCCGGCACCCGCAGACGCACCAGAAGCGGAAAACTTGTCCTGTCCGACCACTCGGTGAGCCATTGCTCGGGCTGGTCCCGATCCGGCGCGCCGAAATAGGCGAAGGCCGCGCCGGGCGGCAGAGAGGCGACCGGTCGCGGCGCCTGCCGGCCGGCGGCGGCTACCAGATGTCCATCCGCGATGGCGAGACGGTGAACGATCAACCCGCCGGACCCGTCTCTGCCGGAAGGCGCCACGAGGTTGAGCGACTGCGCATTGCCCTGAAAGCGAAGATTGACGCCGTGCGCGTCATCCGTGCGGAGCGGCACGGCGCTATCCACGAGGCGGCGCAGAAGCGCGTGTGCCTCCATCACTGTTTTTACCTCTACCGCGCGTTCGCCGACGCGGTCGGTGACATCGAGGCCCGAGCGCAGGCTGCCGGCGAGCACAAGCGCCAGGAGGCCCATCAAAGAGAGGCCGATCAGAAGTTCCAGCAACGTGAACCCGGCCTGTCTCACGACCGCTCCCCCGCCTGCAACAGCCGGACGGTCTCCAGCACGACGCGGGCTTGTCCGTGGGTCACCGAGAGCGTGATGTCATAGGCGCGCAGCAGGGGGCTCGGCGAGGGGCGGCTCTCTGCCTGGATGCTCCATTCCATGCCGTTCTCAAGAACACCCTCGGTTCTACCCTCGGTGAGCGTTCGGCTTATGCCGAACTCGTCGAGCAATGATCGAGCCTGAAGGGCCGCGATGGCCGTGCTTCCGCCTCCCTCGGCGCTGCGGACGGCAACGGAACTGGACCGCAGGGCGACGGTGGCGGCGAGGGCGATAATCACGAAGGCGACGAGGACCTCAAGCAGCGTGAAGCCCGCCGCGTTCCGCGACCCCGGCGGATGTCGACGGCGATCCGGCCTCACGCGCCGACCAGGGTCTCGTTGAGACTGGTGATGGTGCTGAGCAGCGCCAGCACCACCGCCGCGACGGCGATGCCGAGTATCAGGATCAGGACCGGCTCGATCAACCCGATCATGCGGGTAAGGGCCTGTTCGACCTCCTCGTGCTGATGATCGGCGCTGCGCAGCAGCATATCGCCGAGCTTACCGGTCTCCTCGCCGACCCGCACCAGCTGGACGGCGATCGCCGAAAAACATCCGCATTCGGCCATCAGCACCGCAAGGCCTCGGCCCTGGGGGATCGCCTCGGCGATATGCGTACCGGAGGCCCGCAGAACCCGGTTGGCGAAACCCTCCGCCACGACCCGGGCGGCCTGGGGCAGCGAGACGCCGTTTGCCAGCAGGATCCCGAGGCCGCGCTGCCAGCGTTCGGTCTCGATGCTCGACCAGAGCCTGCCGATAAGGGGAAGCGATAGACCAAAGCGATCGCGTGCATTCCGCCCGGCCGGCAGGGCCGCGCCGGCGATCATGACGGCGGGAATGGCCAATAGCACCCAGCCGTGGTGACGCAGAAAATCCGAGACCGCGAGGACCATGCGGGTCGCGGGCGGAAGGTTGCGGCCCGAACCGGCAAGCAGCGGCTCCAGCCCCGGCACCACGACGACGAACAGCACGGTGATCGCCAGCACCGCCACGATCACCAGGATCACCGGGTAGATCAGCGCGGTCCGCACCCGCTCGGATACCGCGTCGCGCCGCTGGTGATAGTCCAGCAGCCGGCCGACCGCTTCGGCGAGCCGCCCCGAGGTCTCGGCTGCCCGGACCACCGACAGGTCCAATGCGTCGAACACTTTGGGCTCCTCCGCCATGGCGTCGGACAGCGTGCCGCCTTGCCGGACGCGTTGGCCCAACCTGTCCGCAAGGCTCGCGGCGGCCGGGGCGTCCGGTTGTCGATAAAGCAGTCCGAGCGCCCGATCCACCGGCAGTCCGGCGTCCAAGAGCGTCGCCAATTGGCGCAGGAATACCCGCAGGTGACGGCGGCTCACCGGACGCGCGCTCAGGATCGGGCGTGCCACGCCGGCAAGTGCGGGGTCGCGAGACCCGTTCATGCGTCCTCGGCGCTGACAGCGGTCAGGACCTCCGCGATGCTGGTCTGCTGGGCACGCAGGGCGGCAATGCCACTGGCGAGCAGTGACCCGCCCGCCGCGCAGGCGGCCAGTTCCCGCAGGCGCGATGGCGCGGCGTTCTCGTTCACCGCCTGCCTGATCGCCGGGGTCATCGTCAGGATTTCCGAGAGCACCAGCCGTCCGGCATAGCCGGTTCCATGACAGGTCTCGCAGCCGGTCGGCTCGGCGACTTCCTCCAGATCGTCCGCGCCTGGGCCGAGCGAAGCGTGGTCCTCCGGCGCGATCCGGCGCGTGGTCTTGCAGGACGCACAGAGACGGCGCACGAGCCGCTGGGCGAGGACCGCCCGGAGCGAGGCCGCCAGCAGGTAGGGCTCGATGCCCATGTCCAGCAATCGGGTGATGCCGCTCGCCGCGTCATTGGTGTGGAGTGTCGAGAGCACCAGATGGCCGGTGAGCGAGGCCTGTGCCGCCAGTCGCGCGGTTTCCTCGTCGCGGATCTCGCCGACCATGATGATGTCCGGGTCCTGACGCACGATGGACCGCAGCAAGCTGGGGAAACCGAGCCCGATACGGGCGTTGACCTGGATCTGATTGATCCCCGGGAGACGGTATTCGACTGGATCCTCGACGGTCAGGATCTTGCGGTTCTCGGCATTGATGCGTCCCAAGGCACCGTAGAGTGTGGTGGTCTTGCCGCTGCCGGTCGGGCCGGTCGCCAGGACCAGGCCGTTCGGTGCCGCGAGCGCCTTGGCGAGGGCGTCGATGACGGTTGGCGGAAGGCCGAGAGCATCAATGTCCCGCGGCGCCGCGGATTGGTCGAGCAGACGTAGAACCACGCTCTCTCCGTCCAGGGTCGGAACCGTCGAGACCCGGATATCGACCTCGCGCCCCTGAATGGTCAGACTCGCCCGCCCATCCTGGGGCAGCCGCCTTTCGGCGATGTTGAGATCCGCCAGGACCTTGATCCGGCTGATCAGCATCGGCGCAAGATAGGCTTCCGGCGCCGCGCCCAGCTCGATCAGATGCCCGTCTATACGGTAGCGCACTCTCAACCCGTCGCCGCGCGGCTCCAGATGCAGGTCAGAGGCGCCGTGACCGATCGCCCGCGCGATCAGATCGTCCACTGCCCGGATCGCGGGGGCGTCGCTCGTCGTCTCGGTCTCGCTTCGCGAGGATTTCAACGGTTCGCCGGATTTTGTCCGCGCTGTGCCGTACAGCCGGTCGAGGGCCCGGTCCAGATCTGCCGGAACCGCCACCCGGACCGAAACCGGCTTGCCGACCAGCATGCCGATGGAGCGGATGGCGTCGCGATCCAAGGGATCTGCCATCGCGACATCGAGACGGCCGGCATCCTCGGACAGCGGCAGCATCCGGGCGCGACGCAGGAACGGCACGCTGACATCGCCGGCCCGGACGGCGACGGCGGGAAAGCTGCTCGGCGTGGCGAGCGGCAGGTCGAGATGGTCGGCCAGGGCGGCGGCCATGTCGCGTTCGTCTATGAAACCTTGACGGGTCAAAAGGATATGCAGCGCGTCCCCGGACTCGCCGGCAAGACGTCGCGTCGCGTCGATCGCGGCGCGGTCGATCAGGCCGCGCTCCAGAAGTATTCGCGAAAGCTCACCGGTCTCGGACATTGTCAATCCCGTCCATGGATGGGGATTATCACCGCTGGCGGGGCGGTATTCAATCTCTCGGGGTGGTAAACATCACTGAAATCAGGGAAAACTCCGTTGCCGGGTGCTGTGGAATCTGGCTTATTGCGTTGAGAATCTCGGTCTGGGAGCATGGTGAACGTGCCTGGCAATCGGAATTCTAGGGGGCGATTGCGATCGCACGGTGTTGATCCGCAATCGAGACTCCTGATCCTTGCGATGGCCGCGATGCTTTTGGCCTGCGTTGGTTTGCCGTGGCCGGCCGATGCCCAGCAGGAGCCGAGAGAGGAACCTCGGATCAAGTATACCGACGTTCTGAAAGATCCCGACAACATTGAGCTTAACTTCCGCTTCGCGCGTCAGCAGGTCGCCGACGGCAACGTCAAGGGCGCTGCCGCGACGCTCGAGAGAATTCTGCTGATCCAGCCTGATTTGGCGGTGGTCCGGGTTTTCTATGCCGCCGTCCTCATCCGGCTGGACAGTCTGGACGAGGCAGAGCAGCAACTCGATCTGGTCAGTGCCTCGGGTGATCCGCGCGCGAGCGAACAGGTGGAACGCTACCGTGACGTCATCGCGGACCGCCGCCAGAAGACCCGGATCTCGGTCTCCGTCGCAGCCGGCGGTCAGTACGACACGAACCCGAGCGCCACGCCCGCCGGCAATTCGCTGCTGGTAAGCGACATCGCCGTAACCTCCGGCGATACCGATGACGACTACGCCCGGCTCGGCCAGTCGCGCGTCGCCTTTACCTATGATCTCGGCTATCAGGCGGGGCATCAGCTTTTTGGCGGCGCGACATTCGCGGTAACCGATCAGGTAACAGAGCAAAGCCTTGATCTGACCGCCGTCGCGCTGAATTTCGGTGTCACCTACCGGCTTCAGGACTTTGAGATATCGCCTGAATTGCTTGTGACCGACGTCAATCTGGCGGACCAGCAGTATTTTCTGTCCATGGGTGGCCGGGTGACCGCCGAATACCGGTGGAGCCAGGAAGTCCGGCTGGTCGGCCTTCTCGAAGGCGTTTTTCACGACTACGACAGCATCTCGGTCAGCACCAGTGCCGATGAATACAGTGGCTCGCAGATCGATGCCGAGATCGCGGTGAAATACCTGCTGGCACCGGAGATCCGACTGCAGGCCAGCCTGCGCCACACCGACAAACGGGCCTAGAAGTCCTACAACCAGTATTACGGCGACGCGGTGTCGGGGCGTGTGATCTGGGCGCTGGACCAGGGGCGGTTCTTGACCTCGGACATCACGGCGGGTTTGAAATTCTATGACGGCGCCGACACGCTCATCAGCAGCCGGACACGGCGTGACGAAACGCTGCGCGCCCGCGTGACCCTGGGGCTGCCCATCAACAGCCTGTTGCCGGAGACGGCGGGACACGACTGGTTCGAGAATTTCCTGATTTTGCTGTCGGGTGAATACTAAACCGCCCGCTCGAACATCGAAAACTACACCTATGACAACGCTCGCGCCCAGGTGCTGCTCAACAAGAGCTGGCGCTTTTAGGCGGACGGGAGGATAGGATGATCACGAGAAACTCAATGCCCTGGCGAACGGCTTTCGCCGCGCTTTCCCTGACATTCGCGGCCGTGTCCGCAAGCGAGGCGCAGGACCGGGTTCAGGCCGGTGTGTCGGCGGCCGTGAAGGGCGAAATCCAGATCGCGTCGCTTGGCGCCGGGGTTGGCAGGGTCGCGCGGAGCGGTGAGGATATCTACCTCGGCGATCAGATCTCCTCGGGCGAAAATGCCGGAATGCAGGTGCTGCTCCTGGATGAGACCGTCTTCACGATCGGATCTCAGAGCGCCATCACCATTGATGAGTTTGTCTATAACCCGGCGACAGAGACCGGCGCAGTGGCGGCACGGGTCGTCAAGGGCGCCTTTCGTTTTGTCACCGGACGCATCGCCAAGCAGCGCCCGCAGTCCATGGCGGTCAAGCTTCCCGTCGGCGCCATCGGAATCCGCGGCACCATCGCGGCCGGACGCGTCGACGATACCTCCAGCCTCGTCGTTCTGCTCGGCCCCGGCTCGAACACGGACACGGACGAACGGGTCGGCCGCATTCTGGTCAGCAATGCCGGCAAGACGGTGGAGATCACCCGTGTCGGGTTTGCGACGATGATCGAAGGCGTGAACACGCCACCGGTCGAACCGTTTCAGCTTCCGGCGGCGGATTTGCGGGCGCTGGCCCGGTCCCTGGACCAAGGAGCCGCACCGAAACAGGAGAGCGGAACCGGCGGCGGGGGAGGCCAACCGGCGGCAAAACAAGGCCAGCCTGCGCAACAGAACCAAGGCAGCACAACGTCGCCGCAACAGCGGAATGCGACCGCCAGCGGCCCCACCGGCGGTCAAGCCGGCCGGCAACCCACGCCCGCGTCGAGCCAGACCGGTAATCAGCCGAGCCCCCGGACAGGGGCGCCGCCTTCGTCCCCCGGCGGATTGACGTCGGCGAACGCGGGCAATTTCGCTGGTGAGAACCAGGTTGCTGCGAATCAGAACGCCAATGATCCGATCAGCACCGGGGCGGCGCAAAAGGAAGGGGACAAGCTGATCAATGACGCGACCCAGGGGGACCCGGTCAACCAGTTGCCCACGGTTTCGGATGGCCTGACCAGTTTCGACGAACTCCGGCGGCTTCGGACCGGCACCCACAGCTTCGTCGTCGATACCGCGTTCGTGCAGAGCCGGATCAACGGGAACGCGGCGAACCTGCCTGGGAACATGCGTTTCCAGCTGGACATTGATTTCGGCGCCCGGACCGTTGGCGGTGGGCAGTCGTCGCTGCGCGTGGATACCACGGCCGGCGGCGGCAACATCAATTTCGACTCGCCGATCGTCAAACGCGACTATCTGAAAGATACTGGCCTGGTCGACAAGCTTCTAGAACCCAACGGGGTGGATCCGCGCGAGGTCGACGGCACGCGGGTTCAGTTCCGCAACCGCGACGGCGTCATCGCCCAAACTATGACGGTGGACGTCAAATACGATGACCGCGCCGGCAATCAGGGGTCGGGAGCGGGTGAGTCCGGCCCGCGCGTGAAGAAATAGCTCGCACCCGGATGGTGATGAGAGCGGTTACGGGCCGGGAACGGTATAGGCATGATTCGCTGGCTTAAACTGATTCTACCGGCCTCGTTTCTGCTTCTTGCCGTTGCGCTGCGTTTTCATGACCCGGTGCTGCTCCAGGAATTTCGGTACCGGATATTCGACAATTACCAGCGGCTTTCACCCAGAATCTACACCGAACTCCCGGTTCTGGTCGTGGATATCGACGATGAAACCCTGGCCAAACACGGGCAATGGCCTTGGTCGCGCACCGTGGTCGCGGAACTGGTCGCGCGGCTGCTCAATGCCGGGGTCGCGGCGCTTGCTCTGGATATCGTGTTTGCCGAGGCGGACCGGACCTCGCCGGAAAACCTGGTGGCGGAGTTTGGCGACGGTGAGGCCGCCCAACTGGTCCGCGACGCCATCGCCAAGGGCGCGCTGCCGAAGCACGACTCGATCTTCGCGAGCGTCCTGTCCCAGGGACCGACCGTCGGCGGTTTCATCCCGACGGATCGGTCTGGCCCTCGCATGCCGCTCGTCAAAGCCGGTCTGGCCCATAGCGGCGACGATCCCGAGCCGTTTCTGCGCTCCTACCCCGGGGCAATTTCCAATATCCCGGAAATCGACGAAGCGCTGTCGGGCGGCGGCAGCCTGAGCCCGGTTTTCGATTCCGACGGCGTGATCCGCAGGGTGCCGCTTTTCGTGCTGGTCGGCGGAAAGATGTATCCGTCCCTTGCGGCGGAGGCCTTGTGCGTCGCCCAGGGCGCGTCGTCGATGATCATCAAGTCGTCCGGCGCCAGCGGCGAGACCGCCTTTGGAGAACATACCGGCGTCAATCAGGTCAAGATCGGCCAGTTCGTGGTTCCGACCGACGCCCAGGCCGCCATGTGGCTGCGCGATACCGGTTCGGTCCCGGAACGGGTGTGGCCGGTCTGGAAAATCATGGACGGCTCGGCTCCGATGGAAAGGATGGAAGGCGCGATTGTCTTCGTCGGATCCAGTGCCGCGGGGCTCAAGGATCAGCATTCGACGCCGTTGAATCAGGCCGCCACAGGCGTGACGCTGCACGCCCAGATGATCGAACAGATCCTGCTCGGCGACTTTCTTGAGCGTCCCGACTGGGCCGATGGACTTGAAATGCTGTTCATGCTGGTCATGGGCCTGATCATGCTTGGCGTGTTCTGGGTGCCGCGGCTCGGGACCGCCTGGGCAAGCGTGATCAGCGGCGCCATGGTGCTGGGAGCCATCGGTTTCTCCTGGTACGCCTATACCGATCTGAAATTGCTCTTCGACCCGATGTATCCCGGCATCGTCGGCGTCCTAGTCTATAGCGGCACATCCTTCCTCAACTTTCTCGACACCGAGCGCGAGCGCCGCCGGGTTCGGGCCGCCTTCAGCCAATACATGTCGCCGTCCCTGGTGGACCGCCTGGCGGACGATCCCGGCCAGTTGAAACTCGGGGGCGAAATGCGGGATCTGACTCTGCTGTTCTGCGATATCCGTGGATTCACGACGATCTCGGAGCGGTTGAACGCCCAGGAACTCACCGAGCTGATCAACCGGTTCCTCACACCGATGACCGAGATCATCATGCGGTCCGAGGGGACCATCGACAAATACATGGGCGATTGCATCATGGCGTTCTGGAACGCGCCGCTGAACGTGCCCGAGCATCGGCGTCTCGGGGTGCTCTCCGCCCTCGCGATGCGCCGCCGGCTGGTGGCGCTGAACGCGGAGCTAGCCCTGGAGACGGCGGCCAAAAGAGAGGCGCCGATCGAGCTCGGCATCGGCATCGGTCTCAATTCCGGCATCTGCTGCGTCGGCAATGTCGGCTCGCAGCAGCGTTTCGACTATTCCGCGCTGGGCGACACGGTCAACCTTGCCGCCCGGTTGGAAGGGCAATGCAAGACCTATGGCGTGGAAGTGATCCTGAGTGAAAGCACGATGCAGGGTCTTGAGGATTTGGCGGCCCTGGAACTCGATCTGATCCAGGTCAAAGGGAAAACCGAACCCATCCGCGTCTTCACCGTGCTCGGCGACGCGGATCTGGCCACGAGCGCGGGATTCAAATCCCTGGAGGATCATCACACCGCCATGCTTGCGCATTACCGGGCCCAGCAATGGGATTTGGCCAAGGCCGATATCAAGAGCGCGCGGGCACTGGCCGAAGACGCCCGCCTGCCGCTCGCGGGCGTTTATGAGCTGTTTGAGGAGCGCATCGCCGCCTACGAGCAGACGCCGCCGGGCGGCGATTGGGACGGCGTTTTCATCTCGCTCGAAAAATAATCGCGCAAGCACCGGATATCGGCCCCGCTGTCATCGTGTTCAAACCCGGTGAATGACCACCGGGAGGGCGACGATGCCGGGCCAACTCATGAACGCTGCCGCTTGGGCGATGCTGATCGCGCTATCCATTGTCTGGGGCGGTTCGTTCTTTTTCGCGGAGATCGCGTTGCGGGCATTGGGACCACTGACCATCGTCGCGGTCCGGGTTTCAATCGGCGCCGCCGGTCTGCTGGTTCTCGCGGTCGTACTCGGCTATTCGCTGCCTCGAGGTTTCGTTACCTGGCGGGATCTGTTTGTCATGGGAGTATTGAACAATGTGATCCCGTTCTCGCTGATCGTTTGGGGGCAGGTTTGGATTGATAGCGGCACCGCGTCGATTCTGAATGCAACCACGCCGTTCTTCACCCTCGGGCTCGCACATTTCCTGGTTTCTGATGAGCGGATGAATGCCGGCCGGGTTCTGGGAATTGCTCTTGGCATTGTCGGCGTTGCGATGCTCGCCGGGCCGGCAGCCATGCAAGGCTTGACGTTGGATATCCATGGCCAGATTGCGGTATTGGGCGCGGCCTTTTCATATGCGCTCGCCGGAATTTGGGGGAAACGCAGATTGGCTGGGCTGCCGCCGGTACCGGCGGCGGCGGGAATGCTGTTCGCGTCGTGCTGCGTGATGATTCCCTTGGCACTGGTGCGTGAGGGGATACCGGAACTTCCCCAACGGTTCGAGATTTGGTGCGCGCTCGCCGGAATTGGGTTGCTCAGTACCTCGGTCGCCTATGTTCTGTATTTTCGGATCCTGGCCGTTGCCGGCGCGAGCAATCTAATGCTGGTCACCATGCTGATCCCGGTCAGCGCGCTTCTTTTGGGTGTACTGATTTTGGGGGAGGCGCCGCAACCGGGCGCCTATGCCGGATTGGCCCTTATCGCCGTCGGTCTTGCCGTGATCGACGGACGGCTCATCCAGTTTTTTCGGCGGGCTGGGGGAATGGCATGAAAGACATTGGTTCGCTTGACTGGGACGTAATCATCTCCGGTCTGGACGCGGATGGTTTCGCGAGAACCGGCCCGCTGCTCTCGACGGAGGAATGCGAGTCGCTTGTCGCCAGCTACGACGATGATAGCCGTTTCCGCAGCCGGGTGGTCATGGCAAAGCACGGGTTCGGCGCGGGTGAGTACAAGTATTTCGGCTATCCGCTGCCGGATCTCGTTCAGACGTTGCGGCGGGAGGTCTATCCGCGTCTGGTGCCGCTTGCGAACCGATGGGTCGCGGCGACGGGCGGAGACCATCGGTATCCGGACGATCTGGATGCCTTCACGAGCCGCTGTTATGCTGCCGGGCAGACCCGACCGACACCACTGCTGCTGCGCTACGGTCCGGGAGATCACAACCGGCTGCACCGTGATCTCTACGGCGACCTGGCATTCCCGGTTCAGATGGCGGTTCTGCTGAGCAATCCGGCTTCATTCGAAGGGGGTGAATTCATGCTGGTGGAAAACCGGCCGAGGATGCAGGCGCGCGGCGAGGTGGTGGCCCTCGGCCAGGGCGAGGCGGTGCTGTTCGCCGTTGATCAGCGCCCGGTCCGGGGCACGCGCGGAACCTACCGGGTCGCGATGCGCCATGGTGTCAGCCGGCTGCACTCGGGGGCACGGTGCACGCTCGGGATCATTTTTCACGACGCGGCATAGCGGATGAACAAAGGGCCCGGCGATGCCGAGCCCTTTGCCGTCAGCCGAAAAAAGAAGTGCGATCAGACCACGCCGAAAGCCAGCATGGCGTTCGCGACCTTCTTGAAGCCGGCGATGTTGGCGCCCTTGACGTAGTTGCACCAGCCGTCCTTGTCGGTGCCGTCCTCGGCGCAGCGCGCATGGATGTTGGTCATGATGTCACGGAGCATGTTGCGCAATTCCTCGTTGCTCCAGGACCGCCGTTCCGAATTCTGGCTCATCTCCAGGCCGGACATGGCGACGCCGCCGGCATTGGCCGCCTTGGCCGGGCCGAACAGGATCTTGGCGTTCAGGAACTTATGGATGCCGTCGATATGGGTCGGCAT
Source organism: Alphaproteobacteria bacterium (assembly GCA_038146985.1). Classification (GTDB taxonomy): domain Bacteria; phylum Pseudomonadota; class Alphaproteobacteria; order Thalassobaculales; family Thalassobaculaceae; genus JADHLJ01. The sequence continues at coordinate 400,136 of JAYQSQ010000009.1, forward strand.
GTTCGCCCCTTCGGCAACGGCAATGATGCCGTTGGACAGCATGGTCCCGGCCTCTTCGGACGAGATTTCGTTCTGCGTGGCGCAGGGCATCGCGAGGTCGGCTTTCACGCCCCACGGGCGTTTGCCGGCATGGAATTCCGCCCGCTTGAAGTGATCGGCGTATTCACTGATCCGGCCCCGGCGCTGGTTCTTCAGATCCTTCACCCAATTGACCTTCTCAAGATCAATGCCGTCCGGATCGTAGATGAAGCCGCTGGAATCGGAGAGGGTGAGGACCTTGCCGCCGCGATGATTGACCTTTTCGGCCGCGAAAGTCGCTACGTTTCCGGAGCCGGAAATGATGACGGTCTTGTCGCGGATGCTGAGGCCCTTGGTCTTCAGCATCTCATCAAGGAAATAGGTCGCTCCATACCCGGTGGCTTCGGGCCGCATCTCACTGCCGCCGTATTCGATGCCCTTGCCGGTCAGCACGCCGGTGAACTGGTTGGTGATCCGCTTGTACTGGCCGAACATGTAGCCGATCTCGCGTCCTCCGACGCCGATATCGCCCGCCGGTACGTCGATATCCGCACCGACATGACGGTAGAGCTCGGTCATGAAGGACTGACAGAACCGCATCACTTCGCGGTTGCTCTTGCCCTTCGGGTTGAAGTCGGCACCGCCCTTGCCGCCGCCCATGGGCAGGCCGGTCAGCGAGTTCTTGAAAGTCTGTTCGAAGGCCAGGAACTTCAGGATCGACTGATTGACCGAGGGGTGAAACCGCAGGCCGCCCTTGTAGGGGCCGATCGCGTTGTTGTTCTGTACCCGATAGCCACGGTTGACGCGGATGTTGCCTTCCTCGTCTTCCCAGCAGACCCGGAAAGAGACGACGCGGTCCGGCTCGGCCATGCGCTCAAGCATCTGCAGGTTGAGATAAATCGGATGGTCCTGCATCCAGGGAATGATATCCGCGGCGACTTCACGCACCGCCTGATGAAATTCAACCTCTCCTGGATTCCTCGCCTCGACGCCTTGCATGAAGGAATCGAGATCAGTAGCTCTTTGCGCGCACATGGTGCCCCCTCCCTGATGAAACTCTACCGGCAACGGCCCATGGGCCACGCCAAACGCGTCCACGGAACCGTCCGGACATCTTATCCGGTTATGCCTTGGAGACGATCTTGACCCGCGCGGGGGGCGGAAACAACCGCAAATTCGGAACGGCGTGTGGTGTCCGCCACACTAGCGCCCAATCGCCACGCAGGGCCGGCGCGGATCAGCCCCGCCGGAAAGCAGCCCGGACGCGGGGTCCGAGACGATCGTGCAGACGGCGCCGGCTTTCCAGATCAGATCGGGCCATTCCTGGACGTCATGGCCAATGCCGCGCAGCGTGTCGCGGGTTTCAGCCTCGATCCGGCTTTCCACGCGGAGCACATCGGGCAGTGCCAGATGCGGCTCGAAGCTGTCCGGGTAGCTGTAGCTGGAGAAACGCGGTGCTTCCACGGCTTCTTGGGGTGCCATTCCGAACTCGGTGATATTGAGCAGGACCTGCAGCATCGCCTGGCACTGCACGTCGCCACCAGGGGTCCCGAAGGGCATCAGCGTGCCGTCGGGCCTCTCGGCGATCGCCGGGTTAGGGGTGAGGCGCGGTCGTTTCCATGGCGCGACGGCTGACGGATGGCCTTTGACGGCCCAGTTCTGCGAGCCGCGCGAGGACGGCGTGATGCCCCAGCCGGGGGTCACCGGAGAGGTTGCCGAGCCGTCGCTGGGCGTGATCGAGGCGACCATCCCGCCGGAATCGATGACGCAGGTATAGGAGGTATCCTGACCCGCCGCCATCTGGCGCTCGGCCTCTGCGGTGCCGCCCCAGAGATCCGCGCCGTGCAGTATCCTGTCGGGCCGGATCAGGCTCATCCTTTCCGCCGCATGGGCCTTGGAGAGCAGATGATCCAGCGGGACGTCGACGAATTCCGGATCACCGATATAGAGCTCTCGGTCCGCGAAGACGAGCTTGATCACCTCGGTCAATAGGTGAATGTATTCCGGCGAGTTGTGCCCCAGCGCCGCGAGGTCGGTGCCGTCCAGAAACGACCAGAGCTGGGCCATGCTCGGTCCCTGACACCATGCCCCGCAGGCATGCAAAGTGACGCCGCGGTGGGTGACCGTCACCGGCGGCTCGATGCCGACGCGAAACTCCGCCAGATCCGCCATGGTCATCCAGCCGCCATTGTCCTCGTGATAGCGGACGATGGCGCGGCCGATATCGCCGCGGTAGAAGGCGTCGCGGGCAGCGGCGAGGCCCGCAAGACGTCCCCCGCCCGAGGCCGCTTCCTTGTCGGCCATGTATTGGAGAGCCTTGCCGAGATCCGCCTGCACGAAGATGTCGCCGACCTTGGGCGGTTTGCCGTTCGGCAGGTAAATCGCCTTGTTCGAGGGCCAGCGGCTGTAGTTCGCCTCGTTCTCTGCGATCGTCTGGGCCATCAGCTCGTGCATGATGAAGCCGTCCCGCGCGGCGCGGAGGGCACCCTGGACCACATCGCCGAAGCGCATCGTCCCGTACTGCTCCAAGGCCGTGATATAGGCGTCCGGCGCGGCCGGCACCACGTTGCGTAAGACCCCGTGCGGCACATGCCCGTCATGCTCGCGGATCAGCAGGTCGATATCGGCGGCCCGGGGAAAGCGCCCGACGCCGCTGATCGTCGTCACCTCGCCGGTCGGCTGGCGCACCATGATCGGCGCGACCCCGGCGATATTGACCAGATCGCTCTGCACCACGCCCAGGGTCATGGCGCTGGCGACCGCCGCGTCGACCGCGTTGCCGCCGGCCTCCAGGATCGCGTAGCCTGCCTGCGCCGCCAGCCCGTGACCCGCCGCGATCATGTGGGTGTGGCCGTGAGTTGTCTCGCGATACCTGCCCATCCGCACCTCCCCGCAATCGTCTCGGTGATATCAACCGCCCCTCGCGTGGACGGAGTTCCATCATCATGCCATGGTCACGCGACGCAAGCGATTCGGAGGTTGCCGTGGCCGGACAGGAACGCCTGATAGTGGAACTCCCCGAAGCGGTCGCAAAGGCCGTCGGACCGGAGCGCGCCAAGAAGGCCGGCGAGGCCGCGGGGCTGGCGGTCAGTCGGCTCGATCGGGACAATCACTGGAGCCAGGAGCCGGCCCATGTCTATCGGGCAGCATCGTGGCAAGCTCCCAAGTCCGGAGCCGAAAAATGAACGATCTGCATTGGCTGGAAGCCGGCGAGGCGGCGCGGCTGATCGCCGCGAAGAAACTCTCGCCCGTCGAACTGACCAAGGCCCTGCTGGCGCGCATCGAAAAATACGACGGTGGGCTGAATTCCTTTCTGACATTGCGGCCCGAACAGTCGATAGCGGATGCGAAGGCGGCCGAGGACGCGGTGATGCGCGGGGATGCGCTCGGCCCGCTGCACGGGGTGCCCTTTGCCCTCAAAGACATCATCGATGCCGACGGCTGGCCGACCACGGCGCATTCCAAATTGCTGGAGGACAATGTCGCCTCTGGCGATGCGCCGGTGACCGCCAAGCTCCGCGCCGCCGGCGGGATTCTAATGGGCAAGCTCGCGACCCATGAATTCGCGCTGGGTGGTCCGTCCTTCGATTTGCCCTGGCCGCCGGCGCGCAATGCCTGGGGGCGGGACTATTCGCCCGGCGGGTCCTCCAGCGGTTCCGGGGCCGCCGTGGCGGCGGGCTTCGTTCCAATCGCGCTCGGCTCCGATACCGGGGGTTCGGTGCGCAACCCCGCCTCGATGAACGGGCTTTTGGGGATGAAGGCGACCTATGGTCGGGTCAGCCGGCGCGGCGTGGTGCCGCTCTCCTTCTCGCTCGATCATGTGGGGCCGCTCACCCGCACCACGTCGGACAATGCGTTGGCGCTCTCGGTGATCGCGGGCCACGACCCCCAGGACCCGGGAAGCGCCGATGAACTGTTGTCCGACATGGCCAGCCAGTTGGGACGGGGAATCAAGGGGCTTAGGATCGGGGTGATCCGGCACTTCTACACCAAGGACCTGATCGCAGATCCGGAGATGGCGGCGGCGATCGAGGCGGCGCTCAAGGTGTTGGAGGATCTGGGTGCCGAGATCCGCGAGATCGAGACCCGGCCGCTTGCCCAATATGCGGCCTGCAATCGGGTGATCCTGCTGTCCGAGGCCTGCGCCATCCATGAGAAATGGCTGACCGAGCGGCCCGACGACTATGGCGCGCTGCTGATCGGCCGGCTCTTGCCGGGGATGGGGTTCAGCGGCGTCGACTATGTCCAGGCGACCCGCACCCGCGCCCGCTATGCCGCCGAGTTCAACGAGAATTTCAACACCCTCGACGCGGTGGTGACGGTCAACAACATGGAGCCGGCCTTTCTGATCGAGGATTTCGAGGCCGGCGAGAAGCACTATCCCCGCCAGGCCCGCACGCCCTTCAACGTCACCGGCAACCCGGCGCTGGCGGTGCCGACCGGCTTCAGTTCATCCGGATTGCCCTTGTCGATGCAGATCGTCACAGCCCAATTCGACGAAGCCATGGGCTACCGCATCGCCGCGGCGTATGAGGCCGCGACGGGCTGGACCAGCCGGCACCCGGATCTGGACAAGACGGCGGCGGTGGTTTAGCCGGGCGACGAAAAGGCAACCAAACCAGGATTCTCTCATGTGGTTCATCGGCGTCGATGTCGGCGGCACTTTTACGGATTTTCACGCGCTGAACACGGCGGATGGCCGGGTCGAACTGCACAAGACCCCCTCGACGCCGGATGATCCGTCTCGGGCGATCCTCGACGGGCTCGCGGCCCTGATGACGCGCGCCGGTATCAAGGCCGAGGAGATCCGACGGCTGGCGCATGGCACGACGGTGGCGACCAACACGCTGATCCAGCGCAAGGGCGCCTCGGTCGCAGTGATCACGACCGAGGGGTTCAAGGACCTTCTGGAGATCGGCCGGCAGATCCGTCCGAAGATGTACGACATGAAGGCCGACCACCCGCCGCCGTTGGCGCCCCGGCATTTGCGCTTCGAGGTGAACGAGCGGATTGGCGGCAAGGGCCAGGTGATCCGTCCGCTGACCGACGAGGCGATCGCGAGCGCCGTCGACGCGGTCGCCGCCTCCGGTACCGAGGCTTGCGCTGTGTGCCTCCTGTTCTCATTTCTGACGCCGGAGCATGAAAGGCGGATCGGCGCGGCGCTGCGGGAACGGATGCCGGAGCTTGGGGTTTCGCTGTCCTCCGAGGTGCAACCGGAATTCCGCGAGTATGAGCGGTTCTCGACCACATTGCTGAACGCGTATCTCCAGCCGGTGATCGGCCGCTACATGAAGACCCTGGGCCGGCGGTTCGCCGAGGTGGCGCCCAAGGCCCGGCTCGGCATCAACCAGTCGAGCGGCGGGCTGATGTCGGTGGAGCGGGCCGGCGACATGCCGATCCGCACCGCGCTGTCCGGTCCGGCGGCGGGCACGGTCGGCGCGATCCATCAAGCCGCGCTCGCCGGGTGGCCCGACGTGATCACCCTCGACATGGGAGGCACCAGCGCCGACGTGGCGCTGATCCAGGGAAACCAGGCGGGGATCGGCTATGACCGCACGGTGGCGGGCTTTCCCATCCGTCTGCCGATGATCGATATCCACACCGTCGGCGCCGGCGGCGGGTCGATCGCCTGGTTCGACCGGGATGGCTTGATGAAGGTCGGTCCCCTGAGCGCGGGGGCGGAGCCCGGACCTGCCTGCTACGGCCGTGGCGGCACCGAGCCGACGGTCTCTGATGCCAACCTCGTGCTGGGCCGGCTGCCGGACTCGCTGATCGGCGGAGCCATGCGCCTGGATGTGGACCTCGCCCGCCAGGCGATCCAGCCCGCCGCCGACCGGCTCGGCTTTACCGTAGAAAAGACCGCGCTCGGTATCCTCGGCATCGTGGTGGCCAACATGGTGCGCGCGGTGCGGACCATTTCGGTCGAACGCGGGCACGACCCCCGCGACTTCGCGCTGATGGCTTTCGGCGGCGCCGGTGCGCTGCATGCGAGCGAGGTCGCGCGTGAGCTTGAGATGCGCGAGATCATCGTGCCGCCGGCGCCGGGCATCCTCTGCGCCCAGGGACTGGTGGTCTCGGACCTGAAGGAGGATTTCGTCGCGACCCGACGCCTTCCCTATGACGGAGATGCGCTTGCCGCGGTGGCGGGTGATCTCGCCGACCTCAGGGCCCGCGCCGAAGCCTGGTTCGCCGATGAAAGCATCGCCGCCAAGGACCGGACCATCCGCATCGCCTTCGACATGCGCTATGTCCGCCAGAATTTCGAGCTCACCGTGCCCTGGGTGGAGATCGACGGGACGGAGGAGCCGGACATGACCTCGCTTGATGCGCTGCGAGGCCGGTTCTACGAACTGCATGAACGGACCTACGGTCACTATACCGAGACCGACCCGATCGAGATCGTGAACATCCGCCTCGCCGCCATCGGCAAGACGGCGCCAAGCCAAACGGCGGTATCTGAAGAAGAAACCTCGGTTCAACCAAGCCCGGTCGCCACAAGGGCGGTCTGGTTCGCCGAGGAGGCACCGATGGAGACGCCGGTCTACCAGCGCTCCGACCTCCGCGCCGGCCAGTCGCTACGCGGCCCGGCGGTGGTCGAACAGCTCGACGCGCTGACCATCATCCATCCGGGCGATCTGGCGCGGTTCGATGGACACGGCAATCTGATTATCGAGGTGGGAGAATAGCCATGTCGGAGCCCGAGAACCTTCCGAGCCCGGATCCGGTCACCACGGAGATCCTCTCCAACGCGTTTCAGTCAGTGGTCGACGAGGCCTTCATTGCGCTGATGAAAAGCGCCTATTCCACCAACATCAAGGAGCGCCACGACCATTCCTGCGCCATTGTCGACCGACACGGCAAGCTGGTGACTCAGGCCTATAACAGCATCCCGGTCCATGTCGCCTCGGTGCTGGGGCAGATGGAGGCGCTGCTCCGGAAATACGACATCTCCGAGATCCACGAGGGCGACATCTTCGCCGCCAACGACCCGCACGAGGGCGGCGGCACCCACCTTCCGGATGTCAGCCTTGCCAAGCCGGTCTTTGTCGATGGCGAGCTTCTCGGCTTCGTCTGCAATATCGCCCACCACGCGGATATCGGCGGCATGTCGCCCGGTTCCATGGCCGGCGGGATGAGCGAGATCTATCAAGAAGGCCTGCGCATCCCCGTCATCAAGCTGTTCCGGCGCGGCAAGCTGGACCAGGACCTGTTCGATATCCTGCTGCTGAACGTGCGGGTGCGGGACGAGCGGCGCGGCGACTACAACGCCCAGTTCGCCGCCTTGAATCTCGCCGAACGGCGGCTGAAGGACATCGCCGCCAAGAACACCGCCGCCTTGGTCGCGCGGGTGTTCGAAGAGATCATCACTCGCACCGGCCAGCGGATGCGCGACGCGATCTCCCGCATCCCGGACGGCGTCTACACCTTCGAGGACGTCATGGACGACGACGGGCGCGAGGCGATCAACGTACCGATCCGACTGAAGGCAACCATCGACGGCGAGCGTGCGGTGTTCGATTTCACGGGGACCTCGCCCCAGACACCGGGCAACATCAACATCCCGCTGCACGGTACCAAGGCGGCGGTCTGCTATTGCCTGAAAGCCATGCTGGACCCGGAAATTCCCAACAATCACGGGGTGCTTGACGCGGTCGAGGTGACGGCGCCGCCCGGTACCATGCTGAGCTGCGTCGCACCGGCCTCGGTGGCCTCGCGGGCTCATACCTCGCAGCGGATCATCGACGTGGTGATCGGCGCGCTGGCGACGCCGCTGCCCAAGGCGGCGGTCGGCGCGGCCAACGGAGCGAACTCCATGGCCGTCTTCGCCGGTACCGATCCCGATTCCGGCGAGCCCTATGTCTACCTCGAAACCCTGGGCGGCGGCTTCGGCGGGCGGGACGACCGGGACGGTAAGGACGGGGTACAGGTGCATATCACCAACACCTCGAACCTGCCGGTCGAGGCGATCGAGATGGAGTATCCGCTGCTGGTGGAGCGCTACGGCCTGATCCAGGATTCCGGCGGCGCCGGCAAGTATCGCGGCGGAATGGGGCTGCAACGGGTGGTTCGTCCCCTGGGCCATACCTGCATCTTCAACGGCGTGGGAGAGCGGTTCCGCAACCGGCCCTGGGGGATTTTCGGCGGCAAGCCCGGCGCCAGCGGCAGTTTCTGGCTGCTCGAGGACGGTACCGCCGCGCGGCAACTGGCGCATAAGCCGCCGGACATGGAACTGCATCCGCACCAGGCGGTGGTCGTCAACACCCCCGGCGCCGGCGGTTATGGCGAGCCCGGCGACCGCGACGAACAGGCCATCGCCGAAGACAGAATGTCAGGCAAGTTCAGCGAGGCCTATCTCACCGAACATTACGGGACACGGGGGGCCGACTGAGCCGGCGTGCCGAGCCCGATCCGGGTCGCGGGCCACGGTTGAGGTAAGGACGGGCCGGGCGTAGGCTCGCGGCATGTCTGGAGTTCGGATCATCTGGCCGGCGACCTTGGTGATTGCCGTGACGGCGGTCGCCGGGGCACGGCCCGCCGAGGCGGCGCTTGAGAACGGACCGGCGCTCGCGGGTGACACTTTCGTCCTCGGCCTGATCGTGCTCTGCGGCGTGCTTCTGGTTCTGATGCTCCGGCAAAGCGGCCGTGGGCGCCAAACGGCGCTCGAATTGCGGCAGGCAAGACGGTCGCGCGACACGAAAGATCTCCTCCTCTCGTCGGACCGGACCCTGGCCTTGTATTTCGAGGCGGATCCCGGCTCTCTGGCCGGAAAGGCGACCGTCCGGCTCACCCCGGCTTTGCGCCGCAAGTTGGACCTCGGGACCTCCGGCGGCGAGGATACCGAGAGCATTCTGTCGGTCTTTGACGACCGATCGCGAGATGTGCTGCGGGACCGGCTGCTGGCGCTTCGAACCGGCGGTAAAACATTTAACGAGGAAATCGTCACCCGGGGAGGGCGGCAGAGATTTACCGTTCACGGGGAGCGTCTGGAGTCGCCGGAAGCCCCCGGCGGCATCGACGTTGTCTGGTTCGAGGCGCCGGCGCGCGGCGCGTTCGAGACGATGGTCGAGACGCTGCCGCTACCGGTGTGGCGACGGGGCGGCGACCTTGACCTGGAGTATCGGAATCCCGCGGCGATTGCGCTTACCGGCGGCGAGGACCCTTCGCGCCGGGTCGCCGCCCGGGCCCTCGCGACCATGCAGGAGCAGAGCGAAAGCGTTCAGGTGGTCGTCGCCGGAGACCGGCGCCTCTTCGAGTTTTCCGAACGGCCGATGCCGGATCGCGCGGGGACGGTGGGCTGGGCCTTCGATGTCACGGCCCTTGAGGCGATCCAAACGGATCTGGCGCGGCTGGTTGCCGCCCATGAGGAGGTTCTGGAGGAGCTGTCCACCGCGATCGCGGTTTTCGGTCCTGACAGGCGCCTCGGGTATTTCAACACCGCCTTCACGCGGTTGTGGAAAGTCGAAACCGATCTATTGCGAGACGAGCCGACCGTCAGCGAGTTCCTCAACCTGCTGAGAGACCGGCGCCGGCTCCCAGAGCAGGCGGATTTCGCCGCCTTCCGGGATCCCTGGAACGGGATGTTCACCGGTTTGATCGGATCCCGCCAGGAGTTGTTGTTCCTGCCGGACGAGACGACGCTGCGGATGGTCGCGGCGGCGCATCCGAACGGCGGGCTGCTTCTCACCTTCGAGGACGTCACCGACCGTTTGGCGCTCGAGCGATCCTATAACGAGCTGAGCGCGGTGCAGCGGGAAACCATCGACAATCTGAACGACGCGCTGGCGGTGTTCGGCAGCGACGGCCGGCTGAAGCTGCTCAATCCGCGATTCGGCGCGCTTTGGCATCTGCCGGTGACGCTTGGCGAGGATCAGCCGCATGTATCTCGGGTTCTTGAGATGATGCAGCCGCACCTGGCCGATCAAGAGGATTGGGAGGCGTTCCGTGCGGATTTCGCTAACCGTCTGAGCAGCCGCGGCGGCGATGCCGGCCGGGTGGAGCGACCGGACGGTCTGGTCCTGGACTATGCCCTGGTGCCGTTGTCCGATGGGGCCACGCTGGTCCGCTACTGGGATGTAACCGATTCTACGCTTATCCAGCGGGCCTTGCGGGAACGGGCCGAAGCCCTGGAGCAGGCGGACCGCCTGAAGAGCGAGTTTCTCGCGAACGTCTCATACGAGCTGCGGACACCGCTGAATGCGATCATCGGCTTTTCGGAGCTGCTGAAAATGCAGACGGCAGGACCGATGAACGCCAAACAGATCGACTACGCGGATTCGATCAATGCTTCATCTATGCGTCTGGCGACGCTGATCAACGACATTCTGGATCTTGCCTCCATCGAGGCGGGATACCTGGAGCTCGAATTGAGCGACGTGGATGTGCGCAAACTGTTCGGCGAACTGGTCGTCCTGGCGCGGGAAAGAACACGCTGGCGAAACATCGTGCTGGAAACCGAGGTGCCCAAGGACATCACGACGGTCGCCGCGGACGCGGTCCGCCTCAAGCAGGCGATGTTCAATCTCGTCTCCAACGCCCTCCAGTTTACGCCCAACAACGGACGGATCACCCTTGTCGCGGCGCGAGAGACCGGGTCCGTCGTGCTGACGGTATCGGACACCGGGGTGGGGATTCCGGACCACCTGCAGACCCGCGTTCTCGGAACCTTCGAGCGCGGCGCGGCGGCCGGCCGAACAACGGGCGCGGGGCTCGGATTGGCGCTGGTCGAACGGATCGTGAGGCTGCATGGCGGGCGCGTGGATCTGGTGTCCCGGGTGGGCGCTGGAACGTCGGTGTCCTGCCGGTTGCCCGATCGTGCGCAAGCGGGTTCCACCCGCGAAAAGACGGATGCCGGATCGGCGAACCTGGAAACCCGCCATGGCTGAAGAAGGCGCCTTCGAGGTCGTCGCGCCGCCGGTCGTCGTCAGCGAATCGGAGCTCGCAATTTTCGCGGCACGTCTCGCGCGGTTGTGCAAAGCCGGCGATGTGCTGTGTCTGTTCGGCGATCTCGGAGCCGGCAAAACGAGTTTCGCACGCGCCTTCATCCGCGCCTTGACGGTTCCGGATCAGGAGGTGCCGAGCCCGACCTTTACCCTGGCGCAGGTCTATGAAGCGGGCGACTCGGCGGATAGCCTGGAGCTTTGGCATCTGGATCTTTATCGGCTGTCCGATGCCGAGGAGATCTGGGAGATCGGGGTGGAGGATGCCTTCGCCACCGCGATCGTGCTCATCGAGTGGCCCGAAAGGGCCCTGGATCTGTTGCCGGTCAAAAGGCTCGAAATACACCTTGGGTTTTGCGATAAACCAACGGATCGGTCGGTGACCCTGAAGGGTGGCACGGACTGGGCCGACCGATTGCGCGGGCGACTAACCGAGAGGCTGTCTTGACGGTTCAGGCCGAGAGCATTCCCGAGCGATCCCGGTTGCTATGCAACTTCCTCGACCGCAACGGGCTGGCCGCCGCCACGATCTCGCCGCTTGCCGATGACTGCTCGTTCCGACGGTATTTTCGCGTCGACCGGGGCGCCGATCATTACGTGGTCATGGACGCGCCGCCGGATCTCGAGGAGGTGGTGCCATTCGTCACCTTGTCGGGATTGTTGAACAGCTACGGCTACAGCGCGCCGAGAATTCTCGCCAAGGACATCAAGCACGGTTTCCTGCTGCTCGATGATTTCGGTGATGCGACCTATACCAAGGCCCTGGCGCGCGGCGCGTGTGAGCGGGATCTCTACGCCTTGGCTCTTGATGTCCTGGTCGATCTGCACCACCGGCCGCTCGACGCGGTGCCGGACACGGTGCCGGCCTATGACGATGCCAAGCTTCTCGCCGAAGCAGCCATGTTCATCGACTGGTACCTGAAGCCGGGCCTTGGCATGGAGATCACGGATGCGCGGCGGGAAGACTATCTCGCGGCCTGGCGGGATTGTCTGCCGGTGCTGCGCGAGGCGCCGGATACGCTCGTGCTCCGGGATTACCATGTGGACAATCTGATGGTTGTCGCGGGCCGGAACGGGCTCGGCGCTTGCGGGCTGCTGGATTTCCAGGACGCCGTGATCGGTCCGACCAGCTACGACGTGGTCTCGCTGCTCCAGGATTCCCGCCGGGATATCGGTGATGAGCTGGTGCAAGCGATGCTGGAGCGGTACTTCGATTCCATGGGCCCGGACATCGACCGGACGGGTTTCATGCGCTCCTATCGCGGGTTCGGGGCGCAGCGCGCGTTGAAGGTGTTCGGCATCTTCACCCGGCAATCGGTCCTTTACGGCAACCATGCCTATCTCGGCCATATTCCCCGCTTGTGGCGACATACCCTGGCGAATCTGGCCATCCCCGAACTGGCCGGGGTTCGCGATTGGATTGAGGCCATGGTGCCTGCCGACAGGCGATTGACCCCGCGTCCGGGCGGGGGGATCTAGCTGTCATGTTTCTCAGCCAGTTGCCGTCCCGCGCCGCCCAAATCCCGAGCAGGGCCATGATCCTGGCGGCCGGATACGGCAAACGGATGCTGCCGCTGACGGAGAGAATTCCGAAACCCCTGCTGGTGATCGAAGGAAAGACGGTTCTCGGCCGGGCAATCGACCACCTCGCCAGTGCCGGCGTCGAACGCATCATCGTCAACGCCGCTCATCTGAAGCAGAAGATCGTCGATTTCGTCGCCGGCCTTAAGGATCCACGGGTTGTGCTCTCGGTAGAGGACGAGCCGCTGGAAACCGGGGGCGGTGTGGTCAAGGCACTGCCGTTGCTCGGAAGCGATCCCTTCTTCGTGATCAACGGCGACAGTGTCTGGGTCGACGGCATGAAAAGCCCGCTGCTCCGGCTGGCGGAGAACTGGGACCCGGAACGGATGGACGTGCTGCTGATGCTGATGCCGCTCGCCCGGGTGTCGAATTTCAGCGGCCTTGGTGATTTCACCATGGACCAGGACGGACGGCTTGAGCGCAGGCAGGAGACCGGTGTCGCTCCCTATGCCTATATGGGCCTGTCGATCGTCAATCCGGCCTTGCTCGAGGATGCGCCGCCGGCGCCGTTTTCGCTGAACTGGCTCTATGACAAGGCAATCGAGGCGGAACGGCTTTTCGGCGTGCCGCATGACGGGCTCTGGTACCATATCAGTACGCCGGAGGATCTGGAGATCGCGCGCGCGAGGTTCGCCAACGGACACGCGCCGGCGGTTCCCTATTTCTGAGCTTCGGGGTGACGGTGCAGCGGATCCATACCATTCCCGGCGACCGTTCCTTCGCCGACGCCTTGGTCCTCGGTCTGTGGCGCCGGGCGAATCACGACCCCCAGAGCCTGAGCCGGGGGATCGTGCTGCTTCCGCATCGACGCGCGGTCCGGGTGCTGGCGGACGCTTTCCTGCGGCTCGGCGGCGGCCGGGCGATGCTGCTGCCCGAGATCCGCGCCGTGGGAGATGTCGACGAGGATGAACCGTTCGGTGACGGCGGTCTTGCGCTGGAGGCCGATACGGGCACCGGCTGCCCGCCGGCAATCTCCGAACTGCGCCGGCAGTTGCTACTGACCAGGTTGGTGATGCGCTACCTTTCCTCGACGGCGGTATCCGGCGCGCGGGAAACCGCCTCGCCGGATCAGGCGGCCCGCTTGGCACGGGAGCTCGCGCGCTTGCTTGATCAGATGCAGACCGAGGGGGTTCCCTTCGATGCGCTGGCGGGCCTGGTTCCGGATGAGCATGCCGACCACTGGCGTCAAACGCTGGATTTTCTTGCGATTGTCACTGAGTTCTGGCCGCGCCTGTCGGAAGAGGAAGGGGCGGTCGACCCGGCGGTCCGCCGTGACCGGATGCTGGGTGACCTCGCGGAACGCTGGGCCGGATCCCCGCCGGACAGGCCCGTCACCATCGCCGGGTCAACCGGCAGTGTCCCGGCGACGGCGCGGCTGATGGCGGTGATCGCGGGACTTCCCGAGGGCGCGGTGGTTCTGCCGGGCCTGGACCGCGATTTGGACGAGGCGAGCTGGCGTGCCGCCGGCCGGGACAGCGCCCATCCCCAGCACGCATTGGTGAACCTGTTAAGGCGGCTGAAGGTCGATCGGTCCACAGTCGCCCCTTGGCTTGACGATGAAAGCCCGGTCTCCAAAGCCACCGCCGTTCGCTCAAGTCTGTTACGCGAGGCTATGCGCCCGGCCGAGACCACCGACCGCTGGCGGCATCTGAACCGCGATGCCGTCGACCCGGAGGATCTGTCCGGAATTTCTCTGGTTGAATGCGCGGGTGTTCAGGAGGAAGCCGGGGTCATCGCGCTTGCCATGCGTGAAAGCCTGGAAACCGACGGCAGAACCTGCGCCTTGATCACCCCGGATCGAGCACTGGCGCGGCGGGTGAAGTCGGAACTTCGGCGCTGGGAGATCGAGGTCGACGATTCCGCCGGGCAACCGCTGGGCGATACCCCGGCGCTGGCCTTTTGGCGGCTCACCGGGGCCATGGTGGCCGAGGGTCTGACGCCGGTCCCGTTGCTGGCGTCTCTCAAACACCCCATGGCACGCGGTGGCCTTGCGCCCGGCGCGTTCCGCCGCCGGGTTCGCCTGCTGGAGCGGTTGATCCTGCGGGGTCCGCGCCCCGGTCCCGGCTTAGAGGGACTGTTCTCGGCGCTGGAACGCGCGGCGGAGGACGAAGAGAGCCTTCGCCGCAAGAACCTGTCGGCCAAAGATTGCGCGCTTTTGCTCGCCTGGCTGAAGACTCTGGCACCATCGATTCAGGCTTTCGAGGCGGCGGCCGCCCGTCCGGCCATTGCCCTCCAGGAGCTTCTATCGGCCCACAACGCGATGGTGGAGCAATTGGCGGGGACGGGGGACCCGGACCAGCCCTCGCCGGTCTGGGAGGGCGATTCCGGAGAGCAGGCTGCGCGTTTCCTTGCCGATCTCTATTCAGTAGCGCGCGACTGGCCGGAGATCGCCGGCGGTGATTATGTCGCCCTGCTGGACGCTTTACTGGACGGCAAGGTGTTCCGGCCACGGCATGGAACGCATCCGCGTCTCGCCATTCTGGGACCGCTGGAAGGGCGGCTGCAAGCCCATGACCGGGTGATTCTCGGCGGCCTCAACGAGGGGACCTGGCCACCCGAGGCCAGCGCCGATCCCTGGCTCAGCCGGCCCATGCGCGGCGCCCTCGGACTGCCGCTGCCGGAGGTCCGCATCGGTCAGTCGGCGCACGACTTCGTCCAGGCCTGCGGTGCGCCGGAGGTGCTGATCACCCGTTCGGAAAGGGTGGACGGGACGCCGACCGTGCCGTCGCGCTGGCTGTTGCGGATACAGTCGGTCCTGGATGCGCTCGGCGCGCCGGGAAAGCTGCAACCGGGCGATGGCGATGCCAAATGGCGGGGCTGGCAAAGGCTGCTCGACGCGGCGGGCTCTCCGAAACCCGTGAGCCCGCCGGAGCCGAGGCCGCCGGTCGCGGCGCGGCCATCTTCCTTTTCGGTCACCCAGATTGAAACCTGGCAGCGCAACCCCTATGCGATCTATGCCCGCCGGATCTTGCGTCTCGAAGCCTTGGACCCGTTGGACGGGGAGCCGGGGGCTGCGGACCGGGGCAACCTGATCCACGACGCGCTCGACGGTTTCATCCGCGCGGGCCCGCCCGTGGACGCCGAGGCGGCTTTGGAAGCACTGCTGGCGCATGGCCGCGGCGTGTTCGAAAGCGTGATCGACCGCCCCGCGGTCTGGGCTTTCTGGTGGCCGCGGTTTGAGCGGATTGCCCGTTGGTTCGTCGCCGCCGAGGCGATGCGGACGCCGGAAATTGCCAAATCCCATAGCGAAGTGCGCGGCGAGATCGAGCTTCAGGGTCCCGGCGGCCCGGTGAAACTGACCGCCATCGCCGACCGATTGGACCAACGCCTCGACGGCGATTGGACCATCATCGACTACAAGACCGGCCTGCTGCCGAACAAGAGCGATGTCGAGCGGGGGCTCGCGCCGCAACTCTCGCTCGAAGCCTTGATCCTGCGCCGGGGCGGTTTCTCCGGCCTGCCGGCGGGCGAGGCGGCGTCGCTGGACTACTGGCGCCTGACCGGGGGCGAGCCCGCGGGTCAAATGCGGGCGCATGCCGAAGCCGTCGCCGGTCTGGTCGACGCCGCGGAAGCCGGACTATTGAGGCTGATTGACGTGTTCGGACGCGAGGAAACGCCGTACCGGGCGGTGCCTGATCCGGAACGCGCACCGAGATACGACGATTACGCCCATCTCGCCCGGGTCAAGGAATGGTCGTCATGAGCGGGACGGCGGTCGGTGGGGGCGACGGGTCGGTCGCGCGGGTTGCCGAGGCGGCGCAGAGGATCGCCTCGGCGCCGGAGCAATCGGTCTGGGTCGCGGCCTCGGCCGGGTCGGGCAAGACCAAGGTGCTGACCGACCGGGTGCTGCGGCTGTTGCTGGCGGGCGCGCGGCCGGAACGGATCCTGTGCCTTACCTTCACGAAGGCGGCGGCGGCGGAGATGGCGACGCGGATTGCCGGGCGGCTGTCGAAATGGGCGGTGGTTGGCGACGGCGACCTGCTGGAAGAATTGACGGCGTTGTCAGGAAATTCGCCGGACCTGGAAACCATCGAGCGGGCGCGGCGGCTTTTCGCGACGGTCCTGGACGCGCCCGGCGGGCTTGAAGTCCAGACCATTCACGGCTTCTGCCAGTCGGTTCTGAGGCGGTTTCCGCTTGAGGCCGATCTGCCGCCGCAATTCGACGTGCTGGACGAAAGAACCGCCGCCGAGCGTATGCGCGCGGCCCGGGACCTGATGATCCTCGTCGCGCGCCGGGGAGCCGAACCGGCGCTTGGCGAGGCCTTGTCCGAGGTGACCGCCAGATCCTCCGAGGACGGCCTTGCCGAACTAGTCGGCGACATGCTGTCCGAACGGGCGCGGCTGGAAGCGGCGCTGGCCGGCGCCGGCGGGCTTGAGGCGCTGGCGGCGCGGATCCGTGCGCTTCTGGGAGTTGGCGAGGGTGAGACGGATGTCGGCGTCATCGCGAGTGCCGTCGGGGATGCGATGCTCGATGCATCGGGGCTCCGTGGGGCGGCGGCGGCCCTTATGGACGGTTCGAAAACCGATGTGGAGCGCGGCGAGATCATCGCGGCCTGGTTTGCGGCGCCGGGGGAGCGCGTTGCCGGATATGAGGCCTATAAGGCGGCATTCCTCACCCGGGACGGCGGGATTCGCGCGCGCCTCGCCACCAAGAAAGTGGCGGAAGGACATCCGGGTGCACTCGACTGTCTGACAGCCGAAGCCGAGCGACTGTTGAGTGTGGAGGCGCGGCGGCGGGCGCTGGATCTCGCGGTGCGGTCGGTCGCCCTGGTGCGTGTGGCGACCGCGATCCTGGCCTTCTACGAGGACGGCAAGCGCCGCCACGGATTCGTGGACTATGACGATCTGATCCTGGCCGCCCGAGATCTTTTGTGGCGGCCAGGCGTCGCCTCCTGGGTCTTGTTCAAGCTCGATGGCGGCCTCGACCACGTCCTGATCGACGAGGCGCAGGACACGAATCCCGAACAGTGGAGCATCGTCGAGAAGCTCACCGAGGAGTTCTTCTCCGGTGTCGGCGCCGCCGGCGAGGCGGAGCGGACCGCTTTCGCCGTGGGCGATGTGAAGCAGTCGATCTTCAGCTTTCAGCGCGCCGACCCCCAGGGCTTCCTCGATATGCGCGACACGTTCGCGGGCAGGGCCCGGGCGGCGGGCAAGGGGTGGGAAAGCGTCGGTCTCGACATGTCCTTCCGGTCGACCCGGGCGGTCCTTGCGTCGGTGGATGCGGTCTTCAACGGCTCCGTCGCCGGCGAAGGAGTCCTTGAGAGCGCCGACACGGCCGCGCTGCGCCACCTTGCGCACCGTGCCGGCCAGGCGGGGCGCGTGGAACTCTGGCCGCCGGAGATGCCCCCCGAAGACTCCGAAGCGCGTCCGGGATGGGAGCCGCCGGTCAAGCAATACCAGAGCAATGATCCGCGCCGCCGTTTGGCGGAGAAGATCGCCGATCAGATCAGGCAATGGATCGATGGACGCGAGATTTTGCCGTCCAGGGACCGGCCGATCCGTCCCGGCGATATCATGGTGCTTGTCCGCCGCCGCGGGCCCTTCGTCGGCGAACTGACACGCGCGCTCAAATCCCGGGATGTCGCGGTCGCCGGCATCGACCGCATGGTGCTGACAGACCAGCTGGCCGTGATGGATCTGGTCGCTTTCGGCCAGTTCCTGTTGTTGCCCGAGGACGATTTGAACCTGGCGACGGTTCTCAAAGGGCCGCTGTTCGGTTTGGACGAGGACCGATTGTTCGAGCTTTGCTGGGAGCGGGGCGGGCAAAGCCTTTGGCGGACACTGGAAGCGCGGGCCGCGTCCGACGCGGAGAGCCGGCGCCTATACGAGGAGCTCTCGCGCTGGCTTGCGCGGGCGGATTTTACTCCGCCTTACGAGCTCTACGCCGAATTGCTGGCCGGTGAGGGGCGCCGGCGCATCCTGGAGCGCCTGGGTCCCGAGGCGGGCGATCCGATCGACGAGTTCCTGGTTCAGGCCCTGGAATACGAACGCTCGCACGTCCCGTCCCTGCAGGGGTTCCTGCATTGGCTGGCGGCTGCGGAATTCGAGGTCAAGCGGGATCTGGAGACCGGCCAGTCCGATCAGGTCCGGATTCTAACCGTCCACGGCTCCAAGGGGCTTCAGGCGCCGGTGGTCTTCCTTCCCGACACCATGGCGGCTCCGGACCGCACGCCCAAGCTGCTGTGGATCGACGATGGCAGCGGTTTCGCGGTGCCGGTCTGGTCGCCGAACCGGGACGCCGATACGGAAATCTCGGCCGCGTCCCGGCGCGAGGCCGCGGACAAGCGCGACCAGGAGTATCACCGCCTGCTCTACGTAGCGATGACCCGCGCCGAGGACAGGCTCTATGTCACGGGATGGGGGACCAGCCGCGAGACCAGCGCGCCGACCTGGTACCGGATGATCAAAGAGGGGCTGGAGCCGATCGCCCAGGTGGAGGGTGATCGGTTGGTTCTGGACTCGCCGCAGAGCGACCCACCCGACGGGCGGGTCGGCCCGCGCCCAGACGCCGCGGAGGCGTCATCGCTTCCTGAATGGGCGACAACCCTTCCGCTGGCCGATGCGCATCCCCCACGCCCGCTCTCCCCGTCGCGGCTGGAGCCGGACATGCCCGTGCGGTCGCCTTTCCAGGACGGGGATACGACACGGTTCCGCCGTGGCCGGATCATCCATTATCTGCTGCAATGGCTGCCGTTGCTGGCCGACGAACGGCGCGAGGCCGCTGCGCGGGAGTATCTCGCGCGTCCTGTGCATGACCTGCCCGCAGAGCAGCAGAAGCTGTATCTGGAAGAGACCCTGCGTCTGCTTCGGGATCCGGCGCTGGGCGAAATTTTCACCGGCGAGGCTCTGGCCGAGGTTCCGATCGTCGGCACCGTCGGGGAAGGGGCCGGCGCCATCGTGCTGTCCGGCCGGATCGACCGGCTGCTGGTGCGCGAGGATGCGGTGACGGTCATCGATTTCAAGACCAACAGGCCGCCGCCGGCCCGCGTCGAGGATGTGCCGGCCGTCTATCTTCGCCAGATGGCGGCCTATCGGGTGCTGTTGAGGGATGTTTATCCGGACAGGGCCGTCAGATGCGGACTTCTGTGGACCGACGGGCCGGATCTGATGATGCTTCCGGACGAACTTTTGAGGCTTTCCGCGGGTCTTGGAACAGGTACTCCGCCGGGCCTTGACGGGGTGTCGGACGGTTCCTAGATTCGGTTCAATGATCGGCTGATTCGAAAATGTCGGTCCTTACTAAGAAATTTTCAGGAGCGATTGTCATGTCAACGGTTGCCACCACCGATGCCGATTTCGCTGCCGACGTTCTACAGTCGAGCAAGCCCGTACTGGTTGATTTCTGGGCCGAATGGTGCGGACCCTGCAAGGCGATCGCGCCGGCACTGGAAGACATCGCTTCCAAGCTCGGTGATCGGGTTACCGTCGCCAAGCTGAATATCGACGACAATCCGGCGACGCCGTCGACCTATGGCGTGCGCGGTATTCCGACGCTGATGCTGTTCAAGGACGGCGAGGTTACCGCGACCAAGATCGGTGCCCTGCCGCCTCACAAGCTGAACGAGTGGATCGAAGACGCGCTCGGAAGCTGAACCGGTTGGTCTCAGCCGTGGTCGCGTAGCACGGTTCCCGCGAGATAAAGCGAACCGCAGATCAGGATTCGTCGCGGGCCTTCCCCGTTCGAGCAGATTGCGCCGATCGCTTCTGTGACAGATGGAGACGCGTTCGCGTCAAGCCCGGCGCCCCGCCCCGCCGCCGCGCCATCCTCGGCGCTGATCGTATTGGGCTGACCGGGGATCGCGACGGTTCGCACTTGAGCCACCAACCCTTTGAACGCACTGAGAAACTCCTTGGGGTCCCGCGCGTTCAGGGCGCCGAAGACCAAATGTGTCGGGCGGTGTGGTTCAGCCGTCACCCAGTCTTGAACGGTCCCGGCGATGACCCGCGCGGCGTCCACGTTGTGCCCGCCGTCCAGCCAGAGCTCATCTTGCGGTCCAATCAGACCCAGCAACGGTCCGCGCGTCAGTCTCTGCAGCCGCGCAGGCCAGCGGACCTTGCGCATGCCCTCGGCCAGAGCCGCCGCGGAAAGCGGAAAGCGTGACTGCAGGATTTCCGCTGCGGCAAGCGCGATTCCGGCATTGCCGATCTGATGGGCGCCGGGCAGTGCCGGCCTCGGCAGATGGCGCGTCATGCTCGCGGTCCTGAAGACGATACCGTCGCCGTCGGGTGCGACGGTCCAGTCGCGTCCCTCGATGGCAAGCGGTGCGCCAAGTTGCGCGGCCTGCTCCTCGATCACAGCCAGCGCCGCCTCGGTCTGTCTTGCGATGACGGCGGGAACTCCGGGCTTCAGGATTCCGGCCTTCTCGAAGGCGATCGCCTCGATCGTCTCGCCGAGATAGAACTGATGATCCATCGAGACCGGCGTGATGACCGAGAGCGCCGGCCGGTCAATCACGTTGGTTGCATCCAGCCGCCCGCCGAGCCCGACTTCGAGAAGCAGAAGGTCAGCCGGCGTCCTGGCAAAGGCGAGCATGCCGGCGGCCGTGGTGATCTCGAACTGCGTAATCGGCCTGCCTTGGTTGACGGCCTCGCATTCCTCGAGAATGTCCATCAGCGCCGGCTCGGTGATCTCGGCTCCGGCAAGGGTGAAGCGTTCCGCAAAGCGTACCAGATGCGGCGTGATATAGGCATGAACCCGCCGCCCGGCCGCCTCATGGATCGCCCTGAGCATCGCCACACTCGACCCCTTGCCGTTGGTCCCGGCGATATGAATCACGGGCGGCAGGCGGCGTTCCGGATGATCCAATGCCGCTAGCAGCCATTGCAATCGATCGAGGGAAAGATCGATGACCTTGGGATGGAGCGACGACAGCCTTTCGAGAATGGTGTCCGCGGTCATGCCGACGGTCGCGTGATGTTCGAGATCGCGGTCAAGCGGATGACGGTTCTTTGGAAGGTTCCTTGGGACCCTTGGCCTTCGCCCCGTCGTCGCCTGCCGCAAGGGGAACCACCGCTGCACTCGGGCGCGGGTTGTTGATCAAACCGAGAATACGGGAGAGGGTGGCCCGGATATCGTGGCGGCGCACCACCATGTCCACCATGCCGTGTTCCAGCAGATACTCCGCCCGCTGAAACCCGTCCGGCAATTGCTCCCTGATCGTCTCCTCGATGACCCGCTGACCGGCAAAGCCGATGATCGCGCCGGGTTCGGCGAGATGAATGTCTCCGAGCATCGCGAAGGACGCCGTGACGCCGCCGGTGGTCGGATTGGTCAGGACGACGATGAACGGCAGTCCCGCTTCCTTGACGATCGAGGTGGCGATCACCGTCCGTGGCATCTGCATGAGCGAGAGTATCCCCTCCTGCATCCGGGCGCCGCCGGAGGACGGGAAGACGATCAGCGGCGCCTTCTGCGCGACGGCGAGTTCCGCCGCCCTCAGCAGCGCGTCCCCGACCGCCACGCCCATGGAACCGCCCATGAAAGCAAAGGAGAACACGCCGGCCACGACCGGCATACCGTCGAGCTTGCCATGCGCGATCAGGACCGCGTCCTGGGTTCCGGTCTTCGCCTGCGCCTCTTTCAGCCGGTCGGTGTAGCGCTTCTTGTCCCTGAATTTCAGCGGATCGACCGCCGCCTGTTTCGGTAGCTCGATCTTGGTGTAAGCCCCGTCGTCGAAAAGCATCTTCAGGCGGGCATCCGCTTCCAGGCGATGGTGATGATCGCAGTGGGGGCAGACCTGAAGATTTTCCTCAAGCTGGCGATGGAAGACCATCTCGTCGCAGCTCGGGCATTTGGTCCAGAAGTTTTCCGGAACCTCACGTGGCTGGACCAGCGCCTTGATCTTGGGCAGGACGGAATTCGTGATCCAGTTCATTGTCTTGATCCCTCCGAGCCTAGCAAAAGTGCCATCCGGTCATCGCCGCGCCCCGCGCACGCCGGCGGCGAGATCGCGCACCAGGTCCAATACCTTATCGGCGGTATCCGGGCCGGCCGATCCGTCCGACGCGAGAGTGTCGGCGATGACATTGACGACAGCGGAACCGACAATTGCCGCATCGGCAACCTGGCTGACGGCCGCCGCCTGGGCGCGGGTCTTGATGCCGAAGCCGACCGCGACCGGCATGGCGGTATGTTTCTTCAACCGGGTGACGGCGGCGCGCACCAGATCGGTGGGCACGTCCTGGGTGCCCGTGATGCCCATGATCGATACGTAGTAGATGAAACCGGATGTGTTCTCGAGGACCGCCGGCAAACGCGCATCGTCGGTGGTGGGGGTCGCGAGCCTGATGAAAGGCAGCCCCGCCTTGACCGCCGGCAGGCACAGTTCGGCATCTTCCTCGGGCGGCAGATCGACCACGATCAACCCGTCGGCGCCGGCGTCGATCGCGTCTTCCAGGAAACGGTCGACCCCATAGATGTAGATCGGGTTGTAATAGCCCATCAGCACGATCGGCGTGGTGTGGTCGTGCCCGCGGAACGCTTTTACCATCTCCAATGTCTGGCGCAGCGAGCCTCCGGCCTTCAGCGCCCTCTGGCTGGCGGCCTGAACCGCCGGGCCGTCGGCCATCGGATCCGAGAAGGGCATGCCGAACTCAATCATGTCGGCACCGGCTTCGGGCAATCCCTTCAGAATCTCCGCCGAGGTCTTGCGGTCCGGGTCGCCGGCGGTGATGAAGATACCGAGACCGCCGCGTTTCTCGTCGGCGAGACGGGCGAACAGCGCGTCCAGCCGGTTGGCGCTATATCCGCTCACAGCTTGCCCATCTTTTCCAAGCGCGGCAGCACCGCTTCCAGATCCTTGTCGCCGCGGCCGCAAAGATTCATCACGATCAGGTGGTCCTTAGGTAGGTCCGAAATGATCGTCGAGACGAAGGCCAGGGCGTGGCTCGGCTCCAGCGCCGGGATGATCCCTTCCTTGCGCGAGCACAGCGCGAAGGCTTCCAGTGCTTCGGTGTCGGTGGCGCTGACATAGTTCACCCGGCCGCTCTCGAACAGCCAGGAATGCTCCGGGCCGATGCCGGGATAGTCGAGGCCGGCGGAAATCGAATGCGCCTCGGTGATCTGTCCGTCCTCGTTCTGAAGCAGATAGGTGCGGTTGCCGTGCAGCACGCCGGGCCGCCCGCCGGTCAGCGAGGCCGCATGAGCGCCGCTGTCGATGCCATGCCCCGCCGCCTCAACGCCATAGATCGCAACGTCCGGGTCGTCGAGAAACGGATGGAACAACCCCATCGCATTGGATCCGCCGCCGATGCAGGCGACCAGCGTGTCCGGCAAGCGTCCCTCGGCCTCCTGCATCTGGACCCGGGTTTCGTCGCCGATGACGCATTGGAAATCGCGCACCATCTGGGGATAGGGGTGTGGGCCGGCGACCGTACCGATGATGTAGAAATGCGTCTCGGCCCTGGACACCCAATAGCGCAGCGCCTCGTTCATCGCGTCCTTCAAGGTCGATGAGCCGGAAGTCACCGGAACGACCTTGGCGCCGAGCAGCTTCATGCGGTCGACATTGGGTTTCTGGCGCGCCACATCCTCGGCGCCCATGAAAACCTCGCACTCCATGTCGAACAGGGCGCAGGCGGTCGCGGTGGCGACGCCGTGCTGGCCCGCGCCGGTCTCGGCGATAATCTTGGTCTTGCCCATGCGCCTGGCGAGCAGGGCCTGGCCCATGACGTTGTTGATCTTGTGGGCGCCCGTGTGGTTCAGCTCATCGCGCTTGAAATACAGCTTGGCGCCACCGAAATGCTCGGTCAGGCGGCTGGCAAAGTAGAGCGGGCTAGGCCGCCCGATATAGTGCTTGTGATAGGAGCGCAGTTCCGTCCAGAAATCCGGATCATTCTTCGCCTCGATCCATGCCTTCTCGACCGAGAGGATCAGCGGCATCAGGGTCTCGGCAACGTAACGTCCACCGAATATCCCGAAATGCCCCTCGTCGTCAGGCCCGTCGCGCAGGGTGTTCGGGGCGGCGTTCGTGGCCATCTGGCCTCCAGTTTCTCGCTCGGTCAAGGATGAGCGCATAATGCCGGCGCGGCGCCGGGGGCGCAAGGGTTCCACTAAGCTCTCGCCTCTATTGCGCCAAGAAACGCGCTGATTTTCTTCGGGTTCTTCACACCCGGCCGGTCTTCCACGCCTGAGGAAACATCGACCGCCCTGGCGCCGCTGATATCGAGTGCCTCGTCGATATTCCCGAGGTCCAGTCCGCCGGACAGAAACCATGGCGTAGCGCCCTTGAACGCCTTCAGCAGAGTCCAGTCGAAGGCAAGCCCGTTTCCGCCAGGCAGCATGCCGCGCGCATCCTTGGGGGGCTTGGCATCGAACAGCAAGGCATCCGCGATCCCCTCATACGGCGCCGCGGCATCGATGTCGCCGGCGCCCGAGACCCGGATCGCCTTCATCACCGGCAGAGCGAAGCGCCGTTTGATCTCGGCGACCCGCTCGGGGCTTTCCGTGCCGTGCAGTTGCAGAATGTCCGGCGCGAGAGCGGCGATCACTGCCGCGATTTCGTCGTCGCTCGGATCGACGAACACGGCGACGCGGCGAACGAAAGCCGGCGCGGTTTTGGCGATGTCGCCCGCCTGTTCGGGCGACACCGCGCGCGGCGAGGGGGGATAGAAGATGAAACCGATATGGCTGGCCCCGCCGTCACAGGCGGCGGCGACGGCGGCGTCGGTTTTCAGCCCGCAAATCTTCACATCGATCATGGCTCGACGCTTTCCCGTTTCGCCGGATTACCGGTGGTGCCGATTACTCAGCCGGCGCGTTGGCCGGCGGTGCGAGCGCGCGCGCCTTTTCGACCTCGCTTTGGGCATCGGCGAGCCGCGTTTCGAGGCTACGTGCCTCACGCTCGGCGACCCGTGCGCGCTGTCGGCTCTCTCCGGCGCCGAGCCACGCGACGATTCCGCCGATCAGAAACCCGACAACCATCGTGACCAGACCGACCGCGTAGAGCGGCAGTTCCAGGGACCCCGGAAACGGCCAAAACTCGAGCGCCACGAAGTGACGGTTGGACACCGCGAACAGAATGACGGCGAGCGTGATCGGCAAGGTCACGATCGTCGCGGCGAGCTTGGCAATTCTGGACCGGGTAGCCATGGGAACGCTTTCGTTTTGCTCGGTCGCTGTCGTTGTGCGGACACCGTGTTTTTACACCCGCGATGCGGCAATGAACAGCCGCCTCGACTAGTCCTTCACGGCTTCGACCAGGCTCGCCACCGCCCGTGCGTCCTGTGTATCGATGGCACGCAGCGCCTGAACCACGCCTTCGCGATCCCGAGCGGCCCGGTTCTGGGACATCTTCGCCTTGCCGTCGATCCGCGTGATGGCGATGTCGATCCCAACGATGGCCTGGCGGATCGGGGCAAGCGATGTCTCGGGGACCGAGGCCACGGACCAGGGCGTCTTGCCGGCGAGGCGTCCTTCCTCGGCGTCGGTGAGGTCGGTCAGCAGCGCGTCCAGTTCCTCCGCCGTCATTGCCCGGGCCGCGCCGTGCACATAGGCAGCCGTGTAGTTCCAGGTCGGCACAAGGTTCGCGGTGGCATACCAGTCCGGTGAGATATAGGCATGCGGACCCGAGAATACCGCCTGCACGGGCCCGTTTTCCAAAGCGCGCCAGATCGGATTGGCTTTCGCGACATGGCAGCGCAGATGACCGAGATCGCCCCGGCTCGGATCCAAAAGGAAAGGTAGGTGCGACACCTCGATCCCATCGGCGCCATTGGCGATCAGGAGGCCGAAGTTGTTTTCGGTGATCAACCGGTGCGCGGCGGCGGTTTCCTCGATTTGAAAGGCGCGGGGGACATAGGTCATGGCGGGTTCCTTGGGTCGCGGGATGCGAAGGCGGCTTGTGCTACGCTTTTAGCGGCCTTATGAGAAGGGCCAATTGGAGGAATTTCGATGGGGCCATGCAGATCTTCGCTCAATGCCTCGGCACCGGTCTGGACGGTATTCGCGCCGGATCGGAACAGTGGCGAGTCGCTGCAGGATCAAGTCTATGCATTCTTTCGGGACGTGATCGCCGAAGGTCGGCTGAGGCCGGGACAAAGGCTGCCGTCGACGCGGGGGCTGGCGCGGGAAACCCGGCTCGGACGCAATACGATCGCTATCGCCTTCGAGCGTCTCCTGGCGGAGGGCTATGTCGAGACCCGGTCCGGGGTCGGCACCGTGGTTGCCGAGGATCTCGCCGACGTACCGATGGCGGTTCCGCCGGCCGGGCCCGAACGGTTCGAGGCGGTGGCCGTTGAATTGCCGGAACCATCGGAGCGCGCACGATCCCTCGAGGCCCTGCCGATGCATGTCTCGACAACCGGTCCAATCCCGCTCAGCCCCGGATATCCCGCGCTGGACGCTTTTCCGTACGCGCTCTGGGCCAAGCTGGCGAGCCAGTTCTGGCGCTCGGAGCCGGCGCATCTTCTCGGTTATCAGGATCCCCAGGGGTATTTGCCCCTGCGGATGGCGATCTCGGAGTATCTCCGCGATGCAAGAGGCATTTCGGCGCCGCCGGAACGCATCGTCGTGACCTCCGGCTCCCAGCAGGCGGTCGACCTGGTGGCCCGGGTGCTGTTGGAGGCCGGTGACAGGGTCTGTATCGAGGATCCAGGTTATATCGGGCTGAAGGGCGCCGTCACCGCATCCGGCGCGGTTTTGGCGCCGGCGCCGGTCGATGAGAACGGGCTGGTCGTTGCCGAGGCGCGGGCCGATGGTGACGGTACCCGGCTCGCGATCGTGACTCCGACCCATCAGTTCCCGACCGGCGCGACATTGAGTCTGGCGCGGCGCCTTGAACTTTTGCATTGGGCGTCGGAAGACGGAGTCTGGGTCCTGGAGGACGATTATGATAGCGAGTTCCGCTACGAGGGCCGGCCGCTTTCGGCGCTGCACGGGCTGGACCCGGATGGTCGGGTCATCTACGCGGGAACATTCAGCAAGATCCTGGCACCAGCCATCCGGCTCGGCTATCTGGTCGCGCCGTCGCAACTGATCCCGTTGCTGCGGGGGCTTCGCGCCCATGTTGACCGCCATCCGCCGATCGACTCCCAGGCGATCCTTGCGCGGTTCATCGACGAGGGGCACTTCGGAGGACATATCCGGCGCATGCGGCTGCTCTACCGCGAGCGTCGGGACGCGTTGGTTGCTGCATTGGCCAAAGAATTTCCTGACGCGGCCCGGCCCGACGTGCCGAGTTCGGGCACATCTGACCTTTCCCTTGCCCGCGTCATTGCCGGATGTCGAGGTCAGCGCACGGATGCGTAAAGCCAGGAATTGCTGCCGCCCCTGTCCGGATATTGCCAAGCGGTGACCGATCGTAATCGGACTGTTGCTCGGCTTCGCAGGGCTGGCGCCGACACGGCGGAGTGGGTCGCGGGCGTGTTGAAATCGGCCGTCGGCGATGTGGTGGGCTGGTGAGAATTGCCTGGAAGGGAAGACCGTTCGACCTGAGAACGGAGACTGTCCGTTAAGACGCCGGGTTCAGCCGGTCCCGCAGGTTGCTTGCCGGTCTTGAAAGCAGGAACGCACTTCTCGCGCACCACCACCGCGTCGCCGGTCCGGGATTGCGGCCGGTTCGGGCATCCCGGCGCTTGATTGAAAACGCCCGAAGCCGCGCAGTTCAACCCGGTCGCCATTCTCCAGCGCACGGAAATCTCTTCGAAAATCGTTGAGACGATACGCTCGACGTCGCGTTGATAGAGGTGGGATTCGCTTCCGCCAACCGCATGATCAATTCGGACTTGGTCATCTGCCGACCGTTCCCGTGCCCTGTCTAGCCGGCGGATCGATCTACAAGACCGTGTGCCGTGGCTGACCTTCCAGAGCGGAGGATGCCGGGGTTGGTCACTCCGTCAAGTATAACTATTCTTCTGAAAGGCCTTCGGAGATGTCGCTGGTCCGTTACCGGGAGAGCGGCCCCAAAGACGTGGCCGCTCCCCAGAGTGGAAGAACGGCCACTGAAGGTCTTCGAATAGTCTTCGGCTAGTCGCCGGATTTTTGATCTTCCTCGCGCTGACGGAGCGCCGCGCCCAGGATATCTCCCAGGCTTGCTCCCGCTGTCGGAGGAACCATAGTCCTGCATGGCCTTCTTCTCCTCCTCGGCCTCGCGAGCCTTGATGGAGAGGGTAAGGCGCCGGCTCTTCTGGTCGATCTGGGTGACTTTCGCATCGACCTTTTCGCCTACGGCGAAGCGGTCGGAACGCTGCTCGGAACGGTCCCGTGACAGCTCGGCCTTGCGGATGAAGCCGGGCATGCCGTCGCCGACGGTCACCTCGATGCCGTTGTCCGTAAGCTGGGTCACCGTGCAGGTCACGATCGCGCCCTTGCGGATGGTTGCCGCGCCGGACTCGAACGGATCCTCGGAAAGCTGCTTGACGCCGAGCGAGATACGCTCCTTCTCGGTATCGATGTCCAGGACCTTGGCGCGAACCATGTCGCCCTTCTTGTAGTCCTGGATCGCTTCCTCGCCCGAGCGCTCCCAATCGAGATCCGACAGGTGCACCATGCCGTCGATGTCGCCGGCAAGGCTGACGAACAGGCCGAACTCGGTGATGTTCTTGACCTCGCCCTCGATTTCCGAGCCCACCGGATGCTGGGTCATGAAATCGTCCCACGGGTTGGACAGGCACTGCTCGAGACCGAGCGAGATCCGCCGCTTTGGTCGGATCCACGTCGAGAACCATGACCTCGACTTCCTGGCTGGTCGAGACGATCTTGCCGGATGGACGTTCTTCTTGGTCCAGCTCATTTCCGAGACAGCCACCAGACCCTCGATCCCGGCTCCAGCCCACGAAGGCGCCGTAATCAGTGATGTTGGTGACCCGGCCGGAGAACTTGGTCTCGACCGGATATTTGGCCTCGACGCCATCCCCGGGTCCGCTTCGTTGCTTCATGCCCAGCGAGATGCGCTGGGTTTCCGGATTGAACCGGATGACCTGCACATCCACGGTCTGGCCGATCTGCAGCGCTCGCTCGGATGGTTGATCCGCGCCAGGCGATGTCGGTGACATGCAGCAGGCCGTCGACACCGCCGAGATCGACGAAGGCGCCGTAATCGGTGATGTTCTTGACCACGCCCTGCAGGGTCTGGCCTTCCTTGAGGTTGGCGACCAGTTCGGACCGCGCTTCCGCCCGGCTCTCTTCCAGAACCGCGGCGCGAGACCACGATATTACCCCGGCGCCGATCCATCTTGAGGATCTGGAAGGGCTGCGGGTGCCAGAGCAGCGGCCCGATATCGCGGACCGACGGATGTCGACCTGGCTTCCGGCAGGAAGGCGGTGGCGCCGACAGGTCGACGGTGAAGCCGCCCTTTGACCCGGCCGAAGATCGTGCCGATGACCCGCTCCTGCTTTTCGAAGCCCTGTTCCAGGACCGCCCAGGCTTCCTCGCGCCGGGCCTTCTCGCGGCTCAGCATCGCCTCGCCGTTGCGGTCCTCCATGCGTTCCACATAGACCTCGACCTCGTCGCCCGCCTTCAGGCCGTGCTCCTGGCCGGGCGAGGTGAATTCCTTGAGCGCGACGCGGCCCTCCGACTTGAGGCCGACATCTATCAATGCGCTGTCGCCTTCGATGGAGACGATGATCCCCTTGACGACGCTACCCTCGATGCTGATTTCGTCGCCGAAGGATTCAGCGATCAGGGCATCGAAATCTTCCATTGCGGCATCGGCCGCGGCTGTTACAGCCATGTAAACTCCTTGGACACTAGGTCTCGCCGGCGGCATGTTGCGGCCGCCGGTGGTTCATGAATGGTGGCTTGGTTCCCGGAGCAGCGCCGAGGCGTCTGCGTGTCCGGCGATGTCCGGCCCGGTCCGCGGGCTCGAACGGGGCCGATCGGTCGGCCACCATCTGGTTGCGTTTGCCGGCTCCGGACCATGCGAAGAGCCGACGGTTCAAATCGTTCCGGATTCCACGTAAGCGAGCGCGGCTTTGAAGGCCTGATCCGGGTCGAGATGCGTGGTATCCAGCAGCATCGCGTCCTCGGCCTGGCGCATCGGAGCGTCGGCCCGTGAGCCGTCCCGCGCATCGCGTTCGCGCAAGTCTTCCAGAACGCGCGCATATATAGCCGCCTCGCCCCGCCCGAGCAACTCCTTGAAGCGCCGTTCCGCGCGAATCTCCACGTCCGCGATGATGAAGAGCTTTCGATCCGCGTGCGGGCAGACGACCGTGCCGATGTCCCGTCCGTCCAGAACCGCGCCTTTGGAGCCCTCTGGAGGGTGCTCGGCGAAGTGGCGCTGAAAGTCCAGCAACGCCGCGCGCACCGCCGGTACCGCCGCGACCTTGGACGCGGCGGCGCCGCTCGCCGCCGTCCGGATGTCCGGGTCCTCCGTCAGTGCGGGATCAAGCGCGTAGGCATGACCGGCGGCGGTGTTCGGGTCAGACGGATCGGCACCGGCCCGCAAGACCGACAGCGCAACGGCCCGGTACAGCGCCCCGGTGTCGAGATAGGCGAGCTTGAGATGCGCGGCCAGCCGCCGCGCCACGGTGCCCTTGCCGGACGCGGCCGGCCCGTCGACGGCGATGATCATGACGCCCCGTCGCGGATATCGGCGCCGGCACCGCGCATCAGGTCGGAGAAGCCGGGGAAGCTGGTCTCGATCGGCGCGCCGTCGTCGATCGTTACGGGCTTCTCGGAGCCGAGACCCAAAACCAGGAAGGCCATGGCGATCCGGTGGTCGAGATCAGCGGCGATCATGCCGCCGCCCGGCACGCGGCCACCGGTCCCGTGGACCACCAGGCGATCGTCGCTCTCCTCGACCTCAACCCCGCAGGCCGCGAGGCCCCGGGCGGTGGCCGCCAGCCGGTCGCTTTCCTTCACCCTCAACTCCGCCAAGCCGTTCATCACCGTGGTTCCCTCGGCGAAGGCGGCGGCGACGGCCAGGATCGGATACTCGTCGATCATTCGCGGCGCGATTTCCGGCGGGACGTCGCGGCCCTTGAGCCTGGTGGACCGGATGGTCAGGTTCGCGAGCGGCTCTCCGCCGCCGTCATTGAGCCGGTCGATAGTGATATCCGCGCCCATATCGGCAAGCACCTCGAAAAGGCCGAAGCGCAGCGGATTGATGCCGACCCTCTCCAGCACGAGGTCCGAGCCCTCGGTGATCAGGGCCGCGACGGCGGGGAATGCCGCCGAGGAGGGATCGGCGGGAACCTGGACGGTCTGTCCGGTCAATTCGGGCTCGCCGACGAGAGTGACCGCGCGGCTGCCGTCGGGCCGGTCCTCGACCTCGAGGGTCGCGCCGAATTGCCGCATCATCGTCTCGGTATGGTCGCGGGTCGGCTGCGGCTCGATCACGGTGGTTTCGCCCGGCGCGGCGAGGCCGGCCAGAAGGATCGCGGATTTCACCTGCGCCGAGGCGACCGGCAGCGTGTAGGTGATGGGCACCAGCAGTTTCGGGCCGATACAGGCAAGGGGAAGCCGTCCACCCGCGCGGTTGACGAATTGGATGCCCATTTGCTCAAGAGGCGCCGAAACCCGGGCCATCGGCCGCTTCACCAGAGAACCGTCACCGGTGAAGAAAGTCGTGATCGGGTTGCCGCCCGCGACGCCCATCAAGAGGCGTACGCCGGTCCCGGAATTGCCGAGATCAAGCACCTGGTCCGGTTCGTCCAGACCGCCGACCCCTCGGCCGTGGATGCGCCAGATCCCGTCCGCGCCGCGTTCGACCTCGGCGCCGAGGGCTCGCAGGGCGGCGGTTGTGTTCAGAACGTCCTCGCCCTCCAGCAAGCCGTGGACCACGGTTTCGCCGACCGCGAGCGCGCCCATGATCAGCGCGCGGTGGGAAATGGATTTGTCTCCCGGCACCCGGATCCGCCCCTTGAGGCCGGTGGATTTTCTGGCGGTTAAGGCGGCCACACTATCTTTCCCGATTATCGCGGATACCAGAGGCGACACCGTTGCCGGCCCCCGAACCGGCAGAAGGCTGGCGCTTGCCGGCGAGACGGCTATCTAGCATAGCGTGGCAATCCTGTCCGGGAGAAATCCGTGCCGGAGTGGACGGCTGTTTCACTTTATGCAACCCCCGGGGTTTCAATGCCCGGGAGTTTCTGTAAAAGGGAACCGGCTTCTGATCTTCCGCTGTTCCCGGCGGCTGATCGGACTGGCGGCCATCGCGGCTGGAGCCAGTGTGGCCTGGAAGGGCATTTAGGCTTTGACATCCCCGTCGATCCTGGATATCCCCGCGCCGCGTCAGGTCCGTCATCGCAGTTTCGGAGGAGTCGAGTTGGCAAAACCAGAATGGGGCATAAAAAGGGTCTGCCAGTCCTGCGCGACCCTGTTCTACGACTTCGATAAATCGCCGATCATCTGTCCGAGTTGCAGTACGCCCTTCGATCCGGAAGCGGTTCTGAAAAGCCGGCGCAACCGGGCGCCCGTGGCCGAGGATGCCAAGGTGGCGCGTGCCAAGGTGAAGGACGAGGACGATAGCGATCTCGACGAGGATGAAGAGGACGAGGACGACGTTCTCGACGATGAGGACGAGGACGAAGACGAGGATATGCTGACGGATCTCGACGATGAGGACGATCCCGAAGGCAAGCTTCCGAAACAGGCGGTCGATGTCGACGCCGACGAGGATGAGGACGACGAGGACGCCGAGGATCTGGACGACGATGCGTTGCTGGACGACGATCCGGATCTGGACGAGGAAGAGGACGAAGAAGAGGAGAGGTGAGCCCGGCGGTCCGCTCGGGCCGTTGTTCCGGCGGCGACAAACCCTCTTGCGAAGCGCCGCCGCCGCCGCTATCTACACACCTCCACGGGCTGGACCGGCCCGTCCCGGAATTCGGGGCCATAGCTCAGCTGGGAGAGCGCTACAATGGCATTGTAGAGGTCAGCGGTTCGATCCCGCTTGGCTCACAAGACAACCCCTGAGAAATCAGGGGTTTTGGTTTTGAGTTCAGGAGAGTGGTCGGGCGACCCAGCGATTGAATATTGAACGAAGCGGTAACCGCGTCGTCAATCCGTGACTTCCGCCCAGAACATCAGCATGACCGAGGCGTCGAGCGGCAGTGTCGGCGATGCCGAGGGAGGTTCTCGTGTGGCGGCCGCGCTCTGCCGAAGACCTGATTGACGAGGTCCGATGCTCCGTTAAGGACCTGCGGGTGGCCGCGGTATCCGGTGAGCAATGCACGCCTCCCTCGATCCGTACGATCTGTTTGCACGACCTTCTCGAGATCTCCGGTGGCGGCCTGAAGCTGCGCGATGCCGTTGAGCGCGGCGAGCCTGGCCGCCTGATAACCGTCCTCGTCGCTGACAGTCTCCCACGACCGGCGCCGGGATATGCAGGACACCGTCGACCCAGGCGACCTGGCCGGAGGTCATGATCAGGTTCCCGGTGCGCACCCAGGCTTCGTAATTGCCGACACGGCGGGTGCCGGTGGCAGGTGCAGGCCGAGCGGGCGAGATTTTCGAGGACCGTCATCGAGTGCCCCCCTTGCCAATGACCGTTTCATCCATGGAGCGGCGCGGTAAGCCGCACCTCCCGGAGAAGATTAAGCCGCGAAGGCGCTGATCGCGCCACCGGTCTTTTGGGTCTTGAAGATGGGAGCCTGCGTCCGGGGCCGGCGGCAGCGGCAGGCTGACGGGCACCGCTTGCAGCGAGGTCTCGCCGAGAGTTCTCCGGTGATCACGCTGGCCTGCATGAGATCCCACAAGGCCTGCTGCGAGCCGGCCGCCTGCTCATGTAGGAGCCGCCACCCAGGAGAGGCCAGGCATCGGCGGCGCGGCATTCGTAAAACAGAATGAAGCGGTTGCGGTCCGACACGTTGGGGCGGATCCGTGAAGGGTTCTGGCGTGGTGCACCGTCAGTGAACCCGCCCTGCCGGTCAGCGTGACGGCACGGTCAAGGTGAAAGTCGGGGTCGCTGGGATTGATGGCCCGCAGACACCCCATCCGGATTGTGATGCAGAGAGAAGCGGTCCCTTGTGGGAGCCGGAATCACCTGCAACGGCCCGTTGGCCTCATCGACATCCTCCAGCATCAGACCGAAGGCGAGCATGTCGTCATTCGTATGCCGGGTAGAATGCCCAGTCCGGTGCCATTCGACCAGCGGCGCCGCTGCCCGGCGCCTTGGTGTTGAGTTTGCTGGTCTGGATCGCCGTGTTCGGCCCCAGCAGGGATGTCAGCACCTCCGTCATCGCCGACGCCTTCAGCACGTCCCAGAAATACGGATTCTGCTTGTGGGGAAGCTTGCAGTCCGGGTCAGCCGAGGAGTATTAGGCCCAGTGCCCTCATCCAGATCGAAGACGTCGTTGCTCTCGCTGACGGACCGCGATTGCTCGATCAGGTCGTAGTGATCGCGCGCATCCGGTGGGCTGCTCCTGGTCGACCGCGTTCTCGACCATCAGATAGCCGTTTTCATTATAGAATTCCGCGCTGTTCCTGACTAAGCATGGTCTCGCCCAACCCCTATTTTCGGCTGTGCCACCAATTGATGTTACCGGTATCATTGTCTGAGTGGCCACGTCAATGGTATCGGTATCATTATTCGAAAAAAGCGATCAGGCCGTGCCCTATGGATAAAGACGAGAATGCGTCCCGACGGCCCGGAAAACGTCGATGGGTCACCATGGCCGAGGTCGCCGGAAAAGCCGGCGTTTCGAAGATCACCGTGTCGCGTGTCTTGAAGTCGCCGAAAAGTGAGGGCGGATACCCGGGAACGGGTTTGCAAGCGGTTCGCGAGCTCGGCTACATGCCCGACGAAAACGCCGGCGCGTTCTCGTCCCGGCGCAGCCACGCATGATCGGCGCATTAATCTCGACACTCGGCGGCTCGACATTCGAATCCACCGTGCGGGGGTTGTCGGAAACGCTCCGCGAGGCAGGGTACCAGCTGCTCTTGGCCACGACGGATTACTCGCCGGAAAAAGAAGCGGAGATTCTGGGCCAACTGCTCACCCGCCGGCCGGACGGTATCGTTCTGACCAGTACCCTGCACACGGCGACGGCGCGCAGGCTGCTGAGCCGAGCGGAGGTGCCGGTGGTCGAACTTTGGGAATTGCCGGATCATCAGCTTCACAGCGCCGTTGGGTTTTCGAATTTCACCGCCGGCCGTGACATGACGGAACATCTGATCGCACGGGGATATCAGCGGATCGGTTTCATCGGCCCGCGTCCCGAAAGGGATGAGCGTTCCTCGTTCCGCGCCGAAGGCTATAAGACGGCGATCCGCGCGATCGCGGGCTTCGAGCCGCGCATCGTCTCGGCGTCGGACAGTGCGACGGTCGAGGAAAGAGGCGCTGTCGGCCTCGTGACGCTGTTGGAACGCTGGCCGGACACGCAAGCGGTGTTTTGTTCCTCCGACCAGATCGCATTGGGGGCGCTGACGGAAGCCCAGCGCCGTGGGCTCCGCGTACCGGACCAGATTGCGATCGCGGGCTTTGGAGATTTCGAATTTTCCCGCGAACATGGGCTCGAACTGACGACGGTGCGGATTCCCGGGCATCAAATCGGCGTGCGGGCGGCCCGGTTATTGATCGACTTCTGGGAAGCGCCGGACGGCCGTCATCCACAAACCGTGGATCTGGGGTACAAAGTGATTTCTCGGCGAACGGCGTGACCAACAGAGCGCCGAAGGGCATGTTCCGGCTCTGCCGGTTTGAGAGGGGTTGATGGATCCGTATTTTCCGCTTGGCGCCTATGCGCGGTCGATTTCAACGCGTTCCGACGATGCTCGGATCTGGTTCAACCGCGGCCTCAACTGGTGCTACGCCTTCCATCACAGGGAAGCGATCCGCTGTTTCGAGAAAACCGTGGAGCTCGATCCGGATTGCGCCATGGGGTATTGGGGCATCGCCTACGCGACCGGTCCCTACTACAACATTCCCTGGGACAAGATGTCACCGAGTGGCCGGCCCCTCGCCGTCGCATCCACTTTCGAGAATGCGCGAAAGGCGGTGGCGCTCGCGGCGGATGGCGGTGCGACCGCCGTCGAACAAGCCCTGTGTCGGGCCTTGGCGCGGCGGTTTCAGGCAAACGTGGCCGACGACATGGAAACCCTGGCACGTTGGGATGACGATTACGCCGACGCGATGCGAGAGGTCTATCGCGATTTTTCGGACGATTACGATGTCTGCGCCTTGACTGCCGAAGCCTTGATCGTGCGCACGCCCTGGCGGCTCTGGGACCTGCAGAACCGCACGCCCGCCGAGGGAACCGATACGCTGGAAGCGATCGCAATCGTCGAAGCCGCTCTTGCGCGTATCGAAAAGAACAAGGATGTCCGGCATCCGGGGTTGCTGCACTTCTACATTCACATCATGGAAATGTCTCCGGAACCGGAGCGCGCGCTGGATGCCGCCGACAAGCTGCGCCCGCTGGTTCCCGGCTCCGGGCATCTGATCCACATGCCCTCGCATATCTATGTTCTGTGCGGGCAGTACGAGAAGACGATTGCCTCAAACGTCGAAGCGGCGAGGGCGGATGAAAAATACCTCGAATACGACAGCGAGCTCGGCATCTATTACGTCTACCTGCTGCACAACATTCACTTTCAGGTCTATGGCGCGTTTTTCTCCGGACAATTCGAGCCCGCGATCCGCGCCGCGAGGCAGATGCAGGCGACGGTCCGACCTGAATACCTGCTTTCCGACCATGCCTTCCTGGTGAACTATCTGGAAGCTTTCTACGCCATGAAGGCGCATGTCCTGGTCCGGTTCGGGAAATGGCAGGATATTCTCGACGAGCCGTTGCCCGATGATCCGGCTCTGTTCTGCGTAACCCATGCGACCTGGCAATATGCCAAGGGGATTGCCCACGCCGTTCTCGGCAATATCGAGGCGGCGGTGGAACAGCAGCGCCTGCTGCGCGAGGCGGTCGCCGCCCTGCCGGCGGACCGGATCGTCTTTCAGAACGACACCCGCGACATCCTGGCGGTGGCCGGGCCCATGCTGGCAGGGGAGCTGGAATATCGGCGCGGCAACTATGACGTTGCGTTCGCCAGTTTGCGCAAGGCGGTCGAGCTTTACGACACTCTCAACTACTCAGAGCCCTGGTCCTGGATGATGCCGCCTCGTCATGCCCTGGGCGCGCTGCTGCTCGAACAGGGCCATGTCGAGGAGGCCACCATCGTCTACCGCGCCGATCTGGGACTGGATTATACGTTGGTCCGTCCCTCACAGCATCCGGGGAACATCTGGAGCCTTGTCGGCTACGCGGAGTGCTGCGAGCGGAGCGGCGACAAGGCGGCGCTTGCGGCAATCCGTCCGGAACTGGAGAAGGCGCGGAAAATTGCCGATGCGTCCATTACCGTTTCGTGCTTTTGCCGTACCGGTCACGAATGCTGCGGCTAGTACGAGAGCCGTGGCAACCAGACTTGGGGACCACCGATCCGTCCCTTCATTGCTCACGCTGCGCCATCTCAGCCTTTCCCAATTACCCATTGACCCTGTCCGCGCGGATTGGACATTGTGAGGGAATGTGAAACGAAACTGGAGGATTGGGCGATGGCGGATGGTCATTCGAGACGGACGAGCGGGCGCGGACGG
Organism: Alphaproteobacteria bacterium; assembly: GCA_038146985.1. Classification (GTDB taxonomy): domain Bacteria; phylum Pseudomonadota; class Alphaproteobacteria; order Thalassobaculales; family Thalassobaculaceae; genus JADHLJ01. Next base: position 438,139 of record JAYQSQ010000009.1, read on the forward strand.
CTGTTTGACTCGGTGGTGGATACCATCGGCGACACGCCCTGCATCCGGGTCAATTCTCTCGCGCCCGAGGGTGTGACGATCTATGTGAAGGCGGAATTCTTCAACCCGGCGGCCTCGGTCAAGGATCGCCTCGCGATCAGCATCATCGAGGAGGCCGAACGGCGCGGTGACCTCAAACCCGGCCAGACCGTGGTCGAGGCGACCAGCGGCAATACCGGCATCGGGCTCGCCATGGTCTGCGCGGCCAAGGGGTATCCGCTTGTCGTCACCATGGCCGACAGCTTCTCGGTCGAGCGGCGCAAGCTGATGCGGTTTCTCGGCGCCAAGGTGGTGCTCACCCCGCGTGCCCAAAAAGGTTTCGGCATGTACAACAAGGCGGTCGAGCTGGCCAAGGCCAACGGCTGGTTCCTCGCCCATCAGTTCGAGACCGCGGACAACGCGCTTGTCCACGAGAACACCACGGCACGCGAGATCCTGGCGGATTTCGACGGCGAGAAGCTCGACTATTTCGTCTCCGGATACGGCACCGGCGGCACGGTGACCGGCGTCGCGCGGGTGCTGCGCCGAGAGCGCCCGGAGGTCCGGATCATCCTGACCGAGCCGGCCAATGCCCAGCTTGTCGGCAGCGGCCATGGCCAGGAGCGCACGGCGGACGGCTCGCCTGCTGTCAGCCATCCCGAATTCGAGCCGCATCCGATCCAGGGCTGGACACCGGACTTCATTCCCCTGGTGCTGCAAGAAGCGATCGACAAGAAGTATTACGACGAACTCATCCCGATCGCCGGGCCGGTCGGCATGGAATGGTCGCGAAAGCTCGCCCAGAAGGAGGGGATCTTCACCGGGGTCTCCGGCGGATCGACCTTCGGTACCGCGATGGCGATCGCCGAAAAGGCGGAGCCGGGCTCGGTCATTCTCTGCGTGCTTCCCGACACCGGAGAGCGGTATCTGTCCTCGCCGCTGTTCGAGGGGATCGCCGAGGAGATGACGGACGAGGAAATCGCCCTGTCGCTCTCGACGCCCGGCTATCATATGCCCGCGAGCGCCTGAGCGGTTTCGATCGCGGACATGACCGAACCGGCATCGTCGAAGCCGGGTTCCGCCATGCGGGCCGCGCTCGCCGAAGCGCGGGCCGCCGGTGCGCGCGGCGAGGTGCCGGTGGGCGCGGTGGTGACGGATGCCGCGAGTGGAACGGTTCTGGCGCGGGCCGGGAATCGGGTCGAGGAACTGCATGATCCAACCGCCCATGCCGAGATCCTGGCGATCCGCGCGGCGGCGGCGGCCCTCGGATCGGCGCGGCTGACCGAATGCGACCTCACGGTCACGCTGGAGCCTTGCGCCATGTGTGCCCAGGCGATCGCGTTCGCGCGGCTACGGCGCGTCACCTTCGGGGCCTATGACCCGAAGGGCGGCGGGGTCGAGCATGGCGCGCGGGTCTTCGAGCAGCCGACCTGCAATCACCGCCCTGAGGTGATCGGCGGGGTCGAGGAGGTCGAGGCGTCCGCCCTCCTAAAGACCTTCTTCGCGGAACGGCGGTAGGGACTTTCAATCAACCGCTCCCCGTATCCCTGGCGCAGGCCAGGGTCCATTCCTCCGCGGCTCGTTTTGAGGTTTGGATGATCGGCTATCGCCAACCGTCAAACGGTTTCTGCCTTCAAAGGTTCGCGGCATAGGCCCTGGCTTTCGCCAGGGGTTCGGGTTTTTCGGGAGGGTGGCACGGCCGCCTGTTCCCGGGCGGCTATCCCCGCCGTCTGCGCCGCCGCCTGCGGCCATCTCCGGACTCGTCGCCGGAGGAAGACCCAAAATCCGGCAGCTCTACCGCCGCGCGCAACCGGCTGTAGGGCGCGGTCTTGTGCGGGAATGCCATCGCGTCGACGAAATGCTCCTGAAAGCGCGGCTCGACCGCGGTTTCGATCTTGCGGACCTCCCGCACCACGCGTTCGATTTCGCGCCTGGCGTCGCCGTCCAGAAGCGCGATCCGCGCGCCGGTGCCGGCGGCGTTGCCGACAGACCAGACCTTGTCGAGCGGACAGTCCGGGACCATGCCGAGGACCATGGCGTATTTAGCATCAATGTGACTGCCGAAGGCACCGGCCAGGATCACCCGGTCGACGGCATCGATGCCGAGATGGTCCATAAGCAGCCGGAACCCGGCATAGAGCGCGCCCTTGGCAAGCTGAATGGCCCGGACATCGTTTTGGGTGATCGTCACCTCGTCGCTGAGGCGGTAGGAGAAAGTGCGGCCATCCTCGAAGATCCGGGGCGTGCGGTCCGCCATCCGTCCGTCGATGATCCCGTCGGCGGTGAGCAGACCGGCAAGAAACATTTCGGCCAGCACCTCGATGATTCCCGAGCCGCAGATCCCGGTTATGCCGGTCCGTTCGATGGCATCGGAGAAATTTTCATCATCGGACCAGAGATCGGAGCCGATGATCTGGAAACGGGGCTCAAGGGTTTTGGGGTCGATCCGCACCCGCTCAATGGCGCCGGGCGCGGCGCGTTGCCCGGATGAGATCTGCGCGCCCTCGAAAGCCGGACCGGTGGGGCTGGAACAGGCGATCAGACCCTCGCTGTTGCCCAGCACAATCTCGGCATTGGTGCCGACATCGATGATCAAGGTCATCTCGTCCTGGCGGTGCGGGCTTTCGGAAAGGATCACCGCCGCTGTGTCCGCGCCCACATGACCGGCAATGCAGGGCAGCCCATAGACCCGGGCGCCGGGATGCAGATAAAGCTCAAGCTCGCCCGCCGACAGGTTCACCGCCGTGTCGATGGTAAGCGCGAAGGGCGCGCCGCCAAGCTCGACCGGGTCGATGCCCAGCATCAGGTGGTGCATCACCGGGTTGCCGACGAAGACCAGATCAACGATCTCGTCCGGCCCGGCGCCGATCTCGGCCGTGGTCTGGGTGGCGAGCCAGTTCACCGCGTCGCGCACGACCTTGGTCATGTCCGCGTCGCCGCCGGGATTCATCATGATGTACGAGACCCGGCTCATCAGATCCTCGCCGAAGCGGATCTGCGGGTTCATGGTGCCGGCGGAGGAGAGCACCTTGCCGGTCGCCAGATCGCAGAGATGCGCCGACATGGTGGTCGAGCCGATATCCACCGCGAGGCCGTAGATCCTGTCGCGAAACCCCGGCCAGACGCCGATCACCCGGTCGCCCTCGCGCAGCGCGACGGTCACCTTCCAGTTCCCGTCACGCAGGGCCTTCTGCAGCATCTGAAGCACCGGAAGATCCGAGGCGACATCGTCGGCGATGCCCCAGTCCGGCCATTGCTCGCGGAGACTCTGGCAGAGTCGCCGGAAATCGCCGGAGGGATCGTGCATGTCCGGTTCGCGCACCTCCACATAGTGCAGGCGGGTTACCGGCCGCACCTCGATGTCCCGCGCTTCGGCCCGCTTGCGGATGATCTGGCGGTGGACCTGACTTTCCGGCGGCACGTCGATGACCGCGTCGCCCAGCAGCCGGGCGCTGCATCCGAGGCGCCGGCCGGCCTTCAGGCTGCGCTTCTCGGCATATCGGAGTTCGGCCCTGCCGGCTTCGGACAGGTTCTCGGCGCGCGATGTGATCTGGAACTTGGAGAAGTCGCCTGCCTTGAAATCGATCTGACAGCGCCCGCAGATCGCGCGGCCGCCGCAAACCGAGTCCAGATCCACACCGAGTTTGCGGGCGGCTTCCAGCACCGTGGTACCATGGCGAACCTTGCTGCGCCGACCGGTCGGCGTGAAGACGACGAAAACCTCTCCCGCCGCATCGGAGGTATCGGCGGACGTGGTTCCCGCCGCGCCGTCCACGGATCAGGCCCGCCGCCGGCGCCGTTCGCGGCCACCGCGCGCGCCAAGCACCTCGCCCTCCGGCGCCGGCTCGCGGAATTTGCGGATCCAGCGCCGGCATTCCGGGTCATGGCCCATCATCACATTGGCGCCGAAGACCGCGGTCATCTCCTCATTGTGCAGCGGGTTCATGATCGCCGAGGTCATGCCGGCACCGATCGCCATCGACAGGAAGGCGGCATTCAGGCCATGCCGGTTCGGCAGTCCGAAAGAAATGTTCGAGGCGCCGCAAGTGGTATTCACGCCAAGCTCCTCACGCAGCCGCCGGATCAGGCGGAAGGCACTGGCGCCGGCAAGATTGATCGCGCCCACCGGCATGATCAGAGGATCGACCACCACGTCCGCCGGCGCAATGCCGAAATCCTGGGCCCGCTCGACGATCTTTCTGGCGACCTCGAAGCGCACGTCCGGGTCCTCGGAAATCCCGGTCTCGTCATTGGAGATCGCCACCACGGCGGCGCCGTATTTCTTAATGAGGGGTAGTACCGCCTCAAGCCGTTCCTCCTCTCCGGTGACGGAATTCACCAGCGGCTTGCCCTGATAGACGGCGAGCCCGGCCTCCAAGGCCTCCACGATCGAGCTGTCGATAGAGAGCGGCACGTCGGTGATCGACTGCACCAACTGAATCGACTCGGCCAGGATGCGTGGTTCGTCGGCCAGCGGGATGCCGGCATTGACGTCCAGCATGGTGGCGCCGGCCTCGACCTGGGCCCGGGCATCCGCCTCGACCCGGCTGTAGTCGCCCTCTGCCATTTCGGCGGCGAGGAGCTTGCGGCCGGTTGGGTTGATCCGCTCGCCGATCACACAGAAAGGCTGGTCGAAACCGATGATGATTTCCTTCGTCGCGGAACTGACAACGGTGTGCGTCATGGACGTCGCCTCAGAAATGGGGTGAAGGGATGCGGGTTCAGGACACGGCGCGTAACGGCGGCGTTTCCGCCCTATTGAGCGTGAAGCCGCCATTGGGGTTGACCTGGAAGTGACCGGCTGCTGCTACGTTCGCCCAGGCCGCCGTTTTGGCGAGCCCGCCGAATGGATAGAAGTGCACCTTGCGTAGCAGCGTTTCCGGGTCTCTCGACACCGCTTCGGCAAGTTCAGAGACCACCAGATCCGGCTCCTGCACCATCAGCAGCTTGGCGATACTGCGGGCCTGGCGGGTCAGCACCCGGATCGACGGACCGATGCCGGACATCTGGGCTAATTTCAGCAAGGTCTTGAGGGTGGCGAGACCCGGCAAGCCGATATGGATCGGCAACCCGTTGCCCTCGGCCCTGATCCGGCGCTCCCAGGCGATGATGGCGGCGGCGTCGAAGCAGAACTGGGTCTCGATATGGACTTCGGCATCGGTATCCCGGGCCCAGGCGTTTTTCTCCGCCAGCGCCGCGGCGATGTCGGCCTCGGGAATATCCGGAGAGCCCTCGGGATGGCCCGCGACGCCGATGCTTTTGATGCCGTATTTCTCCAGCAGCCCGGAGGTCAGGACTTCCATCGTCGTCGCATAGGGTCCGGCCGGCCTGTCGACCCCACCGCCGATCACCAGAGCTTCATCGATCCGCGCCTCGCACGCCAATCCATCGAGATAGCGTTCCAGATGCGCTGTACTCTCCATGCTGCGGGCGGCGATATGGGGGACCGGATTAAAGCCTTCGCCGCGCAGGCGGGCGCAGACCGCAATCGTATCGGCGATATCGGAGCCCGGAAGGAAAGTCACGTTGACGCTCGTTCCGGCAGTCAAATGCGCCGAGAAATTCTCGACTTTTGCCGCCGAAGCGGGGGTCACCTCGACAGAGAACTCGGCAAGAAGCGAGACGATCTGTTCCCTCGTAGCCACCATGAAGAGCACCCACGCGCCACAAGTTTCGGCGCGGTCACGACGCCGGCCATAATCCCCATGTAGATATTTCGCGTTCCCTCGGTTTTCTCGCCTTCGCCACAAGTGATCTTAAAAGCGACATGGATTCCAATCGATGCCGGTAATTCGCCGTTATCGCTGCCCGTCTGTCGCTTGCGCGTGCGCCGGCGGCGGGGCAAATTCGGCGGAACCAATTCATCGGAGGTATCGGGCATGGCTCAGGAAATCGTGATCGCGGCGGGAAAACGCACCCCTTTCGGAGACTTTGGCCGGTCCTTGAAAGACATTCCTCTTTCGGCCCTCGCGACCCATGCCGCCAAGGCGACGGTCGAGGCGGCAGGCATTGAGGCGTCCGACGTCGATCACATCGTTTGGGGAAATGTGCTGCCTGTGGATCCGGACGGCTACTATGTCGGCCGGGTCGCCGGCATCAATATCGGCATGCCGGAGGAAAGCTGTGCACTTCAGGTCAACCGGGCCTGCGGGTCGGGAACCCAGGCGATCATCACCGCCGCACAGCAGATCATGACCGGGCATGGAAAGATCGCGCTTGCCGGAGGCGGCGAGAATTTCTCGCGCGGCGGCTATGTGAACCAGGGCATGCGCTGGGGCGTCACCCGGGGCGGCCAGGTGTTCGAGGACTCGGTTGAATGGGCCTATAACGACCCGTTCGGGCACGGCCTGATGGGCGTCACCGCCGAGAATCTCGCCGACGATTATCAATACCAGCGCGATGCGATGGACGAGTGGGGCGTGATGAGCCAGCAGCGCGCCGGCGCGGCCATGAAGTCCGGCTTTCTTGCCAAGCAGATCGCGCCGATCGAAGTGCCGGAGGGCCGCAAGAACACCCGGCTGATGGAGGATGACGAGTTCCCGCGCCCGGACGTGACCCTGGAAAAACTCTCGACCCTGCGCCCGGTCTTCCGCAAGGACGGAAAGGTGACACCCGGCAACGCCAGCGGCGTAACCGACGGCGCGGCCTTCGTTGTGGTCGGCGACCGCGACGCTATTGAGGCGAAAGGCGCGGAGCCGCTCGCCCGGCTGGTCGACTGGACCATCGTCGGCGTGCCGCCCCGGATCATGGGCTGCGGGCCGGTGCCGGCGATCCGGGCCTTGTGGGAGAAGCGCGGCCTCAAGGCCTCGGATATCGACTATTACGAGATCAACGAGGCCTTCGCGGTGGTCAACCTGCATGCCGAAAAGGAACTCGGCGTCGGACGCGACGTGACCAATTGCTATGGCGGCGGCATCTCCATTGGCCACCCGCCGGGCGCGACCGGTGTGCGCATGACGCTGACCGCGATGCAGCACCTGCTCGACACCGACCAGCGCTATGCCGTCATCAGCATGTGCATGGGCGCGGGGCAGGGCATGGCGGTGCTGATCGAGAACCTGAAGCGGTAGGGCAGGTAAATTGGTCCGTCGTCCCCGCGCAGGCGGGTGTTCTCGGCATGCGGTGGGCAAGCCCCTGTTTCCATAGGGGTGACGGTCCATGTGGAGTAATGGAATGGCTGCTCGATCCTTCAGGCGTATCCCCGGCGCAGGCCGGGGCCGACGCCTGAGACGGCGGCAACCGCGGGATGGCGGAGCACTTTCGGAGATCCTCGAAGTGTTCGGCCATTCGTCACACGGATCGGCCTCAGGCGTCGGCCCCGGCCTGCGCCGGGATTGGAACGCAAGTGTCAGTGCACGCCGCCAATATTGCGGTGATGCCATGAACGACTGGCCCCTCACGCTTGGACTCTCGATCGTGACCGAATGTCATTTCGGCGACCGGGAGGTGCGATGCTTCCGGGGCCGGCCGCCGCATATACCGGCGGTGTTCGAGTCAACGATTGCCGAACATGCCGCCCGCGAAGCCATCGTCACGGTGGATCGTCGGTTGACCTACGCCCAGCTTGGCGCCCTAGTGGACGCCGCCGCGCGCGGTCTCTCCGCCGAGGGGATCGGCGTTGGCGACCGGGTGGCACTGCTGCTGCGCAACCGATGGGAGTTCGCGGTTTGCCTTCTGGCGGTGATCCGGATCGGCGGTATCGCCGTGCCGATCAATGTCCGAGAGCAGACCGACGAGCTCGCTTATGTCCTGAATGACTGCGCCGCGGCCGCGATCATTCACGAGGACGACCTCAGGGACCGCCTTCCGGCGGCTGATCGTGTAGCCTCGATCCGGCGGCGTATCGTCGTGGGCGGGCCGGCGGGCGGCGCGGACGGGTTTGACGGGCTGATCTCGGGTGGCACGCCGCCGGCTCGCACCCATGAACCGAAAGAGGAGGATACCGCGATCCTGCTCTACACCTCCGGGACCACGGGACATCCCAAGGGCGCGATGCTGACCCATTTCAACCTGGTGCACAGCATCCTGCACTACCGAACCTGTTTCGAGCTTGGCCCCGTGGATCGCTCGATCCTGGTGGTGCCGGCGAGCCATGTCACCGGGGTGGTGGCGATCCTGCTTACGATGATCGGGTCCGGCGGCTGTACGGTCATGATGGAGGAGTTCAACGCCCAGAGTTTCATGGAGACCGCGGCGCGCGAGCGGATGACCCATACCGTCATGGTGCCGGCCATGTACAATCTCTGCCTGATGTGCACCGATTTCGACGCCCACGACCTTTCGGCCTGGCGGATCGGCGCTTATGGCGGAGCGCCGATGCCCGAGGCAACGATCGCGACATTGGCCGAAAAGCTTCCCAATCTTGGGCTCTCGAACGCCTATGGCGCGACCGAGACCACCTCCCCGACAACCATCATGCCGCCGGGCCTGGGCGGGGCCAGGGGCGACAGTGTCGGCCTCGTTGTGCCCTGCGCCGAGGTCCGGGTGGTGGATGACGACGGCAGGGACGTGCCGTCCGGCGGCCCCGGTGAAATCCTGATCAAGGGGCCGATGGTGGTCCCCGGCTATTGGAACAAACCGGAAGCGACGGCGGCGAACTTCACCGGCGGTTATTGGAAGTCCGGCGATCTCGGCTCGGTCGATGCCGAGGGGTTCGTGCGGGTGTTCGACCGGAAGAAGGACATGATCAACCGGGGCGGCTACAAGATCTACAGCGCCGAGGTGGAGAACGTGCTCTCCTATCACCCGCGCGTGGTCGAGGCCGCCGCCGTTCCGGCGCCCGATCCGGTCTTGGGAGAGCGCGTGCACTGCTTCGTGCTGACCAAGGACGGGTTCAACGATGCGGTTTCGCTTAAACGCCATTGCGCGGAGCGGATGGCCGACTACAAGGTTCCCGACCACTTCACGTTCTGTGACGGTCCGCTGCCCCGGAATGCCAACGGCAAGCTGATGAAGCGGCTTCTGGTCGAACGCCTCAAGGAGGAGACGGCATGAGCGGACACGGATACGAGACCGGACGCCTCAACCTGCCCTTCGTCGGCCACGCGACCTTCGCCAAGGCGCCGCCCTGTCTTGATTGGGAGGGCATAGACGCGGATGTCGCGGTGCTCGGCGTTCCCTATGACATGGGGACCCAGTTTCGCTCCGGCGCGAGGATGGGGCCACGGGCGATCCGCGAGGCCTCCACCCTGTTCTCGTTCGGCCATGCCGGCGCCTACGATCACGAAGATGATGTCACCTATATGGAGAATGTCCGGATCGTCGATGTGGGCGACGCCGACATTGTGCATACGGACACCGAGAAGAGCCATGCCAATACCGAGGCCGCCGTGCGCGCGATCCTGGCCAAGGGCGCGCTTCCGGTTGTCCTGGGCGGCGATCACGCGATCTCGGCGCCGAACATCGCCGCGTTCTCGGAGCACGGTCCGGTCCATGTGGTGCAGATCGACGCCCATCTGGATTTCGTGAACGAGCGGCACGGCGTGCGCTACGGCCACGGCAATCCGATGCGCCGGGCCTCGGAGATGCGCCATGTGACCGGCCTCAGCCAGTTCGGCATCCGCAATGTTTCCTCCTCGAACCGTTCCGACTATGAGGACGCGCGGGCGGCGGGCTCGACCATCCTGTCGGTGCGCCAGATTCGGGCCATGGGCACCGAGGCGGTGTTGGCAACCATCCCGGCGGGCGCACGCTGCTACATCACCATCGATATCGACGGCTTCGATCCCTCGATCGCTCCGGGGACCGGCACGCCCAGCCATGGCGGCTTTCAGTATTACGAGGTGATGGAGATTCTGAAGGGCGTCACCGAGCGGCACGAGGTGGTCGGCATCGATCTGGTCGAGGTGGCGCCGGCCTATGATCCGGCGGGGCTGACCTCGATCCTCGCCGCACAGGTCTTGATGAACCTGATCGGCTATGCCTTCCATTCAAGACAGAACCGCTAGAGTTGGAGAAAGCGTGTGAGCGACCCCCATGATCTGACCGGAAAGGTCGCCCTGGTCACCGGAGCTTCCCAGGGCCTTGGCCGGCAATTCGCCCTGACCCTGGCGAAACACGGCGCCAAGGTCGCGCTGGCGGCGCGGCAGGTGGCCAAGATCGAAAGCCTGAAAGACGAGATTGAGGCCACGGGCGGGACTGCTCACGCGGTCGCCATGGACGTGATGGAAGTGGCCAGCATCAACGCCGGCATCGCCGAGGTCGAGGCGGCGCTGGGGCCGATCGATATTCTGGTGAACAATGCCGGGCTGGCCATCAACAAGCTGTTTCTGGATGTCAGCGAGGAGGATTACGACACCGTCCTCGGCACCAATCTGAAAGGTTGTTTCTTCTGCGCTCAGGCCGTCGCCAAGGGCATGGCGGCGCGCGGCAGCGGATCAATCATCAACATCTCCTCGGTGCTCGGCTCGCGCCCCATCGGCACCTTGACCACCTATTGCGCCTCCAAGGGCGGACTGAACCAGTTGACGGCAGCCATGGGGCTTGAACTGGCGCGCAACGGGGTCCGGGTAAACGCCATCGCGCCCGGCTATATCGAAACCCCGATGAACAGCGCGTTCTTCCAATCACCGCCCGGCCAGGCCCTGGTCAAGTCGGTACCGGCGCGCCGGCTCGGCCAGGTCGATGATCTGGACGGTGCGCTTCTGCTGCTGGCGTCCGACGCGTCGAAATTCATGACCGGAACCGTCGTCACCGTCGATGGCGGATTCGTCATTCGGTGACCTGGCCTGTTATTTGGTCGGCGTTCCGTGAGGGGCGGAATGGTTTCAAGGATTACGCATGCAAACGACAGGACCCTTCGAGACGCGGCCCGAGGGGCCGCTCCTCAGGGTGAGTCGCTTCATTTCGGAAACTCACCCTGAGGAGCGCGCGTTGGCGCGCGTCTCGAAGGGTCCTGTGCACCGCCTGGTTGTCGACGAAGGAGCGAACAGATGAGCATGCCGAAAATAAAAACCACCGTGGTCGGCAGTTACCCGGTGCCGGACTGGCTCACCGCCGCCCCGAGCGAGCAGGCGCTGGTGGATGCGACCCAGGTGGTTCTACACACCCAGGAGCAGGCCGGAATAGACATCGTCTGCGATGGCGAGCTCTACCGCTTCGACATCAACCACCCCGCCACCAACGGCATGATCGAATATTTTGTGAGACCGATGTCGGGGGTGCGCACGGCGATCGATTTCGCCGAGTTGGTGGACTACCGCTCCCAGGTGGGCATGGGGTTCCGGTTGCAGCCGCCGGGGGTGGTCGACGGGCCGATCGGACACGGTACGCTCGATCTGCCGGGTGCCTGGCGCCGCGCTGACGCATTGGCCAGCAAGCCGCTCAAATTCACCCTCACGGGCCCGCATATGCTAGCCAAGACCCTGGTTGACAAGCATTACGGCAACGTCGAGGAAGTTGCCTTCGCGATCGCCGACGTTCTGGCCGAACAGGTCAGCCATATCGCGGCACCTGTGGTCCAGCTCGACGAGGCGAACCTGCCCGGCAATCCCGGGGAGTGGGAATGGGCGGCGTCGGCCATCAACCGGGTGTTGGATGCGGTCAAAGGCACGCCGGCGGTGCATCTTTGCTTCGGCAACTATGGAGGCCAGCGGATTCAGTCCGGCGGATGGGACCGGTTGATGAGTTACCTTAACGCGCTCCACGTTGATCACATTGTCATGGAATGCCGTAACCGGCCGTCCGAGGAACTCGCGGTGTTCCGGGATCTCCGGCCCGAAATCGGCATGGGTCTCGGCGTCGTCGACATTAAGGCGACCATGGTCGAGAGTGCCGATCAGATCGCCCGGGATCTGGAGCGCGCCGCCACGGTGCTGGGCGAGGGGCGGGTCACCCATATCCACCCGGATTGCGGCTTCTGGATGCTGAAACGCCCGATCGCCGACGCCAAGATCCGTGCCCTGGTGGCGGGACGGGATCTTTATGAGGGGCGCAGGGCAAGCGCGCCGGAGGTGGCGTAAGGACCCTCGGCCGGCCAATCAAGCGAAGTGCTTGAGCAGCCAGTCGGCGGTCTCGCGCGGCTTTTCCTCGATCACGTAGTGGCCGGCATCGATCGGGCCGCCCTGGATTGCGCCACCGGCATAGTTCTTCCAGACCGCCAGCACGTCGCCATAGACCTTGCCGGTGTGGCTGTCCTTGCCCCAGATCGCCAGCAGGGGGCATTTGACCCGGTTGTCGGCATCGAAATCGGCGCTGTCGAGCTTGAAGTCCGAGGTGGCGCAGGCCCGGTAATCTTCGCAGGAACCCCGGATCGTCTTCCAGGTAAAGCAGCGGACATATTCCGCGAAGGCTTCAGGCGCGAAGGGGGTGAGGCCCTTGCCCGGCTTGGAGATCTTTTTCTCCATGTAATATTCCGGCGGCACGGCGGCCATCATTCGCTCGGGCATGTCGTAGGGCTGGATCATGAAGACCCAATGCCAGGATGTCTTGGCCCATTGCGGCGACGCGGTGGACCAGATGTGATGGCTCGGCAGAATGTCGATGACGGCGGCCTTCAGCACCTTGTCCGGATGGTCGAGCGCCATGCGGTGGGTGGTGCGTGCGCCCCGGTCGTGTCCGGCGACGAGAAATTTCTCATGGCCGAACGAGGCCATGACATCCACCAGATCTTGGGCCATGGCGCGGAAGGAATAATTGATGCTCTCCGGCCCACCGTCCTCCGGCCCCACACTGTCGCCATAGCCGCGCAGATCGACGCAATAGAGGTGGTACTTGTCCTGCAGCAGCGGCGCCACCTTATGCCAGGACACATGGGTCAGTGGATTGCCGTGGATCAGCAGCAGCGGCGGTCCGTCGCCGCCATGCTCCAGATGAATCTTGGCCGAGCCGAAGCCCCGGTCGGGCGTGGTGATGTCGGCGGTCTCGAAATTCTGGAACATGCGATTGATCCTCGTTTTGAGCGCGGTCGGTGGGCCGGAACGGTCTTATCAGGCAACGCCGTACTGCGCCATCACCGTCGCGGTACGGCGGCTGGCGCGCTCCGGGTCGCTCAGCAACCCGGCCTTGTCGGCGAGACGGAAGATGTCGGCCAGATGCACCGCCGAGCGGGCGCTTTGCTGGCCGCCGACCATGGTGAAGTGATCCTGATGGCCGTTGAGATACGCCATGAACACCACGCCGGTCTTATAGAACCGGGTCGGCGCCTTGAAGATGTGCCGTGACAGCGGCACCGTCGGCGCCAGGATCTGGTGGTAGAGAGTCATATCCTGCCGCGCCATGGCGGCGAGTGCGGCGCTGGCCGCCGGCGCGATGGCGTCGAAGATCCCCAGCAGCGCGTCGGAATAGCCTTCCTCGTCGCCGGCGATCAGGTCCGGATAGTTGAAATCGTCGCCCGAGTACATCCGCACGCCCTTGGCGAGGCGTCGGCGCATGGCGATCTCCTTGGCATCGTCCAGCAGCGAGACCTTGACCCCGTCGACCTTGGCGGCGTTGCGGTTGATCACGTCCACCGCCACATCCATCGCCGCCATGTGGTCGCCGCTGCCCCAATAGCCGGCCAGCGCCGGATCGAACATCTCCCCCAGCCAGTGGATGATCACCGGCTCGCGTGCCTGGGAAAGCAGGCGGTCATAGACCTTGGCATAGTCTTCCGGGCCCCTGGCGCATTTCGCGAGCGCGCGGCTCGCCATCAGGATGATCCGTCCGCCGGCCCCCTCGACCATCTCGAACTGTTCCTCATAGGCACGGATCACGTCATCGAGGCTGAGCGACGGGTCGGGCGCCAGATGGTCGGTCCCCGCACCGCAGGCGATCATCGCCTCGCCGTCATAGTCCCTCGACGCGGCGGCCGAGCGGCGGATCAGTTCCTGAGCAGTCTTCCAGCCGAGCCCCATGCCGCGCTGGGCGGTGTCCATCGCCTCAGCGACGCCGAGCCCGAGATCCCAGAGATACCGGCGGTAGGCGATGGTGGCGTCCCAGTCGATCGCCTCGTCCAGCCAGGGATCGCAATCGGCCAGTGGGTCCGCCACCACATGGGCCGCGGCGAAGGCCACCCGGGGCAGGGCACCGCTTGCCTTATGCGCGAACGCGGCAGGTGGGCCGGGCGTGTAGCGCTCGGTGGCGCCGTCGCCGCGCGGCAGGGTGAGGGTGGTCATGGCGGGTCTCCTCAGGTGGCGGATTTGCCGTATTGCAAACGGGGTCGGACAAGACCCTTCGAGACGCCGTTTCACGGCTCCTCAGGGTGAGTGGCTCATTCTACCCAATGAACTCGCCCTGAGGAGGTGCGTAAGCGCCGTCTCGAAGGATCCTGTCCTTGTCAGGCTCGACTATTCGATTTTGGTGCCTCAAAGCGACAGTTCCTCAAGATCGATCCAGCGCCGCTGCTCCCAGCTTTTCAGACCCGCCTCGGCGAGTTGGACGCCCTTGGCGCCTTCCAGCAGGGTGTTGGTCCAGGGGCCGTCCTCCATGACGTGGCGGATGAAACCCTCCCATTGCTCCTTGAAGCCGTTGTCGTAGTGCTGGGGGTCGGGCATCTCCTGCCAGTGGTCGGCGAATGTCATGGTCTGGGGTACATCGGGGTTCCAGACCGGGCGCGGGGTGTTCATCCGCGACTGGGTCCAGCATTTATGCAGCCCGCAGACCGCCGAGCCATGGGTGCCGTCGACGTGGAAGGTAACAAGGTCGTCACGCCGCACCCTCGTGCACCAGGAGGAGTTCATCTGCGCGACGATCCCGCCCTCCAGCAGGAAGGTCGAATAGGCCGCGTCGTCGGCGTCGGCGGCATATTCCTCGCCGTTCTCGTCCCACCGCCTTGGATGGTGGATGGCGCCGAGGCAGGAGACGGCCCTTACCGGCGCGATGGTGTTGTCGAAGACGTAGCGCCAATGGGCCAGCATATCGAGGATGATGCCGCCGCTTTCCGATTTCTTGTAGTTCCAGCTCGGCCGCTGCGCCGCCTGGAATTCGCCGTCGAAGACCCAATAGCCGAACTCGCCGCGTACCGAATGGATGCGCCCGAAAAAGCCTGAATCCCGAAGCATTTTGATTTTCCGCAAGCCCGGCAGGAAGATCTTGTCTTGCACCACCCCGTGCTTGACTCCGGCCGTCTCGGCGGCGCGGGCGGCATCCAGGGCATCCTTCAGGGTTTCGGCGGCCGGTTTCTCCACATAGATATGCTTGCCGGCTGCGACGGCCTTCTTGATCAGCCCAGCCCTCAGCCCGGTCGAGGCGGCGTCGAAGAAGATCGTGTCCTCCGGGTTTGCCAGGGCTGCGTCGAGATCCATGGTCCAGCGGTGCAGGCCATGATCGCTCGCCAGTTTCTGGAGTTTCTCGGGGTTGCGGCCGACCAGGATCGGGTCCGGCATGACCCGGTCGCCGTTCTTCAACCGGAGTCCGCCCTCGGCGCGGATCGCCAGGATCGAGCGCACGAGATGCTGGTTGGTGCCCATGCGTCCGGTGACGCCGTTCATGATGATGCCGAGGCGCTGTACCGCCATGGGATGCTCCAGGTTCGGGGACGCGATGCGAGATACCGGGCGTACGCTATCACGGCACCGGACGGATTTGGAATGCTCGGCGCGGATCGATCAGGCGGCGGAAGGCGTGGTCGGGGGCGTCGCCTGGGCGGCATCGGCGCGCCGCTTGCGGTAGATCAGAAAGAGGTTGCGGGAATAGATGAAGATGCCGGTGCCCTGGCCCAGCATGATCACCGCGTCCTTGCGCATGACGGCATAGCAGAACAGCATCACGCCGCCGCACAGGCTGAGGTACCAGAAGGCGAGAGGGATCACGCTTTCGCGCTTTTTCTCGCTGACCAGCCACTGCACCAGGAAACGGGCGGTGAACATCGCCTGGGCGGTCAGGCCGAACACCAGGAGAATGGCTTCCCAGGCGTCGAACCCGTTCGGGAAAAACCAGTTCATGATCCCACTGATCGCGGATTCCATTACCTGGCTTCCTTGCTCTTGAGGTCGCCGGGGGAGCGGCGGATCAGCCACATCACGCCCAGCAAATCGGGAATACCGACCAGCAGCCGGCCGAAATTGGTGTATTTGGACCGGCCCTGGGTCCGGTGGCGATGGTTTACCGGAACCACCCGCACCGCGCAATTCTCGCGCTTGGCAAGCGCCGGAAGGTAGCGGTGCATATGATCGAAATACGGAAATCTGAGGAACAGCGAACGCCGGAACAGTTTCAGCGAGCAGCCGGTGTCGGGATTGTCGTCGCGCAATGCGGCACGGCGGATCGCGTTGGCGATTCGCGAGGCCCGGCGCTTGGCCCACGTGTCCCGCCGGTTGACCCGGTGCCCGGTGATCATCACCCGGCCGGACCCTTCCTCGGCCTGATAGGCTTTGAGAAGTTTGGGAATGTCCGCCGGATCGTTCTGGCCGTCGCCGTCGATCGTCGCGATCAGATCGCCGTGGGCGGCCATGATGCCGGTGCGCAAGCCGGCACTCTGGCCGGCGCATTTGTCGTGCACGAGAACCCGCAACCGGGGTTCCGTCTTCCTGAGGGACAGGAGCGTGCTGCGGGTGCCGTCGGTGCTGGCGTCGTCGACATAGACGATCTCGAAATCGCAGACGCCGTCCAAGGCCGCGATGATCTCTTCCACCAGGAGGCGGATGTTGTCGGCCTCGTTCAGAACCGGCACCACCACAGACAGCAGTGGCGGCCGGCTGGGCTCCGGCGCGGGTTGAATCGGATTTGCTGCCTCGCTCACATGCGTGGTCCTGGCAAATGGCGGTGATTGCTGCCTTCTTAGCGCCCGGACTCGGCGGGATTCAACACCCTTGTCACCCGAGGATCGAGATAGTGGCGTTTTAGGAGAATAGCGGTGCAGATCGAAAGATAGGCGCCGGCCACCACATCGCTGGGATAATGAGCAACAAGGGCAACCCGGCTGACCGCCACCAGCCCGGCCAAAATCAGATAAAGCGCGGCGAAGCGCGGGTAGGTTAGGTAGAGCGCGCAGCAGACCGCGGCGATGGTCTGGGTATGTCCGGAGGGAAAGGAATTGCGTGCGATGTCGAAGGTGAATGGCGAGAGACCGTAAAGGTCCTCGGAGAACAGATAGCGCGGCCTGTACCGTCCGATCACGACTTTCAGGACGTGATGCACGGCGCCGGAGACCAGGATCGTCAGGATTGCGAACCAGAGATTGTAGGCATGCACGGTCAGGCGGGTCTTCCTTCCCTGATCCGATGTTCTCCGGGCCAGCAGGACGCAGGCGGCGATTCCGGCAAGCATCGCGATCAGCCATCCGGTCGCATCACCGAGCTGTGTCGCGATCTCGAACAGGCGTTTGAGGGACGGATCAAGTTCCGCCGCCGCCCGGATCACGGGCCGGTCCAGAAAGAGGCCGAGCATCAGGCATGTCGCGAGAACCAGGATCAGAACCCAGCCGAGTGGCGGGCGCGGCAGATCGCCCAGGAATGCCTTCCACCCCGCGCCAAGGCCGGCGGCAATCCGCCCGGGCGGCCGGGTCATGGGGTGCTTTTCCTCGTGACGATATCGATGATCACCTCGCGCCCGTTGGAGTAGTTGAGCCCGGCAAGGCTTTCCCGGGTCTCGATCTCGATGCCGCGTGCCGCCGCTCCGGCGTCGACTTCTTCTCGATGCCGCCGCGCGACGGCGGCGACGGTGCCGGGCTGGTCCGCCAGAGCCTGGACCGCGTCGGCGGGAGAGGTAAGCCGTGTCTGGGTTCCCGCGAGGAATACCAGGCTCGGCTCGTGATAGCCGACCGCGATCAGGGGCGGCGCGTCGTCGCCTCGCGACCGTTCATAGGCGGCGGCGATCCGGGGCGAGAGGAAAACATGGCTCAAGGCTGGGACCGTGAACTGCGCCAATGCCGCCAGGAACAACGCGGCGCCGGCGATGCCCGTCAGAGCCGCATGCCCCGGAAGGCGCCGCAGCAAAGCCGTTGCCGCCAAAACGGTCACCAGCGCGGCGAGGGGCGCGGCGATGAACGCTTCCGGCGCGGCGATGAGGGCCTGAAGCACTTGCCCGGCAATCCTCTCGGCCGCCGACGCACTGCTAGTAACGGCGCCGAGCGGGTGGGCCGGGCCGGTGCCGAAGACCGGAAGCGCGGCGACCGCGACGGCAAGGGCAAGTCCGACGACCAGCCAGAGACAGGCGACGATCCGGCTGCCCCAGGGTAACGGAGGTGGCTCGTTGATGTTCCGCTGCGTCGCCATGGTGAAGCGATCGATCCAGACGCCGATCAGGATCGCCAGGGCTGGGTAAAGCGGGAGCACGTAGTGCGGAAGTTTGGTCGGCACCAGTTCCAGCAAAATCCAGGTCGAGATCAGCCAGGCAAGCAGAAACCGGACCGCCGGCTCGGTCCGGTTCCGAATGGCATTGCCCAGTGCCGGCCAGACCAGGAGCGAGCCCGGCCAGAAGGTCAGTGCGAGAAGCAGCAGGTAGTATCCCGGCGGAGAGCCGTGGGATTCCATCGCGCCAAGCAGCTTCGGGATCAGATCGCCGCCGACGGAACTTTCCAGAAACGCCCCCGCCGACCGGAGCTGGACCGCGATGAGCCATGGCGCGACCAGAAGCGCCGCGAGAGGCAGCCCGATCAGCGGGCGAAGCGCGAGGAGCCAATGCACCCGGCGGTCGGCGATCGCCAAGGCGGCGATCGTCAGGACCGCGATCAGGGGCGTGATCGGACCCTTGATCAGCATTCCGAACCCGATGCCTAGCCAAAAGATCAGCCAGGTCCCGGTTCCGCGCGTGCCGGTATAGGCCCGTGCGAGGCCGAGTTGCGTCGCGAGGACCGTCGCCAGCAGCAGCGCGTCGGTCTTTGCCATATGCGCCTCGGCGGTCAGCATAAAACTCACGGCGAGGAGTCCCGCGGCAATAAAGGCGGAGAATTCGGCAAGAAACAGCCGCGCCAATGCATGCGTCATGAGTACCGCGAAGATCGCGGCGAGCACGGAGGGGAGGCGATAGGCCCAGATGGCGGTCGGCTCATCCGGCTCGAACAGCGCGGAAGACGCCGCCTGCAGCCAATAGGCGCCGACGGGTTTTTTGTAGCGCGGCGTGTCCTGGAAGCGGATGTCGATGATATCGCCGGTCTCGACCATCTGCTTTGACGCCTGGGCGAAGCGGGCTTCGTCGCGATCGAAAGGCGGAATTACCGAAAGGCCCGGCAGGTAGAGAACCAGGCAAAGAACGACCAGCAAGCCGGCGTTTCTCAGATGCACGATGGGACCGCCGTCGATGAAAACCTCCCGGTTTAGGCCATTGACGGCGCGCCCTGTCAATCGGCAAGGCGAGTATCAGCCGCCGTCGAGGGCCTTCAGCCGCGCTTCCAGGGCCGGCCGGACCGGGGCATCCGGACCCAGGCGGATAAGCAACTTGCCCCATAGATCCCGAGCCGTGGCCTTGTCGCCCTCATTCGCGGCAATCATGCCGCCATAGAACATTGCCTCCGGCTGAGCCGGGTCCAGGGTCAGCAAATGCTTGATAAGGGACTTGAAGGCCGGTGGCATGGCCGTCTCGGGGGTGCCCTGCGGAAACAGCGCTCTGGCATAGGCCAGTTGGACGTCGATCCGGTTCGGGGCCTGTTCCGCCGCCCGCGCGAAGGCTTTCAAGGCCGCTTCCGGATTCTGCAGGACCCCATAGGAACGGCCAAGGCGCATCCAGCCATCGACATCATCCGGATTTTCCTCCAGGCGCGCGGCAAGCCCGTCGACCATGCCCCGGATCATGGCCTGACGGTCCTCCGGCGACATGTCGCGGGCCGCGGCGACCTGATCCTGGGTGGGACCGCGCGATCCTGAGGACGACGGCGTGTCGGCCCGCATCTCCGGCATAGGCCGCTTCGTGCGTTCCGCGAGCCGTAGGGCCGCGACATCGACGCCTGATTCTCCGGCAACACGTTCGATATGGCTTTTCAGGAGGGATTCCCAACCGGCGCCGGCTGGTGTGTCGGCCTCCAGCGAAACCCAGGTTCTGAGCGCCGACTCGTGATCATCGCGCTGGGACGCGGCGAGGCCGATGTAAAAGCGCGCCCGAGGCTCACCCGGCATGCGCTCCCGCGCGGATTCGAACGCGGCCAGCGCGTCCGGCGTGACCGAGCCGCCGGCGGCCATCGTCAGGGCTTCGCCATAGGCCGCAAGCGTCCGCGCGTCTCCCTGGGAGAGGCCCACCGCCTGGCGCAGCGCTTCGGCCGCCTTCGGATAGTCCCGGGTCACCAGGTAGGAGCGGCCCAGCAGTACCCAGCCTTCCAGGTCACGTGGATTGTCGCGCAGACGTTCTTCAAGGCGGGCGACCATCTCACCCATGCCTTCATGCTGGCCGGTCTGACCGTCGGAACTTGGGGTCGCCTCGCCCTCTCGCGCTTGCTGGGCGGCGAGACGCTCGTCCGCGCGGTCGGCATAGGGGCGGTTCGGGAGGGTCGGGTTACCCTTGTTCATGTAAACGGCCAGCGCCACGGCTGGAACGAAGAAGACCAGCACCACGACCATCAGCATCCGCCGCGACGGCGACATCGCCGCCGACTTGCGCGGTGCCGCTTTTGCTTCCGTATCCGCGGCCAGCATGCGGCGCTGGATCTCGACGCGCGCCGCCTCCAGTTCGGCGGCGCCGACCCGCCCGTCGGCGTGGTCGCGTTCCAGCTCGTCAAGCTGATCGCGATAGACACGCAAGCCGTGCTCGGCGCGGTCCTCGTGGGACTCCGTGCCGTTTATGATCGGCCAGACCAGCGCCAGCACGGTCCCGAAAGTCAGAATGCCCGCGATCAGCCAGAAAATCATGACCTGGGCTCCCGGTCGTCATCGCCGTCGTTCTCGCGCAGAAGTTCGTCGAGCCGCGCCGTTTCGGCGGCGTCCAAAGGTTTTGCCGCCGGAGCGTCGCGCCGCCGTACCAGGAACAGCGCCGCGCCAAGGGCTCCGAAAGCCAAGACCACCCAGGGTCCATACCAGAGCGCATAGGTCGCCGCCGTCACCCTGGGTTTCAGCAGCACGAATTCGCCGTAGCGCTCGACGAGATAGTCGAGAATTGCGTCATCGCTATCACCCGCCATCAGCCTTTCGCGGACGATGACCCGCAAATCCTTGGCCAGGGAGGCATTGCTGTCGTCGATGGACTGGTTCTGGCAGACCAGGCAGCGGATGTTCTTGCTCAGCGCCCGGGCCCGCGCTTCAAGGGCCGGGTCGGCAAGCATCTCTTCGGGCTCGACCGCCGGCAGAGGCACCGTCACGGTAAACGACAGCAGGATCGTCAGGATCAAGGCGAGCCGTTTCATCCCCCGGCTCCCCGCAATGTTTCGACCAGCGGCAGAATGATATCGCGGTAGGCCTCCCGCGAGAGCGGGCCGACATGGCGGTACTGAATTCGCCCGGCCTTGTCGACGACATAGGTTTCGGGAACCCCGTAGACACCCCAATCGATCGCCACACGGCCGTCGCCGTCGCGCCCGATCCGTTCGAACGGGTCACCGAGCTGGGCCAGCCAGTTTACCGCCGCTGCGGGCGCGTCCTTATAGTTCACACCCAAAAGCGGCACCGTCCCGCTTGCACCGATCTCCATCAGAAGCGGGTGCTCCACCCGGCAGGGACCGCACCAGGAGGCGAAGAAATTCACCAGCCTGACCTCGCCGGTAAGGCTGGCGGGGTCGATGCCGGGCTTACCCGAAACCAGCGGCGGAAGGGATTGCGCGGGCACCGGCTTGTCGATCATCGCCGACGGCAGAAGGCGGGGATCTTTTTCCTGCAGGATGGGCGCCGCAAAATAGGCCGCGACGGCGGCGAACAGCAGCAGGGGAAGCAGATAAACCAGGCGTGCCATGCGGTCAGTCCGCCCCGGCGGGAGCCGCTGCCTGGTCCGGCTGCACGCGGCGCCGGGGCGCGCCGACCCTGAGCCGCCGGTCGGACAGCGATACCAATCCGCCCGCCACCATGATCAGGCAGCCGGTCCAGATCCAGGGAACGAGCGGATTATGCCAGACGCGCACCGTCCAGCCGTCCCTGGCGCCGCCCTCTCCGATGGCGGCATAGAGATCCGCCAGAAACGTGCTGTGGATCGCCGCTTCCGTCGTCGGCATCTGTTGCACCGGATAGAACCGACGCTCGGGCACCAATGTGGCGACCTCGGCGCCTCCCCGCCGGACCCGGATGAAGGCCGACTCGGTCTGATAGTTGGGGCCCTGGGCGCGCTCCACTTTCTCAAGTGTGAGGTCGTAGCCGGCGATCGACACGGTTTCGCCCTGCCTTGCGTTCACCACCACCTCCTGGCGCCAGAAGCTGTCGGCGACGGCTCCGCAGATGAAGATCGCCAGACCGAAATGGGCGAGGGTCATGCCGTAAGCCGCGCGGGGCAGCCCAAGCGCGCGGGAAAGCGATACCGAAAACGGCACCCGGAATAGGGCGATCCGCTCCGCCCATTCGGTTACAGCGCCGCCGGCAAGCCAGCCCGCGAAGGCGAAACCGATGACCGGGCCGAGGGCGACGTCGTTCTGGCGGCTCCAGACGAATGCCGCCGCCGCGATCGAGACGGCCGCCGCGACCCAGAGCCGCGCCATCGCCCCGGGAAGGTCTCCGCGCTTCCAGGCCAGCATCGGGCCGACGGCGACCAGCAGGATCAGCGGCATCATGACGGGCACGAAGGCGGCGTTGAAGAAGGGGGGGCCGACAGAGACCTTCTCGCCGGTGGTCGCATCCAGGAACAACGGGTAGAGCGTGCCGATGAACACCGTCGCGGTGGCGACCGAAAGCAGCAGGTTGTTCATGATCAGCCCGCCTTCCCGGCTGATCGGCTGGAACATGCCGCCGAGCTTCATCGACGGCGCCCGGATCGCGAACAGGATCAACCCGCCGCCGCTGGCGACGACCAGCAGACCAAGGATGAAAAGGCCGCGCTCCGGATCGACCGCGAAGGCATGCACAGATGTGAGCACACCGGAGCGGACCAGGAACGTGCCCATGAGACTGAGCCCGAAGGTGATGATCGCCAGCAGGATGGTCCAACTCTTCAGCGCGTCGCGCTTTTCGACGACGATGGCGGAATGCAGCAGCGCGGTACCGGCCAGCCAGGGCATGAAGCTGGCGTTCTCGACCGGATCCCAATACCACCAGCCGCCCCAGCCGAGCTCGTAATAGGCCCACCAGCTGCCGAGCGTGATACCGGCTGTCAGCGCGGTCCAGGCCGCCAGGGTCCAGGGCCGTACCCAACGCGCCCAGGCGGGATCGACCCGGCCTTCGATCAGGGCCGCGACGGCAAACGAGAAGGCCATCGAGAACCCGACATAGCCGAGATAAAGCATCGGCGGATGAAAGGCGAGGCCGGGATCCTGGAGCAGGGGGTTGAGGTCGCGGCCGTCGAGGGGTGCAGGGTTCAGCCGCTCGAACGGGTTGGAGGTGAGCAGGATGAAGCCGAGGAAGCCGACCCCGATCATCCCCTGGACCGAGAGGACGCGGGCCCGCAGCGAGGCCGGAAGATTGTTGCCGAAGGCGGCGACCGCGAAACCGAACAGCGAGAGGATCAGCACCCAGAGGATCATCGATCCCTCGTGATTTCCCCAGACGCCGCTCACCTTATAGAGCATGGGTTTCAGGGAATGTGAGTTCTGGGCGACATTCAGAATGGAGAAGTCGGATGTAACGTACCCGTAGGTCAGCGCGCCGAAGGCGACGGCGATGGCCAGGAACTGGCCGGAGGCGGCAGGGCGCGCGAGGCTCATCAAAATGTCGTCGCCCCGCGCCGCCCCGACGAGCGGCAGCACCGACTGGACCACCGCAATACATAGCGCCAGCGCCAGCGCGAAATGCCCAAGCTCGGCGATCATGGCTTGGCCTCACCCTTCCACTTGCCGGATTTCTTCAGAGCGTCCGCAACTTCCTTGGGCATGTAGGTCTCGTCGTGTTTGGCCAGCACCTCGCTGGCCTTGAAGGTTCCTTGGATGAACCGTCCCTCCGCGACGACGCCCTGGCCTTCGCGGAACAGGTCCGGCAGCACGCCATTGAAGGTGACGGGGACGACATTCTGCAGGTCGGTCACCCGAAAGTTGACCACCAGACCGTCGGCGGATTTCTCGATGCTGCCTTCCTCGACAAGGCCGCCGACGCGGATGCGCTGTTCCGGAGCGATGGCCTTGGCTTTCAGGTCGGTCGGACTGAAGAAGAACACGAGGTTGTCTTCGAAGGCGGTCAACACGAGCGCCGCGGCGGTTCCCAGCATGACCAGGCCGATGACGACGATGCTCAGTCTACGACGCTTGGGGGTCATTACCGCGATCCTCGGTGGTTTGGACCTGATTGGTGACCGGAGCCGGCGTGGAACCGGTCCGCCGCCGGCGCGTCCGGCCGCTGGCTTCGAGTTCGGCCAATTCGCGCTGATGGACCCGCGAGGTATGGATCGAGTTCCACAGCAACCCGAGCATGACCACCGCCGCGACCCCGTAGGCCGGCCAGATATAGGCCCCGTAGCCGCCCATGTTCAAGAAATCGCCGATGTCCGGAGTCTCCCAGGATACGCCATGTACTCAAGATAGGTGATTTGTAAGCGTCTTCAAACCGGTCCCAGTGCAATCAGTCACCCGGCTCCATCATGTGCAGGGCGCGGATGCGCCGGGCCGCGAGCAGGGTCCGCATGCGGATGATCAGGACCACGAAGAAATAAAGCTGGAACCCCAAGGCCATCAGCAACAACGGGGTCAGCATCGCCGGATCGATGGCCGGCGCGTCCAGCCGGGTCAGGCTGGCCGGCTGATGCAGGGTATTCCACCAATCAACGGAGAACTTGATGATCGGGACGTTCACCACTCCGACCAGCGCCAGGATCGCGCCCGCGCGCGCGCCGCGTTCGGGCTCGTCGAAGGCATTCACCAGGGCCATGTAGCCGAGATACAGGAAGAACAGGATCAGCACCGAAGTCAGCCGCGCATCCCAGACCCACCAGGTGCCCCACATGGGCTGTCCCCAAAGCGCGCCGGTGACCAGCGCCATGGCGGTGAAGGCGGCGCCGATCGGGGCGGCGGCCTGGGCCGCGACATCGGCGAGCGGGTGTTTCCAGATCAGAAAACTGGCGCTGGCGACGGCAAGCATCGTGTAGCAGAACATCGCCATCCAGGCCGACGGCACATGGACATACATGATCCGCACGGTCTCGCCCTGCTGATAGTCGGCGGGGGAGACGAGCAGGCCCTGGTAAAGCCCGGCGCCGGTGGATATTACGGCGGCGACGGCGATCCAGGGTAAGGCCTTCTCGGCAATCCGCATGAAGCGGGCGGGGTTCGCGAACCAATGCATGGGGAGTTATTGCCTCAAGCCGTGGCCTGCCGCAAGGCCGCCGCCGCTGCCCAAGGACAGAGCGGCAGCGCGGCCAGCAGAAGCGCGCCGAGCAGCAATAGATGAGGCTGCGGATCCTGTCCGATGGCGGCCGCTTCCACGGCGGCGACTCCAAAGATCAGCACCGGGACGGTCAGCGGCAGCACCAGCAGCGAGACCAGGACTCCCGCCCGGCGCGCGCCCAGAACCAGAGCCGCGCCGACCGCGCCGATCAGGCTCAGGATCGGTGTGCCGAGGGCCATTGCGGCGAGCAGAGCCATATAGGCGCCAGTATCCATGTGCAGCAGCAGGCCCAGGAGCGGCGAGATCAGCATGATCGGCAGGCCGGTGACCAGCCAGTGCGCGAGGCACTTGGCGAGCACCATCAGTTCTAGCGGCCAGGGCGCCATGACCAGCAGGTCCAGAGAGCCGTCCTCGTAATCGGACTGGAAGAGACGGTCCAGCGAGAGCATCGCCGCCAGCAAGGCGCCGATCCAAACCACGCCGCCTGAAATCCGTTCCAGAATGCCCGGCTCCGGCCCGACGCCGAGCGGGAACAACGCGACAACCACGACGTAGAACATCAGCGCGACGGCGGCGTCGCTACCTTGACGCAGGGCCAGCTTCAGCTCCCGGCGGATGATCGCGGCAAACCCCTTCACGCGCCGGCCTCCGGCCCCGCCGAGACGGAGAAATCGGCAAGGTTCAGCGTTTTCACCGTGCCGCCGAGATCGACAGAGACATGCGAGGCCAGAACCACGATGCCGCCGCCGGCGCGGTGATCGGCGATCGCGGTCTCAAGAGCCCGCTGGCCTTGGCTGTCCAATCCCACCGTCGGCTCGTCCAGCAGCCAGAGCGGGGCCGGCGCGGCGAGCAGTCTTGCGAGGGCCAGACGCCGCTTCTGACCGGAAGAGAGGAACCGGACGGGAAAGCGCGCGCGCCGTGAGAGGCCGAAATGATCGAGCGCCCTCTCCTGTGCCGTCGTATCCTCGGCGAGGCGGAAGGCTGACCAGAAGGCCAGATCCTCCGCCGTCGTAAGCGCCGGTTTGGTCGCCGTCACATGGCCGACATAGTGGGTGCGGGCGGCGTGAGCCTCGCGGTCCTTGGAAATACCCGAGCCATTCCAGAGGACGGCGCCCGACGCCGGCGCCGACAGTCCGGCCATCAGCCGCAGCAGGCTCGACTTGCCGCTGCCGTTGGGCCCGGTCAGAACCAGGGCGTCGCCGGAACGGAGCGTGAAATCGAGCCCGTTGAAGACCCGCCGCGCACCACGCACGCAGCCGACCGCCTCGCCGCTGAAGATCGCTTCGTTGCCGTTGCCCATGGCGCTCCAATAGCCTCGCTGGGCGGCGGCGTCCAGTGCGCGGCGCTTAGATCAGGTCCTCGTTAGACAGCGCGAAGTGAAGCCGGTAGGTGCCCAGTGCAGCCTTGGCGGCGCCGTGGTCCTTCAGGGATTTCTCGGACAGCGCGCCGCCGCGCCACAGGGGGGTGAGTGGCGTGTCCTCGATCCCCTCGACGAACAGCACCCAGTCGGCGACGTCGTCCGGCCGTTCGCGCATGGCCTTTTCCTCGGTCTGGGTGGCGCTTGAGGCCTGGTCTCCCTGCAGCAGATGCGCGGCGACGATGCCGGGACGGCCGATCAGGCCCGGCAGGATCTCGCTCGCCAGCCAGCCGGACAGGTCCGCGTCGCGCCCCGGCGCTGCTTGCAAACGACCGGTCAGGATCGCCGCGCCGCCGCCGATGCCGACCGACGCGACGACCTGGCTCAAGGTTCTGTTGTTGTCCTTGATGTTCGGGCCGACCCGCCGGGTCCACTCGGTCGGGTTGTTCAGCCGGTCGAGATAGGCCTTGGAGGTCAGGGTCTTAAGGCTCTCGGTCTCGTAGAAATGAAAGAATTCCGGCTCGCCCTCGATCGCCACATAGCGCCGGCCGCGCAGAAAGCCCGGAATGCCGACCCGCTCCGGCACGTGCTCGTAGCAGTGCCAGTGGTTGTAATCGGCCTGAAATTCCGGCGCGACATTGTGCCAGATCGCGGCCACGCCCTTGCCCAGAAGCGGCATCCCATCCTCCCATTCACTGGTCATTCGGCGACGGTGACCGTTAGACTTGGGCCGTCGTCTTTGCCATTCGAAACCGTCCGCTGGGCATGCTGCCATGAAAATCCTCCTGCTCGAAGTCTCCCATTGGCATTACCCGCTCTATATCGATGCCCTGCTTGCCGCCGGCGCCGAGGTCGTCGGGATCTCGGACCGGGACCTGGCGATCCGAGAGCGTGAGGCGGCACGGTTTGGTTGTCCGGCCCATGCCGACTGGCGCGACGCGCTGGCCGGATCGGCGCCGGATGCGGCGATTGCCTTCGGCCGGCATGCCGAGATGCCGGAGATCGCCCGCGCGCTGATCGCCCGGCGTATCCCCTTTGCGCTTGAAAAGCCTGCGGGTCTGACCGCAAGGGACGCCGAGGCGCTGAAACGGGAAGCCGAGGCCGCCCATGTGCCGGTCGCGGTGCCGCTGATCCAGCGGGTCGGCCCGTTGCAGGCCTTGCTGGACCGGCTGATCGGCGAGGAAGGCGCGCGTTTCACCATGACCGCCTGGCGGTTCAATGCCGGCCCGCCCAGCCGCTATCCGAATTCCGGCAATGGCTGGATGCTCGACCCGGCGATCAGTGGCGGCGGCTGCCTGATGAATCTCGGGGCGCATTTCATCGACCTCGCGCTCCGGCTGCTCCCGAATGCGCCGGACCAGGTCTTCGCTCATGTGGACAACAGCCTGCATGGCGAGGCGGTCGAGGACACGGCGCTTCTGACCATGACATCGTCCAAGGGCGGGCGGGCCCTGATCGAGACCGGCTACAATTTCCCGGAGTCGCCGGACAAGCGCGAATACTCCTTCAGTCTCGCCAGCGCAGGCCATTATGTGCAGACCCGGCCCGGCGGCGTCGCCGTCTTCCGCCCTGGCAGGCCGGTGGAGGAGGTCGCCATGAATCTCGATTCCGACCCCATGTACGGGACCTTCGTCGAACAGTTTCTTAACGATCTGGCGGCGGGCCGGTCGCCGTCGCCGGGTCTCGGTGACCTAGTGCCGGCCATGCGGATCATCGATGCAGCGTACCAGTCGGCGCGCGAGGGGCGGGTTGTGGGGCTGGGGTAGGCGTTGCTGACAGCGGGTAACAGGACCCTTCGAGATCCTGGATCAAGTCCAGGATCTCGAAGGGTCCTATTTGATAACGAAATCGCAGAACTCGGAACCGCGCCGCGCGCCACCCTCACCGCGCCGTCCAGCCGCCGTCGACCACAAGGCTGGTGCCGGTGACCATGGCCGAGGCTGGGGAGGCGAGGTAGACGACGGCGTCGGCCACGTCCTCGACCCGGCCGAGCTTGCCCATGGGGATGCGTTCCAGCACGTCTTTTGCGAAGGTCGGGTCCTTGAGGAAACCCTTGGCAAGGGGCGTCTCCACGAAGGTCGGGCCAACCGAGTTGGTGCGGATGCCGTGGGGCGCGAGCTCGACCCCCATGGCTTTGGTCAGGCCCTCGATGGCGTGCTTGCTGGCGCAATAGGCGGTGCGGTTCGGCGCGCCCACATGCCCCATTTGCGAGGACATGTGGATGATCGAGCCGCCCTTGCCGCGCGCCACCATGCCGCGCGCCACCGCCTGGGCCATCAGAAAGGCGCCGCGCAGGTTGAGGTCGAGGATCGTATCCAGATGCTCCAGCGAAACCTCCAGGAACGGCTCCGGAATATTTGTGCCCGCGTTGTTCACCAGAATATCGATCGGGCCCAGCGTCGGCACGGTCTCGGCGATTGTGGCAGGGTCGGAAGCGTCGCAGATCACGGTCCGGGCGGTGCCGCCATCGGCCTCGATGCGTGCCTTGAGAGTGTCGAGTTCGCTTTGGGTGCGGCTCATCAGGATCACCTCGGCGCCCGCCTCGGACAGAGCAACGGCGCAGGCTTCCCCCAATCCCCGGCCGGCTCCGGTCACCAGCGCGACGAGGCCATCCAGGCGGAAACGGTCGGGGGAGCGGGAACGGGACATGTGATGAGCTCCAAGGCTGGTCTGTGCGTGTGCTGTCTTAGACAAATTCCAGGGATCGGAAAACCGACGCCTTGATTAATCCACGATAAATACCTTATTATAAGGTATGCAGCCCAACCGCACCAAATTTGCCCTTCTCGGTTTCCTCTCGCGCGGCGAGAGCAGCGCCTATCGGCTGCAGGAGACCATCGCCGGCTCGGTTGCCAATTTTTGGCGCGAGAATGACGGCAGGGTCTATCCGATCCTCGCCAGGATGGAGAAGGACGGTCTGGTGACCGCGCGCGAGGAGGCTACCGGCGGCCGCATGAGCCGGGTCTACACGATCACCCATTCGGGAATCGCGGCGCTGGACCAGTGGCTTGCCGAAGCGCCGGTGCCGCGGCCGCCGCGTTCGGAATTGCTGCTGAAGATGTTTTTCGGCTACCGCCAGAACCCGGAAGTGTTGATCGGCTGGCTGGACGGCAAAATCGCCGACAACGAGGCGGGCCTTGCAAGGCTTGCCGAGATACGGTCGGAACTTGAGGCGACGGAGGCCGAAAACCCGGACGCTATGTTCTGGCTGATGACCGTGGATTACGGCGAGCGTGTGGCGGCATTCGAAAGGGACTGGGCGCAGGCGTGCCGGCGGCGTCTCGAGGCCGCCGCGACCGCGAAAGGTGCAGAGGGTGCCGCAGTCGTTGAACGGATCGGCCCATGACACCCGAGTCGATCATGCTTGTGCACCTCTTCGCGGCA
Organism: Alphaproteobacteria bacterium; assembly: GCA_038146985.1. Taxonomy (GTDB): domain Bacteria; phylum Pseudomonadota; class Alphaproteobacteria; order Thalassobaculales; family Thalassobaculaceae; genus JADHLJ01. The sequence goes on from JAYQSQ010000009.1 coordinate 468,124, forward strand.
CTGATTGCGCTTGTGCTGGGGATCGCCAACCTTGCGGGACGAAAAGGAACGCCCCGCCATCGGGCGATCGGCTGGATCTGGATCGCCGCTATGCTTGCCGTGACCCTGCCGTCATTCGGCTTGCAGGAGCTCAATCCCGGCGGCTTCAGCTGGATTCACGGGCTGACGGTGCTCACCCTGGTGATGATGGCGACCGCGATCGTGGCGATCCGGCGCGGCCGGATCCGGATACATCGAGTGATGATGATCGGCATGATGGGTGGGCTCACGACCGCCGGTGTGTTCACGCTAATGCCGGGACGGTTTCTCGGAACCCTGTTCTTCGGGACGGGGTGAGAGCCGACCCGCCGCGCCTCATTCCGCCGCGTTCTTGCCGCCGTAGCGCCGGACCCGGATATCCGCCTGTTCCTGATGCCCGGCGAAGCCTTCGATGGCGCAGAGCCGCGAGCAGTACTCGCCGATCATGGCGCTCGCCTCGGGCGTTGTGACGCGCTGGTAGGTGCAGGTCTTCAGGAACTTGCCGACCCAGAGTCCGCCGGTATAGCGCGCCGCCTTTTGGTCGGCAGGTGTGATTGGTGCCGATCACCTTGTCGCCGTAGGAGACATTGGTCTCCGGGCCGAGGAACAGGGCACCGTAATTGGTCATGTTTTCCAGGAACCAGTTCGGGTCCCGGGTCATGACCTGGACATGTTCCGACGCGATCTCGTCGGCGACCGCCAGCATTTCGGCCTCATCCTCGCAGACGATGACCTGGCCGTGATCGCGCCAGGCCTGTCCGGCGATCGCGGCGGTGGGCAGCACGGTCAGCTGCCGCTCCACCTCGGCCATGGTGTCGCGGGCAAGCCTTTCCGAGTTTGTGACCAGAATGGCCGGCGAGGTGGGCCCATGCTCGGCCTGGCCCAAGAGGTCGGTCGCACAGATCTCGCCGTCCACAGTCTCGTCCGCGATCACCAGGGTCTCGGTCGGACCGGCGAAAAGGTCGATGCCGACCCGGCCATAGAGCTGGCGCTTGGCCTCGGCGACAAAGGCGTTGCCGGGGCCGACCAGCATATCGACGCCGGCGATGCTCTCGGTCCCAAGCGCCATGGCCCCCACCGCCTGAATGCCGCCGAGGCAATAGATCTCGTCCGCGCCGCCGAGATGCATGGCGGTGACGACCGCGGGGTTCGGCTCGCCGTTGAAGGGCGGCGAGGCGGCGATGATCCGCTTCACGCCCGCGACCCCGGCGGTGACGATGCTCATATGCGCCGAGGCGACCATCGGATACTTGCCGCCGGGCACATAGCAGCCGATGGCGTTCACCGGGATGTTCTTGTGGCCGAGGATCACCCCGGGCAGGGTTTCGACCTCGACATCCTTGAGCGCCTCGCGCTGAATCTTCGCGAAGTTGCGCACCTGTTCCTGGGCGAACTTGATGTCGGTGATGTCCTGGGCGCTCATCCGGGCGAGGCAGGCCTCGATCTCGGCCTCGGAAAGCCGGAAGGTCTCGCGCTCCCAGCCGTCGAACTTCTTGGACAGTTCCGCGACGGCGGCATCGCCCCGGGCTTCGATCTCGGCCAAGGTCGCCTCGACGATCGCCCTCACTTTGGCGTTCTCTTCCGCCTTTTCGGTTTCCGATTGTCCGGTTTTCAGATACCGCGCCATGGCTCGCCGCTCCACATGCAATAGGGGATCGGCTTGGTTCTAGCAGCTTGCTTGGAAGGTCCCAAGTCTAACCCCGTTCGGTGGGGGACCCGGGGGTCTCGGCCGAGCCGAGAACCTCCCACAATGCGGCGCGCGGCCTCAGGAGGTCCGCCAGCGTATAGCGGTCCAGCACGTCAATGAAGGCCGCGAGGGCCTCGTCCAGAACCCGTGGCAGAGCGCAGGCGGAGATGATGGGACATCTGTTGGTCGCCGGATCGAAGCATTCGACGATCCGCATGTCGTCCTCGCAGGTCCGCACCACCGAGCCGATATTGATGTCTCGCGGATCCCGCGCCAGTCGCATGCCGCCGTTGCGGCCCCGCACGGTGTCGATGAAGCCTGCCTGGCCAAGGCGATGGACCACTTTCATCAGGTGATTCTCCGAGATCCCGTACCCTTCGGAAATCGCCCTGATCCGAACCAGACCATCGCCGGGCGCGGCACCGAGATACATCAGAACCCGCAGCGCGAAGTCGGTGTGAAGCGTGAACCGCATGAAACCTCCGGAAGCATCTTAAAAAGATGTATTTTAAGTATATCTTTTAGCGTCACAATGCTTTAAAGATCGTCGAAGACGCCTTTCTTGCGGAGCTTTCCCGGACCATGATCACCGAAGCTTTGATAGAGGAGTTGGTCCACGGGTTTTACGCGCGCGTGCGCCGGGATCCCGATCTCGGCCCGATCTTCGCGTCGGTGATCGTCGATTGGACGCCGCACCTTTCGCGAATGGTGGATTTCTGGTCGTCGGTCATGCTCCAGACCCGGCGCTTCAAGGGCAATCCGGTTCTCAAGCACAATGCGCTCCCTGATCTCGAGCCGAGGCATTTCGACATCTGGTTGGGCCTGTTCCGTGAAAACGCGAGGGAGGTTTGCGAGCCGGAAACGGCCGAAGCGTTCATAGGCAAAGCGGAGCTGATCGCGGAAAGCCTCATGCTCGCGCGCTTCGGTATACCCAAAAGGGTCCAGGCTCGGTCGGCCAGGGTTGAAAGCCAAGCCGTCTCGAACTGACGAGCTTCATCGGACGGTTATGCGCCGGCCGCAGATTCAGCGCTCGAACGCCACGGTTCCGCCGAGCACCGTCAGATCGACCTTGATGTCCTTGATCCCGCTGGTCTCGATTGCGAGAAGGTCGCGGTCCAATACCGCCAGATCCGCGAGCTTGCCGACCTCGATCGACCCTTTGAGATGATCCTCTCGCCCGGAAAAGGCGCCGAGCCAGGTATAGGCCCGCAGCGCCTCCCAGGGCGTAATCGCCTGGCGCTTGTCGAGATCACCACCGGTATCGGTCTCGCGGTTGACCATCGCGTGCATGGCGGTGAATGGATTGACCTTGCAGATCATCGCGTCCGAATGTCCGGGCGCCGGCACGCCGGCGTCGATCAGGGCCCGGTGCGGCCACATATCCGCCATCGCTGCCGCTCCCCGGTTCGCCCGGTAGGCATCCCCGAGCTCGAACATGAAGCCGGTGGCCGAACTATCGATGACCTCGAGCCGTTTCAGACGCGCCAGGATCGCCGGGGTAACGTGGCAGCAGTGTTCCACTCGCATCCGGTGATCCCGGCGCGGCTCCGCGGCTAGGCAGGCCTCGATCGCATCCAGGGCGAAATCAATGCCCCGGTCGCCGACCCCCTCGATCATCACCTGCAATCCGGCCCGGTGCGCTTGGATGGCCCGAGTCTTCAGATCCTCCAGATCATAAAGCAGCATGCCGGTATTCGGCACCGGTTCGCCCTCGACGGGGATACCCACATAGGGCGTGTGATAGGCCGCCGTGCGGCCGCTGGTGGAGCAGTCCGGGCACCACTCGACGCCGATGATCCGCACGGCGTCGTCGCCGAAGCCGGACTGGATGCCCGAGGCGGCAAAGGATTCCACGAGGCCGGCCTCGCGCCCGCTTACGATGATCCCGACCCGCATAACTAGGCGGCCCTGTTCCTTCATCAGCTGGTACGCGCGGATCGCGCGGGCGGGGGTGAGGGAGTTGTAGACAGTGGTGATCCCGAAACCGATCCAATCCGCGAAAACCCGTTCCAGTCCAAGGGCGATGCTTTCGGGGGTATCGTTCTCGTGCACCCGATCGAGAAAGATATGGGCAGCGGTCTCGCGGACCAGCCCGGTGAAGGCGCCGGTCACGGGATGCCGGTCGAACTTTCCGAAGGGCGGATCGAGAGCGTCCGGGCGAATGCCGCAAAGCTCGAAGGCGCGCGAGTTGGCGAGCCCGAGATGACCGTCGGTCCGTAGAATGAACAGCGGCCGGCCACCGCTCGCGGCGTCCAGTTCATCGAGGCTGGGATAGCCGCCGGACTTGTTCTCGTTGAGCCGGTAGCCGACGAACCACTCGTCGCCGTCGAGGGCCGCGCATTCCGTTTCGATCCGCCGTAGCAGCGCCGCACGAGAATCCACGTGATCCGGCGACAGTTCGTGCCAGCTCATCAGGCGTGCCGCATAGGCGTCGGGATGGCAATGGGAATCGACAATTCCGGGAATGACCCGCCGCCCGCCGGCGTCGATGACGCGGGTCTCGGGGCCCGCGTGCCGCATCACCTCCGCCTCATCACCGGCCGCCACAAAGCGTCCGTTTTGACAAGCAAGAGCCGATACCTCGCCGGGACCGCCGGTGGCCATCGTCGTGATCTTGCCGTTGGTGAGAATCAACTCGGCGGGCATCGGCCTTCACCTCGGCGGGCACTTATGGAATCGGTCACGCCCGAACGCTGCTGGTCAGAACGGCTTGTCGCCCTTGACCACGACACGGTGCACCGCGCGCTTCTCCTTCGCGGCATCATAGGGTTCGACGCAATGCATGGTGCAGCGGTTGTCCCACATGAGCACGTCGTTCACCTGCCATTTGTGGCGGTAGACGAATTCCGGCTTGGTCGCGTGCGCTTCCAATTCGGCGAGCAAAACCTCCCCCTCGGCGACCGGTTTGCCGACCACGTGGCTGGCGTGGTTGCCGACATAGATCGCCTTGCGGCCGGTTTCCGGGTGCGTGCGCACGATCGGATGCTCGACCGGGGGCGCGGCGGCCATTTCCTCCTCTGTCGCCGGACGCTCTCCCGATTTCAGGCGGCTGCGGCCCCAGTCGTGAACCGCCCGCAGGCCGGCGAGCTTGGATTTGGTCTCCTCCGGCAGGGCGTCATAAGCGCGCGCCGTGTCGGCGAACAGGGTGTTGCCGCCCTTGCTGGCGATCGCCGGCGAGCGCAGCACCGTGGTGAGCGACGGTGTCGCGGTATAGGACTTGTCCGTGTGCCAGACCAATGTGCCTTTTTCCGGGTGCACACCTGTGGTCTTGCCGTCGGCCAGCACGTTGGAGAAGACCTGGACGTTGGGCATGCCTTTCTGCCGCGTCGACTTGTTAATGTGACCGTCCAACTCGCCGAACCGCGCGGCGAAGGCCTGGTGCGGCGCGTCCTCCAGCGGCTGATCCCGGAAGATCAGCACCTTGTGGTCGAGGAAGGCCTGGTGAATGACCGCGAACTCCGCATCGGTGATGCCGTCTGCGATCCTGATGCCGGAAATCTCGGCACCAAAACCGTGCGCGTGTGGCTTGATAGTCACATGGTCGGCGGTTGCGGACTCGCAGACGGCGGCATCGGCCATTGTTCTGTCTCCCAGGCGGTAACGGTACGGGCAGCCTAGCAAGTTTCCGGTAGCCTGCATCCGGGGATCAGCGCCCGGATGTCAGGAATCAACAATCTGATGCGTTGCCGGGTTGGGATAAGAAGACCGGTCCTCATCCCAGCACCGAGAAGGTGCTGTCCGGATTGATCTCGCGAAGCCGTGAGAAGGTGGCGGTATTGATCGTCCGGTCCACGTATTCCAGCTTGTATTGGAAAGGCTTGGCATCGTGGTCGTTGCCGGCTTCGCAATAGTCGATCAGCTGGGCCATCATCCGTCCGGCGCAGGGCGCGTTCTTGAACTGGTTCCCGCTGGTCCCGATCGCCATGTAAAAGCCGCCGACGCTGGAGCGGTCGTAGATCGGAATCCAGTCATCGGACACGTCGTAGAGATCCACCACGCCGCGGGGCCGGGGAGAAACCTCGAGTGACGGCGTGCGCTGGGCGTAGCGATAGGCCTGGGCCAGCGCCTGGTCGGTCAGGTCGCGGTTGTAGTCGTCGGGATCCACCACCTCGCGCGGATCGCATTCCGGATCCTCGCTGCCGACCAGGATGTGGTTGCCGGTCTCCGGGCGAATGTAGCAGCCGATGTCGTTGTCCGACACCACCATGCCGTCTCGCTCGAAATCAACGCCCGCCGGCGCCGGCACATGCACCACTTCCTGGCGCACCGGCGTGGTGGTGATCTTCATATCCCGATCGGCGCCGACCATTTGGTTGACGATGGTGGAGTGCGGGCCCGAGACGTTCACCACGATCGGGGCATCGATCCGGGTGCCGTCGTCAAGCACGACGCCCGTCACACGGTTGTTTGCGGTCGGAATCTCGATCACGCGCCGGTTGAACAAGAAGGTTCCGCCCGCCGCCTCGGCCGCGCGCTGAAGGTTGTGGGTCGCCAGCTGCGGGTCGCTTATGTAGCCGCCGGTGGGAAAGAACACGCCGCCGGAGAGGTCGCCGCCGGAGGGGCGGCCGAAACTCGGGTCGCTCATCGCCTTGGGCGGCGCGAATTTTTGCATGCGGTATATCGGTAGCTTCGCGGTGACGGTCGCGGCGTTCCAATGCTCGTGGGGGATGCCCAGCGCTTCGACATGGCCCATGACGTTGGCGAGGTGCTTGTTCTCCTCGGTCTTCATGACCAGACAGCCGCAATCCTGAAACTTTGCCAGACCGAGCTCGTCCTCAATGCCGATATGGTCTGCCCATTTCTTCCAGTAGAAATACCCGTCATAGGCCAGAGCCGTTCCGTCCAGGGTCGAGTAATGCACCCGGATGATCGCACAGGAATTGCTCGTCGGTCCGTACCCTGCGGCTGGGAGCTTGTCGATATTGAGGGTCTTGCGCCCGGCGCGCGCCAGTTCCAGGCCGATCGCCGCGCCGATCACGCCGGCACCGATGACAACCGCGTCGTAACTCTGGGCCATTTTCTCCTCCGGATAAGAAAGCAGACGGCTCTCTCTCGCGCGAACAATGCCAAACTCGTTCTAACTCTGCCATCTTGTTGTACATAGATGTACAGAGTGCGCTGGCGCTGTGACACATCGGCGACATGAAGGGGACGAACGGTCCGGTCGTCGGCCGTCATGGCGCTGCACAGAAGGATGATGACCTCCAGGGTCAACTGGAATGGCATTTGACGTGAACGACGGAAGGAACGAGAAGGGCGGCGCGGTTCAAACGAGGAGACAGGCCATCGCATCGCTGGCGAATGACAATAGAGAAGCGGGTGGCTATCCGCATACCAAGGCCACCCGCGAGGATTGGCTGAAGGTCGCCCTCGACACCCTGGTGAGCGACGGTGTCGAGCAGGTGAAAGTGATGCCGCTGGCGGCCAAGCTGTCGGTCTCGCGCTCCAGCTTTTACTGGTATTTCAAGAGCCGGCAGGACTTGCTGTCGGCGCTGCTGGATATCTGGCGGGACACCAATACTAAGGCGATCGTCGGGCAGGCCGGCCTCGCCTCGCTTAGCATCGGCGAGGGCGTGTTCAATATCTTCCGCTGCTGGGTGGACGAGCGCCTGTTCGATCCCCGGCTCGACTTCGCGGTCCGCGAGTGGGCCCGGCGCTCCGGCCCGGTACGCCATGTTCTGGACACGGCCGACGCCCAGCGTGTCGAAGCGATCAAGGCGCTGTTCCTGCGGCACGGCTACGAGGATACCGACGCCTTCGTGCGCGCGCGGGTGCTGTATTTCATGCAGATCGGCTACTACGCGCTGGAACTGAACGAGAGCCTCGACTATCGCGCCCGCTACTCCGCCGCCTATGTGCACAGCTTCACGGGCATCGAGCCGGCGGCGGAAGATGTGGAGCGTTTCCTGCGGCAAATGCGAGGGTAGCGCAGCCGAACCGGAAAAGGAGGACCGGCTATGGACAGCCAAGGCCCGGCAAGGAAAGTGCTCGCGGCTGTCATGGCGTTGTTGGCCGGCCTGATTTTTCCCTCGCCGAAAGCGCACGCGGCCAACCCTGTCGACCTTCAGCTCGTCCTCGCCGTGGATGCGTCCGGCAGCGTTGACGAGCGCGAGTATCGCCTGCAACTGCACGGCATCGCCGAAGCGTTCCGTGACCCCGAGGTGATCAAGGCCATTGGCGCCGGGCCGCACGGACGGATAGCCGTGGCGCTGATGGTCTGGGCGGAATCGAATCGGCCCAAGGCCAAAACCCCTTGGCGGATCATCGCCGATCGCGCCGACGCCCTTGCCTTCGCCGATCTGACCAACGGGTTCGGCCGTCCCGTCGGCGGCGGCACGGGGATCGGCAAGGCCATGGTGACGGCGGTGCGGATGCTGGAGTCCAGCGGGCTGACGGGCACTCGCCGGGTCATTGATGTGTCCGGCGACGGGCGCGAGACCACCTTTCGCGAATGGAGTGTGCCGCCGGATCAGGCCCGGCACGCGGCTATCGACCGAGGTATCACCATAAACGGTCTGGCGATCACCGCCGAAGACAAGGGGCTTGCCGCGTACTATGAGACCCAGGTCATCGCCGGACCCGGCGCTTTTGTGATGACCGCCGGTTCGATCGATGACTTCAAGCGGGTCATGCGGGCCAAGCTTCTGCGCGAGATCAGGGGAGAGCTGGTCGTCGGCGCCGCCGGAGTCCGGAACTGAACCGGTTCGGCTTTTGCGTTGCACAATTTTCAAAGTTTTCAGTTCCAAGCGCGGCCATTTGTCGCGCTTTACAACGTTGTGCATTGCAGCGCGGCCGATGTTAGGTCGAGGCTGGCTGGATCAGCGTGACCGGTTCCCGACCGCCGGATGGAGTCTGCCATGACCGACAGAGTTGCAATCCACGGCCTCCGCGTCGCCAAGCCGCTCTATGACTTTGTTAATGATAAGGCCATCGCCGGCACTGGACTCGACGCCGACCAGGTCTGGCGAGGATTTGCCGCGATCGTCCGTGATCTGACGCCGGAGAACCGGGATTTGCTGGCTAAGCGCGAGGATATGCAGGCCAAGATCGACGCCTGGTACCAAAGCAATCGTAGCAAGCCAGTCGACCGGGCGGCCTATACCGCCTTCTTGCGGGAGATCGGCTACCTGGTTCCCGAGGGGCCTGACTTTTCGGTCGCGACCGCCAATGTGGACGCGGAGATCGCGACGATCGCCGGTCCGCAATTGGTGGTGCCGGTCATGAACGCACGCTATGCCCTCAACGCCGCCAACGCCCGCTGGGGCAGTCTCTATGACGCGCTTTACGGCACCGATGCCATCGAAGAGGCCGATGGCCGTGAACGTGGCGGCGCCTACAATCTGGCGCGAGGGTCTGCCGTCATCGCCTGGGCGCGCAAGTTCCTCGACCAGGTCGCTCCGCTTGCCGGCGGCTCGCACCTGGATGCGGTCGGTTATTGGATCGAGGACGGGGCGCTGGTGGTCTCCCTCGGCAACGGCACGCGGACCGGGCTCGCGGTGCTCTCGGGCTTGGCGGGCTATCGCGGCGGCCGGGTGGAGCCCAAGGCGATCCTGCTGCGGCACCATGATCTGCACGTTGAAATCGTCATTGATCGGTCGACCCCGATCGGCGCGGCGGACCCGGCCCATGTCTCCGACATTCTGATCGAGGCGGCGATCACTACGATCATGGATTGCGAAGACAGTGTCGCCGCCGTCGATGCCGAGGACAAGGTCCTGGCCTATGGCAACTGGCTGGGACTGATGAAGGGTGATCTGTCGGATACTTTCCGCAAGGGCGATACGCTGGTCACGCGGACCCTCAATCAAGACCGTGCGTACAAGGGACCGGATGGAACCCCTTTCACGCTGCACGGCCGGTCGTTGATGCTGGTGCGCAATGTCGGGCATCTGATGACTAACCCGGCGATCCTGGACGCGCAGGGCGACGAGGTGCCGGAAGGCCTGATGGACGCAATGTTCACATCGCTGATCGCTCTGCATGACGTGAACCGCACCGCAGGCCCGGCGAACTCGCGCACCGGTTCGGTCTATATCGTCAAACCGAAGATGCACGGGCCCGAGGAAGTCGCCTTCGCTTGCAAGACCTTCGCCCGGGTCGAGGCGGTGCTGGGTCTGCCCGCGAACACCTTGAAGATCGGCATCATGGACAAGGAGCGGCGGACTACCGTCAATCTGAAGGAATGCATCCGGGCCGCGAAGGACCGCGTCGCCTTCATCAATACCGGTTTCCTCGATCGTACCGGCGACGAGATGCACACCGCCATGGAAGCGGGGCCGATGATCCGCAAGGCCGATATGAAGGCGGCGCCCTGGATCAAGGCCTATGAGGACTGGAACGTCGATATCGGGCTTGCCTGCGGCCTTCAGGGCAAGGCGCAGATCGGCAAGGGCATGTGGGCGATGCCGGATCTGATGGCGGATATGCTGGCCCAGAAAATCGGTCATCCGATGGCCGGCGCGAGTACCGCTTGGGTACCGTCTCCGACGGCGGCGGTGCTGCATGCGACCCATTATCACCAGGTCGATGTGAAGACGCGGCAGAACGAGCTGAAATCCCGGAGCCGCGCGAGCCTTGACGACATTCTGTCGATCCCGCTGGCCCAGCATGCGAACTGGACGGCGGAGGAGATCCAGCGCGAACTCGACAACAACGCCCAGGGCATTCTCGGCTATGTGGTGCGCTGGGTCGACCAGGGCGTCGGCTGTTCCAAGGTGCCGGACATCAACGATGTCGGCTTGATGGAAGACCGCGCGACCCTGCGCATTTCAAGCCAGCACATCGCAAACTGGCTGCGCCACGGGATTTGCGAGCGCGCCCAGGTGGAGGAGACCCTGCGCCGCATGGCGGCGGTCGTGGATGCCCAGAACGCCGGTGACCCGGACTACCGTCCCATGGCGCCGGCCTTCGACGGCATCGCCTTCAAGGCGGCCTCCGACCTGGTCTTCGAGGGGCGCGCGCAGCCCAGCGGCTATACCGAGCCACTGCTCCACCGAGCCCGGCTCGCGGTGAAGGCCCGCGCCGGAAGCGAGGCGGTTGCGGCGGAGTAAGGGTCACCTCGTTAGTCCCCAGATTTTACGTCGTCCTCGCTTTCGCAGGGGCGGCAAGATTATTCGCATCTGATGCCATGATATTCGTGTCGTCTGCCTGGGTCCGAATTGACCCGATACGCCAAGGCCGTATCCTGTCCGCCGAAATCGACGAGGAGAACGGAAATGGCCAAGGGATACTGGGTCGCGCGGATCGATGTTCACGACGCCGAGGCCTACAAGGCCTATGTCGCGGCCAACGCGGCGCCGCTCGCGCGGCATGGCGGGCGGTTTTTGGTGCGGGGCGGGCAAAGCCAGGCGCCGGAAGGGACGCCCCGCTCGCGCAATGTGGTGATTGAGTTCCCGAGCTATCAGGCCGCGTTGGACTGCTACAACTCCGCCGATTACCAGCACGCGGTCTCGCTTCGCACGCCGGTATCCGAGGGCGATATCGTGATCATCGAGGGCTACGACGGGCCTCAGCCGGGCGTGTAAGCGGATTTCGATCTCCAGAAAATGCAACTGTCGCCCTGGCGCAAGGCAGGGCCAAGCCCCGTCGGAGCAGCCGGGTGAGCGGAACGCGCGGACGGGCCATGTTCAAGGCCCTGCCTTTCGCCAGGGCGACGGCTTGGGTTGGGGCGCGTTGAACGAATTTGCGCCGTTCAGTTACCATCCCAGCCGGGATGGTTCTGAAACCTCTCACGCAAAGACGGTCCACCGATATTCGGCCGCCAGGACGCATCGAGGGCGTTCAACACCAACTGGCGGATTTCCCCGTCGGTGAAGCCGAAACGGTCCATGAGAACGGCGTATTCCTCAGCCATCGAGTTGTGGAACATGCCTGGATCGTCGGTATTGATCGAGATGTTCAACCCCCGGTCCATGTAGCGCCGCGCCGGATGGTCCTCAATCCGTTTGATCGACCCGGTCGCCACATTGGAAAGCGGACAGAGCTCCAGCGCGATCCGGCGCTCCGACAGGAGATCGATCAAAGCCGGGTCCTCCTCGGCGCGGGTCGCGTGGCCGATGCGGTCGACGCGCAGAATCTCCGCCGCCGCGCGGACGCTCTCGGCACCCGCCGCCTCTCCCGCGTGCACGCTGGTGCGCAGGCCCCGCCGGCGGGCCTCTTCGTAGACCGGCGCGAAGGGTTCCGGCGGGACTACATGCTCCGAACCGCCCATGCCGACGCCAACGATGCCGTAGTCCGTCAACTCGGCCACTTCGGCGAGGGTACGTGCCGCGTTCTCCGGGCCATGGTCGCGCACCAGATCGGGGATCAGCCAGGTCTCGCATTCCGGCACAAGATCGAGCCCGCGCCGGATCGCCCGGGCGAGGTCGCCGGCGCTCAGGCCGAGATGGGCGAAACGCGAGGGGGAGAAGAACAGCTCGGCATAAAGAATGTTCTGCCGCGCCAGATCCCGGGCGACGGCTTCAGCAATGAAGGTGAAATCCCCGGCGCTTCGAAGGAACCCGTTCTTCCAGATCCAGGCTTCAATGAAGGCTGGAAAGTCCGGATAGGTCAGCCGCCGGCGCAGCGCTTCCCGGTCCGGCACCGATTCATCGCCGCCATGGCGCTGGACCAGTGCCCAGAGCGCTTCGAGTGGAATCGCGCCTTCGAGATGGAGGTGAAGCTCAGCCTTGGGCAGAGCGTGGAGCCAGTCGGGGATGGTGGGCATCTTCTCCGCTAAACCTCGACCACCACGTATTTTTCCTCGACCGTTACCTCAAAAGTCTCGGCGACATACGGCCCTTCGGAGACGGTCGCGCCCGGTTCGATGCCGACATCGTATTGGGTCGCTCTGATGCGGTCTGGCTCGCACATGGATTTGCCCGTGCGGATGTCAAACTCCCAGCCATGCCAGGGACAGCGGACGATCTCGTTCCGGCGCGAGAACCGGTACTCGCCCGGCTGGTTCGCCTCGACCAGTCCGACGAGGTGGCCCTCGCAAAGGCTGCCGCCCTGGTGCGGGCAGCGGTCGAGCATGCCGAAGAACTCGCCGTCGAGATTGAAGATCACGATCGGCCGGCCGCGTACCTCCACCAGCTTGCGGCCGCCGGGTGGAATCTCTTCAACCGGCGCGACAACGTATTTCGGCATGGGAACCCTTCGTGTCGTTTCGGGGCGCGAGGCTTTGTCATTTTTTCCGTCGCCCCAGCGAAAGCGGGAGCTTGCTGACGGTCAAAGCATCCGGGAAGCTCTGGCTTAGCCCCAGCTTTCGCTGGGGCGACGATGCACCTCTGCTACCGAAGCCCGAACAAATCCAGCGCGTTGTTCAGGAAGAAGTTCTCGCGCGTCGCCTTGTCGACCTTGCCGGGCAGGACCCGGGCCGGATCGTCATAGTCCCAATGCGGATAGTCGGTGGCGAAAAGCAGTCGGTCCCAACCGATCCAACTGATCGTCTCCAACAGCTGCTCGTGCGTCTCCGGCTCCTCCATCGGTTGGGTGGTCAGCCAGACATGCTCGCGGATCAACTCCGAGGGCGGGCGGCTGACCTGCGGCAGTTCGGACCGGTTGCGCTCCCAGATCTTGTCGAGGCGCCATTTCAACGCCGGCAGCCAGGCGAAGCCGGCCTCGATCAGGATCACCTTGAGGGTCGGGAATTTCTCGAAGATGCCTTCGAAGACCATGCTGGTCAGCAGCGACTGGGTGTTCTCGGCATGGCCGACCATCTCCTCGATGTAGAAGGAGGGCCAGCCGCCGCCGGTCACCGGGCTGCCGCCATAGCCGAAGGCATGGATGCCGACCGGAAGATTGGCCCGGCACGCGGCCTCGTAGATCGGCCAGTACTTGCGCTGTCCGAGTGGTTCCGCCGTGCGGCTCAGCAACAGGATCTGAGCGAAGTTCGGATCACCCGCCCAATGGTCGATTTCCTTCGCCGAGGTTGCCGCGTCCTCGTACGGCACCATGACCGAACCCTTCAGACGCGCATCCTTCGATGTCCACTCGGCGATCTGCCAATGGTTTACGGCGCGGCAATAGGCGGCGGCGAAGTCGCCGTTCTGGAGGCCCTGTCCGCTTTTCAGCGGATTGAGGATACCGAGCTGCACATTGTTCGGGTCCAGATGCTGCTTGCGCATGAAGTCGAGATCCGCACCGGGCCTGGCACCGTTCGGCGGATAGGCATCGCGTCGCGCGGCGTCCGGCTGCCCTTTCGGGAAGGCCGGGCCGTTGGGGAAGCCCTGACGGTAGATGAAGCCGTAGGTTTCCATGTAGGTCTGCCAGCGTTTCTCGAGAAACGGGTAGATCTCGATCTCGACCGACTTGGGGCTCGGATGGATGTCGCAATCGGCGATCGCCATCTTGGCCTTGTTCTTGGCCTCGGTTTCGGAACGATTCAGGACCTGGATGTTCATCTCGGGTTCCTCCTTGCCCCGGACGGGGCGGGCGGGCGTCTTGTGCCTATTGCAGGCGAGGATACGTGTTTTTCGGATTGTCGACCATGATTTTGCGCGCCAGAGCCGGTGACAGTCCCTCCGGCAGCACGGCGTCGCCGTCGAACTGGTGATGCGGGTAGTCGGTCGAGAACAGCAGCATCTCGTCCGAGCCCATATGCTCCATCAGGATCTCGAAATCCCGGGCGTTCGGCGGCGCGTCGACCGGTTGCAGGGTCAGCCGGAAATGATCGCGGGCGATTTCCGTCGGCGGACGGTCGACCCAGGGGATCTCGGCCCGCAGGCCGCGCCAGAATTTGGTCAGCCTCGAGAGATGCGCCGGCAGCCAGGTGAAGCCGGATTCCGCAAGCACCACCTTCAGATCCGGATACTTCGCGAACACGCCCTCGCAGATGAAGCTGGAGACCATGTTGTGGAAGGCCGGCGACTGGGCTGCGTAATCCTCGGAATAGTAGGAGGGCCAGCCGACAGAGGTGACCGGATGCTTATAGGCGCTGCCGGCATGAACACAGATCGGCAGACCGTGCTTCGCCGCCGCGCCGTAGATCGGCCAGTAGAGGCGCCGGCCGAGCGGGTTCTCATCCATCACCAGCATGAGTACCGACACGAAACGCTTGTCGCCCGCCCAGCGCTCGATCTCCGCCACCGCCATCTCGGTATTCTGGGTCGGAATCACGATCGAGGCGCGCAGGCGCTGGTCGCGGTCGAGAAACTCGGCGGCGATCCAGCTGTTGACCGCGTTGGCGAAGGCCGCGGCCATGTCCTCGCTCATCAGTAGTTGCACGCCGTAAAGGCAATTGCAGATCGCGATGCTGGTGGCGAAAGGGTCGAGCGCCTGGCTCTGCACCGCCGCGAGGCTGGACGCCGGCAGCCCCTTCTCGGGCCGCCAGTCGGGCCGGGCGGTCAGGGGCGCGTTCTTTGGATAGGCGATGGTCTCCAGCTCATGCACGCCGCGCTGGACAATGCTGTCCTGCCAATGGTCGGCCATGTAGGGCAGCAGCGCTTTGATGCTGGGTACCGAGGGGTGGATGTCGCAGTCGATGGCACCGGCGGTCGGGGCGGAAGAGGCGTTCATGCAACGCGGTTCCAGATGTTCGGAAGAGGAAGCCGACAATCTGTTGCTGTTGCCGGCGCTTGTCAAACGCGCGTGCCGCCAAACGAACGATCGCGCGACTTTCTCGTCACGGCATCCGTATCCGGATGGCATGTCGGCGGATACCGGCGGTAAGCTCCCTGTCAGCCGAGCGATGGGGGATGGATGAGTTTCCGGATAGGGGTGGATTCGGGTGGGACCTTCACGGATGTCTGCCTGGTGGACGAGGCAAGCGGGCGGATTTCCGTGTGGAAACTGCCGAGTACGCCCGGTGATCCCTCGATCGCCATCGCCGAGGGCGCGCGCGAGATCCTGGAGCGGTTCGCCACCGGACGCGCGGCCGATGTATCCTTCTTCGGTCACGGCACGACCGTGGCGACCAATGCCCTGATCCAGGGCCGGGGCGCGAGAGCGGGCGTGGTGACCAATGAGGGGTTCCGCGATCTTCTGGAACTGGCGCGCCAACGCCGCCCGCATCTCTACGATCTGCAGACAGACAAGCCGCCGGCCCTGGTGCCGCGTGATCGCCGGCACGAGGTAGAAGCCCGCGTGCATTTTGACGGACGGGTTGAGCGGGCGCCGGAGCCGGAGAAGGTTCGCGCCGTGGCCCGGCGACTGGCGGAACAGGGCGTGGAAGCGGTCGCCGTCTGCTTTCTTTACAGCTTCCTCGACCCGAGCCATGAGCGTCTGGTGGCCGAGATCCTTGCCGAGGAACTGGGGTCCGGCGCCTTCATCACCTGCTCGCATCAGGTCAGCCCGGAATTCCGCGAGTATGAGCGGCTGAGCACCACCGTCGTGAACGCGTTTCTCGGCCCGGTGATGCGTTTCTATCTCGATAACCTGACTCCACGTCTGCGCGAGGCCGGAATTGCGGCGCCGCCGCATATCACCCAGTCCAATGGCGGCACCATCAGCTTCGAGACCGCGGCCGCACAACCGGTTCGGACCATCCTTTCCGGTCCCAGCACCGGGGTCGTCGGCGCGCTGGAGATCGCGCGGATCGCCGGGGTGAGGGATCTGATCACCTTCGACATGGGCGGCACCTCCACCGATGTCGCCCTGATCGACGGCGGCGCGCCGGGGCTGACGACCGAGGCCGAGGTGCACGGCTATCCGATCAAGGTGCCGATGATCGATATCCAGACCGTTGGCGCCGGTCGCGGCTCTATCGCCCATATCGACAGCGGCGGTTTTCTCAAGGTCGGCCCGCGCAGTGCCGGCGCCGAGCCGGGGCCGGTCTGCTAAGGGCTCGGCAACGAGGAGCCGACGGTGACCGACGCCAATGTGGTGATGGGTGTGTTGGACCCGGCGAGCTTGTTGGGCGGTCGGATGGAGATTCACAAAGACCGCGCACTGGCATCGATCGAACGTCTGGGCACGGCGATCGGGCTCGGCCCGCTGGAGACGGCAGCCGGCATCGTCCGCGTCGTGACCGCCAATATGGCCCGGGCGATCCGGTTGATTTCGGTCCAGCGCGGCCATGACCCGCGCGATTACTGTCTGATCCCTTTCGGCGGCGGCGGCCCGGTCCATGCCGGCCGCCTGGCGCGGGAGTTGGGGATGGGACGCATCCTGGTGCCCCGCAATCCCGGCATTCTCTGCGCGCTCGGCCTGTTGCTGACGGATCTTACGCAGGATTTCTCGGTTACCCGTCGGGTTCGGCTGAGTGCTGAGGGCGTAGGCCCCGCGCGCGCCGCTCTCACTCAATTGCGGAACCAAGCGGAAGGGTGGTTCGAGATCGAGGGGGTGGCGCCGGAACGCCGCGCGCTCTCCGCCACAGTGGACATGCGCTATGCCGGCCAGAACCACGAGTTGACCGTTTCCGCGCCGGATACGGATGACGACGCGGCGTTTCTCCGCCAACTGGGTGAGAATTTCGCCGACGCGCACCGGCGCCGTTACGGTTATGCCGCCGAGGAAGAGCCGGTCGAACTGATTACCTTCCGGTTGAGAGCCACCGGCCTCGTCGACACGCCCGACTTTCCCAGCGCCGGGGATGCCGGACCCGACGCGTCGGCGGCGCTGGCATCGAGCCGTTCGGTCTACGCGCCCGAGGCCGGCGGCTTTGTCGAGACGCCGATTTATGATCGCGACCTGCTGCTTCCGGGAAACCGGATCGATGGTCCGGCGGTGATCAGTCAGTTCGATTCGACGACCCTGGTTCTCGCCGGGCAGACCGCGACGGTGGACCGGTTTTTCAATCTGGTTCTGAGCGAGGAGGGTGCGTGATGGCGACCGGCTTTCGGGACCTTTCGAGACGGGCGCCAAGCGCCCTCCTCAGGGTGAGTGACATATCAAAACCACGGCTCACCCTCAGGAGCCGCGAAGCGGCGTCTCGAAGGTCTTGGCGGCCGCGGGAAACACCCGGCTCACCATACCGACAATGCCAGGAAAGTCGCGGCCATGACGACCCCCGACCCCATAACCGTCGAGGTCATCGGCAATGCCATCGCCTCGATCGCCGAGGAGATGGGCGAGACGCTGATCCGCGCCTCCTACTCGACCAATATCAAGGAGCGGCGGGACTGTTCGACGGTGCTGTTCGACGCTGGCGGCCGTACGCTCTATCAGGCCGAGCACATTCCGATCCATCTCGGCTCCCTCATGGGCGTGGTCGAGGAAGTCGTAAAGCGGCACCCGGTGGAAACCATCCGCGAGGGCGATCTCTTCATTGGCAACGACGCCTATACCGGCGGCGGAACGCACCTGCCCGACATCGTCTTCGCCTCGCCGATCTTCTACGAGGGCGCGTTGGTGGGCTGGGCGACGAACCTCGCGCATCACGCCGATTTCGTGGATCGCGGCCACAAGCACATCTTTCAGGAAGGCCTCAGGATCCCGCCGATCCGTCTGCACCGCGCCGGCGTGCTGCAGCAGGATGTGCTGGATCTGATCCTGCTTAACTGCCAGGTGCCGCACGAGCGTCTGGCGGATTTCCGCGCCCAGGTCGCCGCCAACCAGTTTGGTGTCCAACGCTTCCAGGCCCTGTGCGACCGCTACGGGGTGCCATTGCTCACCCAAGTCTTTGACGAACTTCTCGACTATGCCGAACGCCGGATGCGGGCCGGGATCGCCGCGATCCCCGACGGCGTTTATGAGTTCGAGGATGTCTTCGAAGGCGACGAGCAGCCGGAGCCGCTGACCTTCAAGGTCAGGATCGCGGTCACTGGCGAGACGATCCATCTCGATTTCGCCGGCAATCCGCCGCAGGTTCCCGCCGGTCTCAACATCGTCAACACCGCGCTGCTGGCGACGGTCTATTACGCGGTCAAGACCATCGCCGATCCCGACGCGCCGCCCAATGCCGGGCTGTTCCGGCCGATCAGCGTCAGCGCGCCCGAGGCCTCGATCGTCAACGCCTCGCCGCCCGCCGCGGTCAATGGCCGCACCAATACCTGCCAGCGGGTAGTCGATCTGATCCTCGGCGCGCTCGCCAAGGCGGTGCCGGATCGGGTGATCGCCGCCTGCAACGGTGCCGTGGTCGCCGCGACCTTCAGCGGCGTCAATCCCCGGACCGGCGCCTACTATGTTTATCTTGAGACCCTGGGCGGCGGGTTCGGCGCGCGCGCGACCAAGGATGGGCTGGATGGCGTGCAGGCGCATATCACCAATACCTCGAACCTGCCGATCGAGGGGCTGGAGCCTGAATATCCCCTGGTGGTCGACCGCTATGAACTGGTGCGGGATTCCGGCGGGCCGGGTACCTGGCGCGGCGGGATGGCGCTGAGACGCCAGATCCGGGCGGTGGATCACGACTGCTGGGTCACGGTGCGGGGCACAAGGCTGAAGACCGGGCCCTGGGGGCTTTTCGGCGGTCACGAGGGCGGCCGGTATTCCGTCGAGGCGGACCCGCCGCTTGTCGGGGGCAGGGGGGATCTTGCCGCCGGGCGGGCGGTCGTGATCACCACTCCCGGCGCGGGCGGATACGGCGATCCGGCGGCGCGGGATCCGGATCTGGTTCGCCGCGACCTTGCCGAGGACCGGATCTCCGCCGATGTTGCGCGCCAGGTCCATGGAGTGGCGGACTGAGACGCCGGTTAGATATCCCGCTTGACAGCGATCGAAGCTCGGCGCCTTAATCGCCGCCATGACGCACGCGATTTCCATCGACGGCTTGGCCATGACCCACCAGTCCACGATCTGGTGGTGGCGCTGTCGCATGGGTCACGCGATGGGCTGACGCGCCCACTCGCCCCAGGCATCGTTTCGCCGGACCCGCCAAGTTTCCTTGGCGGGTTTTTTCGTTTTCGCGCTCCGCCTCCTCCGTTCCAAACCCCGCCGACAAGGACCAAGACCATGACCCAGACCCAGACCTAGACCCTGCATCATCCAGCGCTGGCCCGACCGCCGTTTTCGGTCACCTTGGAACGGGTCTCCGCCCCCTTCCGCATGCCGTTCGATGTGTATAACCGGCTGACCGAGGCATTCGGCGAAGACCAGGTCTTCATCGTCGAAAGCCTCTCGGGACCGAAAAAAGACACCCGCTCCGCTGTCGTCGGGTTCAACAAGCTGCTGACCGTCGAGGCGCGCCGTCACCGGGTCACGATCGCCGGGTCGGGCGTAGCGGCGGACCGGGCGCGCGAGGTGGCGCGGGGCGGATATTCGGAAGACGACGGCGCGTTCAGGCTCCCGGCACTGAGCGACGTCTGGGATCTGCTGCGCCGGGTTCAGGGCTGTTTCAGGGTGGACGGGGTGGCGAGCCCGGCGGTCTTCGGTTTCGGTTTCTTCGGCTATTTCGGCTACGACACGGCGCATTTTGTCGAGGAACTGCCGTACATCATTCCGCCCAGCAACGACGCACCCGATATCAGCCTTTCGATCTTCCAGGGCGTGGTCCGCTACGACCTCGCCGCCGGAACTTCCGAGATCGTTATCGCGAGATCGGCGGCGTGGGAGGAAATCTCGCCGGCAGCGATCATGGCGCTAATCGAAACCTGCCCCTCCGCCGCCGAGGAAACTCCTCCGCCCGTGCCCGCGCCTTTTCGGGTGAGCGATTCGACCACCAAAGACATCTATCTGCGCGATGTGGAAACCGCGCTCGGCTATATCGGCATCGGCGACATCTATCAGGTCCAGATCGGCCACGAACTCTCCATCGAGACCGCGGCGACACCGCGCGAGGTCTACTCCCGGCTCCGCGCCCGCAACCCAGCGCCCTACATGTATCTCGCGCGTTTCGGCGAGGTAGCGGTGATCGGCGCCAGTCAGAGGTGTTCGTGCGGATCGAGGACGGAGCTCGTCACCATGCGCCCGCTCGCCGGCACGGTGCCGCGCTCGGTGATCCGGCGGTTGACCGAGAGCGCTGAGACGCGCTTCTGGCCGATCCGAAGGAGGTGGCGGAGCATATCATGCTGGTTGATCTCTGCCGCAACGATATCGGCCGGATCTGCGAGCCGGGGACCCTGGACGTGGACATTCTGATGGAGCCGGAGGTCTATTCGCACGTCATCCACATGGTCTCCAACGTCACCGGGACAAAGCGCCCGCGCCACGACCCCTATGACGTGATCGCGGCAACCTTCCCCGCCGGAACCATGACCGGCACGCCGAAGATCCGGGCCATGGAGATCATCGAAGAGCTGGAGACCGCCCGGCGCGGTATCTATGCGGGCGCGGTCGGCATGATCGACTTCTCTGGCTTCACCAATCTCGTGCTCTGCATCCGCTCGACCCTCTATGCGGACGGCGCCTACCGGATCCGGGCTTCGGCAGGCGTGGTCGCGGATTCGGTGCCCGAGAAGGAATGGCGCGAGACCCTTGCCAAGATGGCCGGCAGCTATTGGGCAATTACCGGAGAGGAGATCCAGCCATGAAAGCGGTGCTCGTCGATGCGTATGACAGTTTCGTTCACATCATCCACCAGTATCTGCTGGAACTCGATATCGAGACCAGTGGCTCGGCGCGCTCGCCAAGGCGGTTGACGCCGTGATCACGCGCGAGGCACCGGACTTCCTGGTCCTCGGGCCCGGTCCGGGTCATCCCAAGGATGCCGGGTACCTCGAACTGTTGGAGCGTCATTCGGGCCGCTTGCCGATCCTCGGTGTTTGCCTCGGCCATCAGGCGATCGGCATGGTCCATGGCGGCGAGATCCGACAGGCGGCCAACCTGATGCATGGCAAGTCGAGCCCGATCCGTCATGACGGCAAGGGCTGCTTCCGCAACCAGCCGGACCCGTTCCAGGCGACCCGCTATCACTCGCTGATCGTCGACGGCCTCGATCCGGCGGGCCCGCTGGAGATCACCGCGACGGCCGAGGATGACGGCTACATCATGGGCCTCAGGCATAAGACCTTGCCGATCGAGTCCGTGCAGTTCCACCCGGAAAGCATCACGACGACGTCGGGAGCGAACCTGCTGCGCGACTTCGTGGCGGCGCATGTGGTGAGATAATATCAATCTGACCCGTATCCCCGACGAAGGTCGGGGCTGACGCCTGAGACTTTTCCTCGTGACGGGTCGTGGATCAAGACGCGATATCTCTGAAAGTGCTCCACCATTCCACGCTCGCCGAAGCTACAGGCGTCGGCCCCGGCCTACGCCGGGGATACGTCGAGTGGGATGTGAAGCTACGTTTGTCTCGCGCCGGGATCAGCGTAAGCTGCGCTGGCGTTGGAAACACCTCGGACATGCATAAGGGGACCATGACATGCAACAGCTCGCGACGGGTTATGGTCTGGTTGAGGGACCGGTCTGGCACCCCACCAAGGGGCTTCTCTACAGCGACGTGCTGAACGGCGGGGTGTTCGCCCTTGGCGAGGACGGAACCATCAGCACGGTCGTCCCGCACCGCAAGGGGATCGGCGGGATTGTTCTGCATGAGGCGGACGGCCTTGTCGTCGGCGGGCGTAACCTGTCGTACAAGAGTTTCGATGGTGAACGCTCGGTCGTGCTGCTGGACAATGACGTGACCGAAGAAGCTGTTGGTTTCAACGATTTCACCACCGATGCCAAGGGCCGGATCTATGCCGGTTCCCTCGCCTTCAAGGTATTCGGCGGGGGAGAGCCGAAGCCCGGACATCTGCACTTGGTGGATCTCGACGGGTCGGTGCGAACGCTCTCGGGTGGGGTGATGCTGACCAATGGGATGGGGTTCTCGCCCGACGGCAAGAAGCTTTATCACGCCGATGCGCGCGGCGACGTGATCCGGGTCTATGACGTCGCCGAGTATGGCGGCGTCGGACCCTGGCGGCCCTTCGTGAAGACCTCGCCGGACTCGCATGCCGACGGTCTCGCGGTCGCCGAGGACGGGTCGGTCTGGACGGCCATGGCACATGGCTCGCGCGTCGATGTGTTCGAGCCGGACGGCTCTCTGCGCAAGAGCCTGCCGGTGCCGTTGCCGATGGTTACCTCGGTCTGCTTTGGCGGTAACGATCTGATGGACCTCTATGTCGTCACCGGCAGCCGGGGCGGGCCGAGCGAAAACTGCGGCACCGTCTACAGAACCCGCGCGGATGTTCCGGGCCTGCCGGTGGCGGAAAGCCGGGTCCGGCTGACGTAAGGGAGAAATTCGAACATCAAGAAACAATGAAGAATGATTGTATAAAATTTATAATGGTCGTTTTGAATATTAGATGATATTTTATTGTATATGGTTACGATTTCATATCCATTTACTCAACGTGAATTTCGGGAGATCTTGATGCTTTCGAGGAAATTGCTTCTACCGTTTTTCGTGTTTTCCATGCTCCTGGCGTCGACCGTATTCAACGTGGCGACGCCGTCCAAGTCCCTGGCCCAATCCCGCGATGCGGTCCTGGAATGCGATGGTGGGCTGCTGGTGTGGAGCCAGCCCAGCGGGTCGCGGTTTCTGATCTTCTTCAAGGGGACCGGCAAGTTCCGGTCGCTCGAGGTGGAGGCGAATTTCGGCCGCCGGGTTTCCTTTGGCATTACCGGGCGCGCGCAGACCCAGATCCATGCCGATACCCGGAACGGCACGGTTAGATGCCGCTCCCGATAGAATAGACTCGCGATATCCGTCTCCTGCATGACGCATGCGGCGTGTTGCGGCATGATGCGTTCTGTCGGCGTCCGGTTTTTGCCCGGGCGGTGTTTTACGGAACGGAGAAATGGTCATGGCCACAGTGAACACGGGAAGCTCGCAACCCGTTTACCTGGCGGTACGTGACGACTGGCTGGCGCGTGTCCGGGAGGAGATTCTGGAGCCGGGGCTGCCCATCGTCGACCCGCATCATCATATCTGGGACCGACCCGGCTGGCGCTACATGATCGATGAGTTGGCGTCGGATCTCGGAAGCGGCCATAACATCGCCGCCACCGTCTTCGTGCAGTGCCGCTCCATGCACCGCGCCGATGGGCCCGACGCAATGAAACCGGTCGGCGAGACCGAATTCGTCAACGGCGTCGCGGCGATTGGCGCCAGCGGTCTCTACGGCAAGCAGCGGATGTGCGCCGGCATTGTCGGCCATGCGGATCTCACTCTTGGCGCGGCGGTGCGCGAGGTGCTCCAGGCGCATATCACCGCCGGCGGCGGCCGGTTCCGGGGCATCCGGCACATTTCCTCCTGGGACGCGGATGCCAGCCTGATGAATCCCGGCTATCCGGTGCCGGAGAAGCTGCTTGCGCAACCCAGGTTCCGTGAGGGTTTCGCCGAACTCGGCAAGCTGGGCCTGTCCTTCGATGCCTGGCTCTACCATCCCCAGATCCCGGACCTGACCGATCTCGCCCGAGCCTTTCCCGAGACGCCGATCATTCTCGACCATTGCGGCGGACCGCTCGGCATCGGCGCCTATGGCGGACGGGGGGATGAGGTCTTCGCGGCCTGGAAGACCTCGATCAGGGAGCTTGCGGGCTGTGCCAACGTGACGGTCAAGACCGGCGGCCTCGGCATGCGCATCAACGGCTACGATTTCCACGAGCACGAGAACCCGCCGAGTTCCGACCGTCTGGCCGAGGCATGGCGACCCTATATCGATGTCTGCGTCGAGGCCTTCGGGGCCGATCGCTGCATGTTCGAAAGCAACTTTCCGGTCGACAAGGGCTCCTACAGCTATCCGGTCTACTGGAACGCCTGCAAGAAACTGGCGAGTGGCGCCAGCGCGGCCGAAAAGACTGCCCTGTTCAGCGGCACCGCGGCCCGGGTCTACCGGATCGAGGTTCCGTCCTGAGCCCGACACCTGATGGCGGCCTCGCGGCCCTTGAAACCAGGGTAAAAGCCGACCTCGCGCTGATCGCGCATCCAAGGATGCCCTGGCTCACCCCACGCTCCGCACCGGATGGAAGCGAGGCGGTCGATGTGCTGATCGTCGGCGCCGGCCAGTCGGGCGTGGCGACGGCTTTCGGCCTGAAGCGTTCGAAAGTCGATAACATTCTGATCGTCGACCGGGCCGCGCGCGGCGCCGAAGGACCCTGGCTCACCTTCGCCCGCATGCCGACCCTGCGCAGCCCCAAGGACTATACCGGCCCGGATCTGGACATCCCCAGCCTTGCCTACCCCTCCTGGCATGTCGCGAAGTATGGACGGGAGCATTGGGAGGCGCTCAAACTGATCCGCCGCGAGGACTGGGGGCACTATCTCCTCTGGGTCCGCGATGTGATCGGTCTGGAGGTAGAGAACGGGACCGAAGTGGTGTCGATCTCGCCGGCGGGTAATCTTCTCGCAGCGGAACTGGTTGAGCGTGGGATCGGAGCCCGTCGCATTGTTCATGCGCGCAAGATCGTGCTGGCTACAGGCCAGGACGGCATGGGCATGTGGTGGATGCCACCGGAAGTCGCGGCCCTGCCGCTGGAACGACGCGCCCATGCCGCCGAGGATATCGATTTCACCGCCCTGAAGGATCGGCGTGTTGCGGTGCTCGGCGCCGGTGCCTCCGCCTTTGACAATGCGGCCGAAGCGCTCGAAGCGGGAGCCGTCGAGGTCATGCTGTTCAGCCGCCGTCAGCGCCCGCAGGTGATACAGCCGTATCGCTGGCTGACCTTCAAGGGCTTCTTGAACCATCTGGGAGATCTTGAGGACGAATGGCGCTGGCGGTTCATGACCCGCATCCTGGGCCTGCGCGAGGGCTTTCCACAGGAGACCTATGACCGCTGCGCCCGGCACGGCAATTTCCGGCTGATCACCGGCGCGCCCTGGGACCGGGTGCGTGCGACGGAAGCGGGTGTGGAGATCACCACGCCCAAGGGCTTGTTCGCCGCCGATTTCGTCATCGCCGGAACCGGCGTCGACATGGATTTCTCACTACGCCGGGAGCTTGCCGGTTTCGCCGGCAATATCGCCACCTGGAGCGACAAGTACACCCCGCCCGACGATGAGCGGCACGACCGTCTTGGCCGGTTTCCCTATCTCGACCCGGATTTCGCCCTGGTCGAGAAACGCCAGGGTGAAACACCCTGGATAAAAGACATTCACCTGTTCTCGATCGCCTCGACCATGAGTTTCGGCCCGTCCGGTTCCTCCATCAACGCCATGACGACGGTGGTCCCGAAACTGGTTTCCAGCATCACCAAGGGGTTGTTCCGCGCCGATGTCGAGGCCCATTGGAAGAGTCTGAAGGCCTACGATTTGCCGCAGGCGATCATCCCGGAGGGGGCAATAGAGTAACAGGCTGATGTTTCGCGATTGACATCTTCGCGAGATCCGAGGACTTTCCCGCCATGACGAACCGCGCCGACATGACTCTTTCCTCGAAAAAACCGTCCTCGAACCGGGGACGGAAGAGGGGTCGCGCGCGTTAATCGTCGGAAAACCGACCCTCTCGAAAACAGGCCCCGCCGGATTGGACGGGGTCTTTTCAATTGGGACGACCGTCTTCTCCGGCCCAAGCAAGGAGAAGACGACATGCCTACCGATATCTCAACGACAAGCATCCCTTCCACCGCCGGTATCTGGTTGCCGCTCATCACGCCGTTCCGGGATGGTGAGCTGGACGAGCTTTCACTTCGCCGGCTGATCCGGCACTACGCGACCATGCCGCTGGACGGAATCATCCTGGCCGGCACCACCGGCGAAAGCATGACCCTTGATGACGCGGAGACCGAACGGCTGGTGATGACCAGCGCCGAGACGCTGGAGGGTCGGCTGCCGCTCTGGCTCGGCCTGTCGGGCAGCGATACGGCCAAGCTGGTCAAGCAGATCCGCCTGACCGCCGACTGGCCGATCGGTGGTTATCTGATCACGGTGCCCTACTACACAAGACCGTCCCAGGAAGGCCTTTATCGGCATTTCGCGGCCGCTGCGGAGGCATCCGGCCGGCCGATCATCGTCTACAACATTCCCTATAGAACCGGCGTGAATCTCGCGAACGAGACCCTGCTGAGGCTGGCTGAATGCGAGGCCATCGTCGGCGTGAAGGACTGCTGCGCGGACCCGGCCCAGAGCTTCGCGCTGACCGCCGCCAAGCCCGAGGGGTTTGCCGTCCTGACCGGCGAGGACGCGTTCTTCCATGCCGCGCTGTGTCAGGGCGCCGATGGCGGTATTCTCGCGTCGGCTCACGTGGAGACGGCGGCCTTTGCGCGGGTGCGGAATCTGCATCTGGCCGGCGACCGCGTCGCGGCGCTTGAGGCATGGCGCGGTCTGGTCGATGTCGCGCGGCTGCTGTTTCGCGAACCCAACCCGGCGGCACTGAAGTACTGGCTCTACCGGGCCGGTCTGATCGGCAGTCCGGACCTTCGTTTGCCGATGATGCCGGCGAGCCTGGCGCTTCGGGCGCTTATTGACGAGGCCATGCGGAACCACGAGCCCCGTATTGCCGAGCCTCGGGAAGCGCGTCTCCATGCGGTGGGGTGATGATGTCCTGAAGAGGCCTCTCAAGGGGACCGTTGCGCAGCGGACGAGATCCGGACGGCGGGCCGGGCGCAAACGTCTGGTGCCCTTTGGCGGTGTTTGTATACAGTGTTGCCCCGCCGTACCGCGTACCATCTCAGATTGGGAGTAACCACAATGTCCGTAACCCGCATCGAGCGAACCACTCCTCCCGGCCCGGTCATGAGCCGTTGCGTCGTGAGGGGCGATATGGTCTATGTCGCCGGCCTCACCGCCTCCGACCGCACCGCCGATATCGCCGGTCAGACCCAGCAGATCCTCGACAAGATCGACGGCTATCTGGCTCAGGCCGGTACCGACAAGTCGAAACTTCTGCAGGCCAATCTCTGGATCACCGACATGAAGAACTTCGCCGCCATGAACGCGGTCTGGAATGCCTGGGTGGATCCGCAGAATCCGCCGGTCCGTGCCTGCGTGCGGGCCGACCTCGCGGTGCCGGAGCTCTTGGTCGAGATCATGGTGACGGCCTACAAATAAAGCCGCCGAAAGGATTGTTTGCGAGCAACCGGATTCGGCGGGCCGGCCGTGACCCTGGTCACTAGAACCGCGCCCGCCGTTTTCGTTCTGCTGTGGAGCTCCGCCTTCGTCGGCGCGAAATTCGGCCTGCCGTTTACCGAACCACTCACCTTCATGTGCCTGCGGTTCACCCTGGTGACCGCGGCGTTTCTCATCCTGGCTCTACTTTTCAAGGCAACCTGGCCGGCAAGCTGGACCGAGGCGGGACATATCGCTCTCGTAGGCCTGATGGTTCAGGCGCTCTACCTGTCGGGGACATTCATCGCGCTCGACCGCGGTGCCCCGGTCGGCCTGGTGGCGCTGATCCTCGGTTTGCAGCCGGTTCTGACCGTGCTGATCGTCAGCCTGCTGCCGTCCGGCCGGGTTGCCCCGCGTCAATGGCTCGGCGTGGTGATCGGTTTCGCGGGGCTGATCCTGGTGCTCTGGCGCAAGCTGGATCTCGGAGAGATTGATCCGCTATCCCTCGGACTGGTCTGCCTGGGCGTCTGTTTCATCACGGCCGGAGCGTTGTACCAGCAGCGCTTTTGTTCCGGCATGGATTTGTTGAGCGGCAATGTCATACAGGCGGCCGTTGCGGCGGTGGTCACCGGACTTGGGGCCTGGTGGCTGGAAGAGATGCGGGTCGACTGGGACCCGAGGTTTGTCGGCGCTCTGGCCTGGATGGTGATCGTGGTCTCGCTCGGCGCGCATTCGTTACTTCTCATGATGCTGCGTCATAGCCAGGCGACCAAGGTAGCCAGCTTGTTTTATCTGACGCCGCCGACGGCGGCCGTCATGGCGTTTTTCATGTTCGACGAACGCCTGACGCTCCTTGCGCTTGCCGGCATGGCGGTCACCGTGCTTGGCGTGGCGCTGGTGGTGCGGCGGGATTAGCGATGCGACCATCATCGCATGACGGCTTCACCCCGGTCTTCGACCGGCGGGAGATATTCTTGCAGGCGTTGTATTGTGCAGGTATGCATGCATTCCTACATCCGAGGTGCTGAACTCGGCTGCGTATCGTCGCGAATGGTCGCTTCGAGCGCGCGGTGCTGGAACCCTGGGAGACTGGTCCGTCATGTTCGAAGCCTTTTCGCCAAGCCCGTTCCTGATCTTCGTTATCGCCTCGGTCGTTGTCGCCTTCATTCTGGTTTCGGCGGCGGTGAAGACGGTGCCCCAGGCCTCTGAATGGACCGTCGAGCGTTTCGGGCGCTACACCCGCACGCTCAAGCCGGGACTGCATCTGATCATGCCGGTCATCGACCGGGTCGGCACGAAACTCTCGATGCGCGAGACGGTGCTGGATATCCCGAGCCAGGACGTCATCACGCTCGACAACGCCACGGTTTCCGCCGACGGCGTGACCTTTTTTCAGGTGATGGACGCGGCCAAGGCGGCTTATGAGGTCAACGATCTGATGCAGGCGATCACGGCCCTGTCGATGACCAACATCCGCTCGGTCATCGGCGGCATGCCGCTGGATGACGTGCTCTCCCGCCGCGACGACATCAACGAGCGGCTGCTCCGGGTGATCGATCACGCAACCAATCCCTGGGGGGTCAAGGTGACGCGGGTCGAGATCAAGGATCTGGCCCCGCCCCGGGACCTGACCACCGCCATGAACCAGCAGATGATGGCGGAACGGCAGAAACGCGCCGAAATCTTGCAGGCCGAGGGTGAGAAACAGGCGGCGATCCTGCGCTCCGAAGGTGAGAAGGCCTCGCAGATCCTGGAGGCCGAGGGCCGCAAGGAAGCCGCCTTCCGTGATGCCGAGGCCCGCGAGCGGGCGGCCGAGGCCGAAGCCAAGGCGACCACCATGGTCTCGGAAGCCATCGCCGGCGGCGACATCCAGGCGATCAACTATTTCGTCGCCCAGCGCTATGCCGAAGCGTTGGAAAAGGTCGCGTCCGCCAACAACCAGAAGGTCATCATGATGCCGCTGGAGGCCTCAAGCTTGATCGGCAGCATCGCCGGCATTGGAGAGCTGGCGAAATCGGTATTCGATCGCGGCGATGGCGGCGGGACCGGTCCCGGAGGTTCGGGCGGCGGCGCCGGACCGCGAGCCCAACGTCGGTCGCCGCCAGGCGCCACGGAAACGCGGTCGTCCGGCGACAATGGCCCGTGGAGTTGAGTGAGGCGCGCGGATGGACGAATACCTCGCCTGGTTTCTGAACATCACCCATTGGCATTGGCTGGCCCTGGCTGTCGCGCTTGCCGGGTTCGAAATGCTGTCCATGTCGTTCTTCCTGATTTTCCCGGCGCTGTCGGCGGCGTTGCTCGGGTTGATCGTCTATGTCGAGCCGGGCCTGGACTGGCGTATCCAGGTCCTGATTTTCGCGGCGCTGTCGGTGGTGACGACGATGCTGGGCCGTGCCTGGCTCAGGAAGGTTCGCGGCGTCGACGGCCCGCAGGTCGTGAACGTGCGTGGCCAGACCTATGTCGGACGGCGCCTTCGCACGACCGACGCGCTTGAGAACGGCCGGGGCCGGGTGCATATGGATGACACTTGGTGGACCGCCCGGTCCGTCGACGGCGCGCCGATCGATGCCGGCATGCTGATCGAGGTGGTGGAGGTCGATGGCGCAACGCTACTGGTCAAGACTGTCGGAGAGTCCTAGTCATCGGCGGCCGAGCCGTTTCGGCTGCCAGAGGAACCTGAACTGAACCGCCAAATTCCTTGCAAAACCGGGCGTCCGCGCCTAGCTTGCGGCGCTCAATTTCAAGGACCGCACCATGCGCCTGTTAGACGATATTTCCGAAGAGCTTCTCGGTAACGCCCGTGCCTGGCCGTTCGAGGAAGCGCGGAAAATCATCAAGCGGCTAGGTGGCAAGCCGCCGGCCAAGGGGTACGTGCTCCTTGAGACCGGCTATGGCCCGTCCGGTCTGCCGCATATCGGCACCTTCGGCGAAGTGTTCCGGACCACGATGGTGCGCAACGCCTTCACGCGCCTGACCGGCATCGAGAGCAAGCTGGTCGCGTTTTCCGACGACATGGACGGGCTGCGCAAGGTGCCCGACAACATTCCGAACCAGGAAGCCACGGCGAAATTCCTGAACAAGCCGTTGACCAAGGTGCCGGATCCGTTCGGGACCCATGAGAGTTTCGGCCATCACAACAACGCCATGCTTCAGCGGTTTCTGGACTCTTTCGGTTTCGAGTACGAGTTCCGCAGTTCCACGGAGTGCTATGCGAGCGGGCTTTTCGATGACGCCCTGATGGACGTGCTGCGGCACTACGATCAGATCATGGACATCATGCTGCCGACCCTGCGCGAGGAACGGCGGCGCACATATTCGCCGTTTCTGCCGATCTGTCCGCGCAGCGGCGATGTCCTGCAGGTGCCGACGTTGGAGCGGAACGTCGACGCCGGTAGCATCGTCTACGAAGATCCCGAGACCGGCGCGAAGGTCGAGGTGCCGATTACCGGCGGCGCCTGCAAGCTGCAATGGAAGGTCGATTGGGCGATGCGCTGGCATTCGCTCGGCGTCGACTACGAGATGTCCGGCAAGGACCTGATCGACAGCGTCAAGGCCTCCTCACGGATCTGCCGGGCGATCGGCTCGCCGCCGCCGGAGACATTGACCTATGAGCTGTTCCTGGACGAGCAAGGCCAGAAGATCTCCAAGTCCAAGGGCAACGGTATCGCGGTCGACGAGTGGCTGAAATATGGCCCGCCGGAAAGCCTTTCGCTGTTCATGTTCCAGCAGCCCAAACGGGCCAAGCGTCTGTATTTCGATGTCATTCCGAAGAACACCGATGACTATGTGACGTTCCGCTCAAAGGTGCGTGAAGAAGAGGCCGACAAGCGGATCGAGAATCCGGCCTGGCATATTCACGGCGGCGACGTACCCGGCGATGCGGTGCCGCTGAGCTTCGCGCTGCTGCTCAATCTCGCGAGCGTCTGCCATGCCGAGGATACCGGCGTGATCTGGGGCTATATCCGCCGCTACGCGCCCGAAGCCTCGCTTGAGGCCAATCCGTTCCTCGACCGGCTGGCGGAATACGCGGTCCGGTACTATCAGGATTTTGCCCGCCCGGCGAAGACCTACCGGGCGCCCGACGCGCGCGAACGGGCAGCGCTGACGGATCTGGCGAAGGCGCTGTCGGACCTCGCCGGGGATACCTCCGCCGAGGATATCCAGACCGTCGTCTATGAGGTCGGCAAGCAGCACGCATTCGAGAATCTGCGCGATTGGTTCATGGCACTCTACCAGGTGCTGCTGGGACAGGATCAGGGACCGCGTTTCGGCTCTTTCGTGGCACTCTATGGTCTCCAGGAGACGGTGGACCTTATCGAAAAAGCGCTGAAGGGCGAGGTTCTGGCGGCATAGTGGGGCCGAGCGGTCTTTGTATTGGCGACCGTTATCCCTTAGACTGAGAACCGGTTGCAGGCGTGGAGGTTTCCATGCGCGGAGTGTCAGTCCTGGTCGTCTTGATCCTGGCGTTCGGTTTCGCCGGAACCAGCCGTGCTGAGTACCCGATATACGACTGCGCCGAATACGCGGACGAAGATCAGATGACACCGGTTCCGAAACCGACCGTGCCCCGCACGCCGCTGCCGGCCGAAGAACCGCTTTCCTGACCCTTAGGCGACGCCGAGCTTCTCGGCGACGAAATCCAGCCGGTCCTGTCCCCAGAACAGCTCCTCGTCGATGACATAGGAGGGCGCGCCGAAGATCCCGCGTGTGATGGCCTCCTGGGTGTCGTCCTTGAGGCGCTGAGCGGTTTCCGGAGCGTTGGCGCCGGCCATGACCTTCGATGCGTCAAGGCCGCAGCGCTGGCAGATCGCCGAAATCACCTTGGGGTCGTCGATATTGCGGTCATCCTCCCAAAGAGCCGCGAGGATGGCGTTTGAGAAGGCGAGGGCATCCATCCCCGCCTCGCGCGCGGCGATGATGGCATGCGAGGAGATCGGCGCGGTCGAGGGAAAGTTCTCCGGCTCGATCTGCATCGGTGAGCCCCGCCGGCGCTTCCAGCGCGCGAGTTCCATCAGCCGGTACGCCCTCCGCTGGGGCGCCCGCTTCGGCAGTGGCAGGCCTCCGGAGACCGCGAAAATTTCGCCGAACATCACGGGATAGACATTCACCGTCGCGCCGGCCTTCGCCGCCATTTCGGTAAACGGCTTGCTGCCGAGATAGGTCCACGGACTGGACGTGGACATGAAATAGTCGATGACGGCGACCATAAACGTCTCCCCTGCCGGATCAGGTGGGGATCTTATCGGCGGACCCGGTCAGGACGCCAGCATTTCCGCCACGTGGTCGGCGATGGCGAGCGAGCTGGTCATGCCGGGGCTCTCGATAGCGTAGAGGTTGATCAGCCCGGGGACGCCATGCTCCCTCGGCCCGTGGATCACATAGTCGGTCGCCGGCTCGCCCGGAGCCTGGATTTTCGGGCGGATCCCGGAATAGCCCGGCTGCAGCGCGCCGTCCGGCAGGCCCGGCCAATATTTGCGCACGGCGGCATAAAAGCTGTCGGAACGGCCAGGATCGACGTCGTAATTGATCTCGTCGATCCATTCCACGTCCGGGCCGAAACGTGCCTGGCCCGCGAGATCGAGGGTCAGATGGACCCCGAGACCCGCCTGTTCCGGCGCCGGATAGATCAGCGACGAGAACGGCGCCCGGCAGCCCGAGAGTGAATAGTAATTACCCTTGCAATAGTGCCAGGGCGGGATCCGGTCCTTCGGAAAGCCGGCGAATTCATGGGTCAGCTTCTGAGTGTGCAGGCCGGCGGCGTTGACGACGGTTTTTGCCTTCAACGTCATCGCGCCATCGCCGCCGACCTCTAGGACGATCCCGTCCTCGGCAACCTTGCCGCGTTCGACCGGTGCGAAGAACGCGATCATCGCGCCCTTGGCCTCGGCATCGCCTTGCAGGCCGAGCATATAGGAATGACTGTCCGCGACCCCGGTGGAGGGCGACCAGAGGGCGGTGACGCAGCGCAGGTCCGGCTCGCGCGCCACCACCTCGTTGTGCGAGAGAAACTCGAGATCCGTTACCCCGTTCTTCTCAGCCCGCTCCTTGATCTGCTGGAGCGCCGGGATCTGGTCTTCCGAGGTGGCGACGATCAGCTTGCCCAGGCGCTTGAACGGGATGCCGCGCTCCTCCATGAAACGGTACATCTTCAGCTTGCCCTCGACACAGAACTTGGCCTTCAGGCTGCCGGGCTCGTAATAAATGCCGGCATGGATGACCTCGGAATGGCGCGAACTGGTCTCGGTGCCGATCGCCTCGGCCCGCTCCAGCACGATCACTTCGCGGCCCTGAAGGGCGAGCGCGCGGGCGCAGGCGAGGCCCACCACGCCGGCTCCGATCACCACGCAATCCACGCTCTCGGTCACGTCACTCTCCTGCGTCCGGGGGTCGGCATCGCTTACCCAGCCCTCGGCCTGCCGTCAAGGCGGCAGCGCGGGGAGGGAGGCCGCGGCTGGGTCGACAGGGCCCTTCGAGACGGGCCTGGCGGCCCTCCTCAGGGTGAGCCCGACTTTACCAAATTAAAACTCACCCTGAGCAGATGCGAAGCATCGTCTCGAAGGGGCCTGTCCGACAAAAAGGCGCCCTGGGCCATCCATAGACCGGTTGAGGAGACTGGGATGGTTTGGCTTTACATTCTTCGATGTAGCGATGGCACGTTCTATACGGGCACGACGCGACGGTCGCTTGAGGCGAGGGTTGGGGAACACAATGCCGCGCACTACGTTGGCTTCACGGCTAAGCGGAGGCCTGTGCGATTGGTATTTGCGCAAGAGTTCAATGATCCCCGCGATGCGATTTCCGCTGAGCGGCAAGTCAAGGGATGGAGCCGCGCAAAAAAAGCGGCGTTGATTGCTGGACAGTTCGATCTGCTGGTCACTTTAGCCCGACGACGGCGATCGCTGGATTGACAGAACCCTTCGAGACGGCACTTCGTGCCTCCTCAGGGTGAGTGAAACTGGACTGAAATGTACTCACCCTGAGGAGCGCGGCACGCGCGTCTCGAAGGGTCCTGTCTGCCTGGGGTAGGATGGCGCATTGACCATCCTCCGCCCCGGTTGCTTTCATGCCGCATGAAAGAGGGAGGCGCCCATGCCCATTGATCCCGTGCCGGCAGTGACCGAGGCCGAGGCAACCGGCGAGACGGCGGAGATCTATGCCGATATCCGCGCGACGCTCGGCATCGGCGTCGTCAATCTGATCTGGCGGCACCTGGCGACCATGGACGGTGCGCTGCCCTGGGTCTGGTCGGCGATCAAGCCGGTCTATGTTTCCGGCGCGGCGGCGCGGGAAGCGGCGGCGCTGTTCGACGGATTGGGTCTGCCGGAACTGCCGATCTTCCCGGAAGCGGCCTTGCGGGTCGCCGGTGTCGGCGACGCCGACCGGGAGACCGTCATCGCCATCCTGGACAGCTACAATCGCGGAAACTCCCTCAATCTCATCGCGTTGTCCGCCCTGGCCGTGGAACCTTCCGGCGAGGCCCCGATCGCTTCAGCGGACGCGGTCGAGGCGGTGGCCAAGCCGATCCCCCCGTTGCCCAGTATGGAGGCGCTGGAGCCCGATATTCGGGACCTGGTTCTGGCGCTCAGCACTCTTGGCGCCGGACCGGGCGACCGCATCATCCCGAGCCTCTACCGCCATCTCGCCGGCTGGCCCGGCTTTCTGTCGCTGATCTGGTCCGTCATTGCGCCGATGCATCATGACGGGCGGCTTAAAGTACTGATGGATCGGGGCTGGGACGCGGCGCACCGTCACGCGGGACGGATCGCCGGAGCGGTCACCCTCGGCCCGGAACCGCCCAGCGCCGCCGAAGCACGGGCCGGGATCGAGGAATTCAAACGGACGGCGATCTCGCGCATGGTGCCGGTTGCGATGATCATCCGCCGGATGGTTGGGTAGGGCGCGCGATACCTTCCCCGGGTTCACGGCACTCGTTTCGATTTTCGCGTAACACCAATCCCGCTAAGCCGATACAGTCAGGATAACCGCGCTTCAACCGGGAGAGTCTGATGATCGATCTGCATTACTGGCCGACCCCCAACGGCAAGAAAGTCACCATTCTGCTCGAGGAACTGGGCGTTCCCTACAATGTGGTGCCCTGCAAGATCAGCCAGGGAGATCAGTTCAAGCCCGAGTTCCTTAAGATCAACCCGAACCACCGCATGCCGGCCATGGTCGATACCGAGCCCGCGGATGGCGGCGAGCCGCTGTCGCTGTTCGAGTCCGGGGCGATCATGTTCTATCTCGCCGAGAAGTACGGCAGGTTCCTGCCGAGCGATGTGCGCGGCCGTCATACGGTGAATCAGTGGGTGAACTGGCAGATGGCGAACCAGGGCCCGAAACTTGGGGAATGCGGCCATTTCCTGCGCGTCGATCAGGCCAAGGAGGGCGACCAGTCCTACGCCATCCGCCGTTTCACCGATGAGGCGAACCGGATCTACGGCGTGCTGAACAACGTGCTTTACCGCAGCAAGTACCTCGCCGGGGACGAGTACACGATCGCCGACATGATCTGCTATCCCTGGTGCATGAATTGGGAGTTCCAACGCCAGGATATCAACGAATTCAAACACATGAAGCGCTGGTTCGAGGAACTTGGCGCGCGGCCGGCGGTCCAGAAGGGCATGGCGGTCGGCAAGGACTGGTCGGTGGATCAGTCGACCCTGTCCGATGAGGAACGCGCCCGCATCCGCTCGATCATGTACAACCAGCGCGCCCTGCCGGTGCCGGACTGAGGCCGGCGTTTACGCCCGCGCCCGAAAACGGCGGGCATGGACAGCATTCCCGCCGGGCGGCAGGATAAGGGCATGTGACTGGCGGTCGAGACGGTAACGATGACCCAGACGATTCCCCTGATCGATATTCATGCTCTAAGAAACGGCGACACGCCGGATCGCCGCGCCGCCGATGGCGCGCTTCACGGCGCCTTGAAGGATATCGGCTTTGCCTATGTTTCGGGACACGGCATCGCGGAGACGGAGATCGAGCGGGTGCGCGAGACCGGCAAGGCGTTTTTCGCGCTCCCCGATGAGGTTAAACGCCGATACGCGCAGAACCGCTGGCATCGCGGCTACATGATCCCGAAAAGCTCGACCATCGTGACGTCCAGCGTCGCGAAGGTGACCAAGCCGAACCAGAGCGAATCTTTCATGGCCATGCACGACCTGGCGTCGGACGACCCGGATGTCCTGGCGGGCGTGCCGCTCGCCGGTCCAAACCAATGGCCGGCGGAAGTGCCCGAACTTGAGACTGTCTGCCTCGGCTACATGCGCGACATGCGGGAACTCTCGATGCGCCTCGTGCATTCCATCGCCCGGGGTTTTGGATTGCCGGAGACCTGGTTCGATGCGGAATTCGCGTGCCCGACGGAGTTTCTTCGCCTGTTGCATTACTGGCCGCAGGAGCCGGAGGAGGACCTTTATGGCTCGGCGCCGCATACCGATTATGGGTTCCTCACGCTTGTGGCCCAGGACGGTGTGGGTGGGCTTGAGGTGCGCGGCAAGGACGGCCAATGGATTCCGGCGCCGCCGATCCCCGGCACCTTTGTGCTCAATGTTGCCGATATCCTGGCCCGCTGGACCGGCGGCGTGTTCGTTTCGACGCCGCACCGGGTCCGCAATCTTTCCGGCGAAGAGCGCTATTCCCAGCCTTATTTCTTCGATCCCTCCATGCACACGATGGTGGCCCCGATCGCGGAGATCGGTGGCGGCCTGGCGTTCGAGCCGGTCCGGTACGGCGACTATCTGATGGAACGGCTGGACAAGAACTATCCCTATCGCCAGAAACTCGCCGGGTGACGGCACCAAGGCGAAACATTTCGAAGGATTCCCGATGAGCACGCCCCTGACCGGCATCTTCCCGATCGTCCCGACTCCCTTCACCGAGGCCGGCGCGCTTGATCTCGACGGTCAGCGGCGGGTGATCGACTGCATGATCGACCAGGGCGTGGATGGGGTCTGTATCCTGGCGAACTATTCCGAGCAGTTCCTGCTGTCCGATGCCGAACGCGAGACCCTGCAGACGCTCTGCCTTGAGTATGTCGATGGCCGGGTTCCGGTGATCGCCACCTGCAGCCATTTCAGCACCGCCATCGCGGTCCAGCGCTGCCGCCGCGCCGCCGAGCAGGGGGCGGCCATGGTGATGATGATGCCGCCCTATCACGGAGCGTTGTTGCGGGCGTCGGACGAGGGTGTGTACGAGCATTTCGCCGCCCTGGCCGGGGCCATCGACATTCCGATCATGATCCAGGACGCCCCGCTCTCAGGCGTGACCCTTTCCGTGCCGCTGCTGGCCCGGATCGCCCGCGAGCTGCCGACGGTCTCCTATTTCAAAATCGAAACCCCGGGCACGGCGGCCAAGCTGCGCGCGTTGATCGCGGCGGCGGGTGAGCATATCGACGGCCCGTTTGATGGCGAGGAGGGCATCACGCTGCTGGCGGATCTCGACGCCGGCGCAACCGGCACTATGACCAGTGCGCTCGCCTGCGAGAAGATCCGTCCGATTGTGATGGATCATCTGGCTGGCGACCGCGCCGCCGCCGAAGCCGGCTACAACCGGATGCTGCCGCTGATCAATCTGGAGAACCGGCAATGTGGGCTCAGGGCCTGCAAGACGGTGATGATGGAGGGCGGGGTGATCAAGTCCGATGCGGTCCGTCATCCGCTCACGCCACTGGATGCGCCGACCCGGGAGACCCTGATGGTGATGGCACGCGAGCACGACCTGATCGCGGCACGTTGGGGAAAGTGACTCGCCGTGCCGGTTTTCAATATCCGGTGATGCTTTGTCGGTGCGATTGATTTGCGGTGAAATCTGCGCACCGGACGCTATATTATGAAACGGAGTTCGCGCCACCGGTTCCAGGAGGAATCCAGGCCATGAAATCGAGACTTTCCGTTCTTGCCGCCGCCTTGGCCGCCGGCCTGGCATTCGCCGCATCGGCGCCCGCGCTTGCCACGACGGACGAGCCGCCGCAGGTGCTGGGCCTGATCGCCACCAAGATGCCGACACCGCTGAATTGCGAGGGCGGCACCTGTTCCGGCTTTTTCAGCGCCTTCTGCATGCAGGAAAAGCGGCCGAAGCCGGCAGCGGGCCAGCGCTATGATCTTGCCGGGGCCGGCGACCTTACCCTCATCGTCGAGCAGAATGACGGCAAGACCCGGACTTTCTCGGCCACCGGTCTCCTCGAATTCGTCAGCGAGGGTGAATACACCTCGATCAAGGTCTCCCTGGACCAGCGCCGCCTGGCGTCGCTGAACGCCAAGTCGGTGTCGGTCAGCGTTCCGCGACACGTGGCCCTGATGCCGCGCCCGGCCGAGGGCATGGCCAATGTTCATGAACAAGAGGATCTGGAGACCGCGACCGGCCCAAGCCGTATCGCCGCCGAGGGCTTCTTCGAGCGCTCCAACCCACGCGCCGATGCCGCGGTGATCATGAGCCGCTTGATCAACCTGCTGCCGCCCCAGGGCATCGCTCCCGCCACCATGCGTCAGGACGTCTGGGACAAGTCGGTCGGTCAATCCCTGCTTCGTGAATTGGCGCCGGAGGGCGTCGATTCCGCCCGCGACACGTATGAGCGGTGCAAGTATTACGCCGACAACGGCTACAAGGTCCGCCTGCGCGGTTGCCTCGAGAAGTCCCATGACGAGTTGTTGAAGTCGCTCAACAAGGACTTCTGGGAAAGCGACGCGGGTCTTTAGGCCACGCTTCGCCGTACGGTCGCGTCGGCGCGCTCGGCGAATCCCGGAACCAGGTCCAGGCCCATGCCGGGCGTGCTGGTCGGCGTGATGAAGCCGTTCTCGATTTCCGGAAGCGCGGTCGCGATGTCCCGGTAATAGCCGCGAGTGAAGGCGCGGACCGTTTCCTGTACCAGGCCGTTGCGGGCAGAGCAGACAAGATGCGTGCTGGCCGCCAGGGTCACCGGGCCGACGCAATCATGCGGCGCGATCGGACGTTCATAGGCCTCGGCGATGGCGGCGATCTTGCGGCCCTCGGTCAGGCCGCCGATCCAGCAGAGATCGAAATGCGCGACGTCAATGGCGCCGCGCTCGAAGGCCTCAATGTACCAGGTCTTGGTTCCCAGATTCTCCGATCCCGTCACCCGGCCGGTGGTCACCTGCTTGAAGCGTTCAAGGTCGTCGAAGCGGTGCATCGGTACCGGATCCTCGTGCCAGTAGATGTCGAAATCGTCCAATGCCCGGGCGATCTGGCAGATCTGCGGCAGCCGCCAGAGCGCGTGATACTCCATCATGATGTCCATCTTGTCGCCGACCGCCTTGCGGATGCGCTCGATGACCGAGACGCCGGTGCGCAGATCCTCCAGCGGGAGGTGGTGGCCGCCGGTCCGCATGGCGAAGACGTCGAAGGGCCAGATCTTCATGCCCGTGACTCCTTCGTCGAGAAGCGAAAGCGCCAGGTCCTCCGGCGCGCCCATCTGGGCTTCCAGATCCTCGAAGATGGTGAATTCCCGTTTGCCCGACGCGCCGTGCTCCACCGTCTTGGTGTTGGCGCCGTCCCGGGCGACGCGGTTATAGTCGGCACTGGCGCAGGTGTTGTAGATCCGGATCTTTTCCCGGCAAAGCCCGCCCAGAAGCCGCCAGACCGGCTGCCCCATCGCCTTGCCGAACAGATCCCATAGCGCGAGATCCACCGCCGAGTTTCCCCGCATCTCGATGCTGCGGCTGGGATAGCCGGCGAAACGGTTGCCGACGGTCTCCATCAATGCATGGTGATGGCGTTCGATATCCAGCGGCGACTTGCCGAGCAGATACGGCGCCGCCGTCTCGTGGATATAGGCAGCCGTGGCCTGGGGATTGCGCGCCGTCTCGCCGAGCCCAATCAGACCCTCGTCGGTCTCGATCCGGAGCCAGAGAAAGTTCGAGAATTCCTGGACCTGAATGGTCTCGACGGCAGTGATCTTCAGGGCGAAACTCCGCCGTTCATGATTGAGGGTGTAGCCGCCGGCGCCGCCGACTGTTCAGAGAAAGTTGTTCGGCCAGATCATTGTGCGCCACATATGCGCGGTCGGGCTGCCGTCGAAACCGAGACCGTCTTCCGGCTGATGGAAGGCGCGGGCGATGACGTCCTCGAATTCCTCGATCTCGACCTTCTTGTCCGGATCGAAGGCGTAGAGATCGTTCACCACCACCTGCATCGCCGTGTCGTACCATTCGTGGTCGCGGCAATACGCCCATTCCTTCCGGATATAGGCCGGCGGCGTGTAGTCCTCGCCAAAGGACCGCATGTAGAGCGCCGGGTACTCATAGTCGTAATCCGAGTTGGGCTGGAATCTCAGACCCTGGTGATATTTGATCGCCCAGGCGACCTCGGGCTCCACATAGGGTGCCACGAGCTGGGCCGCCCAGTGGCCGTGATCGCTGCGGATCAAGCCTACCACCGAGATGTCGTGCAGCAGGCAGGCCAGCACCACGTTGTCGCTCAACTGCTTCTCCATGGCGAGCTTGGCGCTATGCATCAGATGATTGCCGCCAAAGGCGTCACAGCAGATCCGGTGCTTGAAGAAGTCCATCAGGGTCGGCTTCTCGGGCATCGGCGGCAGGCGGGGGTCGTCGCCCATCAGCCAACGTCCCTTGGCGGGTTTCAGCGAGCCCGACGCGTAGGTTCCGACCCGGTCGATGGGCGGTTTCATGATCTGGATGTCGAGAAGCTCCATCATCGCCATTTCCAGCACGTCGATCTTCTCGTCCATGTCCATGCCGTCATGCACGCGCGCTTCGGCCAGTTTGTGGGCCTGGGCGTACAGGGTTTCGCGGTCCATCTAGATCTCCGATCGGGTTGCGATACGAGTTTAACGGGGTTACGGGCCGGATGGGAGGGGCCTTGCCTTGGTCGTGACGGTATCGGGAGTTTACGTCCATCCCACCGCGCAATGGACGGGATTGGCCTGGAACAATTGGCCGGCCGCCTGCTGTCGGGCGACCGCGCGGTCCCAGATCTCCTTTTCGCCCGCGCTCAACAGACCGCGGGCATGGCTTGCGCGATAGATCCAGATCGGTCCTTGCGGCCGATCGAAAGTGAGCATGAAAGGAAAGCCTTGAATGTCCCGCAAGCCCGCCTTGGCCATGCGCGGGTAAAGCGACCGGTCGGCGACGGCGCCTGGAGACATGGATTGCGGCTGGGCATTCACCTTGGCCGCGATGTCCGGGGGCAGGTCCAGGTTCCACCATTGCTGCATGTCGATGGCCCGGACAATGACGCCGACCGGACCGCCGGGCCGCACCACCCGGGCCATTTCCGAGAGCGCCTTGTCCGCGTCGCATTCCTCCAGCACGGTGATGGAGTAAAGCGCGTCGAAACTGTCATCCTCGAAAGGCAGGCGCGTCGCATCTCCCTCGATCAGGCGAAGGGTCCCGTTCGGCGGCGCCGCGCCCGGATCATCGGGACCTTGGACCGAGAGACCCTTGGCACGTGCCAGCGCCGCGCCTTCGCGCAGAAGATAGCCGTTGGCGTCAACGCCGGTGACCGCGATGTCCGGGCGCGCGGCCAGCATCTGGCGGCAGAGTGCCGAGGGACCGCAGCCGACCTCAAGCACCTGGGCGTGGCTCGGAATCCGCATCCGGTTCACCAGCGTGGTCAGCATGTCGCCATAGCTCGGCAGGCTCGCCCGGTCCTCCAGCATCGCCACGCCGCCGATATGCGCACCGCCGAGGACGATCACGGTATAGCGTTCGGCTAGCCGCTCCAGCACCGGTTCCCATTGCGAGGCGGCAAGAAAAAACGGCATCAGCACAAGCGGCGGTCCCGCGCCCATCACCCGGTAGGTGATGCCGGCGACCTCGCCGGAGCTTGCCGTCAGGCCCGTTGGTGGCAAGGGATCCCGTTCCGAGAGAAACCCGACAATCTCGCCGCAAAGCCGGTCCGGTTGTTCGACCGCGATATCGGACCAGGCGGTCGCGGCATAGCCGGCGAGCCTTACCTGCCGCGCGTCGGGCATTCCCGGGGCCGCGGCATCGGCGGTCTCCGTCGGGATGCCGCTTTCCCCCGCCAGCACCAAGGCCCGCGCGCTCAGCGCGGCGAAGTCGGCGGGGCTGATCCGGCTTGCGACAACAAGCGCCAGGCCGGCCACGCGTTCCGGTCGCGCGGTGCAGAATTCCGCGATGTCGCCGGGCAGCTGTGTCGCCATGAACACCCGGTTCAGTCCGAGCTGGTCGAGCAGGGCCGAAAGCCGCTCGGCGACGCGGGTCATGCGTGCGTGCTCCTAATAGATCGTACGCTTCATATGCGCCGGATAGTCCCGGTCGTAGGCTTCCGCATCAAAGCTTTCGCCGACCAGTGCGCGCTGCATCTGCCCGGTGGTCGGCAGGCTCGACCGGTCGATCCGGGTTTCCGGATCCCACAGTTTCGAGCGCACCAAGGCTTTCGGGCACTGATAGTAGATCCGGTCGACCGTGGTGACGATCACTGTCGCCGGTGCCTTGCCTTCCATGGCGAAGGAGTCCCGCAAAGTGGGGTCGGTAACGATCCGCGCGGTGCCGTTGATCCGCATGGTTTCGTTCACGCCGGGGATCAGGAACAGCAGCGAGATCCGGGGATCGCGCACGAGGTTGCGCAGGCTGTCGAGCCTGTTGTTGCCCCGCCGGTCGGGCATCATCACCGTTTTCTTGTCGGTGACCCGCATTAAGCCGGCGGGGTCACCGCGCGGCGAGCAGTCGAGCCCCTCTGGCCCGACGGTCGCCACCACCACGAAGGGCGCCGCTTCGATGAACTGGCGGTAGTGATCGGAGATATGGTCGATCTCCTTGGTGATCGCCCGGTCAACCGGCGTGCCGTAAAGCGCTTCCAGGGCCTCGATGGAGGTCACCTCGCCGGCGGGCGGCGTCGACATCTCGTTCATGACTTTGTTCCTCCCAGGATCGGCCCTAGAGATCGTCCAGCGGATGGATCGGGCGCCGGACATTGCGGTAGGCAACCTCGCGGATATTGACCCGCGCGGCGCCCGGCGTGTCGGCGGTCAGGATCCGGTCGGCATGGGCAGCGAAAGTAGCACGGAAATGCGAGGGCGACTTGACGAAAACCAGGCCCGCCTTGGATAGGTCGAGGCCGACGGACGTGTATTGTCCGGTATCCCATTCGAGCCCGCCGACCGAACGTACGGCGATCCTGAGAGAACCGACGACCAGGACCGCGGTCAGCCCG
Organism: Alphaproteobacteria bacterium; assembly: GCA_038146985.1. Classification (GTDB taxonomy): domain Bacteria; phylum Pseudomonadota; class Alphaproteobacteria; order Thalassobaculales; family Thalassobaculaceae; genus JADHLJ01. The sequence goes on from JAYQSQ010000009.1 coordinate 511,749, forward strand.
AAATTCGTCTCTGCCCCGGCGAGCCCGGCCCCCATGGTGAAAACACCGTCGGTCAGCGCGCGCACCTTTGCGTCAACCGTCACCGGCTCGCCGTCCGCGACCGACAGCGTATGGCCGAGCCTGAGGGTAACCTCGGCACCGACACCCGCCTTCGCCGCCGCGGCGGCGGCCGGGGCGTCGACCAGGGTAAGATAGGTCAGCGTTGCCGCGCGGTCCGCTCCCATCGCGAGCAAGGTGCGCAGGACCGTCGCATTGTCGCCACCTGCGCCGCCGCTGACCGCGTCGCCGCAATCGCCGACGATGGTGCATCCTGGCCCCGCGAGGCCGATCCGGATCACCTCTTCGAGGGAGGTCAGCGAAGGCAGAAGATCTTCCCGCAACTCCCAGGTCATATCCGCCAGCTTTTCCGCCGCCGCTTGCGCCGGTGCCGCATCGCCATCCGCGCAGACCAGGGCCGCGAAACCGAGATCCTCGAAATCGAGCCAGGGCTGCACCATGAAATAGGATGCGGCCAGCACCTCGCCCTCCCGCTCCATGCGGCGGGCTTCGTCGACCACCGCCGTCATCGGCCCCTCGGTGGTCCGGCCATTGACCGGAGAGATGATCATCGGCCGCTTCGCCAGGGCCATGACCGGACGGATCTTACCGGCGAGGCGGTCAACCATGATCCGGGCCGTCTTCTCGCCGGTCTCGTACATGTCGATATGCGGGTAGGCGCCATAGCCGACGAAAAACACCTCGGGTTGCAGCATCCGGGGCGTTACATGGCCGTGCAGATCCAGGGAGACGCCGATCGGTGTGCTTTCCCGCAGAACCGCCCGCAGCTTTTCCAGGATCTCGCTCTCGCAATCCTCCTCGTCCTCGGCGGCCATGCTGCCGTGGAGCGCGAGCAGCACCGCGTCCAGCGCGCCGGCGCCCTGCACCGCGCCCAGCAGATCTTTCAGCAGGCTGTCGAAACAGGCCCGGGTCAACGGGCCGCCACAGGAGCCGTGGGTCGCGAACAGCGGCACCGCCTCATGACCGGATTGGCGCAGGACCGATGCCATGCCGGTGATCTCGACCCTTGCGTCTCCGAGCGCGGCGAACACATCGGCGCCGGTTCGGATGTACTGCGCCTCGAAATGTGCGCGTGTCGTCACGAAGGGCGCGAAACTATTGGATTCCTGGATGATCTGGGCGATGCCGACACGCATGGTGGCCTCCGGCGGGACGGCAGCCGACGAGCGTCAGCCGACGGCAAATGAGGAGGACGGGCACACCCTGGCGCCCGTCCCTGGAGAAGAAGCGCTAGTCCGGTCAGTCGTCGCCGAGCACTTCCTGCAGCACCCGCCCGGCATTCACCGCCGTTGGCCAGCCGGAATAGAAGGCGACATGGGTGATCATGCCCTTCATCTCGTCCACGGTGACGCCATTGTCCAGTGCCCGCTGAAAATGGCCCTTCAATTCGGGCGTCCGGTAGAGCGCGGCGAGCACGGTGCAGGTCACCAGCGAGCGGTCGCGCTTGCTCAGTTCAGGCTGCTCCCAGACATCGCCGAACAGGACTTCGTCGCGCAGCTTGCCGAGTTGCGGGATCATTTCGTAGACGGTTTGCTTGGGCATGGGGTTTTCCTTTGCTGATGGATGGGGATTACCGGGATGGCGCTTCATCCAGCACCGCGACAATGCCTTTCAGGTCGGGCGAGGGGGCCGGATAGCGCTTAACGACCTCGGGGTCGTGGCCGGGCACGATCCGGTTCAGCTCACCGCCGAGTTTGCGGAGTTTGCGGTAGGATTCCAGCATGTCGAAGACATTCTCATGGGTCTGGAACACCGGCTCCTTCTCGACGCTTTCATAGTAGTGCGCGGTGTCCGAGGCGAGGACCACCCAGCCCCGCTTGGTATGCACCCGGACCGCCATCAGGCCCCGGGCATGGCCCGGCAGATGATGCAGGGTGATGCCGTCGAACAGGTCGTCGTCTCCGTCGTGGAAGACCGCCCTGTCGCCATAGACCATGGCCAGCATCTCCTGAACTTCCGAGAGTACGAAGGAATGCCGCAGGAACGGATGCGTCATCGCTCGCCCGGTCACATAGGCCATCTCGGCGTCCTGGATGTGAAAACGAGCCTTGGGGAACATCGGCAGATTGCCGGCGTGGTCGTAATGCATGTGGGTGATGATGACGTCCTCGACGTCCTCCGGCTTCACGTTGACCAGGGCCAGGCATTCGGCCGGAGAGCGCAGATAAGTGCGGCCCCGCCGCTCGCCCTCCTCCTTGCCGAAGCCGCAATCGACGACGATGGTCCGCTCCTGGTTGCGGATCACCCAGATGTAATAGTCCATCGCGAGGGGCGCGTCGTGCGGATCACCTTTCATGAAGATGTCGCCACGGGTGCCGACCCGCTCGCCGTATTTGATCGCGTAGGCCTGGTAGACGGGTAGGGTCATGGGACGCTCCGCAAGTTAGTCGGGCAATGCAACATCAAAACAGCCGCTTGCTGGCCAGCGCCGCGCCGTCACTGAGGGCGCGCAGCTTGGCCCAGACCACGTCCGAGGTGAGCCGCCCCATACCGGCCGAAGTGTCGAACCCGCAATCGGTGCCGGCCATCACCCGGTTCGGATCGCCCAACGCATCGGCGGCAAGCTCGAGGCGATCGGCGATCACTTCCGGATGCTCGACAAAGGCGGTCAGTGTGTCGACGGCGCCGACGATCAGATACTGGTCGTCCGCCAGCTGCTTGTTTCTGAACAGCTTGATCTCGTGGGTGTGCCGGGGATTGGCGAAGGGAAACAGGAAGCCGCCCACATTGGCCCGCAGCAGGCTCGGCAGGATATCGCCCAAGGGCACGTCCTGGTCGTGCGGAGATTCGTAGTTGCCGTAGCAGACGTGCAGGCGCACCCGGTCGCGCGGCAGGCCCTCGATCATCCGGTTGATCCGGGCAATCACCTTGTCGACGAATTCGATGAACACCGACAGCGGTTTGTCGTGGAACAGCATGTGCCGTTCCAGCCCGAGATCCGGCGCGTCGATCTGCAGGATGAAGCCGGCATCGACCGCCGCCTTGTACTCAAAGGCCAGGGCGTCGGCCAGCGCGTCGAGATAGTCGTCGTCGGTGGCGTAATGGTCGTTCTTGATCGCGGTCGCCACGATCCCCGGCGAGGGCGCCGTCATGAAGGCATCGGCAAAGGCGCCGCCGCTCTTGGCGAGGGCGGATTTGAAGGTGGCGATTTCGGCGGCGTTGGCGTCCCGGTCGACATAGGTGACCGGGCCGATCGCCATGGGCGGCTGCAGGTTGCTGACGGCCTTGCCCTTGACCTGCACCTCGCGCCGCTGGGCCTTGAATTCGGGATAGTTGTTCAGCTCGTTGCCCGCCGGGCGGTCCCAGCCTTTGCCGAAGCCGGTCATGCGCCGCTGCAGATACAGGAAGAAGGCCTCGCGCACCTGTTCGCCGTCGCTTGGAATATCGACCCCGGCTTCGCGTTGGCGATCGACGACCCACTGTGTCGCGGCCACGCCCTCGGCGTCCAACACCGCCTCGTCGATCGCCTGACCGTTGGCCCGGGCGACATAGATATCGATCAAGGAGCGCGGTCTCGGCAGGCTGCCGGCATGGGTTGTCAGAATGCGTCCCGGTTTTCCAGCCATGGCGCGATTTCCCCCGTTTTGTGTGCCGGACCGATCAAAGACCCTGAGCGGCTGCGTCGCAACCGTCAATCCGTCGTCCACGCGCTCCATCACGCGGGTGATCCGTGCGCGCGCGGACGAAGTGAGGCGCGTTGTCGCCGCCCCGAGCCTGGGATAGGATGGACCATCTCCGGACCCGCAAGGTGGCACGCGATGAAACGATCGAGATCCCTGACCCTGGCGTTGATGAGCGCGACGGCCATGACCCTGGCGGCCTGCGACAATCCGGAGGAGGTGGCGATCTTCGAGAACGCCCAGCAATGCGCCACGCAGGAGGGTTTCGATATCAAGGCCTGCGAGGCGAACATGAAGCTGGCGCAGGAGGAGCATATAAGGGTCGCACCGAAATACACCTCCGTCGCCGATTGCGAGGCCGATTTCGGTGCCGGGCAGTGCGAGGATGCACCGCAGAAGACCACGAGCGGAAGCTCGGTTTTCATGCCCCTGATGATGGGCTACATGATGGGCAACATGATGGCCGGGCGAACCTCCAACGCGGCCACCCAGCCGCTCTACCGGTCCAAGGACGATCCGAGCAACTTCCGCACCGGCGACAATCAGAAGGTCTCGGGTAAGACCGGCATATCAAAGGTTCCAGGGCAGATCGCGCAAGCGCCGAGCACCAAGACCTCGACCATCCGGCGGGGTGGCTTCGGGTCTTCGGCGCGCGCCATGGGTGGCGGCTTCAGAAGCTTCGGCGGCTGAACGCGCCGCCCATGCAACGTATCGAGATTGCCGAGCGGGATGACTGGAAATCCCAGGCCGAGGCGCTCGGTTTCAATTTCCATACCCTATACGGTGCCGCCTACTGGGACGAGACCGCCTGCTATCGCTTCAGCCTGAAACAGATCGAGGACGATATCGAGGACCCGAGCGGGGAAATCGAGACCATGTGTTTCGATGTGGTCGCGCGGGCTGTCGATGACGAGGAGATCCTTGCAAAATTGGCGATCCCCGAGGCCTTCTGGGACTATATCCGCGCCAGTTGGCAGGATCAGGACCGCAATCTCTATGGCCGCCTGGATCTGTCCTATGACGGCGAAAGCCCGGCCAAACTCCTGGAATACAATGCCGATACGCCGACTTCGCTCTATGAGAGCGCGGCCTTTCAATGGGTCTGGCTGGAACAGGCGATGGAGCGCGGGATCATTCCGCCGGGCTGCGACCAGTTCAATTCGATCCACGAGACCATGGTCGAGGCATTCCGGAATTTCGGGATCGCGGGAACCCTGCATCTCGCCTCGTGCAAGGGCTCGAACGAGGACGAAGGCACCGTGCGCTATATCGAGGAATGCGCCGCCCAGGCCGGCCTCGAGACATCGTTCATCTACATGGAGGATATCGGCATCGACGGGGCGGGCCGCCTGACCGACTTGGACGACATGGCGATCTCGACCTTGTTCAAACTTTACCCATGGGAATGGGTCATGAAGGACGAGTTTGGCCTGACCTTGCCGAAAAGCGGGGCCAAGATCATCGAGCCGCCATGGCGGACGATCCTGTCGAACAAGGGTTTGCTGCCGCTGCTTTGGGAGATGTTCGAGGGCCACCCCAACCTGCTTCCGGCCTATTTCGCTGATGATCCGCGGGCCGCGAACCTGAGCGGGGGATATGTGCGCAAACCGCTGCTGTCGCGCGAGGGAAGCAATATCGAGATGGTGCGCTCCGACGGCGAGAGCCTCGCGGTGGACGGTCCCTATGGTGTCGAAGGGGCGATCGTCCAGGCGTTGCATCCGCTTCCGGTTTTCGATGGCAATCACACGGTGATCGGTTCCTGGCTGGTCGCGAGCCGCCCGTGCGGCATGGGAATCCGCGAAGACGACTCACCGATCACCAAGGACAGCTCGCGCTTCCTGCCTCATGTGATTTTGGATTGAGCCGCCCGGGCGCGCCGCGTCGAACGGCTCTTGGCGGCATAACCGAGCGTCACTCGGCGGCGGCTTTTCCCGGACGTTCCAGATCGGCCATCTCGCCGATGATTTTGCGGAGGAAGTTCGGTCCCTTGTCTATGGCGAGGCGCACCGGACGCCGGTCAAGGGGGGTCGCCTCGCGCTTCTGGATCGCTTCCAGGATCAGCTTGTCCTCGTCGAAGGCAAGACGGAACTGCGCGTTCATCCGGTCCCCCATCTCGGGGTCATCGACGCCGATATTGCGCACATGCATCCAGAAGTCGATGGTCTCGGTCTCGCTCACCGGCGTCAGGCAATGCACCGCGAATAGCCGCGCGCCCAGGTGACGGTTGTCGCCTTCGGCGTTGCGTTCGGTCTCAATGCTGCCGAAGTCGATCACCGCGATATTGGGCGCGTGATAGTGGTAGTAGTGCCAGCGATCCACATTGCCCTTGAATAGGTCCAGCGCCTTGAAAAACCCGATCGGCGGCGCGTTGCGGATCCAGCGCGAGGTGACCACCGTGCGGTCGTCACGCTGGACTTCGACCGGCACATCCTCGCTTTCGGGATTGCCGAGCGTGGTCGGGTGGACATAGGCCACATGCGCCGGGTCGCAGAGATTGTCCGCGAGATGCAGGTAGTTCGCGGCGATCCTGAGGCCATCGCCGTAATGCGGTGCCCAGCCGGCCTCGGTCCATTGCGGCAATTCGAAGACCGGGGCCGTCTCGGCGAGCGCGGGATCGCCCATCCAGATCCAGGCAACCCCGTTCACCTCGCGGACCGGATAGGCGCGCACCCGCGCGGAGTCCGGCAGGTTGTCCTGGCCCGGAATGCGCACGCATCGGCCGCCCGCGCCGAAGGTCATGCCGTGATAGCCGCACTCCACCGCATCGCCCTTCAGACGCCCCATGGACAGGGGCAGGCGCTTGTGCGGGCACTGGTCTTCCAGAGCGACCAATTCGCCGTTGCGGGTCCGGAACAGGACAATGTCCTCGTTCATGATCCGCAGGGTGGAAAGCTCTCGCGGGATCGCATGCGACCACCCGGCGACGTACCAGCAGTTACGAACGAAAGTCATGGCTTCCTCCCGCTTTTCCCGGGGAACATGGTCGTTGGTATACAAACGAGTTTGCTCCCGCCGGTCAAGCCTTTCGGACCGGCGTTGACGCTCGATTGACAGCCATATTTCATTTGTATACGAATGAAATTTATGGAATCTGCGGGCCTGTTTTCCGGGCCCAATGGGAGCCTGCATGGACGGAACACGCCTCTCGGACGGCCTGTCTGACTATGCCCGTCCGACTTGTTTGGACGAGGCGCTGGCGTTGCTTTCCTCTGGTCCGGCCTCCGGGTTGTCCGCTGAAATGTCCAAGCGGACATGGACCATACTCGCGGGCGGGACCGACTATTTTCCCGGGCTGCGCGACCGGCCGCCGTCCGGCCGCATGCTCGATCTCTCTGGCGTGGAGGAGTTGCGGGGAATCCGGGAAGCGCGGGATCACTGGCGTATTGGTGGCCTGACCACCTGGAGCGAGATTGCCGCCGCCGGTCTGCCGGCAGGCTTTGACGCGCTCAAGAGCGCGGCGCTGGAAGTCGGCTCGGTGCAGATCCAGAATCGCGGAACCGTTGCCGGCAATCTTTGCAACGCCTTGCCCGCCGCCGACGGCGTGCCGCCGCTGCTGGTGCTCGACGCCGAGATCGTCCTGCGGTCAAGCGCGGGGGAGCGTCGGATGCCGCTGGGCGATTTCATACTCGGCAATCGGACCACGGCGCTTGGGCCCGGTGAATTGCTGGCGGAAATCATCGTTCCAAAAGCCGCCGCTGCCGGGTCCTCCCATTTCGTCAAGCTCGGCTCACGGACTTATCTAGTGATTTCCATCGCCATGGTCGCGGCGCGTCTTGCCGTCCGGCCGGATGGTTTGATCGATACCGCCGCGATCTCGATTGGCGCCTGTTCGCCGGTGGCGCGCCGCCTGCGGGACCTTGAGCAAAGGCTCGTCGGCCAGCCGGCACGGGCCGAGACCTTCGCTTCCATCGGCGAGACAGATATGGCCGGACTTTCGCCGATCGACGATGTCCGCGCGTCCGCCGCTTATCGTCTGGAAGCAGCGGCGGAACTGACCCGGCGGGCGCTGATCGGGTGCCTGACTCAGGAAGCCGCCCGATGACCGGTGGTCCGCAAATCAACGGCGCGCGCGCCGACGACGGGACGGCGGATCCGCGCACCCGGCTCAGCAGCTATTTGCGCGACGTGGCGGGGCTGAAGGCGACCAAGGTGGGTTGCGATGCCGGCGATTGCGGCGCCTGCTCGGTTCTGATCGACGGCGAGCCGGCCTGCGCGTGTCTCGTCGCGCTGGGGCAGGTGTCCGGCCGCGAGGTCGTCACGATGGAGGGGGTCGCGGCGAGCCCGGTCGGCCGGCGCCTTGCCGCCGCCTTCACGCGTCACGGCGCGGCCCAATGCGGGATTTGCACGCCCGGCATGATGGTGAGCGCGGCGGCACTCCTCACCCGCGATCCGGCGCCGGCGCGCCAAGCTGTCGAGGATGCGCTGGGCGGTGTGCTGTGCCGTTGTACCGGTTATCGAAAGATCGTCGACGCGGTCCTGGACGCCGGGTGCGATGATGCACGGAACGAGAACCATGCCGTCGATCCAGTTGGTCATTCTGTCGGCAAGGCCATTCCCCGGCTCGACGGCGCGCGCAAGGTTGAGGGCACGGAAGTCTTCGGCGCCGACGCGATCCCGACAGGCGCGGCACTGGTTCGAGTGATACGCAGCCCGCATGCCGCGGCGCGGTTCACTCTTGGCGATCTCGATGCTTTCAAACGCGCCCACCCCGGTCTCGACCTGGTCCTGACGGCATCGGACATTTCGGGCCGCAACCTGCATGGCGCGATCCCGGAATTCGCCGATCAGCCGGTGCTCGCCGCGTCGGCCGTGCGGTTCGCCGGCGAGGCGATCGCGATCATCGCCGGCGACCCGAAGGCGGTTCGCGCCGTCGAGGCTTCCGCGTTTCCCGTGGCGTGGGAGGTGCTTGATCCGCTCACCTCCCCCGAGGCGGCGCTGGAAGACTCGGCCCGTCGCCTGCACGACAGCCGGGCTCGCAATATCCTGGTCGAAGGATACGTGGAACGCGGAGATATCGCGGAAGGTTTCAGGCAAGCCGCGCATGTGGCCGAGGGCCGTTTCGGGACCCCGTTCGTCGAGCATGCCTATATCGAGCCTGAAGCCGGATGCGCGGTGCGCCGGGGTGACCGGATCGAGGTGCACGCCTCGACCCAGGCGCCGCATCTTGATCGCGAAGCCTTGGCGCCGATCCTGGGGATCCGGCCCGACGACGTGCGGATCGTTCCCACCGCCTGCGGCGGGGGATTCGGCTCGAAGATCGACCTGACCCTGGAGCCCTTCATCGCGCTGGCCGCCTGGCATCTCGACAGGCCCGCCGCCATGATCTTCGACCGAACCGAATCGATACGAAGCTCGACCAAGCGGCATCCCTCGGACATCACCGCGCGGATCGCCTGTGATGCGGCCGGAAAGGTCACCGCGATGGACTTCGAAGGGACCTTCAATACCGGCGCTTACGCGAGCTGGGGGCCGACCGTCGCCAATCGGGTGCCGGTTCATGCGAGCGGACCCTATTTCACGCCGAATTACCGGGCGCGGAGCAAGGCGGTGCACACCAACGGGCCGATCGCGGGTGCATTCAGAGGCTTCGGGGTGCCGCAATCGGCCATCGCCCAGGAAAGCCTCTATCATGATCTCGCCGAACAGCTCGGCATGGACCAGCTGGACTTCCGGCTCCTGAACGCACTCGACAACAACCAGCCCACGGTCACCGGTCAGGTCTTCGCCGAGGGTGTGGGCATCAAGGCCTGCCTTGAAGCGCTTCGTCCGGCCTGGGAGCGGGAGATCGCGGCGGCGCGGGCTTTCAATAAAACCGCCCGCGGCCCCGTCCGGCGCGGCGCGGGTATCGGGACCTGTCTCTATGGCTGCGGCAATACCTCGATCGCCAACCCCTCGACCATGCGGATCGGGCTGACGTCCGAGGGCCGGATCGTCCTGCACCAGGGCGCTGTCGATATCGGCCAGGGCGCCAACACGGTGATGGCCCAGATCGCCGCCGACGCGATCGGCGTCAGGGTCCAGGACATTTCTCTCATCGGCGCCGATACCGACGTGACACCGGATGCGGGCAAGACCTCGGCCTCGCGGCAGACGGTGGTGTCCGGAAGTGCTGTCCTGCGGGCAGGGGAGGCGTTCCGCCGGGAGATTCTGTTGCGCGCCAATGCCGGTGACGCGGCGGAGATTATATCCGGCACCGGTGGCGTGTCGGTGCGCGAGAACGGGGTTACGCGGTCTCTCGACCTGTCGGGATTGGACGTGAACGACAGGGGCTACGTTCTCGAAGCCGAGGAGACTTATGATCCGCCGACCACGCCGCTCAGTCCCACCGGGCAGGGCGATCCCTATTCGGTCTATGGCTATGGCGCACAGATCGCCGTCGTATCGGTCGACACGGTTCTCGGCACGGTGAAGGTGGAGCGCATCATCGCCGCTCATGACGTCGGCCGGGCGATCAATCCGATGCTGGTGGAGGGGCAGATCCAGGGCGGTATCGCCCAGGGGATCGGTCTGGCGCTGATGGAAGAGTATATTCCCGGCCATACCGAAAACCTGCACGACTATCTGATCCCGACCGTGGGCGACGTGCCCGAGATCGAATGCCACATCGTCGAGGTTCCGGATCCGCTGGGGCCGCGTGGCGCCAAGGGGTTGGGTGAACACGTGCTGATCCCGACCGCGCCGGCGATCCTGAACGCGATCAAGAATGCCGCCGGCGTGCGGATCCGCCGGACACCGGCGACGCCGGCGCGGGTGCGCGCGGCGATTCGGGAAGCCGAAGCCAAGGGAGGCGTGAACCATGACTGACGCCATTTCCGCCGATCCGGGCCGGCGCAAGGCCGCGCAGGAGAAGATCCGCTGCGATGCCTGTCCGGTCATGTGCTACATCGCCGACGGTAAATCCGGCGCCTGCGACCGCTATGCCAACCAAGACGGCGCGCTGGTGCGCCTCAACCCGCTGACCATTCTGGAGAACCGGATCGAGGGTGGCGGGAAGGTGATCCCCTTCCTCGACGGCGACGACGACGGCGAGGTCGATCCCTGGCAGGGCGATGTGCTGGCCGACGGCGACCGCTTCATCACCGCGATCGGCGCCGGCACCACCTATCCCGACTACAAGCCCGCGCCCTTCATCGTCTCCAGCGAGGTCGAGGGTGTCGACATGATCACCGTCGTCACCGAGGGGATCTTCAGCTATTGCGGCGTCAAGGTGAAGATCGACACCGACCGCCATATCGGCCCGGAACGCAGCCTGGTGCGGGTGGAGGGAGAGCCGATCGGCCATGTGACGACGGGCGAATACGGCTCGCAGATGCTTTCCATCGGCGGCGTGCATCACCTGACCGGCGGCGGCAAGAAGGAAGGCCGTGTCACCTGCGCGGCGATGCTGGCCCTCTGTAACCGCGAGGCGGTGGACCTGACCATTGACGACGGCTGCTCGGTGACCGTTCAGGCGGGCAAGGCGCCGATTATTAATGACGTGCTCGAAAGCCGCATGCGGGTGGGGTGTGGATCGGCGACCATCGGTATGTTCGCCTCCCAGTGGCGCGGTCTGGTCGACGAGGTGGTGGTGGTGGACGACCACATCACCGGCGTGGTCTCGGAACATCAGGCGGGCAAGGTCATCGGCTGGCCCGAGACCGGCATCCGGGTCGCCGGGCGCAAGTCCACCCCGGGCCGGTATTTCCAGGTCGCTGAGCCCGGCACCGGCTGGGGTGGCACCGATCTCCAGGACCCGTTACGCATCCTGGAGCCCTTCAACCCCAAGGTCGCCCGCCCGGGCCTGTCCATGCTGATGGTTTCCACGACGGGGGAGCACTTTGCCTACTATGAGTTGGACGAGGACCTGAAACCGGTTCAGCGCGATCTGCCCGAGGCGCTGCGCGGATCGGTCGAACGGATTACCGAGAATTGCGAGCCGGCCCTGTGCTCGGTGTTGTTCATGGGTGGCGCCGGTGGGTCTTTGCGTTCCGGCGTGACCGAAAATCCGGTGCGCCTCACGCGTTCGGTGAAGAACATGCTGACGGTGATAACCGTCGGCGGTGCTCCTTGCTATGTCTGGCCCGGCGGCGGAATCACCGTGATGGCGGATGTGACCCGGACGCCCGAGAACGCCTTCGGCTATGTGCCGACCCCGGCGCTGGTGGCGCCGATCGAATTCACCATGCGGCGAGAGGATTATCAGGCGCTGGGCGGGCATATGGACCACGTCATGCCGCTCGCTGAGGCCCTGAAAGGCGGCCTCGGCCGGCAAAACGATCATGTGTTGAGCGGCCGGGCCGAGGTGGGGCATCGCCGGGAAAACCCCTGGCCCGCCGACCCCCGCCTTTATGCGTGGACATCCAAGGATCGCGCGGGATGAGCGCGGCGGCGGCTTTTCAAGACAACGGTCCCCAGGCGGCGCTCATTTCGAACGGCCGGCGGCTGCATCTGCAGCACGGGCCCATCGATCTGATCATTGAAGCCGACGGCGCACGCGAGGAGGTCCTGGCGGCCTACCGCCAGGCGCGCGCCCGGTTCCAGACGATTCTGGTCGAACTGGTGGACGAACTGCCGGGCCTTAGGTCGCCGGCCGATAAGGGCCCACAGCTCCAGGGACCGGTCGCCAAACGCATGCAGGCCGCCGTGCTTCCCCTTGCAAAGAATTTTATCACTCCAATGGCGGCGGTGGCCGGATCGGTCGCGGACGAGGTCCTGGGAAGCCTGATAGACGGTCGGTCCCTTTCCCGCGCGTTCGTGAACAATGGCGGCGACATCGCGTTCCATCTGGGCAAGGGCGAGCGCTACGTGGCGGCACTCGTGACACATCCCGGCAATGGCCGCATTGCCGGGCGCGCGACGGTTACCGGCGAGGACCGGGTGCGCGGCATCGCCACCAGCGGGCGCCATGGCCGCAGCCACAGCCTCGGCATCGCCGACGCGGTGACCGTGCTGGCCGAAACCGCTGCAGCCGCCGATGCCGCCGCGACGATGATCGCCAATGCGGTCGATCTTCCTGGATCGCCCAAGATCGAGCGGGTACCCGCCTGCGATTTGCGGCCCGACAGTGATCTCGGCGGCCGTCTGGTTACGGTCAGTGTCGAGGATTTGGCCCCGGGTGAGATTGATGCGGCCCTCGACGCGGGTACCCGTTATGCCGCCGAGCTACAAGCCTCGGGGCTGATCGCCGCCGCGTTTCTTGCGCTTGGAGATGCGTCCCGGACCCTGGGACCGGCAATGACCCTCGAAGCAGAAAAGATCGAAGCCGAATGGGAGATGGCAGGATGAGCAAGGCCGTGATTCGAAAGCTGATGACGATAACCGATGAGATCCATCGCGAGATGGGCCGCGAGATCAGCCCGCCGACACGCCGGGCCGCCGCCATCGCGGTGATCGAGAACCCCTTCGCCGAACGCTATGTCGAGGATCTGTCGGAGCTGATCGAGATCGGCGCCGAACTGGGCGGGTTGCTTGGGGAGCGCGCGGTCGCGGCCCTGGGAATCGAGCCGTCGGCGGTGGAAAGCTACGGCAAAGCAGCGATGGCCGGGGAGAACGGAGAGCTGGAGCATTGCGCGGCGATCCTGCATCCGAAGCTCGGTGCCCCGTTGCGCCAGGCGGTGGAGAAAGGAGCAGCGCTGGTGCCGTCCTCGAAGAAACGGGGCGGTCCCGGCCAGACCTTGGATATTCCGCTCGGCCACAAGGACGCCGCCTATGTGCGGAGCCATTTTGACGGCATGGAGATATGGATCAACGACGCGCCGCGAGCGAACGAGATCGTGGTTGCCGTCGCGGTCACCGATTCAGGCCGCCCCCTGCCGCGGGTCGGCGGACTTGAGGCCAAGGACGCCAAGGGCGAGGACGGTTTGCGATAACGCCGATCTCCCAGCCTAGCCGTCTTGTTCCGACTTCCAGACGATGTAGTTGGCGATCGCATAGATTAGCAAAAAAAACAGGCCGATGCTGCCGAACAGACGCGCGGCGTCATGCTGACCGGTGAAGATGGTATAGATGGCGGCGGCCGTCGAGACCAACAGGCCGATCACCATGCGATGCGGCTGACGCACGAACTTCAACTCGCGCCAGCGTTTGCAGGTTTCGGTGGAAGGAAGCATCTTCAGGATCGCCGTTTTTGTTACCCACACACCTTAAGTCATGGCGCTCGGCGAGACAATTGGAGCGCCGGCCCGGATATTTCAACAATCCGCCGTCGATCCGGTGCATGATCGCCGCAGTCACTTGTCCGTGGGGAGTATGTTCATGAGCCTGTCGGGGAAAACCGCTTTTATCACCGGCGCGGGAAAGAATATCGGGCGCGCCATCGCGCTCAACCTCGCCGCTTCGGGAGCCAATATCGTCCTGAACGGTGCATCCGATCAGGCGGCCTGCGAGGCCACGGCCAAGGAGGTTCGGTCCGCGGGGGCCGAGGCGATGGTGCTGATCGGCGATGTTGGCGATTCCGACACCGTTTCCGGTATGGCGAAGCTTGCCCTCGGCAAGTTCGGGACCATCGATATCCTGGTCAACAACGCCGCCATCCGGCCCTCCAAGCCCTTTCTGGAAATGAGCGACGCCGACTGGCATCGGGTTTTGGACGTCGACCTTAACTCGGCCTTCTACACGGCGCGGGCTTTCGCCGGGGGAATGGTGGAAAAAGGCTGGGGGCGGATCGTCAACATCACCGGCATGAACGCCATCCACGGGTACAAGGGCCGGGCTCCGGTATCGGCGGCCAAGCACGGGCTCTGGGGGCTGACCAAGGCGCTCGGCAAGGAGTTCGGCGCCAACGGCGTGACGACCAACGCGATTTCCCCCGGGCCGATCGACACCGAGGGCTCGGCGGCGGACCGCGCGCACCGGCTCGAGACGGCGGCGCGGGTTCCGCTCGGACGGCTGGGCCTGCCCGAGGAGATCGCGGCGTTGACCGGTTTTCTCTGCTCCGAGGGCGGCGCTTTCGTGAACGCTCAGATGATCAACTGCAATGGCGGCGCCGAAACCTGAGCGGGCCGCAATACCGTTACGGTTTGTGGCGGGATCGTCGCCGGCGCGGCTCTAACCGCCGGCTCAACAGCGTTTCATTCTGATTTCTTCGGCTTGTCCGTCCCGGCCTTGGCTTTCTCAGCCTGTTCGGCTTCCCATTCGGCCTTGGCCGCCTGCTTCTCGCGATGCACCTGTAGATAGCTGGCGGCGAGACGGTCGCCGTTCCAGCGGCCCTTGGTCCACCATTCGACAGCCTTGTCGATATCCTGATCGATGCCGAAACCGCCGGAATAGGCGAAACCGAGCATGGCTTGCGAGAACCCGTCCCCGGCCTCGGCGCCCTTGCGGAACCATTCGGCGGCCGTCGCCATATCGCCTTGGTTCTGGAAGATCTGTCCCATGGTCGCGTAGGCCCGGGTGAACCCGGCGTCGATCGCTGCCTGCGCGTATTCGATCGCTTTCGCCTCGCTGCGTTCGACCATGGACCCCTGGTTATGCAGTAGGCTGAGATAAATCAGGGCGGTGCCGTCCTTGGCCTGATCGGCGGCGCGCTTCAAGAGGGCGATGCCTTCCTCGGCCTGCTCGTCCCCGGCGGCGCCCTTGTTCAGGCCCAACACCTGCATGGCATAGGTCACCATCGCCTCGCCATTGCCCGCGTCGATCAACTCGCGCAGAACCTGATGGGTACGTTTCGGATTTTCCGGGCCGACGCCCCCGGGCAGAAACTCCAGCGCCGCCTGAATCCGGGCCGACGGATCATCCGACTTCAGAGCCTGGATCAGCAGCATCCAGGCGCCTTCGTCGTCTTTCTCCAGATGCTCTCCTTTGCCCATGTAGCGGGCCGCCAGCACCATGGCCGGCGGGTGGCCGATATTCGCCGCCTGTTCGATGAGTTTCACGCCGGCCGGCGTATCGCCCATGGCGAACAGGGCATAGGCACCGTTCACCAGAACCGCGCCGTCCTTCGGTGCTGCCTCGCGCGCGGCGGCACAGGTCTTGTCGGCCTCTTGCGCGGCGGCTTGCACCTTGGCCTTCTCATCATCCGGCGCCTGGGGATCGGTTGCCCTGATCCACAACCGCGCTTGCTCAAGATGGACCGCGCAATCCTTGGCGAGATCGGCGGCGGCGGTTCCCGCGATCGAGAACGTCGCCGCGGCAAGCGTCAAGGCGAACGCGATCCGTGATCCAGCACCGACGGAAGAACGGGTTCGAGCCAGCATCAAAACGCCTCCATTGCTTCGGTCATCGGCAGTGTACATCGAATTCACCAGAAGATGGTCTTAACGAGTCCGCGATGGAATGTCGATCCGAGCGGCGGGCGTCGACGGCGCGGATGTCAGCGGCGTCGGGGGGCGCTATTATGTGGCCAATCAGTCACGGGCGCGAGAACCCGTCCACCAGGGAGGTCTCGATCATGGCGCAGACCCGGATACCGGCCACCTACATGCGCGGTGGCTCTTCGAAAGGCGTGTTCTTCCACGCCCACGACCTGCCGGAGGACCAGAAGGTCCGGGATGAGATTTTCCTTCGGACCATCGGCAGCCCCGATCCCTACGGGCGCCAGTTGAACGGGATGGGCGGCGGGGTCTCCTCGGTCTCCAAGGCGGTTATCATCGGCAAGCCGAGCCGGCCCGACGCGGATCTCGACTACACCTTCGCCCAGGTGGCGGTGGGCGCGCCGAGGGTCGACTATTCGTCGAATTGCGGCAATCTCTCCTCGGCGGTCGGTCCCTTCGCCATCGATACCGGGCTAATGAAAGACAGCCTGATCGCGCCTGGCGAAGACAGCCGCCAGGTGATGATCCACAACACCAATTCCGGCAAGCTGATCCGCTCCACGGTGCCGCTGGAAGACGGTCTGGCGCGGGTGGAGGGCGACTTCGAGATCCCGGGCGTCGGCGGCAGCGGTGCGCGCATTCGGCTCGACTTTCTCGATCCCGGAGGCACCACGACCGGCGCATTGCTGCCGACCGGTAATCCGGTGGACAGTGTGACGGTGGACGGCGCCCGCACCTACGAGATGTCAATGGTCGATTCCAGCGCCCCCTGCGTGTTCCTGGACGCGGCGCGTTTCGGGCTGGACGGCTCGGAGAGCGTTGCCGACCTCGAATCCCGAGCCGAGTTGATGGATCTGGTCGAGCGTATACGGTGCATGGCGGCGGTGCGCATGGGACTTGCCGAGACGCCGCAAGCGGCTCCGGGGGCGGCGCCAAAGATCGGTCTGGTGGCGCGGCCCAAGACCTTCAAGACGCTAGCCGGTACCGTGATCGAGCCTCGGGCGGCGGATCTGGCGGCACGGATCTGGTCGATGGGGCAGGTGCATCGGGTGCTGCCGCTGACCGCCGCCATGTGTCTCGCGGTTGCCTGCCGGATTCCGGGAACCGTCTGCCATGACCTGATGACGGGTGCGGACGGAGACGTGCGGCTCGCTAATCCGTCAGGCGTACTGCCTCTGGACGCTAGGGTCGAGGTGACCAATGAGCGGGCGACGGCCGTGCAGGTGACCGCCTACCGGACCGCGCGGACCCTGATGGAAGGCAATGTCCTGATCCCGGCTCTGAGCTGATGGTTTTGCCGTCTCAGGCGTAAAGTTCGGGCGCGCGGTCACGATGCGCCACCCGCAGCGCTTCGGCCCTGCCGAGGAGGTCCAAATACCACGTGTATCTGGCTTCATAGTGATCGGCCAGCATGCGTGAATTGATGACATAGGAACGGCCGCCACGGGCCAGTCTGTCGCGCAGATCGGGTTCCCGGATCAGACGGTGAAGGCCGACCATGAACTCCCTCGGCGTGCGGTAGAGAACCCCGGTCCGACCATCCACCAGGCTGGCTGCATAGACCGTCGGCGGCGCTAGGACCGCTACTCCATGCGCGGCGCATTCGATGAATTTCAGATCCGATTTGCAGCGGTTGAACGGGGTGCTTTTGAGCGGCAACACCGCCACATGACAGCTCGCCAAAAGGTTCAGATAGTCCGGGTACGGGCAGCGCGGCGTGAACCGCTTTTTCGACACCGTCAGGCTGTCGAAGATCGACCGCTCATGCACCACTTCGACCTCGACATGGTCGTTCATGTGCCGGAGCACGCGATTGGCCGCCTCGGCGATCTCGGCCCAGTCTTCGCCTCGGTTGTAGCCGCCGACGAAGATCCGCACTGGGCCGTCGGGCTTGGGCGCTGCCGGCGGCACCGACGGCAAATGGTTGCCCAGGACCGCGACCTCGGCGACATGCTCGCGCAGCCGCTCGGCGATGGCCGGTGTGGAAACCTGCGCCGCGTGGAGGCATCGCAGCGCGAATGCATCGTCTCGGAAATGCCCCGCGAAGTGAGATGGGTCGTCGTCCAGATCGAGAACGATCAGATAACCGGCCTCGATCGCCGTCCGCAAAAACGCGGTGTCCCGGTCAAGTCTTGGAATAGCGCGGTGCATGAGCAGGATTCGGGACTCCGTCCCGGCGGAAAGCGACGGCGAGAACGTCTCCACCTGGGCCAGCGGGCGCAGACCCGGAATGGTCCTCAGGAACCCGTTGGGCCGGTGGATTCGGAAATCCGCGTCTGCGGCAAGCTCCGGTGTGATCGTGCAATGCAAAGTGACGGACGGCGGCGGTTCTGGATCATTCCAGGCGCGGAGGACCGGCTCCCGTTCGAAGATACGGCATCCGGCGGCCGCGAGAGCCTCTTCTAGGTCGGGCCCGACCGCGCCCGGTGCCGCCAGGATCTGATCGCGCCGGGAGAGCTTCCTTAGCGCGTCGCGCAGCCGATCGGTCATGATGCCGCCAGCGAACAGCACGAGACAGTCGAACGTACCGTCTCGCGGTACCGCGTTGGGTTCCACCCGGGTGACCGAAGCCAGCGGCGCCCGCTCCCGGAAGATGCCCGCGAGCCCGGAATCGACGATCGAGATTTCCAGGATACGCCGCGCCGACGGCGGCACATATTTGATCAGATCGATGGGATTGAAGGACATCTTTGACGGTTTGGCGAGGGCGTCGGACCGGGGCGTGTTATGCTCGGCTCTGTTCTATCCTCAAGCGCGCAAGAGTGCCATGGCCATCGACTCCGTTCTCGCCACCAGCCGTTTCATTCCGGTCCTCACCATCGAAAGGCCGCAGGACGCGGTTCCGCTTTGCACCACCCTCTTCGAGGCGGGATTGCCGGTTCTGGAGATCACCCTGCGCACCGCCTCCGCGCTGGCCGCCGTCGAGGCGGCGGCCAGCGTGCTGCCGGATGCGATCATCGGGGTCGGCACGGTGCTGGACGCCGGCGATTTCGGCCCCGCACTGGACGCCGGCGCGGTCTTCGCGGTCTCGCCGGGCCTCAACATGGACCTGGTCGAGGCGGCGGAGGATATCGGCATCGACTACCTGCCGGGCATCCAGACCAGCTCGGAGGCGATGGCCGCCTGGCGGGAGGGGTTGCGCTCGCTCAAGTTCTTCCCCGCCAAGGTGGCCGGCGGGACGCACGGCCTCAAACAACTGGCCCCGCTCTATCCGGGGCTCAGTTTCTGCCCGACCGGCGGCATCAGCTTCGACGAGGCGCCGGCGTTTCTCGCGGAACCCAATGTCGCCTGCATCGGCGGCAGCCTCGCCACCCCGGCCAAGCTGGTGGAGGCGCGGGACTGGCGGGCGATCGGGGCGTTGGCGAAGAAAGCGGCGGCGTTATAGGAACCGTGAGCGGGTCGAGGCGATTTCTCGCTCGTTGAAACGGTGAAATTTCGATTTCACCCTCAATACGTCTCCCGCGCCAGGGCCTCGGCCTGGGCTCGGGTCGGGATGCCGGTTCGGCCGCCGAAGCGGGTACATTTCAGAGCCGCGGCGGCGCAGGCGAGTTGAGCGGCGGCTTTGATTGATTGCCCTTCGGTGATGGCGACGGCGAAAGTGCCGTGGAAGACATCGCCGGCGGCCAGGGTGTCCACCACCTCGACCTTCGGCGACGGCACGGTGCGTACCCGCCCGTCCTCGACCCAGGCGAAGCCACGCTCGCCCAGGGTTACGCCCATGCAGCCGTCGAACGCGGCGGCGCATCGGGGCAGGGCGGTTAGGACATCGCCCGCGCCACTGAACAGCTGGAAGCCCGGTTCGGAGAAAATCGCGTGGCTGGAGAGCGGCGCCAGTTCGTGCAGCAGATCCGGCGGCGAGGTGTCGCCGTCGAAGACGCGGATCAGGCCGCGCCGGCGCGCCTCGCTCAGCAGCCTGCGGGACCCTTCGGGCCAGCGGGTGTCGGCGAGCACGCAGTCGACACTGTCCAATTGCTCAATCGGCAGCCAGGAGGCATCGAAGCCGAGGCGGGTATCGAAATACGGAACGACCAGGCGCTGGCCATGGGCATCGACGATGACCGAGGAGACTGCCGTCCGTGCGCCCTCGGCCCGGTGGATGGCGCTGGTATCGACGCCGGCGTCCTCAAGGTCGGCCAGGAAGAAATCGCCGATCCGGTCGCTGCCGATCCGGCCCCAGACCGACACCGCGCCGCCCATCGCCGCCGCCGCGCAGGCCGCCGCCACCGCCATACCGGCGCCGATGACCATGCCGTCCTCGGCGAGAACCTTGGCGTCGCCGCCGGGAATGCGGTCGATCTTGAGAATCGCGTCCACCACGCAGGCCCCGAGGCTGATCAGCCGTTTTGGCGCCTTTTCCGGACCTGCCATGAGCACGTTCCCCTCATTCTAGGGGCGCCGAAAATTTCGCTGGTCAGCGCCTCGTGGTTGCGATAAAGAGCACCGCCTTTTCTGCATCGCAAGCGGTGAATGACCGGCATGGCGACGTTTTGGATCAGCTTTGAGGCCACGGCCCGACGAACGGACTCGCGTCCGGCGCGCGCGTCAACACGCGTCCTCTGATCCCCGGCCCTTCGGTCGGGGGCGCTTGTCAGCTTCCGATCTAGAAGGCCTTAAAATGATTACTCTTTGCAACGAAACGTCCGACGACCATTCCGACATTGATCAGCTTATCGAAACCGGTTTCGGTCCCGACCGGCACCGGCTGACGGTCTATCGGCTGCGCCTCGCGCCGCCGAACCCCGCGCTCGGCTTCCTTGCGCGTGACCGCGCGACGGTGGTCGGCACCCTGCGGTTCTGGCCGGTTCTCGTCGGAGCCTCGACGCCGGCCCTGCTGCTCGGCCCGCTTGCAGTGGCGCCGGAATGCCAGGGCAACGGCATCGGCAAACAGCTGGTGCGCCATGGTCTAGACCGGGTCACCGCCGCCGGATGGCGGCTTTGCCTGGTGGTGGGCGGTCCGACCTATTATGCTCCCTTCGGCTTCGAGCCGGCGGCGCCCTGGGGACTGGCCTTGCCCGGTCCGGTGGCCTTGGAGCGGTTTCAGGCGCGGGCGCTCGACGATGCCGCGTTGTGTGATCTGCTGCCGTCAGAGGATCGGACGGTTCAGCCCTGGAGGTTGCCTCGCCGCGGCGGACTGAGCCGGCCACGCCGGTCGCGGCGGCTGGCCGCCTGACCTCCCGCCGACCGCGGCAGGGCGGCTCCCGGTCAACCAACCGAGAGGCTTGCGATGCCGGAACTGTTTCTCGGTTGGGATCTCACGGTCTGGGCGGTTGGCGGAGCGGCCTGTCTGGCGGCCGGTATCGTGCGCGGCATCGTCGGCTTCGGCTATGCGCTGATCGTGATCAGTGGGCTGAACCTCGTCACCGTTCCGGCCGAGGTGGTGCCGCTGGCGACCATCCTGGACCTCGCCTGCGGCATCAACATGGCGCCGAAGGTTTGGCGCGATGTGCACTGGCGAGGCGCGCGCTGGCTCGGCTTCGGCGCGCTGATTGGTATTCCGCTGGGCATTGTCCTGCTGGTGAGCCTCAACCCCGACGCGATGCGGCTCGGGATCTCCTTGGCGATCCTTGTTTCGGTGATCCTGATTGCCAGGGGTTTCGCCTTTCGAAAGGTTCCGGGCAATCCGCTGATGTTCCTGACCGGCGGCATGGCGGGCTTTCTCAGCGGTTCGGGCGGTATTCCGGGGCCGCCGGTGATCCTGCTGTATCTGTCCGCTCCGTTGCCGATCGTGACCACAAGGGCGACAACGGTGGCGTTCTTCCTGTTGGTCGACGCCGTGGCGCTGGCCGGCATGGCGAGCCAGAATCTGGTGGGCATGGATACCTGGCTTCGTTCCGCCGTGCTGTTGCCGGTTTCGGTCGTCGGGATCGCGATCGGCTCCCGCCTGTTCGTCGTCGCCCGGCCGGCCCAGGTCAGG
Source organism: Alphaproteobacteria bacterium (assembly GCA_038146985.1). Classification (GTDB taxonomy): domain Bacteria; phylum Pseudomonadota; class Alphaproteobacteria; order Thalassobaculales; family Thalassobaculaceae; genus JADHLJ01. The sequence goes on from JAYQSQ010000009.1 coordinate 533,570, forward strand.
ACCGGGGCGCTCTGGCTGTTGGCGGCCCTGGCGATTGTCGGAATCGCCAAGGTTCTGGTATTCTGAGCCGCGCCCACCGCCACCCGCCAGACGGAACCGAATGCGGATTCTCTACCATCTTCCCCTCGACCCGTTTTCGCGCAAGATCCGGATTGTCCTGAACGAAAAGAAGATCGACGTTGAATTGACCGTCGAGCAGTTCTGGGACCGCCGCGAGTCGTTTCTTGCGCTCAACCCGGCGGGTACCGTGCCGGTCCTGCACGACGTGAACGGCGCCGTGGTCGCGCCCTCGCAGGCCATCGCGGAGTATCTCGAGGAGACCGTCGCCGATCCGCCCCTGATCGCCGGCTCGCCGGCCGACCGCGCCGAGATTCGCAGGCTCTGCGCCTGGTTCGACATGAAGTTCAACCGCGAGGTCACCGAGCATTTGTTCGGCGAAAAGATGATGAAGCGTTTCCTTGGCCTCGGCGAGCCGAGCAGCGAGGCGATCCGTGCCGGCCATGCCAATCTGGACACGCATTTGAGCTATATCGGCTATCTCGCGGACCGGCGCGCCTGGCTGGCGGGCGACCGGTTCTCGCTCGCGGATATCGCGGCGGCCGCCCAGATCAGCTGTATCGACTATCTCGGCGACGTGCCCTGGGAGGATTATCAGGAAGCCAAGCAATGGTACGCACGCATCAAGTCGCGCCCGAGCTTCCGTCCGATCCTTGAGGATTACGTCCCCGGCATGCGCCCGCCGGCACACTACGCCGATCTGGATTTCTGACGGACGTGGACTGCGATACGAAGAGCCTCGTCGTCCCCGTGCAGGTGCGTTGCCGCTCAGAAAAATCGCTGGATGGATCATCCCGGATTCAAGCCGTATCCCCGAGGAAAGTCGGGGCCGACGCCTGTGACCGTTCGTCGTGACGGCTATCCAATCACTATTTTGTGTTTGTGAAAGTGCTCAGCCATCCCGCGCTTGCCGGCGCTTCAGGCGTCGGTCCCGGCCTTCGCCGGGGATTCGAAACGGAAGTGTTGACGCGTTTTCGGCGAAGCGTAGTTTGAAAGATTCGGCGGTTTTGCCGGATCCCAGTACGCCTGCGCGCAGTGGACGGGAAAGCTCCGAGGCAACGCCGCGATGACCGGCTCTCCCGCGCCGAAGCCGGATCATCTCTATTGGCGCCTTTCGGGATTCTACGCCGCCTACTTCCTCGCCATCGGCATCTACATGCCCTATTGGCCGCTATGGCTGGACTCGCGCGGGCTTGATCCGGTGGAAATCGGCTGGGTCTTGGCGGCGGCCTTCTGGATCAAGATCGCAGCGCAGCCGACCATCGCCCGGATCGCCGATTGGAGCGGCCGCACGAGGGTGTTGACCGCCGCCCTGATGGCGCTGGCGGCCGGCGGATTTCTGGTCATTGGAACGGCCGAGGGGTTCTGGGCGATCCTGATCATCGCCGGCCTTGCCGCCACCTGTTATCAGCCGGTTTTGCCGGTGATGGAGAGTGTGGTCCTGCGCAATGTCGAGGCCCATGGCCTAGACTATGGCAGAGTGCGGCTATGGGGCTCGGTAACCTTCATCGCCGGCACCGCCGGGATCGGCTGGTGGATCGAAGGCCGGCCCGCTGGCGCCCTGGTCTGGATCATCGCCGGCGCCATGGCGCTGGTCGCGCTGTCCTGCGCTTGGGCGCCGGAACGGCCGTCGGCCCCGGCAACGCGGCGCCAGGGGCCGGGTCTGGTCCGGCTGTTCCTTGCGCCCTGGTTCCTGGTGTTTCTGCTGGCCAGCGCGCTGATCAACACCAGCCATGCGGTACTCTACGGCTTCGCCAGCCTGCATTGGCGGGACATCGGACACGGCGAGACCCTCATCGGACTATTCTGGGCGATCGGCGTCGTGGCCGAGATCGGGCTGTTCGCGGTGGCGGGCCGCTTGCGGCACCGTCTTGGCGCGGTGCCTCTGCTAATTCTGGCGGCGCTGGGCGGCGCGGTGCGCTGGCCGTTGCTGGCGGTCACTGAGAATGTCGCGGGCTTGCTGGCGTTGCAGACACTGCATGGCCTGACCTTTGGCGCGGCGCATCTGGGAGCGATGGCGTTTCTTGCCCGCAGCATCCCGCCGGAGCTCTCGGCGACGGGGCAGAGCGTTTATTACGCGCTGGTCGGCGGGGTGATCGCGGGATGCATGTTCCCCTTGGCCGGGCGGCTATACGCGGGCCTCGGCGGCGACGCTTTCCTGGTGATGGGCGCGCTAAGCGGCGCCGGTCTCATCGCCACGCTCTGGCTCGCCCGGCTGTGGAGGCCGGAGGTGGCCTGACCGTGCTTTAGTCGCTGCGGGCGTCGGAGATCTGATGCTTCTGAACCACCGGCATGATCAGGGCGATGCTGAAGATGATCACCAGTACCGGGATGCCGAACGCCTTGAAGGAAACCCAGGTATCGGTGTCCACGGTGCGCCAGACCGCCTCGTTGACGATGGCCAGGAATACGAACATGACGATCCAGCGCCGGGTCATCAGCAGCCACCCCTCGTCGCTCAGCCGCATGACCCGGCCCAGCATGATCTTCACCAGGTTGCGGCGCAGCAGTATTCCGGTGGCCAGCGCGGCGGCGAACAGCAGGTTGACGATGGTCGGCTTGAGCTTGATGAACAGCTCGTTGTCGAAATACAGCGTCAGGCCGCCGAAGATCATCACGAAGACTTTGTTTGCTATGATGCAGGTGAACGCCGGCATCATCGGCACCGAACGCTCTATGGTATAAGTGATGGCGATTGCAAACACCGTCGCGGTCATCAGCGCCGCGGTTCCCGCCATGATGCCGAAGAAATAGTTCACCGCGAAAAACAGGATCAGCGGCCCGAGGTCGATGGCCGAACGCTGGCCGGGAGTCAGTTCCTTACGCAACGGCTCTCTCCTGTTGGGACGATGTCACGCGGCCGCGCGATGGCTGTCCGAGACCAAGGCGGCGGCTTGGCGGATAAGATCGGGCCGCGCCTCCGGACGATGCGCCATTTCGGCGAGCATGCGGCGCCAGGACCGCGCGCCGGGCAGACCATGGAAAAGGCCCATCATATGCCGGGTGATCGATTTCAGCGGCACGCCTTCGCCGCCGCGCTTGGCGGCATACTCGACCATCGCATCGGCCACCGCCCATCGGTTCGGCGCGCGCGTCCGATCGCCGAGAAGCCGGCTGTCCACCTCGGCCAGCACCCAGGGTGTCTGATAGGCAGCGCGTCCGATCATCACCCCATCCACGCCGTCGAGATGCGGTTCCGCCGCATCCAGATCCGCAATCCCGCCATTAATGACAATGGTGAGGTCCGGCCGTGCCGCCTTCAGCGCGTGCACCAGCGGATAGTCGAGCGGCGGCACGTCGCGGTTCTCCGCCGGGCTCAGCCCCGACAGCCAGGCCTTGCGGGCATGGATGATGACGGTCGCGCAGCCGGCATCGGCGATCTTCTCGACGAAGGTCGGCAGCACCTCTTCCGGCACCTGATCATCGACACCGATCCGGCATTTGACCGTCACCGGGATCGTCACTCTTGCCCGCATCGCCGCCACGCAGTCGGCCACCAGATCCGGCTCACGCATCAGACAGGCACCGAACCGCCCGGACTGCACCCTATCGCTGGGGCAGCCGACATTGATGTTGACCTCGTCATAGCCCCAGTCTTCGGCGATTGAGGCGCATTCGGCCATGTCCTGCGGCTCCGCGCCGCCGATCTGGAGAGCGAGCGGATGCTCCGCGGCATCGAAATCCAGCAGCCGCGCGCGATCGCCGCGCAGGATCGCCTGTGTCGTGACCATCTCGGTATAGAGCCGCGCGTGCCGCGATATCAGGCGCAGGAAGTACCGGTCATGCCGGTCCGTCCAATCCATCATCGGCGCGACGCAGAAGCGATGCGGGCTCGTCTCGGGTTTCATGGGCCAAGACATAGGCGATTACGGACGCATTTTGAAGGTTTCTCGGGCGAAGGTTGCGATGATGGTACGAATTGATCGGACAAGCCCCTTCGAGACGCGGTCCAAGGACCGCTCCTCAGGGTGAGATGGACTATGCGATGAGCTGCACTCACCCTGTGGAGCGCCCATCGGGCGCGTCTCGAAGGGTCCTGTTGGCCCGTCTCTTGTTGCCCCTTCTCCTTTGCCTCCGCCATGCTAAAACCTGAAACGTGAACCGCGAGGAAGAAGCCATGGCCGACACCGTGATCCGAAACGCTGCCTGGACCGTCGCCTGGGACGCGGGTGAACAGCGACACGTCTATCTGCGTGACGTGGATGTCGCGTTTGAGGATCGCCTGATCACCCATGTCGGCAAGGGCTATCAGGGGCCGGCGGCGCGCGAGATGGACGGCCGGGACCGCATGGTCATGCCGGGGCTGATCAACATTCACAGCCACCCGTCCAGTGAGCCGTTGCGCAAGGGCATTACCGACGAGATCCGCAGTCCCGGCTTCTATCATTCCTCGCTCTACGAGTTCCTGACCATCTTCAACAACGATGCCGAGGGCTTTGCCGCCAGCGTCCGGGTAGCGATGGGAGAGTTGCTGCAATCCGGCGTGACCACGGTGGTCGACATCTCGCCGCCCTTCGAGGGCTGGTTGGACATTCTCGCCGAATCCGGCATCCGTGCCTGCGCGGCGCCTGGCTTCCGCGATGCCCGTTGGTACACCACCAACGGGCATTCCCTGTCCTATGAGTGGGATGAAGCGAATGGGCGCGCGGGTTTCGAGCGGGCCCAGCGGATTGTCGATCTGGCGAACCAGCATCCGTCCGGGCGCCTGATGGGGATGATCTGTCCCTCGCAGATCGACACCTGTTCCGCCGACCTGCTGCGCGATGCCTATGACTATGCCGCCGAGCGCAATCTGCCGTGGCAGACCCATGCCGCCCAGTCGGTGACCGAATTCCAGGAAATGATCCGCCGCCACGGCAAGACGCCGATCCAATGGATGGAGGAGATCGGCGTGCTCGGCGAGCACACGATCATCGGGCACGGGATCTTCCTCGACCATCACCCTTGGGTGCACTGGTCGAGCCGGCGCGATCTCGGCCTGATCGCCGAGCGCGGGGTCACCGTCGCCCATTGCCCGACCGTGTTCATGCGCCGGGGCATCGCCTTGCAGACCTTTGGCGGGTACCTCAAGGCCGGCATCAATATGGGCATCGGCACCGACACCTACCCGCACAATTACCTGGAAGAGATGCGCAACGCCGGAACGGTGGCCCGGGCCGTGGCGGAGACCGTCGATGACCTCAACACCTCTGACATCTTCAATGCCGCCACCATCGGCGGTGCCAAGGCTCTGAAGCGTGATGACCTCGGCCGGCTCGCGGTCGGCGCCAAGGCGGATCTGGTGCTGGTGGATCTTAAGGCGCCGTCGATGATGCCGGTGCGCGAGCCGCTGCGCTCCCTGGTTTTCGTCGCTGGCGACCGGGCGGTCCGCGACGTTTTCGTCGATGGCGAGCAGGTGGTCGACAACGGCAAGGTGACCACCATGGATATGGAAAGCGCGCTCGAGGCCTTGCAGGAAGCCCAGGCGCGCTCCATGACCAGCATTCCCGATCTCGACTGGGCCGGGCGCACGGCGGAGGAGCTTGCGCCCATGGTCTTTGAGACACGGGACGGCGTCTGACGGCAGGGAGAAAGACCGATGGCCCGTGTGAAGGATCTGTTTCGCCCCGGAGAGCTGATCGTCGCTCCCGGTATTTTCGACGGGATCTCCGCCCGGATGGCGGACCCGTTCGGTTTCGACATGCTGTACATGACCGGTTACGGCACCGTCGCCTCGCATCTCGGCATGCCGGACGCGGGTATCGCCAGCTACACCGACATGGTCGGCCGGGTGAAGGTGCTGGCGGATGTCGTCACTACGCCTTTCATCGCCGATGGGGATACCGGCTATGGCGGCCTCCTGAACGTCCAGCACACGGTGCGCGGCTATGAAAAGGCCGGGGCGGCGGGCATCCAGATTGAAGATCAGGAATTTCCAAAGAAATGCGGCCACACGCCGGGCCGCAAGGTGATTCCGCTGGAGGACATGGTCCAGAAGATCCAGGTGGCGGTGGAGACCCGGGACTCCTCGGACTTCCTCATCGTCACCCGGACAGATGCCCGCACCGGCCTCGGGTTGGACGAGGCGCTCCGGCGAGGCGAGGCCTTCGCCAAGGCCGGTGCCGACGTGCTGTTCATCGAATCTCCAGAATCGGTGGAGGAGATGGCGAAGATCTGCGCCAGTTTCGATACGCCCTTGCTGGTGAACGTGGTCGACGGCGGCAGCACGCCGGTGCTCTCCAAGCAGGAGTACATCGATCTCGGCTATCAGATCGCGATCTATCCGGGCACCGGTTTCATGGCGGCGGCCCAGGCGCTGCATTCGGTCTACGGCACCCTGAAGCGGACGGGAGCCTCGCTGAACCTCGACGTGCCGCTGCGCGATTTCATGACCATGTCCCGCGACATGGGTTTCCAGGATGTCTGGGATTTTGACAAGGCGCATCAGCGCGACGCGGCGGAGTAACAAGTAAATGACCGGCTATACCGAGACCTTCCGGGGCGATGTCCATACCTGGGAGGTCGATTCGACCGAACATTTCACGGTCGCCTATTACTACGAGAAGTTCGAGGCCGCCGCCTGGCGGTTTCTGCGCCAGGCGGGTGCAGACCCCGCCAAGGCCCGGACCACCAGCGCGGTCACCCATTACAAGGCGGAACTGCGCAACCGGGACATTTACCGGATCGAGACGGCGCTGATCGAGGCCGGCGACACGCCGACCATCGCGCATCGGATGTATAACGACCAGACCGGCGTGCTCTGCACCACCATGCAGCAGACCTTGTCCGGCATATCCCTGTCCGGCCCGGCAACGGCGTGGGACGGCGATCCGGTGGAGGAGCGCTCGGTCCCCGGCGACGAGGCGGTTTGGGTGCCCTCGCTAAAGGACATCGCCCGGCCGACGGAGGGCGACTGGGCCGGCAACCTCTCGCTGCCGGGCTATATCCACAGATTCTCGACCGCCAATAGTTTCATCCTCGCGGCCTTCGGTTTGACGCCGGAATACATGACCGAGAACCGGTTGGGTCTCTCGACCTTTGAGTTCCAGCTTCGCTTTCTCGGCCCGGCCAAGCCCGGCGATATGATCGACATTGAAAGCTGCATCGCCCAGCTCGGCGGCTCGTCGCTCCGGCTCTATCACCGTATGCGCAACGCCGAGACCGGCGCGGATATCGCCGGGCTCAGCCAGTTCGGTGTCCAGCTCGACCTGGACGCCCGCCGCCCGTCCCGCATCTCGGACGAAATCCGCGAGCGGGCACAGGCGTTCTTGAAGGATGGTTGATTGAGGAAACATTGCGGACGAGACCCTTCGAGACGACCCTGTGGGTCTCCTCAGGGTGAGTCTTAAACTTAAACGCCAAGTCTCACCCTGAGGGGGCACGGCAGCGCCGTCTCGAAGGGTCCTATCAGCGTCGGGAGAACCTCATGCGCGCCGCCGTTCTGACCGCCAAGCAAGTGATCGAAACCATGGAACGGGACGAGCCGGCCCTTGGCCCGACCGGCGTCCGCGTGCGCATCCGGGCCGGCGGAATCTGCGGCTCGGACCTGCACTACTTCCACCATTACCGGATGGGCGACTTCCCGGTGCGCGAGCCCTTCGTGCTCGGCCACGAGGCGGCGGGGGAGGTGATCGAGACCGGGCCGGATGTCACGCGGGTGAAGGTCGGCGACAAGGTGGCGGTGAACCCGAGCCATCCTTGCGGGCGCTGTGAGTATTGTCTCGCCGGGCGCGCCTTGCTTTGTCCGGACATGATCTTTCTCGGCAGTTCGCGCCGTTTCCCGCATGCCCAGGGCATGTTCGCCGAAACCTATCGGACCGACGAGGCCCAGTGTTTCATCGTGCCCGACAGCCTGTCGGTGAATGCCGCCGCTTTCGCCGAACCTCTATCGGTCGCGCTGCACGCCACCGGTCATGCGGGATCCCTGCTGGGCGCCAAGGTGCTGATCACCGGGGCGGGGCCGATCGGATCGCTGATCCTCTTGACCGCGAAACTCGCAGGCGCCGCCTCGGTGACCATGACCGATGTGCTGGACGCGCCGCTGAAGGTCGCCGAGACCATCGGAGCCGACCGGGCGGTGAATGTTCGGGACGGCGATGAAGCGCTTGCCGATCCGTCACAGCCGCGCGGCAGCTTCGATGCGGCCTTCGATGCCTCCGGGCACCCTCGGCAGTCCTGAGCGCGATCAAGTATCTCCGCCCTGGTGGCGTCTTCACCCAGGTCGGCACCTTCGCCGATCCCATGGTGCCGGTCCCGACGGATCAGATCATGGTCAAGGAGTTGACCCTTAAAAGCTCGTTTCGCTTCGACAAGGAATTCGCCTGGGCCGTGCGCTATCTCTCGGAGGGCCGGATCGACGTCGCGCCGCTGCTCTCGCACACCTATCCGATGGAGGAGGCTGGCGAAGCCTTCCGCACCGCCAGCGACCGTGGCCGCTCGATGAAGGTGCATCTGGCGTTTTAGGGCCTATTTTCGGCGAAAAACAGGACCCTCATCATCGTCATCCCGCCGCGGGGTGACGAAGGAGATTGACCCGCGTTCGGTTCCTGCGCGGGGAGGATGTGAGCCCTTACGGAGCAATTGGAAGACGAAACGCTTCAATACGCCCGCTCGACGCAGAAATCGACGACCTCGGTCAGGGCTCGTTTGGGCTCGCCGTCGGGAACAGGCCCAGCGCGTCGCGGGCGATGGCCGCGTAGTGGCGGGCGCGGGCCACGGTGTCGGCGAGCGCGCCGTGACGCTGGATCAGATCCTGGGCCCGTTCGAGATCGCCGTCGCCCTGGTCAGATCCTCGAGGCAGCGGCGCCAGAAGGTGCGCTCCTCCTCGGTGCCGCGCCGGAACGCCAGGATCACCGGCAACGTGATCTTGCCCTCGCGGAAATCGTCTCCCACCGTCTTGCCGAGTTCGGCCTGTTTGGCGGAATAGTCCAGCGCATCGTCAATCAGTTGAAACGCAACCCCGAGATTGGTGCCGTAGGCTTCCAGGGCGTCTTCCTCGGCCTTGGGCCGTCCGGCGACGACCGCGCCGATCCGGGCCGCGGCGGCAAACAGGGCGGCGGTCTTCGACTGAATGACCTCGAGATAGGCGGTCTCGCCGGTCTCGGTATCGTTGGTGGTGATGAGCTGTTGCACCTCGCCCTCGGCGATCACCGAGGAGGCGCGGGAAAGAATCTTCAGAACCTGCAACGAGCCGTCGGCGACTGTTAGCTCGAAGAGCGGCTGAACAGGAAATCACCGACAAGAACGCTGGCCTGATTGCCCCAGACCGCGTTGGCGGATTCCTGCCCCGGCGCAGGTTGCTCTCGTCGACCACGTCGTCATGCAGCAGGGTCGCCGTATGGATGAACTCGACGCAGGCCGCCAGCCGGATATGCCGGTCGCCGCCATAGCCGCACAACGCGGCGGCGCCAAGGGTGAGCATCGGGCGGAGCCGCTTTCCGCCGGCGGCGATCAGATGTCCGGCCAGTTGCGGGATCAGGTGCACCGGGCTCTGCATATGCTCCAAGATCGTCGCATTGACCCGGTCGAGATCCGTGCTGACCAGCCGCAACAGCGGTTCCAGCGACGCTTTCGGTCCGGCGCCGTTCTTCTTGAAGTCTATGATCGCGGCCAAAGCCCCACTCCGTTCACCTTGACGATTCCCCGCGCGGCAGAATAGGACTGGTTTTGCCCTGGTCAACCCTGGCGATCATCGCGCGACCCCACGCCGCACGCGGATCACGCCGAAGTGTCGGACGCGAAGATGAGGGAATTGCTCCGTTCCACCGATGTTGTTCACCTGTCCTTCCTCACCGCGCTGCTGAAGGACGGCGGCATCGAGTCGGCGATCCTGGACAGCCATATGAGCATTCTGGAAGGGAGTGGTAACGCCATTCCCCGCCGCCTCGTCGTCAGCACCGAGGACCATGACGAGGCCAGGCGGATCCTCGAGGAGGCCGGTGAACAGCTCGACATCCGCTGATCCGAGCGTCACGTGCGATACCCTGTTGGCCGGCAGGGTGACGCTCGTGCAGCCGGCGCAAGGCTATCGCGTGGCGATCGATCCGGTGCTGCTCGCCGCTTCGGTGGAGCCGAAGGCCGGCCATCGGGTTCTGGATCTCGGATGCGGTGCCGGTGCGATCGCGCTCTGCCTGCTGGCGAGATGTCCGCAAGTTCACGTCACGGGGTTGGAGCAGAACCCGGATCTTGTCGATCTCGCTCGCCGCAACGCGTCCGAAAACGGGATGACGGAGCGTTTCGAGATCCACCAGGGATCGGTGGCGGCAGTCCCTTCCGCGATCGCGCCCGGATCATTCGACTGGGTGCTGACCAATCCACCCTATCTGGAGGCCAGTGCTGCCACCGCTTCGCCGAATGCGGCGCGGCGTTCGGCGAACATGGAAGGCGAGGCCGGGCTCGAGGCCTGGATCGCGGCTGCGGCGCGATCCCTCAAACCTAAAGGACGGCTTGCCCTGATTCACCGGGCAGACCGGGTTGACGGGATCATCCGGGCCCTCGCCGGCGGGTTCGGCGAGGTTGTTCTGCACCCGCTTTGGCCGAAGGCCGGACACCCCGCGAAAAGGGTCATCCTCCACGCCCGAAAGGGCGTTGCTTCGCCGTTCCGGATCGAGGCCGGAACCGTGCTGCACAACGGCGATGGCGGCTTTACCGATGCCGCGCGCGCGGTATTGGACGGTGGATCCTTGGCCATGTAAGCTATTTTATAAAGTTTTTTCTTGAGTTAATATTGCGGTGTGCCAAGCTTCCCCGGTGAACAGCCGGAGGAGAGGCCGTGTCGATCGCCGAAACGCTTACTCCTTCCGCCACGCCGGGCACCGGCATACCCGCTCGTTGGATTGAAGGCCCGCCGCTGTCCGAGGTCGCTCCGGGAGCGCGGCGCATTCTGCGTGCCGGCGGCAAGCAGATCCTGCTGATCCGGACCGGGGACCAGGTTTACGCTTGCAACAACCGCTGCCCGCTCGAGGGCTATCCGTTGATGGAGGGATCGGTAACGGAAGGCGATGGCTGCGTTCTTACCTGCAACTGGCACAACTGGAAATTTGATCTCCAGTCCGGCGAGACCCTGGTCGGCGGCGACAAGCTTCGGCGCTATCCGGTGGAGAGCCGCGACGCTGTGATCTGGGTCGATATCGCCGACCCGCCGGCGGACCGGCAGATCGCGGAAGCCCTGGACAACCTCCATGACAGTTTCGAGGACCACGAATATGACCGCATGGGCCGCGAGATCGCCCGGCTGATCAAGGCGGGCGGTGATCCTTTGGACGCGGTGCGCCATGCCATCGGCTGGACCCATCAGCGGTTCGAGTATGGTACCACCCATGCTCTGGCGGTGGCGCCGGATTGGCTGGACCTGCGGGCCTGGCTTACGGGCGAGGACCCGGTGCTGGGCCTTGTGCCACTTGTCGAGATCACCGGCCATCTCTGCTGGGTCAGTTTGCGCTGGCGCGCGTTTCCGTTTCCCGAGGGCCGGTGAGCGTTCGATCCGGGCGCGCTGGTCCAGGCGATCGAGGATGAGGACGAAGCCACCGCGATGGCACTGGTACGCGGCGCCCTCGCGTCGCAAGGGCCGGCGGCTCTCGACGCGCCGATGAGCCGGGCCGCCGGCGCGCATTATCAGGATTTCGGTCATTCGATGATTTACACCTACAAGGCCCGCCAGCTTGTCGAAGCCCTGGGCGAGGACATGGCGGAACCGATCTATCTCAGCCTCGCGCGCTCTCTGGTTTATGCCAGCCGCGAGAACCTGATCCCGGAATTCCGCGCCTATGGCAAGACTCGGGCCGCGTGGGACGGGACCGGTTCGGGGGCGGTCGACGGCGAGACCTTCCGGAAACTCGGGTTGAACAAGGCGCTGGAAGCGGCACTTGCCGCGTCCAGAGATTCGCAGGGTCTGTTCGACGCTCTGGTCGGTGCGGCGGCCTGGCAGATGCTGCATTTCGACATGGGTGTCATGGTCCAGGATCACCGGCAGGTGCCGGACAATGTCAATTGGCTCGATTTCACCCACGCGCTGACCTTCGCCAATGCCGGGCGATTCAGGCGGAGCGTCACCCGAAGATCTGGCCCGATATATTGCTGCAGCTTGCTTGTTTCACTGGACGGAACGCGAAATACAACGATGAAGCTCAGGACATCTCGGCCTGGCTTGTCGACGATCCGCTGGCTTTCCTCGACGAGGCCTGCCGCGCGATTTTTTTTGTCCACGGCCAGTTCGAATATATCGTTTCTGCCCATCTGGTGAAGCTGACGGTGGCGGCCCGCGAAGAGATCCTCGCCCGTCCGGACGCGCCGTGGGCCGGCCTCCTGGCGGCATGGGTCAACCGGTTCCTGAACTCCCCGCTCAAGCGCAAGCACACGACGCGCACGGCCCGGCAGGCCCTCGGTTTCGTGGAGGCGGAGGGGTAGGCTCGGTGCGCAAGGGCGATCCGATCCGCTCAGCGAAGGAAAGAAGCATTCTTTGCGGTGGACGAGCGATACTTCACTGACAATATAATGTCAGTAGTGGTTGGTTAGGATTTCGTTTTCCGGGAGGCCAGCCATGCGGCGCACGGACCGCTTGTTCGAGATCATCCAGATCCTGCGTGCCGCCAAGGCGCCGGTATCGTCGGTGCGCATGGCGGAGATGCTGGAGGTCACCCAGCGCACGGCTATCGGGACATCGCCACCTTGCACGGCATGCGCACGCCCATCGAGGGCGAGGCCGGTGTCGGCTATGTCCTGCGCAAGGGCTATGACCTGCCGCCGCTCAATTTCGACGAGCGGGAGCTGGAGGCAATCGTTGTGGGGTTGAGTCTGCTCAGCCGGACAGGGGATACGGAGCTTCAGACCGCCACGCGCCGTGTGCTTTCCAAGATCGATACCTCCTGGGCCGGGACCGGCACCTTGCGGGTCTCGGACTGGGGCATCCAGTCGAAAAGACAGGGTGACCTCGACCAATTGCGCCAGGCGATCCGGGAGGAACGGGAGATCCGTATCCGCTATCGCGATGGCGACGGCAAGGAGACCGATCGCACCATCCTGCCGATCGCGATCACCTGCTATATCGAGGTCATCGTGCTGTCGGCCCGGTGCTGGCTCCGCAGGGATTTCCGCCACTTCCGAACCGACCGGATCCTGGAGCGCCGCCCGCTCGACCGGTTCTTCAAAGGCAAAGGCGACGAGCTTCGCAAACTGATGGATAGCGGGGAGGAGTGGTGAAACCCGGTCCGCCGGTTTGTTGCGCGAACGTACATTAAACTGTACAATTTTTTCATGAAAACCACGACCTATACCGCTTTCCGCCAGAAACTTGCCGCCGAAATGGATCGGGTGAACGATGATCACGAGCCATTGGTGGTAACGCGCGCGCGCGGACGGCCCGCCGTGTTGATGTCGCTCGAGGACTACAACGCCCTGACCGAAATGGCGCATCTGGCCGCAAGCGCCACCAACGCGCGGCGGCTCTCCGAGGCGATCGAGCAACTGGATCGGGGCGGTGGCACAGAACGGCGGCTTGAGGAGTGAAAGTCGTCTTCGCCGACCACGCCTGGGACGACTATCTTTACTGGCAGGGCACGGATCGGAAAATCTTGCGCCGGATCAATGAATTGATAAAGGCCTCGTTCCGCGATCCCTCCGGCGGCATCGGTAAGCCTGAGCCGCTGAAACACCAATGGTCGGGCTACTGGTCACGGCGGATCACTCAGGAACACCGCTTAGTCTACAAGGTCGAGGGCGAGGTCATCCTGATCGCGCAATGCCGCCGGCACTACTGACCAGTCAAATCCGCCCGTCATAACTCCCGCGCGGGATCCTGGCGGCAATCATCGTATAGGTGTCGGCGCGGAGCGCGTCGCGCATGGCGGCCTCGAGGGCGCCGGGATCCTCGACCGTCAGACCATTGCCGCCGAGCGCCTTGGCAATAGCCTCGAAATCGGTTTCCGCCATATCGACGCCCGCATTGGCGTAGTTCATCTCGCGCTGCTTCTTCTCGATCAGCGCCAGTGAGGCGTCGACAAAGACCACCACGACCACCGGAAGCTTGAGATCGCGCAAGGTGACGAGCTCACCCAGCACCATCTCGAGCCCGCCGTCTCCGGTAAAGGCGATGACCGGGCGGTCCGGCGCGGCGAGCTTGGCGCCGGTGGCCAGGGGTAGGGCACAACCCATGGTGCAGAGCCCGGTGGATTGCAGCACCGCGTGCGGGACATAGCTCTCCCAGACCTGGCTGAACAGGATTCGATGGGCGCCTGAATCCACCGTGACCACGGTGTCGCGGGGCGCGACCTTGCGGATCGTTGTGGTGATCGCGGCGGGCCCCCAGGCCTCGTTCTGGCCGAAGGCGCCGGCCAGGGTCTGGCGGGCCGCCTTGGGCGCGCCGTCGGGCCAGGTGTCGCGCGTCGGCACGCCGGCGGCGATCTCTTCGATCCCCTCGACGATGTCGCAGACAAAGCTGATCGGCGCCTGGTGCATGTAGGAATACTCTGGCGCGGCCAGCAGTTCGACCACCCGCTTGTCTCCGGCATCCCAGGGCGCGTGCCAGCCGGTGCGCATCTCTATCGGATCGTAGCCGGCGAGCAGGATGAAGTCGGCGGCCTTGATGAGCGGCATCAGGGTTTTGTCGGCGAGCGGCGAGAGCCCGGCGCCGCCAAGGCTCATCGGCTCGTCATCGGCGATCAGTCCCTTGGCCTTGTAGCTGGTGATCACTGGTGCACCGTAGGCCTTGGCGAAGGCGGTAACCGCCTCGCCGGCATTCTGGACGACCGCGTCGAGCCCGGCGATCACCAGTGGGCGCTCGGCCTCGGCAAGCCACCGGCGCGCCGTCTCGAGATCGGAACCTTGAGCTGGCGCCACCGGTGCCCGGGGCGTGCGGACCTTGGGCAGCGGGCCTTTGTGAACCTGCGCCGCGACCGCGATCGGCACATCGAGGTGAACCGGGCCGGGCCGCCCCTCGGTGGCGATCGCGATCGCCTTGTCGATCAGCGCCGCGAGATTGCCGTCGGGCACGGTGAAGCTGGCCTTCGAGATCGGGCCGAAGACCGCGCGGTGGTCGAAGACCTGATGATTCTAGGTCACCGCGTCGGCCGGATCGACGCAGCCGGTCAGCACGATCAGCGGTACCCGGTCCTGCTGGGCGTTGGCGGTGACGTTGACCGCGTTGGCGGCGCCGGGGCCCACGGTGGCCACCAGCATACAAGGTGCGCCGGTCATGTAATGCGTCCCCTCGGCCATGAACCCGGCGGCGTTCTCATGCTTGGCCAGAACGAAATCAATGCCCGCTTTCTGCAGCCCGTCGACCAGGGTTAGCACCTCGCCGCCGGGAATGCCGAAAGCGGTCCGCACACCTGCCTGGTGGAGCCGCCGGGCGATGATGTCTGCGGTTCTGAGACCCTCGCTCCCGGCTGTCGACATGTATAATCCTATTCGGCGGCCTCGAGGCGGGCGGCTTCCTCGGCCTGCTCCGCCAGTCTGGTGAAGCCATCGCGGGTTTGCGGCAGCTTGCGGTCCAGGATGCGGGACGCCACGACCGTGCGCAAGATCTGGGCGGTGCCGCCGCCGATCGTGAACATCCGCGCGTCGCGGGCCAGCCGCTCCATCGGATAGTTGCGGGAATAGCCGCGCGCGCCGAATACCTGAAGCGCGTCGGTCGTGACCTTCAGCGCCATCTCCGAGGTAAAGATCTTGCCCTGGGCCGCCAAGGTCGGATCGGGGAAGGGGCTGCCGTTATGGCCGGCGCTCAATGCCGCGCGATGCAGCAGGGAGCGGGCCGCCTCGATCTGCACCGACATGTCCGCCAGCATCCATTGCAGACCCTGGAACTCGGCGATGGGCCGGCCGAACTGCTCACGCTCCTGGGCAAAGGCGAGCGCGTTTCGATAGGCGCCCACCGAGAGGCCCAGCGCCACAGTGCCGGCGCCGACGCGCTGGGAATTGTAGGCGTTCATTAGATCCGCGAAGCCGCGCTTGAAGCCCGAGGGTGGCATCAGCACCATTTCGGTGGGGATCTCCAGATCCTCGAAGATCACCTCGGTCTCCGGGATGCCGCGCAGGCCCATGGTCGGCTCGCGCTTGCCGATGCCCAGGCCCTTGGCCTCGTCCCGGATTGCGAGGAAACCGCCGATGCCGAGCTCGCTGCCGTCCTCATCGAAGACCCTGGCAAAGATCAGATGCAGGCGCGAGACGCCGCCGCCGGTGATCCAGTGCTTCTTGCCGTTGATGATGTAGGTGTCGCCGCGCTTGTCGGCGCGGGTGGTCATCTGGCTGGCGGCGCTTCCGGCATCCGGCTCGGTGATGCAGATCGCCGGCTTGTCTCCCGCCAGCACCATGTCGGCCGCCATGCGCTTCTGCGCGTCAGTGCCATAGTGGATGATCGCCGAGATTGCCCCCATGTTGCCCTCGACCACGATCCGGCCCGTCGGTCCGCAATAGGAGGCCATCTCCTCGACCACGAGATTCGCCTCAAGAAAGCTTCGGCCGGGTCCGCCGAGCGCGCGCGGCACCGTCATGCCCATGAACCCGGCTTCGGTCAGCGCCTTCACGTTGTCCCAGGGATATTGCTCGCTCCGGTCGGTCTCGGCGGCGTTAGCGGCGACAAGCGTGGAGGCAAGCTCCCGCGCACGGCCGCGCAGTTCGATCTGATCGGGGGTGAGGTCGAAGGACATGGGATAGGGGTACTCCGAGCGGTGGTTCACGAAAGCGTGAGCATTCTGCGATCCGTCTTCTCATAAGGCAAACGAATAAAATTGATTATTAACTTTAGATAATCTGAAGTAAAATCCCACCATGTCCCTTCGGCAGCTTGAAACCCTGGTCGCGATCGCCGATGCCGGCAGCTTCAACGGCGCCGCCGACCGGCTTGGCATCACACAGTCGGCGGTCAGCATGCAGATGAAGGCGCTGGAAGCCGATCTCGGGACGTCCCTGTTCGACCGCTCCCGGCGTCCGCCGGGGCTGCGCGAGGCCGCCGCGCCGCAGGTTGAACGGGCGCGCCAGATCCTGCGTCTTTATCGGGATTTCCAACTCGGTGTCCAAGCCGCCGGTACCCTCGCTGGAAGCTTGCGGATCGGGGTGATCCCGACGGTCAGCACCGGAATCCTCCCGGATGCCTTGGCGCTGCTGCGCCGGCGCACGCCCGGGTTGCAGGTCAGGATCGAAAACGAACTTTCCACCGAACTGATCAGACGCGTTGAAAGGGGATTGCTGGATGCCGCGATCCTGACGGAGCCGCCGCGCCTTAATGCGGGCCTGAGCGGCCGGACCATCCTGCGGGAGCGTCTGCTGGTGGTCGCGCCGGCCGACAGCGCCGGGGAGACGGATAGGGAGGTGCTGACGGCTCAGCCGTTCGTCCGCTTTAACCGCCGGGCCGGCGTCGGCCGGGTGATCGACGCGGCTCTGCGCGAGCGGCGCATCGAGGTGGTGGAAAGAATGGAACTCGATTCCATCGAGTCAATCCTGATGATGGTGTCGCGTGGATTGGGCGCCACGATCGCGCCGGAACGGTCAATTTCGCCGGAGCAGCGCGGCGCCTTGAAATGCCTGCCGTTCGGCGATCCGCCTTTGTACCGGCGGGTGGCGCTGGTTGAGCGCGGGGATGTTGACCGGTCCGCCTTGACCGACGCGTTGTATGATGCGCTGACCGAGGTCGCGGGACGAGATGGGGCTTGAAAGATGACATTCTCCGGATCAACCCCAAATATGAAGCGCGGTCGAGCCTAGGCGGGGAGGTTGTGGACACACGGCGAGGGGGAGCAGATGGCGGAAGAGCAAACGATCGATCCTGTCTCCGTCCTGGGGACGGCTTCCGCGCAAGCGCCAATCGCACGGCCCGATCCGATCACGGTGGCCCTGGAAGCTGACAAACGCGAAGGTCAGCTGCTTGCGATGAAAGCCCGCTGGATAGCACTGCTGTTCATCGCGCCGTT
This sequence comes from Alphaproteobacteria bacterium, assembly GCA_038146985.1. GTDB lineage: Bacteria > Pseudomonadota > Alphaproteobacteria > Thalassobaculales > Thalassobaculaceae > JADHLJ01. The sequence continues at coordinate 551,506 of JAYQSQ010000009.1, forward strand.
CCTGGTCTACCTGAACCAGACATGGTCGGTCCTCTATTACGAGGCGCTGCTGGCGGGTTTCGCCGTGATCGGCTGGTTCCAGATGAAGGCCGGACGGCTCGGCAGGTCCCGTCTAGAGCTGACGCTGATCTTTTGCGATCTGGCGCTGATGACCGTGACCCTGGTGGTTCCGAACCCGTTCCGGCCGAATGTCGTTCCGGTGGCGATGCAGTACGATTTCGGCGGCTTCATCTATTTCTTCATAATCCTTGCCGCCGCGACCATGGCTTATTCCTGGCGAACGGTCGTGGCCTATGGCGTCTGGACCGGCGCTTTCTGGAGTCTGGGTCTGATCTGGGTCTATTACCAGCCGGCGACGCTGCCCGAGATCTCGGCCCAGATCCGGGTGCTGCTGGTGGATCAGCCGCATATGCTGGATTATCTGGATCCCAATGATCCGCAGGCCTCCCGCCGGATCCAGGAAATCTTCGTGTTCATGATCGTCGCCGGTGTCCTCGCCCTGGCTGGGCGGCGCACCAGCAATCTGCTGCGCCGGCAGGCCGAGGCGGCGCGCGAACGGGCCAATCTCGCGCGGCATTTCCCGCCGAACATCGTCGACCAGCTCGCCCATCGCGACCAGCCTCTCGGCGCGGTGCGGGACCAGGACGTCGCCGTGATGTTCGTCGATATCGTCGGTTTCACGCATTTTGCCGAGCACCGCGACGTGGGAGAGGTCGTCGGCACCCTGCGTGAATTTCACGGCCGGATGGAGCGCGCGGTCTTCGACCATCACGGAACCCTGGAAAAGTTTCTCGGGGACGGTCTGATGGCGACATTCGGCACGCCGGAACCCGGGCCGCGCGACGCCGGCAACGCGCTTGCCTGCGCCGAGGCGATGGTCGAGGCCATGGACCAGTGGAACGCGGAGCGCGAACAGGCCGGCGTTGAAACCATGCGGATCTCCATCGGTGTGCATTACGGGCGCGTGATCCTCGGCGACATCGGATCCGAGCGGCGCCTGGAATTCGCGGTGCTCGGCGATGCGGTCAATGTGGCGAGCCGCCTGGAACAACTCACGCGCACCTTCGGTGTCAGGGTAGTGGCAAGCGGCGAGTTGATCGCCGCGGTCGGGCGAGAAGGGGCATCCGGATCTGCGGATCTCCTTGCTCGCCTCGCGAAGGCGGATACCCGCCCGTTGCGCGGCCGTGACGACGCGACGGAGATTTGGACGCTATGAGCGATCGGCGACGGAGGGAGCGCATGCCATGGCGATAGGCGATATCGTTACGGTCAATGACCGGATGCAACGCAATTACAGCTATAAGCTGGACGAACCCGAAGGCGAGAACTTCGCGTCCGATTTCAAGCCCTATTGCTCGCCGGCCCGCATGCTGGAACTCGGGGTCTTCGAGGGAAAATACCTGAACGATTGTACCGGGGAGTTTCCCGCCTCCTGGTTTGAGAACGCCCGCCTAAGTGATGTTCCGGATGTCAGTCTCAACCATTTCGGTATCAAGAGCCGCCAGCCGCTCTCGGTCTGGCGCGAGAAGGGCTGGATCGTCGAGCCCGATCCGCGCGGCTGGTTTCAGTGGTATTGCCGCTACTACCTTGGACGCCGGCTTGCGGACGTCGATGCGCATCAGATCAAGCGCTGGCGTGCCTTCTCCCGCCATGCCGGTCAGATCCGTGCCAATTGCGAGCCCGGCGATATCTTCTGTCGCCGACGTCAGCGCCAGGGTCTGCTGCAATGGGCTTATGATCCGTTCATCTGACTTCTAGCGCCTGCTGCCCCATTCGTGACGCTCCGGCGCAGGTGCCTTTGTGAACCGAGGCTTGCGCCGAAGGCCGGTATTGCCCACCCTTGCCGACGACTATGTGACGAAACGGAGTTCCCGATGCCCGGACCGCTTGATGGTTTTCGCGTGATCGACATGACCAGCGTGATCTCGGGGCCGCTCGCCACCATTATGCTGGCGGATCAGGGCGCCGAGGTGATCAAGATCGAGAACCCCAGCGGCGGCGACTTCACCCGGGCCATGTCGAACCGCCAGGGCGGCTTCTCGGCCTCGTTCCTCAACAACAACCGCTCCAAGCGCTCAGTCGCCGTGAACACCAAGGACCCGCGCGGCATGGAGCTGGTCAAGAAGCTGCTGAAGGACGCGGACGTCTTCGTGCAGAACATGCGGCCCGGCGTGATCGAGAGGATCGGCCTCGGCGAGGATGTCGTCCGCGCCATTGCGCCGGAGATCATCTATGTATCGATCAGCGGCTTCGGCGACCGGGGGCCCTTTGCTCAGCGCCCGGTCTATGATCCGCTGGTGCAGGCGCTCTCGGGCCTCACCACGATCCAGGGCGGGTCCGACGAGGCGCGCCCTCGGCTGGTGCGCACCATCGTGCCGGACAAGCTGACCGGCGTGATGGCGGCCCAGGCGATCACCGCCGCCCTGCTGTCGCGCGAGCGCACCGGCAAGGGTCAGCATATCCGTCTGTCGATGCTGGACAGTGTGGTGACCTTCCTCTGGCATTCCGACATGGCGAGCCAGACATTCGTCGGCGGCGAGTTCCCTCAGGAGATGGCCCAGAGCTTCATCGACCTGATCTATGAGACCAAGACCAGCTATATCAGCGTCGCGGTGAACACCGACAAGCAGTGGAACAATCTGGCCCACGCGCTCGGCCACCCGGAATGGCTTGAGGACCCGCGTTTCGCCACTCCGGCGCTCAGGCATGCGAACATCAACGACCGGCTCGGTCTGACCCAGGAGGCGTTGCTGACCAAGAGCGCCGAGGAATGGCTTGAGATCCTGGAGAAGGCGGATGTTCCCTGTGCGCCGATCCTGCGCCGCCGGGACGTTATGCATCACCCGCAGATCCAGGCCAACGAGACCATTAAGGAATATCCGCATCCCGAGGCCGGGCTGCTGCGCCAGGCCCGTCCGGCCGCACAGTTCTCAGGCACGCCGCCGGAGATCACCCGGGGCGCGCCAGGGCTCGGGGAATTCACCGAGGAGGCCATGCGGGCGCTGGGCTATGACAAGGATATCATTGCCAAGCTCACCGCCGACGGCGTGATCCTGGCGGGTGCGAACAAGCAGGCGGCGGAGTAAGGCGATGCTGGATTTCTATTATTGGCCGACCCCGAACGGCTGGAAAGTCGCGATCCTGCTCGAGGAACTGGGCATCCCCTACACGACGCATCCGGTGAACATCTCCAAGGGCGACCAGTTCAAGCCGGAATTCCTCGCAATCAGCCCTAACAACCGGATGCCGGCGATCGTCGACCACGATGTCGAGGGTGAGCCGATCAGCGTCTTCGAATCCGGCGCCATCATGTTCTATCTTGCCGAGAAGACCGGCCGCTTCATTCCCCGCGATCCGAGGGGGCGCAAGGAGGCCCTGGAGTGGCTGTTCTGGCAGACCGGCAACCAGGGTCCGATGGCCGGCCAGCTCAGCCATTTCGTCAATTACGCGCCGGGCGAGCACCCTTATTCCCATACCCGCTACGCCAACGAATATGACCGCTGCGCCGGGGTCCTGGAACGCCGGCTGGTGGACCGGGAGTACATTCTTGGCGACGAATACTCAATCGCCGACATGATCTGCTGGCCCTGGATCCTGATCGCCAAGCCGCTTGGCGCGTCGCTGGATGCCTTTCCCAACGTGACCCGTTGGCGCAAGGCGGTGAAGGACCGTCCGGCGGTGCAGCGCGGCGTCGATCTCGGCAAGGACTTCCGCCGCCAAGCCCCGCCGACGGACGAGGAACGCAAAATGCTGTTCAACCAGACGGCTGCCAGCATCGGCGAGGCGGCGGTGAAGCGGTAAGCGGCCGTCATCCCGCGCTCGACGCGGGATCGATGCCTGAGAGCTGTCAACGTGATGTTGGGAGGATCACTCTCTCTCTGATCTGGTGCTCCCATTGTCGAAATTGCTCCGATATCCGTCCGTTCCCAACCTTTTAGGCTTGGGCCCCGCGTCAAGCGCGGGGCGACACTAAAACCCAAACAGCTTGGAATCTCCCGACCGTACTCTATCATTCTCGCCACTCATCCCTCCACGAGGATCTTCATGCACTTCGATGTGATGACCCGGGCCGACACCTGGGAGAACGTCGCCAAGCTGGCGAGGGATGCCGAGGCGGCGGGCATGTCCGGGATGCTGTTTACCGAGGGCGCCCAGGTGCCGTGGATGCAGATCGCGACGGCGGCTAATGTTGCTCCGACTTTGCATTTCTGCACCGGCATCGCCGTCGCTTTTCCGCGCAGCCCCATGGTCTCGGCCCAGATCGCCTGGGAATTGGCGGCGAACACCAAGGGCCGTTTCCGCCTGGGTCTCGGCAGTCAGGTCAAGCCGCATATCGTGCGCCGCTATGGCGCTGCGTTCGACCAGCCGGCGAAACGGATGCGCGACTATGTGCTGGCGGTGAAAGCGTCGCTCGCGGCGTTTCGCGGCGAAGCCCGATTGGAGCATGACGGACCGTTCTACAAGCTGAACCTGCTGACCCCGCAATGGGCGCCGCCGCGCCACGCATTCGAGGACATCAAGATCGACATGTCCGCCGTCAACCCGCTGATGCTGAAGGTGGCGGGCGAGGTGGCGGACGGCCTGCACGTGCATCCGATGCATTCCATGCCCTATATCCATAACCGGGTGGTTCCGGCCCTGACCGAGGGCGCGGCGCTGTCCGGCAGGGCGCTCAGCGAGATCGACCTCATCGTGCCGGTCCTCGCGGTGCCGGGCGACACGCCGGAGGAGCGGGAATCGCTGGCGCGAGAGGCGAAGACCGCCATCGGATTTTATGGCGCGACGCCCGGCTACGCCTTCCAGTTCGACGATCTCGGTTATGAAGGCAAGCGGCTGGAGCTTGCCGAGACTTTGCGTGCCAAGGGGGCCGGCGCGGTCGCGGATCTGGTGGACGACGAATTGATGGGACACTTCGCCCTGGTCGCCCGCTGGGACGATATGGCGGACCGCCTGATCGAGCGATACAAGGGGATCGCCAGCCGGGTCGTCATGTATCTCGCCAAGCAGTCGATCCAGGAGAATCCGAAAAATCTGGCGAAATGGGGCGAGATCGCCCTTGCGGTGAGGGCGGCATGAGGGAAAGTCCGGACAATTGGGGCTGGCAGGCCCGGATCGGCATGTTCATCGTCGGCAACGAGGCGGTGCCCGAGGCGGAATGGTGGGCGATGGCGCCGCCGCACGTTTCGGTGCACGCCGCGCGGGTTACCGCCGGCGCGCCCTGGGCCCGTTGGAATGCGGACCGGACCGCCGTCGAGCCTGCCGAGGATCTGGAGCGTGGCGCCAGACAGTTCGCCGCCATGCGGCTCTCCGCCGTGGTCATCGGTCATAGCTCCAGCAGCATTCTCGGCGGTGCCGGCTGGGACGAGGCGGTGGTCGAGCGTCTTTCAGAGGGGCTCGGCGCCGGGATGGCGGTCACCACCAACGGTCTCGACAGTCTGGCGGCGCTCAAGGCCTCAAGCGCGAAGCGGCCTTTCCTGGTATTGCCGCCCTGGTTCAATGACGGGCTCGTCGAGGCGGGGGTGCGGTACTACAGCGATCTCGGCGTCGCGCCGGCCGGGCATCTCAGATACGATCCTGGTCTTGGCTGGCGGGATGTGCCACCGGGCGAGCTCTATCCGCGCGGCATGGGCTTCGAGCAACAGGTCGAACCGCTGTTCACCCAGATCAAGGCCGCCTGCCCGAAGCAGGCCGACGCGGTGCTGATTGCGGGAACCGGGTTCCGCTGTGTCGCCATCCTCGACGCACTGGAACGGGATCTGGCGCGTCCGGTGCTTTCGGCGAACCAGGTCAGCCTCTGGCATTGCCTTCGGCTTGCCGGCGTAAGGGCCGAGGTGGCGGGTTATGGATCTCTCTTCCGGCTCTGAGTCTCTTGTCTCATCACGCAGGCGCTAGCCGCGCCGATGTGCCTGGGGACCCTCGACCCGAAGGCTCGGGAAGGGCATGCTTTGGGCCGAGCCAACGATCCGCAAGCGGACAAGATCAAGGAGGGAGCCCAGATGAACTTGCAAGGAAAAGCCGGCATCGTGACAGGAGCGGGCCGAGGCATCGGCCGCGCGGTCGCCCTGCTGTTGGCGAAAGAGGGCGCCAGCGTCGTGGTCAACGATCCCAATGTCGGCCGCTCGGGCGAGGAGGAGCAGGGCGCGCCGGCGCAGGACGTGGTGAATGAAATTCTGGACGCCGGCGGCAAGGCGGTCGCCAACTTCTCCTCGGTCACCGAGTACGAGGCGGCGGGACTGATGGTGCTGCAGTGCACGGAGACCTTCGGCAAGATCGACTTCGTGGTGAACGTGGCCGGCATGCTGCGCGAGCGGATGATCTGGAACATGTCGGAGGACGATTTCGACGCGGTCATCAACGTGCACCTGAAGGGCCACTGGAATATCTGCCACCACGCGGTCAAGCCGATGCGCCAGCAGCGCTTCGGACGGATCGTCAATTTTTCCTCCGATGCCTTCAAGGGCTCCGTCGGCCAGTGCAACTATTCCGCCGCCAAGGCCGGGATCATCGGCCTGACACGGTCGATAGCCCGGGAATGTGGGCGCTACGGCATTACCGCCAATGCCATCTGTCCGATGGCCGCGACCCGCATGACGGTCAACGACGCGGTCATCGCGAACTGGAAGCGGCGGCTGGAAAGCGGGCTGCTGACGCAGGCGGAATACGAGGCCCGCATGGCAATGCCGGGGCCGGAATACGTGCCGCCCATCGTCGCCTATCTCTGCACTGACCAGGCCCGCGATGTGAACGGCCAGCTTTTCCACGCCGAGCGTTCGCTGATCCATACCTACCAGTATGGCGAGGTCGCCAAGGCGATCTACAAGTATGACGATGACGGTCTGTTCACGGTGGATGAGCTGATCGAGACCGTTCCGGCCTCGCTGATGGCCGGGATCAAGAACATCGCCCCGGCGGAAGAGGCCTGAGCGGATCACGGGATCGGGAGTTTACCTTGCTTAGGGAACTCTCGACCCCAATTGATGCATTGGCTAATTTGGAAGCCAATAGCCGGTCCGGATAGGGGCCGGGAAACATTCACAGGGAGAACTCAGATGACTGATGCGACCGAGCGCGCGGTTTTGGCGGGCGGGTGTTTCTGGGGCATGCAGGATCTGATCCGCAAACTGCCGGGCGTGATCTCGACCCGGGTCGGCTATACCGGCGGTGACGTTCCCAACGCCACCTACCGCAACCACGGCACCCATGCCGAGGGAATCGAGATCATTTTCGATCCTAGCCGGATCAGCTATCGGGACCTGTTGGAGTTCTTTTTTCAGATCCATGATCCCTCGACCCTCAACCGTCAGGGCAACGACATGGGCATGTCCTACCGGTCCGGGATCTATTACGCCGATGCGGCGCAGAAGGTCGAGGCGGAGCGGACCATCGCCGATGTCGACGCCAGCGGCCTCTGGCCGGGCAAGGTGGTGACCGAGGTCAAGGCGGTGGGTGACTTCTGGGAGGCGGAGCCCGAACATCAGGATTATCTTGAGCGGATTCCGCACGGCTATACCTGCCATTTCATCCGGCCGAACTGGAAGCTCCCCCGGCGCGAGGACGCGGCGTAAGGTCACGCCGCGCCTCGCGCCTGCCAATGTTGCGTTGGATGTATTTGTGGTGCAGATAGTGCCCCGCATTCAGCGACCTTGACCCAAACATCCGGGAGACCGAGTGGTGCGCAACTCAAGAACCGTTCTTTTCGACAACAACCCCGGCCGCAACGCCCAGACCGTCGGCATTGCCCGGGAGCTTGGAACGGATATCGACTTGATTCACGAGCCCTCGGTCGGGGTGGTCGGAAACAAGGGTGACTCCCAGTGCTATCTCGGTGTCCAGCGCAAGGTCGAGGTGATCCACGAAACCCTGCGCAAGCGGATCGGCCGCGAGAAAGGCCAGATGGCGATGCGGCTGGTGCAGCCGGAATACACGATCGCCACGTCCGACGGCATGCGCAACGGCACCAAGGAGATGCGCTATTCGCTGATCGGGCGCGAGGTCACCCATGACGCGATCTGCGAGCATCTGAGCGCCAGCGGTCTCGAAGGCACGATCGCGGTGGTGGCCTGCGACAAGCCGCCGGTGGGTACGCTGGCCGCGATCCTGGAACACGACCGCCCGGCGATCATCATGTCGGACGGCCCGATCCGGCCCGGCACGGACTCGGTGACCAAGGAGCCGATCGATATCATTACCGGCTTCCAGGTCGCCGGCAGCGACGACGAGGAACTAAAGAAGCGCATCGCCTGCGAGGCCTGCCCCGCTTATGGAAGCTGCGGCGGCATGTTCACCTACAACACCATGCAGACCTTCATCGCGGTGGTCGGCCTCGAGCCTCTGCACATGGTCTCGCCACCATCGGACGATCCGCGCCGGACCGAACAGTTCCCGGACGAGCTGGTCGGACACCTGAACGCGATGATCGCGGCCGACATCACCCCGCGTAAGATCGTCAACCGGGACTCGATCCGCAACGCAATGATCGTCGCCATGGCGGTCGGAGGATCGACCAACGTCATGCTGCACGGCCCCGAGATCGCCCGCGCCGCCGGCTTCGGCGATTTCGCCAAGGACATTATGTCGCCGGAGGAGTTCAACCATCTCTCCCAGCATGTGGTACCGGTTCTGGTCGATGCCCGGCCCTTCGGCGCCTACTCGATGGTCGATATCGACGAGAAGGGAGGCATGCAGGTGATCGTCAAGGAACTACTGGATGCCGGCCTGCTGAACGGCGATACCTTGACATGTACCGGCGAGACGCTTGCCGAACAGGTGGCGCGGCTCAACCCGCCGGCGCCTGACGGGACGGTGATCTACAGCGTCGAGAAACCCTACAAGCCCACAGGCGGTTTGCGGGTGCTGGGCGGCAACCTCTCGCCCGAATTCAGTGCCGTCCTCAAGCTGGCCGGCGTCGAGGGCGGGCTTGAGAACAACGTCTTCATCGGCAAGGCCCGCGTCTTCGACAGTGAGGCGGATCTCCTGCACACGCTGGCGCATGAGCCGGGCGTGTTCGAAAATCACGACATGATCATCGTCCGCTATGAGGGGCCGAGCGGGGCTCCCGGCATGCCGGAGATGCTCGACTCGACCTCTAGGATCACCACGCTCTGCCGCGAAAAGGCTATCATCGTCGGCCTGATGACCGACGCCCGGTTCTCCGGTGGCTCTGTCGGTTTGGTGATCGGCCATGTCGGGCCCGAAGCGGCACTGGGCGGGCCGATCGCCTTCATCGAGAACGGCGACGAGATTGTCGCCGACCTGAACGTCAACGAGCTGAACTGCACGGCGCTCTCCGATCCGGCGACCCTGGCGGCCCGCAAGGCGGCCTGGGAAAAGGTCGTCGCCAACAACGGCGGCGCGCATCCGGCGATCGGTATCGCGGATACCCGTCTGCTCAACCGGATGCGGCGTTCGGCGGTGTCGGCGAATTACGGTGCCGGCATGCATCCGGACCGCGTGCTCTGGGTCAACGAGCCGCGGGAGCCGGTGCGGACCGGCTTCGTGCCATCGAACAAGTTCCGGCCGGGAACCGCAAAGGCGTTCTGATCCAGGGTCCCGAAGGGTCCAGTCGGCCTTGGTGTCTCCGCAAGGGAGCGGCCGTGAGGGATCGCTCGGAACGAACAGTTTGAGATCGCGCGGTGCCTGACGCATCATGGGCGGGCTCTGTCCCACCCAACCGTCAGGCCGGAGGTCCTCCGATGCAGACCCTGCAAGCCGGATACTACGGGGCTCCCGTTGATCCCGCCGCCGTGACCGCCCATTGGCGCTCCGAAGGATATTCCTCTCACACCATGACCGACCGGGCCGGCCAGCAGTGGAACGATTTCGTTCATTCGACGAACGAGTTACTGACCGTGATCGAGGGACGGCTGCGCTTGGTCCTGGACGGCGAATCCGTTGAGGCCGGGCCGGGAGATCTGGTCTACATTCCCAAACGGGTGCCGCACTCGGTTCACAACATCGCCGGTACCGACACCACATGGATGTTCGGCTATGACTGATGCGCGACGATTGAGTCGAACCGCGGTGGCTTTCACGGTTCTGGCCATTTTCCTGCTTGCCATTCCCTTCCGCGCCGACGCCGCGGGCAAGGATGACGCACCGGGCCGCGCCGCCAGCGAATGCGCCAAGATCTCCGATCCGACGAAAAAGGACGACTGCGTGCGCGCCGCGCGGGAGTCGGCCAAGAGCGAAAAAGGCAAAAAGGACAAGGACGAGAAGAGATCCGGCAAGGATCGTGACAAGCCCGAGAAAGCCCGGAAGGATAAGGGCGATAAGAAAGAAAAGGGCGAGAAGAAGGAAAAGAAAGACAAGCAGGAAAAGCAGAAGGGAAAGAGCTGAGCCCTGATTCGGTTCCTTCACACCTCGGATCTGCATCTCGGCAAACGCTTCGGGCAAATGCCGGAGGAATTGCGTGGCCGGCTGACCGAGGCGCGGCATGGCGTGATCGGCCGGTTGCGTTCGACCGCGCGAGAGGCGGGAGTGTCGGCGGTGCTGGTTGCCGGCGACATCTTCGATACCGAGACCCCGTCACGCGCGACGGTCCGTCAGGCCTTGCAAGCCATGGCGGAAGACCCGGCGATCCGTTGGTACCTGATCCCCGGTAATCACGACTCGCTGCAGGCGGAGGAGCTTTGGCGCCAGATCTCTGGTGAGAGCCCGGGCAACGTGACCCCGCTGCAAGTGGCGGCGCCGGTCGCTCTCGACCCGCAAGCGATGCTGCTGCCCGCGCCCTGCCCGGTGCGCCGCCCGGGACGTGATCTCACGGAATGGATGTCCGATGCCGCAAGCCCAGACGGTGCCGTCAGGATCGGCCTCGCCCACGGCGCGGTTCGTGATTTTGGCGAGGACGGCGCCCGAGTTACCATCGCGCCGGACCGGGCGATGCTGTCCAATCTGGACTATCTCGCGCTCGGGGACTGGCACGGCCAGCTTCGGGTGAACGAGCGGACCTGGTATTCCGGGACGCCGGAGCCGGACCGCTTCAAGCATGACATGCCCGGCCAGGCGCTGGTGGTCGAGATCGAGGCGCCTGGCGCGGCGCCCAAGGTCACGCCGGTCCGTACCGGCCAATTCCTTTGGCAAAGCCTGACTTTGGATGTGCTGGCCGATGAGGATCCGGCGGAAAGACTGAAGCAGTCGCTCGACGGACTGGACGACCGGCGCAATCTTCTCGTCCGGTTCGCGGCGATCGGCCGGGCCGGGCTCGAGAGCAGGGCGGCGCTCGCCGAGGCCGCCGAGGACATCCGTCCGGATTTCGCGCTGATGACCTATGACGATGGTGGTCTCGCTATCGATCACAATCCGGGCGATCTGGACGCCATCGCCCAGACCGGTGCCTTGCGCCAGGCGGCCGACGCTCTGTTGTATGAAGCCCAAAGCGCGGAGACTTCCGGCGAGGATGCACGCATCGCCGAAAAGGCGCTCGCCAGGCTTTACAGTCTCAGCCTGGACTATCCGGGATGAAGATCCGCGCGATCAGGCTTTGGAATGTCCGCCGCTTCGCCAATCGTGGTGTCGCGATCGAGACCGTCGGCGACGGCGTGAATGTTCTGACCGCCGAGAATGAGCAGGGTAAATCCACCTTTTTCGATGCGCTGCACGCGCTGCTGTTCCAGCCCCATACCGGCAGACCCAAAGCGGTCCAGATGCTGCGTCCCTATAGTGGCGGGAGCCCCCGGATCGAGGCGGATATCGAAACCGAAGCCGGCACGTTCCGCGTCGCAAAGCAGTTTTTCGCGCGCAGCGAGGCGACAGTGACCGATCTCGCCACCAAGCGCCTGGTGGCGCAGGCCGACCAGGCCGAGACCTGGATTGAGGAACTGACTCGCGGCGGCGCGTCCGGCCCGACCGGTCTGCTTTGGGTGCGCCAAGGCATTACCGACTTCGAAAGTGGCGGCAAGGTTCAGCAGGATCAGGAATCCGAAGTCAGGCGGGATGCGCTTTCTTCGGTTGCCGGCGAGGAGATCGAAGCGCTGACCGGCGGGCGGCGCATGGCCTGGATCATCGGGAAATGCGACGATGCGCTGGAAGCCTTGGTCACCTCCACGGGTCAGGCCCGCAAAGGGGGGCCTTACGCCGAAGCGAAAGAAGAACTGCAGGCGCTTCGGGACCTCGAAGCCAACCAAATCGAACTCGTGGCCAGCCTGCGTGACGCCCTTGACCAACGACGGCAGAAGCGCGCCAAGCTGGACGAAATCATGGACGCTGGCGCGATCGAGGAACGCCGGCGGGAGAAGCGCCGGACCGCCGAGGCTTTGGAGCAGGCGCGATCTCACGCCAGTCAGATCGCCGAGGCGGGACGCCAGCGTGATTTTGAGGCCGAACGTCACGAACTGGCGCTGGGGAACCTCAATCGATACCAGGAAGCGCTCGGGACGGCCGAGACGGCGGCCCGCCGGCTAGCGGCGTCCGAGGAAGCGCAAGGCAAATCCGCTGCCGCTCTCGCTTTCGCTCAGCAAGCCGAGGAGGATGCGGTTCGGGCGCTGGATCGCGCGGAAGCCGCGCATACCAAGGCACGAGATCGGCACCGCCGGGCCGAGGCGGCCGGATTTGCCGCCGAAGCGCGCAAACAGGTGGATGCGATCCGGGGCCGGCTGTCCAAGGCCGAACAATGTCAGGATTCGATCGAGATTTTGACCGCGCAAGGCCAAGCGCTGGAAGTTCCGGAACGGGCGCTCGCGGACGCGGAAACCTTGGCCGGCGATGTTTCGGGACTTCGCACCAAGCTCGACGCGGCCGCCGCGTCGGTCACGGTGACCTATGTCGAAAATGCGTCGGGCGCCGTTCTGACCGAGGGCGGACGAGCAGAGGACGGCGAAAGCTTCCCGGTCGCCAGCATCCGACGATTTGAGGTCCCCGGTATCGCGTCGCTCACGGTCCGGGCCGGGGCAGGCGATCATGCGGCGGTCGCCGAATCACTTCGCGCCAAACAGAAGGCGCTCGCCGAGCATCTCGCGGCATTCGCGGTCGATGACTTGGCCGCGCTGCGGGATCGGTTCCGGCGGTTCCGGGAGCTGTGCGACTCTCTCAAACTCGCTCGGGCCGAACTGGCGACCGTCGCACCCGACGGTGTCGAAGCCTTGCGGATCGAAGCGAACAGAATTGCCGGCTTGATCGAGGGGCAGGCCCTGGAGACGCTGGATATCGATCAAGCCGCGCGGGATCTGGCGCAGGCCGTCGAGCACCTCTCGGAGGCCCGGGGCATCGCGGAGGCCGCCAGGTTGCATTTGGCGGACAAACGTGAATCCGCCGCGCTGGACCGGCAAGCCGTTACCCACCAGCGCGAAAACCTGGCCGCGGTGGAACACCGGCTCGGTCCGCGGGAGCAACGGGATGCGGTGGTAAGCCGGCTCGTCACCGCCGAAGCCGAGGCGAAAACCGCATTGGCGCATGCCGAGGAGAGACTGGCTGCGTTGAAGGCTGAGGCGCCGAACCTCGAGAACGCGGAAGCCGCCGCCAGGCTTGCGGCCTCGGTTCTTGAAAACAGCGAAGCCATGGCCAGGGATCTGAACCTTGAGATCAACACTCTGACCGGCCTCATCCAGGCGCGTTCGGATGATGCCGTCGAGGAAAAGCTCGCCGAAACCCAGGACAGGCGTGTGGCCGCCGAAGCGCGGGTTGCCGCTTTGGAGACCGAGATCGCGGTGCTCAAGCGATTGAAGCTGGCGCTTAACGAGGCTCGCGCCTCGGCCCGGGAGCAATATCTGGGCCCGGTAATGGAGGAACTGCGGCCGCTGGTCTCGCTGGTGGTGGATGATGCGACCATTACGTTTGACGAGAACACATTGGTGCCACGGTCACTTGAACGCGGCGGTCAGGACGAGGATGTGTCGGTGCTGAGCGGCGGCATGCGCGAGCAGCTGACCGTGCTCACCCGCCTTGCCTTCGCCCGGCTGCTCGCGCGTGTCGGCAGGCCGGTGCCGGTGATATTGGACGACGCGCTGGTCTACAGCGATGACGACCGGATCGAGAAGATGTTCCTCGCCCTTCATCGCCAGGCGCGCGACCTGCAGATCATTGTTTTCTCCTGCCGTCAGCGCGCCTTCCAACGGCTAGGGGGCCAGAGTTTGCGCATGGTCGAGTGGACGCCGGATCGGGCCGATCCCTGATTCAGACCGGTAAACCGCTATCGTCGCCCGCGCTTGGCCTTCGATTGCCCGAGTCCGGGTCGCGGGTCTCATCTTCAAACCTTTCAGAACGGCCAGAAGACGGGAATCAGGGGGACCGTAATGGCGACGATCAGGATCTCCAGGGGCAGGCCGAGCCGCCAGTAGTCGCCGAAGTGATAGCCGCCGGGACCCATGACCAGAAGGTTGTTCTGATGCCCGATCGGCGTCAGAAACGCACAGGAAGCGCCGATCGCGACCGCCATTAGAAACGGATCGGCATTCAAGCTCAGACCGCCGGCGATGCCGACGGCTACCGGCGCCATGACCACGGCGGTCGCGGCATTGTTCATGATGTCCGACAAGGTCATGGTCAGCACCAGGACGAGACCCAGCACCAGATAGGGCGAGAGCCCGCCGCCGATTTCCGAGACCATCGCCGCGATCGCGCCAGCGGCCCCGGTGCTCTCGATCGCGCCGCCGACGGGGATCATCGCGCCGAGAAGCTCGATCACCTGCCAGTCCACCGCTTCGTAGACCTGGTTCATCGTCATGGTCCCGGTCAGCACGATACCCAGGACCGCCAGCGCAAAGCACAGCGCGGCCGGCGCCAGACCGAACGCTGTCCCGGCAATCGCCAGCGCGAAGAAGCCGAGCGGCAGGAACGAGCGATGCGGCTCCAGGCTGATCTCGCGCTGGGCCAGGGGCAGGCATCCAAGCGTCGATAGCGTGCCGTAGATCGTGTCCGGCTCTCCCTGGATCAGCAGCACATCGCCGACCCGCACCCGGGTGTCGCGAAGCCGCGTGCGGATCGGTGCGCCTTCGCGGGCAATGGCCAGGAGGTTGACGCCGTAGCGCGACCGAAGCCGGATGTCGGCGGCGGACCGGCCTTCGATCATCGCCCTTGGCGGCACGACGGCTTCGACGACCAGAGGACTCTCCGCCGACGGCTTGTCGGATGTTTCCGGCTTTTGGGCGTTTGTCGGGGCGGCGGTTTCCTCGGCCGCGGCCTCGGCGGCTTCGGCGCGGGCTTTTTCCTTCGAGCGTTCCCGGATCTCCAGCCCCTTGGCAATCGCGGTTTCGATCTGCTCCGGTGCTCCGCGCATCAGCAGGACATCGCCTTCGATGAGGGATTCGTGATGCAGGCGGCGCACGATCCGCTCCTGGCGCCGGATCAATGCCAGTTCCGTCGGTCTGGCACCCTCGCCGGCGACCGGGCCGATCGCGTCGACTTTCTGTCCGATCAGAGCGGACCCTTCCGGCACCACGAACTCGGTGACATAGCCGGCGAGATCGAATTCGGGGCCCGTCGCCTCGCCGCCGCGATGCTCGGGCAGCAGCCAGCGCGACGCGATCACGACGAAGCCGATCCCGGCGAGGGCCACGGGAATGCCGACCAGCGCGAAGTCGAACATCGCAAAACCTTGATCGGTGCTCGTCTGCCTGAAACCGGAGACGATGATGTTGGGCGGCGTTCCGATTAGGGTCACCAGCCCTCCGAGAATCGAGGCGAAGGAGAGCGGCATCAGGATCCGCGACGCCGGTACGCCGTCGCGTTGGGCGATGCCTAAGGCGACCGGCATCAGCAGCGCCAGCGCTCCCACGTTGTTCATGAAACCCGAGACCGCCGCAGCGAGGCAGTCGAGCACCACGAACCGGCCCCGACCCGCCGATACCAGCCGAACCAGCCGGCTCACCAGCATATCCACCAGGCCGGCCCGGGCCATCGACGCGGAGATCGCCAGAACCGCGGCGACCGTGATGACGGCCGGATGACCGAAGCCGATGAAAGCGTCGCCCGCCGGTACGAGCCCAAGCAGCACGGATGCGGCCAGCGCCAGCAGCGCCACCACATCGGCTCGCCATTTACCCCAGACGAACAGCGCCATCGCCGCGGCGAGTATCGCGAGAATCTCGATTTGTTGGCCTGCCATCCTATCTGTCCCGGTCGGCGGAAACGACGTTGTTTCACCAGTCTACTCCGCTGGGAGGCCATCAGCGAGGATGCGGCTTCCACCCGCCTAATGTGCCGGTTTAGGGCGCGAAAAGTGGAGACGGGTGCGTGGCTCGCACGTCTTTGAATTGCCTGCGGACTTGCCCCTGCGCTATCCCTGTCGGACCTGCCTTGCTTCCCGATAATCCGGACACGCCGTGCAACGCTCTCCGATCCTGAAGGACCTGGTGCTCGTGGGAGGCGGTCATGCCCATGTTGAGGTGTTGCGCCGCTTCGCCATGCGTCCTGTGGCGGGCGTCCGGGTGACCTTGGTCTCGGAAAAGTCTACGAGCCCCTATTCCGGCATGCTGCCGGGCCATGTCGCCGGTCACTACAGCGCCGACGAGATTCATATCGACGTTCGCCGCCTTGCCACTGTGGCCGGGGCCCGTTTCGTTCGGGCTCGCGTAACGGGCCTTGATGCGGAGTCCCGGACCCTGCTCTTCGAGGACAGGCCGGCGCTTTCCTATGACGTTCTCTCGCTCAATACCGGCTCGGTGCCGAACACCGCCGAAACGCCGGGAGCGGCGGCGTTCGCGCTTTCCGTGAAACCGATCGCCCGGTTCCTAGAGCGCTTAGTCCGAGGTGACCGCCGTGTCTGACGTCAGCGCCCGTGGGACAGATTAGGTGCTTTTAATGAGGAGGATTTCCCTGGCTCATCGTAGTGACCGAAGGGAACGCAGATGAGGCAGAAATCCATGAATCAAAGAGCCCGCCGAGAAGGTGGTGCGGGATATCCGTCGCAGGACACGGCGGCAATATTCGTCTGAAGAGAAGATCCGGATCGTTCTGGAAGGGTTGCAGGGCGGAGAAAGCATTGCCGGACTGTGCCGTCGCGAAGGTATCGCCGAGGGACTGTATTACAGCTGGTCGAAGGAGTTCCTGGGTGAGCGCAAGCGCCATTGGTTCGAGCGAAGCGCCGAACGGCAAGAAGCGGTTGGCAGGTGACACCCAGCGCCAAGCGACAGGCAGCGAGGTGAAGGACCTTCGCCGTGAGATGCAGAGCCTGAAGGAACTGGTCGCCGATCTGAGCCTGGAGAACCGGCTGCTCAAAAAAGCATGCTCGGGGCTGGGGACGACGACATATGAGATATCCGGCATCCGAGAAGCTTGAGATCATCCGGTTGGTCGAGATCCCATCTGCCGGCACGCCGGACCTTACGGTCCTTGGGCATCCCGAGCACGACCTTTACCAGGTGGTGACCGATACCGGAGCTTTGGCCGTGCCGGTTTGAAGGATCGCACCATGGCCCGGACCGGTGTGGAACCGCATCCCCGACGAGGTCCGCCGCCAGATTATAGCGCTGGCTCTGGAGTGCCCGGGCTATCGCCTCGGGAACTGGCGGTACGGTTTACCGACACGCGCAGCTACTTCGTCTCCGGGCATCGGTCTACCGCTTGCTGAAGGCGCATGACCTGATCACCAGCCCGTCCTTCGTGGTCATCAAGGCGGCGGATGAGTTCCGCGATAAGACCACCGCGCCCAATCAGCTCTGGCAGACCGACTTCGCACTGAGGTGATTGGCTGGGGTTGGTTCTATCTGTCGACCATCCTGGACGACTATTCACGCTACGTGGTCGCCTGGAAGCTCTGCACCACCATGCGGGTGAGCGATGTCACCGACACATTGAATCTGGCGCTGGAAGCCTCAGGCTGCGACAAGGCCGAGGTCATCCACAAACCCCGGCTGCTAAGCGACAACGGCTCGTCTTACATCGCCGGCGATCTCGCCGACTGGCTGGGCAGGCGGGACATGGGCCATGTCGGGGCGCACCCAACCATCCCCCAGACCCAGGGTAGTGAGCAGGGATCGTGGCCCCGGTGGGGTCGCGTAAGCCAGAACCGAGCGTTGGCATCAGACCTTGAAGAACCGGATCCTGCTGGAAAACTACTTCCTGCAGGGCGATCTGGAGCGGCAGATCGAGGCCTTCGTCTCCTACTACAACAACCACCGGTACCACGAGACCTCCGGTAATCTCACGCCGGCCGACGTCTACTTCGGCCGAGATCAGGCCATCATCGAGAGAAGGAGACGCATCAAGCAGACACCATGAAAAAACGACGCTTGGCGCACCAACGCCAAGCGGCATAGCATCAACAAACCGGAGCCAGAGCCTCCGTTACGGAATCTGTTCTCATGTCCCATTTAATCTGACGACGGACGGAGGCCCCGGTCGCCACCTTGGAGGCGATCAAACGAAGACTCTCGTCCTTACAACTGTCCATGAGCCTTTCGAGGATATCCGCGCTACAGCTCAGTTGTGCCCCGGTATCTTCCATTAGAAAGATCGCTTGCTTCAGCTCGTCTCGGGTCATGATGCCGGAGGGTGATGATTCGGAAACAACCGAGTCTCCCGCGACCAAAAGGGGCTGTATCTCGGGGAGCTGCGTGAGCCCGATTTCGTCGAGCAACTTAGAGACGCGACGCGCGTCCCAGTAGTCGCCCTGGGTTGACTCATGAAGCGTCCAGGCTTTCGCCAGAATGCCGGAAATCGTGCTGGCGACCATGCGGTCAAGCGCACCCCACGCCTTATCGTAAGCCGCCTTGGCGACGGTGAACCCGGCTGGGTCTTTGCCGTCGTCCGCCGCATCGAACACGGCGGCTGCCTGTTTGAATGCCTTGATGGCCGCGAAGATCGCCGCGTCCTTCGCAAACCCGACCTTTTGGTCGCCGCCAAGGGTGGGCGAAATTTTCCCACCCTTTGCCTCGAAAAGCTCTTTCCGCCTCGCGAGGGCACCGCTCAATCCTTGCTCGGCCCATCGCAGAAGATCGCCGCGCACGGCCAGCACCGCCTTGGTCGATTGCAGGTTTTCCTCATCCAGGGATGCGAAATCGTTGTCCCATCCGGTGCCGAGCTTGGCGAGCAAGCCCTGAGGCGTATGCGCCGGCATGGCTCGAAGCCGGTCTTCCATGCCTGTCAGGGTTTCAGTCCTGGCCTCAAGTTCTTCGTCGGATAGCCCGCGTGGGTAGCCCTTTTGGAAATTGAGAATCTCGTAGTGCAGGCGCAGCAAATCGGCGTCGGTGTCGGCCTCCGTTCCCAAGCACTCGGCAGAATGGCAGGTATGGGGCGCCAGGAACCGCGCGATCTGCTCGACGTCTTCCTGGTCCATTTCAGCCTCTAGACCCGCCAACCAGAGAAGCTTGGCCCGCGCTCCATATGGCGTGCTCGGAACCGCATCGCAGATCGCATTGAAGGTCTTATCCACGGCCTCGTCATCATGCCGATCGGAGACCGCCGCATCCGCGTGTATCGCGATCAACACCGGATCGGATCCAAATTCCGCCGCCGGGATAGCGGCGATAGCATCCTGCAGTTGGTCGCTCATCTTATTGAACTCTGGGCCGGGACCCATTCTGAGGTCCAGATACCGCTCGAGCGCTTCCACGGCGGCGGGGGATACGTCCGACTGGAGGGCCGACACCGGCGACGCCCCACCGAGCCGCGACAGATTGCCCAGCGCCTTGGCGAGATCATCGGAACTGTTCACCGGCCCATTGGCTTCCCGCGCCTGTATGATGCGGATCTGGCACAAGGCGCCCTCGAATGTTTCAGGCGTCGCGGCCCTTATCTCTCGGTCGAGATGCGCCAGGGCTTCATCGTTGCCGGACAGGCGCGCATTGAGCCATTGCCGCCAGAGGCGAACCACCGGGTCCGTATTGTCATCGGGAATGCAGAACACGACTTGCGAGTCATCGCGTGCCGCCGCATTTTTGGTATCAACCATTGAATTCTCCCTCAGAGGTTTTGATGGCGAGGGCTCGGAAGGTGTTGGCGCACCCCCGAGCCCGTTTCGTTAAGCCGCCGCCGTGGTGACCGTCAGGCCGCGAGCTTTCACAAGCTTGATGGCGTCCAGCGGGATCGAGCGGTACCCCTTGGCCCGCAGATCGAAGACCGACACCAGACCCTTGGCAGCCATGTCGTAAGCCGCGCCGCCGCCCTTCAGGTGCTTGGTCACACCGCGCCGGCAATGCATGACCCTTTCCTCGCCATTGGACCTCTTGACGAAGGTCACGCGGAAAATGCGGCCCCGAGTGGTCAGTGCTTCGAAGACATCGCGATCCATTGTGTCTCTCCCGTTCAGGCTGCGATGGAAATTTCAGTGGCGTTCAGGGCCGAGATTTCGGCCATGACCTCGGAGCGTGCAGCCGCGACCGCCGACGACCAGGGCATGCAATCCAACCGCACGAGCTGACCACGCAGGGCGTCGAGACGATCGGCGACCGTGGGGAACCACCGGGCCGTGTCACCGTTCCGCAGTTCACGCCGAGCCATACGGAGACCCGCGAGGATGTCCGGCTTGCAATGAGCCGTGCGGCGGTTCCAGATGGCCAGGTCTACGGCGCGGCGGATGATGGCGGTGCGGGTGATTTGCATGATGGCATCCGTTGTGACGTTGTCATAACGAATATGGCTAAGTCACATTATGATGTCAACACCGTAAATGTGAATTTGACACAATGATTGAAACGCTATATATCATTGGGATGATTACAGGCGTGCAAATGAAAATGGCCCGAGCCGCCATAGGGTGGTCGGTGCGCGATCTGGCTGCAAAAGCCGGCGTGCACCACAACACCATCAGCCGAATTGAGAACGGCGAAGCATCAAACAAGGGCACGCTACTTCTAATCCGTCAGACCCTCGAATCCGCAGGCGTCGAGTTCATCGCCGAGAACGGCGGAGGCGCGGGCGTGAGGTTGCGGAAGGGGTAGGCGGTGTCTGCGATCGGCGCCCCTTTGGGCTTTCACCGACGTTGAGAAGTGTCATATTGGAATGGCGGGTTCCATAGGCTGCGATGATTCCCGGACGCAAAGTCCCCAAACCGGAGTAGCTGACATCCCGCACGTTCGAGTGGGGGGCAGTTGCGTGATGGTCTCCGACCAGTGAGGTTCAGAACAGGTAAGCGATGCCCCCCGCTTCCTCTGATTATTCGATCGACAATTCCTTGAAATAGGCGCCGTCCAGCTCGATCGGCTTCAGCATATGCTCGGCCAGGGCCCAGAGATCTTTTTCAAGCCATCCCGTATCGCCGGTTGGCGGGATCAGCTGCTTGGATTCGACAAACCGGATGCGTGCCTTAAAGGCTGCGGCGATGGCGTCTGCCTTGGCCCGGACCTTTGCCACGTGGCTCACCCGCTTGGGCTGCAGCATACCGAGAATTCGCAGCTTGTGCTTCCCGCCGGCGCCGTCGCCGATCGACAGGTTGATCTCCGGTAACGCCACCTGCGCCGGCTCCGCCTTAACGGCGGGCGCCGCCAAAAAAAGCAGTGTAGCCAGAAGGCCAGCGAGACCAATTGACAATAAACGTGGCATACCCGTCCCCCAATGTTCGGCGAGACTGTAGCCGAGGACCGGAAAGATCACCAGGGCGGTGCGCCCGTATTTCGGAAGCATCCCAGTGCCTTGGCGCCCAGCCGTGCGCTTGCTAGGCTGACGCGCCCGCCAACGATCCCATCCGGAGCCCGCGCATGTCCGTTCTTGTTCACTCCCAAGCCGAGGTTTTCATTTCCAAGAATTCGGGCCTGCCGATCGCCCGGGTGATCGCCCAAGGCAACGGGGCCGGCGCCTGTGAGCTGTGGGAGCAGCCGCTGAAGCCCGGCGATGTCATCCCCATGCATTACCACCTGGTCGAGGAGACCATCACCTTCGCCTCGGGCCGCATCAAGGTGACCCTGGACGGCGAGGATTACGAGATCGACGCCGACCGCGACGGTACCAGTTCGGTGCTGATCCCGACCCGCCTGCACCACGAAATCCGCAATATCGGCGACACCGCCACCTCGATGCTGGCCTTCTTCCCGGCGGTGCAGCCGCAGATTTTTCCGGTGCGGTAGCCGCGAACGCGCAAGCAGACACCTGATTCTTCTCACTATTGCGGAAAAGAACCTCATGCAACAGAGCGAATTCGAGACCCTTCTCGCCCGCTTCTCGGCAGCGGTGGAACGCGACGGTGGCGCGGCGCTGGGCGCGCTGTTCACCGAGGACGGCATCTATCACGACATCTTCTATGGGGCGTTCCAGGGCCGGACCAAGATCGCCGAGATGCTGGACGATCACTTCTGGGCCCATGGCGAGGCCTACCGCTGGGAGATGAAGGAGCCCATTGTCTCCGGCGATACCGGCTATGCCCATTGGACCTTCAGCTTCACTTCTAAGCTGCCGGAAGTCGCGGGCAAGCGTATCCTCTGGGACGGGATGAGCCGCTTCCAGCTGAAGGACGGCCTGATCGCGCATTACAAGGAGGTGTTCGACATCGCCATCGCACTCAGCCAGAGCGATTTCGGCGCCGACCGGATCGCCCGCATCGTGGCCCGGCATGTCGAGAACCTCAGGTCACGGGAAGCGGGCGGCACGCACCTGCCGGCGTGATCAAGGGCGTCTACCCGCCTGGAAGCCGGTAGCCGAGGACCCGGCAATCCGGCGGCAGCGCCGTCACCGACCGATCGCCGGAAAGGCGCCGGTCGAGCGCCGCGAGGCAAGCCATTTCGCCGCCCAGATCCGAGTCCGACCGCGGCGGTGACGGGTCTTTCCAGACCGCCGGCGCGTCGGCCCGGTCCGGCAGTCGCCGGCGCGCCTCGGTTACCCGGCGTTCCAGAATCTCAAGCGCCGCCGGGCCCCGTAGTTTCAACAGCAGATCCTTCGCCAATGCCGAGGCCATGCCGCTTTCCTCAACGTCCCGGTTGACCGTCCACCCGACGCCCCGGGCGCCGATCGCGTGGGGCACCACGCCCAGAACCTCGACCGCCGCCTCGGTGCGTCCGGTCGCCCGGTCGATCACCACCGCCCATCCTTCGGCGAGCGACCCGTCACCATGGACCAGGACCCGGCCCGGCCGCTGAATGTGATAGCGTTTTATGGACAACACGACGCGCTTCGCCGCGCCGCGCTCCCCCCAGAGGGTCGAGGCTTCGAGAACCGCCGACTGCAACCGCTCGGCAAAGGCCGTGGTCGTTCCCAGGTCCGGGGCCATCCGGACCGTCACGACATCGATATGGAACGGCTCCCTGCCGGCCATCTTCCCCGGCGCGGCGCAACCCGACAGGATCGCCGCGACGAGTGCCGCCACGATCGCCCGTTTCCTTCCGCCCGGCCGGAACATAGAGCCCGGCAAGTTTTCCGCAATCAAACCCATCCGGCGAGTCTACAGCGATCCGGCATCGGATACATCTTTTCGCGTCCGGCCCGGCGCACCTCCCGGCGGGAACAACGACCTTGAATCTCGCCGTGGCGCCCGGTTTCTGTTATCGATCAGTCCGGCGCGTCGCCATGCGAGGCTGCGCGCCAAGACGCCCGCACCGGCCCTGGGATACAGCCGTTTGGTGGATCTTAGAGAGCATTACTTCCAGCGCCACGACGCCGCGATCCTGCGCCTGCCCGACCTGGCGGTCCGGCTTCCCGACGGGCGCATGGTCCACGACTATGGCATTCTGGCCGCGCACCGTGCCGATACCGCGCCGATATCCGGACGCGAAGCCGAAGAGCTGTTCGCGGGTCCGCCTGATCTGGAGCGGTGTTTCTGTCTCGGCTCGGTCGACCCCTACTATCACTTTCTGCTCGACGTCGCGCCGCCGCTGATCCTGGCGGCCGGCTGGAAACTGCCGTTCGAGCAAGTGCTACTGACCTCCGCGCCGCCGCATATGGAAGAACTGACCCGGCTTCTGAAGGCGCGTTTCGGATGGGCGCCACGCTACCTCGAAAGGGCGGATCAAGGATTGCTCGCGGTGCGGGACGGCCTGTTTCACCGCCAGAACAGGCTGCCCGTCGGCGAGCGCAAACGCCTGCTTGAGCTGATCCTGCCGGCGCCCCGAGAACCCGGCGACCCGGGCCGGGCGCTCTTTCTCGGCCGCGGCGACGCGGCGACCCGGCGCTGCCTGAACGAGGCGGAACTGATCGCCGCACTGAAGCGCTGCGGGGTTGAACCGGTGACGCTCTCCGGCATGACGATTCAGGCTCAAGCGATGCTGCTGCGGTCCGCTCCGCTCATTGTCGCCGTCCATGGTGCGGCCTTGGCCAATCTGGTCTTTGCAAGACCCGGCACGCCGGCCATCGAGATCGCCCCGCCGGGTGTCTACAGCTTTTTCAAGGACATCGCCGATGCCCTCGGCCTGCCGCACCAGGTGGTCCCCGGGCGCATCACCGGGCCGAACCCCAAGGACTTGCCCGACCGGCATCGGGATTTCACGGTCGATCCCGAAACCGTGGCCCGCGCGGTCGCGGCAACGAAAGTGATAAAAGGATCACTTGATTAGCGCTGTTCTGCAGATGGACTCCATAGTCGATCATCCCGAACCATCGCGTCGATCGTGATAAGCATCTTTCGCATAGCGGCAACCCGCGCAACCTTCCTCGGTTTGCCGGCTGACACCAATCGTTCGATCGTGTAACGGATCGTCGGGTTCGCTTGTTGTGCGGAAATCGACGCCACGTAGAGCGCGTTTCGCACAGTCTTGCGGCCACCCACAAACCGCCGCCTGTCGGTAATCTGTCCGCTTTCTTTGGGGATTGGCGCGACTCCAACAAGGGCGGCAATCTTGGATTTGCCGATGCGGCCGAGTTCCGGTAACTCTGCGGTCATTGTGCTTGCGAGAACGGGTCCCGCGCCAGGGTATGACTTGATTATCTCATAACGCCGTCGCCAGTCGCTTCTCGACTGGATCATCTCCATCACAGTGGCGCTTAGACGTTTTTCTTCAGATTTGAGCCACACAATGTGGTCGTTGATGCTTCGAACGGCGGCGTCATTGTTGTCTTGTTTCAGACGGGCCTTTTCCATCGCGATGAAATCTACGACTTGGCGGCGCCGGACGACGAGATCGTTGAGCTGGAGCTCTTGCTCCAATGGGAAGGTTTGATTCGTTGGCCGGATCAAGGACGCAAATTCTGCGATGGTCTTGGCATCCAGTGGATCTGTTTTAGCAATTCGGCGGATTGCCCTTGCGAATCCTCGGATTTGGCGTCCGTCTATCATTGCCGAACTGATGGCGGATGCTTCCAATCCCCCATAAGCTTGCGACTATTCCGACCGGTGTGCTCGAACGCCACGAAAGTGGCGAGCAATTGTGAAATTCGGTCAATAAGGCGGCTCACTCCTTCGTCTGTGTTGTCAAAACGCTCGGAGTGTTCATGTGGCCAGACGTGAACGTCCAACCACTCTTTAGCTACATCGATACCGGCATAGATTTCCGATTCCATCGACGCCATTTCCACATTCCAAAACCAAACGGAACATCCGTGTAAGTTCGCTTATGCGATCGTATGTCCATGTTTCCGTTTGGGAAATCTACCTAGCTTTCTTCTATAGAAGGAACTCCAAGTTTTAAAACTTTATCCCTTCCGGATAGCCGCCAGACATTCAATGATCGCCCGATCTTCGATAGGAGAACAAGAATATTATTCTTTGAGTTCGGTGAGAGGTCTCGACGCCATCACGCGTAAAGCCAATCTTCGTTCGCCAAACGTTTCTACATGATCGCGCTTAAGTTATTGAGAAATTTATCACTTTGAAGATGACCAGCGTTTTGTATTCAACCATCAAGACACCATGAAAAAAGAACGACGATAGAACAAAATGCTATGTTTTGGATCTTGAGACGCAGACGTTGGTCGCCACTCCTAGCTCTTGTGCAGCGAGTCATGTCCACTAGAATGGGACGAACACCGATAAGGGGCTAAGTCTTGAGAACTCTCCTCGCCCTAACCCTGATGCTCAGCGCTTCAGCCGCACTCGCAGCCGATCCGCTCGACGGAATCACGATCCGTCCGGAATGCATGGCGCCGCCGTACGACCGCAGTCTCTACAGGCATTGGATCGATGCAGACGGTGACGGCCAAAGCGCCAGGCACGAAGTCCTGATCGCTGAAGCCGACGGGCCGGTTTCCTTCAAGACCGAACGGCAACGGATCGTCGTTTCCGGTCTATGGCACGATCCCTATTCAGGGATGACGTTCACCAAGGCGTCGGACCTCGATATCGATCACCTCGTGCCGTTGATGGAGGCTCATCTATCTGGCGCCTGCCATTGGTCCTATGAGCGTCGTAGAGACTACGCAAACGACCTGGATCACGACAACACATTGATCGCCGTTCACGACCGCCTGAACCAGCAAAAGGGCGCGAAAGCCCCCCGCATTGGATGCCGCCGAATGCATCCCATCATTGCCAGTATCTGAAAGACTGGGTGGCAGTGAAGCGGCGCGAAGGACTGTCGATGGACCAGATAGAGGCTGATTTCATTCGGCCGAGGACTGTGTACAGCTGGTCGAAGGTTCTGGGTGAGGCGCAAGCGCCATTGGTTCGAGCGAAGCGCCGAACGGCAAGCGGTTGGCAGGTGACACCCAGCGCCAAGCGACAGGCAGCGAGGTGAAGGACCTTCGCCGTGAGATGCAGAGCCTGAAGGAACTGGTCGCCGATCTGAGCCTGGAGAACCGGCTGCTCAAAAAAGCATGCTCCGGGGCTGGGGACGACGACATGAGATATCCGGCATCAGAAGCTTGAGATCATCCGGTTTGGTCGAGAGATCCCATCTGCCGGCACGCCGAGACCTTACGGTCCTTGGGCATCGAGCACGACCTTTACAGGTGGTACGACCGATACCGGGCTTTGCCCGTGCCGGTTTGAAGGATCACCAGTGGCCCCGGCCGAGCAAGGAACCGCATCCCCGACGAGGTCCGCCGCCAGATTATAGCGCTGGCTCTGGAGTGCCGGAGCTATCGCCTCGGGAACTGGCGGGTACGGTTTTACCGACACGCAGCTACTTCGCCCCTGAGGCATCGGTCTACCGCTTGCTGAGCGCATGACCTGATCACCAGCCGTCCTTCGTGGTCATCAAGGCGGCGATGAGTTCCGCGATAAGATCACCGCGCCGCAATCAGCTCTGGCAGAATGACTTCACCTGAAGGTGATTGGCGCAGGGTTAGTTCTGTCTGTCGACCATCCTGGACGACTATTCACGCTACGTGGTCACCTGGAAGCTCTGCACCACCATGCGGGCGAGCGATGTCGGACCGCCACGTTGGATCTGGCGCTGGAAGCCTCGGGCTGCGACAAGGCCGAGGTCATCCACAAACCCCGGCTGCTGTTAAGCGACGGCGGCTCGTCTTATCGCCGCGATCTCGCCGACTGGCTGGGCAAGCGGGGCATGGGCCATGTCCGGGCGCACCCAACCATCCCGATCAGTAGTAAAGATCGTAGCCCCGGTGGGTCTACGCGTGCCCAGTGAACCAGCGTTGGCATCAGACCCAGGGCGGATCCTCTGTGGAAAACTACTTCCTGCAGGGCGATCTGGGCAGCGGGATCGAGGCCTTCGTCTCCTACTACAACAACCACCAGTACCCACGAGAGCCTCGGTAATCTCGCCGGCCTGACGTCTACTTCGGCCGAGATCAGGCCATCATCGAGAGAAGGAGACGCATCAAGCAAGACACCATGAAAAAACGACGCTTGGCGCATGCGCCAAGCGACGCCATCAACAAACAGGAGCCAGAGCCTCCGTTGCGGAATCTGTTCTCATGTCCCATTTAATCTGACGACGGACAGTTCCGGCCTGTTCGGCGATGGCGGTGAGCGGGCGCGAGAGATGCCGCAAGGTCGGCAGGTGTTGCGTCAACGCCTACGGTTCCTCGTAGAGCTCCAGCACGGCGTCCAGCGCCGCGAGAGTCATCTTGTCGAGCCGCAAGGCGCGTTTCAACGGGTTGCGCTTCAGTTTGCCGATCAGGTCCGCCCGCCCGACGATCAGCCCCGCCTGCGGCCCGCCGAGCAGCTTGTCGCCGCTGAAGGTCACGATATCGGCGCCTGCCTGGAGCATCTCCATCGGGGTCGGCTCCTTGGGCAGGCCGAAGCGTGTCAGGTCGACCAACGCGCCGCTGCCGAGATCGACCATCAGCGGCACGCCGTGCTGATGGGCCAGCCTGGCCAACGTCGCCTCGTCCACCGAAGCGGTAAATCCCTGCACCACGTAGTTGGAGGTGTGCACCTTCAGCAGCAGTGCGGTGCGCGGGCCCATCGCCGTCTCATAGTCGCGCGGATGGGTGCGGTTGGTGGTGCCGACCTCGCGCATCCGGCAGCCTGCCCGGGCCATGATATCGGGCATCCGGAAGGCGCCGCCGATCTCGACCAGTTCCCCGCGCGAGACCGGGACCTCGCGCCGGCGCGCGAGGGTATCAAGGGCGAGCACCACGGCGGCGGCGTTGTTGTTGACCACGGTCGCGTCCTCGGCCCCGGTCAGGCGGAGCAACCGTTCCACAAGGCCGCGCTCGCGGTCGCCGCGCCGTCCGGTCTCAAGGTCGAACTCAAGGCTGCTGGGCGCCTCGGCGGCGCGGGTGACGGCGGCGATGGCACTCTCCGGAAGGGCGGCGCGGCCGAGATTGGTATGCAGTATCGTGCCTGTGAGATTGAAGACAGTGCGGACCGGGGACCGCCCGACGGTATCGAGACGCCGCTTCGCGCGGCCGATGACGAGTTCCGCCGCCGCTGAAGCGGTTTCAGGCAGGTCCCGGGGACGCTCCCGCAAATCGGCGAGCACTGCTCTCAGATGGTCTGTCACGACGCGACGCCCGTGGGACGCGACCTTGTCCGCCAGCGCCTCGGAACGGAGCAACCCGTCGATCGAGGGTAGGACCGCAAAGCGATTGGGGGTGTCTGTCACCGGATCGCCCGGCCGGCGCTGGCGCGGCTCACAGGAACTCCGCTTTCATCCATCGCTGCCTACGTCGCTCGAGGCGCGAGGCGGGCGTTTCGTCGTCATAACGGGCCGGAGCGGGTTCGGCGATCCGCGCGGGGTCCAGATCCAAGGTGTTCACGACACAGGTCGCGAGGATTTGATCGTTCTCCGGATCCTCCATGGTCGCGCCGACATAGACGCCGCATTCCCGGCAGACCAGGAAATCGGTGATCCCATGGCCCAGCCGATAGCGCGACAGCTTGCCGGGATCGGCCACCCGGATTTCGAGCCTGCCGTCCGGATCGGCGGTCGCGCGCACGTTGTGCTTGCGGCAGAAGCTGCACTGGCAGGCCCGGATCGGCATCGCCTCGAACGGTTTGGATGCGTGGAAGGCAAGCTTCAGATTTCCGCAGTGGCAGCCGCCGCTGATGATCTCGGACATGACGCGACCTCTTTGATCCAGACGCCGTGAAGCCTACGCCCGGCGCCGCTCGCGATACAAGACGTAGACCCCAGCCAGCACGATGACCGCCGTTCCCGCCCACATATTGAGGCTCGGCACATCGCCGAACAGGACATAGCCCAGGATCGAGACCCAAATGATCTTGGTATAGTTATGCGGCGCCAGAAGCGAAGCCTCGGCCCGGTTGAAGGCGCTGATCATGCAGAGATGGGCCAGCGCCCCCATGGCGCCGGTGCCTAGGAAG
Organism: Alphaproteobacteria bacterium; assembly: GCA_038146985.1. Taxonomy (GTDB): domain Bacteria; phylum Pseudomonadota; class Alphaproteobacteria; order Thalassobaculales; family Thalassobaculaceae; genus JADHLJ01. The sequence goes on from JAYQSQ010000009.1 coordinate 580,970, forward strand.
ACGGCCCAATGGGTCGTCGAGGGCGGCACCCAGAAAAACGGCACCATGAGGCTGGTCCAGAGCAGCCCGCCGACGCCGGTATGGAACAGGGTCACATGGGTCCGCTCGGTCGCCGCGAGGACGCGGGTCACAAGCTGAAAGCCGGCAAAGAACACCGCGCCGATCAGCGGCATGACAGAGGCCCAGTGCCAGAGCCCGCCGCCGGGCCGTATGATGATCAGCACGCCGGCGAGCCCGATCACCACGGCGGCCCAGCGGTGCAACCCGACCCGTTCCTTCAGGACCGGGACCGAAAGCGCGGTGATGAAGAGCGGCGCGGTAAAGCCGATGGCCGTGGTCTCGGCGATCGGCAGATAGGTAAGGCCGATAAAAAGCGAGGTGATCGAGCCCGCCAGAAACGCCGGACGCGCGAATTGCAGACCGCGCCGCCTGGTCTCAAGCAAGGCTGAAAGCTGCTCCCGCCGGATCGCGAAATAGACCGCGAGGGTGAGATTGATCCCGACGAAATAGCCCCAGACCAACTGAACCGCGTGCAGGTCGGCGGTGTAGATCTTGCAGATCCCGTCCACCAGCGCGATCAGTAGGATCGCGGCGGTGAAGAAACCGATCGCCTTCAGAGGATGCTGCTCGGTCACGCGAGGGCTGCCGCGTCTTCGAGGGATTGGATCATCGACACTCTTTTCAGATAGGCGCGTTCCGCCTCGCGGTTGGATTTCGCGGCCCTCAATTCGGCCCGAAAGGCGGCCTGCTCGGCGGGATCCGAGGTTTCGAGATTGCGCTTGTTGCGGATCGTCAGCCGGTTGACGTAGTCGAGCGCGATCGGCCGGCGCCGCGCTTCGTAGCGGTCCAGCACGGCTTCGCCGGCACCGTCCCGCAAAACCGCCACCAGGGTTTCCGCCAGTTCCACCGCGTCGTGTATGCCGCCATTCATTCCCATGCCGCCCAAGGGGTTATTGATATGCGCCGCGTCGCCGGCCAGGAAACAGCGCTCTGAACGATAGCGTGCCGCCACCCTCTGATGCACGCGGTAGAGCGTGGTGTGTCGGATCTCGAACGGCTCCGTGCGGTCCAGCACCCGGCGCAAACGGGCTTGCACTCGCGCTGGATCGAAAATCTCGGCTTCGCTTTCTTGCGGACGGGTGGGGAACATGCATCGCCATAGTCCCGGTACACGCAGCAGGAAGAACCATTCCTCGGGATCGGCGAAATAGTTGACCCAGTCGAGATCGTCGAAATGTGCCTCGAAGGGAAACGGCGTGGAGACCACCAGGAAGTTATCGGGCCAGGTGAAACCCTCGAAATCGATCCCCAGCACGGAGCGAACCACACTGCGCGCGCCGTCGGCGCCAATCAGATAGGCGCCGGAAAGCCGGACCTCGCCCGATGGCGTGCCGCAGGTTACTTGGATGCCGCCGTCGTCTTGAGTCACGGCCGTTACCGGGTGCGAGAAACGGATATCCGTGCGGCTCTCCCCGGCGAGCCAATCGGCCAGCAGGTGGTTCAGCTTGAACTGCTCGCATTGCACCCGGAAAGGATGACGGGTCAGGTCGTCGATCACGCTGAAATCGAAACTGGCAATCAGCCCCTCACCGCGTCCACGATACTGGAAGGCGGGCGCGATCAAGCCCTGGTCGATCAGCCCACGGGCCGCGCCGAACCGGTCGAGCATGTCGAGGGTCGGCGGATGAAAGGTCGAAGCGCGGAGCTCCCGAGGCAACGCCGCTTCGGCTTCCAGCACGATCGCGTCAATACCAGCGTCGGCGAGCACCGCCGCGGCGGTCAAGCCGACTGGGCCGGCGCCGGCGATCAAGACGGCCGCGTCATGTCCCGAAAGTGGGCGCAAAAGCTCTGCCTTTCCAATACGGAAGGATCGCGGGCGGCGCGACCATTGGAGATTGGAGCTTATTCGACCGAACGCGCCTCCGCCAAGCGAACCGGCCTATGGCGCCATGTCGCGATACCGATCCCGGTTCTGGTGCCGCGCGTGGAACCGGTAAAGACGATTCTCTGACTGAATATGCTCCTAGGAGTTGAAAAATAATCGTTGAGACGGGTGATCGACTTTGGGTGTTGATTAGATGAATGGGACGAAAGGTCGCACCAAAATCAGTGATGATATTAATCATAATATTCCTTAATTGGTTGATTTTTAGATCCATGGGGTTTTTCGTTGAAAATCTGTTGCTGACCGCGGGCCAATATCAAGTTCGACATAGAGGTCTTTATGCGAAGACACTGGGTGTTCTTAGTCGTGATGATGGTTGTTTCCGTATTGGGCGGAGCCGCTTCCTATACGGTGTTCCAGTCGCAAAAAGATCAACTGATCGAAGCCGCGTCCGTTGATCTGGCGGATGCTACCGCGGTCTTCATCCAGGCCTTGAACGGCGTTTTCGAACCCGCGCTGGCGATTGGCGCGACGATCGAGACATCGGGGATCACCCGCGCAACCGGCGCGCAGCGCGAGGACCTGTTCTTCGCTCTCACTGTCGGAAAAATTGTCCGCTACGAACAGATTAGCGGTGCGTTCATCGGGTTTCCCGACGGACAGTTTCTGCATGCTCAGGACCTTTCGATTGACACATTGGACGGCGGTGGCGACGTCGCGGCTACGGGACGGGTTATCGACACGCCGGCCACGGATCAGCGTGGCAGGTGGATGAGGTATGACGGACAGGGGGCGATCTGGAAGCCTGTCCGCGTGAACGCGAAACCGTACGATCCTCGGGTGCGTCCCTGGTACAAAGCCGCTGTTTCGGCCGGCAAACCGATTTGGACGCAGGCCTATGTATTCGCCAGCAGCGGCGAGCTCGGCGTCACCTATGCCGAACCCGTTTTTAACGCCAATGGGGAACTTTGGGGAGTTCTCGGCGTTGATCTGACCTTGGGCGCTCTTTCACAAACCCTGTTGAACACATCCAAAGCGCTGGTCGATGTGGCGGACATCGTCTTCGCCACGGATCTGAAGGACAAGGTCGTCGGTCATCCCGGCATTGCGGGTGCGCGGGCCGGTGAGGAAATCGCGGCCCTGATCGATGGATTCGGGCAAGATGAAGCCCTGGAACGTGTGCTGTCGACACATCTCAAGACGTACGGCACCGTCGAAATCGTCGAGACTGAAACCGTTTCCTATCTCGCCTCGAAATCACAACTCGACCCGGCCCGGGCCATGCCGCTACAGATTTTTCTGGCGCGGGATCTGGATGCGGTTCTGGCTTTTGCCGTAACCGGCATGTACCGCAACATGGCGCTGGTTTTCCTTGGAATCGTCACATTCGGCGTGGTCGCGACCTACGCCGTCAAACTTCGGGTCGAAGCGGCGGCCCGCGCGGCGGCTGAAAAGCAACTGATCATCGCCCGGGACATCGCCGAGGCCGCCACCCAGGCCAAATCCACCTTCCTCGCCACCATGAGCCATGAAATCCGCACGCCGATGAACGGCGTGATGTCGATGGCCGAACTACTCGGGTTGACCCGCCTAGACGCCGAGCAACGCAGGATGACGAACATCATCAACGCTTCGGCCGCGGCGTTGCTGACGATCATCAACGACATCCTGGATTTTTCGAAGATCGAGGCCGGAAAGCTTGAGATCGAGAAGGTCGAGCTGTCCCTGACCGATATCGTTGGGGGCGTCGCCGAATTGCTGGCAACTCGTGCCGAGGAGAAGGGGCTGGACCTCTTTGTTGATATCGACACCACGCTCGTCGACAAGCGCCTCGGCGATCCGACGCGATTGCGACAGATCCTTCTCAATCTCGGCGGCAATGCCGTCAAGTTCACCGAACGCGGCAACGTGACCATCAGGGTCCGGGAAGTCCCAGGCGAGGGCGGCCCGCGGATCCGGTTTGATGTCAGGGACACAGGCATCGGGTTGACGGAGGAACAACGCGGCAGGTTGTTCCAGGCTTTTGTTCAGGCGGATTCCTCGACCTCGAGAAAGTACGGGGGCACGGGCCTGGGCTTGTCGATCTGCCAGAAACTGACCGAATTGATGGATGGAGATATTGGCGCCGACAGCAAGCCTGGCGAGGGCTCCTTGTTCTGGTTCGAAGTGCCGATGCCGCCACTGGATGCCGAAGCGCCGCGCTATGACGCCGATCTTTCCGGTCTGGCTGTGGCATTGGTCGGGCTACGCGAACCGATCGCGACTCTTGCCGAGGGATATCTGCGGGCGACGGGGATTACGAGCCTTTCCAGGCATGATGATCTCGGCTCCGCGCATACCGCTCCGGCGGATCTTTTCGTGGTCGCGCTGAGCGTCCGGGATCTGGCGGAAACAGGCCTTCGTGATCTCGGTGCGATGGTGGCGCTGACCGGCAAGCGGTCGGAGATTTCGGCTACTCCGGCCACGATCAGAGCCCAGGCGACCATGATCCTCTCACAGCCCCTCACGGCGCCACCGCTTTGGCGGGCGGCGGCGGTGGCCAGGGGCCTGGAAGAGCCGGATGGGTTCGACTTCGAAATCCGAGAGGATCTGGCATTCGAGCCGCCACCGCTTGAGGAAGCGCGTGGAAACCGCGCGCTGGTTCTGGTTGCTGAGGACAATCCGACTAACCAGGCGGTGATCCGGCAGATGCTGGGGCGCATGGGGTTCGCGTGCGAGATCGCGGATAACGGCAGAATAGCCCTTGATCTGCTCGACCGCTCGGCGCACGGGGTGCTGCTGACGGATTTCAACATGCCGGAAATGGACGGGTTCGAGCTGACCCGGGCCATCCGGGCGTCGGAAAGCAATGGCGAGGACAGGTTGCCGGTGATCGCGCTGACCGCCGATGCGCTCGCGGGAACCGAGGAAGCCTGCCTGGAAGCGGGCATGGACATGTATCTCACCAAGCCCATAGACAGCCGCGCCCTTGGCAAGGCGCTGGCCAAATACGTGCCCACGGGCCTGCCGCTCCGCCGGCTCGCCGGCACGCCGGAGCCAGGCGATGCCGACGGTCCGGGAGCCGCGGAGGAACCGATCAGCTGGGATATCGACATTTTCGATCCGGGTGTCCTGGCGGGACCGGACGGCCGGCTTGATGCCGAGGCGGAAGAGCTGATTGTTGGCGCGGCTGGGTCCTGGGGGGAGAAGATCGTGCAAATCACGACGGCTTTGGAGGCGGGGGACGCCAAGACCGCGCGGGCCGCCGCCCATTCCCTTAAAGGCGCGGCGCTTTCGGTCGGCGCGAACCGGCTCGGGCGAATTGCTAGCGATATCCAGGATTTTCTGGACGGCGATGATCCCACGACGGCCGCGATGATGGCCGATGTGCTGCCGCCCACGCTAGAGGAGTTTCAAGCGATCATTCCGAAGATCAGGCGCTGATTAGGGAGTTGTTATGGCAAACGGTATCAGTCCCTATGACAAGGTTCGAATTCTTGTCATCGAGGACGAAAGCTACATCAGGCGGATCATTTGCCGGCTTCTTCGGCAGATCGGGTTTTCGCTGATTGATGAGGCGGAAAACGGCGCGGACGGTCTGCGCGAGGTACTGCGGGTCAAGCCGAACGTGGTGTTGTGCGACATCCATATGGAGCCGGTCGATGGGCTGGCGTTTCTGAAGACGTTGCGATCCGTCAAGGACGAGGCGCTCTCCAAAATCCCGGTGATTTTTCTGACGGCCGATAAGGAGCGCAATACCGTGATGTCCGCTAAGGAGCATCGGGTCGACGGCTATTTGGCGAAACCGGTGTCGGCGAAGGCCCTCAAAGATCGGCTGGACGCCGTTCTGCAGTCCAAATAGGTGGTGCCGCATCCCCGGGCCGGGACACCGGTTCGGATTGTGCCGGTTTTCGATCATCTGTTAATGTTGCCGGAACACCCGCCTGCCCGGGCTGAGAGCTGGGTGCGTTGCGGCAACAAGCCATTCCAAGGAGATGTTCCATGACCACCGGTCTCGACGGCTCGACGATATTTTCCGGTTGCATTCCGGCGCTGATGACCCCCTGCGGGGCCGACCGGGCGCCGAATTTCAACGCTCTGGTTGCCAAGGGAAGGGACCTGATCGGCGCCGGCATGTCGGCGGTCGTCTATTGCGGGTCGATGGGCGACTGGCCGCTGCTGAGCGATGCCCAGCGCCAGGAAGGGGTCGAGCGGCTGATCGGAGCCGGCATTCCGGTGATCGTCGGGACCGGCGCCCAGAACCCGCGACTGGCGGTCGAACATGCCGCTCATGCCGCGCGCGTCGGGGCCAAGGGACTGATGCTGATCCCGCGTGTTCTCTCTCGCGGCGCCTCGATCGCGGCCCAGCGGGCGCATTTCTCGGCCATCCTTGCCGCGGCGCCCGATCTGCCGGCGGTGATCTACAACAGCCCCTACTACGGGTTCGAGACCAAGGCCGATCTGTTCTTCGAACTCCGCCGCGCGCATCCGAACCTGGTGGGTTTCAAGGAGTTCGGCGGCGCGGCCGCCCTGCGCTATGCGGCCGAGCACATCACCGGCCAGGACGAGGCGCTGACCCTGATGGTTGGCGTCGATACCAACGTGTTCCATGGCTATGTCAATTGCGGGGCCGGCGGCGCGATCACCGGTATCGGCAACGTGCTTCCGCGTGAGGTGCTGCATCTGGTCGCGCTGTGCGAAGCGGCGGCCAAGGGTGATGCCGAGGCCAGGGTTCGGGCCCTGGAGCTCGAACAGGCCTTGGGCGTGCTGTCCTCCTTCGATGAGGGCTGCGATCTGGTGCTTTACTACAAGTACCTCATGCTGCTCGAAGGGGATGAGCATTACCGGCACCATTTCAACGACACCGATGCCCTGTCCGCCAGCCAGCAGAGCTATGCCGCGGATCAACTGAAGCTGTTCAAGGCCTGGTACGCGCGTTGGAACCAGTCCGCCGACGCGCCGCGCCGGGTGGCATGACTTCAGGTCCACGCCCATCATGGCCCGTAATTGAGGACCAAGGCCGTCGACGCCATGGGCATCCGGGTTTCCCGTGCCGGCGATCTGAGTTCAAAGTTCGGTGCGAATCAGAGCGGCGTTTGGGCGTTAACGAGGCAGCTTTGCTTGAGTAAATTGCGTCGGAGGCTGCGGCGGCGACGTCTTCACGCTACCGAGAAGCTCTCGCCGCAGCCGCAGCGTCCGGTCTCGTTCGGGTTGTTGAAGACGAAGCCGGAGAACATCTTGTCCTCCTGGTAGTCCATCTCCGAGCCGAGGATGAACATGATCGCGGTGGGATCGATGAACAGGGTCACGCCCTTTTCCTCGACCTTATCTTCGAATTTCTTCTGCTCGGTGGCGTATTCGACGAAATAGCTGAGACCGGAGCAGCCCTTGCTCTTCACGCCCACGCGTAGGCCGAGGACCTTCTCGTCGCCGCCCTTGCGATCCATCAGCGCCTTGACGCGCTCAACGGCGGCGTCGGTCAGGGTGATCGGGGCCTTGCCTGGTTCGAACTGAAACATTGTCGCGTATCCGTCGCTGTTCTCGTCCCAAACCTGGGGACGCATTAAAGCACAATCAAGCGCTTCTAGTACATGTTGAGGATCAGCTTGGCGTCCTCGCTCATCTTTTCCGGTGTCCAGGCCGGCTCCCAGGTCAGCATCACCTCGACCTCGCCGACGCCTTCGACGGCGGAGACCGCCGCCGCGACATCGTAGGGCATCTCCCCGGCCACCGGACAGGCCGGCGCGGTCAAGGTCATGGTGATCTTCACGTCTCCGTCGCTCAGCCGTTCGGTTTCGTAGATCAGACCGAGATCGTAGATATTCACCGGAATTTCCGGGTCGTGGACGGTGCGTAGCGCCTCGACGATCGCCTCGTCATCGGCTTGGGGTATGCCCTCGGCGAGCTTGGCGCCGGCCCGCGCGGTCGTGCCTTCGGGCACCGCCGGGTCCATCATGAAGGAGCCGTAGGGATTGGCGCCGTGTTCGTATGCGCTCATCGGAAAATCTCCCTGACCTTCTCCAAGCTGTCGGCGAGGATGTCGATATCTTCGCGGGTGTTGTACAGACCGAGGCTCGCCCGGGCGGTGGACGGCAAATCGAAACGGTCCATCAGAGGCTGGGCGCAATGATGTCCGGCCCGGACCGCCACACCGTTCTGGTCGATGATGGTCGAGATGTCGTGCGGATGGGCGCAGTCCATGGTGAAGGACACCACGCTCGCCTTGCCCGCCGCCGTACCGACGAAATTCAGCCCCTCGACGGCCGAGAGCCTCTGGGTTGCATGGTTCAGCAGCCCGCGCTCATGCTCCGCGATCGCCGCCATGCCGATGCCGTTCAGATAATCGATGGCGGCGCCGAGCCCGATCGCCTGGGCGATTGGCGGAGTGCCGGCCTCGAACTTGTCCGGCAGATCGGCCCAGGTGGTTTTCTCGAAGGTGACGGTGTTGATCATGCCGCCGCCGCCCTGGTAGGGCGGCATCGCCTCGAGCAGCACCTCCTTGCCGTACAGCACGCCGATCCCGGACGGGCCATAGAGCTTGTGGCCGGAAAAGGCATAGAAGTCGACATCCAGATCCTGCACATCGACCGGCATGTGCACCACGCCCTGGGCGCCGTCGACGAGGATCACGCCGCCGCGTTCATGGGTGATGCGGGCGATCTCCTTCACCGGCAGCACCGTGCCCAACACGTTCGAGACATGGCAGATCGCGACGATCTTCGTGCGCTCGGTGATCATCGCCTCGAAATCCGACAGCTTGATCGATCCGTCGTCATCCACCGGCACCACCGTCAATGTCGCGCCGACGCGGTCGCGCAGCAGTTGCCAGGGCACAATGTTCGAATGATGCTCGGCATGGGTGATCAGGATTTCATCGCCGGGGCCGAGATTGGCGTTGCCGTAGGCCGAGGCGATGAGATTGATCGCTTCCGTCGTGCCTTTGGTGAAGAGCACTTCGTGCTCATGGGCGGCGTTGATGAAACCCCGCACCTTCTCGCGGGCTTCCTCATAGCGGGCCGATGTCTGTTCCGACATGTAGTGCAGGCCCCGGTGTACGTTGGAATACTCCGTGCCATAGACGCGCTGGACCGCGTCGATCACCTGCCGAGGTTTCTGGGCCGAGCCGGCGGAGTCGAGATAGACCAGACGCTTGCCGCGCACCATTTCCGAGAGGATCGGAAAATCAGCGCGGATCGCCTCCACATCATAGGCTGGGGTCGACAGATCGCTCATGCCGCGTCTCCGGACAGGTTGCGGGCGAGCCAGCTCTCGGCCGCCCGTTTCATCGCCTCGCGAACCGGCTCGGCGTAGATTTCATCGATCGCCTCGTCGATATAGGCCGAGACCAGAAGGCGCCGGGCAGTGTCCCGGTCAATGCCTCGGGCCTGCAGATAGAAGAGGTGATCCTCCTCAAGTTCGCCCACCGTCGCGCCGTGACTGCACCGCACATCGTCGGCGTAGATTTCGAGCTCAGGTTTGGAATCGATCTCGGCCCGGTCCGACATCAGCATCGCGCGGTTCATCTGAAACCCGTCGGTCTGCTGAGCGTCCGGGCGCACCAGGATCTTGCCCTGGAAGACGCCGCGCGACGCACCGGCGAGTACACCCTTATAGACCTCCCGGCTGCGGCTGCCGGCGGCGGCATGGTCGATGAAGGTGGTGTTGTCGAGATGCTGACGCCCGAACGCCATATAGGCGCCGTTGATGCGGTACTCGACGCGCGGGCCGGTGATCTCGCCGCGGATCTCGTTGCGGGCGAGGCGCGCGCCGATCGAAAGAACGAAATTGTCGTAGACCGCGCCCTCGGCGACCTCGGCGCTGGTCAGCGCGATGTGAAACGCGCCGGCAGCCTCGTTCTGAAGGCGGTAGTGGCCAAGCCGCGCGCCCTTGGCAACCGTGACCTGGCTGACGACATTGGAGAAATACACCTCGGCACCGGCCGAGACATGGCTCTCGACAACATCGGCGAAACTATCCGCTCCGGCCCGGATCAGCAGACGGGGCGCGGTGGCGGCGTTCTCGGTCGCGGTGAGCGAGACCACATGAACCGGCACGGCGGGCGTCGCTCCAGGTGCGATATCAAGGATCAGCGCGTCCGACAGTGTAGCGGCATTGAGCGCCGCGAGGGGCAGACCGTCGGTCGAGCTTTGCTCGGACAGCAGGCTTTCCAGAACCGCATGCTCGGTCACGCCCGCGTGGGACAGGCCGGTCAGCGAGACTCCATCCGGGAGCGTGTCGAGATTTGAGAGTTCCGGCGCGAGAATACCGTTCACCAGCACGACCCGCGGCGCGTCGAACCCGAGAATCTTGTCCTCGGGCACCGCTGCGCTGCCCGCTTCGGCGAGCGCGAAAGCGCCCGCCGCCAGCGCGTTCAGGTTAGTGTATTTCCAGGACTCGGTGCGGGCATGCGGCCAGCCCGCCTCGGCGTAGCGCGCGCCGGCCCTCGCATTGAGATCCGCCAGTCGGCCGCTGCCGGCCCGCGCGCGGGCGGCGGCGATCAGATCCTCGAAGGGTGGGGCTTTGGCAAGACCGTCAGGCATCACGCGGCCTCTTCGGCGAAGTCGGCATAGCCGTTCGCCTCGAGCTCCAGCGCCAATTCCTTGCCGCCGGAGCGCTGAATCCGGCCATGCGCCAAGACGTGAACATAATCCGGCTGGATATGGTTCAGCAGCCGCTGGTAGTGGGTGATGATCAGCATGCTCCTACCCTCGGAACGCAGCGCGTTCACACCGTCGGAGACCAGCTTCAGCGCGTCGATATCGAGGCCGGAATCGGTCTCGTCCAGAATCGCCAGGGACGGCTCAAGCACGGCCATTTGGAGGATCTCGTTGCGCTTCTTTTCGCCGCCGGAAAAGCCGACATTGACTGGGCGCTTCAGCATGTCGTCATTCATGTTGAGGGTCTTGGCCTTTGCCCGGACCATCTTGAGAAACTGCATCGCGTCGGCCTCGGGTTCACCCCGGTAGCGCAGCTTGGCGTTGTAGGATTCCCGCAGGAAGGTCATGCCGGCGACGCCGGGGATCTCGACCGGATACTGAAAGGCGAGGAAGAGGCCTTCATTCGCGCGTTCGTCCGCTTCCAGCTCCAGCAGGTTCTTGCCCTGAAACGTGACCGACCCCTCGGTCACGTCATAGCCGTCCCGGCCCGCTAGCACATAGGACAAGGTGCTTTTGCCCGAGCCGTTCGGTCCCATGATGGCGTGGACCTCGCCCGCTCCCATCTCCAGATCGATCCCTTTCAGGATCTCTTTGCCGCCGACTTCGGCGTGCAGGTTCTCGATCTTCAGCAATGACATATCCGTCACGTCTCCGGTCTTGAACAGCGTCCCGACCTGGGGTCAGCCGACGCTGCCTTCCAAACTGATGCCGATGAGCTTCTGCGCCTCGACGGCGAATTCCATCGGCAGGTTCTTCATGACTTCCTTGCAGAAGCCGTTGACGATCACCCCGACCGCGTCCTCGGCCGAGAGGCCCCGTTGCATGCAGTAGAACAACTGATCGTCGCTGATCTTCGAGGTGGTTGCTTCGTGCTCGACCCGCGCCGAGGGGTTGCGGGATTCAATATAGGGCACGGTATGGGCGCCGCATTTGTCGCCGATCAGCAGGCTGTCGCATTGCGTGAAGTTGCGCGCGCCCTCGGCCTTGGGCATCACCTTGACCAGGCCACGGTAGGTGTTGTCGGCCCTGCCGGCGCTGATCCCCTTGGAAATGATGGTCGAGCGCGTGTTCTTGCCGAGATGGATCATCTTGGTGCCGGTATCGGCCTGCTGGGCATTGTTGGTGATCGCCACCGAATAGAACTCGCCGACCGAATTGTCGCCCTGCAGGATGCAGCTCGGATATTTCCAGGTGATCGCCGATCCGGTCTCGACCTGGGTCCAGGAGATCTTCGAATTCGCGCCCGGCAGGCGCCGCGCTTGGTCACGAAATTATAGATTCCACCCTTGCCGTTCTCGTCGCCCGGGAACCAGTTCTGCACGGTAGAGTACTTGATTTCGGCATTGTCGAGGGCCACCAGCTCGACCACGGCGGCGTGCAGTTGGTTCTCGTCTCGCTGCGGCGCGGTGCAGCCTTCGAGATAGCTCACATAGGCGCCCTCGTCGGCGATGATCAGGGTGCGCTCGAACTGGCCGGTATTCTCGGCATTGATCCGGAAATAGGTGGACAATTCCATCGGCAGCGCAGCCCCTTCGGCACATAGACGAAGGAGCCGTCGGTGAAGACCGCGCAATTGAGCGTGGCGAAGTAATTGTCCGAATAGGGCACGACCGAGCCGAGATACTTTTTCACCAGCTCCGGATATTCCCGCACCGCCTCGGAGATCGAGCAGAAGATCACCCCCATCTCGGTCAGCTTGGCCTTGTAGGTGGTGGCGACCGAGACCGAGTCGAAGACTGCGTCCACGGCGACCACGCCGGCCAGAATTTCCTGCTCCTTCAGAGGGATGCCGAGCTTTTCATAGGTCTTCAGAAGTTCCGGGTCGACCTCGTCCAGGCTTTTTGGCCCGTCGCCGGCCTTCTTCGGCGCGGCGTAGTAATAGATGTCCTGATAGTCGATCTCCGGATAGCCGACCTTGGCCCAGTTCGGCGGCGTCATGGTCAGCCAGTGGCGATAGGCCTTGAGCCGCCATTCCAGCATCCATTCTGGCTCGTTCTTCTTGGCAGAGATGAAGCGGACGATGTCCTCGCTCAGCCCCTTGGGGGCCATATCCATCTCGATCTCGGTGGAGAAGCCGTACTTGTACTTGTCCGCCGTGAGGTCCTTGACCTGTTCAACCGTTTCCGCCGTCGCCGACATGCCCTGTCCGTTTCCGTTATTCTTTGATTGGATGCCGCGTAATCAGTGCCGTTCGGCCGGCGCCGCCACCGCCACGGGCCGCGCGCCGACCAGCGGAAACATGTCGGTCGGGTCGATCAGTTCCGCCAGGCTTACGCTTTCCAGCGCCTCGCGGATGGCATTGTTCACCCGGTTCCAGTTGCCGCGCATCGGGCACAGGGACTCGACATCGCATTGGTCCTCCGCGCCGTCGACGCAGGCGGTCAGGGCGATCGGACCGTCCAGCGCTTCAACGATCTCGGACACCTTCACGTTCTCGGCGGCCCGGTCCAGCGAGTAACCGCCGTTGGCGCCCCGATGCGAGGTGATCAGGGTCGACCCCGCCATCTGCTTCAGCAGCTTGGACGTGGTCGGCAGGGGGATCGCCGTGCCCTCGGCGATATGCGCCGCCGTCTGCACAAGCCCAGGCTGGCGGGCCATCTGGCCGAGCACAACCACCGCGTAATCCGTCATCCGGTTCAATCGAAGCATGGCAAATCCATACCGCACCATTTTCGTCCTGTTTACTTAACGGCCCGGGCCGAAAAATCAACCGGAAAATGGACCAGATTGGTATTAATTGAGCATCGACGCGCCAGGCTGCGCCGTTACATCTTGGACATGACGTTCCGCGCGAAGTCCTCGATCAGGCGGTAGGCTTGATCCAGCGGTGGGATGAAATTGATGGCGTTCAGCCCCTGACGTTCCAGCGCACGAAGCTGTTCGACCATCTCCTCGGGCTGTTCGGCGATGGTGAAGGTCTTGATCATCTCGGGCGTGATAAACCGCGCCTCCTCGGGGTCGAGAAAGCTGTAATGGCTCTGATGCAGCTTCATATGGGCGCGTTCGGCGTCTCGTTTGGTGTGGAAATCCATGTACTCGTCCCAGAACGGCGCCATGTAGTCCGGCGGCGGATTGCCCGTCTCCTTCACCCAATCGACCAGGAAATGCACATTGGCCATGATCGCCGAACCGCATTGCTGGATCACCGCCTCGTCGGTCAGCTTCTGGCCCGGCTCCAGCATCAGGATATTGACCAGCGCGAAGGTCTCGAACCCGTCCAGCGAACGTCCGGCCCGGGCCGCGCCCCGCCGCACGTTCTCAAGCGCCTGGGGGATGGCGCCGCCGCGCGGGATGCCGGTGATCAGGCCGTCGCCCAATTCTCCGGCTAGGGCCTGGGCGCGTGGCCCGAACCCGCCGACATGGATCGGGATCGGGTGCTCGACATCGATGTATTTGAACTCCGGGTTCTGGAACTGGATCGGATGGGTAATGCCGTTGAGGGTGTATTCCACCTCCTCGCCCCGGATCAGCGCGCGGACGACGCGGATGTATTCGCCGAAGTCCTTCACCCCCATCGGCCGCTGCCCCATCGCGCGCATCGCCGTATTGCCGGTGCCGATCCCGAGGAACGTCCGCCCGGGCGCCAACCGGTTGATGGTGGCGATGCCGTTGGCGGTCACCGGCGCGAGCCTCAGGCCCGGCACCGCCACCCCGGTGCCGATGCGGATCCGCTGGGTCTGGTAGGCCGCCAGCGCGAGAACCGCCCAGGGGTTCGACCGGATCATCTGGGTATCGGAGACCCAGCAATAGTCGTAACCCAGGTTCTCGGCATGGCTGATGATGCCGATTTCATCGATCTTCGAGGTGGTGATGCCGAACTTCATCGCATGTTCCTCTCATCCGGGACGGCGAGACGGCGGGGCGTCACGCGCCTCGGCGTTCGATGATGTCCCGCGGCGTCGAATAGCTGCCGACGATGTTGGCCGCCAGCCAATCGGCATCATCCTTGCGCGGCAGGGTCAGCGCCGGCTCGCCTTTGGAGCTGAGCCGGTACAGCAGCCGGGCATCCTCGATCGAGGTGATGTTCGTCTTGATCGGGGGCGAGGCGTGCAAGGTCATGTAGTTATTCCAGATCGTCACGTCGCCGGGGCGGTGCTGGTGGTGGTAGCGGAACTCGGGACGCAGGACATGGGTTTCCAGACGGTCGAGCAGGGCGCGGGAGGCTTCCATGCTCATGCCTTCGACCTCGACGGCGGGACGGATCCGGGGCCGGGAGGCCCAGACCGGACTGTGCAGCGATTTGGTCCCGGTCCGCGGGTCCACCCTGACGAGTGGGGCCAGGAAGCCCTCGTCGCCCTCGTTCAGGCGGCGGCGTAGTTGCAGGCGCTCAAGCTTGGCCTGTTCGTCGGCCGGCAGGGCCGCGAAGGCGGCCGCGGTATCGGCAAAGGCGGTCCCGCCGTTGAGTGGCAGGTCCCGGCGCAGCGCCATGAGTTCCGGGCTCGATCCCTCGAAATAGCGCTCCGGCGCGTTCGGGTCCGGCCTCGCCACCCAGGTGCCGCCCTCGGCGTCGCGGGCCGTGGGCATGTGATGCACCAGGAACATCGAAACATAGATCGGCAGCGGTTCGTACTCGACATCGGTGTGCCAGGTCTCGCCGTTGGTCACCTTGATTCCGCCGGGCTCGGCCTTGCCCAGCAGATTGGTCGCGACCAGGACCGCCGGCGACTCGTGCGGCAGGCATTGCAACTGGCCCGGCAGAGTCGTGTCCACGAGCGCGGCCCGGCGTTTCCCGTAGGGAATGAGTTCAATCGGGCCGTCGCTGGCGCCGTCCTGCTGCGCCGGCTTGCCGCCACGTAGGAAGTTGCTGGGATGCGGAATGGGCGCCCCCCAGTGATTGGCGAAGCGCTCGAAATGAGCAAGGGCATCGTCGGTCAGATCCTGGCCCGCGAAACACAGCAGACGGTGCCGGCTCAAGGCCCCAAGCATGAATTCCACCTGCGCCTCGTTCAGCCCGCGCCACAGATCGATCCCGGTGAACCGCGCGCCGGCTCCCGACGGCGCCAGCGGCGCCTCGCAATGAACCCCGGCGCCGAAAAGTTCCTTCAGGTGTTTTTCATTGGTCCGAGCGTCCATGGCTGCTCCCTCCGGAAATCGTCGTTCCCGTGCCGAGTGTGCGGCGCAATGCGGCATCGGGCAATCCCGCGCCGAATTGTTTATTCGCCGGTCATCAATACCGTGTGCCTTGGTGGTAATGCCGTCGGTCGACGGCGCGTGACAATCCCGGCCGGACGTGGGATCAGGCCGCCTTGGCGCGGTTGCGATCGATCCAGCCGTCGACCAGCGCGACCGTCGCGTCGACGGCGGGGTTCTTCTTGCCCCGGCCCGCGGCGATCGACTGCACCAGCCTGTCGACCCGCTCGATATTCGGCGCACCGGCGGCAAGCGCCCGGGCGGCGGAGGAAGGACTGATCAGCGATTGCGCGGCGTTGGCGTACTTCTCGAACGGCACCATGTCCGACGGGCTGGCCCCAAGCTCGACGCAGAGCGCGGAGACCCATTCATAGACGCCGCGGGTTTCGGCAAGGTCGGTGTGCACCGCCTCCTTGATGGTCCGCATGGCGTCCGCCTGCACGCAGCGGTAATTGCCGGCCAGCAGCATGCACCACTTGGCCATCGGCACGAAGATCGACTCGTGCACGCGAAGCTTTACCGGAACTTCCGCCGGCCCGCCGCCGACATCGAAGCGCGCGGCCTCGATATCCGTCTCAAGCTGGCGCAGGATCGCGGTGTGCTCGTCCGAGGCAAAGCGGGCGGATTTGAAGTTCGTCGGCAGGCGCACCTGCAGCACGTTCACCGGCTCGTCCGGCGGTCGGAAGGCTTGCGGGTCCGGGCTGCACAGGGTCATCAGATCCGGATCGATATTGTCCCACACCGTGGCATCGGCATAGCTGTCGCGATAGGCGCTGGTGTCCAGCCCCTTGATCCGCTTGAGGTAGGTCAGCGGGGGCATGTTCATGATCGACATCATCGGCACCTTGGCCGCCGACAGTCCCTCGAGCACCTGGCGCACGCCGGGCGAGCGGTATTGCGGTTCCTGCATGGCGAGCACGGCAAGGTCGTACTCTGACGGCGTGACCGATTCCGGAGACCCGGCCGAAAGCGAGCCCGGCAGATCGGTCGAGCGGATATCGAACAGTCCCTCGTGGCCCTTGACCGGCATCCGCACCAGTGTGCCCTCGGCATTGATCAGATCGGCCTCGGCCGGCAGACAGATCAGCTTGGTGTCGTGGCCGGCCATGGCGAGTTTGGTTGCCAGCAGCGAGCCGTAGGACGCGCCGAGTGAGAGGATCTTGAGTTTCTTCGCCATGTTTTCCTCGCCTGTAAATCGTGGCGGTGTCCGCCATCGTTCTTTGTAAGTTTTGTGAATCATGCCGGGAACCACCGCGCGTGGGAAGCGCAGGTGGGACGGCTTTTCAGGATGTGGAAAACCGGGTGCCGGCGATCACTGGCGTGATGGCCGGAAAACGCGGGATCGCGCTCTAGGTTTTGTGGCTGTCGTCGCGGTCGCGCGCCGGGGGCGTCTGGCGGTCGCCTTCGGGCAGGGGCGGCCCGTCGCGCCGGGGGATCAGGATATCGCCGTTCGGCAGGATCATGGGCTGGCCGTACCACGGGATGGCTCTCAGCAGCAGCCGCATGCCTTCGAGCAGGGCCTCGGCGCCTTCCTCGATCTTGCGTTCCGCCTTCTCCTGTTCCGATGCGGCCTGGACGGCCGGCGCGGCGCCGGCAAGCATCGTCAGAACCAGCAGGGCGCGCAGAAAATGGGTCAGCATGGGTCCGCTCCTCGTTCTCCGGCTACCAGTAAGACCCGGTAATGCGGCGGCTTTATGACATCTCTTGGGTGAAATCTCGGCCTTACTCGTTGCGGAGCAGGGGAGCGGCTTTCAGTCCCAGGGCCTTCCAGGTTCCGAATAGCCCTAGACCGATCGTGCAGATCAGCGAGATAACCGCCGTCAGAACAATGGCATTGGGGCTGATGACGAATTCCGAACGCATGAGTTCGGTGACGATGAAACGGCTGATCACGGTGCCGACCAGCCCGGCCACGACCGCCGTCAGCATGCCGAGCAGCGCGTATTCCGCGAGATAGGAGAAGACCACGCGCCAGCGCGCCGCGCCGAGGACCTTCAGAATCACCGCGTCATGAATCCGGCGATGCTGGCCGGTCGCGACGGCGCCGGCGAGAACGAATATTCCCGCGAGCAAGGTTACCGAGGCGGTGGTCCGCACCGCCATGGAGACCGCGTCGAGGATACGGTTGGCGTTGTCGAGGGCGTCCTTGACCCGTATCGCCGAGACATTCGGAAAGGCGTCCGTCACCGCGCGCTGGACGGCTTCCTCGGCCGCGCCGGGCTCTGCATAGACGGCGGAGATGACGCTGTGCGGTGCGGCCTCAAGGGTGCCGGGGGCGAAGACGAAGACGAAATTCATCCCCAGGGTCGCCCAGTCGATATGGCGCAGATTGCCGATGGTCGCCGTGATTTCCCGACCCAGGACATTGAGCGTGATGGTGTCACCAATCCCGATGCCGAGGCCCCGCGCGACATTGGCATCGAAGGAGATGAGCGGCGGCCCGGCGTAGTCTTCCGGCCACCACTCGCCGGCGACGACCTTGGCGCCGTCCGGCATCCGCGCCGAATAGGTCAGACCGCGATCGCCGTTGACCGCCCAGGCGATGTCCTTGTCCGGCTTGACCTGTTCGACCGGTTTGCCGGCGATCCGCACGATCCGGCCGCGCACCATCGGGGTGCGCTCCAGCTTCTCCACCCCCGCGACCGCTTCGACCAGTTTCGTGAACGGCTCCACCTGATGCGGCTGAATGTCGATGAAGAAATAGGACGGCGCCTGCTTCGGGATCTGCTGCGTGATCTGATGCGCCATGTTGGTCTGAACCTGGGCCACGGTGACCAGAACCGTCAGTCCGAGCCCGAGCGAGAGGATGACGCTTGGGGTCGCGCTTCCGGGGCGATGAAGATTGGCGATGGCGAGCCTGAGGCCGGGATGGCGGGGGCTCGGCAGGCGGCGCAGCAGCCGCATCAGCAGGGAGGTTCCGCCGCCGAAGATCAGCAGCACGCCGAGCGCACCGGCGATGAAGAAGCCCGCCAGCTTGGCATCGTCGGTGGCGATGAACGCCATGACGGCCAGCACCGCCGCGGCCACTGCCGTAAGGGCGATGTAGCCGGGTCTCGGCAATCCGTCGGGGGGCACGATCAGCGCCCGGAACAGTTGCGCCGCGCGCACCTCGCGTGCCCGGCCCAGGGGCCAGACCGCGAAGGCCAGGGTGGTCACATAACCGAACAGGGCGGCGATCAGGATCGGCTTCCAATATAGACCCAGCGGCAGGTTGACCGGAAACAGGCCGGCCAGCAGATAGGCCGTAAGCGGCGGCGCCACGGCCCCGATCGCGGCGCCGATCAGAACCCCGACGCTCGCCAGGATCATCACCTGGGCAAGGTAGACCGCAAAGATCAGATCGCCGGGCGCTCCGAGGCACTTCAAGGTCGCGATGGTGCCGGTGCGCCGATCCAGGAAACCGCGCACCGCGTTGGCGATGCCGACGCCCCCGACCAGCAGCGCGGTCAGGCCGACCAGGGTCAGAAACTGGGTCACGCGCCCGATGAAACGGTCGAATCCGGGCGCCGCGTTGTCGATGCCGCGAATGCGCCAGCCGCCGGTGGGGAAGGCCTCGTCGAACTTCTGGCTCCACGCGCCGGCGTCAGTGCCTGGTGGGAAGGCGATACGGTAGTGGTAGTTGACGAGGCTTCCCTCGGTCACGAGCCCGGTTTCCGCGAGGCCGCCGGCGGTGATCATCACCCGTGGGCCGAAGGTGGCGAAACGGATCGTCCGGTCTGGTTCCTTGACGATTTCCGCCCGTATCTCGAAATCGTGCTCACCGATGCGGAGTTTGTCGCCGATCGAGACCCCGAGCCGTCGGGCTAGGGAAGGATCGATGATCGTTCCATGGGTGCCGTCCCGTTCGGCCAAGGCATCGGCGAGCGGCATGGCGGGATCCAGGGATACCGAGCCGACGAGCGGATAGGTGCCGTCCACCGCCTTCAGTTCCACCAGGGTCCTGCGGTCTCCAAGCGACGGTCTGGCCATCGCCCGCATGGTCACCGCCTCGGACACCCGGCCCGCCGCGTCAAGCATCGCCCGGGCCTCGGACGGCATGGTCCGATGCGTCATCCGGATCGAGAGATCGCCGCCGAGCAGTTGCCTCGCGTCCCGGCTGATACCGGTATGCATGGCATCGGAGACCGAACCCACCCCGGCGATCGCCGCGACACCGAGAGCGAGACAGGCAAGAAAGACCCGGAAGTCCTTGAGGCTTCCGCGAAGCTCCCGCCGTGCCAGCGCGAGCGCGAGTGTCAGCTGTGTCATCAGGCGCTTTTCCGGCTGGATTCGGCGATCGTCTCCTCGACGATCCGGCCGTCGGCCATCCGAACCATCCGGTCGCAGCGCTGAGCCAGCCCTTCGTCATGGGTGATCAGCACCAGCGTGGTGCCGTGCCGGGCTCTCAGATCGAACAGCAGTTCTACGATGTCCTCTCCGGTGGCGCGGTCGAGATTGCCGGTCGGCTCGTCCGCCAGCAGGAGCTTGGGCTTGCCGACAAAGGCCCGGGCAATGGCGACACGCTGCTGCTCTCCGCCCGAGAGCTGGTCGGGATAGTGATGCACCCGTTCGGCGAGGCCGACGAGCCCGAGGCTTTCCCGTGCCTTGTCAAAGGCATCCTCCTCGCCGGCCAGTTCCAGGGGTATCGCCACGTTCTCCATCGCCGACATCGTCGGGATAAGGCGGAACGCCTGGAAAACAATCCCCACATGATCGCGCCGGAACGCCGCCAGGGCATCCTCGCCCATGACCGAAAGATCGCGTCCCGCCACCGTCACCTGGCCGGAACTGGCGGTCTCCAATCCGGCGACCAGCATCATGAGGGTCGATTTTCCGGCGCCCGACGGGCCGACGACGCTGACCATGTCGCCTTGGGCGACGGCAAGATTAATGCCGCGCAGGATATTGACCTCTCCCGCGGCGCTCCTCAGGTTTAGGCGTACATCGCGAAGATCGATGATCGGTTGGGTCTCGCCGCGCGCGAATGAGGAGGGTTTCACGGTGGTCGTGGTCATGGCGAACCTTTTGTCGGGCGGCGAGGGGCGGCGGACATCAACGCTATATGAGGTCTTGGCGACGATGATCAAACGAATTGCGCGGAAACTCCGATCCGGCGCCGCGGTGCCGATCGCGCTGGCCGTGGCTTTGATCTGTTGGGCCGCAGAGGCGGACGCGCGCGACATCAAACTTCTTGCCCTGGGCGACAGTCTTACCGCCGGCTACGGCTTGGCGAAATCCGACGGTTTTACCGAACAGCTTGAAAAAGCGCTTCGCGCCGAGGGGCGGTCGGTACGGGTCATCAATGCCGGAGTCTCCGGCGATACGACGGCCGGCGGCCGGGCCCGGCTGGATTGGGCGCTGGCGGACAAGCCGGACGCCGTACTGCTGGAGCTCGGCGCTAATGACGGGCTGCGCGGGATCGAGCCTCGGGTGACGCGGGAAAATCTCGCGGCGATCCTCGACCGGTTTGAGGCCATGGGCCTTCCGGTGCTGTTCGCCGGGATGCGGGCGCCGCCCAATCTCGGACCGGAATACGGCCGGGAATACGATGCCGTGTTCACCGATCTCGCATCGCGCCGCGACGTTGTTTTCTATCCATTCTTTCTGGAGGGCGTCGCCGGCAAGCCCGACCTGAATCAGCGTGACGGGATCCACCCCACGGCCGAGGGTGTGGCCGTCCTGGTCGGCCGCATCCTCCCGGCGGTCCGTGATCTCCTGGCGCGGGTGACGCGATGAGGCGGCTGTTCGTTGCCCTGGCGATGCCCGATGCGGTCCGTGCGCGGCTGTCCGAGATGCTGTGCGGCATCCCCGGTGCGCGCTGGGTGAACCCGGAAAACCTTCATCTCACCCTGCGATTCATCGGCGAGGTGGATGGCGGCGCGGCGGAGGAAATCGCTGATTCCCTGTCTCGCCTGCAGGCGCCGGCCTTCGACTTGACGCTGGAGGGCCTGGGCCATTTCGAAAGCCGGGGCCGTCTGCGGGCGTTGTGGGTCGGTGTCCGGCCGGAACCGGCGCTGACGGCGCTCCAGCGCAAGGTCGAGAACGCCGTGGTCGCCGCGGGCCTGCCGCCCGAATCCCGCAAGTTCAAGCCGCATGTCACTTTGGCGCGGTTTTCAGGAACTCCGCTCATCGAAGCAGGACGCTATGTCGAGGCCAACGCGGCGATCCGTCTTGCTCCGTTCCCGGTGACGGAGGTGGTTCTGTTCGAAAGCCGGCTGGGCCGTGGCGGGCCGGCCTATTTTCCGGAGCTTGAGATTTCGCTGGATCCGGCGCCGGCCGTCGTCGCCGGGGGAACACGGGCCTCTCCGGTCGCCGAAAGGTGATCGCTCCGCTTTTTTCCGGGCTGGAAACCGGATCGCGGGGATGCCAATTTGCGCCTATGCGGCGGACCTTCTGCATTCTTCTGATCGGACTTTCAATCGCCTTTTCGATGGGCCTGACATCGGCGTCGGCGCAGGTTCCGGTCGATCTCGAGCTTGTCCTGGCGGTGGATTCCTCGGCCAGTGTCGACGACCGGGAGTTCGAGCTTCAGGTTCGCGGGATGGCCCGGGCATTCAGGGACCCAAGCGTGATAAAAGCGATTCAAGGTGGCCATTATCGGTCCATCGCCGTCACCGTGATCGAGTGGGCGAGTGCGGAATTCCAGATCGTCGACATCCCCTGGATGGTTATTGATGGACCGCGCGCGGCGGAGCAGATGGCCGAGTTGCTTGAAACCATGCCAAGGGCGATCCGGACCGGCGCTACGTCGATCTCCGGCGCGCTTACCTTCGCGGCGGGCTTGTTCGCGAATAACGGGTTCGACGGGGTTCGCCAGGTCATCGATCTGTCCTGCGACGGCCGCAACAACCAGGGGGCGGAAATCGCACAGGCCCGCCAGTTCGTGGTTGCCCGTGGGATCACGATCAACGGACTAACGATCCTCAACGAGCACCCGACGCTGAACTACTACTTCGAACAGAAGATCATCGGCGGGAACGGCGCGTTCGTCGAGATCGCCAAGGACTATCAAAGTTATGCCGATGCGTTCCTGAGGAAGCTCGTGAAGGAGGTCACGAACGTCCCGATCAGCGCTGTCCCTAAGCCGGGGCCGGGCACGAGGCTGACCGCGGCCTGGTAGGGCGCCGGCGGGTCGCTAGCGCGCGCCCTCGAACCCGGTAAGGGCGGCGGCGAGATTGTCACCCAAACTGTCCGAGATATAGCCGCCTTCCTGCACCAGAAGCGTTGGATATCCTGCCGTCCCTATAGCGCCGCCGATACGGCGGAACCCCTCGGTCGTGATCGACAGGAAGGCGAGCGGATCGTCCTTGGAGGCATCCAGGCCCAGCGCGACGATCAGGATATCGGGCTTGAAGCGCCGGATATCCTCGAGGGCCGTCGACAGAGCCGCCATGTAGCCGTCGTCATCGGTGCCGAAGGGCAGGGGATGGTTGCGATTGAAGCCCAAACCCGGCCCGGCCCCGGTCTCGTCCGCGAATCCGGCGAAGAACGGGTAATAGGCGGCGGGATCGCCGTGCAGGGACACTGTCAGGATATCGGCGCGCTGGTAGAAGATGCCCTGGGTTCCGTTGCCGTGATGTACGTCGACATCCAGGATCGCGACACGGTCCGCGCCACGCTCGCGGCAGACCTGGGCGGCGATGGCCGCGTTATTAAGAAAACAGAACCCACCGGCCTGATCGGCAAAGGCATGGTGTCCCGGCGGCCGGCAGAGCGCGTAGGCATGGGCGCCGGCGTCTCCGCCGCCAAGCCGCGCCATGACGTCTTCGGCGGCGCTGACCGCCACATCGGCGGAGGCGAGAATGCCCTCCCAGGTGCCGGCCCCGATCGGGCAGGCGGTATCGGCCTGATAGTGTCCGGCGAGCGCGACCGTCGCCTGTGGCGGGGCGCTCATGTTCCGCCCGGGATGGACATTGGGGATGATTTCCGCGCCGGGGTTGGGCAGAGCGCTCCAAAGCTGCCAGGCCCGTTCAAGAAAACCCAGATACCCGGCGTCGTGGATCGCGCGTACCGGGGCAAGACCATGACTGCCCGCGAGCATCATTTCGTGGCCGGCGCGCCTTGCCGCCGCTTCCAGGATTTCCGCGCGCCTCGGCTGCTCCGGGCACTCGGTTACCCGACCGCGTGCGATGAAGCTTTGCGGTGCGTGGCTCTTATGGCCGGGGTGATGGAATACGCGCATGCAGACTCCGAAGGTCAGGGTATTGCCGGCGAGACACCGATAACGAGGGGATGTGCGAACCAGAGGACCGCCCACAGCACGAGGCCGCCGATCACGCGCCAGGGTCCGATGCCGGACCAATCGAACCGTGTCCGGCCCTGAGCAATGGCGAGGAAAGGCACGACCGAGGTGGTCAGCTCGAATGGCCCCCAGGCGGCGCCGAGCGTCGCGCGTTTCTTGGCGTCGATCGCCGACATGCCGCCGAAACTGAGCACGGCGAGACCGCCGAACAGCAGAACGCTTGCGGCATCGCCATTGGCGATCAGATGCGAGAGCGCCCAAAGACCGATGGCCCAGAGCGTCGGATGGCGCGTTACGGTGATGATGCCGCGCGCCACTTTCGGATCGTCCCGCAGCACGGCCTCCTGCCCGACCGCGGTCGGATTTGGTTCGCTGTAGCCGCAGACCAGAAGAATCGCGGATACCGGCAGAACCAGATTTGGTATCCAATGGGTCCAGGCGGCGAACGGCCACATCTGAATGTACGGCGTGGCGCCGTAAGCCAGCAGCATCCAGATGAAAGCGGCCACGGAGACGAGGGAATAGACACCCTTGAACGGGTTCTCACCGATCCGCTCCACCAGGGCCGAGCGAAACGGGCGCCATCCGAGCAGAAAATGCAAGCCGACGAAGGCGAGCACCGCGAAAAACAGTGTTTCGAAGCTTCCTGTCATCAAGCCCCTTTCCATGATCTTCCGGACGCCGGAGTCCGGCGCCAGCGTTGACGAGGCCTCACTTTACACGCATATGCTCGCGCCATGACCAGAACCAAGACCGATCAGGATACGCTCCAGGCTATCATACGCGAGATGCTGGCCATCGCCGGGCCCGGCAAATCGATCACGCCGGTCGATGTGGCGCGCCGGGCCGGAGGGGATCCGACCAAAACCGCGCTCTGGCGGCCGCTGCTCCGCAATGTCGGGCGGTCGGCGGCACTGCTGCAGGACGCGGGCGAACTCCAGGCAATCCGCAAGGGCAAGCCGGTCGATATCCGCGAGGCAAAGGGCGTGCTGCGCTTCAGATTGCCGGTCGCGGAAGAAAGCTAGATTTCCGGCATCTCCCAGCCGCGCCGCCGGCACGCGGCTTCGACCGTGTTGCGCAGCAGCACTGCGATGGTCATCGGCCCGACGCCGCCTGGAACCGGGGTGATCGCGCCGGCGACCCTCTTGGCCTCCTCGAAGGCGACATCGCCGACCAGCCGCGTCTTGCCCTCGCCGCGTTCCGGCGCCGGAATGCGGTTGATGCCGACATCCATGACGACGGCGCCGGCGCCGATCCAATCACCTCTGATCATCTCAGGCCGCCCGACCGCGGCGACCAGGATATCGGCGCCCCGGCACACCGCCGGCAGATCCCGGGTCCGGGAATGGGCGATCGTCACGGTGCAGTTCTCGCGAGTCAGCAGCGCGGCCATCGGCTTGCCGACGATGTTGGAGCGTCCGACCACGACGGCGTTCTTGCCGGAAAGATCGCCCAGCCGATCCTTCAGCATCAGCAGGCAACCCATCGGTGTGCATGGCACCAATGCGTCGCCGCCGGTTGCCAGCCGTCCGGCATTGATGACATGGAAGCCGTCGACATCCTTGGCCGGATCGATGGCGTCGAGCACGGCCTGCGGGTCCACATGATCCGGCAGCGGCAGTTGCACCAGGATGCCATCGACCCCGTCATCGGCATTGAGCTCGGCGATCAGCGCCAGCAATGTCGCCTGATCGGTCTCCGCCGCCAGCTTGTGCTCGATCGAGCGCATGCCGCATTCGCCCGTCTGCTTGCCCTTGTTGCGAACATAGACCTCGCTTGCCGGGTCTGCGCCGACGAGGACTACGGCCAATCCCGGAACCCCGCCATGGGCAGCCTTAAGCTGTGCAACGGCCTTGGCGATCCGTTCCCTTAACCCCGCGGCGAAGGCCTTGCCGTCGATGATCTCCGCGTCCGCCATTCCTGCCTCACGTCTTTTCGAGAATCCGGTCCCGCGACCAGACACTCAGTTTATCCATTATTGCATCGGCATCGCCCGAGACGAGGAGGATCTTGCGCCGCGCGGTCTCGCCCGAGATCACCTGAATGGACGATTTCGCAAGCCTCCACTGCTTGGAAAGCAGCCGGATCATGGCCTTGTTCGCGCGGCCATTCTCGGGGACCGCGGTGACCGTCGCTGCCAGCCAGGCGACACCGTTTTCGTCCTTTGCGACCCCGGTGATCAGATCCCGTGAAGCGCCAGGGGTCAAGCGCAGTCTCACCGTGACGCCGTCGCTGGTTTTCTCGAACGGCACCCCGCCTAGCCGAACATTTTCGCAAGATCGACGACGATGAAGTCGCGAATGAAAATAAGCACAAGGACGAGCAGGATCGGAGAGATGTCGATTCCGCCGAGATTCGGGATAAAGTTGCGAATCGGCCGGAGTGCCGGTTCGGTGATCCTATATAGGAAATCCATCACCAGATAGACGATCCGGTTCTGGGTATTGATGACGCCGAAATTGATCAGCCATCCCAGGATGACGTAGATGAACAGGCACCAGATATAGAGACTGATGACCGTGTTTAGCAGGTTGGCGAAGGCATACATCGGCGGTGTCACTCCGTCGCGCGGTGTCGCGGAATGCTACCGGCGGCGGCGGCGCGCGGCAAGCATCCGGGCTGGGGCTGAGATAAGACCTTCGCGAGGGCTCCGCAAGGCGACGGCTGCCGCCCTGTTGATTTGGGGCCTCGCGATGGCACCGTTTCCGGTCTCAGCGTCCGGTTGGATCGCCGACGAGGCCGGGTGCCAGATCTGGCTGCGCGAGGAAGCGGACTACCAAGTGTTCTGGCAAGGCGACTGCGCCGACGGGAAAGCCGAAGGGAGCGGCCTGCTCGAGCTCACGCGCGCGTCTCTGGGCGAGGCTGGAATTTGGGAACTTACCTGCGACTGCACAGCTGTCCGGGGTCGAATGACCGGCATCGGCAGTATCGCCGGCCCCGATTTCGGCCGATATGAAGGCGAACTCGCCGACGGCGCGCCGAACGGCCTTGGCGTCCGGCGCTACAAGGGAGGCGAGCGATACGAGGGCGCTTGGCTGCATGGCGAGCGTCATGGTCAGGGCGAAGTGGTCTCGCCACGTGGCTGGCGGTATCGCGGCGAATTCGTGAGGGATCTGTTCTCCGGGCACGGCCGATCGGAATGGCGAAACGGCGACTGGCACGAGGGCGCCTACGCGAGGGGATTGCGCCACGGCCAAGGCGAGTACGGTTCGCGCACCGGGGGATGGCGCTACGAAGGCGCCTTCGTCAACGGCGTGCGCGAGGGCGAGGGGACCCTGTTCCTCAAGTCCGGACACACCTTCACAGGCCCGTTCAAGGCGGGCAAGCCGGACGGCAAGGGTGTCTGCCTTGACCCGGCAACCAGAAAGCAGGGCGTCTGCCGCTACAGTGAGGGCCGCTTTCTGGAATGGCTCGACTAGGCCGCGTACGGCGATTTCCGTGACACGCGCGGCGGCACTACATTTTTCTTGAACCGGAACCCGGCTCCTCTTATTTTCCGCCCCGTCGGTGGGGCCGTAGCTCAGCTGGGAGAGCGTCGCGTTCGCAATGCGAAGGTCGGGAGTTCGATCCTCCTCGGCTCCACCAATTCTCCCATGGATGTCGTACCGTGTTTGTGGAGCCAATGCCGCTGGCTGGTTTCGTGCGCGTCGGAGGCTGAGAATTGAAAATCGGAAACGATCGCCCAACCACTGCTGCGCGAAATGCCTCCGAGCATATCGACTACTCGGGGATCGTTGCCGGCCGCCATCCCGACAAACCCTTTCGTATTGTCGCGCTTCTTAACGCTCGCGCGGTAGGCGACCTTATTTTCTTTCACATTTATAGCGCATCGACGAAATTATTATTCGATCATTCTTCTTTGACTATATATCAGAGAAATGATCGAAAATATAAGTTAGATCTTTTGGAAATGAATGAACATATTAACTATCATATATCGGCGTCTTCCAATTTCGGTGGGATTTTCATCGACAGCTTCCAGGAGCCTGCCGATATCGTTGCCAATGGGGAAACCGTTCCAGACTATATCTGCCGCGAGGCCTACTGGACGAGGCTCCGCATGAACCAGCCGGACATGCTCTTGCAGCCCGGTAACATGCCGCATGGCGAACTTGCGGCCTTTGAGGAGCCCGCATTCCTGAAAGTTCCCGACCGGAAAGTCGATGCGATGGATGAGGCGCTGTTGCGCCATGGTGTTCGTCCAGATCGCTGGATCTGCGTCGTCAACTACAGGGAGCCCGGATATAAGTTCCGGCCATCACGGCCTAAGCGCGACCTGGACCCGCGTCCGTTCATGGAACTCACCGATTTTATCATCCGGCAAGGCGGACAGGTGGTGCGGATCGGGCATCCGAACATGACCCGCTTTCCCGAACAGGATGGCTTCATCGACTTGGCCCCGATCGAGGATCAGTTCCTGTTGCATGCCCATGCCGTCGGCCGGGCCCGGTTCATGGTCGGCTCGCTCACCGGCACCAGCCATCTCGGTTCGGCGATGAATACGCCGACCGCCATCACGAACTGCATTGAGGCGCCTTATTTTCCGGGCTGCTGGCGCGATCACGACATCGCTCTTTACGTCAGCTGTTTCGACAGGGACAAGCGCCGGGTACCGGTCTGGGAACAGATCAGGGACCGCACATTGGATCCGATGCAACTCAGCCGTCAGGTTCAAGACCACGGCTGGACCGTTAAGCAGAATTCGCCCGCGCAATTGATCGCGGTTGCCAAGGAGCTTATGGACGCGACCGTTGATTGCCAGAAATGGCGGGAACCTTACACTCCGCTTCCTTCCGGGCCGAGACCGAACCGCGTCACCATTCCCGCGATACCGCGAATCAGGCCGCGCATCTTCGAGGTCCCTTAACCGATGCGGGCTTAGGCCGCTCCCCTCTTCTCGATCATGTCCAGAACCGGCAGCAGGTAGCCGCGAAAAGCCTCCGGGTTCTCGGACATCGGGAAATGGCCCACGCCCTTCATGACCTGGAAATACTCGGCGCCGATGAGGTCGGCGAGTTCCCTGCCCATCTTCGGGGTCGCCGAGACGTCATACTCGCCGCTGAGCAGGTAAAGCGGGCAGGGTGAGTTCCTGAGGGGGGCGGCGAGCCCGTTCCTCAAGTCCCCGTCGGTGAAGTAATAGTGCAGGTCCCCATGGAAGACGCCCGGGCCGCCTTGCATGTAGTGCCACATGGTCTCCCACCGCTCCGTGGACGGCGATTGCGGCGCGGTCATTCCGGCCATCAGGGCGCCGGCGTTCTTGCCGCCGTGAATGTCGGGGCGGTGCAGGGCCATGTCCGGCATCTTGTCGCCGAGGCTCCGGTCTTCGGCGAACAGCGCCGATTGCAGGCCGATCGCAGCGCGGAACCGATTGCCGTGCTGGAGCGCCAGGTGAAGTACCGCCCGCCCGCCGATCGAACAGCCCATGACAACCGGCCGCTCAAGCTTCAGGGCATCGACCATGGCCATGACGATGGCGACATAACGCTCGGTGGTCAGCTCATAGACCTCGGCTTCAAAACCGGGCGGCGGCGAGGACTTGCCGTGCCACGGCAAATCGAAGGCGATGACGCGAAACCGGTTGGTTACGGCGGTGTCGTTCAAAAGATGCCGGTACTGCCGTCCGTCGCTGCCGGCGGTGTGAAGACAGAGCAGCGGTATGCCGCTCCCCGCTTCCTCGAAATACACCCGGTGCGGGCGGCCCTTGAACGGCAGACGGAGATAGCGCCCCGTCACCGGTTCGATCTCCGGCCCGGTCGTCGGCGCACCGGTCGGGGCCGCCGCGTCGCTGCTGATATTGGAGAACAGCATTTCGAGCAGCAACAGGTGCTGGCCGAATGCGACCATGTTCCCGGTGACGATGAGGTTACGGGTGCGCCGCATGGTCGAGAGGTTCTGAAACCCGATCCTGGGCAGGGGCCGGAACAGCTCCGCCCAGGCTTCGGCAGTGGCGCTCAAAGTAAGGTCGACGGCCCGTTCCGGCGCCTCTTGCGAAAGTCTCGCCCCCTCCGCATCGATGGTGAGATAAGTCTTCGCGCCATCCGCCTGGAGTTCCAGGGACAGCGGTCCAAAAGCGCAATGCAGCGCCCGGTTGGGATCCGCCAGGGCTCGCTTGACGACATGCTCGAACATCGGACCTCCCAGTAGCGGCTTTGCAAGAATGCCGGATGAAAGCTTAGAGCGGCGCCGGCGGGAACCCAATCACGTTCTAGCGTTTTTCGAAATCAATCCGCTCATCCACCGGCAGGCCCTGCAGACGGCGGCGCAGGCAGTCGATGCCGAGATCGGTCGCGCCGAGGCGTACCCAGTCGCGCCCGCCGAGCATCCGGGCGGTTCGCGAGATCGCCCCGCCGGCATCGGCGATGGCGACATTGATGGTGCCGCCGAACTCAATCTTGTCGGCTCCGTCATCCAGTTCGATCAGGACCACCAGCGCGTGGCTGGCCCCGCTCTGTTCGCGGAGCGCCGAAGCGATGGCGGTCGCGGTCTCGGCGGTCAGTCCGCATGCGGCGGTGGTTTCGTCGAGGCCGACCGCGTTGCACATCTGGCCCAGGTCCCGGGAGACGATGCCGCGCAGAAACGGATCGGCCGCGCCGTCCTTGGGAACGAAGCGGGCGGCGATGGCGCCGCCGGTGAACATCTCGGCCGTGGCCAGGGTGCCGTCTGAGGCGACAAGGGCGTCGATCACCACGCCTTCAAGGCTTTGCGCGTCCTCGGCGATGATGAAATTGGCGAGCTTTTCGCGCACCGCCGCCTCGACCGGCGCGAGCAACGCATCGAGTTCCGCCTCGCTTGCCGCCTGGGCCGCCAGCTTGGTTTCGAGCTGTGGGTAATGCGCCTGGAATCCGAGCTTCACCGTCCCTGAGGGCGCGAGATCCTCGATCCCCTGGAGCATCTGATCGGCGCGGGACTCGCCGACGCCGAAGGAATGAAAGCGCTTGAGGCGCGTGACGACCTTTAGGCCGCTCATCTCCAGCAATCTCGGGATGATCTGCTCGTCAATCATGCGCCGCATCTCGCGCGGCACGCCGGGTGTGAAGAAGAAGCGCGCGCCGCCGATATCGATGGCGAAGCCGCAGGCGGTGCCGATCGGGTTGTCGATGAATTCCGCGCCCTGGGGCAACATGGCCTGCTTGCGATTGTTCGGCGGCATCACGCGGCCCCGGCGGGTGTAGAAGTCCTCCATCCGGGCAAGCCAGTTCTCGTCCAGCACCAGCTCAACCCCCGCTGCCTCAGCCGCGACCTCTTGCGAGAGGTCGTCGACGGTCGGGCCGAGGCCGCCATTGACGATGACGGCGTCGGCGCGCTTCGCCGCGAGCCGGAAAGCCTCCACCAGGCTCGGCCGGTCGTCGCCGACGATGGTTCCCCAATGCATGGTAAGTCCGACCTCGCCGAAACGGCGGGCCATGTGGCTGTGATTGGTGTTGATGGTCTTGCCGGTCAGAATCTCGTCGCCGGTGCACAGGACTTCGATACGCATGCGGGGGATCCCATTTCGAGACGCAAAGTTGCGGATGGCACGTGTTCTAACCCTGCCGGGGGTCAAGCACCACGTCGTTTTCCGGAAGGCTGTTGCCGTCGAGATAGGCCTCGGCATTGGCCATGGCGCGGGCGGCGATCGCGGCGAAATTGTTGAGCGTCGCCCCGGCGCAGTGCGGCGAAAGGACGGCCGTCTCGATGTCGAACAGAGGGCTGCTGCCGGGTGGCTCGGACGTGAAGACATCCATGCCGGCACCCAGCATCTTGCCGTCGCGGAGCGCCTGGGCGACGGCGGCCTCGTCGACAATGCCGCCGCGGGCGCAATTGACCAGGACCACGTCCTGCTTCATGCGCGCGATCTCTGCGGCGCCGATCATGCCCCGGCTTTCCGGCGTCAGAGGCAGATGCAGCGAGATGATATCCGCGTTAGTGATCAGCTCGTCAAAGGACACCCGCCGGACGTTCAGCGCCGCCTCGATCTCGGGGCCGGCCGGGATCGGGTCGCAATAGAGGACGTGAACCTCGAAACCGGTCAGAATGCGGGCAAGCCGCTTGCCGATGGCACCGAGGCCGATGATGCCGACGGTCTTGCCGTGGATATGCTGGATCACGCCGCGGGCCGGCTCCTTGTCCCAATGACCGCCGCGGACCCGACCGTCCAGCGCGATCAGCCGCCGGCTGGCCGCCAGGATCATCATCGCCGCGTGCTCGGCCACCTGGATCGCATTGCCGGCGCCCAGCCGCGCAACGGTGATGCCGGCGCCCCGGCAGGTGTCGAGATCGATATTGTCGACGCCGGCGCCCATTTTCTGAATGAAGCGCAGCCGTGGGGCCTTGGCGAGCAGGTCCGGCGTCATCTTGGCGGCCATGATCAGGGCGATATCGGCGCCCGACACCGCCTCGGCCTGGGCCGCCGGCGTCGGTTCCCGCGCCACCGACATCTCCCAGCCGTCCGGCAGAAGGTCACGGATGGTTTGGATGATCGCCGGATGAAACGGGTCCAGGATCGCTACATGGGGATGGTTCATGGACAGATCCCTCCAGTGCCGTCGTTCTAGGTGATCGGCAGGGTATTGACGTCATGCTCGAACAGCCAGTCGTAGCGCATCCGGACCTTGTCCGGCGCCCATTCCCGGTCGAGATAGGCTTCGGCCTCGCGGGCGTCGGCCAGAACCGGGTTGTGGAAGCGGTCGGTATTCGCCGCCGCCGTGAGACCTCCAATCCCGGCGCCGGCGACGGCGATTTGAAGCTTTTCCGACATGCTCGCGTGCTTAAAGGTTCAATGGAGCGGAACAGTGAGGGTAACGGGTCGGCACACCTTTGTCGGACGCTAGGCCCAGAGCTCGGCACTGGCCAGGCGCGCGCCTTCGACCAGGGACTCGAGCTTGGCCCAGACCACGTCCTCGGCGGTGAAGGTATCGCCGGCGAAGGTTCCGAAGCCGCAGTCGGTGCCGGCCATGATGCGGGTCTTGTCCCCGACGGCTCGGGCCGCGCGCACCAGGCGTTCGGCCACCACCATGGGGTGCTCGACATAATTGTTCGTGGTCTCGACCGCGCCGACCACCAATGACATGTGATCCGGAAGCGGCTGGCTTCGAAACGCCTCGATCTCGTGGCTGTGCCTGGAATTCGCGAAGGGCAGAACCAAGGCGCCGGCCTTGACCTGATACATCACCGGCAGCACGTCCGGGCAGGGCACGTCGTGATAATGCGGTCCGTCCCGGTTTCCCCAGCAGGCATGAAAGCGAACCTGTTCGCGCGGGATGTTCTCGAGCGCTTCGTTCAATGCCGCCACGTGCATTTCCATGGCCTGGATGAAGTCCGGCAGGCTTTTGTCCTGATAGAAGCCGGCCCGTTCGATGCCCATGTCAGGGGAATCGATCTGGAGAATGAAACCGTGGCCCGCAATATGTTCGTACTCGCGTTTCAGCGCCCGAGCCATGGCGAAAACGTAGTTCTCGAAGGTATCGTAATGCAGATTCACCATCGCGGTCGCCGCGAAGCCAGGCGAAACGGCGGTCATGAAACCTTCCGTGAAACCCTTCGGCTGCGCGGCGAGTACACGTTTGAAATCGGTACATTCCGCCTCGACACCCGAGGCGTCGTCATAGGTGAGCGGGCCGATTGCCTGCGGCAGGCCATAGGGGCTGATCCGTCGCCGTCCACTACGCTGGATATGCTCGAACCAGATCGGGAAGGCCTTGGCGTCGAGGGGGAGGCCGCGTTTCGGCCCTTCGCCCCGGCCGAAACCGCCCATGCGGTCGGCGATATAGGAGATGAAATCGGTCCGGGGCATCTCGCCGTCATTGCCGATGTCTATGCCGGTGGCGATCTGCTTGGCGATGATCTGGTTCAGCGCCGCATCAAGCGCCGATTTGAAGGAGGAGGCATTGAAGGCTTCGCCGTTCGCCTTCGCAACCAGGATATCCGAGAGCGCTTCGCCGCGCGGGAGGCTTCCGGTATGAGTGGTCAGGATGCGATCCTGGCTGGTCTTCATGGTTGCCTCGTTTCCTCGGGTGGCCGATATTCCGTGCCATGGCGGCTGTTCAAGGAGCGGCACTATGAGTGAAACACCCGCGCGCGTCTACGGGGCCAAGGCCCGGTTGGCGCTGATGGTTCCGTCGACCAACACGGTCGCCGAGACCGAGTTCTGGCGCCTGGCGCCGGAAGGCGTGACGATCCATACCTCGCGCATGCCGTTCTTCGCCGAGCGCTTCGAGAAGCCCTTCGACGAGATGGAAAGCCACCTGCCCCGGGTCATCGACGAGGTCAATTCCGCCGCTCCCGATGTGGTGGCGTATGGCTGTACCGCCAGTTCGGCCAAGGGGATTCCGAGGGACTACGAGAGAACCCTTACCGCCAAAATCGGCAAGCCCACGGTGTCGGCGGCCGGGGCGCTGGTCGCGGCGCTGGAAGTGTTCGGCGCCAAGCGGATCGCCCTGGTCACACCCTATCCTCAGTCGCTGAACGACAAGGAGAGGGTGTTCTTCGCGGAAAACGGCATTGATGTCGTGGAAGACGAGAGCATCATCGTCCATGAGAGTCAGATGCAGTTCAAGAACATGAACGCCGTTCCCTCGGCCCTGCTGATCGAGCGGGCGACGGCATTGGGCAGCCGGGACGACGTTGACGCGGTGGTCTTGAGCTGTTGCGACATGCCGACCTTGGAGGCGATCCCGGCGATCGAGGCGGCGATCGGCAAACCCGTTACCTCCAGCGTCCAGGCGCTGTTCTGGAGCGCGGCGCGGGCAGCGGGCATTGACGAACCGACGCCCGGCCGCGGTCGGCTGCTGGCGTGAAGTTCATGAGACGACAGCCCCCGCTTCCTTCGAGGCGAGTGGTCAAGGACCAGGGCCCGGTTCTTGGCAAGCTCGGATCGTTCGACCTCTAGGCGTTGGGCGAGTTGCAAGAGAACGGAAAGACCCGACCGTATGAGCTATGAAATCAAACCCGGCGCGAAACCGAGTGTTCGGATTTCCTCGGAAGATGCGCGGGTACGGGCGACGGGCGCCGATATTATTGCGCTCGATCGCTACATGGCGATTGAGTTCAAGGACGAGGCCAACAAGCTGTTCCACCGCTACGGTCTCCCCGAGGGGGCCCAGAATTTCAAGCATTACCTCAGGTATTTCGGCCGGGACTGCTATGAGATGAACGCGGGAATGGTGAAGTTCAACTTCGTGTTCAGCCTGCTGTTTGTCGTCCGCAAACTGTCGATTCACCGCAAGAGAATCTCGATTCTCGAGATCGGCGCGACGCTGGGGGAAAACTATTATCTGTTAAGGAAACTGATCCGGCGCGAGCGGCTGCCGGTCGAACTGGACTATGTGGGTATCGATCTGGACGCCAACGCCGTCGCCCTAGCCGGCGAACTGCATCATGACGATGAGCATTTCAGGATCCTGCACGCCGACGGGTCTGACCTTTCCCGTTTTCCGGACCAATCGTTCGATATCGTGACGTCCAACGGCGTGGTCAATTACGTGAAGGACCCGAAGCTCGGCTTCGGCGAAGCTATGCGTGTATCGCAGTTTTGCCTTCATCTTCAGGCGCTGATCAGTCCGGGCGAGGAACCCTATTGGGTCACCTACCAGGGCGGATTGGAGAGGGCTGTCGCACCGACGATCGACTACCTGACAGATCTGATGCGACCATTCGCCCCGCTGTATTTCTATGATCTGAACAAGTTCTGGTGGAATTCGGACCGATCAAGAAAAACAGAAACATCGGATGGAAATATATTGGAAGATATCGATGAAAAAATGATGAATAGAAAAATTTTGATGTTCACGAGGTATGAAATCTTCCCGGAACTTTACTTCTTAAAGCTGAATGTTGAGTGAGCCGTGTCCATGAAACTTTCAAGGCATGCCGGCTTGTTCGTGAAGATACGAGGCAGCGAAAGCGTCGTACATTTCGGCGCCATCAATCTCGCGGATTTGAAGATCGTCGCCGATCTCTACGAAGTCGTGCTGTTTCGCAAGCTGCGGAGAGCCCTGTCGAATGGCCTGATTTCGCAGGCCGAGTCGAGCGGCGCCTCGCTTGGCTTGGTCCTTGCGTCAGCGGTCACCCGGATCATCGGCGCGCGCCCGCGATCCGCCACCACGATCACTCATCTTAACGAAACCTGCGGGCCTCTCCTCGAGGCGTTGCGGCTGTTGCGGGCAGGCGGCGGCCGCGAGGCGCGGATGCATTACCGGGCATTCATCCCGAATCTGGAGCATGTCCGGTATTTTCGCGCTTTCAACGAGGTCATCGCCGAGACGGAACCGGACATCACGACCGATTGGATTTCCACGAAGGGAAGATTGGGGCCGGTTCCGATTCTAGCGGCGGACACGACTCTCGCCGTGGTGGATCTTTTCAAAACGGACTCATCCAGTCTGTTCCGGATTCTCGACCGGCAATTCAGCGCGGATGCCGAAAGCGCGCCTCTGTTGATTGTCGCGCGGGTCGCACTGGAGAGCGGGATCGAGGTGACCGATGTCACCGGTCTGTCGTATGTCTTACCGTCGCTCGCGCAAATCGCCGACTGGTGCGAGGGACGCGAGGTCACGGCCAGCTATCTTCTGCTCGAGGATTTCGATCGTGACTTCCTGCTGCCGTTCGAGGGCCGTTACAGCGTCTGTCTTTTGTACGTGACCGTCGGAAAAGACCCGGAGTTCCGGGGGTTCGGATTCCGCGCCATCGGCGACTCCCGGCACGGCGGAACGCAGCTTCCCGCGGTTGTAGAGACGGTCACGCGGCAGCGGAACTACGACCTGTCCTTCAATGCGAAACTGCCGCATTTCGAGGCAGAGCCCGAGCCCGATTGGCGGGCCTGGGCCGAAGAGCGCGCCTGGGACCCGGCGCCGCTTAACTGGTCGGGCGGACCGAGTCCGGGAGATCCATTCGTGTTTGCCGTTCGCTCGGAAAAGACGCCGGATGTCATGGAGTGTTTCGCGCAACTGGCGCGCGTTGATGTCGATGCGCCGCAACTGGGGTCTTTCGGGCTTCTGCAGACCGCGGTTTGCGCGACCGACCTGCCCATCGTCGACCGAGTGTCGATGATGTTGCGCGCCGTCGAGCGGGAGAACGGGGATCCGATGCTCGTCGAGTTTCTCGCCCGGAACCTCCATGACGCGACCAAGACGCGCCGTTCGGGAGGGACAGCGACCTCGCTGGCTGATCTCGTCAGGGTTTTTCCGGCCATCGGCTGGACGACACCGGCGAGTACGGCAAGCACACTGCGCGAGGCTGCCGGCATCATGAAGGCCTCGCCTGATTTTATGATCAGACTTGAGGCGGCGTTGGACGAGTTTAACGAGGGGCGGGGTTAGGTTTCTTTTTCCGCGAGCGACCGTTCCTCGTAAAGACATCAAACCAGGACGTGATAAGCGTGTCGCGCCGCTTCGTGCCTGACGCCGGTCATGCTATTCGCTTGTCCTCGACCATCTCACTTTTGCGGGAACGAGATCATGGCCGCACCGCTTCTTTTTACGCCGCACCAGATTCGCGAGACGACCCTGAAGAACCGGGTGGTGATCGCGCCGATGCACCAATATTCCGGCGTGAAGGGCTATCCGACCGACTGGCACGTGATGAGCGTCGGGCGCTATGCGGCCGGCGGCGCCGGGTTGGTGTTCGTCGAGTCCACCAAGGTGGAACGCCGGGGCTGCGGAACCGTCGGCGATCTCGGCCTCTGGCATGACGATTTCATCCCGCATTTCAAGCGGCTGGCCGATTTCATTCAGCAGCAAGGCGCGACCTCGGCGATCCAGCTCGGCCATAGCGGTCGCAAGGCGCGGCGGTTCCGGCCCTGGGAAGGCGGCAAGCCGTTGGTCCAAACGCCGGAGGTCGATGACTGGGACGCCTGGGAACTGGTATCCTCCAGCGGCGAGAGCGACGGCGACGATCCGGCGCCGCGCGCCCTGCCGATCGACGAGATCCAGGACGTGGTGCAGCATTGGGGGGATGCCGCCCGCCGGGCCAACGAAGCCGGGTTCGAAGTGCTGGAGATTCACGGCGCTCACGGCTATCTGGTCCACCAGTTCCTCTCGCCCAAGGCCAATCGGCGCAACGATGCCTATGGCGGCTCCGAAGCGAACCGGATGCGTTTCGCCATTGAGGTTGTGGAGTGCGTCCGCTCCAACTGGCCGGAGCACAAGCCGCTGTTCCTGCGCCTGTCGGTCGAGGATGACGCCGGCTGGGGGCCCGACGAGAACGTGCGCCTCGCCCGCATCGTCAAGGAGAAGGGCATCGATGTGATCGACTGTTCCTCCGGCGGGATGCGCGGCGCGCCGGTGGTCGGCACCGGGCCGGTCGGCTATGGCTATCAGGTGCCCTATGCCGAAAAGCTCCGCAAGGAAGCGGGCATCCAGACCATGGCGGTGGGCCTGATCGTGCATGCCGACCAGGCCGAGCAGATCCTCCAGGAAGGCAAGGCCGATCTGATCGCGCTGGCCCGCGAGGCGATGCACAACCCGAACTGGCCGCTCGACGCGGCGATGAAGCTCGGCGCCGACTCGCCCTTCGGTCTGATGCCGAGCCCGTACGAGTATTGGCTGGAGAAGCGGGCCGGCCAGGTGAAGGAACTGGTACCCTCCACGCATCAGCGGGGAATTCGCGCCTAGACGCCGCCCCGGTTCAGAATTCCCGGGATCTCCATCAGGCCGTGGATCTTGAAGTCCACGGCGGCGGCTTCGGGCCAGGTTGCATGGATGCGTCCCCAGGGGCCGCGCTCAATGAAGATTCCGGTCATGCCGGCCGCCTGTGCCGGGCCGACATCGTTGTCCAGCCGATCGCCGACATAAGCAAGGGCGGCAGCGTCGACGCCGGCGGCTTGTCGGACTTTCGCGAAGAAGACCGGGCTCGGCTTCTCCACACCCCAGCGCGCCGATGAGGCGACGAAGTCGGCCGTGAAACCGCATTCCCGCAAGGAGTCCTCGGCCTCGGCCGGCTGGTTGCCCGCGATGCCGATCCGATACCCGCGATCGCGCAACGCCGAAAGACATGGCAGGGCGTCCGGATAGAGGTCGTCGTTGGCGAAGATGACTCGCCCGCCCGTCTCGGCCTGTTCAGCATAGGCGGTCTTGATGTCAAGGCCGGGCCGGAAGGATCTCAGGGCCTCGTGATGGTGGCCTCGCCGGGCGATCACCGTGTCCAATGCCGCCAATACGGCGCTCTCGGGCACCCCGAGATAGGCTGCCCATTGCCGCCACATCCGGGTCTCGTCGACCAGGGTTTCGCCGACATCAAACACGACGGCCTTGATTTTGTTTTCAGTCTCCATGTTGCTGAATTCTACAAAGCCGCCGAAAAGGCCGGCCCGCCCTGGACCATGTAGATGGCGGATGCGGCCATGGCGAAGGTCTGGTGGATGGCGTGGTCTCGAACGTCATAAGTGTTCCGTGCCTGCGAGGCGGTGATCAGAAGACCGAAGAACTCTTCCCGCCAAAGCAGCGGGCTGTACATAGCCGAGCCCATGCGGGCGGTCTTCAGGATCTGCTTGAAACCGGAATCCTCATCGGTATTGGCCAGCAGCAGCGGCTTTCGGTGCTTTACCACCCAGCCGGGATGAGCGAGGTCCGACGGGATGCGCAGACGGTGCTGCTCCGCCGGAAAACCATGCTCCGCCACCAGAACGGTCTCCCTGCCATCACGGGTCAGCATGAAATACCCGGAAACCGCGAACTGACGCTCGCCGGGTTTCAGCGCGCCGGGTCGTTCGTGAGCCATGGGATCGCCCAGGGCGGTCCATGCCGCCGCGCTGATCGCGGAGAGTGCTGTTTCCACGTCGTTTGTCCGAGAGGCCGTAGCAAGCGCCTCGTGCAAGGCGTCAAACGCCCGAGCTTTAACAGAGTTGTCTTTCGTGTTCATCCGTGAGCGCTCCTGTTTCACAGTTCTTCCGGCGCGAGGATCGCGCAATAGGAAAGAAGGGAGAAGATCATTTGAGCCCCATATGGCGGTCGCACCCTTTGCTCGGCTACGATCGACGATCGGCAATGTGTCTAGCTTGGACCGGCGGAGAGCGAAATGACATTCGAGTTTGTCAGGATCGACCGCGACGACGCGGTCGCGACAATCACCATCAACCGTCCGGAACGGGCCAACGCGCTGACCCATGGCGTGATCGCCGATGTCGAGGCGGCGGCGCTTTCGTTCCGTGACGATATCGAAACGCGGGTGGTGATCCTGACCGGGGAAGGCAAGAATTTCTGCGCCGGCGCGGACCTCACCGATGCCGGACGGAGTTATGAGGGACCGCTGGTCGGAAAGCGCCGCAAGCGCCGGATCGGCGAGCGGGCGATCCAGGCGATCCTCGAAATGGATCAGATCACCATCGCCGCGTGGAACGGCGCGGCGGCGGGCGGTGGCGGCTGCTTCGCCATGGCCTGCGATTTCCGGGTCGGCACCGAAGATAGCCTGCTGTTTTTTCCGGAGGTTGACCTCGGCATGAACCTGATGTGGCGGGCGATGCCGCTCTGCGTCAGCCTGGTCGGACCGGCGCGGGCCAAGCGGCTTATGGTCGGTGGCGAGCGGGTACGCGGCAAAACCCTGCTTGACTGGGGGCTGCTTGACGAGATGGCGGTGCCGGGCGCGCTCATGGAAAAAGCGCGGGAGATGGCGGATTTTTACGCCGGCAAGCCGCATATCGCCGCGCAGATGATCAAGCGTTCGATCAACAGCTATGCCACCGCCCTCGACCGGGCCGTCATGCATGCCGATGTCGACCAGTTCCTGCTGGCTCAGTCGACCGATGACCACGCGATCGCCTCGAAGGCCTATGCCGCCAAGGAGCGGCCGAAGCTTACCGGGGATTAAGGCGGGTCGTTCCGGTAGGATTTAGGCAGATCACGCCGACCCGGTCTATCGCGCCGAGGCCGTGGGCAACAGCCAGGCTTCAAGATAGCCTCTTAACCGCTCGGCCATATCCTCTTGGGTGTGCAGCGCGCAGAAATTAAGCGCCATCGTCTGGATCGCGAAGGCCTGGACCCCTTCCGCAAGAAGCGGGGGCGGGACGTCCCGCCGAAACGGGCCTTTGGCAAGCCAGTTCGCGAAAACATGGATTTGCCGCTCGAATGTCGTCGCGATGACTCCGATCTCCTCGATCGCGACGGCGCCGGAGTGCCGAATGACAACATCGAAGACGTACCGTTCGCTGGTCATTGCCGTCATAAGCGGCATGAGCGCGCGCACGAGGTCGTCGACGCTTTCCGGAGGTGGGCGCTTTTCGATGGCATCCAGGCACCCGTTGATCTCGCGCCCGATCAGTAGATCCATCAGCGCATCCTTGTCCTTGAAATGCGCGAAGAAGGTTCCCTTCGCCACCCCCGCCGCAAGGACGACTTCCTCAACGCGCAAAGCCTCGTATCCGGCCTTTTCGATCAGCGCTTCGGCGGATTGAATCAATCGGGCACGGGTTTCCAGGGTTCTTTTTTGCACGGGTTTCGCCATGGCCGAGATATCCCACAAAAACTGACCGTAGTCAAAAAATATATTGACCGCGGTCAATTTCATGCTAAGTATTGACCACAGTCAATTTTGGAGGTCGCCATGCGAACCAAACGGATTTTTGTCATTGATGGGCACCCGGCGGGGATGTCGCTTTCGCGCGCTTTTGCCGAGAAATACGCGATCGAAGCCCGAAACGCCGGCCATGAGGTGCGGCTGCTGCACATTCATGATTTGGAGTTCGACAGCGACTTTGGTGTAAGCCGGTTCGCCGATGCCAAACCGCTTGAACCCGGGCTTGAACGCCTCGTCGAGAACATCGAATGGTGCGAGCATTTCGTGCTGGCGGCGCCCATGTGGTGGGGTGGGTTGCCGGCGAAACTGAAGGGAGTGATCGACAGAGCCCTGTTGCCGGGCCGGGCGTTCGATACCAGGGTCAAGCCGGGAACCATGCCCAAGCCGATGCTCGGGGGACGAACCGCGCGGGTGATCCTGACCTCGGACACGCCCGGATGGGTCATGCGCTTCATCTATCGAAACGCGCTGATCTGGCAGTTGCGGCGGCAGATATTGGGTTTTGTCGGGATTCGACCTTCCCGGTTCACATGGTTCGGGGGCGCCAGCGAGCCCCGTCCCGGCGTTGTCGAGCATTGGATGGCAAAAGTCGGGAAAATCGGGGCCGCGGCGGTCTGACGGCTATTGCGGTGAACGCGTCGGTGCTGATGTCGAGGGACGTCATCCGCCCTACCGCTCGACGGACGCCATTGTCAGGCGGTAGGGTTTCGATGAAGTATGCGTAAGCCCTCCGTTCGCTCGCCTTGGAACAAACTCATGAAACTAGGTCTCTCCTTCCCGCAGACCGAGATCGGCACCGATCCGGCGGTGATCAAGGACTTTCTCCAGACGGCGGAGGGTCTTGGCTATGACTTCGTCACCTTCGTCGACCATGTGGTCGGGGAGGACGCGCCGCGCGGGGCCAGTTTCGCGAACAAGTATACCCGCGACTACATGTTCCATGAGGTGATGGTGCTGATGGGCTATGCCGCCGCCGTCACCGAGAGGATCGGCCTCGGCACGGCGGTGATGATCCTGCCGCAGCGTCAGGCGGTGCTGGTCGCCAAACAGGCGGCCGAGGTCGACGTGCTGTCCGGTGGGCGGCTACGGCTCGGGGTCGGGCTCGGCTGGAACAAGGTCGAGTATGACGCGCTCGACATGAACTTCGCCAACCGCGCCAAGCGCTTCAGCGAGCAGATCGACGTGATGCGCAAGCTCTGGTCGAACCGGGTGGTGGCCTATGACGGCGACTATCACAAGTTCGAGGCGTCCGGGATCAATCCCGAGCCGGTGCAGAAACCGATCCCGATCTGGATCGGCGCCATGGGCGATCCGGCGATCCGGAGGGCCGCGCGCATCGCCGACGGCTGGTTCATGTTCCCGCGTCAGGAGCCGAGCGATGAGGCGGCGGCCAAGCTGTCGATGTTCCGGCAGACCGCCGCCGAGGCGGGCCGAGAGCCGGATTCGATCGGCGTCAACGCGACGGTCTTCGCCAATCAGGGGGCCGGCGCCCAGGAATGGCGCGCGGTGATGGAAAAGTGGGGCGCGATGGGCGCCAACGAGTTCACCTTCCGGACCGCCGAGGCGGGGCTCGACACGCCGGCGGCGCATATGGCGGCGATCCGGGCCATGGCGGAGGCGCGCTGATCATGGAATGCCGGACCCGCCTCGACCATGTGGTCATCAATGTCCGCCGAGACATGGATACCGCCGAAACGCTGAGCCGGGCGCTCGGCTTCACGGTCACCCCGCGCGGCTATCACACGTTGGGCTCGATCAATCATCTGATGATGTTCGACACCAACTATTTCGAGCTGATCGGCATTCCCAAGGTCGGTGAGATCAAGCGCGCCGATCTGATCGCCGCCCCGATCGGCATCAACGGTCTGGTCTTCAAGACTGACAATGTCGACACCACCCATGCACATCTGCTGGCCCTGGAAATGGCCGGAGAGGAGCCGCGTGCCTTCAGCCGTCCGGTCGAGCTCGATGGCAAAACCCAGGACGCCAAGTTTCGCACGGTGACGGTCCGGCCGGACGTTTTCCCCGAGGGCCGCGTCTATTTCTGCGAGCACGGCACACCGGAACTCGTCTGGCGGCCGGAATGGCTGAGCCACGCCAACGGCGCGCTGGAAATCGCCGAGGTGATGGTGGTGACGGAAAACGTACCGGAGGTCGCGAACGACTATGCAAGGCTGGTCGAAGGCGAGGTGAACGCCCTGATCGGCGGCGTGCGGGTCGTCTATCTGGCGGATGCCCGGCTGTCCTTCCGGACACCGCGCGGCTATCGCGAGCAATACGGCGATCTCGCCTCGGATCTCGGCAAGCGCAAGTCGATCTTCGGCTCTGTGATCTTCCGCACATCTTCGCTCGCCCTGGTCGCGAGCGCGCTTGAGGCGATGGACAATCCTCCGCCCTCGGCGGTGGGTGCCGGGAGTATCGTCATCCGGCTGCCGGACTACGACTCGGTTCTGGAGTTCATCGGTCCGGAGGAATAGGGGTTGGGCGACACGTTGGAGGTTTCGCCGACACATCCGACATGGATGGAGATCGATCCCTCCGCGCTGGCCACGAATCTGGCCGAGATCCGCCGGCGGGTCCGGCCCGGCGTCAAGGTGATCGCGTCAGTCAAGGCCAATGCCTATGGC
The DNA here is from genome assembly GCA_038146985.1 of Alphaproteobacteria bacterium. GTDB lineage: Bacteria > Pseudomonadota > Alphaproteobacteria > Thalassobaculales > Thalassobaculaceae > JADHLJ01. Next base: position 624,953 of record JAYQSQ010000009.1, read on the forward strand.
CATGGGATCGTTCCGGTGGCGCGGAGTCTGGAAGCGGCCGGTGTGGACATGCTGGCCACCGGCGCCTTCGCCGAGGCGCAGGCGGTTCGCGCCGCCGGCGTGGAGACACCCATTGTCATGCTGGCGGGGGCGCTGCCCGAGGGGATTGCCGCGCTTGTCGCGGCCGGATTCATGCCGACCGTTTACGACCGCGCCGGTATTCGCGCCGCGGCATCCGCCGCCTCGGACGAACCGGCGAAACTATTCCTCAAGGTGGATTGCGGCATGGGCCGGCTGGGCGTGTCCCTGGCGGACGCTCCAGGTCTTGTCGACTTTATCGCCGGGATGGACGGCGTCGTCTTGGAGGGAGTCTACACGCATCTGTCCTTCAAGAACGCCGACGGCATGGCTTACGCACGGGAACGTCTCGAGCTTTTCTACGATCTGCTCCGGGTATTGCACCAGGCCGGGCATGAGATCCCGATCACCCAAGCGCTTGCCAGCTCGGCGCTAATGGTTGGCTGGACAGACGACTGCACGGCGATTTGTCCGGGTCACGTCCTGTACGGCATGCCGTCGGTCGCACCGGAACTGGCCCCGCTGGAAGGGTTTACGCCGGTTCTCGGCGCGATCCGGAGCCGGGTGATCGGGATGAGCGACCATGGAAACGATGGTTTGCGGGGCCGGGGCGCGTATCATGCCAATCGGCGGGAACGGCGGACGGTCGTGGTGCCTTGTGGCCTCAATGACGGAAACCGGTCGGCGGTCGCGGGCCAGACCGCCGAGGCTCTGTTCCGTGGGCGCCGCTTGACGGTGCTTGGCGGCTCGCTTGAGCATCTGGTGATCGAAGTGCCCGAGGATGTCGAGATCGGCATTGGCGATACGGTCACGATCGTCGGCGGCGAGGGCGCCGCACGGATCGGGATTGCGGAATATGCCCGCTGGCAGGGCGGGTCCCCCATCGAATGCATGCTGTCGCTCAGCGCGCGGATGCCGGTGGTGGCGACGGAACAAGTGAATCTAGAAAACGGAGATCTGACATGACGGTCAATCCAGCAAAGGCGCTATGGGATGCGCGCCTCAATGCCGGGACCTTGCCCCGGGAATTCGACGGCAAGCCCGAAACCGAGGCCGCGGCCTACGAGATCCAATCCGAGATGATCGCCAATTGCGGCCTGCCGGTGGCCGGCTGGAAGATCGGCGCCACGACGGAGCCGCTGCTGGGCGTTCTGGGGGTCGAGCGGCCGTTTCTCGGGCCGGTCTTCGACAAGTTCACTTGGCGGAGCGGCGCGGCGATCCCCTTTCAGGAAGGCTATCGGATCGAAACCGAGATGACCCTGCGGCTGAAGGCCGATCTGCCGTATCGGGCGGAGCCTTATTCCCGCTCGGAATGCGAGGCCGCCATCGGCGCGATCTTCACCTCCTTCGAGATCATCCGGTTCCGCTTTGCCGGCGAAGGCGCGGGCGCCAGCTACCGCGCGGTCGCCGACGGCGGGGTGAACGCGGGCCTGGTCCTCGGACCAGAGACCACGGACTGGCGCGGGCTCGACCTGATGAACCACCCGGTCTCGCTTTCAATCAACGGCGAGCACGTGGTCACCGGCGCGCCCAAGGAGTTGATGTGGGAGCATATCTTTGACGCGGCGGGTTGGACCGCGTGTCACTCCTTCATGCAAGGCCGAGGGCTGCGCGCCGGAGACTATCTCATGACCGGCACCTGCACCGGCATGCGCCCCCTGTCGCGCGGCGATTCCGTCGAGGCGGATTTCGGCGCCATGGGCAAGATCAGCGCGACCTTCCCGTAACTCGAAGAGCGTCGTCGGGCCGCGGAAAGGGTTTCGGACGACCCCCGCCGGCATCGATGCCGGGGACATGGTATGCCTCCGCCCGGAGGTTTGCGCAGGGATGCCCTCTCCTTGGATTGCCCGGATTGCGATGGGCAATGGCCCTCGTGGCCTTGACCTATGGGTGGTTGAGACCCGAGGCCGAACGATCAAGGTTCCGATCAGTATACATGCCGGGGTACTATGCGGTGGACGGGCGGGGTCGCCGTTTCTAGGCTTGCTCCGAATGGGCGAGGCGAATTTCAGCCGCCCTCGGACATGATTGCATCGGGAGGACGCCATGGCAGTGACGGTCACGCGCCTCACGCAACATTTCGCCGCTGAAATCGACGGCGTGGATCTGAGCGTGCCGGTGTCCGACGAGGATTTTCAGGATATTCGCGATGCTTTCGACCAGCATTCCATTCTGGTCTTCCGCGATCAGGACATCACCGATGACGAACAGGTGGCGTTCTCCGAACGGTTCGGGCCGCTTGAGGTCACGGTGAGTTCCAATCCCGGCGGAGCAGGGACCGTCGTCACGATCCTCTCGAATGTGGACGAGTCGGGCGCCGTGATACCGCCCGAGGATCGGCGGATGGTCTTCAACACCGGCAACCAGATGTGGCATACGGACAGCTCCTTCAAGGAGGTTCCGGCGACCGGATCACTGTTGTCGGGCCGCGAAGTTCCGCCCGAGGGTGGGGAGACCGAGTTTGCCAGCATGAGAGCGGCGTATGACAGCTTGCCGGATGAGCGCAAGGCGGGGCTGGAGGGATTGGTCTGTGTCCACGATTTCGCCTATTCGCGGGGCCTCATCGACCCGAATTTGCTGAGAGAGCAGGACAAGCGCGAACTGCCGCCGGTCAAGCAGGCGCTGGTACGCTCTAACCCCGCGACCGGAGCGAAAAACCTCTTTGTCGGCGCCCATGCTTCCTATGTGGTCGGCATGGAGCTCGAAGACGGACGGGCGTTGATCCGCGACTTGAACGCGCATGTCACGAAGGACGAATTCGTGTATCGTCATCGCTGGCGCAAGCATGATCTCGTGATGTGGGACAACCGCTGTGCCTTGCATCGAGGCCGCCCCTGGAACCCGCGTTACCCGAGGGTGATGCATCGAACGACGGTGGCCGGAGTCGGATTGACGGTATAGGGGAGCACTTGATAGCAGGCATCGGAAATGGAGAACGATGTGGGTGGGACCACGAAAATCGCGAAATTTCCGAAAAATGGGGCACAACCGCCGTTAAGGCGGTCTTAAAAAAAAGGCTGATTTACATGGATTTTCAGGAATTGATGCTTGCCAATCTCGCTGACCTGGAACCGCAAGCACCCGATAGTTTGAAAGAGATCGCTTATCACCGGTTGGAAGAGAAACTGGTGCTGCTGGAATTCGCGCCAGGCTCTGTGGTCACCGAAAAGGATCTGGCGGAGTCGATCGGGATCGGCCGCACGCCGGTGCGCGAGGCGATTCAAAGGCTCGCTCTGGCGGGGTTGCTGATCGTGCTGCCGAGGCGCGGCATCAGGGTGTCGGAAGTCGATTCCGGTGCTGCGTTGCGCATGCTGGAGGTCTGCCGCGGATTGGACGATGCGGTCGCCAGGGGAGCGGCCGAACGGGCCATCCCGCTTCAACGCAGGGAACTTCTGCGGGTCGCGGCCGAGTTTGAAGCGGCCTCGGCCCGGCGCGACCCGATCGGATTGCTGCGTTCGGACAGCGAGTTCAACCGGCTCTGCATTTCCGCCATGAACAATGAGTTCGCGGCAAAGATGGTGCAGTTGCTTCACCCGATGGCCCGGCGCTACTGGTACAGCAGGCACGATGGCGGCGGTGACATGAAACTCGGACCGAGGCTGCACGCCCAGGCGGCCCGCGCCGTCGCCGACGGGGATCCGGAAAAGGCCGCCGCCGCCTTCAAGCGCATCAACGATTATCTGGAAAGCTTCATCAAGGCGAGCATGTACAACTGACTGGGTTCGTGGATGCCGGGACCGGATCCGCGGCCAGTTTGGCTACATCCGTGCTTCGTAGGCTTCGACCAGCATGCCGAGCAGTTCCAGCTCGTTGCCCTCCGGGCAATCGGGTTCGGCATCAACCAGTTCGGTGATCCGGTCGAGGGCGGCGAGATACTCAGCTTCCGTGCGGATCGCGTCTATTCGGAGGGTGCCCGTGGGGCCGAAGAACGCGTTCGTGTCGTCCATGATGTTTTCAGACGCTAGAAGATCTCGAAATATTCGCGCTGTTCCCAATCCGTGACTTCGGACAGATACCGCGAAACCTCGCCCTCCTTGATGGCCAGCAAGTAATCCACGAACGCGTCGCCAAGCACCTCGCGGTACATCGTGCTGGTCCGGAAAGCCGTCATAGCGTCCATCAGGCTGCGCGGCAGGGCCGGTGCTTCGGAGGTATAGGGCGTATCGGCGGGCGGCGGCGGCTTAAAGGCGCGGTTAAGTCCATCCAATCCGCTGATCATCTGCGAGGCGAGATAGAGATGCGGGTTGGCTGCCGACTCACCGACCCGGTTCTCGATACGTGTTCCCGCGTCTTTCGCCCCACCAAGCGCCCGGATCATCGCTCCGCGATTGTCCCGCGCCCACAGAACCCGGTCCGGGGCCAGGGACTGTGGGCGAAACCGCTTGTAGCCGTTGATCGTCGGCGTGGTCAGCAGGCAGGAAGCGGCCGCATGCTCCAGCAGTCCCGCCACGTAGGATTGGCCGGTGGTCGACAACAGGGCATCGTCGTCCGCCGGCATGAAGGCGTTGGCGCCGGTGCGCCGGTCGGTCAGCGACTGGTGCAGATGCCAGCCGCTGGAGAAGAAATTCTGGAAGGCGGGCCGGCACATGAAACTGGCGTGATAGCCGTGCCGGCGGCAGATCTGCTTGGCGGCGGAGCGGAACAGCACCATCAGATCGGCGCTCTCGATCCCCGGCAGCGGCGCGAAGGTGAACTCAACCTGGCTCGGCCCGAACTCGACCTCCACGGTGCGTAGCGGCAGTCCCATGGCCGTGATGTCACGCCGGATCAGATCGGTCACCGGCTCGACCTCGTCCATCCGGAACTCCGCGAGGTACTGAAAGCCGTGGGCGAGCGGGCTCACGTCCGGCGGTTCTCCGGGCATGCCCGACTGTTCGGGCCGGAGTTTCCGGTCTTCGAGCCTGAATAGATGAAACTCGATCTCGATCCCGGAGATGAAGTCATATCCCGCATCCTTCAGCCGATCCGCGGCATCCCGGCAGATCTTGCGGCTGGAAAACGGCACCGGCCGACCGTCCGGGTAGTACATGTCGCAGAGCAGCCAACCGGTTCTGCCCGACCAGGGCAGCACCCGGAAGGTCGAGGGATCCGGAACCATGATGAAATCGGGCGCGCCGGTCAGTTCCGGCGCACCGACTCCGGCGCCGGATGTCCAGATCGGGAACACCGTGCGATGCGAGGTGTCCTTCAGCAGCAGGCTGGTGGTCATGGTGCAGCCCGAGGCGAAGGCGCCCTCGAGTTCGCCGATCATCAGGGTCTTGCCGCGCAGCAGCCCGTGCTGATCGGCGCAGGACAGTCTGATGCTCTCCAGCCCGAGCTCCCGAGCCTGGGCGAGTACCCGGCCACCGGCCTCGGCCTGTTCCTTCGACCAGAGCCCGTGTTTAGCGATAAAACCGTCCCGGCCGATGCTGCCCGCGCGCGCCATGGTGTCCCCGTTCAGATTCAGGACAGCAGGGCCGTGGCCCAGTCGGAGCCCTGGCGCCGCGCCAGGTCCCGCTCAGCGCCGATATGCGTCCAGTCATCCGCCGGCGCGATCGCGTCAACGGCGATGGGCCGCGCGTGATCGGCCTTGACCGGGCGCGGCTTGCCCTTCTGAAGCGCGCGGATCTCGCTCACCAGGCGCTTGCGGTAATGGGTGATCACCACGTCGCTGGTACCGAGGGTCTCCTTGGTCCGGTCCTGAATCGCGCCCTGGGATTCGACCGCCCATTGATCATGCACGTTGATGTCCTGGCCCATGCCCGTATAGGTGTCGCTCAGCTGCTCGTCCGGGTCATAGCCGTAATCCGTCGCCTTGCCGATGCGCGGCATGTAGTCCGGCAGCGTGTAGAGCTCCAGCCTTTGGGCACGCATCACCTCATGATCGACCGGCGCTCCGAAGCTGGTGAACATTGCGTACCAGTAGCTGCGGACATCATCGACCGGAACATGCCACTGGGTGATCGTCATCTCTCGGCTCATCGGGATCAGGATCGCGGTCGGAAAGATCGCGTTGGTTATCCGCACATGCATGCCGCGATTGTCGAGGTTGCGGAGCGTCGTGACCTTCTGGCCGAAATCGGTCTCCTCGACGCGGATTTCGGGCCGCGCATAGTCCCGCATCAGCTTTGTGGTCGGAATGTTGTCCACATCATCGCGGAACTGCTGGCCATAGCCCTGGCTGGCATCCTCGTCTTCGAGGAAGCGATGCAGATACGAGGCGTGGGCCGGGTCCATGCCGACCTCCAGCACCTGCAGCCAGTTGCAGTCGACAAAGCCCTTGAAAGCGAAACTGTGGCTTTCCGGCGCCGCGAGGCAGTCGAGATTCGGCAAGGCCGGCGGCTTGCCCTCGCCCAGATAGGCGAAGATCATGCCGTTCTTCTCGACCACGGGATAGGCGGCCTGCCGGACCCGCTTGTGCAGGGTGCTCTCCAGCGGCTCGGCCGGTGTCTCCAGGCATTTGCCGTTCACGTCGAACAGCCAGCCATGGAACGGACAGCGCAGGCCGCCATCCTCCAGCCGTCCATAGCAGAGATCGGCGCCTCGATGCGCGCAGTTGCGGGCGATCAGGCCGAGCCGTCCCGCCTCGTCCCGGAACAGCACCAGATTCTCGCCGAACACCGTAACAGGTCGCACCGGGCGTTTGCCCTTGAGCTCGTCCGACAACGCGACCGGCTGCCAGTACCGGCGCAACAATGCCCCTGCCGGCGTGCCCGGCCCGACACGCGTCATCAACTCGTTCTGGGCGGCGCTGGTCATGTCTGAATCCCTTCCGTCGCTTCGGCCCCAGGGACCACCGGACCCTCAGTCACCCGGCCTTCCTCGACGCCGTGGCAGGTGACGATGGAACCACCCGGGGTGGTGATCGGCAACGGAATTTCGGTTCGGCACCGCTCGGTTGCGAAGGGGCAGCGCGGGTGGAAGGTGCAGCCGGGCGGCGGCGTGATCGGGTTCGGCACCTCGCCCGCCACCGGCGTGCGGTCGCGCCCGCTCATCGACAGGTCGGGGATCGTATCCAGCAGCATCCTCGTGTACGGGTGCCTCGGCGCGCTGAACAGGGTTTTCGCCGGCGCGACCTCGACCAGCCGGCCGAGATACATCACCCCGACCCGGTCGGACACGTGGCTGACCACCGCCAGATTGTGGCTGATGAAGAGATAGGTGAGGCCAAACTCGCGCTGCAGATCCTTCATCAGGTTCAGGATCTGCGCCTGCACCGAGACATCCAGCGCCGAGGTCGGCTCGTCGCAGACCAGGAAGTCCGGCTGGCTCGCCAAAGCCCGGGCGATGGAGATCCGCTGGCGCTGCCCGCCGGAGAACTCATGCGGATATTTCGCGCCGTCGGCGGGCGCCAGCTTCACGAAGGACAGAAGCTCGCCGACCCGGCGCTCGATTCCCGCCGCGCTGGTCTCCAGCCCGAAGGCGCGCAGCGGCTCAGCGATGATGTCGCGCACCCGCCAGCGCGGGTTGAGCGAGGCATAGGGGTCCTGGAAGATCATCTGCAGCCGTCGGCGCAGCGGTGCCATCTCGGCGCGGCTGAGGCCGGCGATGTCGCGGCCCTCGAACTCGATGGAACCGGCGCTGGGCCGGTAGAGACCGACGATCAGCCGGGCGACGGTGGATTTGCCGCAGCCGGACTCACCGACCAGCGAGAAAGTCTCGCCCTTGGCGATCTCGAAATAGATGCCGTCCACGGCCTTCAGGATCTGCCGAGGCTGGCCTTCGATAAGGCGGTTCAGCAGCGGCGGCGACACGTCGAAATACCGCGCCAGGCCCTTGACCTGCATCACCGTATCGCGGCCCTCGGCCGCCGCTGCCCCCGGCGCGTCAGGCATCGGCCAGTTCCTTTTCGTGATGCCAGCATGCGACCTTGGTCTGCTCGACCGAGACGAGCTCGGGACGGTCGGTGAAACAGTGCTCCAGCGTCATGGTGCAGCGCGGATTGAAGGCGCAGCCCCTGGGGATCGCGGTCAGGCGCGGCATCGCGCCCTCGATCTGGGTCAGCCGCCCGTCGCCCTGTCCAATGCTCGGGATCGAGCCCATCAGGCCGACGGTGTAGGGGTGTTTGGGGTTCTGGATGACCTGGCGCACCGGCCCCACCTCGGCGATGCGCCCGGCATACATCACCGCGACCCGGTCGGCGGTCTCGGCGATCACGCCCATGTCATGGGTCACCAGCATCACCGCCGTCCCATGCTCGCGGCAAAGCCTTTTCAGGAGCGCGATGATCTGCGCCTGGATCGAGACATCGAGCGCCGTCGTCGGCTCGTCCGCGATGATCAGCTTGGGATTGACGCAGAGGGCCAGCGCGATCACCACCCTTTGGCGCATGCCGCCGGAGAACTGGTGCGGATAGTGCTCGACCCTGCGCTCCGGCGCCGGAATGCCGACTTCGCCCAGCAGTTCCACCGCCCGGTTAAGCGCCTGGGCGTGGCTCATATCGGTGTGGGTCTGGATGGTTTCGATCAGCTGCTCGCCGACCGAGTAGAGCGGGTTGAGGCTGGTTAGCGGGTCTTGAAAGATCGCCCCGATCTCGCGCCCCCTGATCCGGCGCATCTGCTCATACGGGAGATTATCGATCCGCCGGCCTTCCAGCAGGATCTCGCCGCCGGCGATCCGGCCGGGCGGCTCCAGCAGGCCGATGATGGCCGCCCCGGTCATCGACTTGCCGGCGCCGGACTCGCCCACCACGCCCAGGACCTCGCCGGGATCGATATGCAGGGAGATATCGTCGACCGCCGTCAAGACACCGCGCCGGGTCGGGAATTCGACCCTGAGGTTCCGAACCTCGAGTAGTGGTTTTCCCGCCATGCGCCGCTATCTCAGCTTCGGGTTGAGGGCGTCGCGCAGCCAGTCGCCCAGAAGGTTCACCGCGAGCACGAGGATCGCCAGCGCGATCCCCGGGAAGATCACCATCCACCATTCGCCCGAGAACAGATAGTCGTTGCCGATCTGGATCAGCGTGCCGAGGGACGGCTCGGTCGGCGGCATGCCGACCCCAAGGAAGGACAGGGTCGCTTCGGACAGGATCGCCACCGCAAGCTGGATCGTCGCGATCACCAGCACCGGCCCCATTACATTCGGCAGAATATGGCGCAGCACGATCAGCGCCGGGTGAATGCCGATCACCTGGGCCGCCTGGACATATTCCTTGTTACGCTCGACCAGGGTGGAACCGCGCACGGTGCGGGCGAATTGGACCCAGTTCGATATCCCGATCGACAGGATCAGGATCCAGTAGGCGAGTTCCCCGGACTTCTCGACGTTCAGCACGCCTCGGATCACCCCGTCGATCAGCAGGGCGGTCAGGATCACCGGGAAGCTCAGCTGAATCTCGGCGACCCGCATGATGAAGGCATCCGTCACGCCACCGACGAAGCCCGACAGCAGGCCGAGCCCAACCCCCAACACCGTTGCCAGGATCACGCTGGCGAACCCGATCAGCAGCGAGATCCGGGAGCCGTAGATGATGGTCGACAGGATGCCTCGGCCCTGATCATCGGTCCCGAGGATGTAGCGCGGGTCCCCGCCATCCAGCCACATGGGCGGCAGGTTCGAGTCCAGCAGGTCGATCGAGGCGAGGTCGAAGGGATTGTGGGGTGCGACCAGCGGGGCGAAGACGGCAGCGAGGATGAAGACCGCCGTCACGATGGCGGCCGCGACCGTCACCGGCGAGCGGGAAAAGCTGTACAGCACGTCGCTGTCGAGAAACCGGGACCAGGCCGAAGTCTCGGTCGCCGGGGTTTCCGCCGAGGGCATGACCGGTGTCTCAGCCATGGCCATGCGCCTTTGTCGCGTCGACCCGAAGCCGCGGATCGACGACGTAGTAGAGGAGGTCGACGATCAGATTAATCGCCACGAAAAAGAAGGCGATCATGATGAGGTACGCCGCCATGATCGGAATATCCACGTTCTGGATCGCCTGCAGGAACATCAGCCCCATGCCCGGCCACTGGAACACCGTCTCGGTGATGATGGCAAACGCGATGATCGAGCCGAGCTGCAGCCCGGTGATGGTGATGACCGGCACCAGCGTGTTCTTCAGCGCGTGACCGAAATTCACCGCCCGGTTGGTCAGCCCGCGCGCGCGGGCGAACTTGATGTAGTCAGTCCGCAGCACTTCCAGCATTTCGGCCCGAACCAGCCGCATGATCAGGGTCAGCTGAAACAGCCCGAGGGTGATCGCCGGCATGATCAGCGCCTTCAGCCCCTCGGTTGTCAGCAGACCCGTTCGCCAGCCGCCGAGATCGGTCACCACGCCGCGTCCGAAGGACGGCAGCCAGCCGAGGATCACCGCGAAGACATAGATCAGCAGAATCCCGATCAGGAAGGTCGGCAGCGATATCCCGATCAGCGAGGCGGTCATGAAGATCTTGCTTAGCACGCCGTGGCGGTGGAGGCCCGTATAGACCCCCATCGGCACTCCCACCAAAAGCGAGAACAGGGCGGAGATGATACTGAGCTCGAGGGTCGCCGGCATGCGTTCGGCGATCATCTGCGAGACAGGGCGCTGATGCTGATAGGAGATTCCGAAATCACCGGTCGCCGCGTTGCCGACGAAGCGGGCGAACTGGATGATCATCGGGTCGCGAAGGCCGAGCTTGACCCGGAGCGCCTCGCGTTCCTCGAGCGAGGTCTCGATGCCGACCATCTGATGCACCGGGTCGCCGACGAAGCGGAACATGGCGAAGGCCAGCAGCGCCACGAAGAACATGACCACCACCGACTGGATCAACCGGCGGATGACGAAGGCGAGCATGCGGGCTATCCCGGGACGTTACGCCGACAGCGCGAAAGCATGAAACGCCACCCCCGGCCGCCGTTGTCGCGGCGGCCGGGGAGGGTTTCGGGTCTGGTCGAGATCAGTTCACCGTGACATGGTACAGCATGAACTGATTGTCGGCGCGCTGCTTGAGGCTGATCGACTTCTTCTTGCCCCAGGCCAGGCCCTGCTGGTGCAGCGGAATATAGGCGATGTCGTCGATGCTCATCTTGTAGGCATCGCGGATCATCGCGTCCCGCTTGGCGGCGTCGGTTTCGCTCAGCACCTTGTCGGTCAGCTCGTCGAACTTCGGATTCGCGTAACCCGTCAGGTTGAACTTGCCGCGGCCGCTATCCGCATCGGGCGAGCCGATGATGTTGTACAGCACGTTCCAGCTGTCGAAAGATCCCGGCGTCCAACCGAGGAGATAGAAACTGGTGTCCCAGCTCGGGCGCAGCACCTTCTTGAAGTAGAGTGCCTTGGGCTGGGCCAAGAGGTTCACCTTGACGCCGACCCTGGCCAGCATCGAGACCACCGCCTGGCAGATCTTCTCGTCGTTGACATAGCGGTTGTTCGGGCAGTCCATGCCGACTTCGAAGCCGTCCGGATAGCCTGCCTCGGCCAGCAATGCCTTGGCCTTGGCGGCATCGAAGTCGAGCCGCTTGAACTCATCGGCATGGGCGGCGAACAGCTTCGGCGAGATCATCAGCGCCGACGGGGTGGACAGCCCGCGCATGACCTTGTCCTTGATCGCCTCGATATTGATCGCCCGGTAGAAGGCCTCGCGCACCCGCTTGTCCTTGAACGGGTTCTTGCCCTTGATGTTGGAATAGAGCAGCTCGTCCCGCGACTGGTCCATGCCCAGGAAGATGGTGCGCAGTTCCGGGCCCGCCAGCACCTCGGTCTCGGGGTTGCTGTCGATCCGCTTCATGTCCTGAACCGGAACCGGATACATCATGTCGATCTCGCCGGACAGCAGCGCCGCGACCCGGGGCGCGTCGGAGCCGATCGGGGTCATGATGACCTCGGTCAGGTTGTGTTTGACGTCCTTGTCCCACCAGTCCTTGTTCGGAACCAGCACGGTCTTCACGTCGGTCTCGCGGCTGATCACCTTGAAGGCGCCGGTGCCGTTGGCGTTGCGGGTGGCGAAGTTCTCTTTGCCCGCGGTCACGTCGGTCGGCCGATCGGCCCCGTTGGAAACCGACCATTCCTTGTCCATGATGTACCAGGTCGACCATTCCGAGGTCAGGATCGGGTTCGGCGCCTTGGTGATGAAGTCGACGGTATGATCGTCCACCTTCTCGACCGAGGCAACGGTTGCCATCCGGGTCTTCACGTCGGACCCATCGGCGATGGTCCGCTCATAGGTAAAAATCACGTCATCGGCGTTGAAATCGCTGCCGTTGTGGAATTTCACACCCTTGCGCAAATGAAAGCGCCAGCGGGTCGGCTCGATGATCTCCCACTTGGTGGCCAACGCCGGCATGTTCTGCAGATCCGGGCCTCGGCGCACCAGCCCCTCATAGACGTTGCCGAGGAGACCGAGGGTGAAGGTCTCGTTCAGCGAATGCGGGTCCAGCGACTGAGCGTCGCCCTGAAAGGCCCATTTGAAGGTCTTGGCCTCGGCGCCGGTAACGCCGGCGAGGCCAATACCCAGAGCCGCGGCTAGGCCGACGGTCATCAGTGTCTTGCGCATTAGGGTGCTCCCATATTGTTTTTCTTTGCCGGCGACGCTTAGCGAGGTCTTCCGGCGCTAGGGAGAACGAAGCGGATGTCGACCGCTTCGAACATGGCTCGCACTTAAGCTTGATTGCAGGGATCGGTCAACGGGGTTGCACGGTTGTGATGAATCCCGGGTTGTAGCGGTGGCGTTCCTCGTCCTCCGTGAACCGAAGGTGCTTGCGGCCAGTGCCGGTTGAGCCCCTGTTTTCACAGAGGCGACGGAATATTGGAACCAACTTCCCCCGTCGCCCTAGCGAAAGCTGGGGCTTGCGGCAAACGGCGTTTGAGCCCCTGTTTTCACAGGGGCGACGGGATAATGGAACCAACTTCCCCGGTCGCCCCAGCGAAAGCTGGGGCTTGTGACAAGCGATGGTTGAGCCCCTGTGTTCCCAGAGGCGACGGGTGGGATGGAGCGGACTCTAACCGTCGCCCCAGCGTACGCTGGGGCTCTGAGCAAGCGATGGCTGAGGCCCTGTTTCAGCTAGGCTACGGATAACCATCGAGCCATCCGCGAATTCCCTTCAAACACCGGCCCGGCGGCGTTATCGTGCGGCGCTTGCCGGATACGGCTTCGCGCCACGGAGAGAGATCATGGATGCCAGCCTCGAACAATACCGCGTCGACCTTGCCTGCGCCCTGCGTTGGGCGGCCCGGCTGAACCTGCATGAGGGGGTGGACAACCACTTCTCGCTGGCGGTTCCGGACGAGGACGGGGTGGTGCGCGGCAACCGGTTCCTGATCAATCCCTATGGCTGGCACTGGTCGGAGATTACGGCTTCCTCGCTGGTGCTGTGCGACGAAGAGGGCACGGTGCTGGAGGGGGACAATTTTGTCGAGGACACCGCTTTCTTCATCCACAGCCGCATCCATGTCGGTGCGCCGCACGCGACCTGCGTGCTGCACACCCATATGCCCTATGCGACCTCGCTGACGTTGCTGGAGGACGGCCGGCTGGAGATGATGGAGCAGAACGCCCTCTTGTTCGACGGGCGGATCGCCTATGACGACAGCTATGAGGGCCTGGCGCTTGCCAATGAAGAGGGCGACCGCCTAGCCCGGCAGATCGGCAACAAGTCGATCCTGTTCATGGCGAGCCACGGGGTCGTCGTTGCCGGGCCGACCGTGGCCGACGCGTTCAACGATCTCTACTATCTGGAGCGCGCGTCGATGTTCCAGGTGCTGGCCAAGTCCCAGGGTGGCAAGCTGCGCACGATTTCGGACAAGGTCCGCGCCGATGTGCGCCAGCAGTTTTCCACCGAGGCGCCGAAGCTCGCCGACCGGCACTTCACGGCGCTACGCCGCATCCTAGATAAGACCGAGCCTGAATACCGGCACTAGCCCGCCGAATCGGTCAGCCGAGCGCCGTTCGCAGATCCGCTATCAGGTCCTCGGCGTCTTCCAGGCCAATCCAGAGACGGCACAGGCCATCGGCCAGGCCGAGGCCGGCTCGAATTTCCTTCGGGACCATGGAGAACTGGGCATCCGCCGGGTGCTCGATGGTGCTGGCGAGACCCGTGGGCTCGCCGCCACGTCGGATCAATTGCAGCCGGGACAGCGACGCGCGGGTTGCCTCGTGGTCGCGGTCGAGCTCGAAAGCGATGAAACCGCCCGCCCGCGCCTGTCGGCCGGGGTCGCGTAACTTTGATACGGCCGGGTGTTCGGCAAGGAAGGCCGCGACGCGCTCGGCGGTATCGCAAATCCGATCCATCCTGACCTGAAGCGAGCCAAGCGCCCTCAGGCCCGCCTCAGCGGACGGGAGCGCCAGCGCCGTGCCCAGGGCTGTGCGAAGAAAACCGAGCTTGTCGGCCATGAACTCCTGGCCATCGGCGATGACGGCGATCCCCGCATCGTCCAGCGCGCCGCCGAAGAGATATCCGGGCGACGAATGCAGCGAGATCGTGAAGCCGTGTTCTATGGGGCGTTGCAGGCAGGGTGTCACGTAACTGTTGTCGCAGACCGAGATCAGGTCGTGTTCGCGGGCGAAATCCGCGACTATGGCGAGTTCGGTCGCGGGGGATCCCGGGTTTTCGACCCAGATCATCTTGGTTTCGTCCGGCAGGAAGGCGGCGTCCAGCGCACCGCGATCCGCCGGATCCGCATAGCTTATCCGCAGCCCGCTGGAGCGCCGCCGGATATCTTCGATCAGCCGGTAGCGGCCGCCGTGCAACCCGTCCTGCACGATCACGTGGCTGCCGCTGTTTACCAGTTCCAGAACGCAAGCGATCGCCGCCCGTCCGGAGGAGAAGGCGAAGCCCTGGGCGCCAACCTCAAGATCCGCCATGCAGGCTTCCAGTGCCGTCACCGGCGCATGCGGCGGGCTTGGCATGACCCGCGCAGGCTTCGGATGGATCGCCCGTGTCGAAAATTTTTGTGTACGGTTGGGACCCGTCATGGTGGCCCGTCTGATCCCGCTATTCCAGAATCCGGACCGTCAACCCCATCAGGGGATAGAGCCGCTCGTATTTCGTGCGCTTCAGAATTCGGCTCTGCTTGAAGCCGTTCCAAACTTCGATCGCATGGTCGATGCTGCTGATGCAATCGCCGAGACTGAAGAAGTGGCTTTGCGAGCCGCGCAGGAAATCGATGAACGGCGCGGGGCTTTTGCGGTCCTTGAACAGCATGTCGTAGGCAGTGTTGTAGTCGCTCAGGGTCTTCTCGATCCGCATCCAGCGCTGTTTGAAAAGCGACCGTGCCATGGCGACAAGCCCGTTCAGGTCTTCGCGCTGCTCCTTCGGAACCACGTCGGTCGGTATCGCATCCTTGCCGAGGAAGGTCGCGTATTCCTTCCAGCGCTCCCGCTGCTTCGAGCGCAGGTAATCGTAGTAGATCACGCCTTTCCATGCGTAGAAGATCCGGGGCGCCTCGTCGGCCTGAAGCTGCATCGCTTTGAGGACCGGCGCCAGGCTGTCCATGTCCTTGGCTTCCCAGATCTTCTCTACCAAGGTGCGAAGGCGGGTGAGTTTGTCGGCCTGGTCGGCGCCTTCGAAAGCCATTTCCACCATTGGGCGGAATCGGTCCATGACGAAGTCCCGGATTTCGGCGAATTCCGCCTCGCTGATCTCGAGATAGCCGTCATGCACGGTCAGCCCGTCTGCCTGCAGCCGGTCCTTCAGCAGGAACGGATCAAGCGAGGGAAGATCCTCCAGCGCGCGCAGCAGCGCCAGATCGCGGGTGATTGCGTCCGAGGTATCGTCTTCCCGGATCCCGGCGTGGAACTGCAGTGCCGTACGCAAGGTTCTGTCATTGGCGAAGATCGACCGCCCGCCTTCATAGGCGTCCTGTTCGTTGTAGGAAAAGTAGAGTTTGGTGCCGACCGGGCAGTTGGCGTCGTCCGCCATCGCCTCGTCGGTGAAGGGCTCCTTGATAAAGATGACCCGGTTCAAACCGGCCTTGTGGAACATGAACTGATCGGGGGTCCCGCCCGCCCTGACCACGGCCTTGTGCAACCTCTCGCAGTCGAAGAACCGCGACGAGCCGGCGGACAGCTTGCGGCGCAACTGATCCGCCGCGAGGGTGTCGATGGAGTTCGAGCGCGCGCCTCTGGACATGGATGCACTATATCACATCATCGCTTCGATGAGATGCGGCCCCGGGAGGCGACGGCGCGAGCCAACTGGTCGTTGAACTCGTCCGCTGTCGTGGCGCGGCTGGCCTGCACGCCCATGCCCTTCGCCAGCGCCCCCAGTCCAGGCGGGGACGATCGATCTCCAGCATGTCCAGCGCCCTGCGCCCCGGATTGCGCGCGCCGACATTGGCGAGCTCTCCTTCAGGATCGAATAGGCGCCGTTGTTGAAGACGATATTGACGACGTCGCAGCCCTCGCGGGCCTGGGTCCAGAGCGCCTGCAGGGTATACATGCCCGAACCGTCGCCCTCTGTGCAGATCACCTTGCGGTCCGGACAGGCGATCGCGGCGCCGGTGGCATAGGGTAGCCCGAGACCGATCGACCCGCCGGTGAGCGCCAGCCAGTCGTGCGGCGCGGCTCCTTGCGTATAGGGCATGAAGCCCCGTCCGGTGGTCACCGACTCGTCGGCGATGATCGCGTTCTCCGGCATCAGGTGGCCCAGCGCCGAGGCGACAACCTCGGGCGTGATGTCGCCGCCGGTCATCAGGGCCGGTTTGCTCGCTTCCTGGAGTTTCGGCGTCGCGCCATGGGCGTCCAGTTCATCGACCAGCGCTTCCAGCGCGGCCACGTGGTCGTCCGCTATTCCAGCCAGCACATGAACCTTGCATCCGTCCGGGATCAGAACGCTGGGCTTGTTCGGATAGGCGAAGAACGCGACCGGCGTCTTGGCCCCCAGCAGCACGATGTTCTTCACGGTGCCGAGCTGTTTCAGGGCGATGTCGACGGGATACTGGATACGCTCGACCGGCACCCGCCCGGCACCCCGGTGCCAGCGGCCGTTCGACGTCATGCAGGACAGCCGGCAGCCGGTTTTCGCCTGGATCTTGCCGGCCAGGGCCAAGGTGTCCTCCTGCAGGGCCCGCCCTGTCATGTGGATCAGGGTTTCCTCGCCCGAGGTCAGCGCCGCCGCGATGGCCCGCACCGTCTCGCCGGATACCTTGCCGCGCGCCGGAGGCTCGATCGGTGCCGCATCCGAGTCCGCGTCATCCCAGGCGGTGTTGGCCGGCAGGATCAGGGTCGCGATCTGGCCCGGTCCGCTTCGCGCGGCGGCTACCGCTTCGGCCCCGTCGCGCGCAACCTGCTTGGCCGACGGAGAGGTCTTGACCCAATCGGAGACCGGGCGCGCGATCCCTTCGATATCGGCGGTCAGCGGCGCGTCGTGCTCGATGTGATAGGTGGCGTGCTCGCCGACGATGTTGACGATCGGCGTGAAGGCCTTCTTGGCGTTGTGCAGATTGGCAAGGCCATTGCCCAGTCCCGGTCCCAGATGCAGCAGGGTCGAGGCCGGCTTTCCCGCCATGCGCCCATATCCGTCGGCCATCCCGGTCACCACGCCCTCGAACAGGCCGAGGACGCAGCGCATGCCGTCGACATAGTCGAGGGCGGCGACGAAATGCATCTCGGAGGTCCCGGGATTGGTGAAACAGACATCGACCCCGGACTTGACCAAAGTCGGACCAGTGATTCCGCGCCGTTCATGAAGCCGTCCTCGGGTGGGTTGAGTTTTGCCGGGATGATGACGAGGGCCGTCTTGGATGGCAAGCGTTGCAAGCATGGCGGTGCGGGCGCCGGCTCCGGTTTTCTCGTCCCGACGGGCGAGCGGGTCAGGAGGGCGCCGCCAGGGTCCGGTTTCGGGACACCATATGCAGAACCGCCAACACCCCATAGGTTCCGGCGATCAGGAGTAGGGAGTGGAAAGACCCGATCCACGACAGCATGACATAGCCCGCCGTCATCGTGCCGAGAATGCTGCCGCCCGCGCCGAGCGCGAACATGCGGCCGATCACCCGGCCCCGGTCCGCCGCCCCATCGGCGAGCGCCAGCGCCGTCGCCGCCGGCGCGATGATGCCGGCGAAAAAACTCGGCGCGAAGAACAGCAGCGCCGCCAGCGTGACGATTGAGAATGCCCCGGCACCGCCGAGACCCTCGACGATATCGAACGCGGCCACCCTCAGATAGGCGGCCGCCGCCGTGGTGACGGCCGCGAGCGCCAGCGAAACCGCGATCACCAGATCGCCGCGCCCCGGAACCTCGTGATCCGTATAGAGCCGCCCCGCCACCCAATGCCCGATCGACAGGCCCGAGAGAACCACGGCGATTACCGCTGTCCAGGTTTCCAGGGACATGCCGACCACCGGCGCCATGATCCGGGCCGCGATGATCTCCACCGCCAGCGCCGCACCCGCCGACAGGAAAACGGTCAGCCCGAGCAGAAAGCCGTTTCCCCTGTCGCGTGGTTTCATGATGAAAAGTCTCATGGTTTGGACGCCAGATCATGACGCCCGGCCGCACGGAAGCCAAGGAAAGTGAAACCCTGTTCGTCTTTCGCAGCCGCCGCCTCCCCTAGCGAAGCCCGGTTCGGTTGGGTAGGGTCACGCTACCCGTATTTCGGAGCCACCCATGTCCGATCTTCCGATCATCGACGCCCACCATCATTTCTGGGATTTAGGTCTCGGCAAGCATCCCTGGCTCGACGGCCGGCATGTGATCGGCGGCTTCCGGTACGGCGACTATGCGGCGATCCGGCGGAACTATCTGCTCGAGGATTACCGCCGCGATGCCGCCGGTCACGACGTGGTCAAGACCATCCACATGGAGACCGAGTGGGATCCCGCCGATCCGGTCGGCGAGACCGACTGGCTGAGCCGCTATCACGACAAGACGGGCTTTCCCCATGCCCTGGTGGGGCAGGCATGGTTCGACCGGGCCGATATCGCGGAGGTTCTGGCGGGTCATGCCGCCTACCCGCTGATCCGCTCGGTCCGCCAGAAGCCCAAGGCGGCGGCGTCTCCCGAAACCTTCGTCGCCGGTGCGCCGGGCTCCATGGCGGATCCGGTTTTCCGCAACGGGTACCGCCATCTTGCCCGTCATGGCCTGCATTATGATCTCCAGACGCCCTGGTGGCATCTTGGCGAAGCGGCGGATCTGGCGCGGGATTTTCCCGAGACGGTCATCATCCTGAACCACACGGGCCTGCCCTCCGACCGCAGCGAGGCCGGTATCGCCGGCTGGTGCGAGGCGATGGCGCGGTTTGCCGACCAGCCGAATACGGCGGTCAAGATTTCCGGAATCGGCCTGCCGGGCGAAGCCTGGACGACCAAAAGCAACGGGCCGCTGGTGTTGGAGACCATCCGTCTTTTCGGCGTCGATCGATGCCTGTTCGCCTCGAACTTCCCTGTCGACGGCCTGTGCGCAACCTATGATACGATCTTCAGCGGCTTTAAGGAGATCGTCGGAGATCTGCCGCTTGGCGACCAGCGCAAGCTTTTCCACGACAATGCCGTGAAATACTATCGGCCGGTCTGACCGGTTGGCCGTCCGACAAGCGAAAGGCAGATTCACGTGACCTCGGCTTCCTTCCCAATTGCGCCCGTCTCGGGCTTCATCGGCGCCGAGGTGGACCTGGATCTCTCGCGCCCGCTTGACGAGGGCGCGCGGCAGGCACTGAACGACGCTCTCGACCGGCATCTCGTGCTGTTTTTTCGCGGTCAGGACCTGGATGCCGCCGGCCTGAAACGGGTGACCGAGATCTTCGCGCCGCTTGTGCGGGTGCCCTATATCACGCCTTCGCTCGAGGACCCGGACATCATCGCGGTTCTGAAGGAGGCGAGCGAAGCCAAGATCGCCAATTTCGGCGGCGACTGGCATTCGGATTTCAGCTTCCTGGACGAACCGCCTGGCGGCTCCGTGCTCTATGGGCTTGAGATACCGCCCTTTGGCGGCGACACGATCTGGGCGAGCCAGGTCGAAGCCTACGAACGGTTGAGCGATGAGTTGAAAGCCGAGATCAAAGGCAAGCGCGCGATCCATATCGGCGCTCCCTATGGAACCAAGTCACCGCCGAAATTCGACGACAAACTCAGCGCATCGATCGGCATCGCCCGGGGCGACGTTGATGCCGACCGTGAACGGCTGCATCCGATCGTCCGCACTCATCCCCGCAGCGGCCGCAAGGCACTGTTCGTGAACCCGATCTATACCGTCGGCATAGAGGGCATGGAAAAGGAAGAGGCAAGGCGCCTGCTCGCGCGCCTATACCGCCATGCGACGCGGCCGGATCTTACCTGCCGGTTCCGCTGGTCCAAGGGTGCCGTGGCGATCTGGGATAACCGGATGACCATGCACTATGCGCTGAACGATTATGACGGCCGGCGCCGGCTGTTGTGGCGCACTACTTTCGCCGGTGAACGGCCGGTCTGACCCAATCGCACCAAGCGGGAGAGAACGATGGCGGGAAAACCCCTGGACGGCAAGGTCGCGCTGATCACCGGCGCGGGCCAGAATATCGGACGCGGTATCGCGCTCACGCTTGCGGCCGACGGGGCGGCGATCGTCGTCAATGGACGCGCCAACCGGGCCGCCGTCGACGAGACCATCAAGGCCGTCAGGGATACCGGCGGGCGGGCGCTCGGCTACATCGCCGATGTCTCGGATCCGGATGCCGTCGCGGCAATGATGGAGGCGGCCAAGGCGGAATTCGGCGGCATCGACATTCTGGTCAGCAATGCCGGATTGCGCCGTCAAACGCCTTTCCTGGAGATGAGTTTCACCGAGTGGCGCGAGATCCTGTCGGTCGCCCTGGACGGCGCCTTCATTCTGGCGCGCGCGGCGGCGCCCTCCATGGTCGAGCGCGGCGGTGGTTCGATCGTCGCACTGTCCGGTGTGTCGCACCGGATCGGCACCTTGAACCGCTGTCACGTCTCGGCGTCGAAGGCCGGGCTTGAGGGGCTGATCCGGGCTCTCGCCCGCGAACTGGCGCCGCACGGCATCACCTGCAACTGCGTGGCTCCAGGCGCCATCGATACGGTCCGGGGCGCGGCGGCGGGTGCGCGGCCCAACGACGGGGCGGCGGCCAATATTCCGATCGGACGGATGGGCAGCGTCGAGGAGATCGCGGCGATGGTCCGTCATCTCGTCGGGCCGACCGGCGGCTACATCACCGGCCAGACCATCCACGTGAACGGCGGTTCGTTCCTCGGCTAAAACCGGTCGGTCCGGCAGCGGAATTGAGCCCACATCTGATTGACCGTTGCCCCGGCGCCGATCACAATCGCCGGGCTCACCCAACGCCCTTCAAGGACATCCCGATGATCGACCTGCGCAGCGACACGGTCACCAAGCCGTCTCCCCGGATGTATGAGGCCATGGCCACCGCCGAGGTCGGCGACGATGTCTATGGCGACGATCCGACAATCAACGAGTTGGAGGAAACGGTTGCCGACATGCTCGGTTTCGAGGCCGGGATGTACGTTACCTCCGGTACTCAGTCGAACTTCACGGCCGTGCTGACCCATTGCGGGCGCGGCGAGGAGTATATCATCGGCGAGGCCTATCACATCTATAAGGCCGAGGCGGTGGGGACGGCGGCGCTCGGCGGCATCATCCCCCAGACCGTGCCGGTCCTGGACGACGGGTCCATCGACCTCGCGGTGGTGGAATCCCGGATCAAGACCGAGGACATGCATTTCCCGCGCACCAAGCTGATCTGCTTCGAGAACACCCATAACGGCAAGGCGCTGTCGCCGGACTACATGGGCCGCGCGACGGCGCTGGCGAAAAAGAACGGGCTCGCCTGCCACCTCGATGGCGCTCGGCTGATGAATGCGGCGATCGCCAACGGTTGTTCGCCCAAGGATCTGACCAAGGGTTTCGATACCGTCTCGCTCTGCCTTTCCAAGGGGCTCGGCGCGCCGGTCGGCTCGGTCCTGGTCGGTGGCCAGGATTTCATCAAGGAGGCGCGCCGGGCCCGCAAGATGCTGGGCGGCGGCATGCGCCAGGCCGGCATTCTCGCCGCCTGCGGCCTGGTTGCGGTACGCGAGCAGGTCGACCGGCTGGCCGACGATCACCGGCTTGCCGCGCGCCTTGCCTCGGAACTCGCGCAGATCCCGGAGATCACCACCGAGCCCCAGGGCGCCAACACCAACATGGTGTTCATCCAGGTCGACGGCGCGCATCGCGACGGACTGAAGGCGCATATGGAAAAACGCGGCGTCAAGATCGGCGGACGCCCGCCGACCTTCCGCCTGGTGGTGCACCGCGACATCAGCGAGGCCGATATCGCCACCACCGTGGCCGCGATGGCCGAATATTTCCGGGACGCCGCATAGACCGGCCCCGTCCGTTCAAGGGAGAATGAACCATGGCCCCGAACATCATCGATTTAGGCTTTCTGCAGGGCATCAAGGTCGTCGATTTCAGCCAGTTCGAGGCCGGTCCCTCGTGCACGGAAACGTTGGCCTGGCTGGGCGCCGATGTGGTGAAGATCGAGAACCCCAACCGGGGTGATCCGGGACGCCGCCTGCGGCCGAACCAGCCGGACGACGATCCGTACTATTTCCACATGTTCAACGCCAACAAGAAGTCGGTGACCCTGAACCTGAAATCGCCCAAGGGTCTCGATCTGGTCAAGGACATGATCCGCGAGGCCGACGTGATGATCGAGAATTTCGCGCCGGGCGCGATCGAGCGGCTGGGCCTGTCCTATGACGTGGTCAAGCAGATCAATCCCGGCATCATCTATGCCCAGGTCAAGGGGTTCGGCGAGGGCAGCCCGTTCGAGAAAAACCTCGCCTTCGACATGATCGCCCAGGCCTGCGGCGGCACGTTCAGCGTCACCGGTGACGCCGACGGCCCACCGACCCGGCCGGGAATCACTCTCGGCGATACCGGAACCGGCATGCTGATGGCGATCACGATCCTGGGCGCCCTGTTCAAGCGCAAAGAGACCGGCGAAGGCCACAAGCTGCAGGTGGCGATGCAGGACGCGATGCTGCACTACATGCGGGTCAATTTCGCTACCCAAGGCCGAACCGGCAAGGCGGCCCAGCGCGGCGGCAGCCGGGTGCCCGGCATCACCAATGCGCCGATGGGCCTCTACCCTTGCGCGCCGGGTGGGCCCAACGACTACATCTACATCATGACCAGCCGGGCCAATCCGGAACATTGGGATCGCTTGCTGAAGGTTGTTGAACGCGAGGATCTGATCGGCGACGACCGCTACGCCACGCCGGCGGACCGGGTCGACCGGATCGACGAGGTGGACGATATCATCGCCGCCTGGACCCGCGGCCAGGGCAAGTTCGAGGCGATGGAGAAGATCGGCGCGGCGGGCATTCCGGCGGGCGCGGTGCTGGACACCGACGAGCTCAACAAGGACAAGACCTTCGAGGAGCGCGGGGTCATGCAGACCATGGTCCATCCGGTCCACCGTCCCTTCAAGATGCCGGCCTGGCCGGTCCGTGTGGACGGGGCCGCGGTGCGCCTCAAGGCCTCGCCGATGCTGGGCGAACATACCGACGCGGTGATGAGCGACTGGCTCGGCCTCAACGGCGCGGCGGTCACGGCGCTGCGGCAGGAGGGTGTGCTCGGCTAGGGGCGCCAGGGCATCAGCAACCGGGGCCGGAACAAGGCCGCCAGCATCACGCAGGAGCCCAGCGCGTAGAGCCCGCAGGCGGCGGAAAGGGTTTCTATGGTGATTCCGGCATCGATGAACCAGCCGAACACTGCCGGGCCGAGAGCGCTGGAGATCACCTGGATGCCGGCAACCATGGCCCGGATCGAGCCGAGATGGAGCACGCCGTAAAGCTCGGCCCAGACGGTGGAGACCACTGTCGCCCCGGCGCCGCCGGAGCTTCCCGCGAGGATCATGAAGAAGAACACCGAGGCCTGGCTGTCGAAAACCGCGATGACCAGGCAGGCGCACATCAGCGGCAGCAGGTAGAAAGGCGCCACCGACAAAGCCCCGTAGCGGTCGACCAGCATGCCGGTAATCATCGCCATGCCGACCTGGCAGATCGCATAGATGAAGAAGGACGAGGCATAGATCGTCAGGTCCCAGCCCTTGCTTTCGACCAGATGGACCTGATGCAGGTTGAGGCCGGTGATGATGAAGGCCGAGGACATCATGGCGGACATCGCGAGGAAAAAGCGCGGATCACGAACCACCTGGCTGCGGGTCCATTGCCGGCGCGCGGCATCCACGGCACGGTCCTGCAACGCGCCCGCCCGCTCCAGGAAGGCCCGGTGCCGCGCCCCATGCCCCTTGAGCAGCCAGAGCAGCAGCGGTGGGGCCGCCAGCAGCACCATCAGCGCGCTGGCGAGCCACACGTCGCGCCAGTCGAAGATCGCGAGTACCTTGACCGACGCCGCCGGAAACAGCGCCTGACCGCTGGGAAAGCCGAGCGCCGCGAGCGAGACCGCGCGCCCTCGCGTGAACTCGTCGAAATAGCGCGCCATGGTCACGGTCGCCGCCTGGCTCATCAGCCCTTGCCCGGCGAAGCGCAGCAGGAAGATCGCCAGCGCCAGCATCCAGCCGTTCCAGGCGACCGACATGACTAGGCACGCTCCGGCCATGCCGGCGCATAGCAGAACCGCGTAGAGCCTGAGGTCCACCCGGTCGATCACCTTGCCCGCCCAGATCAGCAGCAGGCCGCTGGTCACCGTGCCGGCGGCATAGATGTTGCCGAAATCTCCATGGCTGAGGGAGAAGGCGTCGCGGAGCTGTCCGCTGTACATGGCGATGTAGAAGGTTTGCCCGAACGTGGACATGAAGGCGATCAGGTAGCCGAAACCGAGAAAGCGGATGTTACCGCGCACGAACCGGAGATAGTCCACCGGTATCCGCCTCAGCTACGCCAGCGCAAGGTGGTTTCGCGCACCGGGTTTTCGAAAGGAATGCCCTCGATGGTCGACCGCTCATAGGCCTTCTTCAGGCGATAGTACCATTTGGCCTGCATGTCCGCGTCGTTGATCAGCAGCAGGTTCGGCTCATGCGCCAATCCGCGCTGCTGCTTGACCACGACCTCCCGGTCCTGGCCGAGGAAGGTTCTGACGAAGGGCTGGAGAATCGGCCGCAGCGCCGAGAGCCAGGGCATGGTCCAATACATCATCTGATGGATGACGGTCCGCTCGGCGGTGATCGGCGTTACCGCTGTCAGTCCGATCAGGGCATTGCGCCCGGCTTCGACATGTTCGATGCGGATGCCCGGCAATCGGAAGCTGATCTCGGTGGTCATCTCGCCGCCCAGGATCTTATAGGCGGCGGAATTGCTCGACGGCGCGTGGCGGAGCATGGAGAAGCCCAGTTCCGAGGGCCCGAAGCGTTTCTCCTTGGCATGGATCGATTTGCGCGACCGCCACCACCAGGCCTTGTGCACGAACGGACCATGCGCCGGGTCCATCAGGCCGACCACGGCGTGATCCACATGACAGGGAAACTCCATGGACTCGGTCAGTTTCGGCCGGTCCGCGACCCCGGGCAGCGCCGGCGGTGGCGGTGGCTCCGCGGTGCCGGCCGCGTCACGTGCCATGTAGATCCAGATACAGCCCTGCGCCTCGTGAACCGGATAGCGCCGTACCCGGATGCGGGAGACGTCCAGATCCTGGCCCTCGACCAGCGAGGGGATCGCCGTGCAGACCCCGTCGGCACCGAACCGCCAGCCGTGGTAGCAGCATTCCACCTCGCCGCCGGTCATCCGGCCATCGCTGAGAGGAATACCGCGATGCGGGCAGATGTCCCTCAAAGCGAATGCCGCCCCGTCGCGTCCCCGGCCGAACACCACCGGTTCGCCCAGCAGATCACGCGCCACCAGACGGCCTGCCGCCAGCGCGGCCGACGGCAGCGCGAAGTACCAGATATCTCTCAAAAGCTCATCGGAAGGCGGGGCGTTCATATTGCCGGACACTGCCACCCAGATCCCCCTGGCGCAAGCACCTCCTGGCGGCGTGGCATGCGCCCGCGAGAAGGGCGGGGCGAAAGAGAGCGGAGCTGAATTTCGCCGCTACGGCCGAAAACCGGCTCAGCCCTTCGCCATGGCCTTTGCCCAGCTGTCACGCAAAGCGACGGTCCGGTTATAGACCCGGGCTTCGGGCGTTCCGTCGGGATCAGCGACGAAATAGCCGGTCCGTTCGAACTGGATCGCGGCGTCTGCCGGCAGGTCGGCGAGGCTCGGCTCCAGTTTGCAGCCTGTCAGAATCTCCAGGGAATCCGGATTGATGTCGTCGATGAAGTCGCCATCGGCCCCTGGATCGGCCCGGGTATAGAGAGGGTTATAGAGCCGCACCTCGGCGTCCAGAGCATGGCCGGCAGAGACCCAGTGGATCGTGCCCTTGACCTTGCGCCCGTCCGGCGCGTCGCCGCCCTTGGTGGCCGGATCATAGGTGCAGCGGAGTTCCGTCACGGCGCCGTCGGCGTTCTTCACCACGTCGTCGCAGGTGATGAAATAGGCATAGCGCAGCCGCACCTCGCGTCCGGGGCCGAGGCGGAAGAACTTGCGTGGCGGATCCTCCATGAAATCGTCGGCCTCGATCCAGATCTCGCGGGAGAACGGAACCTCATGCGTCCCCGCATCAGGATCGTTGGGATTGTTCACCGCTTGCAGAAGCTCGGTCTCTCCCTCCGGATAGTTGGTGATCACCACCTTCAGGGGCCGCAGCACCGCCATCCGCCGTTCGGCGGTCTGATTCAAGGTCTCGCGCACGGCATGCTCGAACATCGCCATCTCGACCTCGCCCTCGTTCTTCGAGACCGAGAGCCGGGAAACGAAGTCGCGCAGCGCCGCCGCCGGCACACCGCGCCGCCGCAGGCCCGACAGGGTTGCCATGCGGGGATCGTCCCAACCGCGCACATGGCCCTCGCTCACCAGCCGGGTCAGCCGGCGCTTGGAGAGCACGGTGTGCGAGACCAGCAGCTTGGCGAACTCGTACTGCCGTGGGCGCGCCGGAACCGGAAGCTGTTCGATCAGCCAGTCGTAAAGCGGTCGGTGGTCGGCGAACTCCAAGGTGCAGAGCGAGTGCGTCACCCCCTCGATGGCATCGCATTGTCCGTGCGCGAAGTCATAGGTCGGGTAGATGCACCACGCATCCCCGGTGCGGGGATGGGAAGCATGCAGAATGCGGTAGAGGATCGGGTCTCTCAGGTTGATGTTGCCCGACGCCATGTCGATTCTGGCCCGCAGGACCCGGGCGCCGTCGGGAAACTCACCCGCCTTCATGCGCCGGAACAGATCCAGGCTCTCCTCGGCCGGGCGGTCGCGCCAGGGGCTCGGTCGGCCCGGCTCGGTCAGGGTCCCACGGTACTCGCGGATCTCCTCGGCCGACAGGTCATCCACATAGGCCTTTCCTTGGGTGATGAGATCCTCGGCCCAGTCATAGAGCTGTTGAAAGTTGTCGGAGGCGTATTTCGGCTCGCCTTGCCAGGAAAAGCCGAGCCAGGCGACATCGCGCTGGATCGCCTCAATGAACTCGATCTCTTCCTTGGTCGGATTGGTGTCGTCGAAACGCAGGTTGCAGACCCCGCCGAATTCGCGAGCGACACCGAAGTTCAGGCAGATCGACAGCGCGTGTCCCAGATGCAGATAGCCGTTCGGTTCCGGCGGAAACCGCGTGACCACGGCGCTGACGGTTCCGTCGGCGAGGTCGGCGCGGATCTGTTCGCGGATAAAGTCGGTCGCGGCCGGGGTTTCGGAAGTTTCGGCACTGGTCATGGGGCGTGGCGATCATTTGGTGTCGGATTGATCCTGTCTGCCAGAAACCGGGGCGTGGGGAAAGGGAAGAGGTGGCCGGCGAGGATGTGTTTCACTTGAGCCTCGGATATCATTGCCGGATTCCCCCGCCCGAGTGGATGGAGACACGCCCCTATGGTCGACACGCCCGAGGATCTGGACCGCCTGGCGGAGGATCTGCAAGCAGAGATGGCGAAGCCGGAGACCCTGCAGCGGCTGTTTGGTCTGGTCGCCCCGCATCTCGTGCCGGGGGGGCGCAATCTCGTTTACATCCTCGCCCAGGTGGAGCGGATCGGCCATCTGGCGATGGAGTTGTTTTTTCTCAACACCCTGTACGGCGCCGACCATGACAGGATCGTGGTGCTGACCGGACCGACGGATCGCCCAGGGGTCAACCCGGCGGTGCTTGAGATCACCGGACCGGTCTTCGCGCATGTGGAAACCGAGGACCCGCTGCTGCCGCTGCTCGGCTTTCTCGAGGGCGGGATGCTGGACATGAACGTGCTGCGCATGCTGCTGGTCGAACCGCAGCGCCTGACCCGCGACTTCGGACGCGCGGTGGCCGGCGGGACGCCGATGGCGCATTTCACCTTGCCGGAGCACTTTCGCCGCCTGGGGGATGCCTGGATGCGGGCGCGCGGCGCTGATCCGGACGACCCGTTCGTACTGCTGCATGTCCGCGATGCCAGTTATCTGCCGGAAAAGGCGCATCATCTGTTCCGCTGTGCCGATATCGCGAATTACGGCACCGCGATCGACCGGCTGGTGGAAGCCGGCTATCGGGTCTGCCGGCTGGGCGACGCGTCGAGCCCGCCGCTCGATCACCCGTCGGGCCGGGTGATCGATGTCCCGCATGCGCCGGACTATGCCCCGTATCTGGATGTCTACCTTTCCGCCCGCTGCCGTTTCGCGGTGAACCAGGCCTCGGGTCCGGAGGCTCTGGTACGCGCTTTCGGCCGCCCGGCGCTGACGGTCAATCTGATGCTCGAGCATCTGCGTCTGCCGCTGGCCGGTGATCTGTTGGTTTTCAAGCATATCCGCCGGGCCGGTGACGGCAGCGAGGTGTTCTATCCCGAGATGCTGGAACGGGGACTGCCGAGCTTTTTGACCAGCGAAGCCTTCGAGAAGGAAGGATTGCTGATAGAGGAAAACAGCGCGGCGGAACTGGATGCCGCGGTCGCGGAGATGATCGAGCTTGTCGAGGGCCGCGCGGTTTCCGGCTCAACCGGCGGACAAGACCGGTTCCTAGCGCTTGGCCGGGATTACGAGGCGCGGATCGTGAAAGACCCCGAGGTTATCGCCAAGACCGAGGATTTCTACGCCTACGCCCATCCTTTCGGCCGGATCTCGCGCGCGTTCCTAGAGATGAATCCGGGGTTTCTGGGGTAGGCCGGTTAAGGTGCCGAGGGAAGCGTCGAGACCGCTAAAAATCCAGCGCGAGATAGGATTTCAGCACGCTTTCCAAGGTCTCCCGCTCCACGTCCTTGACGATGAAGACCAGCCGGGAGCGGCGATCCTCGCTCGGCCACTCGTCGATCTTGGCCGGCGGGTGAAACATGTGCTGAACCGCATGAACCACGACCGGCTGGTCGTCGATCTCGGCAACGTTGAGCAGGCCCTTGATCCGCAGAATGTTGGCGCCGTGGGTCTGGGCCAGCATGTCGAGGGCGCCGGCGATCTTGCTCCATTTCAGCGGCTCGTCGAAATAGAGCGCAAAGCTGTGGATATGATCGTCATGCCGATTCACGTCGTGGTGATGGTGCCCATGCCCGTGCCCGTGCTCGTGCCCATGACCGTGACCATCCTCGCCGTGACGGTGATACACATGGCCCTCGGTATCCCGGTAGGCCTCTTCCTTCAGCCACTGCGCGACATCGGCGGTCTTGGTGAGCGGGTTGTAGAGGCCGGCATTGAACAGCGCGGCTGGGTCGGCGTCGCCATGATCGGCTTCGATCACCGGGGCGGCGGGGTTGACGCTGGCGAGGCGCGACTTGACGGTCGCCACCATCTCCGGGTCCGTCACATCGACCTTGGAGAGCACGATGCGGTCGGCGACGGCGGCCTGCTTGACGGATTCGAACTGCTGGTCGAACTGGCTCATCGCGTGGTGGGCGTCGACCACGGTGATCACCCCGTCAAGGCGATAGCGGGTGACCAGGAATGGGTCGGCCATCATCGTGTGCAGGATCGGCGCCGGATCGGCGAGCCCGGTGGTCTCCACGACAAGGCGGTCGAAGGCCGGGACTTTCCCGTCGGCGCGGTCCATGAACAGGGTGCGCATGGTGTCGACCAGATCGCCGCGCACCGTGCAGCACAGGCAGCCGCTATTCAGCAGGATGGTGTCCTCGTTCGACTGCACCACCAGCGCGTCGTCGATGCCGATCTCGCCGAACTCGTTGACGATCACCGCGACCTTGTCCATGGCCGGGTTGCGCATCAGCTTCGAGAGGAGCGTGGTCTTGCCGCTGCCGAGGAAGCCGGTGAGGATCGAGACCGGAACCCGGTCCTGGGGCGTGGTGTGGGGATTGCTCATCGATGCGCCTCCGATAAGTGTCGCCCGTATCTAAACCCCGCGCCGCGCCGCGCCAAGGGTGATTGATGACGTAGCCCTGGTATCGCCGAGCCAAATCCCGGTCATCCGAATGACAAATCCGCGCGAATAAACGACTATGGGGTTTCGGAGTCGACCGGAGAGGCAGTCGGAGAGAAAGATGCGTTTCGGCGTTGGATACCGAACGATCGGTCTATTTTGGGTGATTTTGGTCGGCATTGCGCTCGCGCCGATGGCGGCGCCGTCAGCGTCCGAGCGCGTGATCAAGTTCGACGCCTATCGCAACGGCTCCAAGTTCGGCTTCTCGATGGTCAAGATCGACGGACCGGCCGGCGCGGAGCGGGTCGAGGTGGTGACCGCGCTCCGGGTCGGGCTCGGTCCGATCACCGCCTTCAAATACCTGCTCAGAACCAGCACCCGCTGGCGCGACGGCAAGATCGTGAGCCTGACCAGCGCCATCAACGACGACGGCGATGTCTACCGCGTCGAGGCACGGCAATCCGCGGCCGGGCTGATGGTCGAGGGGCATGACGGCAAGCTCACCATGGCGACGGACATCCTGCCGACGACCTATTGGCGGGCCGATATGGTGACCCGGCGGGAGTTGCTCAGTACCCAGCACGGCCGGGTGTTGAAGGTGGGCTTCGAGAATCTCGGGCAGGAGACGGTGATGTCCGAGGGCCGGGACGTTGCCGCCACCCACTATGCCATGCGCGGCGATCTCGACATCGATATCTGGTTCGACGCCAAGGGCGATTGGGTAAAGCTGACCTTCACGGTCGGTGATTCCAATGTCGAGTATAAGCGCGTGACGCCCGAACCCTCGGACCTCGCCGCCTTCGTGCCGCTGGATAGGGTGCCCGGCGTATCGGGCGCCGAGGTTCATGCGATGATCGATCCATGACGGACTGGAAAAACTGATGGCCGAAAAGGTCGCCTGGATCACCGGTGCCAGCACCGGTATCGGACACGCGCTGGCACTTCGCATGGCCCGGGACGGCTGGCGCATTGCCGCGTCGGCGCGCTCCGGTGACAAGCTGCAGGCGATGGCGGAGGCCAGCGGCGGCCGGATCGCCGGCCATCCCCTGGATGTCACGGACGAGGCGCGCTCGCTCGAGGTCGCCGAGGCAATCTGGAGCGGGGAGGGCGGGATCGACCTTGCCGTCTTCGCCGCCGGTCTGCACATCTCGGTCGATAGCGCGGCCTTCGAGGTCGAGCCTTTTCGCCGCCTGGTTGAAATCAACCTGATGGGCGTGGTGCACGGGCTTGCGGGCGTGGTGCCGAAGATGGTGGCGCGCGGGCATGGACACATCGCCATTGTCTCCTCCGTCGCCGGTTATCGGGGGCTGCCGACGGCGGCGGCCTATGGCGCCACCAAGGCGGCCCTCAACAACATGACCGAGGCCTTGAAGTTCGACCTCGAGCCCAAGGGCATCAAGGTGCAGCTCGTCTGCCCGGGCTTCGTGCGCACGCCGCTGACGGACGAGAATCCGTTTCCGATGCCGTTCCTGATGGAACCCGAGGATGCCGCCGAGGCCTTCTATCGCGGGCTGCAAAGCAACACCTTCGAGATCAACTTTCCGAAGAGCTTCACGACCATCATGAAACAGGTCCGCAAGCTGCCGCACGGCCTCTACATGGCGGCGATCCGCCGTGGAACCGGGTTTTGAGCAGCGCCGATATCGCCGCCCGCGCGGCCGAGTATGGCCGGTTTCACGAGACCCTGACGCCGGAAAGCCTCGGTGATCTGGACCGGCTTTGCGCTCCTGACGTGCGGTTCACCGACCCTTTCAACGATCTGACCGGCATCGCTGCCCTGCGCGGGATCTACGAGCATATGTACGCGGTGCTGGACGGGCCGGCCTTCGTGATTGACGACATCGCGGTGAGCGGGAATACCGCCTATTTCAAATGGACCTTCACTGCCCGCACCAAGGGGCGTTCGGGCATGGCGGTTCGCCTCGTGGGCATGACCGAGGCGCATTTCGATATGGCCGGGCGTGTTGTCGCCCATCTCGATCACTGGGACGCGGCAAGCCAGCTCTACAGCCGCCTGCCGGTGATCGGCGGCCTTTTCCGCTGGCTGGGACGGCGCTTCGCTCTTCCGGCCTGGGCGCGCCCTTAAGCCTGGCGCGCCGGCATGTGCCGTGCGAAGCGGGCCATCAGCACCATCGCGGCGACCTTGAAGGCGATCGGCAGCGCGCCGTAGAGCAAGGCCAGCACCAGCAGACCCCCCTCGTCGTTGACCGCGCCCGCGCTCGCATCGAAACCGGCGAAGTCGAGCGCCGGGAACGTGATGCCGACGGCAAGCGCGAGCGCCAGCTTGGTCGCCATGCCCCAGAACGCGAAATAAAGCCCGGTCCTGCGCGCCGATCCTTCCGCGCGGTCGAGATCGACCACATCCGCCTGCATCGATGGCGGCAGCGCTAGGTCCGCGCCGAGGCAGAGCCCGGACAACACGCAAATCGTCAGGAACGGCACGTAATCACCGGCGCCCAGAAACGGGGCCCAGGCGAAGATCAGGCAGTTTCCGGCCATGGCGACGAGCCAGGCCCGGTGCTTGTCCAGCCGTCCGCTTGCCCAGACCCAGAGCGGGATTCCGACGATGGCACAGGCGAAATAGATGAACAGAAGTTCTCCCGCCTTGTCGGGCAGAACCAGGACATGGCCGACAAACAGCAGAAAAAGCGTGGCCGGAAGGCCGTTGGCGATCCCGTTCAGAAGATAGGCCAGGATCAAGCGCAGGAACGCCTTGTTCTGGGCGAGCGCCCGGTAGCCGGAGTAAAGCAGGTCCGTCCAGGGCTGACCGCTGCTCCGCCGAGGCGAGGGCGGGTCCGGCGTGATCGCGGCGGCAAGCAGCGCGGTGAGCGGTAGCGCGACGATGAGACCGATGGCCAGGGCCCGCAATACCTCCGCGAGCCCGGCCTCGCTTCCTTTCGAGCCGAGAAGTACCGGCGCCGCCGCCGCCAGGAGCGTGCCGATGATCACCAGCGCCTCGCGCGTGCCGGTGATCCGCGAGCGTTCGTGATAATCGGTCGACAATTCGGCGCCCCAGGCGGCATGGGGAAGCTGGAGCGTCGTCCAGGCCAGGTAGAGCAGCATGCTCCAGATCAGGAGATGACCGACCCCGGCGCTTTCGGACGGTACGAACAGGAACCAGATCGACAGACACAGCAGGGGGAGGGAGCCGAGAACCCAGGGCCTGCGCCGGCCGAAACGCCCGCCCGTCCGGTCGCTCAGCGCGCCGACGATCGGGTCGGTGACCACGTCCCAAAGTCGGGCGAACAGCAGCACGAGGCCGACCGTCGCAAGGTCGATGCCGACGCCCTCGGCGTAGAAGGTCGGAAGATAGATGAACAGCGGCAGGCCGAGCACCGCCAGGGGCAGTCCCGGCAGGCCGTATGCCAGCAGGACCCGCTTCGGCAGCGAGCCGGGGGCCATCAAGCGTGTTTCAAGCCGATTTGCCGGACATCGATATGCCCGGCCCGGAAGCCGCCCTCGCAATAGCAGAGATAGTATTCCCACATCCGCCGGAAGCGGTCGTCGAAACCCTGTTCCTTGATCGCCGGCCAGG
Organism: Alphaproteobacteria bacterium; assembly: GCA_038146985.1. Classification (GTDB taxonomy): domain Bacteria; phylum Pseudomonadota; class Alphaproteobacteria; order Thalassobaculales; family Thalassobaculaceae; genus JADHLJ01. Next base: position 658,724 of record JAYQSQ010000009.1, read on the forward strand.
CGGTGAGGAACCGCGCGCGCCAGACCGCCAGTGTGCGCGCGTAATCCAGCGCGAAGCCGTCATTCGCGAGGGTGGCGAGACCGGCTTCTTCGACGTGCCGGGCCAGCCGCGACGGGCTCGGCAGCATGCCGCCGGGAAAGATGTATTTCTGGATGAAATCCGGATTGCTCCGGTAGCTGTCGTAGTTGCGGTCGTCGATGGTGATCACCTGGATCGCGGCGTGTCCGCCGGGCGCGAGACGATCGCGCAGGGTCGCGAAATAGGTCGGCCAATAGGCCTCGCCGACGGCTTCCAGCATCTCGATAGAGGCGATGGCGTCGAAGGTTCCGGTGACATCCCGATAATCCTGCAAACGGATCTCGATGCGGTCGGTGAGGCCGTCCCCGGCGATCCGCTGCAACGCCTCGTCCCGCTGTTCCGTCGACAGCGTGAGGCCGACCACCTTGACCCCATATTCCTTGGCGAGCAGTCGCGCGAAACTCCCCCAGCCGCAGCCGATCTCCAGCACCGTCTGGCCCGGCTGTAGTTTCAGCATGTCCGCCAGGCGGCGGTATTTCCGCTCCTGCGCCGCCTCAAGTTCTTCGTGCGGTCCCTCGAAGATCGCCGATGAATAGGTCATGCCCGGATCGAGCCAGCGGGCGTAGAAGGCATTGCCGATGTCGTAGTGATGGCTGATGTTGCGCCGGCTGCCGGTCTTCGAGTTGCGCCTGCGGAAATGACCGATCCGCCGGGCCGAGCGGACCAGGACGTTCGCGTCGGCGGCGCGCGAGACCACGTCCCAATTATTCAGGCACAACTCGACCAGGGCGGTCGGATCGGGACTTTCCCAGGCGCCATCCATATAGCTCTCGGCGAAAGCCAAGTCGCCGCCGAGGAGGACCCGCTTGGCGACGTTCGGATCACGCAATTTGAGTTCGGCCTCGGGCCCGGGCAGGGCGCCCTTGAACTCGAACCGGTGACCGTCTGGCAAAACGACCGCGAGCGATCCTTTGCGGATGCGCCTCAGAATCAGGAAAGCGAAACGAACCCACGGCGACATCCGCGCCTTCCGCCGAGAGGGCTGCGCCGCCGCGCCGCCTCGGGTGGGTTGCGTCACCGATCGGGTCTGGGATTTGGCTTGGGCTGTCCAGTCCGTGGAACTCATTGCGCTCAATACTCCGGGCGTCAGTGGGCGGCTTGGTCGACCGCGCGTGATACTGGGCCGTGACGCCCTTGGTCAACGACGGAGACCTCTTGCGGGGGCGGTACCGGCTTGGCGTGATAACGGGCGCCCTTGAGCCAAAGTTTCAAGGCTTCCCAGTGGATGGCGATCATCACCTTCATGGTCATCAAAGGGTACCGCAGCAGGATAGCCAAAAGCGCAGCATCGCTCAACGCCTCGCGCCGCGCCGTATGGGTCGCCAGCAGCGTCTCGCCGTCCGCGAGCGATTGCCGGATCAGGATCGACAGCCGCTCGCCCGGCGGCTTCAGGCGAAACCGGTAGACGGCCGCCATGTCGATGAAGGGCGAAACATGGAACACCTTCTCGCAAGCCTGGACGATGGGCTGGTCGCCCTGCCGGTCCGGGCTGACCGGAATGAGATAGCCGTGCTGTTCGCCAAAAGTGTTCTTGACCTCGTAAAGGATGGCGCGCGGCTCGTTTTGATGGTCGTAACAGAAGTAGATCGTCAGCGGATTGAACACGTAGCCGAGGATGCGCGGGAAACAATGGGTGAAGACTTGTAACCCCTCCGGTTCGATGCCGGCGTCGCGCAGATGGCCGTCGATCCACGGCCTGACCGGCTGTCCGTCGCGCGGACCGTGATCCTTGTCGAAATAACTGAAAAGGTTCCACCGGTTATGCGAGAAAAACCGGAGGCGCCGGGACAGGGTCGGGATATCGTCCAGGTCGAGGAACATCGAGAAGACCCGGTAGACGAAACGATGCCGCATGGGGATCAGCCGCCGGTGCATCACCTCGCCGCGATAGAGGCAGGAGACCGGTCCGGAATCGTGATCAACCGGCATCCGTTCAGTCTCCCGCCGCCAATGCCGGGCGGGATGAGGCTGGCACGGCTGACGGAACCGTCGCGCCGTGGTTCGCCGGTTCAACATCGGTTTCCCAGGGGATCACGGCGCCCAGAGCCCTGGCGACCGCGATGCCCGATTTCAGGCCGTCCTCATGGAAGCCGTAGCCGCAGTAGCTGCCACAGAACCAGGTCCGATTGACGCCCTGAATCCGCGGCAGCGCGCCCTGCGCGTCGATCGCGGCCTGATCGAAGACCGGGTGCGTATAGGAGAAGCTCCGGAAAACCAGACCCGGGTTCGGCGGGCGGATCGGGTTCATGGTCACGAAAAGGGGATGGCGCGGGTCGATATTCTGCAGCCGGTTCATGCAATAGGTCAGGGAAACCGCGCGGTCGTCCCGTCGGCCATCCCGATGGCCGTCCGAAGCGAGATAGTTCCACGCCGCCCAGGCGGTCTTGCGCCGGGGCATCAGCGAAACGTCGCGATGCAGGATCGCGGTGTTCTGCTGGTAGGTGAAGGCCGAGAGCAGGCGGGTCTCATCGGTGCTCGGGTCCTTGAGCATCGCCAACGCCTCGTCGCCATGCGACGCGATGACGGCGTGGTCATACACATCTGTGTCGCCGGCACGGGTGGTCACCGCGACGCCGGTATCGGATCGCTCGATCGAGGCGACCGGGCATCCCAGGCGAACCTGGTCGCCCAGCGCCTTCGCCAGGATCTCGACATAGACCCGGGAGCCGCCGGTGACGGTGCGCCATTCCGGACGCGCGCCGAGATTGAACAGGCCGTGGTTAACGAAGAACCGCACGAAGGAGCGTGCCGGAAAGGCGAGCATGGTCTGCATCGGACAGGACCAGATTGCCGCCGCCATGGGCAGCAGATGATGGTCCCGGAACGCCGCTCCGTATCCGCCAAGGTCAAGATACGCGCCGAGCGAAAGCGGCCCGTCCGCCGGCTCGTCCAACAACGCGGGTGCCGACTTGTAAAATCTGACGATGTCTCGCCACATGCCCCAGTACCAGGGCTTCACCAGGTTGGCGGGTTGCGCGGCAAGCCCGGTGAGAGAGCCTTCGTACTCCAGCTTCCCGCCGCCGACCGAAACACTGAACGACATATCGCTGGTCTCTGTCGGCACACCGGTATGGTCAAATAGTGCGATCAGGTTGGGATAGGTCGCCTCGTTATAGACGATGAAGCCGGTATCGACGGGAATCGAGGTGCCGTCGTAGTCGACCTCGACGGTATTGCTGTGGCCGCCGAGACGAGGTTCGCGCTCGTACAAGGTTACGTCGTGGCCTCTGGACAGCAGCCAGGCGGCGCTCAACCCGGATATCCCTGACCCGATAACGGCAATGCGCATGAAGAGTCCCGTTCCCGCTTCACTGCGGCCCTATACGTGTCCCGCGCCGGATTGGATGAGCGCGCAGGCTGATCCGGCCTAGCATACTTGATCCGCCGACCCAAGCACGGCGGCGCAACCGGGTGCTCCGAGCCTGTTTCATGCACCGTGCGGCGATTCAGAGCGCGAGAACACGGGTGGGTAGCAACGCCGAGTGCGGAAATCTGTAGAGGCGCTCCGGGCCGAGAAACAGGATTTCGAACCGGCGCCGGAACAGGCGCTTTACCTCAGGGGAGGTGACATCCAGGCCGCCGGTAAAGGCGCCGAAGGACGGCATCACCAGACGCCTGCCGTCGGTGATGAAACACTGACCGGAGACGCTGCGGCCCCGGAGCCGCACCCTGGCCTTGGGATGGAAATGCCCGCTGATCTCGCCGATGGCCTCGGCTTCGGCCGCCTCGTGGCGGAAGATCAGCGGGCCGAGAACGATCTCGGGCATTGTCCGCCCGCCCCAGAGCGGGTCGGGTTCGGGGTCGTGATTGCCGGCGATCCAGATCCAATCGTGGCGCGCCGCCAGATCGCGGATCCGCGCCAGAGCCGCGTCCGAAACCCGCTCCGGCGCCCATTGGTCGTGAAAGCTGTCCCCGAGGCAGATCACGGTCTCGGGCTGGTGCCGCGCCAGGGTTTCCTCCAGCCGGTCCAGGGTCGCGGCGGTATCATAGGGCGGCAGCGGCACGCCCCGCGCGGCGAAGGCCGAGCCCTTCTCGAAATGCAGGTCGGAGACCACCAGCACCCGCCGCTCCGGCCAAAAGAGGGCGCCGGACGGGTCCGCGGCGAGGTCGGTGCCGTTCAAGACAAGATCCATCATCCCGCCACTGTCGAGGGGCATGCCGGCCGGGTCAAGGCGGCGGCGGTGGACGGCTGGAACGCTGATCAAAGCGGCAACGCGCCCTGCATGTCGCCGCCCATGGCTTCGGCGATCAGCTCCGACTCGGCTTCCTCCAGCAAGGTTGTCAGCGCACCGCCATGGACGCTTTCGCGGCCGATCTCCAGCAGCACGGGCACCGCGAGCGGCGAGACCCGGTCGAGCACCCGCACGTCGATCCTGCCCTGCACCCGCACCAGCAGCTCGCCTAGACGCCGGATGTCGGTCAGGCCCCGGGCGGCATCGGCCCGGGTGGCGCGCAGCAGGATGTGGTCGGGCTCGTGCCGGCGCAGCACGTCATAGATCAGGTCGGCATTGAAGGTGACCTGGCGGCCGGTCTTCTCGTGTCCTGGCAGCTTGCGCTCGATCAGGCCGGCGATCACTGCGACGTTGCGGAAGGTACGCTTCAGCAGGCTCGATTCCGCCATCCAGGCTTCCAGATCGTCGCCCAGCATGTCCTGGTCGAACAGCGTGTCGATATCGCGCGCCGGCTGGAGGCTCCAGACGGCGATCACATAGTCCGTCGCGACGAACCCGAGGGGATCGAGCCCGGCCCGTTCCATTCTTTTGGTCAGCAGCATGCCGAGTGTCTGATGCGCGTTCCGGCCCTCGAAACAATAGGCGACCATGTAATAGCGCTCGCCCCTGGGAAAGATCTCGACCAGAAGCCGGTCGCGTTTCGGCAGGACCGAGCGCCACTGCTGAACCCTGAGCCATTCCTCGACCGGCGCCGGCAGGGTCGGCCAAAGCTCGTCCGCCTCCAGCAAGGCCCGAACCCCGTCGGCCAGATGCGTGGTCAGCGGCAGGCGCCCGCCCGCATAGGCGGGGACCTGCGGGTCCTCGCCGTGACCCGGCGAAACCTCGACCACCGTCTCCCGCAATCCCTCGAAACGCAGCAACTGGCCGGAAAAGATGAAGGTGTCGCCGGGTGTGAGCCCCTGAACGAAATACTCCTCAATCTCTCCCAGGAACCTGCCGCGTTTCATCCGGACCTTGAGGGTCACCGCTTCGACGATGGTGCCGACATTCATCCGATAGCTGCGGGCGACCGTTGGGCTCGCAACCGCAAGGGTGCCGTCCGCGAATTTTTCCAGCCGGTTGAAACGGTCATAGGCGCGCAGCGCATAGCCGCCGGTCGCGACGAACTCGAGCACCGCGTCGAACTCCTCGCGCGTCAGGTCGCGATAAGGCGCCGCGCCGGTGATCTCGCCGAAGAGCGCATCGGGATGGAACGGGCCGGAGCAGGCGGTGCCGAGGATATGCTGGGCCAGCACGTCGAGACCGCCCGGATTCGGGACATCACCGTCGAGCTGTCCCGCGCGCAGTGCCGACAGCGCGGCCTGGCATTCCAACACCTCGAACCGGTTGGCCGGCACCAGCAGTGCCTTGCTCGGCACGTCGAGCCGATGATTGGCCCTGCCGATGCGTTGCAGCAGCCGGGAGGAGCCCTTCGGCGCGCCGACCTGGATGACCAGATCCACCGCCGCCCAGTCGATGCCGAGATCGAGGGAGGAGGTGGCAACCACGGCGCGCAGGCCGCCCTTGGCCATGACCGCCTCGACCCGGCGTCGCTGTTCCGCCGCGAGCGAGCCGTGATGCAGCGCAATCTCCAGATTGTCCTCGTTGATTCGCCACAGGGCCTGGAAGACCAGTTCCGCCTGGGCCCTTGTGTTCACGAAGACCAGGGTCGTGCCGTGTTCGCGGATCGCGGCGTAGATCTCCTCGACCGCGTAGGTGCCCATATGCCCCGACCATGGCAGCCGGTCGCCGCCGATCAGGATTCGCGCTTTTGCCTCCACGGCGCCGCCGCCCTCGATGCGTACGACATCGCCGGCGCCCGCGTGGCCCGTCTTCGAGAGATAGGCCTCCATTTCGTCGGGATAGGCGACGGTTGCGGAGAGGCCGACCCGGCGCGCCTCAGGGGCGAGAGTGGCCAGCCGCGCCAGGCCGAGCGACAGCAACTCTCCCCGCTTGTTGGGCGCCAGGGCGTGCAACTCGTCGATCACCACGCAACGCAGCGAACGGAACATCCGCGGTGCGTCGGCATAGGAAAACAGCAGCGCCAGGCTTTCTGGCGTGGTCAGCAGCATGTTCGGCGGTGCCTTGCGCTGGCGCTGGCGTTTGGACTGGGGCGTGTCGCCGGTCCGCGTCTCCGCCGTGATCGCAAGACCCATGTCGGCGATGGGGTCCAGCAGGTTGCGATGCACGTCGACGGCGAGCGCCTTCAGCGGCGATATATAGAGCGTGTGGAGGCCCGGCGCCGGCGATTCGGCGAGATCGATCAGGCTGCCGAGGAACCCACCGAGGGTCTTGCCGCCGCCGGTGGGCGCGATCAGCAGCGCGGAACGGCCCTGGCGGGCCGCGCTGATCATTTCTTTCTGGTGAGGATGAAGCGTCCAGCCCTTGGTTTCAAACCACTGAGACAGCCAGGCCGGCAAGCCATCCACGGCTTGTTTCACCTTGGGAACCGGCGCGGGTGTCCGCATGGGGCGGCTTGGCGCGGCGTCAGTCGCCGGGATACCAGGACGGCGCCCGTTTTTCCGCGAAGCTCGCCAAGCCCTCGGCCGCTTCCGCCGTCTGACGCTTGGCGGCGTGCATCTCCACCAGTTCCATAAAATAGGCGTCGCTGACCAGCAGGCCGGCGTCCTTGAGGGTTGCCCGCTTGGTCTGCTCGGTCGCGATCGGGGCCGCCATCAGAAGATTCTTGATCACCGGCGCCGCCGCTTCCTCAAGGCCTCCGGTCGGACAGACCTGATGGACAAGGCCGAGCTGATGCGCCGTCGCGGCGTCGAACCGCTCGCAGGTCAACGCATAGCGGCGCGTGTTGCGCGGGCCGATCGCGGCGTTCAACTGGGGAATGATCACGCTGGCCATCACGCCCCAACGGGTTTCGGTGATCGAGAATAGCGCGTCCTCACTGGCAATGACGATGTCGCATGCGGCGGCAATGCCGGTCCCGCCGCCGAAGCAGCCTCCGTGGATGAGCGCCACGGTCGGCTTCATGATCTCGGTCAGCCCTCGGATCGCGGTCGCGGTCTTCAGCGAAACCGCGAGATTCTCCTCCGGCGAGAGCGTGCCGATTTCCTTCAGCCATTTGAGATCGGCGCCGGCTTGGAAGTGTGGGCCGTTGCCCTTGATCACAATGACGCGGACCGCGTCGTTCTCGGCGCAATGGGTGACCCCGTCGATCAGCGACTGGATCATCTCGCTGTTATAGGCATTGTTGACGCGCGGACGGTTGATCGTGACCGTGGCGACGCCGCGGCGGTCGATATCCAGCAGGACGACGGGTTCCGACATAGAGGGCTCCGGGTGAGCGGGGTGGGAGATGACGACCCTAAGCCGCCGAAGGGCGCGCGACAACCATGCGCGGGCCGACGGGCGTCGATAGATCTGGCGCGGCGCGCCATCGGCGGATATTGTCCGCCGCCATGAGCATGATGTCGAAAAATCAAGTGTCCGGTTCAAAGCCGTCGCCCGTGGCGGGACGAATCAGCGAGATCCTGACCGCCGAAGCCGAAGCGATTCGCGCCGTGGCGGTTGATGAAACCTACGAAGCGGCACTGACATTGCTGCAGAACGCGTCCGGTAAGATCGTGGCCACGGGGATGGGCAAGGCCGGGTTCGTTGCCCGGAAATTCGCCGCGATTCTGAGCTCCACGGCGTCGCCGGCGATCTTCATCCATCCCGCCGAAGCGGCGCATGGCGATCTCGGCATGGTGGCCGAGGGTGACTGCATCGTTGCGTTCTCGACCAGCGGCAAGACCCGCGAGGTGCTGGAGTTCATAGAGCTCAGCCGCCACATGGGCGTCGGCGGTGTGATCGGGATCACCTCGCATCGGGATTCTGGGCTTCGCGACCTCTCGGATGTGATCATCGACATGGGCGTGATCGCGGAGCCTTGCCCGTTGGGGCTGACACCGACCGCGAGTATGGCAGTGATGGCGGCAGTCGGAGATGCCCTGGCCCTGGTGCTGATGGAGCGCAAGGGGGTGACGCGGGAGCAATACGGCTTGCGCCACCATGGCGGCTATCTCGGAAAGCGGGCGCGAACCGACAACCTGCCGGGGTGATGGCCCGCAGCGCGGCCCCGCCCGAGACCTGGATCTTACCCCGCCGTAAGGGGCTCTACGTCATTCCCGGCGATTTCTATATCGATCCGACCCACGTGGTGGACACGGCGGTCATCACCCACGGCCACGGCGACCACGCGCGCCCGGGCCATCGCCGCGCCGTCGCCACGGCCGAAACCCTCGCGATCATGGAGGTGCGGCTCGGCAAAACGTCAAAGGACGCCCCGCATGCCCTGCGATACGGAAAGCGTCTCAGGATCGGCGATGTATCGGTCTGGCTCGCACCGGCGGGTCATGTCTTGGGCAGCGCACAGGTGGTGCTGGAATTCGGCGGAACGCGCGTCGTGGTATCCGGCGATTATAAGCGCCGGCGCGACCCTACCTGCGCCGCGTTCGAACCCGTTCCATGCGACGTTTTCGTCACCGAGGCGACCTTTGGCCTGCCGATCTTCCGGCATCCGGACGATGCGGGCGAGATCCGCAAGCTGCTCCGATCGCTGGAGGTGTTTCCGGAGCGGCCGCACGTTGTCGGCGCTTACTCTCTGGGCAAGGCGCAACGCATGATCGCCCTCCTGAGGGAAGCGGGCTACGACCGAGCCGTCCACCTTCATCCGAGCCTGGCGCCGCTCTGCGCGCTTTACGGGCGTTTCGGCGTCGACCTCGGGAACTTGAAGCCATTGCCGGCCGGCAATGACGCGCGGCTCGCTGGAGAGATCGTCCTGGCTCCGCCGTCTTCGGCCCTGGGGCCGGGGATAAGCCGGGGCGCCCCAGCGCTCATGGTCGGCGCGTCTGGCTGGATGCGCGTGCGCTCCCATAGCCGGCGGCGCGGTGCCGAGCTGCCGCTGGTGATTTCCGACCATGCGGATTGGGATGAACTGTTCCAGACGTTTCGCGATGTCGGCGCGCCGGAGATCTGGGTAACCCATGGAAGCGAGGACGCCATCGTCCACCAGGCCGGCGCGATGGGGCTGAAGGCCCGCGCGTTGAGCCTGATCGGCTATGGTGGGGAGGACGAGTGAGGCTATTCGCCGACCTGGTCGACCGGTTGTTCCACGCCTCGAGCGACACCGCCAAGGCCGCGCTTCTGGTCGACTACTTCGCGCGCGCCCCTGACCCGGACCGGGGCACGGCGATAGCGCTGCTGCTGGACCTTGCCGCGTTTCCCCGCCTGTCGCCGGCGATGATGCGCCGGTTGGGAGCCGAGCGCCTGGACCCGGCCCTGTTCGAGATGTCGCATGCGTTCGTTGGCGATCTGGCCGAGACGACGGCGTTGCTGTGGCCGGCCCGGATCAGCAACCGGCAAACCCCCGCGCTTCATGACGTCCTCGACACACTTAACGTGGCGTCGGGCGCGGATCTGGTGGAAACCATCGAGCCGTGGCTGGACACTCTGGAGGCGACCGAGAGGTGGGTGCTTTTGAAACTGGCTGGCCGGCGCCTGAATGCGGGCGTGTCGCCGCAACTTATCCGGTCATCGCTGGCGGCGCTCGGTGGTGTTCCGGTCGGCCGGGTTGAGGAGATCTGGCATGCGCAGACGCCGCCTTTCACGCGGCTTTTCGACTGGCTTGAGGGTCGGGCGGGCCAACCCTCGAGTCTCGGCGGATTAGCGTTCGCGCCGGTCATGCGGACCTCTCCGGCGGATCCGGCGCTGCTACACCGGCTCGATCCCTCGGAATTCGCCGCCGAGTGGATGTGCGCGGGCCGCCGGGTTCAGGTTTGCGCCGCCGGCGCGCGTCGGATGGTTTTCGCGGCGAACGGCGACGACGTCTCCGGCGACCATACGGAAATCCTTGGCGCCGTGAATTTCGCGGCGGTTCTCGACGGTGTCGTGACGGAGCCGGGTGGTGTGCTGCGGGTTTTCGATCTGCTGGCCGAGGCTGGGGAAGATCTTCGGGACCGGCCCCTCTCCGAGCGCCGGGTGCGCCTGGAAACGCTGGTCGCGGGTGGGGCGGCGCCGGTGATCCGGCTTCACCCATGGCTGCGGTTTCGCGGCGCCGAGGACCTTCGCGCGCTGCATGGCAATTGCAGGTGCTCTGGCGCCAAGGGGCTGGTTCTGAAGCGGCGCGACCGCGGATACACGGCGGGTTCGCGCGGTGACGATTGGCATTCCTGGCGCCGCGACCCGCTGATTGCCAAGGCCGTCCTGATGTATCTGCAGCGGCCGGACGGTGGCGCTTCCGGCCCGGAAGCCACGTTTGGCGCCTGGCGCAATGGTTCCGGCAGCCAGGAACTGGTGCCGATCGCCAGGGCCCCTCTCGACCCGTCGGCGGCGGATCTCGGCGGATTGGACACCTGGATTCGTGATCATTTGGTAAAGCGCTATGGACCGGTCACCGAGGTGGCACCGGAACTGGTCATGGAACTCGCCTTCGACGCAGTCGAGCCGGCGGCCCGGCGCAAGGCGGGCCTGGTCCTGACCGAAGCCCGGGTGACAGCCATTGATTGGGGAGCTTCGGCGAAAAAGGCAGAGGGTCTTGCGGATTTGGAGAGCCTGGTCGGCTAACGAATTTCCTCGGGCATCGCCTTGGCACCGAGGGCGACCCGGATGCCGCCGATCACCCCGATAAGCAGCACCGGCGCCAGTCCGGCATAGACCCAGAACGCGACCGAGCGTGCGGTTTCCACCGTGAGGCTCGCGGAGAAGCCGTTGGCGTTGGCGACGAGGCCGGCGACCGCCGACCCGAAGGCGATACCGATCGACTGCATGGTCGGCATGACCGAGGTGACGCGGTTCCGGTCGGCCTCGCCCGCGGCTTCGAGGACGAAGCGGCCGACGTGACCCCAGGCGAGGCCGATGCCAAACCCGATGACGGTGATGGCGCCGATGGCGGCCCAGAGCGGGCCGGCCGGTAGATACAGGCCGACGCCGATCAGGCCGGCGCCGGTCAGTACCGGTCCGAGAGCGCAGGCCAGCCTGCTGCCGCCGCGTCCGGCCCCTGAAAACACGATCGCGGCGAGGGTCCAGCTCATCGACTGGGCGGTCACGATGAAACCGGTCGTGATGATGGGAATGTCGTGGATCACCCGGAACAGCAACGGCCCGTAGATCGAGGTCGTGGCGGTCGCGAAACAGACGCCGAAGACGTACAGCACGCCGGAGCCCAGCACCGTGCCCGGCCGGAACATGTCCTTCGGAAACAGCGGTGTTTCGGCGCGCCGCTCCAAGACGATGGTCAGCGCAAAACACAAGGCGCTGAGGCCGAGAGGCAATCCGTTAACGCCCGGCACGTCGACTTTTCCCGCACTGCCCAGAAGCAACGCCGAGGCCCCCAGCAGCGCGAGACGGACAACCGGTGCCCAGCTTCCGATCCTCTCCCCGCCGCCGCCCGCCGGGATCGCGCGAAGCGAAAGCAGAACGAAAAGCCCGGCGGCGATCACCATGGCGCCGAACCCCCAGCGCCAGATGCCGTATTCCGCGAAAATCCCGCCGATCAAGGGACCGGTCAGCGCGGCAACCCCCCATCCGCCGGAGACCACCGCGAACATCCGCGCCCAGGAGGCCGGCGGGAACAAGTCGCGCACCATGCCGTGGGAGTAAGCGGTCAGCAGGCCAGCGCCGAGGCCCTGGATCGTACGGCCGACCAACACCATTTCCATCTCGGGCGCCAGTGCCGTCACAGCGCTGCCGAGCCCGAATCCGAGGGCCGCGATCACCATCGAATTTCTGGCGCCTAGCATGGCTTTCAGAATCCCGCCGGCGGCGGAACTGACGATCGAGGACACCACGAACAGTGTTGTCGCCCAACTCAACAGCGGCAGGCCGCCGATATCCGAAACGACGCTCGGCGACAGGGTCGCGAAGATGAAAAAATTGGTGGCATGCAGCGCGATACTAAGCGCCAGGGTCAAGGTGGGGACCCGATACTCGGCGGAAAGCAGGTCACCCCAACCCAAGGCCTGATCCTGGCTGCTCATCGCGATTTCCTTAATCAAGATAAAACTTGATTATATTGAGTGAGTTGAAAAAGCAAGTTTTAACTTGATAATTGGCGGGAGCACGTCAATCTAAATGCTACCATGTCTGACAAATCCACCGACCGCATTCTTTACTCGCTCAAAACCCAGGGGCCGCGCGCCATCGGCGATCTGGGCCAAGACCTGGATATCACGCCCGAAGCCGCGCGCCAGCATCTTGTGCGTCTGCACGAGGAAGGTCTGGTACAAACCTCCGAGGAGCGCCAGCCCAAGGGTCGTCCGAAGAAGCTGTGGCGATTGACCGAGGCCGGCCACGCCCGCTTCCCGGACCGCCATAGCCAGTTGACGGTCGACCTGATCCGGACGGTGCGGGCGACCTTTGGCGAGGCGGGGTTGGAGAAGCTCATCGCCGCGCGCGAGGCGGACACGCTCGCCGCTTACCGCGACGGGCTCGCCGGGGCCGGAACCCTGGGTGAAAAGGTGGAATGCCTCGCCGGCATCCGGTCCAGGGAAGGGTATATGGCGGAATGGCGGGAGGAGCCGGACGGCGCCTATGTGCTGATCGAAAACCACTGTCCGATCTGTGCCGCCGCCTCAACTTGCCAGAAGTTCTGCCGCGCCGAACTGGAGATCTTCTCGGAGGTTCTGGGACCGGATTGCCAGGTCGTGCGCACCGACTACCTTCTCTCCGGCGCACGCCGCTGCGCCTATAGGGTGACCCCGGCATGAATACGACCCGACGCAGCAAGAAACGCGCGAGAAACGCCAGGTTGATGATGCAGCGTCCGATACCGATCGGTATCGGGCACAATATGGGCCCGCCCTTCGAGGAGGCCTATTACACCTATGTCTGGAAGAAGAAGGTCGCCGAGGCCTGGAAGACGCCAGATCGCCTGATCATTGAACGCCGCGCCAGCAGGGCCGCCGAACTCGGCATGACCTACCGTGCCTATACGCTGGAGATCTTGGAACGGGGACGGCACCTGTAGGGGGCGGGTTCAGGCAAGCCACGCCAGTTCGGGCCTGAGGTCATTCCACCCTGGATTTGCCTCCTCAATCAGCCGGATTTTCCAGGCGCGTTTCCAGAACTTCAACCGTTTCTCGCGCGCAATCCCATCGACGATGCGGTCGTGATGTTCCAGGTAAACGAGACGGTGTATGGAATACCGTTTCGTATGCCTGGAGCATCCGTTTCGATGCTCTTCCAAACGCCGACGGATGTCGGATGTCACGCCGATATAGAGAAAGTCGTTCTTTCGGTTCGCCAGAATGTAAACGCACGGTTTCATACTGTGGTTATGGACACCCGTGGAGGCTTTTTCCGGCGTCGCCATGGCGAAGGTCAGGGCTTTTGTCGCTGTCGCTGAAATTCGACGACCATCCGCGAATTGAGACCTGAGGAGGAATTCTGCTTTTCTCGCCACAAGCCCTGGCCGTCGCCAGGGCGACGGCGGGAGATTTTGGCGTTTACGCTGTGATGGATCATCAAATCCGACCGTGCAAAAAGATCGCTCAGTTCCCCATCCCCCTGCTACCATCGCGCCTCCACTTCCGCCGGAGGTTCGCGCCATGACCGTGATTCCGAATTCCGTCCACGCTCGCGACATCGCGAGCCTCGTGCATCCCCAGACCAATCTCGCCAGACACCGCGAGATCGGGCCGCTGGTGATCACCGGGGGAGAGGGCTCGCGGATCTTCGATGATTCCGGAAAGGACTATATCGAGAGCGTCGCCGGGCTCTGGTGCGCCTCGCTCGGATTCCAGCAGGAGCGGTTGGCCAAGGTCGCCTACGACCAGATGCGCACCCTCGGCTATTATCACTCCTACCGGCACCGCTCGAACGAGCCGAATGTGGATTTGGCGGAAAAGCTGCTCGCGCTGGCGCCGGTGCCGATGTCGAAAGTGCTGTTTCAGTGTTCCGGCTCCGAGGCCAACGACACCGCGATCAAGCTGATCTGGTATTATCACAACGCCATCGGCAAGCCGGAGAAGCGCAAGATCATCGCCCGCTCCATGGGCTATCACGGCAGCACGGCGGCGGCGGTGAGTCTCTCAGGCAAGCCCGACATGCATGCAGATTTCGGCCTGCCCTTCGAGCCGTTCCACCATACCGAGTTCCCGCATTACTACCGCCGCCACGAGGAGGGCGAGAGTGAGGAGCAGTTCTCGACCCGCATGGCCGAGGCGCTGGAAGCGCTGATCCTGGAGGAGGGGCCGGAGACCGTCGGCGGATTCTTCGCCGAGCCGGTCATGGGCGCGGGCGGCGCCGTGCTGCCGCCGGCGGGGTATTTCGAGAAGATCCAGGCGGTCTTGAGGAAATATGAGATCCTGTTCGTCGCCGACGAGGTGATCTGCGGCTTCGCGCGCACCGGCGAGATGTGGGGGTCGACCACCTACAATCTCAAGCCCGACATGATCAGCAGCGCAAAGGCCCTTTCGGCGGCGATGCAGCCGATTTCGGCGCTGATGATCAACGAGAAGATCTATCAGGCGATGCTGGCGCAAAGCGGCAAGCTCGGCCCCTTCGCGCACGGCTATACCTATGCCGGCCACCCGGTGGCCTCCGCCGTCGCGCTCGAAGTCCTGAAGATCTATGAGGAGATGGACGTGGTGGGGCGGGTCAAGGCGCTCTCGCCAACCTTCCTCGGGGCGCTCGAGGCCCATGCGGATCATCCGCTGATCGGCGATATTAGGGGTGTCGGCCTGATTTGCGGCATCGAGCTGATGCGCGACGGGCCTGCCCGCATCCCGTTCGAGGCCTCTCTCAAAGTCTCGGAACGGTTCCAAGAGAACGCCTTGAAGAACGGGCTGATCCCCCGCGCGGTCGGTGATCGGCTGGTCTTCGCGCCGCCGCTGATCATCACCGAGGCCGAGATCGCCGAGATGTCCGACCGGTTCGGCCGTGCGCTGGACGATACCTGGGCGGAAATTCGATAAGAAATGCCTCGGGATCTCGCGCGAAAGCTGAATATCGGCTGCGGCCGGGACATTCGCGCGGGATGGGTGAATATCGACGGCGCGGATCTGCCGGGCATCGACTTCACGGTCGACTTGGATGCCTGCGGGTCGACTCCGCTCCCCTTGCCGGATGACCATTTCGAGGAGCTTGAGCTTATCCATGTGCTCGAGCATCTGCGAAACCCGTTGCCCCTCATGCAGGAACTCTGGCGTGTCGCGGCGCCGGGGGCTCGGCTGTTCGTCAAGGTGCCGCATGCCGGCCACGATGACGCCTGGGTCGATCCGACCCATGTGCGCGCGGTCACGCCCCAGACCTTCGCCTATTTCGGCCAGCCGAAATACGTCGATTTCGATTATGGCTATTCCGGCGACTGGCGGGTGGAGCGTTGCGAGCTTATCGTGCTGCGCGACGTTTTCGACAAGATCGGCCGCGACCGGATGCGCGAGGCGGTGATCCTCTACCGCAACGTCGCCAAGGAGATCGCCGTCACCCTGATCGCGGAAAAACCCGCCCGGCCCCGCGACAAGGCGCTGGACGAGACTATCGGCTATGTCATCGTGCCGGTGTGAACCTCCGGGCCTATCGGGGGCATGCCGGATGGACTGAATAGACGGTCGATACTGTGGCTAGACCGACGCCGTGCCCATCATGCCGCTACCCTGGCCTGACGAGGCGCCGGGGACCTTCATCTCGAACACTTCGGTGACCGAGGTATAGTCGTAATAGCCCAGCCGAGCGATCGGACGGATCAGCGGGATGTCGAGCTTGCCCTCGGGCGTGATCACCGCGTCATCGACATGGATGCGTACGACTTCGCCATAGACCACGTCGACCGTGCCCTGGCTGGACAGGCCCTTCAGGCGATGGGTCGACAGGTAGCGGCATTCGAAATGCGCCGGGCTCTCGGCGACGCGGGGTCCCGGCGCATCGATGCAGGCGGCCTTCGTGACGCCGGCGCGCTCGAACTCGTCCACTTCCGGGGGCAGTTCCATGGCCGAGATATTGACCGCCTCGCGCAGGGCATAGCTTGCCATGTTCCAGACGAACCAGCCGGTCTCTTCGGCGTTTATCACCGTGTCCTTGCGCCTGCCGTCGGGAAACTGGTTGGCGGCGAACATGACCAGCGGCGGATCGTAGGTGAGGTTCTGCCACTGGCTGTAGGGCGCGAGATTGGCGATGCCGCCGGTGGAGATCGTCGACAGCCAGCCGATCGGCCGCGGCACCGTGCAGCTCTTGAAGGGCGAGAATGGAAGCGGGCAGGGCTCTTGGCCGGGCGCGTAGTGCATCGTGTGTCTCCTGATGGTCGCTCGGCCCTAGGCTGGGCGAAGGCCGGCGGTGTTGCAACCGGGATCTGCGTTGCTCGGGCGGGGTATCTGGCGGCATCGGCACCAGGCGCGTAGATTTGGCGTGACGCCGGATGCCCGAGGGAGAAGCTCAATGAAGTTCTATGATTGCAAAACCGCGCCGTCGCCGCGCCGGGTCCGGATCTTCATCGCCGAAAAAGGATTGGACATCGAAACCATCGAGGTCGACCTGCGCAACGGTGAGCAATTGTCGCCCGAGTTCCGCGCCGTCAACCCGAACTGCACGGTGCCGGTGCTCGCCCTGGACGACGGTACGACACTGACCAGCACGGCGGGTATCCGAGGCTATCTTGAGGCGGCATATCCCGAACCGTCGCTCATGGGGAGCACAGCCGCCGAGCGCGGGCGCATCGCCGATCTGCAATGGCGGATCGAGATGGAAGGCATGATGGCCATGTCCGAGGCATTGCGGAACTCCACCCCGCGCATGAAGGGCCGGGCGCTGACCGGGCCGGTGAACTATGAGCAGATCCCGGCGCTTGCCGAACGCGGCCGGGCACGGGTGGAACATTTCCTCGACGGTTTCGACGCGATGATCGGGGACAAGCCTTTCGTCGCCGGCGATCGCTATTCAATTGCCGATATCGACCTTCTGGTGGTGGTCGATTTTGCCGGCTGGATCAAGCTGGGCCTCCCCGAAGGCGCCAAGAATGCCCGGCGATGGCATGCCTCCGTCAGCGCGCGGCCGAGCGCGAAGCTTTAACTCGGCCGATCGGAAGATTGAACGGGATGAAGCGCGGGGTGCCGGTTGCCCGGCCCATCAATCCAGGATGCCGGCCTTTTGAGCCTTGGCGCGCAATCTCTCGGCCGATTTCGCGGCGTCAGTGATGAAGCGGTCGTGGGTGCCGACGCCGACCTGATCGAAGTCGTCCTTCACCGAGATCTCGAACACCACCCGGCGCCGGTCCAGCGTCTTGACCGTCGCGCTGATCTCGACGGCCATGCCCATCAAGGTCGCGCCGACATGGGAGATGTTGACCTGGGTGCCGACGGAATCCTCGCCGTCGTCGGCGAATTCCAGGATGTAGCGTTTACAGGTCTGTTCGATGTCCCGGATCATCTCAGGCGTGGCGTAGACGTTGAACGCCCCGCCCGCGACCGCGATGGTGCGCGGCTGATCCACGGTGAGCTTCCGGGTGACCGTATTGCCTTCTTTGAAATCGTCCCGCATGCCGGTGTCCTTGCCTGAGAGGTCAGCGCGCCGATCATAAAGCGCCGGATCACGCCGTGAAACGAAAGAGATGAAGATAGGAGGAAAAGGGACTTAAACGCGCCATCTCCCGCGGGATCAAACCGCCTGAAACGAGCGCGTCAGATCGTCGAAAAGCTCCTCCACCGTGAAACGGCGTGGGATCAGGCCCAGATCATGGACGCACCGGATCGCCACTTCGAGGTTGCGCCGGTTCGCCTCGAATCCGAACGGTGTGAGGTCCGGCCCGCCGTCGTCATCGACGCCGGAAATGCGTTTGCTGTCCAGCAGACCACGGTACACGGCCCGGACCGCGTCCGGGTGCCGCCGCGCGAGGTCGGACTTCACGGCGACCAGATGGTTGACCTGAATGGCGCCGTACTTTTTCCGCCACGCGACGGCGGCGCCCGCAGGGTCGGGGATCACCGGTTGGATGGCTGGATTGCCGGTGGCGCCTGGAAGAACCGCGGCGTCGATCTCTCCGGCTTCGAGCATGCCCGGAAGATCCTTGCCCGGCGCCGCTCGTTCGACGCCGGGCGGGTCCGAGAACCCGGCGACGTGGGCGTCCTCGAAAGTGATCCAATGGATACGGTCGAGGTCGACATCATACTCGTTCCGCAGGATGCCTTTGAGCCAGGCGACCGTGGTGACGGTCCAGGACCTGATGCCGACCCGGCGTCCGTGCAGATCGGTGGGCGTCATGGGCCCGCGCCGTGTGTCGTGGACGAGGAAGGGATGCTGGAAACGGCCGAGGACCACCGCTGGCAGAAGGGTGAGCGGCACGCCCCGCGCCTTCGCCATCAGGAACGTGACTATTGCCAGCTCACAGACATCGAACTCAAGGTCGCGTACGGCGCGGCGGAACGCGGTGTTTGGCACCGGAACGTCCGCGAAGTCGAGCCTGACGCCGGGCGTGGCAACCTCCGCCCGCTTCAAGGCCCGCGTGCCGGGATAGGTTCCGAGCAGGGTTTTCAGCGTAAGGTCGTCCATGCCCAAAGGCCTCCTGGTTCGCGGG